>NZ_JBWKLJ010000003.1:0-870317 GCF_056430285.1 Streptomyces sp. NPDC045998
CACCAGAGACTCTCTGGGGCTTTCCTCCGGGCGCTTCCCTTCGGTGTTTCCAACCTTACCAGATTCTTTTTCCGTTCCGTTTCCGGTTCGGATTCCGTTTCCAGTGGCCGTTGGAGGGCCTTTGCCTTTCGGCTGCCTTTCGACCGGACCGACTTTATCAGAGATTCTGAGTCGGTATTTCCGGTCCTCCGAGGACCCTCGTTGGCACACGGATGTGCCGGGTTCCCGGTCAGGCGGAGCCGTAAACGTACTGGAGCGGGGCGCCCCGATGCAAATCGAGGTGCCCCGCTCCAGGTCGGGCCCGACGGAGCGTCAGACCTCGACGACCACAGGCAGGATCATCGGGCGACGGCGGTAGGTGTCGGAGACCCACTTGCCGACGGTGCGGCGGATCAGCTGCTGGAGCTGGTGGGGCTCGGCGACGCCGTCGGCGGCCGAACGGGCCAGGGCTTCGGCGATCTTGGGGATCACCGCGTCGAACGCGTTGTCCTCGATGCCCGAGCCGCGGGCGTGGATGTTCGGTCCGCCGGTGATCTTGCCGGTGGTGGAGTCGACCACCACGAAGACCGAGATGATGCCCTCTTCGCCGAGGATCCGACGGTCCTTGAGGTGGACCTCGGTGACGTCGCCGACCGACAGCCCGTCGACGTACACGTAACCCGCCTGGACCTTGCCGACGATCCGGGCGCGGCCCTCGACCAGGTCGACCACGACGCCGTCCTCGGCGATGACGATGTGGTCCTTGGGGACACCCGTCAGCGCGCCGAGCTCGGCGTTGGCGCGCAGGTGGCGCCATTCGCCGTGGACCGGCATCAGGTTGCGCGGCTTGCAGATGTTGTAGAAGTACAGCAGCTCGCCGGCCGAGGCGTGGCCCGAGACGTGGACCTTGGCGTTGCCCTTGTGGACGACGTTGGCGCCCCAGCGGGTGAGGCCGTTGATCACGCGGTAGACCGCGTTCTCGTTGCCCGGGATGAGGGACGACGCCAGGATCACCGTGTCGCCCTGGACGATGCGGATCTGGTGGTCCCGGTTGGCCATGCGGGACAGGGCCGCCATCGGCTCGCCCTGGGAACCCGTACACACCAGCACGACCTCGTGGTCGGGGAGGTCGTCGAGGGTCCTGACGTCGACGACCAGACCCGGCGGGACGCGCAGGTAGCCCAGGTCGCGGGCGATGCCCATGTTGCGGACCATCGACCGGCCGACGAAGGCGACGCGGCGGCCGTACTCGTGGGCCGCGTCGAGGATCTGCTGGATGCGGTGGACGTGGCTGGCGAAGCTCGCCACGATGATGCGCTTCTGGGCGCCCGCGAAGACCGAGCGCATGACATTGGAGATGTCGCGCTCGGGCGGGACGAAGCCCGGGACCTCGGCATTCGTGGAGTCCGACAGCAGGAGGTCGATGCCCTCCTCGCTAAGCCGGGCGAAGGCGTGCAGGTCCGTGAGGCGGTTGTCCAGCGGGAGCTGGTCCATCTTGAAGTCGCCGGTGTGCACCACCATGCCCGCGGGGGTGCGGATGGCGACGGCCAGGGCGTCCGGGATGGAGTGGTTGACCGCGATGAACTCGCAGTCGAACGGGCCCAGCCGCTCGCGGTTCCCCTCGACGACCTCGAGGGTGTACGGGCGGATGCGGTGCTCCTGGAGCTTGGCCTCGATCAGGGCGAGGGTCAGCTTGGAGCCGATCAGCGGGATGTCCGGCTTCAGCCGGAGCAGGAAGGGGACGCCACCGATGTGGTCCTCGTGGCCGTGCGTGAGGACGATGCCCTCGATGTCGTCGAGGCGGTCCCGGATGGTGGTGAAGTCCGGCAGGATCAGGTCGATGCCGGGCTGCTCCTCCTCGGGGAACAGGACACCGCAGTCGACGATCAGCAGCCGGCCGTCGTACTCGAACACGGTCATGTTCCGGCCGATCTCACCGAGACCGCCGAGCGGGGTGACGCGCAGGCCGCCCTTGGGCAGCTTCGGGGGCGCGCCCAGTTCAGGATGCGGATGACTCAAAAGACTCTCCTCACCACACGCGCCACGTACCGCTTGGGCACGTGGCGCGCGTGACATTCGTGCACTTGCTGTTGTCTGTTATTGATCTTGTGTTCAGTTGTTGGGCTATTCGGTTATGAAGTCTGTTGCTACAGCTGTACCCCGCCGGCAGCGAGATCGATCTTGAGCTGGGCGGTTTCCTCCGGGCTGAGCTCCACGAGCGGCAGGCGCAGCGGACCGGCCGGAAGGCCCTGGAGGGCGAGGGCGGCCTTGGTGGTGATCACGCCCTGCGTACGGAACATGCCGGTGAAGACCGGGAGCAGCTGCTGGTGGACCTCGGTCGCCTTCTGGACGTCACCGGTGAGGTACGCGTCGAGGAGGGCGCGGAGCTCCGGGGTGACGACGTGGCTGACGACGGAGACGAAGCCGCAGGCGCCGACGGAGAGCAGCGGGAGGTTGAGCATGTCGTCGCCGGAGTACCAGGCGAGGCCGGAGCGGGCGATGGCCCAGCTGGCGCGCCCGAGGTCGCCCTTGGCGTCCTTGTTGGCGACGATGCGCGGGTGGTCGGCGAGGCGGACGATCGTCTCGGTGTCGATCGGGACGCCGCTGCGGCCGGGGATGTCGTACAGCATCACCGGGAGGCCGGTGGCATCCGCGATGGCGGTGAAGTGGCGGAAGAGGCCCTCTTGCGGGGGCTTGTTGTAGTACGGGGTGACGGCGAGCAGGCCGTGTGCGCCGGCGCGCTCGGCGGCACGGGCGAGCTCGATGGAGTGGTGGGTGTCGTTGGTGCCGACGCCGGCGACGACGTGGGCGCGGTCTCCGACTGCTTCGAGCACGGCCCGTACGAGCTGCTCTTTCTCCGCGTCGCTGGTGGTCGGGGACTCACCGGTGGTGCCGCTGATGACCAGGCCGTCGTTGCCTGCGTCCACCAGGTGGGTGGCGAGCCGCTGTGCGCCTTCGAGGTCGAGTGCGCCGTCCGCCGTGAAGGGCGTGACCATAGCGGTGAGGACCCGCCCGAAGGGGGTCTGCGGAGTCGAGATCGGAGCCATGGGTAACACGCTACTCGTTGCTCAGCGCGTGGGGTCCCCTCGGGGGACGCTTGCGGAGGTGGAGCCCGGCACTGCCTGCTCGGGGGTTCAAGCAGTGCCGGGTCCGTTTGATCAGCCTAGATGAACTTCTCGGAACGCCGCAATACGGACACTTCGGGCGCCCTGTGCGCGGCTTCCCGGCCGGGGTACCCGCCCGCGGGCTCCGGGCCGCCGTTTACGGGGCGACGCGGCCGTTGGCGTTGAAGGCGGCGTACGTGAGCGGCATCAGGCGCGCCCAGTGCTCCTCCATCTTCTCGCCGACCATCTCGATCTCCCGCTGCGGGAAGGACGGCACCTTGGCCAGCTCGTGCTGGGTGCGCAGGCCGAGGAAGTGCATCAGCGAGCGGGCGTTGCAGGTGGCGTACATGGAGGAGAAGAGGCCGACCGGCAGGACCGAGCGGGCGACCTCGCGGGCGACGCCCGCCGCGAGCATCTCCTGGTACGCCTCGTACGCCTGGACGTAGGAGGACTCCATCGTGCGCTCGACGAGCGCCTGCTGCTCCTCGGTGCCCTCGACGAAGACGTACTTGCCCGGGCGGCCCTGCTGGACCAGCTTGCGCGAGGTGTCGGGGACGTAGAAGACCGGCTGGAGCTCGCGGTAGCGGCCGGACTCCTCGTTGTAGGACCAGCCGACGCGGTGGCGCATGAACTCGCGGAAGACGAAGATCGGGGCGCTGATGAAGAACGTCATCGAGTTGTGCTCGAAGGGGCTGCCGTGCCGGTCCCGCATCAGGTAGTTGATCAGACCCTTGGAGCGCTCCGGGTCCTTCTGCAGCTCGTCCAGGGACTGCTCGCCGGCCGTGGAGACGCGGGCCGCCCACAGGACGTCGGAGTCGGCGGCGCTGTGCTTGACCAGCTCGACGGTCACATCGCTGCGGAAGCTGGGCTTGAGGTCTTCGGCGGGGGTGTCGCTCACCGGCGGGGGTCCTTCCAATCGCGTCGCTCGGGCGGCGCCCACTCTACGTCGCGGCACCGACAGCACATGAATCCCTGGAATTCGGGCACCGAAAGGGGCACCAAACCGCTGCCTCGTGCGTCTGACCCGGTAGCAGTGTCCGTCACGAGTTTCAAGGAGGGTTCTCACACATGTTCGGCCGGCGTGAGGCAGTCCCGTTCGCCTTCGTCGCGGAGGCCGAGCGCTTCCGCAGTAACGTCACTCCTCCGCCCCGCGAGCGTCCCAGCCTGTCCGAGGTCGCCGGTCGTACGCTGATCGGGCTGACCGTCGCGGCCGGGCTGATGGGATCGCTCCTCTTCGGGATGCCCGCACTGGAGAGCGGCCCCTCGGCGGGTCACACGCAGCAGTCCGAGGCCTCCCAGGGCCGGTGAATCCCTGCGGCCACCCTGCGGTGGCCGGTCCGGAAGGTGCTGGGTAGCCTCACCGGGCACAGCCCCATCGAGCGTGTGTATGAGTGAGGATCCGTCGTGCCCCTGCCCTTCCTGACGGCCGACCGTGCTTTCGACACCGGCGAGGACGTCGCCCTTCCCTACGAGGACCACGACCAGTGGCGCCGTCCGTACCGGCCGGGGCCCTGGCGGGTGGGGGCCGCGGCACTGGCGCTGCTGCTCGCCTCGTTCGTCCTGCTGGCGTCGATGATCATCGCCTTCGCCGGGGCGCTGCCCGGGGCGGCGGTCTGCCTGGGGATGGCCGTGCTGGTGATCGGCGCCGCGCTGCGGCTGCTGCGCATGGGTACGTGGGTGAGCCCCGCGGGCGTGCGCCGGGTGGGGTTCTTCCGGACGGTGACCGTGCCGTGGGGACGGATCTCCGCGGTGCGGACGGTGCAGCAGCCCGTGCGGTGGCTCGGGCTGCCGCGCACCGTGCAGGGGCAGGTCCTCGTGCTCGTACGGCAGGGAGGTGAGCAGCTGGCGCTGCTCACCGACCACAACGCGGACTTCCTGGCGCGGGTGGAGGCGTACGACCGGGCGGCGGCCCGGGTCATGGCGTGGAGCTCGGAGTACGCGCTCAGCGACTGACCGGGCGCCGGCCCTCGTGGAGGGCGATCGCGTGCTGCATCGCCTTGCGGGCGCGCGGGGTGTCGCGGGCGTCGTGGTAGGCGACCGCGAGGCGGAACCAGCAGCGCCAGTCGTCCGGGGAGTCCTCGGTCTCGGCACGGCGCCGCGCGAAGACGGCGTCGGCGGCGTCGCGGTCGACGCGGCCGCTCGGGGTGCGCTTGAGCTCGTCGGCCGGGAGGCCGCCCTCGGCTTCCAGTTCGGCGGCGAGGCGGTTGGCCTTGGTGACGAATCGGGTGTTCTTCCAGAGGAACCAGACGCCGATGACCGGCAGGATGAGCACCGCGCAGCCGAAGGTGACGGTGAGCGCGGTGCCCTGCTGGATCAGCATCACGCCACGGCTGCCGACCAGGACGAAGTAGACGACCAGGACGGCAGCCGTGAGGAAGTACGTGAGCTTGGCGCGCATCAGCCCAGGTCCAGGAAGTTTTCCAGGCCGAAGGTGAGGCCCGGGGTGGTGACCACGCGGCGGGCGCCGAGCAGGATGCCGGGCATGAAGCTGCTGTGGTGCAGCGAGTCGTGCCGGACCGTCAGCGTCTCGCCCTCGCCGCCGAGCAGCACCTCCTGGTGGGCCAGCAGGCCCCGCAGGCGTACCGCGTGGACGGGGACGCCGTCGACGTCCGCGCCGCGCGCGCCGTCCAGGGCCGTCGCGGTCGCGTCGGGCTGCGGGGCGCAGCCGGCCTCGGCGCGGGCGGCGGCGATCAGCTGGGCGGTGCGGGTGGCGGTGCCGCTGGGGGCGTCCACCTTGTTGGGGTGGTGGAGCTCGACGACCTCGACGGACTCGAAGTAGGGCGCCGCGATCTGCGCGAACTTCATGGTGAGGACCGCGCCGATGGAGAAGTTCGGGGCGATGAGGACGCCCGTGTCGGGCGACTCCTCCAGCCAGCCGGACAGCCGGGCGAGGCGCTCCTCGGTCCAGCCGGTGGTGCCGACGACGGCGTGGATGCCGTGGCGTACGCAGAAGTCGAGGTTGTCCATGACCGAGTCGGGGGTGGTGAGCTCCACCGCCACCTGGGTGCCGGTCTCGGCGAGGGTCTCCAGCTTGTCGCCCCGGCCGAGGGCCGCGACCAGCTCCATGTCCTCGGCGGCCTCGACGGCGCGTACGGCCTCGGAGCCGATGCGGCCCTTGGCGCCGATGACCGCGACGCGCAGCTTGCTGCTCATGCTCGTACTTCTTCCTTCGGTTCCATGGCGGATGTGCGGTTACGCGACCACGTCGTGGAGGCGGTCGGCCTGCTTGTCCTTCAGGGGGCCGATCACGGACAGCGACGGGCGCTGTCCGAGGAGCTCGGCGGCCACGTCCCGTACGTCGTCGGGGGTGACGGCGGCCATCTGGGCGAGCATGTCGTCGACCGACATCTGGTCGCCCCAGCACAGCTCGCTCTTGCCGATGCGGTTCATCAGGGCGCCGGTGTCCTCCAGGCCGAGGACGGTGGAGCCCTTGAGCTGGCCGATGGCGCGCTCGATCTCGTCGTCGCTCAGACCCTCGTGCGCGACCCGGTCGAGCTCGTCCCGGCAGATCCTGAGGACGTCGTGGACCTGGCTGGGGCGGCAGCCCGCGTACACGCCGAACAGGCCGCAGTCGGCGAAGGCCGAGGTGTACGAGTAGACGCTGTAGGCCAGGCCGCGCTTCTCCCGGACCTCCTGGAAGAGGCGCGAGGACATGCCGCCGCCGAGAGCGGTGTTCAGGACGCCCAGGGCCCAGCGACGGTCGTCGGTGCGGGCGATGCCCGGCATGCCGAGGACGACGTGGGCCTGCTCGGTGCGGCGGCTGACGACGTCGACGCGGCCCGCGGTGCGGATGGCCCGCCGGCCGTCACGGGGGGCGACGGGGGCGGCGTCGGTGCGGGTGAGGGCGCCGGCCTTCTCGAAGGCGCGGCGGACCTGGCGTACGACCGTGGCGTGGTCGACGTTGCCCGCGGCGGCGACGACCAGGTGGGTGGGGTCGTAGTGCTTCTTGTAGAAGCGGCGGATGCGGTCCGCGGTGAGCGCCTCGATGGTGTCGACGGTGCCGAGGACCGGGCGGCCCAGCGGGGTCTCGCCGAACATCGTCTTGGCGAACAGGTCGTGGACGACGTCGCCCGGGTCGTCCTCGGTCATGGCGATCTCTTCGAGGATCACGCCGCGCTCCGCGTCGACGTCGTCCTGGAGGATCAGCGAGCCGGTGAGCATGTCGCACACCACGTCGATGGCGAGCGGCAGGTCGGTGTCGAGCACGCGCGCGTAGTAGCAGGTGTACTCCTTCGCCGTGAAGGCGTTCATCTCGCCGCCGACCGCGTCGATGGCGGAGGAGATGTCGAGGGCGGACCGCGTGCGGGTGCCCTTGAAGAGGAGGTGCTCCAGGTAGTGCGTGGCGCCGTTGAGGGCGGGCGTCTCGTCGCGGGAGCCGACGTGCGCCCAGATGCCGAAGGTGGCGGAGCGTACGGAGGGCAGGGTCTCGGTGACGATGCGCAGGCCGCCGGGGAGGGTGGTGCGGCGGACGGTGCCGATGCCGTCCTTGCCCGGCAGAAGCGTTTGGGTACGGGCGACGGCCCGCGCCTCCGAGGAGGTGCGGGCCGTCGTCTTCGGACTACGGGACGTCACTGGTCGGTGTCGTCCTTCGTCTCGCCCTCGGAGGCGGCGTCCTCGTCCGCCATCACGGGGACCAGGGAGAGCTTGCCGCGCTGGTCGATCTCGGCGATCTCGACCTGCACCTTGGCGCCGACCGCGAGCACGTCCTCGACGTTCTCCACGCGCTTGCCACCGGCGAGCTTGCGGATCTGCGAGATGTGCAGCAGGCCGTCCTTGCCGGGCATCAGGGAGACGAACGCGCCGAAGGTGGTGGTCTTGACGACCGTACCCAGGTAGCGCTCGCCGACCTCCGGCATGGTCGGGTTGGCGATGCCGTTGATCGTGGCACGGGCGGCCTCGGCCTGCGAACCGACCTGGGCACCGATGTAGATGGTGCCGTCGTCCTCGATCGTGATCTCGGCGCCGGTGTCCTCCTGGATCTGGTTGATCATCTTGCCCTTGGGGCCGATGACCTCGCCGATCTTGTCCACGGGGATCTTGACGGTGATGATCCGCGGGGCGTTGGGGGACATCTCGTCCGGGCGGTCGATCGCTTCCATCATCACGTCGAGGATATGGAGGCGGGCGTCGCGGGCCTGCTTGAGGGCCGCGGCCAGGACGGAGGCCGGGATGCCGTCCAGCTTGGTGTCAAGCTGGAGGGCGGTGACGAACTCCTTCGTACCGGCGACCTTGAAGTCCATGTCGCCGAAGGCGTCCTCCGCACCGAGGATGTCGGTGAGGGCGACGTAGTGCGTCTCGCCGTCGATCTCCTGGGAGATCAGACCCATGGCGATGCCGGCGACGGGGGCCTTGAGCGGCACACCGGCGTTCAGCAGCGACATGGTGGAGGCGCAGACCGAGCCCATGGACGTCGAGCCGTTGGAGCCGAGGGCCTCGGACACCTGGCGGATCGCGTAGGGGAACTCCTCGCGCGACGGGAGCACCGGCACGATCGCGCGCTCGGCGAGCGCGCCGTGGCCGATCTCGCGGCGCTTCGGGGAGCCGACGCGGCCGGTCTCGCCGACGGAGTACGGCGGGAAGTTGTAGTTGTGCATGTAGCGCTTGCGGGTCACCGGGGAGAGGGTGTCCAGCTGCTGCTCCATGCGGAGCATGTTGAGGGTGGTGACGCCCAGGATCTGGGTCTCGCCACGCTCGAACAGCGCGGAGCCGTGCACGCGCGGGATGGCCTCGACCTCGGCGGCGAGGGTACGGATGTCCGTGATCCCGCGGCCGTCGATGCGGACCTTGTCCTTGATGACGCGCTCGCGGACCAGCTTCTTGGTCAGCGCGCGGTACGCGGCGGAGATCTCCTTCTCGCGGCCCTCGAACTGCGGGAGCAGCTTCTCGGCGGCGATCTCCTTGACGCGGTCCAGCTCGTTCTCGCGCTCCTGCTTGCCGGCGATGGTGAGCGCCTGGGAGAGCTCGGTCTTGACCGCGGCGGTGAGCGCCTCCAGGACGTCGTCCTGGTACTCGAGGAAGACCGGGAACTCGCCGACCGGCTTGGCGGCCTTGGCGGCCAGGTCGGCCTGGGCCTTGCAGAGGACCTTGATGAACGGCTTCGCGGCCTCGAGACCGGCGGCGACGACCTCCTCGGTGGGGGCCTCGGCACCGCCCTTGACGAGCTCGATCGTCTTCTCGGTGGCCTCGGCCTCGACCATCATGATCGCGACGTCGCCGTCCTCCAGGACGCGGCCCGCGACGACCATGTCGAAGACGGCGTCCTCGAGCTCGGTGTGCGTCGGGAAGGCGACCCACTGGCCCTTGATCAGGGCGACACGGGTGCCGCCGATCGGGCCGGAGAAGGGCAGGCCGGCCAGCTGCGTGGAGCAGGAGGCGGCGTTGATCGCGACCACGTCGTACAGGTGGTCGGGGTTGAGCGCCATGATCGTCTCGACGATCTGGATCTCGTTGCGCAGGCCCTTCTTGAAGGAGGGGCGCAGCGGCCGGTCGATCAGGCGGCAGGTGAGGATGGCGTCCTCGGAGGGGCGGCCCTCCCGGCGGAAGAAGGAGCCGGGGATCTTGCCGGCCGCGTACATCCGCTCCTCGACGTCGACCGTCAGGGGGAAGAAGTCGAGCTGGTCCTTGGGCTTCTTGGAGGCCGTGGTGGCCGACAGCACCATGGTGTCGTCGTCCAGGTACGCCACGGCGGAGCCGGCGGCCTGCTTGGCCAGGCGGCCCGTCTCGAAGCGGATGGTGCGGGTGCCGAAGGTGCCGTTGTCGATGACGGCCTCGGCGTAGTGGGTCTCGTTCTCCACTAGCGATTTCTCCGTTTGCTTGTCGTCTTTGCGTCCCCGGAACGCCCGTGTGGCGGGGGACGGGGCGGAGATGCGCGCCTTGTGTGCGGGCCGGTCTTCGATCGAAGCACCCGGGATGTCCCTCCCGGGGGCCACTACCGAGGACCGGCGACGGCGAGGGGCGCCTCTCCCAGCCAGCCTTGGTGGCTCTTATGGCGTTTTCGTTATTGCGTTGTGCGACCAGATTACTGAGCTTTGGCTCAGGTTGGCATTCCCACTCACAGCGCGTACAGGCCTGGGAGGCCGTACGCCGCTTACAGCAACAGCAAAGGGAGCGGCCCCATCAGCGTGGGAACCGCTCCCTTCACGGCGACTTACTTGGCGCCGCCGGCCGCACCGCGGCGGATGCCCAGGCGGTCGACCAGCGCACGGAAGCGCTGGATGTCCTTCTTGGCCAGGTACTGCAGCAGGCGGCGGCGCTGGCCGACCAGGATCAGCAGACCCCGGCGGGAGTGGTGGTCGTGCTTGTGGGTCTTGAGGTGCTCGGTCAGGTCCGAGATGCGGCGGGAGAGCATCGCGACCTGGACCTCGGGGGAGCCGGTGTCGCCCTCCTTGGTGCCGAACTCGGCCATGATCTGCTTCTTCGTAGCGGCGTCGAGAGACACTCGGTACTCCTCATTGGTGTTCGATGCGCCTGCGAGTGCCCCTGGTCTTGGTCTCAGGGGAGCTTCCGTGACTCGGAGGCGAAGGCACGATGGGCGCTGCACTCCAGAGAGAGCGGGCTCTCCGGGTGCGCGTACACAAACGGCCGTTACACAGCGTACCAGGCCCGGTCAGGACGTCAGCGCACGGATGGAGTGGTAGACGTCGAAGACCGCCAGGCACAGCGGTACGAGGGTGAGGAGCACGAAGGACTCCGCGATCTCCAGGAACCGGCCCCAGAAGGGCGTGACGCCCTTGCGCGGCACGATCAGCCCGATCGAGACGATCAGCGCGGCCACGGCGGCGACCGCCGCGGTGAGCCAGATCGTACGGATGTCCAGCGCGGTGCCGTCGCCCCGCAGGGCGTCGCGGATCAGGGTCGCCGGCGGGTTGAGGCACAGCCCCAGGCCCAGCAGTACGAGTGAGCCGAGGCCGGCGGCGAGCGCGCAGCCGACCTGGGCGGTGTACCGGAAGAGGTGGGCGCGCATCAGCATCGCGACGCCCGTGGCGAGGGCCAGCAGCTGCCCCCACACGTTGTCCGAGAAGCCGAGGACCGCCGAGGCGCCGACGGCCAGCAGCGCGCAGCCGCCGACGAGCCCGACCAGCAGCTCGTGGCCGCGCCGGGCCTGGGCGGCGATGCGCTCGGCGTCGACGGGGCCCTGGTTCTCCGGCTCGGCCCCGTAACCGCCGACGGAGGTGCGGGGCGGGTCGAAGCCGATGGGGAGGCGGGCGAAGCGGGTGGACAGCCCCGGCAGGAAGGCGAGCGCGCCCACGGCGAGCGGGGCGCAGACGGCGGCGGTCTCGGCGGGCGTGATTTCGGTGGTGATGGCGACGAAGGTCACCAGCAGGCCGACGGCCGAGGCGAAGACGAACGCGACGAAGGGGCCGTCGCCGCCGGGGGCCACGATCGTCAGGATCACGGAGACGACCAGGACGGCGGCGCAGGCCAGCAGGAACTGCAGTTTGCCGATGCCCTGCCCGGCGGCGAGCGGCAGCAGGCCGGCTCCGCCGACCGCGGCGTTCGCCATGGCGCCGATGCCCAGCGCGATGGCCGAGCCGCGGTCGTCGTAGACCCGGGCGCGCACGCCGGCGAGCGCGAGCAGCAGGACGCCGGTGATGCCGGCGAGGATGCCCGGCAGGCCGTTCATGTCGTGCCGCGGGTCGGCCGTCCACAGGACGAAGGCGACCAGCACCAGCAGCACCGAGCCGCCGAAGAGGCCGGCGCCGCGCATCAGGGCGTCGGACCACAGGGTGCGGTCGCGGGCCACCGCGGAGGCGACCGCGTCGGCGACGTCGTCGAAGACCGCCGGGGGCAGCGACTCGGCGAAGGGGCGCAGCGAGAGCAGCTCCCCGTCGAGGATGCGCTGCGCGGCCAGCGAGCGCGCGCTGTCGAGCACGGTGCCGTCGCGGCGCACCAGGTGGTAGCCGACGGGGGCTCCGGGCGCGGGGCTCTGGCCGGACAGCCTGAGGACCTCGGGGTAGAGGTCGGCGACCGGGATGTCCTCGGGCAGTGCCACGTCGACGCGGCCGTCGGGCGCGACGACCGTGACGCGGCAGAATCCCGTTCCGCCGCCGGACGGTGTCGCGGGAGCCGGGTGACCCGTTCCGGTGGCCGCGGCTGGGGCCGTCATACTCACCTGCTGCTTCCCCTCGTGGATGTCGTGCGTCGATCGTCGTCGAGGCGTCGGAGACGACCTCGGGCGTCGAGGCGTCGGGAACGGCCTCGGACGTCGAGGCGTCCGAAACGACCTCGGACGCCGAGGTGTCGGAGACGACCCCGGACGTCGAGCGTCGCCCAAGTCGTCGAAGTCCTGCCGTGGCGCTCCGAATGACCCATTTGTTTGCGGAGGTTCACGGGTGCGCCACCATTTCGCGCCACCCTACCGCCCGCCCGTAACCCCCCTCACAAGTAGGATCCCTCCCCGCGGACGGAACCCGTCGCCACGGGGGCGCCGATAGGAACGTTTCCGTCCGCCAAGGGAATTGGTGAGCTGTGAGTCAAATCATCGTCAAGCGCCCACCACGGGCCCTGCCGTCCGAAGTACCCGGCGAGCAGGTGCAACTGCAACCCCCTCCCGAGCTGCCCAGAGGGCAGCAGGAGGGCGTGCTCATGCAGTTGCTGCCAACGCTCGGCATGGGTGGTTCGGTCGTCTTCTTCTTCATGACCCCGAACCCGGTCATGCGGATCATGGGCATGGTGATGATCGCCTCGACGGTCGCCATGGCCATCGCGATGATGGTGCGCTACCGGCGCGGCACCCAGGGGCAGCTCGCCGACCTGCGCCGTGACTACCTCAAGTACCTGACGCAGACCCGCCGTGCGGTGCTGCGGACCGCGCGCCTCCAGCGCGACGCCCAGTTCTACCTGCACCCCTCCCCCGAGCAGCTGTGGGCGCTGGTCGCCGAGGGCAGCCGCGTGTGGGAGCGGCGCGTCGCGGACGACGACTTCGCGCAGGTGCGCATCGGGCTGGGCAGCCAGCAGCTCGCCACCCCGCTCATCGCCCCGGACACGGCGCCCGTCGACGAGCTGGAGCCGCTCACGGCCGGCGCGATGCAGCAGTTCATCAACGCCCACAGCACCCTGGAGGGCCTGCCCATCGCCGTGTCGCTGCGCGCCTTCTACCACCTGACGGTGAGCGGCGAGGCGGAGTCGGCGCGGTCGGCGGCGCGCGCGATGGTCGGCTCGCTGGCCTCGCTGCACTCCCCCGAGGACCTGGTCATCGCCCTCGCCGTGGGCCGCGAGAGCGCCGGCCACTGGGAGTTCGCCAAGTGGTTCCCGCACGTCCAGGCTCCCGGGGCCGGTGACGGCGCGGGCTCGCGGCGGCTGATCACCACCGACGCGCGCGAGCTCGACGAGCTGCTCGGCGCGCGGCTGGAGGGCCGTCCGCGCTTCGGCGGCAACCCGCTGCTGGACCAGCCGCACGTCGTGGTCGTCCTCGACGGCCAGTCCATCCCCTCCGTGTCGGCGCTCGCCACGCCGGAGGGCCTGCAGGGCGTGACGATCATCGAGGTCGTGGCCGGTGAGATCACCGGTCCCCGCGGTGGCCTGTCGGTCGTGGTGCACCCGGACTCGCTGCGCCTGGAGTCGGCGCACGGCATGGTGTATGAGGGCGCCCCGGACCGGCTGAGCCTGGAGGCCGCCGAGACGCTGGCGCGCCAGCTCGCGCCGCTGCGGGTCGGCTCCGGGTCGGACGACGACGAGCCGCTGCTGGCGAACCTGGACTTCACGGACCTGCTGAACCTCGGCGACGCGGCGTCCGTCGACGTCAGCCGCACCTGGCGGCCGCGCTCGCAGTCGGAGCGGCTGCGCGTGCCGATCGGTGTGGGCGAGGACGGCACGCCGGTCATGCTGGACCTGAAGGAGGCGGCCCAGGAGGGCATGGGCCCGCACGGCCTGTGCGTGGGCGCCACCGGTTCCGGAAAGTCGGAGCTGCTGCGTACGCTCGTACTCGGTCTGGCCGTGACGCACTCCTCGGAGACGCTGAACTTCGTCCTCGCGGACTTCAAGGGCGGCGCCACCTTCGCCGGCATGTCGCAGATGCCGCACGTGGCGGCCGTCATCACCAACCTGGCGGACGACCTGACGCTGGTGGACCGCATGGGCGACTCCATCCGCGGTGAGCTCAACCGCCGCCAGGAGATGCTGCGCGACGCGGGCAACTACGCCAACATCCACGACTACGAGAAGGCGCGTGCCGCCGGAGCCCCGCTCCAGCCCATCCCCTCCCTCGTGCTCGTCATCGACGAGTTCAGCGAGCTGCTCTCCGCCAAGCCGGACTTCATCGAGATGTTCGTGCAGATCGGCCGTATCGGCCGGTCGCTCGGTGTGCACCTGCTGCTCGCCTCGCAGCGCCTGGAGGAGGGCCGGCTGCGCGGCCTGGAGACGTACCTGTCGTACCGGATCGGTCTGCGGACCTTCTCGGCGGCCGAGTCTCGCGCGGCGCTCGGTGTGCCCGACGCCTACGAGCTGCCGAACGTGCCCGGCTCCGGCTTCCTGAAGTTCGGTACGGACGAGATGGTCCGGTTCAAGGCGGCGTACGTCTCCGGTGTGTACCGCGAGAACGCGCACGCCGCCGTGCCGGGCGGGCCCCTGCCGGTGGACCGCCGTCCGGCGCTGTTCACGGCCGCGCCGGTGCCGGTGCACTACGTCCAGCCGACCGCGCAGGCGCAGGTGCCCGAGCAGCGCGCGGCCGAGGACGACGCGCTCGCCGACTCCGTACTCGACGTGATCGTGCGGCGCCTGGAGGGGCGGGGCGCGGAGGCGCACCAGGTGTGGCTGCCGCCGCTGGACAACCCGCCGCCGCTGGACGAGCTGCTGCCCGGTCTGACCGGTGTGCAGGGACGCGGGCTGACGCAGCCCGGGTACGAGGGGGCGGGGCGGCTCGTCGTGCCGCTCGGTGTGGTCGACAAGCCCTTCGAGCAGCGCCGCGACACGCTGTACCGGGACTTCTCCGGTGCGGCGGGCCACATGCAGATCATCGGTGGCCCGCAGTCCGGCAAGTCGACGCTGCTGCGGACGATCATCTCGGCGTTCGCGCTGACGCACACGCCGCACGAGGTCCAGTTCTACGGTCTGGACTTCGGTGGTGGCGGTATGGCGTCCATCGCCGGCCTGCCGCACGTGGGCGGGGTCGCCTCGCGCCTCGACCCGGAGAAGGTGCGGCGTACGGTCGCCGAGGTGTACGGCATCCTGTCGCGCCGCGAGGAGTACTTCCGCAGCGCGGGCGTCGACTCCATCGCCACGTACCGCAGGCTGCGGGCGCGCGGCGACATCTCGGTGACGGAGCAGCCGTGGGGTGACGTCTTCCTCGTCATCGACGGCTGGGGCAACTTCCGTACCGACTACGAGAACCTCGAGCACGCGGTCCTCGACATCGCGGCGCGCGGTCTGGGCTACGGCATCCACGTGATCCTCACCGCCTCGCGGTCGATGGAGGTCCGGGCGAACCTCAAGGACCACCTGATGAACCGCCTGGAGCTGCGGCTCGGCGACACCATGGACTCGGAGCTGGACCGCAAGGCGGCCGTGAACGTGCCCACGGGTGTGCCGGGGCGCGGTCTGACCCCGGAGAAGCTGCACTTCATGGCGGCGGTGCCGCGCATCGACGGCATCAACTCCGACACCGAGCTGTCGGAGGCCGCCGCCGCGATGGCGCAGGAGGTCGCCCGGCACTGGACGGCGCCGGGCGCACCGCAGGTGCGGCTGCTGCCACGCGAGCTGCCGGCGCAGCAGCTGCCGGCGGGCTTCGTGGAGCCGAAGCGGGGCGTCGCCTTCGCCATCGACGAGAACAACCTGGAGCCGGTCTACGTCAACTTCGACCGCGACCCGTTCTTCCTGGTGTTCGGCGAGAGCGAGACGGGCAAGTCGAACCTGCTGCGGCTGCTGATCAAGCAGCTGAGCGAGCGGTACGACGGGGACTCCTGCAAGTTCTTCGTGGTCGACAACCGGCGCGCGCTGCTGGACGTCACCCCCGCCTCGCACCTGGCGGAGTACGTGCCCATGTCCAACAACATGGACCACCACGTGGACGCGCTGGCCGACCTGATGCAGCGCCGTACGCCGTCGGCCGACGTCACGGCGCAGCAGCTGCGGGACCGCAGCTGGTGGCGGGGCCCGTCGGTGTACGTCGTGGTCGACGACTACGACCTGGTGTCGACGTCGAGCGGCAACCCGCTGGCCAAGCTGACGGAACACCTGCCGTTCGCGCGGGACGTGGGCGTGCGCTTCATCATCGCCCGCAGCGCGGCGGGCGCGAGCCGCGCCTCCTACGAGCCGTTCCTCCAGCGGATGATGGAGCTGGGCGCCCAGGGTGTCCTGCTCTCGGGCGACCCGCAGGAGGGCGACGTCCTGGGCGGCGTCCGGATGCGTCCCATGCCGGCGGGCCGCGGCATCTTCGTCTCCCGTCAGCGGGGGAACCCGCTGGTGCAGACGGGGCTGATGCCGGAGCTGCTCGCATGATCGGGTTGATCGTCTTCGTCTCGTCGTTCGCGGTGCTGTTCCTCCTCGCAGCGATCTTCGACGTGCCGCGCAGGCTCTGGTGGCGCTTCAAGGCCCCTCACTTCGACAACCCGGAGGCGCACGAGCCGCCGGACTCGGCCTTCAGGTGGCGGCGGATCGGCCTGGTGGTGCTCGCGGGGTTCTTCGTGTGGCAGGTGGTGGTGTTGCTGCGGGCCGCGGGTGTTTTCGACTCGGGGCCGGATCACGCCGAGACGCTCAAGCGGGTGAGGTACGCGGCCGCGAATCTGGAGACCGATGAGGGCCGGGGCCGCTCCAAGGGGCTGGGGAACTCGTGGGACGAGTTCATCAACCTTCGGCTGCGCGGTCCCGGTGACGACCCCCACGTACGACTCGTCAAGAAAGACGGGGACGTGGAGAAATACGAGGTCGCCGGCATTTGTCTGACGGTGACGGCGACACCCTTGCCGGGACAGTCGGAAGTGACGCACGCCGTGGGCGTCAACCTCTTGTACAGCATCAAAACCGACGTCCAGGACAGTCCTTGCAAGTAGTCGCAAGGGCTCAATAGGTTCATGCCACATGAGGCGCGCGGCAGGCGCGGGGGAAGGAGCCCGGACGATGGCTTGGGACGAGTGGGAGCAGCTGAAGGAATCGGCTGCCGAGCGGCAGTCGACCGGAATGCGGTTGAACGGACTGCCGCCCGAGGACAGGCCCAACGCGGGCGGGCCCACGGGCGATCTCCAGGTTTCCCAGAAGGACCTCGCCGCGATCGGTGACGAGGCCTTCAAGCTCTACAACCGCATGTGGAAAGAGGCTCGGGTCGCCGAGACCGACGCGTCCGGAACCGCCTTGTCCAAGGAGGGCTTCGCGCTGGGCGGGGCCTTGAAGCACGTGGCCGCCCGCTGGGACAGGCAGCTGGGCAGTCTCATGGACGCCTGTGCCCTCATCTCGAACCACATGGACTTCACGACGAAGGCACACCAGGGCGACGAAATTTACATCGAGCGTCACGTGAGCAGCATCGCCACGCTCGATGCCGGCTTCGACGAGTCCTACGCACCGCCGGGCAAGGACAACGCAGTGCACGGTGAGAAGAAGGACAACGAGAAGGACAAGAAGGACTAGGGGGATGAGCCGGTGAACTTCGAAGATCTGCACTCCGCGAATTTCAAGCCGCTCGACGACACGGTCAGCGACTGGACGACCATGCTGACCAAACTGCAGCAGCTGGCGACGGACGCGAAGGACGGGCTCGTCGGCAAGGCCAACAAGGCGAACTGGGCCGGTTACAACGCCGCGGTCTCCCGGCAGTTCATCGTGAAGACCGCCGGTGAATTCTCCGACGCGCACACGCAGGCCACGTCCATCCTCAACATCCTCCGCGACTCGCGCGACGAGCTGAAGACACAGCAGCGGCTACTCAAGGAGGCCATCGAGCGGGGGCGGACGAAGCAGCTCACGGTCACTGTCAGCGGTAGCAGCTTCAAGGTCGCAGCGAACCCCGAGGCTAAGGAGGTGACGCAGAAGGACATCGACGGCCTGCGCGACGAGCTCCAGGGCATCCTCGACAAGGCGAGCGAGATCGACGACTCCGCCGCCACCACTCTGCAGGCGCTGGTCGACCTGACCGACTACGGCTTCTCGGAGGCGAAGTACAAGGACCGCGACGCTGCGGCCGCCGCTCTCAAGGAGGCGGAGGAGCTGGCCAAGCTGGCCAAGAAGAAGCCCGAGGACCTGACCCCGAGCGACTTCGACCGGCTCAACGCCGGCCTGCAGAAGCGCTCCGGGGACCCGCTGTTCGCCGAGCGCTTCGCGGAGCAGCTGGGACCGAAGGGCACGCTCGAGTTCTGGGCGGGCATCACCGACATGTCGCGGAACTACGACCTCCTCCACGACCGCCGCGAACAGTACGACGACCTCCAGAAGAACCTCAGCCTCACGCTGGCCACCGCCTCGCACGCCGACACCCCCGAGATGTCGCAGTGGAAGTACGACATGGTCGACCTCGGCGGCCAGCCCGTCAACAAGCACACCGGCGCGTACGGCTTCCAGGTGATGAGCAACCTGATGCGCTGGGGCGACTTCGATGACGGCTTCCTCAAGGACTACGGCACCAAGTTGATGCAGGTCGAGAAGGAGGCCAGCAACAACGGCCGCGAAGAGGCCTGGCGATCATTTCCGGGCGCCCCCCAACTCAACAAGACTGGAACCGATTCGGGTTCCGACCCTCTGGTCGGCTTTTTGAAGGCCCTGTCCAACAGCCCGGGTGCTGGACCCGACTTCTTCAATCAGCAATTCCTGTCGAAGGACGACGACCACGAGTTCTTGTACGACAGCGACGACGACAACGAGCACAAGGGCCGGAAGGAACTCAGCAACTTCCAGTACCTCTTCGAGGAGCGCCATTGGCCACCGGAGATGGACAGCAAGGGCGAGGACAGCATCGAGGGACGTAATAACCTCGCCCTCGCTTTGGAGGCCGCAGCCACCGGCCACCGGGCTGGGGAGATGCCCACCGCCGACACTCCGGCTCACAACGCCGCGCAGGCCAAGTTGGTGGAGGACATCTTCGCTTCGGTTTCCGAGGTTCCCGAGCGCGTCACAAAGTACGGCTATATGTCCGACAGCCTGGGTCAGATCGCGGCCGAATATTTGCCGGACATTAATCGGGCCATGTCGGACGACCCACACGGGAACTCGAAAAACCTTTTTCCGATTGCCGGATCGGCAGCCGAGTTGAGCCACATGGACGTCACGCGGTTCCTCGTCACCGTGGGCCAGAACCCCGAAGGCAACGCCGCCATCGAAGTGGGTCAGGCCGCCTACATGGCCAATCTCATGGATTACCACATGAACCCTGACCTCCCTGCCGATCAGCGCTATCCACACCCGCTGGAAGACACCGTCAAGGAGATCTCGCGCAAGAATGCCGAGGTCAGTGGAACTCTTGCCATCGGCCGCCAGGAGGCCATCCTCGGCCCCGCAGGCGCGGAGGCGAAGGATTTCGCGGACTCCGTGGCGCAGCAGAAGAACGCCTGGTCTGGAGCGATCGGCACCGGCATCGGCGTAGGAGTCAGCTTCATCGCCACACCGGTCGGCGGCGCCGTGGCGGCAGGCGTGGCGGGCACGGCCAGCAGCCTCGTACTTGAACACGTCTTCCAGCAGGCAGAGACAGATGTACTGAAGGAGGCCGGCAAGGACGCGGCGCGTTTGTGGGAAGGGAGCCGGGACAAAACCGTGGAGGTCGGCCAGTTGGCGGCGATCAATGCTGCCAAGGCTCACAACTCCCCCCACGCGGACCAGATCGCGGATTGGATCCGCACCGGGGTGGAAGATGGTTTCTCCGACGCCTCGGACAACTCGCAGCAGATGGCCGACGAACTCGAGAGCGAGATCCAGCCCGGTTGATCGTACGTTGGGCCGGGACGCCATCTGAGCTCCTCACCATGCCCAAACGATGATCAATGGAGGAAATTTGAACTGCTTCAGCACGGACGAGTCCGGGGTACGAGCTCTTGCGGCAGGGGCTGCACTGCTGGCGATCGTGACCGTCTCCGGGTGTTCGGGACAGGAACCGAAGAGGAACTTCGAAACGCCCACTGCCCTGTGCGATACGCCCATCGAGCCAAGCCTGTTGGACCCTGCTCTTCCCCGTAGCGGAGACAAGATCTCCATGCAAACGGCCGGCGTCATCGGATGGGACCGGTGCCTCGTCTCCGTGGACGACGAGGAAGTGATGTCCGCGAGCTTCGAGTGGTTCGAGAAGGGCACCAAACCGGTCAAGGTCGCCAAGTCCCAGAGAAACCTTGTCCTCAACGATCACCTCAGTGACGATGGGCGATACGCATGGAGCGACAGGGGTGCGGTAAGCCAGGTCGCATGCGCCCACCCGAAAGTGAGGTCACGCCAAGGAAAGTACGAACTGTTCGCGAGCGTCTACGTCAAGGATCCCGTGAAGGAGGAGGCCATGAAGCAGCTGGTTCTCGGCTTCGCGGAGGCACTGTCGAAGTCCGACGAGTGCTCGGGATGAAACCGCTCGCGTCCAGGAGGAGCAAGATCTCGTTCGGCGCGGCCCGCCAGTCAGAAGGACCGCCAGGCGTTGACCGACCTCACTGTGGGCGCGACGCAGTACGCGCCCACAGCGCGGTCGGATGGGATCTGCCCTCCCCGGCTAAGGGGCCGAAGATCGGCGCCGATGGGTAACCGACACTCGCAGTCCAACAACACAGGGGAAGTCCGATGAAGGCGCTACGACGGTGGGCTCTCTGGGTCGCGGTACCCCTTGCGCTAGCCACCCTCGCGGGATACGGCTGGTACCAGCTCGGTGACACCGGCAAGCGGTGGCGGTACGAGAGCAAGCTCGAGACGTACTGCGGTGGCGTCCTGCCGTATGAGGAGACCGTCTCCCTCGCCGGGCCGGACCAAGAGCGCGGACTGCGCAACGACATCCGTCACGGTCGGGACGAGCAGGGCTATGACTTCTGCTGGGTCGGGGACGTGTACGTCACGGTCAGTCGCCTGCCGGCTCACGACCTCCTCAGTGAAAACGACTGGAAGTACTACCTCCCCAAGAACAACGCCAAGGCGCTGCCCATGCCCCTGGGTGGCGGCTGGCGTGGCTTCACCGACTTACGGAACACGGCTGTCGTCCTCCCTTGCCGTAACAAGGGCATCATGTTGGTGGTCACAGCGGTCGAGGACGAGTCACGCAGGCCCGGGAAGATCGCCAAGTTCGTGACCGCCACGGCGGCGAAGGCCGCCGACCGTTGGGACTGCGACGCCACGCTCGGCGGGCCGTTGCCGCCCCTACCGCGGGCGGGAGGTGACACGGCCCCGAGCACGGCCCAAGGGACCTGTGCGGGCTTGCCGTTCACCCGAGAGGAGCTGATCTCGGGGGTGGTGGAAACACCAACGAGTGGTGACGCGCCGCTCGAGGTCTGCGTCGTCCTCGACGACGCGAACTTCATGAGGCGTCAAGAGCTCTACTACCTGGAGGCCGCCTTTGGCCCGTACGCGGCTCATCGACACGCGCGGGCTCCGTACATGGCGGAGGAGCCGGCGGGCGGCTCCGAGGAGAGCTACTGGGCGAGCGCTCGCTGTCCCGACGACGGTTTCCGTGCGACCTTCCGCATCCAGCCGCAAACGGACACGACCAACAACCCGGGGTTCGCGAAGGCCGCTCTCATCGCGTTCGCCAAGCGGGCCGCTCAGCAACACGGCTGCACGGATCTGAAACTGCCGCGCTAAGGCCGCGCAGCTGCGTGACTTTGCCGCGGCTCCGGCCGCTCCCCTCGCGCGCCCGGTGGATCGCTCCGCCGGTCTGCCTGGTCTCCGGACCGGGCGAGGGCTCGGGGCTGCAGGCTCGGCCGACAGGCGCTAGCAGCCCACCTCTGTGCCGCTGTTCACGAACGAGTTGATGTCGATCGAGTAGCCGGCTCCCGTTGTGAGGTCGGGCCGGCTTCCGTAACCGTCCTCCGCGAGGCGCTCGGCGGTGAGGAAGACGATCTGCAGGGCCGTCTTCTCCCTGACGAAGCACAGGTCCTCGGGCGAGGCTTCGGGGTGCAGAGTCCATCCGTCCCGCACCGCCGCCGTCCGGTAGTACGCGGCCACTTCGGCCTGCGTGCCGGGGAAGGCGTAGGTCCGGCTCGCGTACACCGAGACGTCGCCGCTGTCCGCCCAGCAGCCGGCGTCCACCTTCTCGAAGCCCTGGGCGACGGTGGCCCCTGCGGGCCGGGAGTCGAGGATGTCGAGCGCCGCCAGCTTCTTCACCTGGTCGTGAGTCCCGTCGCAGTCCTCGGCGAGTTGCAGCAGGGTGCAGCCGGTGAGTCCTGCCGTGAGCGCTGTGGTCGACAGGAGCAGGGATATCGGGCGGGTGATACCTGACCGCAGAGGCACAGCGGGCTCCAGAGCGAAGGCCGGGGCGGTCGGAGGAAGCGGCCGCCGGACGGGATGGTCATCCGTGCCAGCTCCTCAGCGGGCACCGCCCAGTTCTACCAGGCGGCCCTCGGCTTCCCCTCGTTCCCGAAGGAAGCCGGTCACTTTGACGACAGCGCCTCGGCTGCACCACACAAAAGAGTGAGGGTGGGCATCTCCCGCGCATGCCCACCCTGCTACTCGTCCTGCGTGCCGCTCAGGCCCTCACCGGGCCCTTGGGACTTAGAAGTGGCTCGCGGCCTTGCGGTCGCCAGCCTGGTACGCCGGGCCGGCCTCGCGGACGGCCTTGGCGATGCCCTTGAGGGCGTTGTGGATCGCGCGCGTCTCCTGGTCCCACTTGGCGTGGGCGCCGTCCGCGGCGGTCTTGGCCTCACCCTCGAAGGTGTTGGAAATGCTCTTGATCTTGTTCTGGATGGCCTCGAGAGACGCGTCCAGGCGGGCAGCCTGGGCCTCGATGGTCGATGCCGCCTGCTCGAGCGAGGCGTAGGTGACGACCATCACGCCGTCGTTGGACTGTGCCACGGTTCCTCCAAATACCGATTGAGGCGTGTGTTCTCTGTGCTGATCGCGGTCGCGGTCGCGGGATGACGACCTGTGCGCTTAGTAGCTGGCGATGTTCGACGTCGCGCGGCGCTCCGCACCCGCGTCGCCCGAGAAACCGCCGGTCACGTCAACGCCGCGCAGGGCCTGCTCCACCTCGTCATCGGTGTTGCCGGCGGTCGTGCGGGTGACCTGGATCGCTTCCTGGAAGTTCAGCAGCATCTTCGCGATACGAACCATGCCCTGGTTGATCTCGTTCTGCTTGACGTCGAAGGCGCCGGCGCCGATGCCCTTCCAGTTGCCTTCGAGGCTGTCGATGACACCCTGGAGGTTCTTCAGCTGCGCCTTGACGTCGTCGAAGTTCCGGGTGATTTCGTCCTGGAAGTCCTTGAGACTTGCATCGCCGACCTTCTGGACTGCCATGTGTCGCTCTCCCTTTCTTGGGTTTCCATTGCACCGCGGACTGTCTGTTCAGCTGTCCGCGGAGATGGTCTTGTGGGTTACCCCTGTGGGGGCCTGACGCGGCCGCCGCGTCAGGCGGTACGCCGCCTACGGGCCACGAAGACGCCCGCGCCCGCGAGAACGGCCACGACGGCGACTCCGCCGATGATGAGGCCCAACTGGCCGTTGCCGTCTGCCTTCTTGCTCGAAGAGCTTGCCATGGCCGCGTCATCGGCAGGCTTGTCCTTTGCGGCCTGTGACGAAGCTGGTGCAGAAGGAGCCGACGAAGCGGACGAGCCGGGCTTGCCGCCGACCCGCTCGTTGGTCAACGGGCTGATGTTGGGGTCACCCGGCTTCCCGAGCCCCCGATTGAGGGCTGCGTTGGGGCGCACGACGCCGTGGCCGAGGTACGTGCTCACGGAGCCGGGCTTCCAGTCTTCGCCGCGCGCGGCGGACTCGAACATGACGCGCAGCACCTGGTTGCCGGTCCAGTCGGGGTGCTTGGACCAGATTAGGGCGGCGGTGGCGGAGGCGAGGGCGGTGGCGGAGCTGGTCCCGCCGTCGCCGTCGCAGTAGCTCGTGAAGGACTCGTCGCACCAGCCGGGGATGTCGTCGGCGGGAGCAGCGATGTCGACCCAGTCGCCGTGCTGGGAGTAATCGGACACCATGCCGTCGGGGCCGATGCCGGCGACAGCGATGGCCTCCGGGTAAGCAGCCGGGTACTGCTTCTTGTTGCCCTTCTTGGCGCTGTTGCCGGCACCGGCGAAGAGCAGCTTCCCCTTGCCCTGGGCATACTCGACCGCATCCCTGATGTCGGCGTTGTAGTAATCGCTGGCCATCGAGACATTGATGATCTGTGCATCGCTGTCCGCCGCTGCACGGATCGCCTGCCGCATGTCGAAGGCGTTGACCTTCTCCTTGTTCTGCAGTTCGGTATCGGATACGCGATACGGGATGATCTTGGCCCCTGGCGCAAGGCCCTTCATCCCGCCTCCCTTGCCCGTGCCGGCGATGAGTTCGGCGACCGACGTGCCATGCCCGTCGAGATCATCGGTCTCCTCACCCTTCACTCCGGTGAAGTCCACGCCTTCGAGTACCTGGCCTTTCAATGACGGCGTGGAGGGATTGACGCCACTGTCGACGACCGCGACCTTGATGCCTTCGCCGGTGGCCGTTTTCCAGATCTCATCGGCGTGCATCGAATCCAGGTACCACTGCCTCGACTGAGGATCGGTGATAGTCGCCGCCGTGGCGGTACCGCTGATCCCCACCGACCAAGCTCCAGCCACGGCCACGGCGCAGAGCAGGCCACGCCGCACGGTGTGCTTACGGACCTGACTCATCACTGGCGTCATCCTGACTTCCGAACCTTCCGAGTGCCTAGTCGATCACCGGTGGCACAGCATTGCGTCGCTTGGCTGCCCACGTCTCTTCGTCTTCCGTCAGGTAGTCCGGACGGGTGGAGTTGTTCCGCTCCTGCTCTTCGTCACGGGTCTGGCGCTGGCCACTGCGAGCGCCCATGGCCGCCCCGCCGGGCCGGGCCGCCGTCGCGCCGCCACGCGGCGTACCGACCACGCCGTTCACGCTGGGCGTGCCGCGTCCCGTGGCGCGGGCGGCGCCATTCGCCTGGTTGGCACCGATGACACCGGACTGGCTCGGCCTCGCGGTGGAGGGACGGCCCGTGGCCGCTGCCTCCCCACCGATGACTGTGCCCCTGGGAATGCGCGAGCCAGTGGTCCCGCCGGTAGCACGCTGCGGCGTGCCTCCGACGATGCCGCTCTGGCCCGCCCGGGGTGCGCCCGGGCCGCCTTGGCGGCCGGCCGCACCCTGCGCCGTCGTGGTCGGCCGGCCGGTCACCGGCGTCTGGCCGGGGCCACTGGTGCGACCCGTCTGACCTGCCGGCGTCCCCATGGGGCTGGGACGACCCATGGCCTGGCCGGAACGCCCGGTGGCCTGTGAAGGCGAACCGTGACCTGTTACAGGGGTGCCCATGGACCGACCGGGCGTTCCCGTGGCGCGCCCGGTCGAAGGACCAGGAGTACCGGTACGGCTGACCGTGTTGGGGCCCGGACCACCGCTGGTCCGAGGAACACCGGGCATCCCCGTGGCCCGCGGTGCCGTCGGCCGGACGGGCGGGCCGAAGCCCGGGAAGGGCGGGCCGCCGTTGGGCGGGCCAGGGTTGCCGGTGGCCGGGACGGTCGGAGTGGGCGTATTGGGTGTCGTCAGCGGCGGAAGCGTCTGGACGCTGTCGATCTCGGTGCGGGGGTTGGAGCCCACCACCTCGACCGGCTTGCCCGTGATTTCCGTACGTGGTGTGGCCTCGCCCCCACCGACTACTTCCCTGCGCGCTTCGCTCGGCTGGTTCGAGGTAGTCCCCGACAGATCACCTTGTGTGGTGGAGCCCGAGTCGAAACTACGGCCGGTGCCGACCCGACCGGATGGCGGCGGCACCGCCGAACTCCCCAGCGGCTTCGGCAGCCTCGGCGGGTCCTGCGACGCCAGCGTGCTTTCCGAGACCGCGTAGAAGGACGCCAGACGGTTCATCTGGTTGATGGCCTCCTGGCGGTCCTTCTCGACCTTCAAGGCCTTCTGGTAGTCCGGGTTGTCCTCCGTGCGCTCCGGCAGGGCGAAGTCGTCGGGCTTCTTCTGCACGAGCCGGCCGTCGCGCGGCGGCCTGGAGTTGCGCACGGAGCTGAGGCCGACGGCGGCCTCCTGCATCTGGGCGCCCGTCACGTTGGAGAACGCCCCCAGGTTGTAGGTGTACGTGACGAGTTCCTTGCCGTAGCGGCGGAACTCCTCAGCACCCTCACCCTTCCATTCCGTCTTGCTGACGAAGTTGTCGAGGTTCCTCGCCGCCTCGTTGAGCGCCGTGGTGGCGTCCTGCAGCTTCTTGCCGGCGCTGGTGAGGTCCGCGGGGTTGGCGCTCTCGAGCAGGTCCAGCATCGCGTTCAGCGGCGCGTTCTCGAAGCTCGTCTTGCCGAACAGGCTCGTGCCGGTGCCGCCGAACACACCGCTGAAGGTCTCCTGCACCTTCTGCGCCATGTCCGTGACGACACGCTGGCCCGTGATGGCCGTGTCGGTCGCCTGCTGCTGCTTGTGCTCCTGCTCGTACCGATCCTGGGGAGTCAGCGGCTTCTGCTCCGTGGGCTGCTTCTGCTCCGTGGGCTTCTTCTCTTCACTCATCAGTCATCACCCCAGGTCCTTGCCGACGCGGTTGCCATCCTGGTGGGACTTGCCAGTCTCGGGCTTCTGGTCCTGAGGCTGGTTCTTGTCCCGCTCCTCGTCCAGGCGAGCCAGGATCGCGTGGTACCGCTGCCGCTGCTCTTCCTCGACGTTGTCGTAACCCACGTCCGCCGCGTGGACCGCGATGCTGTAGAGCTCGATCTGGTCGCTCAGGTGCTTGGAGAGCTCGACGATCGCCTGGTGGACGCGGTTGTACTGGGTGTAGAAGCCGTCCGCCTCGGCGAACTGGATGCCCGTGCCGAGGGAGCCGCGGGTGACCCGCTCCTCGGCGATCTTGGAGCTGCCGCCGGCGCCGCCCTGGAGGTTCTCCAGGAGGGCGTTCACATCCCGCTGGAACGTCTTGAGCTCGTCAACCCCACGCTCGAGGTCACCTGCCATAGCCGCCCCCGTCAACCATTCCCTCGAGCACGATGCTCGTTCCTCCCCGTTTGCTTCTGCTGTTTGACTGCTTCACGTCACTGTAGTCACTGGGTATGACAGTCCCAAGCGCCTTACAGATCACGCCATTTCCCGCCCCTGCAGTTGCAACGACACGCGCCTCGCCCTGCGACGTGCGTCACGTAGGGCCACCGCGCCGCCCGAGATGGCCGCGACGAGGACGCCGCCGCCCACGACGACGTACGTCGCGAGGCGGGCGTTGCGCTCCTCCGGGGTTTCGCCGAGGTGGACCTCGGCCGGGGTCGGGGCCTCGGCGCGGGTGACGCCCTCGTGGGCGACCGGCTTGTCGATGGGCTTGTCGTCCTCCGTCAGGGCGCGGACCGGGTCGACGACGCCCCAGCCGACGAGGCGGTCGTGGCCGGCCACGGAGCGCTCGGCGGTCTGCTGGATCTGGGCGACGATCTGCGGGCGCGTCCAGTCCTTGTGCTTGGCCTTGATGAGCGCGGCCAGGCCCGCGACGTACGGGGCGGAGAAACTGGTGCCGTTGTCGGCGCAGTGGCCGCCGCCCGGCACCGTGGAGACCATGTCGACGCCCGGGGCGGCGACGCCCACGAAGTCGCCCGACTGGGAGAACTGCGCGCGCTCGTTGTTGCGGTCGGACGCGGCCACGGCCAGGACGCCCTCGTACGAGGCCGGGTAGGTGCGCTTGACGTTGCCGCCCAGGCCGTCGTTGCCCGCCGAGGCGACGACGACGATGTCCTTCTCCAGGGCGGCGTCCACGGCCTCCTTGAGCGCGGGCGCGGGCTCCACCGCGTTCGCCGTGTCCTGGGAGATGTTGATCACATCGGCCTTCTCGGCGATCGCGTGCCGGATGGCTGCGGCGAGGGTCTTGGCCGTGCCGTGGCCTTCCGCGTCGTTCTGCTGGATCGGGATGATCGTGGCGTCGGGCGCGAGGCCGACGAAGCCGGTGCCCTTGGCGGGGCGGGCGGCGATGATGCCGGCGACCTTGGTGCCGTGGCCGACCGTGTCGGTGGTGCCATCCTCCTTGCCGCGCTCGAGCTCCTTGCCCTGATCGTCCTTCTTGGGCAGCAGGTTGATGCCGCTGCCGGTGTCCACGGCCTTCGCCAGCTGCGGGTTCTTGACGTCCACGCCGGTGTCGATGACCGCGACGCGCACGCCCTTGCCGGTGGACTGCTTCCACAGTTCGTCCAGCAGGACGCGCTGCAGCGCCCAGGGCCGGCCCTCGTACTTCTTGCCGGGGAAGGTGCACTGCTGGAGGTCGTCGGCGGCCGCGGGCGGCGCGGGCAGGATCACGGCGGCGAGCGCGGTGGCGACGAGAGCGGGGGCGGCCGCGAGCAGGCGTCGGTGGGTGTAGGTCATGTTCGCCCCGGCCCTCAGGAGCCCTGCGGCTGGCGCGCGGCGCCGGTCGACAGCCGGGGGCCGGTCGGCAGGAAGACCGACCACTCCGCGGGTACGGGGACGGGGTCGACGTCCTTGTAGCCGAGCCGGTTCTGGGCCTGGGCGGCCTCCTGGGCCCGCGCCTTCTTCTCCTTCTCGTCACCGGAGGAGCCGATGCCGGAGTCGTCGGTGGCGGTGTCGCCGTTGGACTGCATGGCATAGCGCAGGCCGGTGTCGGTGACCAGGAAGAGGAAGCCGGTGCCGGTCTCCGAGCCCTTGAACTGCCGGAAGAGCTGGCCGGAGCCGGGGGTGACGTAGGCGCTGCTGGCGCCGGTGGGCAGCGGGGCGGGGAAGTCGGTGCCCGCCCAGGTGCTGAGGGTGGTGGCGCCGTTGTCGGTGTCGACCTCGCGCAGGACGTTGCAGACGGTGTTGCGGCTGCCCTCTTCCGTACCGGCGTCGTTGACGGGCTTCGGCGCGAGCCGCGGCCACTTCTTGTCCGCGCCGAACGCCTCGCCCGGCTGGAAGGCGCCGGCGCTCACCGAGGTGGCGCGGCCCGCCTGGTCGAGGTCGACCAACTGGCGGCTGTTCAGCAGCAGCTTGGCCGTGAAGTCGGAGATGGGGGCGACGCGGTCGCGGAGGACGACGTACTGCTGCTCCCGGGTGCCGTCGGTGGCCGTCAGCACCATGCCGATCCTGTTGACCTCGGGGTCGAGGTCGCCGGGGATGCCGGCGTCCGTCCCGACCTGGCCGGGGACGGTGGGGAACTCGATGGCGTCGCCCTTGTGCAGGGTCTCCAGCCACGCGGCGGACACCCGCTGGGCGGCGCGCCCCTGCCCGACGAGCTGGCGCAGGAGCAGCTCCTGGTCCTTCTCGGCGACGGGGTACGCGGTGCCCTGGGCGTCGACCACGTAGCGGGTCTTGTCGGGGCCCTCGACGTACAGCAGCTCGCCGCCGGTGAGGCGGTTCGCGCCCTCGGTCTTGCTCTCCTCGCGCTGTGCGAAGACGAACGCCGCCTTCTGGATGGCGCGGCCGCCCTCGCCGGGCCGCTCGCAGACCGCCCAGCGCTTGACCGCGCCCGCCTCCTTGGGGTCGGGCAGCCGGTCCGGGGCGTAGGGGATGCCGAGGGTGGCGCCGTGCGGGATCTTGCCGCTGTCGAGCACCGACTCGTCGACGTTGATGACCTTGCCCTTGTCGGGGTTGAGCAGCAGCTTGGCCGACGACATGTTGAGCACCGGGTGGAGCTGCTTCTTCTTGTCGGTCTCCAGCACCACGTACCGCGTGGTCGACTTGCTGGCGATGATCACGTTCTCGCCGGGGGTCGCCCAGCCCTGCGGCGCCACGGGCTTGAACATGCCCCAGGCCCCGAAGACCGCGAGGATCACCACGCCGACGATGACCCCCGGCAGCACCGCGCGCAGCGGCCGCGGCGCGCCCTCCTCCGACCCGGTCGCATTCGGCTGTACGAACTGCGCCACCAGCCTCCGCTTCGCAAAGGTGTAAGCGTTGAGTTCGTCCCGTCGTGATGCCATGTGTCCGTTGTCCCTCTCCCCGCTGAGCGACCAGGCTCCCACATGCGTCGAGCGGGACCTGTCGTCGGTGCCGGCCCCTACTATGCCTGCTGGCACCAGCGTTCCACCGCTCAGGTAGGGTGATCGCCCGGTCAACGCCCATGGGAATTCAGTAATTACGGACACGAGGGGGCAACGCGGCGATGGGTACGGCGACGCGCGCGCGAAATGGGCGTAACTCCGGTAGGGCCGCCCCCGAAACTTCCCGACGGCAACGAAGCAACGCCCCGGCCGAGCCGGCCGCGCGCGGCAACGCCGTCCCGGCTTCCACCACCCTGCGCCCCCTGTCCCGCACGAGCCGTGTGGGCCCCTTCCAGCTGCGCCAGCTGGTGCTGGTGGAACTGGCGCTCGCGCTGGCCGCGGTGGGGGTCGCGCTCGGCGGGTTCTGGCTGATCCCCGCCTGCGTGGTCGCGTTCCTGATGGTGGTGTTCGCCGTCGTCCGCCGCCGGGGGCAGGCGCTGCGGGACTGGCTGTCGGCGGCCATGGCCCTGCGCGCGCGCAACCGTCGCGCCGCGCCGGCGCCGGCGGACGTCGACCCCTCGCTGGCCGTCGTCGCGGAGGGCGTGCCGGGCTTCCGGCCCTATCCGTACGTCGACCGCAACCGCCGTACCGTCGGCATGCTCGGGGACGGCACGTTCCTGACCGCGGTCGTACGGATCGAGGCCAGCGGGAGTGCGCTGCGCCCGGCGTTCGGCGCCCGCGCGCTGCCGCTGTCCGTGCTGGGAAGCGCGCTGGAAGTCGACGACATCGTGCTGGAGTCGGTGCAGTTGGTGCAGCAGGTGCGCCCGGCGCCCGCGCCGCACCTGCCGGAGCAGTCGGTGGCCCGCCGCTCCTACGCGCCGCTGCAGGAGCGGACCGGCGCGCCCGCGCTGCGCATGACGTGGGTGGCGGTGAAGCTGGACCCTGAGCTGTGCGCGGAGGCGGTCGCGGCGCGCGGTGGCGGCGTCGAGGGCGCCCAGCGCTGTCTGGTGCGCGCGGCGGACCATGTGGCGAGCCGGATGACCGGCGCCGGCTTCCAGGCCGTGGTCCTGGACCAGGAGGAGCTCAACTCCACGGTGGCGATGGCGGCTTGCGCCAGCGCGCGGCTGACCGCCCGCGCGGGCCGGCCCGACGCGGCGCCGCAGCGGCGTACGGCGGAGACGTCGCGGGTGTGGCGGTGCGACGACCGCTGGCACACGACGTACGCGGTCGGCCGCTGGCCGGAGCTCGGGCGCGGCGCGACGCCCCTGCCGAAGCTGGTGTCCCTGCTGACCGCCGTGCCCGCGTACGCGACGACCGTGAGCTTCACGCTGCGGCGCGGGATGCGCCAGGGGACGATGGACGTACTCGGGCACGTCCGGATCACCGGCGGCTCCGACACTGAACTGATCGGCGTACGCAGGGCATTGGAGCAGGCCGGACGGTCGGCGAAGGTGGGCCTGCAGCGCCTGGACCGTGAGCAGTTGCCGGGCGTTCTGGCGACGCTGCCGCTGGGAGGTGCCCGCTGATGGCCCGTACCGGATCCGCATCCGCATCCGCATCCGTGCCCGTGTCCGTGTCCGTGTCCGCTTCCGGGCGGGGGCTCCGGGGCCTGTTCGGCCCGCGCTTCGCCGGCCACACCATGGCGGCGGACCATCTCGGCGCGCTGTCCCTGCCGGTCGGGGACGACGGGGTGGTCATCGGCGACGACGGCGAGGGCCGTCCGCAGATGATCGGCTTCCACCGCTCGACGCCGTACGACGTACTGCTGATCGGCGGCCTGTGGACGGCGCAGGTGCTGGCGCTGCGGGCGGCGGGCACGGGCGCGCGGGTCGCGGTGGAGACCGGGCGCGCGCAGGAGTGGGTCTCGCTCGCCCAGACCGCGGGCGCCGGCTTGGAGTGCGTCACCCTGCACGAGGTGGGCCGCGTTCCCCCGATGGGTGCGACGGTGAGCAGTCCGGTCGTGGTGGTGCGGGACTGCGGCATGCGGCCGCCGCGCGGGCGCGTGGTGTCGTCGCCGTGGCAGTCGGTCCTGACGCTGCTGCCGTATCTGAGCCCGGTGGCGCCCCGGTTGATGCGGGCGTCCACGCTCGTGGGAGTCCAGCGGGTCTCGCCGCAGGAGGCGCAGCAGATCGGGCGCATCCTGGGGCTCACCCAGGTCGAGACGGAGGCCCTGCCCACGCTGGCGGACGGGGTCACGCTCTGGTGTTCCGGGCGCGAGCGGAACTGGGTGATGACGGCCCCGACGGACGCGGAGTCGGGCCTGCTGGGCATGCCCCGGCGAATGGACTGAGCGCCCCCTGCGGGGTCCCCCACCTGGCCTAGGATGCGGGAGGGTGACGCGGAGCGACAGGTGCTTCACGCGCCGCCACAGGGCACTCGGGCCGGGCGGCGCGGCCACCGCGAGAGAAAGGAACCCCCGATGGGCAGCGCACAGGAGAAGGAAGAGCTGTACGCCCTCGACATCTCGGGCGTCGAGTGGCACGGCCCCCCTGGCACCAGCCCCGACGAGGAGCGGGTCGAGATCGCGTACCTGCCGGGGGGCGCGGTCGCGATGCGCTCGTCCCTGGACCCGGACACGGTGCTGCGGTACACCGAGGCCGAGTGGCGGGCTTTCGTCCTCGGGGCGCGGGACGGCGAGTTCGACATCACGTAGGGGCGGTTGGGGTCGATGAGGCCGCCGCGCAGGTCTGTGAGGGCTTCGCGAAGGCTTCGGCGGGATGTGGTGAGAGCCTCGCCGCGTGACAGTCGAGCGCTCCTGGTTCATGGGCAGTTGTACCGGTTTTCCCGGCCACGCATCTCACGCTCTGCCGCACTCACGTGACGAGTAGGCAGGGCGTGAGGTACGGGACAGAGGGTGGGCTCCGGGTGAGCCTGCCGGTACGGCATCGTTGACGATTAGGGTGGGTCGCAGAGCCGGGCCGATCGGAAGTCAACGGTGGCCCCACCCACCACGGCACAAGGGTGCTCGACCACACCAGGAGGCAAAGTGAACGGCGATCGGGACGACATCCACGGGAGCTGGAACCTTCCCGTCGACGAGTCCGACGCGGATCCCGCCGAGATGACGGGTGAGTTCACCATCGACTACACCCCGCCGGCCTGGTACACGCAGAACGCCGCGGACACGTCGTCGGGTGGTGCCGCCGGTGGCGCGGCGAGCGGCGGGTACACGCCGCCCCCGCCGCCGCCGAGCGGGGCGATGCCGGTCGCGGTGCCGGGGCTGCCCCCGGGCAGCGGTTTCGAGCCGAACTGGGCGACGCCGCCCGCGGCCCCCGTGCCCACGCCCGCCCCTGCGGCGCCTGCTCCAGCGGCGCCCGCTCCTGCTCCAGCGGTTCCTGCTCCGACTGAGGCCTCTGCGGCTGGTGGGGCACCGGGTGCTGCCGATGCCGCCGGGGCTTCCGGGGCTTCCGGGGCTTCCGGGGCGGAGGCTTCGGCGGGGGCTGCCCAGCCCGAGCCCGAGCAGCCCTTCGGGGGCGGTGACGTGGAGAGCGGCGCGACCATGCGCTTCTCGCCCGCCGCGCTGAAGCGCGAGATGGCCGAGATCGCCGCGCGCGAGGCGGCCGCGTCGGGTACGGCTCCATCGGCTGAGGCCCCGTCGGGTGCGGCTTCGCCGGACGAGGCCCCGTCGGCTGAGGCTTCGTCGGACGAGGCCGGAGCGCGTGCCGAGGAGCCGGCCGCGGCCGAGGCTGCGGAGCCGGCTGGGGCCGTGCCCGCTGAGGTCGTGCCCGCTGAGGCCGTTGAGGCTCCGGAGAACGCCGATGCCCCCGCGCCTTCGGCCTCCGACGACGCGGACGCGGACGCCGAGGAGAAGCCCGCGGCCGAGGCGCCTGCCGAGGTCGCCGCCCCGGCCGACGAGCGCCCCGCCGAAGAACGCCCCGCCGACGAGGGCGGCGACGAGCCGCGCGACCAGACCCCCGGGGACGCCGCCGCCCCGGCGGACGCCGAAGTGACCGACGCCGCACCGCAGGGCACCGCGCCGCAGGACACCCCGCCGCAGCACGCGGCGCCCGCCGACGCGCCGGCCCAGCCGTGGGCCCCCGCCCCGGGTACGCCGCAGGGCGCGGCGCTGCCGCCGCTGCCGCCGGCGTTCCAGCCGGCCGCGCCGACGGCGGCCCCGCAGTGGCCCGCCCCGGCGCCGACCGCCGCGCAGCCGAACCCCCCGGCGCCGCAAGGCGGTTACGGCTTCCCGCACCCGGCCCAGCCCGCCCAGCCGCAGCCGCAGCCGCAGGCCCCCGCGCCGCAGGGCGGTTACGGCTTCCCCCACCCCGCGCAGCCCGCCCAGCCCGTGCCGCAGCAGCCCGGGCCCTACGGCGCCCTGCCCCCGCAGGTCCCCGCGCCCGGCCAGCCCCAGCCCCAGCCCCAGCACCCGCAGGGCGGCTACGGCTTCCCCCACCCCGGTCAGCCCGCCCCGCAGCAGCCGCAGCAGCCCGCCCCCTCCGGCGCCCTGCCCCCGCAGGCACCCGCGCCCGGCCAGCCCCAGCCCCAGCCCCAGCACCCGCAGGGCGGCTACGGCTTCCCCCACCCCGGTCAGCCCGCCCCGCAGCAGCCGCAGCCCCAGCAGCAACAGCCGCAGCAGCCCCAGGGCGCCCCGTACGACCCGCGCACCGGCGGTGCGTGGCCCACACCGGTCACGCACGACCAGCGGGAGCGCTCGGTGCCGGGCGCGCCGCTCGGCTACACCGCGGCCGTCGAGCTGTCGTCCGACCGCCTCCTGCGCAACAACAAGCAGAAGGCCAAGTCCAGCCGCAACCCCTCCGCCGCCGCCCGCTTCAAGCTCGGCGGCAAGAAGGAGGAGCAGGAGCGGCAGCGCAAGCTCGACCTGATCCGTACGCCGGTGCTGTCCTGCTACCGGATCGCCGTCATCTCCCTCAAGGGCGGCGTCGGCAAGACGACCACGACCACCGCGCTGGGCGCCACGCTCGCCACCGAGCGGCAGGACAAGATCCTCGCCATCGACGCCAACCCGGACGCCGGTACGCTCGGCCGCCGCGTGCGCCGCGAGACCGGGGCCACCATCCGCGACCTGGTCCAGGCGATCCCGTACCTCAACTCGTACATGGACATCCGCCGCTTCACCTCGCAGGCGCCCTCCGGCCTGGAGATCATCGCCAACGACGTGGACCCGGCCGTCTCCACGACGTTCAACGACGAGGACTACCGGCGGGCGATCGAGGTCCTGGGCAAGCAGTACCCGGTCATCCTCACCGACTCCGGCACCGGTCTGCTCTACAGCGCCATGCGCGGGGTGCTCGACCTCGCGGACCAGCTGATCATCATCTCCACCCCGTCCGTGGACGGTGCCTCCAGCGCGTCGACGACGCTCGACTGGCTGTCGGCGCACGGGTACGCGGAGCTGGTGCAGCGGTCCATCACGGTGATCTCGGGTGTCCGCGAGACCGGCAAGATGATCAAGGTCGAGGACATCGTCCAGCACTTCGAGACGCGCTGCCGCGGGGTGATCGTGGTGCCGTTCGACGAGCACCTGGCGGCGGGCGCCGAGGTGGACCTCGACATGATGCGGCCGAAGACCCGGGAGGCGTACTTCAACCTCTCGGCGATGGTCGCCGAGGACTTTGCGCGGGCGCAGCAGGCGCAGGGCCTGTGGACCGGGGACGGGCAGGGCGGCATGCCGCCGCAGATGGCTCCGCCGGTGCCGGGCCAGCAGGCTCCCGGCGGCCAGCCGTACCCGCAGCAGGGCCAGCCCTATCCGCCGCAGGGCCAGCCGTACGCACCTCAGCAGCCCCAGCACCCCCAGCAGCCCGGCCCCGGCCAGCCGTACGCACCCCAGCAGCCGGCACCGGGGCAGACGTACCCCGCCCAGCCGCCGCAGCAGTGGCAGCAGCCCGCGCCCGGCCAGCCGTACGCACCCCAGCAGCCCCAGCAGCCCGGCCCCGGCCAGCCGTACGCACCGCAGCAGCCGGCACCGGGGCAGCCGTACCCGCCGCAGCACCAGGTGCCGCAGCAGCCCGGGCAGCAGCCTCCGCAGGCACCGCCGGCCCCTCAGCAGTAGAGCGGCAGAGGACTGGACCATTGAGGGCCCGCACCGTCGTGACGGTGCGGGCCCTCGGGTGTTCCTCAGGGACACAACGCGTGCTGACGCCTCGTTGACGCGGTCCTACGGCGCTGGTACACCTCGGTTCACCAGCCGGCGCCGCCACGCGCACCCGCATCCGACGCGAGGTCAGCTCATGGTCACCATGGCTCCGCACCGCCCCCTCCGCCTGCTTCTCGCCTCGGGCGTCGCCGTCACCGCCCTCCACGCGCCGCCGGCCCAGGCCGACGACGCGGCGAAGAAGGTCCTCACGATCGCCGTGTCCCAGAGCGTGGACTCCCTGAGCCCCTTCCTCGCCCAGCGGCTGGTCTCCACCACCCTCCACCGGCTCACCTACGAGAACCTGACCAACTACGACGTCAGGGACGGCCACCCCGTCCCGGGTCTGGCCACCGCCTGGACGCCGTCGCCGTCCAAGCTGACGTGGACGTACACCATCCGCTCCGACGCGACGTGGTCCGACGGCAGGCCGGTGACCGCCGACGACGCCGCCTGGACGTTCGGGCGGATGATGTCGGACCCGGACGCCGCCACCGCCAACGGCAGCTTCACCGCCAACTTCAAGAGGGTCTCCGCGCCCGACCCCCGCACCCTCGTCATCGAGCTGAAGAAGCCGCAGGCCACGATGACCGCGCTCGACGTCCCGATCGTGCCGAAGCACATCTGGGAGAAGGTGAAGGACTTCTCCACCTTCAACAACGACAAGAGCTTCCCCATCGTCGGCAACGGCCCGTACCTCATCACGGACTACAAGGTCGACCAGTACGTGAAGCTCACGCCGAACAAGGACTTCTGGCGCGGGGCGCCGAAGTTCGACGAGCTGGTGCTGAGGTACTACAAGGACGGCGACGCCGCCGTCGCCGCGCTGCGCAAGGGGGAGGTCTCCTTCGTACCGAACCTCACCCCCGCCCAGGCCGCGTCGCTGCGCTCCGCCCCGCACATCGAGGTGAACGACGCGCCCGGCCGCCGCTTCTACGCCCTGGCCACCAACCCGGGCGCCCGGGCGAAGAACGGCAAGAGGTTCGGCACCGGCCACCCGGCCCTGCTCGACCCGGCCGTCCGCAAGGCGCTCTTCCTCGCCGTCGACCGCCGGACGATCGTCGACAAGGTCTTCCAGGGCCACGCCGTCGAGGGCGAGGGCTACATCCCGCCCCGCTTCGCCCCGTACTTCTGGAAGCCCGAGGGCGCGCGGAAGCGCGCGTACGACCCCGCCCAGGCGGCCCGGATCCTCGACGCCGCCGGCTACCGGAAGAACGCCGCGGGCAAGCGCGCCGGCAAGGACGGCAGACCGCTCGACTTCCGGATCCTGTGCCACGCCACCGACCCCAACGACAAGGCGGTCGCCACCTACCTCCAGGAGTGGTGGTCCAAGCTGGGCATCGGACTGAAGGTGGACTGCCTCGACAATGTCTCCGACCCCTGGCTCAAGGGCGACTACGACCTCGCTTTCGACGGCTGGTCGGTCAATCCCGACCCCGACTTCGTCCTCTCCATCCACACCTGCGGGGCGCTCCCGGCGACCCCCGCCGACACCGGCGCCACCGACAACTTCATCTGCGACCGCGCGTACGACGAGCTGTACGCCCGCCAGACGGGCGAGTACGACCCCGCCAAGCGGGCGGAGCTGGTCAAGCAGGCGCAGGCACGGCTGTACGACACCGGGTACATGAACGTCATGGCGTATCCGAACGCGGTCGAGGCGTACCGCACCGACCACATCCGGTCGATCACGACGATGCCGGAGGCCGCCGGCAACATCTGGGGGCAGGACGGCTACTGGAGCTGGTGGTCCGCCGAACCGGCGTCGGCCGCGCGCCGGGCCGGCGGGGACTCGGGCGGGACGGCGGGGGTCTGGTTCGTGCTCGGCCCCGCCGCGCTCGTCCTCGCCGCCGTCGGTGCCTGGGCCGCCGTGCGCCGCCGCGCCACCGCCGACGAGCGTGAGTGACCCGTGACAACCGCGAGCGCGAGCGCCGGGGCGGAGGCGGTCGTACGGCGCTCCCGGACGGCCGTCTCGTCCTACCCCCGCCATCTGGCGGGCAAGCTGGGCGGCGCGGTGGTGTCGCTGTTCGCCGTGCTCGTCACCAGTTTCTTCCTCTTCCGGATCATCCCCGGCGACCCGGTCCGGGCCATGACCCACGGGCGGCCGACCTCCGCCGAGCAAATGGCCACGCTGCGCAGGCAGTTCGGGCTCGACCTGCCGGTGTGGCAGCAGTTCACGGAGTACTGCGCCAAGGCGCTGACGGGCGATCTCGGCATGTCGTACCAGTTCCGCGCCCCCGTCGGGGAGCTGATCGCGAGCAGGCTCCCCGCCACGCTGCTCCTCACCGGTGTCGCGGTCGTCGTCTACTCCGCGCTCGGGCTGTGGCTCGGCACCCGCGCGGCCTGGCGCCACGGCCGCCTCGCCGACCGGGTGCACACCGGGGTCGCGCTGACGCTGTGGTCCGTGCCGTCGTTCTGGCTCGGGCTGCTGCTCATCATCGTCTTCGCCGTCGGTGTCGGGCCCGTCCCGGGGCTCTTCCCCACCGGGGGCATGGAGTCCGGCGGCGGCGAGACGGGGTTCGCGTACGTCCTCGACGTCGCGCACCACATGGTGCTGCCGGTGCTGACGCTGGTCGCCGTCGGGTACGCGCAGACGCTGCTGGTGATGCGCTCCTCGCTGCTCGACGAGATGGGCGGCGACTATCTGGTGACCGCGCGGGCGAAGGGGCTCCGCGACGCCGTCGTACGCCGCCGGCACGCCGTGCCGAACGCGCTCCTGCCCACGGTGACCATGGTGTTCATCAACCTCGGCCATGTGGCAGCCGGTTCGATCCTCGTCGAGACCGTGTTCTCCTGGCCGGGGCTGGGCGGGTTGTTCTACCAGGCGCTGTCCGTGCCCGACCTGCCGCTCGTCCAGGGCCTGTTCGTCGTCTTCGCCGGGGCGATGATCGTGATGAACCTCCTCGCCGACCTGCTGTACCCGCTGCTGGACCCCCGGGTGGCCCGATGAGCTCCTCCTCGCTGACCTGGCTGCGCCGCCGCGACTCCCTGGCCCGCTTCTGGCGCCGTTACCGTACGCACCGGGCCGGGCTGTACGGGCTCGGTGCCCTCGCCGTGATCGGGCTCGTCGCGCTGGCCGCGCCGCTGCTCGTCGGCGGGGACGTGCGGAGCGTGACCCGCGCGCCGGGGATACCGCTGGAGGCGCCGAGTGCGCGGTTCCCGCTGGGCACCGACCAGTTCGGGCGGTCGCTGCTCGGGCTGCTGGTGCAGGGGGCGCGGGTGTCGCTGGCCGTCGGGTTGCTGGCGGCGGCGCTGTCCGTCGCGATCGGCACGCTCGTCGGGGTCGTCGCGGGGCATTACGGCGGCTGGTTCGCGACGGTGCTGATGCGCGTGACCGACTGGTTCCTGGTGATGCCGTCGCTGGTGCTCGCGATCGTGCTGGCCACGGTCCTGTCCCGGAGCGTGTGGACGGTGATCCTGGCGATCGGCGTCACCAGCTGGCCCACCACCGCCCGGCTGGTGCGCGCGCAGACCATCGCCGTCGAGTCGCGCCCGTACATCGAACGGGCCAGGGCGCTCGGCGGCGGGCACGCGCACGTGATGCGCCGGCACGTCCTGCCCAACGTGATGCCGCTGGTGCTGGCCCAGACGACGCTGGGCATCTCCACCGCCATCCTGACCGAGGCGACGCTCGCCTTCCTCGGGCTCGGCGACCCGACCGTCGTCTCCTGGGGCGGCATGCTCCAGGACGCGCGGGAGGCGGGCGCGGTCTCGTCCGGGCACTGGTGGTACCTGGCGCCGCCGGGCGTCGCCATCGCGGCCGTGGCGCTCGCCTTCACGCTGTGCGGGCGGGCCATCGAATCGGTGCTCAATCCGCGGCTGGGGGTGGGGCGGTGAGCCTGCTCGACGTCAGGGACCTGACCGTCACCTACGACACGGGGACACCCGCCGTGCGCGGCGTCGGCCTCACCCTCCACGCGGGCGAGAAGCTCGGCATCGCGGGCGAGTCGGGCTGCGGCAAGTCCACGCTCGCGCTGGCCCTGCTGCGGCTGCTGCCCGCGTCGGCGCGGCTCGACGGGCGGATCCTGCTCGACGGCGAGGACGTCCTGACCATGGGGTGGGGCCGGCTGCGGGCGGTCCGCTGGGCGGGGGCGTCCCTCGTCTTCCAGGGCGCGATGCACGCGCTCAACGCGGTGCACCGCGTTGGCGACCAGATCGCCGAGCCCCTCCTCGTCCACCGCCTGGCGACGGCGGCGACGGCGCGCGAGCGCGTGGCCGAGCTGCTGGAGCAGGTGGGGCTGCCGGCCGCGCGGGCCACGGCGTACCCGCACGAGCTGTCCGGCGGTCAGCGGCAGCGCGTGATGATCGCCATGGCGCTGGCCTGCCGGCCCCGGCTGATCGTCGCCGACGAGCCGACCACAGCGCTCGACGTGATGATCCAGGCGCAGATCCTGCGGCTGATCGAGCGGCTCGTCGCCGAGCAGGGCATCAGCCTGGTGATGATCAGCCATGACCTGTCGGTACTGGCCGACACCTGCGACCGGCTCGCGGTGATGTACGCGGGCCGCGTCGTCGAGGAGGGCCCGGCGCGCGCGGTGTACGCGGCGGCCCGGCATCCGTACGCCCGCGCGCTGTCCGCCGCCTTCCCCCGCGTCGGCGACCCGGCCTCCCGGCTCGCCCCGCGCGGCCTGCCGGGCGACCCGCCGGACCCGGCCGCGCTGCCGCCGGGGTGCGCCTTCCGCCCGCGCTGCCCGGTGGCCGTGGAGGCGTGCGCGACCCATGAGCCGCCGCTGGTCGAGGTGGTACCCGGCCACCGCTCGGCCTGCCTCTTCCCCGTCGGGAGCCCCGCGTGAAGCCCCGCATGAAGCCCCGCGTGGACACCCTGCTGTCCGCCCACGGTCTGCGCGTCACCTTCCCGGCGCGGCGGCGCGGCGGCGCGCCCGCCCGTGCGGTGGACGGGGTCGACCTGGAGATCGGCGCCGGCGAGATCGTCGCGCTCGTCGGCGAGTCCGGCTGCGGCAAGACGACGCTGGCGCGCTCCCTGCTCGGCCTGGTGCGGCCGGCGTCCGGCTCCGTCACCTTCGCCGGAGCACCGCTGGAGTACCACGGCGCGGCCCTCAAGGCGTACCGGCGCCGCGTCCAGCTGGTCCTCCAGGACCCGAGCGGCTCCCTCAACCCCCGGCACACGGTGTACGAGGCGGTCGCCGAGGGCCTGCGGATCCACGGGTACGGCGGTGACGAGCGGGCCGCCGTCGCCTCGGCGCTCGCCCGGGCCGGGCTGCGGCCGCCGGAGCGGTTCTTCCTGCGCTACCCGCACGAGCTGTCCGGCGGTCAGCGGCAGCGCGTGGTCATCGCCGGGGCGCTGGTCCTGGAGCCCGAGCTCATCGTCGCCGACGAGCCGGTCGCCTCGCTCGACGCCTCGGTACGCGGGGAGATCCTGGCGCTGCTGCTGCGCCTCCGGGACGAGCTGGGCCTCTCCGCGCTCGTCGTCACGCACGACCTGGGGCTGGCGTGGAACATCGCGGACCGGGTGGCGGTGATGTACCTGGGGCGTGTCGTCGAGACGGGCCCGGTCGAGGAGGTGCTGTCGGCCCCTCGCCACCCCTACACCCGCGCCCTGCTGTCCGTCCTGCCGGAGTCCCCCGGCGAGCCGGTGCTCCTCACGGGCGAGCCCCCGGACCCCGCCCGCATCCCGCCCGGCTGCCGCTTCCACGCCCGCTGCCCGGTCCTGGCCTCACCGGAGGCCGCCCGCCCCGGCCTCGCGGACGCCTGCCGGACCCGGGACCTGCCGGTCCTGCCGGGGCGCGGGCGGGGGGCGGCGTGCCACTGGGCGGCCGACGACTGACGGCCCGGGCCGCGCGCAGTGCTACGCGGCCGGGGCGCCGTCGTGCGCCGACGTCAGTTCGCGGCAGCGCTCCACGTCCGCCGCGATGGCCTCCAGCAGCTCCTCGATGGAGCCGAACTTCTCCTGGCCGCGCACGTACGCCAGGAAGTCGACGGCCACGTGGAGCCCGTACAGGTCCAGGCCGACGCGGTCGATCGCGTACGCCTCGACCGTCCGCTCCGTGCCGTTGAACTGGGGGTTCGTGCCGACGGAGATCGCCGCCGGCATGCGCTCCTCCCCCACGACGAGCCAGCCGGCGTAGACGCCGTCGGCGGGGATCGCGGTGTGCGGCAGGGTCTCGACGTTGGCGGTGGGGTAGCCGAGCTCCCGCCCGCGCTGGGCGCCGCGCACCACCACGCCCTCGACGCGGTGCGGGCGGCCGAGGATCTCGGCGGTGCCCTCGATGTCGCCGGCGGCGATCAGGCGGCGCGCCAGCGTGGAGGAGAACGGCTCGCCGCCGCCCGCCTCGCCACTGACGAACAGGTCGACGACCTCGACCTCGTAGTCGTACGTGGAGCCCAGCTCGGCGAGGTAGGCGACGTCGCCGGCGGCCCGGTGCCCGAAGCGGAAGTTCGGGCCCTCGATGACCGCGCGGGCGTGCAGTTTGTCGACGAGGACCTTCACGATGAAGTCGGCCGGCGACAGCTGCGAGAACTCGGCCGTGAACGGCAGGACGAGTACGGCGTCGACGCCGAGCCCCTCCACCAGTTCGGCGCGCCGGTGGTGCGGCGCGAGCAGCGGCGGGTGGCTGCCGGGGCGGACGACCTCGGAGGGGTGCGGGTCGAAGGTGACCACGACGGACGGGACGCCGAGCTCGCGCGCCCGCTCGACCGCCCGCCCGATGATCAGCTGGTGCCCGCGGTGGACCCCGTCGTAGGAGCCGATGGTGACGACGCTGCGCCCCCAGTCCTGGGGGATGTCCTCCAAGCCACGCCAGCGCTGCACTGTGACCGCTCCTCGCCCGAACCTGTGTACGTCATTGACGGATTACGCAGGTCTAAGACTGCCATGCCGATGGCTTCCCGCCCGCATCGGCATCGGGGTGACGAGCCCTTCGACCATGCGCCGCGCGCTCGGCCCCACCAGGAACACCCACTCCTCCGGGTCCCGGGCCAGCCATCCCGCGACCAGCGCCGCGAAGCCGGGCACTTGGCGGGCGAGCTGGACGAGGTGCCCGTCGAAGCGGGTCGCGCCCTCGGGGGTACGCACCGAGAGGGCGCCCGCGCGCCGCACCAGCTCGCGCACGCGCTCCTCCGGCCACCGCTCCGCGCCCAGCGCGGCGGCTCGCAGCAGCGCCTCCGGTTCGCCCGGCAGGCCCGGCCCGCGCGGCTCGCGTGTCAGCAGGTCGAGGGCCGCCTCGTGGAGGGCGGGGTCGCCGGGGCGGGCGAGCAGCGCGAGGGCGGCGTACCGCAGCAGCTCGCGGTCGGCGGCGGCGGTGGCGTGCGCGGCGACGAGCCGGCCGTACGTGGCGGCGGCGGCGCGGCGGGCGGGGCGGGCGTCGTCGTGGGCCCAGCGGTCGACGGCGCGGCACAGCGCGGACGGCTCGTCCTCGGCGAGGGCGGCGAGCAGCTGTCGGGCTCGCGGGTGGGCGGTGGTGACGAGCGCCTCGCACAGGTCGTCGACGGCCGGGCCCCGGTGCGCGTACAGCAGCGCCTGCGCGGCCCCGGCGACGGTGAGCCGCACGGACCGCGTCCGGGAGCCGGGCTCGGCGGGCAGGGGCCGCTCGTCGGTGAACCAGCGGCAGAGCAGCGGCTGCACGCCCCGCGGGTCGGCCACGAGCCGCGCGGCGGCGGCGTCGAGGAACCGCGGGCCCCCCGGCCCTCCGGGCGGGCCGTCCGCCGGGACCAGGCGCCGCAGCAGGTCGAGGCGCTCGTCCTCACCGATCCGCAGCCGCACCCAGAAGTCGGGCCCGAACGCGGTGGCTGCCTCGCCAGGCGCGTCGCCGATCCGGTCCGCCAGCTCCCGCAGCGCCCCCAGGTACCCCCGCGCGTCCGGAAGCGCGAGCAGGGCCCGCGCCGCCAGGCCCGCCGTACGGGCCTCGCCGTCGGGCGCCCGCAGCGCCGCGTCCAGGTCCAGGTGCGCGGCCCGGAGCCACTCCCCCAGCTCCTCGTGGCCGAAGCGGTAGCCGGACCCCACGGGGACGAGGAGGCCTTCGGCGAGGACCGCGGACGCCCAGCCGCCCTTCCAGGGGAACAGCTCCTCGAACACCGCCCGGTCCACCTCCGGGTCCGGGCAGCGCCGCGCCACCTCGTGGACCCGCCCCGCCACCCGCGCCGCGAGCCGCCGCACCCCGGTTCCGCGCACCGGCGGCCGGGAGGCGTCCGCGACCCGGACCGCGACGCGCAGGCACACCAGGTCGAGGTACGCGGCGAAGATCTCGTCCCGCCGGGCCCCCGCGACCGCGCCGCCACCCATCGCCTCCCGCACCTCGGCGAGCAGCCGCAGCGCCAGCGGGTGCCGGGCGTCGCCGTCCGCGACGGCGTCCGCGGGCAGCCCGTACCGGGCGCGCGCCCAGCGCGCCTCCCGCTCGGTCAGGTCGCCGAGGCGCACGCACCGCGCCTCCCCCGCCGGGTAGGGCGCACGGACGTGCTCCCACTGCTCGGGGCGGCAGGCGACCGCGAGCCGGGCGCCGTGCGCACGCAGCCACGCCGCCGTCCCCTCGGTCCAGGCGGGCGTCGGCTCGTCGGGGGTGTCCAGGAGGACGAGCAGGGGGTGGCCCGCCGCGCGGGCGAGCCCCGCCACCCGCTCGGGCGTGGCGGCGGCGGAGTCGTCCCACAGGCCCGGCCGCCCGCTCGCGGCGACGGCGCGGGCGGCGCGCCGCAGGGCCCGCGCCAGCCCGTCCCCCACCGAGGTGTCGTCCGGCCGCAGGTCGGCGGCGCGCACCCACAGGCTGGGCGCGGGCTCGGCGCCGCGGGCGCGGCGCGCGGCCAGGGCCGCGAGTTCGGTGGTGCGCCCGCTGCCGGGCTCGCCGACCAGCCCCAGCAGCAGCGCGTCCGGCGAGGCGGCGAAGAGCTCGTACGCCCGGGCGGCCCCGGCCCGCTCGACCGGCTCCGGCCAGGCGCTGCCGCCGGAGTCCGGGTCTCCGGAGGCGGCGGCCAGCTCCAGCACGCCCGCCGGGTTGAGGTCGCGGCCGTACGCCGGGACGGTGGCGGCGCTGCGCCGCAGCAGGGCGGCGAGCGGCCCCGCGGGGTCGCGGGCGGCCATCGCCGCCAGGGGGACGGCGAAGCCGGCCGCGCGCCGCTCGGCGTGGAGCGCGGTGGCCAGGACGCCGAGGACGGCGCCGGTCGCCGCGTCGAGGACGGGCCCACCCGCGGCCTCGCCGCCCCGGCGCAGCGCCTCGCTGCCCTCGGTGCCGACGGCGAGCTCCAGGACGCCGCCGAGCCGGTGGAACCGGTCGGTGGCGGTGTAGGTGACGTCGGCGGGCCCGAGGACCCGCGCCTGGCGCCAGCCGCCCGCGGCGATCCGTACGTACGTGCCGGGCTCGACAGCCGGGCGCTCGGCCAGCGGCAGGGGGCGCGCGCCGAGCCCCGCGCCGCGTACGAGGGCGAGCGCGGCGCCCGGCAGCGGCGTGATGGCGTCGGCCTCGGCGACGCACGTCCGGCCGCCGGGCCCGAGCAGCACGACCCGCCGCAGGCCGTCGACGGCCTCATGGCTGGTCACGACCGTGCCCAGGTCGTCCGCGACGAAGCCGGTGCCGCGTGGCCGGCCTCCCGCGTCACAGATGTGTACGAGCGTCGCACCGTCCCCGCGTTCCATGGCTCGACGGTAGGACGGCGATGATCACCTCGAGAAGAACGCGCGGCAAACGCGCCCCCGGGTGCTCCCCGTGTTCACTTCGAGCGCCTCGCCAAGTGGGTGAAACACCGGGGGCGAGGGTGTCAGGCGAAGACCGCGAGGCTCTTCGCCTTGCCGCCCTTCTCCTCCACCAGCGCGAGGAACCGGCCGTCGGGCCCGAACACCGCCACCGGGGCCGCCTCGAACGCCGGCATGTCGATCCGTACGCCGTTGAGCAGCAGCTTCGCCCGCCGCTCGTCCACGTCCCAGCGCGGGAACGCCGCGGCCGCCGCCTCGGCGATCGGCATCACCGTCAGCTCCTCCTGGAGCTGGTCGAGCGTGCGCGCCGTGTCCAGCTTGTACGGGCCCACGCGGGTGCGCCGCAGCGCGGTGAGGTGGCCGCCGACGCCGAGCCCGGCGCCCAGGTCGCGGGCGAGGGCGCGGATGTACGTACCGGAGGAGCAGACGACGGAGACGACGAGGTCCACGACGGCCGTGCCGTCCTCGGCGACGGCCTCGCGCACGTCGTACACCTGGAAGGAGGAGACCGTCACCGGCCGGGCCGGGATGTCGAACTCCTCGCCGCTGCGCACGCGCGCGTACGACCGCTTGCCGTCGATCTTGATGGCGCTGACCTTGGACGGCACCTGCATGATGGCGCCGGTCAGCTTGGCCACCTCGGCGTCGACGGCCTCGCGGGTGACGGTGGACGCGTCGGTGGACGAGGTGATCTCGCCCTCCGCGTCGTCGGTGATGGTGTTCTGCCCGAGGCGGATGGTGCCCAGGTACTCCTTCTCGGTCAGCGCGAGGTGACCGAGGAGCTTGGTGGCCTTCTGGACGCCGAGGACGAGGACCCCGGTGGCCATCGGGTCGAGCGTCCCCGCGTGTCCGACGCGGCGGGTCTTGGCGATCCCGCGCATCTTGGCGACGACGTCGTGCGAAGTGAAGCCGGACGGCTTGTCGACGATGACAAGGCCGTCCGGCGTCGTGGTGTGCTGGCTCATTCGGCGGCGGCGTCCTCGTCCTCGTCGTCGCCCGGCTTGCGGTAGGGGTCCGCCTCGCCCGCGTACGCGGCGCCGGAGGCCGCCTCGCGTACCGCGGCGTCCGAGGCGCGGGCCACCTCCAGCAGGTCCTCGATGGTCTTGGCGGTCTCGGGGAGGGCGTCCGCCACGAAGGTCAGCGTGGGCGTGAACTTGGTGCCCGCCGCCGCGCCGACGGCGGACCGCAGGACGCCCTTGGCGCTCTCCAGACCCGCGGCGGCGGCCTTGCGCTCCTCTTCGTCGCCGTACACGGTGTAGAAGACGGTCGCCTCCCGCAGGTCCCCCGTGACCCGGGTGTCGGTGATGGTCACGTGCGTTCCGAGCCGCGGGTCCTTGATCCCGCGCTGGAGCTTCTGTGCCACCACCTCCCGGATCAGGTCCGCCAGCTTCTTCGCCCGCGCGTTGTCGGCCACTGGTCCGTCTCCTCTTTCTTGCGCCGTACGGTGTCGTCCCGCACGTCTGGCGCCCTTTGCACGATCAGTCTTCGTCGGTGTGCAGCCGCCGCCGTACGGACAGCAGCTCCACCTCGGGCCGGGCGGCGACCAAGCGCTCGCACCGGTCCAGTACCTCCGTGAGATGCCCGACGTCCCCGGAGACCATCGCCAGGCCGATCTCGGCCCTGCGGTGGAGGTTCTGGCCCCCGGTCTCGGCCACGCTCACCGCGTACTTGCGCTGGAGCTCGGCGACGATCGGGCGGACGACGGAGCGCTTCTCCTTCAACGACCGTACGTCGCCGAGGAGCAGGTCGAAGGACAGAGTCCCCACATACATGTATGTCCGGATGTCCCGCCGGTTCGGGTTCGATGGCCCTGCCGTCCAGTTGTCACTTGGCAGGGACACAAGAACCGTACACGGAACGGCCGGGGCCGATCGACGGATATTCCTCCGCCGACCGGCCCCGGCTCACCGCTCCTGTGATCAGGCGCGCGGCTTCTCGCGCATCTCGTACGTCGCGATGACGTCGTCGACCTTGATGTCGTTGAAGTTTCCGAGGTTGATACCGCCCTCGAAGCCTTCGCGGATCTCGGTGACGTCGTCCTTGAAGCGACGCAGACCCTCGATGTTGAGGTTCTCCGCGATGACCTTGCCGTCGCGGATGAGGCGCGCCTTGGTGTTGCGCTTGACCTCGCCGGAGCGGATGAGGACACCCGCGATGTTGCCCAGCTTGGACGAGCGGAAGACCTCGCGGATCTCCGCCGTACCGAGCTCGACCTCTTCGTACTCCGGCTTGAGCATGCCCTTGAGGGCCGCCTCGATCTCCTCGATGGCCTGGTAGATCACCGAGTAGTACCGGACGTCGACGCCCTCGCGCTCCGCCATCTGCGCGGCACGGCCGGCCGCGCGGACGTTGAAGCCGATGACGATGGCGTCCGAGCCCATGGCCAGGTCGATGTCCGACTCCGTGACCGCACCGACACCGCGGTGCAGGACGCGGATGTCGACCTCTTCGCCGACGTCCAGCTGGAGCAGGGACGACTCGAGCGCCTCGACCGAACCGGAAGCGTCACCCTTGATGATGAGGTTGAGCTCCTGGATCTGGCCGGCCTTGAGCACCTTGTCGAGGTCCTCGAGGGACACCCGGCGGGTGCGCTTGGCGAAGGCGGCGTTGCGCTCACGCGCCGCGCGCTTCTCGGCGATCTGGCGGGCCGTGCGGTCCTCGTCGACGACGAGGAAGTTGTCGCCGGCACCCGGGACGTTGGTGAGACCCAGGACCAGGACGGGGGTCGACGGACCCGCTTCCTCGACGTTGTTGCCCTTGTCGTCGAGCATCGCCCGGACGCGGCCGTACGCGTCGCCGACCACCATGGTGTCGCCGACCCGCAGGGTGCCGCGCTGGACCAGGACGGTCGCGACGGCGCCGCGGCCACGGTCGAGGTGCGACTCGATGGCGATGCCCTGCGCGTCCTGCTCCGGGTTGGCCCGCAGGTCGAGCGAGGCGTCGGCCGTGAGGATCACGGCCTCCAGCAGCGAGTCGATGTGCAGACCCTGCTTGGCGGAGATGTCGACGAACATGGTGTCGCCGCCGTACTCCTCGGCCACCAGGCCGTACTCGGTCAGCTGACCGCGCACCTTGACCGGGTCCGCGCCCTCGACGTCGATCTTGTTGACCGCGACCACGATCGGCACGTCGGCCGCCTTGGCGTGGTTCAGCGCCTCGATCGTCTGGGGCATCACACCGTCGTTCGCCGCCACCACGAGGATCGCGATGTCGGTGGACTTGGCACCACGGGCACGCATGGCGGTGAACGCCTCGTGACCGGGGGTGTCGATGAAGGTGATCTTGCGCTCTTCGTCGTTGACCTGGGTCGCGACCTGGTACGCACCGATGTGCTGGGTGATACCGCCGGCCTCGCCCGCGACGACGTTCGTCTTGCGGATCGCGTCCAGCAGTCGCGTCTTACCGTGGTCGACGTGACCCATGACGGTCACGACCGGCGGACGCGGCGCGAGGTACTCCTCGCCACCCTCGTCCTCGCCCCACTCGAGGTCGAAGGACTCGAGCAGCTCGCGGTCCTCCTCCTCCGGGGAGACGATCTGAACCGTGTAGTTCATCTCGTCGCCGAGGAGCTGCAGCGTCTCGTCGGAGACGGACTGCGTGGCGGTGACCATCTCGCCGAGGTTCATCATGACCGCGACGAGCGACGCCGGGTTGGCGTTGATCTTCTCCGCGAAGTCGGTGAGGGACGCACCGCGCGACAGGCGAACGGTCTCGCCGTTGCCGCGAGGCAGCATCACGCCGCCGACCGACGGGGCCTGCATGGCCTCGTACTCCTGGCGCCTCTGCCGCTTCGACTTGCGACCGCGACGCGCGGGACCGCCGGGGCGGCCGAAGGCGCCCTGCGTGCCACCACGGCCACCGGGACCGCCGGGACGACCGGCGAAGCCGGGACGGCCACCGCCGCCACCGAAGCCGCCGCCACCCGGACCGCCGGGACGACCGCCGCCGCCACCGCCACCGGGACGGCCGGCGAAGCCGCCGCCGCCACCACCGGGACCGGCGGGACGACCGGCGAAGCCGGGACGACCGCCGCCGCCGCCCGGACGGGCACCGCCCGCGGGACCGCGACCGGCGCCACCGGGGCCCGGACGCGGGCCGGCGGCCGGACGCTGCGGCATCATGCCCGGGTTCGGGCGGTTACCGGCGGGGCCGCCACCCGGGCGCGGGGCCTGGGGACGCGGCATGGAGCCGGGCGTGGGACGCGGGCCACCGGGACCGGCCTGCGGACGGGGACCGCCCTGACCGGCGCCCTGCGGACGCGGACCACCGGCGCCGGGCGCACCGGCACCCGGACGCGGGGCACCACCGGGACGGGGCGCCTGCGGGCGCGCCATGCCGGTCGAGCCGCCGGAGGTGAAGGGGTTGTTGCCCGGACGCGGACCCGCGGGACGGGCACCGCCCGGACGCGGGGCCTGGCGCTCGCCACCGGGGCGCGGGGCGCCGGGACGGGAGCCGCCCTGACCGGAGCCCTGGCCGGGCCGTGCGGCCGGACGGGGACCGGGGGTGGCGCCACCGGGACGCTGACCGGCGGCCGGAGCCGACGGGGGCGCGGTGAACTCCGGGTTGGACGGAGCCGGGGACGCGGGCGCCGGCTTGGGCGCCGCGGGGGCCGGCTTCGGGCCCGGGGTGGGACGCGGGCCGGGGGCCGGCGTCGAGGGCTTCTCGGCCGCCGCGGGCTTCGGCGCGGGGGCGCCGGGCTTCGGGGCAGCGGGACGAGCCGCCTGCGCCGGGGAGGGCGCGGGGGCGGCGGAGGCGCCTTCGGTGCGGCTCGGCGCCGCGGGGGAAGGCTTGGCAGGCGCGGCCTTGCGGGGCGCGCCGGGCTTGGCTGCGGACTTGCCGGCGTTGCCGCCGGGCCCCTGCAGCGCGTCAGTCAACTTGCGTACAACCGGCGCTTCGATGGTCGAAGACGCCGAACGGACGAATTCACCGAGTTCCTGGAGCTTGGCCATGACGACCTTGCTCTCTACACCGAACTCCTTGGCGAGTTCGTATACCCGGACCTTAGCCACTTCGCTCCTTTTAGGTCCGGGTTACCGCCGGACCGTCGCTACTTCATGGGCGTACTCATCGCGTACTCATCGAGTGCTCATCGCAATCTCGACCTACTTCCAGACTCGCGAGGTACCTGACCGCACGGGGTTCCGTGCCGTACTTCTTTCTTACGGTGCCGACTGCTCGACGTACCGGCGGACGTCGTCCGTTTCGAGCGGTCCCTGGACCTTGAAGGCCCTGGGGAACGCCCTTCGGCGGACCGCCAGGTCGAGACAGACCGAGGCGGGATGCACGTATGCACCCCGGCCGGGCAGCGTACCGCGTGGATCGGGGGCGCAGGCGCCCTCGATCACCACGATGCGCAGCAGTTCACGCTTGGCCGCCCGCTCCCGGCATCCCACGCAGGTTCGCTCAGGGCATGCGCGGGCATGCGTCCGGCCAGACACGCTTAAGTCTACCTCCCCGCACCGACCTCACCCCTTTGGGGCAAAAATCGAACGGTTGTTGTCGTGATCTCGCTGTGGCACAACGTGACCACGGCGCGATCTATTCCCTGGGAGTCCGAGCCGGGGCTCAGCCCTGCTCAGTCCTGCTCGGGGGTCTGCTCCGTGTCGGGGCGGATGTCGATGCGCCAGCCGGTGAGGCGGGCGGCGAGGCGGGCGTTCTGCCCCTCCTTGCCGATCGCCAGGGACAGCTGGTAGTCGGGCACGGTCACCCGCGCGGAGCGGGCGGCCATGTCGACGACCTCCACCTTGGAGACCCGCGCCGGCGAGAGTGCGTTCGCCACCATCTCGGCCGGGTCGTCCGACCAGTCGACGATGTCGATCTTCTCGCCGAGCAGCTCGGCCATGACGTTGCGCACCCGGCTGCCCATCGGGCCGATGCAGGCGCCCTTGGCGTTCAGACCCGAACGGGTGGACCGCACGGCGATCTTCGTACGGTGACCGGCCTCACGGGCGATCGCGGCGATCTCGACGGAACCGTCGGCGATCTCCGGGACCTCCAGCGCGAAGAGCTTCTTCACCAGATTGGGGTGCGTACGCGAAAGGGTGACGGACGGACCGCGCACGCCCTTGGCGACGCGGACGACGTACGTGCGCAGCCGCAGGCCGTGCGTGTACTCCTCGCCCGGCACCTGCTCCTGCACCGGAAGGATGGCTTCCAGCTTGTCGTCCAGCTTGACCAGGACGTTCTTGGGGTCCTTGCCCTGCTGCACCATGCCGGCGACGATGTCGCCCTCGCGGCGGGCGTACTCGCCGAACGTCACGTCGTTCTCGGCGTCGCGCAGGCGCTGCTGGATGACCTGGCGGGCGGTGCTCGCCGCGATGCGGCCGAAGTCCGACGGGGTGTCGTCGAACTCCTTGGGCTCCTGCCCCTCCTCCAGGTCGGCCGGGTCCTCCTTCGCCCACACCGTCACGTGACCGGTCTGCCGGTCGAGCACGGCACGGGCGTGGCGGCGGGCTCCCTCGGTGCGGTGGTAGGCGATGAGGAGGGCCGACTCGATCGCCTCGACCAGCAGGTCGAAGGGAATCTCCTTCTCCTGTGCCAAGCCCCTCAGGAGCTTCACGTCGATGTCCACGGCTACGCCTCCTCTTCCTTCTTGTCCTTGCGGTTGAACTCGATCTCCACGCGCGCCTTCGCGATGTCCGGGAACTCCACGCGGCGGGCGGTGGGCTTGCGCCCCTTCACACCCGGCACCTCGAGATCGAGGCCCTCGTCGTCCACGGAGAGGATGCGGGCCACCAGGTCGCCACCCTCGTGCAGCTGGAGTCTGACCAGGCGCCCGGTGGCGCGTAGGTAGTGGCGGTGCTCGGTCAGCGGGCGGTCGGCGCCCGGCGAGCTCACTTCGAGGACGTACTCCTCGTCGCCCATCGCGTCCGTCTCGTCGAGCTTGTCGGAGATGGAGCGGCTCAGTTCGGCGCAGGCGTCGAGCTCCACGCCCTCGTCCGAGTCCACGACGATCCGGAGCATCCGGCGGCGGCCGGCCCGGGACACCTCGATCTCTTCCAGATCCAGACCCTGGGCGCTGACGAGCGGTTCCAGCAGCCCGCGCAGCCTTTCGCTCTGGGTGGTGCTCATCCGGGTGACTCCTCGGCCGCGTGTGCTGTTGTGGGATCGTCGCGTGTCAGAGCAAAGGGTATCCGGTCGCGGGGGGTGTTGCCGTCCACCTCGCGGGACCCGCGGGTACGCTCGCCTGCGATGATCTTCGCCGGCGGCCGATGGGAGAGACGCGTGGGGCGCAGGGGTACGACACGCAGGCGTGCGCTCATCGCGACGGGCGCGGCGGTCACGGCGGGGCTGTGGACGGCCGGTTGCTCGTCCGACGACGGCGGCTCCGGCCGTTCGGCGTCGGCGGCCGACCGCGCGGCGCGCGAGGAGGCACGGCTGCGCGCCCGCTCCTCCGCGGTGAGCGCCGCGCTGCTCGGGCGGTACGACGCGGTCCTCGCCGCGCACCCCTCGCTGGGCCCCCGGCTGTTCCCGCTGCGGGCGGCGGTCGCCGCGCACACGGCCGCGCTCGCGGAGGACGGCACGCGCCGGGCCGCGTCCCCGACACCGGGCACCGAGGCCGCGGCCCCGCCCGCGGCCTCCACCGCCGCCGCGCCGAGCCCCTCGCGGACGCCGGTGCCGGAGGATCCCGGCGCCGCGCTGGCGGAGCTGGCCGCGGCCGCCCGCCGCGCCGCGGACGCGCACACCGCCGCGCTGCCGGACGCCCCGCCGGAGTACGCGCGGCTGCTCGCGTCCGTCGCCGCGGCGGCCGCCGCGCACGCCTACCTGCTGACCGCCGGCGCCTAGCCGCGGGGCACGAGAGGAGCCGATCATGAGCGCCCTGGACGCCGTCCAGGCGGCACTCGCCGCCGAGCACGCGGCGGTGTACGGGTACGGGGTCGTCGGCGCCCGGGTCGGCGAGGAGCGCCGGGCCGAGGCGACCGCCGCGTACGCCGCGCACCGCGCCCGCCGCGACGCGCTGGCGCGTACCGTACGCGACCTGGGCGGGAAGCCCGCCGCCGCGGCCGCGGGGTACGCCCTGCCGTTCCCGGTGCCGGACGCGGCCGCGGCCGTACGGCTCGCCGCCGAGCTGGAGGACCGGGTGGCGGGCGTCTACGCGGACCTGGTGCGGGCCTCCGAGGGCCCGCTGCGGCGCGAGGCGGCGGGCGCGCTGCGGGAGGCGGCGGTGCGGGCGGTGCGGTGGCGAGGGAGCGGCGTAGCCTTTCCCGGTCTCGCCGAGCGCGCGACCGAGCAGCTGAGCTGAGCTGCAGCGGAGGGTAGGGGTCGCCCGAGGTACGAGGGCGGCACCTGCCCGCAGCGGTAGCGAAGCGGAACGCGACCAAAGAGACCGAGCAGCTGAGCTGAGCTGCAGCGGAGGGTAGGGGTCGCCCGAGGTACGAGGGCGGCACCTGCCCACAGCGGTAGCGAAGCGGAACGCGACCAAAGAGACCGAGCAGCTGAGCTGAGCGGTAGCGAAGCGGAACGCGACCAAAGAGACAGTGAGTCGGGGTTGGGTGAAGGGGAACAACGCACGCATGGCTTTCGAACCGCCGCAGCGACTGGTGCGGGCGCTCGGCGAGGTGTACGGGGACGCGGCCGCGCGGGACTGGCTGGACCGGGTCCCGGGGATCGTGGCGGACGCGTTGGCCCGGCGGGAGCTGGCGGCCGAGCGGGTCGTCGTCCCGGGCGGGCGCAGCGGCGTCGTCGTCCTCGTACGGCAGCGGTCCGGGGAACCGGCCGCGCTCAAGGTCGCGCCGCCGTTCGCCGCGCCGGAGCTGGAGGGGGCCGCGCTCGCGCACTGGAACGGCTTCGGTGCGGTCCGGCTCCTGGACGCCGAGGGGCCCGGGCTGCTGCTGGAGCGGTTGCACACGGAGGTGTCGCTGCGTTCGCTGCCGGAGGCCAAGGCGCTGCTGGAGGCCGCGGGCACGGTCCGGCGGCTGTGGGTGGAGCCGCCCGCCGGGCACGGTTTCGAGTCCGTGGCCGAGCGGACGGCGCGGCAGGCGGAGGCCATGCGGGCGGGCGGGGACGCGGAGTCCGCCGGGCTGGTGGCGGCCGCGCTCGACGCCCGCGAGGAGCTGGTGGCGGCCCCGCCCGAGGAGCTGCTGCTGCACGGGGCGTTCCGGCAGGGCAAGGTGCTGGGCGGGGAGCGGGCGCCGTGGCTGGCGGTGGGGCCGGATCCCGTGGTGGGCGAGCGGGCGTACGACCTGGCGCGGCTGGCGCGGGACCGGGTGGAGGACCTCGTGGCGACGGCCTCGGGCGCCTCGGCGGCGCGCCGCCGGGTGAGCAGGCTGGCCGACTCGCTGGACGTGGACCGCGAGCGGCTGCGTGGCTGGACGCTCTTCCGGGCCGTGGAGTCGGGCACGCGGGCGCTGGCTGCGGGGCGGCGGCAGGACGGGGAGCTGCTGATGGAGTTCGCGGGCTGGCTGTGACACCCTTCCGGGCTCCCCCGGCGCCCCCTTTGGTGCGATATTGGGCTTAACGCACCCGTAAGGGGGTTGTTGTCATGGTCGAGGAACTGCTGACGGTGGCCGCGGCGGCGGGGTCCGCGGGGGCGGTGTACCTGGCGGCCGCGGCGAGGGTGGTGAAGCAGTACGAGAGGGGGGTCGTGCTGCGGTTCGGCCGGCTGCGCAGTGGAGTCCGGCCGCCCGGGTTCACCATGATCGTGCCGTTCGTCGACCGGCTGAACAAGGTGAACATGCAGATCGTGACCCTGCCGGTGCCGGCCCAGGAGGGCATCACCCGGGACAACGTCACGGTCCGGGTGGACGCGGTCGTGTACTTCAAGGTGGTGGACCCCGCCGCCGCGATCATCCGCGTCGAGGACTACCGCTTCGCGGTCTCGCAGATCGCACAGACCTCGCTGCGGTCGATCATCGGCAAGAGCGACCTCGACGACCTGCTGTCGAACCGCGAGAAGCTCAACCAGGGACTCGAACTCATGATCGACAACCCGGCCGTGGAGTGGGGCGTCACCATCGACCGCGTCGAGATCAAGGACGTCTCGCTGCCGGAGACGATGAAGCGTTCGATGGCCCGGCAGGCCGAGGCCGACCGCGAGCGGCGCGCCCGCGTCATCAACGCGGACGCCGAGCTCCAGGCGTCGAAGAAGCTCGCGGAGGCGGCGGGGGTGATGTCGCAGACGCCCTCCGCGCTCCAGCTGCGGCTGCTGCAGACGATCGTGGCGGTGGCCGCCGAGAAGAACTCGACGCTGGTGCTGCCCTTCCCGGTCGAGTTGCTGCGCTTCCTGGAGCGGGCCGCGCAGAACCCGCCCGAGGCACCCGCGCACCCGCAGGGCCTCCACGTCCACGACCCGCACGCGCACGAGTCGCACCCGCACGCGCACGAGTCGCACCCGCACGAGCCGCTGCCGCCCGAGGCGTACGACCACGAGCGGACACGCGAACCGGCGCCGGCCCCGCCGCACGTACACGACGTGCGGGAGGACGACACCGGTACCGCGGGCTGTATGTGACGCGGGCGAGCCCTGCTTACGCGGAGAGGCGGGCGATCGCCTCGTCGACCGTGAGCTCCTCGCGCTCGCCCGTGCGGCGGTCCTTCAGCTCCAGGACCCCCTCGCCGGAGCGGCGGCCCGCCACGAGGATCTTCGGTACGCCGATGAGCTCGGCGTCCGTGAACTTCACGCCCGGCGAGACGCCGGCCCGGTCGTCGACCAGGACCCGCAGGCCCGCCTCGCCGAGCTTCGCGGCGACGTCGAGCGCGAGCTCCGTCTGGAGGGCCTTGCCCGCCGCGACGACGTGGACGTCGGCCGGGGCGACCTCGCGGGGCCAGCACAGGCCCTGCTCGTCGGCGTGCTGCTCGGCGAGGGCGGCGACGGCGCGGGAGACGCCGATGCCGTACGAGCCCATCGTGACGCGGACGGGCTTGCCGTTCTGGCCGAGGACGTCGAGCTGGAGGGCGTCGGCGTACTTGCGGCCGAGCTGGAAGATGTGGCCGATCTCGATGGCGCGGTCCATCTTCAGGCCGGTGCCGCAGTTGGGGCACGGGTCGCCGTCCTCGACCTCGACGACGTCCAGGTACTGGTCGACCTCGAAGTCGCGGCCCACGACGACGTTCCGCGCGTGCTTGCCGGGCTTGTTGGCGCCGGTGATCCAGGCGGTGCCGGGGGCCACGCGCGGGTCGGCGATGTAGCGGACCTTGTCGAGGCCCTGCGGGCCGATGTAGCCGCGGACGAGCTCGGGGCGGCCGGTGAAGTCCTCGGCGGTGACGAGCTCGACGGTGGCCGGGGCGAGGTGGTCCTCCAGCTTGCCGAGGTCGACGTCGCGGTTGCCGGGGACGCCCACGGCGACGATCTCGCCGTCGACCTTGACCAGCAGGTTCTTCAGCGTCGCGGCGGCCGGGACGTCCAGGTGCGCGGCGAGCGTCTCGATGGTCGGCGTGTCGGGGGTGTCCATCTCCTCCAGCGGGCCGTGCGCCGAACCGTCGACGGGCGTCAGCGGGTGCGTGACGGCCTCGGTGTTGGCGGCGTAGTCGCAGGAGGGGCAGTAGACGAAGGTGTCCTCACCGGCGGCGGCCGGGGCCAGGAACTCCTCGGAGGCGGAGCCGCCCATGGCGCCCGAGACCGCCGAGACGATCTTGTGCTCCAGGCCGAGGCGCGTGAAGATCTTGATGTACGCCTCGCGGTGCAGCCGGTACGACTCGGCCAGGCCCTCGTCGGTGGTGTCGAAGGAGTACGAGTCCTTCATCTGGAACTCGCGGCCGCGCAGGATGCCGGAGCGCGGACGCGCCTCGTCGCGGTACTTCGTCTGGATCTGGTACAGGATCACCGGCAGGTCCTTGTAGGACGTGCACTGGTCCTTGACGAGGAGCGTGAAGATCTCCTCGTGCGTCGGGCCGAGCAGGTAGTCGCCGCCCTTGCGGTCCTTGAGGCGGAACAGCTCCGCGCCGTACTCGTTCCAGCGGCCCGTCGCCTCGTAGGGCTCCTTGGGCAGCAGGGCCGGCAGGAGCACCTCCTGGCCGCCGATCGCGTCCATCTCCTCACGGACGACGCGGGCGACGTTCTCCAGGACCTTCATGCCGAGCGGCAGCCACGACCAGATGCCCGCGGCGTTGCGGCGTACGTAACCGGCGCGGACGAGCAGTTTGTGACTGAGCGTCTCGGCGTCCGCCGGGTCGTCGCGCAGTGTCTTGACCATCAACCGGGACATGCGCTGGACCTGGGCCATGGGGAACTCTCCTGCGGTGAAAAGTGTGATGCCTAGGAGGTTAGCCGTGGGTCACCGCCCGGCGGAAATCAGTTCCCGCGCGGGGCGTCGCCGCGCCGCCGCAGCGGGAGCGGCGCGCCCATCACCGCGTACGGCCGCGCCGCGCTCGGGAAGTGGACCCTGCGCGCGAGGTCGTGGTAGCCGAGGGAACGGTAGAGCATGCGGGCCGGGCTCTCCGTGTCGATGGCGGAGAGGATCGAGCGCGGCTGCGCGGCGGCGTCCGTGATGGTGGTGATCAGCTCGCGGCCGATGCCCCGGCCCTGGTACGCGGGGTGGACGTGGAGCTCGGTGATGACGAAGGAGTCGTCGAGCCAGCCCTCGTTGCCCTCGCGGACGAGGTAGGGCTGGACGACCGTCGACCACCAGTGGGCGCGGTCGTTGGGCATCCCGTACACGAAGCCGACGAGCCGCCCGTCGGGCGTGGTCGCGCCGTAGGAGGTGGCGCCGGGGCAGAGCAGGTGGCGCAGCACGATGTGGCGGCGTACGCCGATCTCGTCCTCGCTCAGTCCGAAGGCGAGGGCCTGCACGGCGAGGGCCGCGTCCACGCGCGCGGCGAGGTCGACCGGCCCGACCGCGACGCCGTCGACGTCGTCCGCGTCCCGCACGTCATCCACGTCTTCCATGGGCGAACCCTAGCCTCAGAACAGGACGCTCATGAAGGCCCCGACCTCGCGGAAGCCGACGCGGCGGTAGGCGGCCCGGGCGGGGGTGTTGTAGTCGTTGACGTACAGGGAGACGACCGGTGCGACGTCGGCGAGGGCGTAGCGCAGGACGGCCGCCATGCCGGTCTCGGACAGGCCGCGGCCGCGGTGTTCGGGGGCGACCCAGACGCCCTGGATCTGGCAGGCCTGCGGGGTGGCGGCGCCGATCTCGGCCTTGAAGACGACCTTGCCGTCCTCGACGCGGGCGAAGGCGCGGCCCGCGCCGACGAGCTCGGCGACGCGCGCCTGGTAGAGGAGTCCGCCGTCGCCGGCGATCGGCGAGATGCCGACCTCCTCGGTGAACATCGCCACGCACGCCGGCATGATCACGTCCATCTCGTCCTTGCGGACGCGGCGGACGAGCGGGTCGGGGTCGACGTCCGGCGAGGGCCGCTCGGTGACCATGAGCGGCTGGTGGGGGCGGACGTCGCGGGCCGGGCCCCAGCTCGGTTCGAGCAGCCGCCACAGCTGGGCGGTCGGTTCGGCGGGGCCGACGATGGAGGAGCAGCGCCGCCCGGCGCGGCGGGCGCGGTCGGCGAAGGCGCGGACGGCCTCGGGGCCGGCGCAGATGGGGACGAGGTTGGCGCCGGAGTAGCACAGCGAGGTGAGCCGCCCGTCGGCGTACCAGCCCCACATCTCGCCGCCGAGGCGCCACGGGTCGAGCCCGGCCGCCCGCACGCGTGCGGTGACGAACGCGTTCTGGACGGGGTCGCTTTCGAGGATGGCGAGCGCGGCGCCGAGGTCGCCGGGTTCGAGGACCCGGGTGGTGGTCTGCGTCAGCACGAGGGGGCCTCACCGTGTTCCGACAGGGTCCTGGCACTGTACCTGGCGGCGCGGGAGGAGGGGCAGGACGGCCGGGACGGCGACGAGCCCCGCCGGGGGTGCGGCGGGGCTCGTCGGTGTGCTGGCCGGCGTGCTCGTCGGCGTACGTACGGTGGGGTCAGCCGGCGACCGAGACGGTGGGCTCGCCGGAGGCGATGCCGTCCTTCTCCATCTGCTCGGCGATCTTCAGGGCCTCTTCGATGAGGGTCTCGACGATCTTCGACTCCGGCACGGTCTTGATGACCTCGCCCTTGACGAAGATCTGGCCCTTGCCGTTGCCGGAGGCGACGCCGAGGTCCGCCTCGCGCGCCTCGCCGGGGCCGTTGACGACGCAGCCCATGACCGCGACGCGCAGCGGGACCTCCATGCCCTCCAGGCCCGCCGTGACCTCGTCCGCCAGCTTGTAGACGTCCACCTGGGCGCGGCCGCAGGACGGGCAGGAGACGATCTCCAGGCGGCGCTGGCGGAGGTTCAGCGACTCCAGGATCTGGATGCCGACCTTGACCTCCTCGGCCGGCGGCGCGGACAGCGAGACGCGGATGGTGTCGCCGATGCCCTCGCTCAGCAGCGCGCCGAAGGCGACGGCCGACTTGATCGTGCCCTGGAACGCCGGGCCCGCCTCGGTCACGCCCAGGTGCAGCGGGTAGTCGCAGGCCGCGGCCAGCTGGCGGTAGGCGGCGATCATCACGACCGGGTCGTTGTGCTTGACGGAGATCTTGATGTCGCGGAAGCCGTGCTCCTCGAAGAGGGAGGCCTCCCACAGCGCCGACTCGACCAGCGCCTCGGGGGTGGCCTTGCCGTACTTCTGGAGCAGGCGCCGGTCCAGCGAGCCCGCGTTCACGCCGATCCGGATGGGCACACCGGCGTCACCGGCGGCCTTCGCGATCTCCTTGACCTTGTCGTCGAACTGCTTGATGTTGCCGGGGTTCACGCGGACCGCCGCGCAGCCCGCGTCGATCGCCGCGAAGACGTACTTGGGCTGGAAGTGGATGTCCGCGATGACCGGGATCTGCGACTTCTTCGCGATCACCGGCAGCGCGTCCGCGTCGTCCTGCGTCGGGCAGGCCACGCGGACGATCTGGCAGCCCGAGGCCGTCAGCTCGGCGATCTGCTGCAGCGTGGCGCCGATGTCGGACGTCCGGGTGGTCGTCATCGACTGCACCGAGACCGGGGCGTCGCCGCCGACCGGGACGCTGCCCACCATGATCTGCCGCGACGTGCGCCGGTCGGCGAGCTTGGTGGGAACGGACGGGATACCGAGAGAAATCGCGGTCATCTGGTGTGCAACCCCAAGGTGTGGATCGAGGTCCCGAGATCGGCGGGCTCCAGGTTTGAGGTTACAGCCCCGGGGTGAAGGGGCCGGACACCACGGGGTGTCCGGCCGCCCGTCCCACTCGCACGGCTGTACCCACTCGAAGGGGGACGGCCGCCGCTAGGAGATCCTCACCGGGTTCACGATGTCCGCGACCAGCACGAGCAGCGTGAAGCAGATGAAGATGCCCGCCACGACGTACGCCACCGGCATCAGCTTCGCCACGTCGAACGGCCCCGGGTCGGGGCGCCGGAAGACCTTGGCCACGGTGCGGCGCAGGGACTCCCACAGGGCGCCGGCGATGTGCCCGCCGTCCAGCGGCAGCAGCGGCAGCATGTTGAAGAGGAACAGCGAGAGGTTGAACATCGCCAGGGTCAGCAGGAGCGTCGCCACGATGTTCGGCGCCGGGATGTCGAGGTTCATGACCTCGCCGCTGATCCGGGCGGCGCCGACCACGCCCACCGGGGAGTCGGCCTTGCGCTCGCCGTCGCCGAAGGCCGCGTCCCACAGGTCGGGGATCTTCGACGGCAGGGCGATGACGGAGTCCACGCCGTCCTCGATCATGTCGCCCATGCGGGACACGGACTCGCCGAAGGTGAGCGGCTCGATCACGGTCCGCGCCTCGAAGCCGAGGTAGCCGGCCCGGACGTACTTCTCGGCGATCACCTCGCCGTCGGCGTCCTTGGCCATCACCGTGTTCTCGATGAGCTTGGGGTGCAGGACCACCTCCTGGCCGTCGCGCACGACGGTGACGGTGGCCGGGCCGATGGTGGAGCGGATGCGCTCGGAGAGCGTGGGCCAGTCGTGGACGGGGTCGCCGTTGAAGGCGACGATCCGGTCGCCCACCTTGAGTCCGGCCGCCTGGCCGGGCGAGACCGGGTCGCCCGCGGCGCACTTCTGCCGGTCCTCGCTCTGCTGGATGACGCACTTCTGGACCCCGGCGACCTCGGTGGTCTGCTTCTGCATGCCGAAGGTCATGCAGACGCCCACGAAGATCGCGACGGCGAGCACCAGGTTCATGAAGGGGCCCGCGAACATCACGATGACGCGCTTCCACGGCGCGCGCGTGTAGAACAGCCGCGTCTCGTCGCCCGGCCGGAGCTCCTCGTACGCCGCCGAGCGGGCGTCCTCGATCATGCCCCGGAAGGGCGAGGTGGAGCGCGCCTCGATCCGGCCGTCGTCGCCGGGCGGGAACATGCCGATCATGCGGATGTAGCCGCCGGCGGGGATGGCCTTGATGCCGTACTCGGTCTCGCCCTTCTGCCGCGACCAGAGGGTGGGGCCGAAGCCGACCATGTACTGCGGGACGCGGATGCCGAACATCTTGGCCGTGGTGAGGTGGCCGAGCTCGTGCCAGGCGATGGAGACGAGCAGGCCGACGGCGAAGACCGCGATGCCGAGGAACGTCAACAGGATCGTCATGCGCGAGCCTCCGCCATGGTTTTCTCCGCCAGTTCACGGGCCCGGGCGCGGGCCCAGGTCTCCGCCTCCAGGACGTCCGGCACCGTCAGTGAGGTTCCCGAGCCGGGTGTGCCGTGTTCCGCGACGACCGCGGTGACCGTGTCCATGATCCCCGTGAAGGGCAGCCGGCCGTCGAGGAACGCCGCGACGCACTCCTCGTTCGCGGCGTTGAAGACCGCCGGGGCCGTGCCGCCGAGCTCGCCGACGTGCCGGGCGAGGCCGACGGAGGGGAACGCCTCGGTGTCCAGCGGGAAGAACTCCCAGGTCGAGGCCGTGGACCAGTCGAAGGCGGGGGCCGCGTCCGGGACGCGCTCGGGCCAGCCGAGCCCGATGGCGATGGGCCCGCGCATGTCCGGCGGGGTCGCCTGGGCGAGGGTCGAGCCGTCCGTGAACTCCACCATCGAGTGAACGTACGACTGCGGGTGCACGACGACCTCGATGCGGTCGAAGGGGATGTCGTAGAGCAGGTGCGCCTCGATGACCTCCAGGCCCTTGTTGACCAGGGTGGCGCTGTTGACCGTGATGACCGGCCCCATGGCCCAGGTGGGGTGCGCGAGGGCGTCCTCGCGGGTCACGTGGGCCAGCTCCGCCTTCGTACGGCCGCGGAAGGGGCCGCCCGAGGCGGTGACGACGAGCTTGCGGACGTCGGCGCGGGTGCCGGCGGCGAGCGCCTGGAAGAGCGCGGCGTGCTCCGAGTCGACCGGGATGATCTGGCCCGGCTTGGCGAGCGCCTTGACCAGCGGCCCGCCGACGATGAGCGACTCCTTGTTGGCGAGGGCGAGGGTGCGGCCCGCTTCGAGGGCGGCGAGCGTGGGCGCGAGGCCGATGGAGCCGGTGATGCCGTTGAGCACCGTGTGGCAGGGGGAGGCCGCGACTTGGGTGGCGGCGTCCGGACCTGCGAGGATCTCCGGCAGCGGCTCCGAGCCGGGGCCGGAACCGTACAGCTCGGTGAGCGCCTCCCGCAGCGCCGGGACCGCGTCCTCACGCGCCACGGCCACCGTGCGGACCCGCAGCCGGTGCGCCTGCTCGGCGAGGAGCCCGGCCCGGCCGCCCGCGGCGGACAGGGCCGTGACACGGAACCGGTCGGGGTTGCGCAGGACCAGGTCGATGGCCTGCGTACCGATGGACCCGGTGGAGCCGAGGACGACGATGTCCCGGCGGCCTTCGGCCGGATCGAAGGCGATGTGCGGGTCTGCGAGGGGAGATGGGCTGTCGCTCATGCCCCCATTCTTGCCGCAACGGGCGGGTGCCGGGACCGCGCCCCTACGCGCCGCCGCCCGTGGCCGACTGGAACTTCTCCCACTGGGCGGTGACGACCTCCTGCGGGACGCCGCCGAAGTCCTTGGTGTCGAGGACGTCGGCGCGGAAGGCGAGGGTGGTGGAGCCCGAGCGGACGACGGTGAGGTACTCGTACAGCCTGAGATCCTTGTTCTTGACGTCCTGGAGGGTGAAGCGGAACGCCTTCGCCTCGTCGCCGACGGCGGGCGCCTTCAGCGGCTCGACCTTCAGGTAGCGCGCCTCGACGAGGGCCCGGTCCTCGGTGAAGCCTGCCGCGCAGGCGGTGCCCGCCTTGGTCAGGGCGGCCATGACGGCGGTGGCGTCCTTCGCCGCGTACGAGCGGAGCTGGACGGTGACGTCGACGGAGCGCAGCTCGCCGTCGACGGAGAGCCTGCGGTTCACCTCCGCGACCGGGTCGTGGGCGGTCGCGCCCTTGACGAGGCTGACGAACGGCTGGCAGACGGCCGGGTCGGCGGTGTAGGCGTCACGAAAGGGGCCGTCGCCGCCGAGGAAGGGGCTCGCGGTGTACGCGCCCGCCTTCTCGTCCTCGGCGAAGGCGGCGGCGGTCAGCTGGGCCTCGGTGAGGGGCGCGGGGGCTTTCGCACGCGCGGAGGGCTTGGCCTTGGGGTCGTCGGGCTCCCCCGCGCCGCACCCGGCCAGCAGGAGCATGCCGCCGAGCGCGGCGGCGACGCGCCCGGTCCGTCCGTACCGCTTTCCCGCCCCGTACATCCGTGCTCCCGTTCGTCGTCGAGATCGTGGTGATCTCGGCTCGATTATGGGTGCCGGTCGTGCCGGGGCGGGCCCGGGGGCCGAAAACGGCGGGTCAGCGGATCGGGCGGTGGACGTTCTCCCTGGTCGAGGGGCCGGGGGTCGCGTCGGCGATCCAGGGGCCGTCGCCACTGGGGTCGAGGACCCCCTCCTCCAGCCAGGTGTACGTGCCCGAGAGCACGCCCTGGACGACCTTGCGGTCCAGGTCGTCGGTGTTGTGCCAGAGCCGGCCGAAGAGCTCCTCGACGCGGATGCGGGACTGGCGGCAGAACGCGTCCGCGAGCTGGTACGCCTCGCGGCCGTGCTCGTCGGCGGAGCGCAGCAGCTCGGCCCGGACGCACGCGGCGCTCATGGCGAAGAGCTCGGCGCCGATGTCGACGATCCGGGCGAGGAAGCCCTGCTTGGTCTCCATGCGGCCCTGCCAGCGGGACATGGCGTAGAAGGTGGAGCGGGCCAGCTTGCGGGAGGTGCGTTCGACGTAGCGGAGGTGGGCGGCGAGGTCCGGGTGGCCGGCGGGGTGGAACTCGGCGTACGAGCGCGGCAGCTGGCCGGGGCCGGCGACGAGCTTGGGCAGCCAGCGGGCGTAGAAGGCGCCCGCCTGGACGCCCGCCTTCGCCTTGTCGCCGAGCGTCTTGTCGGGGTCGATGATGTCGCCGGCGACCGCGAGGTGGGCGTCGACCGCCTCGCGGGCGATCAGCAGGTGCATGATCTCGGTCGAGCCCTCGAAGATGCGGTTGATGCGCAGGTCGCGCAGGAGCTGTTCGGCCGGGACGGGCCGCTCGCCGCGGGCAGCGAGGGAGTCGGCGGTCTCGAAGCCGCGGCCGCCGCGGATCTGGACCAGTTCGTCGGCCATGAGCCAGGCCATCTCGGAGCCGTACAGCTTGGCGAGGGCCGCCTCGATGCGGATGTCGTTGCGGTCCTCGTCCGCCATCTGGCTGGAGAGGTCGACGACGGCTTCGAGGGCGAAGGTGGTGGCGGCGATGAAAGAGATCTTCGAGCCGACCGCCTCGTGGAGGGCGACGGGCTTGCCCCACTGCTCGCGTACGCCGGACCACTCGCGGGCGATCTTCAGGCACCACTTGCCGGCGCCCACGCACATCGCGGGCAGCGAGAGGCGCCCGGTGTTGAGGGTGGTCAGCGCGATCTTCAGACCGGCGCCCTCGGGCCCGATGCGGTTTGCGGCGGGGACGCGCACCTGGTGGAAGCGGGTGACGCCGTTCTCCAGGCCGCGCAGGCCCATGAAGGCGTTGCGGTTCTCGACGGTGATGCCGGGTGACTGGGCCTCGACGACGAAGGCGGTGATGCCGCCCTTGTGGCCCTCGGACTTCGGTACGCGGGCCATGACGACGAGCAGGTCGGCGACGACGCCGTTGGTGGTCCACAGCTTCACGCCGTCGAGGACGTACTCGTCGCCGTCGGGGACGGCGGTGGTGGCGAGGCGCGCCGGGTCGGAGCCGACGTCGGGCTCGGTGAGGAGGAACGCGGAGATGTCGGTGCGGGCGAGCCTCGGGAGGAAGGTCTCCTTCTGCTCGGTGGTGCCGAAGATCTTCAGCGGCTGCGGTACGCCGATCGACTGGTGCGCGGAGAGCAGGGCGCCGACGGCCGGGCTGACGGAACCCACCAGGGCGAGGGCCTTGTTGTAGTACACCTGGGTGAGTCCGAGGCCGCCGTACTTGGGGTCGATCTTCATGCCGAGGGCGCCGAGCTCCTTGAGCCCGTCGATCACGGCGTCGGGGATGCGGGCCTCGCGCTCGATCAGCGCGCCGTCGATCTTCGTCTCGCAGAAGTCCCGCAGTTTGGCGAGGAACTGCTCCCCCCGCTGGACGTCCTCGTCGGGCGGGAGCGGGTGCGGGTGGATGAGGTCGAGCCGGAAACGGCCGAGGAACAGCTCCTTGGCGAAGCTGGGCTTGCGCCAGTCCTGTTCGCGGGCGGCCTCGGCGACCTGGCGGGCTTCGCGCTCGGAGACCTTGGGCTTGTGGTGGGGGCCGGACATGGTGGGCTCACCTCGCCGCAGTCGGGGGCGGCCGGCCGGTGCTCGGGCCGACCGGTTACTCGACCGTACCTACCCGATTCCGGCCCAGACGAAAAGGCGGCCGGAGCCCCCGCACAGTGGGCTCCGGCCGCCGGTCTGGGCCGTACGAGTGACGGGCTGTTACAGGGCCAGGCCCGTGAGGACCAGCACCCGCTCGTACGTGTAGTCGTCCATCGCGTACCGCACACCCTCGCGGCCGACGCCCGACTGCTTGACGCCGCCGTACGGCATCTGGTCGGCGCGGTAGGACGGAACGTCGCCGACGACCACGCCGCCGACCTCCAGGGCGCGGTGGGCGCGGAAGGCGGTCTGCAGGTCGTGCGTGAAGACGCCGGTCTGGAGGCCGAACTTGGAGTTGTTGACCTCGGCGAAGGCGGCGGCCTGGCCGTCGACCTTGTGCAGGGTCAGGACCGGGCCGAAGACCTCCTCGCAGGCGAGGGTGGTGTCGGCGGGCAGGTCCGCCAGGACGGTCGGGGCGTAGGTCGCGCCCTCGCGCTTGCCGCCGGTGAGCAGCGTGGCGCCGCCCTTGACGGCCTCGTCGACCCAGGACTCGACGCGCTTGGCGGCGTCCTCGCTGACCAGCGGGCCGACGTCGGTGGTGTCGTCGGACGGGTCACCGGTGCCCTGCGCCTCGACGGCGGCGACGACCTTCGGGACGAGCCGGTCGTAGACCGACGCGTCGGCGATCACGCGCTGCACGGAGATGCAGGACTGGCCGCCCTGGTAGTTCGAGAAGGTGGCGATGCGGGTCGCCGCCCAGTCGAGGTCCTCCTCGGAGGCCCAGTCGGCGAGGACGACGGCCGCGGCGTTGCCGCCGAGCTCCAGGGTGCAGTGCTTGTGCGGCACCGACTCCTGGATGGCGTAGCCGACCTTGTCGGAGCCGGTGAAGGAGATCACCGGCAGGCGCTCGTCCTTGACCAGGGCGGGCATGGCCTCGTTCAGGACGGGCAGGACCGACCAGGAGCCGGCCGGCAGGTCCGTCTCGGCGAGCAGCTCGCCCAGGATCAGGCCGGAGAGCGGGGTGGCCGGGGCGGGCTTGAGGATGATGGGGGCGCCGACGGCGATGGCCGGGGCGACCTTGTGGGCGCACAGGTTCAGCGGGAAGTTGAACGGCGCGATGCCGAGGACGACGCCCTTGGGGAAGCGGCGGGTCAGGGCCAGGCGGCCGACGCCACCGCCGTCGGTGTCGAGGCGCTGGGCCTCGCCGCCGTTGAAGCGGCGGGCCTCCTCGGCGGCGAAGCGGAACACGGACACCGCGCGGCCGACCTCGCCGCGGGCCCACTTGATCGGCTTGCCGTTCTCGGCGGAGATCAGCTGGGCGATCTCCTCGGTGCGCTCGGCCAGGCGCTTGGACACGTGGTCCAGGGCGGCGGCGCGGACGTGGGCGGGGGTCGCGGCGAACTCGTCGACGACCGCGTGCGCGGCGGCCACGGCCTCTTCGACCTGGGCCTCGGTGGGAACGCTGACCTGGCCGACGAGGCGGCCGTCCCACGGGGAGGTGACGTCGAAGGTGGTCTCGCCGGTGGCCTGGCGGCCGGCGAGCCAGAAGGCGGTGGCAGTCATGTGCGATCCCGGCCCTTTCGAAGCTGTGCGGAAGATGGGGGGTTCTGCGTTCTGTTCACACGGTAGGGCCGGGCGGCCGGGCCGTGGTTTGTCCGGGATGGAGTGGTGCGGGGAGCCGGTTTCGCCGTTCCGTACGTTACGACCGGCGCGCGGGGCTTCCCGGGCGGCGCTCCGTGCTCACGATGAGGCACACGCCCGCCACGACGATCGCGCCACCGAGGGCGATGGGCCAGGTCACGGCCTCGCCCAGGACCAGCGCGCCGAGGGCGACGGCCACGACGGGGTTGACGTACGCGTACGTCGCGACGAGCGACAGCGGGGCGGTGTGCAGGAGCCAGGCGTACGCGGTGAACGCGAGCAGCGACCCGAAGAGGACGAGGTAGGCGAAGGCGGTCCAGGACCGGGCCGAGACGGCGGCCGGATCGAGGCCGTGGTGCTCGCCGCGGACGAGCCCGAGCGCGAGGCAGCCGAGGCCGCCGACGACCATCTCGTACGCGCTGGTGGTGAAGGGGTTCTTCGGCATCCGCAGGCGGGAGGAGGAGAAGGAGCCGACGGACCACAGGAGGGCGGCCGCGATCACCGTGAGCACGCCCCCGATGCGAACGTCGCCGCTGAGGCCCGGGAGCGTGAGGATCGCGAGCCCGGCGAGGCCGAGCAGCACGCCGGCGTACGCGCCGGGGCCCGGGCGCTCGCCGGCCGCGGTGCGCAGCAGGACGACCCAGGCGGGCACGACGGCGACGAGCAGCGCGGCGAGGCCGGACGGCACGGAGGTCTCGGCGAGGACGACGAGGCCGTTGCCGCCGAGGAGCAGCAGCAGTCCGACGACGGCGGTGGAGGCGAGCTGCGCGCGGGTCACCTTGAGCACGCCGGGGCCGTGCCGCCACGCGAGGAGCGCGGCGAGCAGCACGCCGGCGACGACGAACCGGGCGCCGGCGGAGAGGAACGGGGGCATGGTCTCGACGACGACCCGGATGCCGAGGTAGGTCGAGCCCCACACGACGTACACGATCGCGAGCGCGGCCCAGACGGCGCCGCCGATGCGGCGGCCGCCGGGCGGAGGGGTCGGGGGTGTGGTGGTGCCTGCGGCGGCCGGATCGACGGCGGGGCTTGTCATGCACTGGAGATTATGGATTCCCGGGGCCCGCCATCAAGAAATCTGCCCGATTCCGGGCAGGATGAGGACGGTTGGCTGGATTCCCGCCCCCCGCGGGCTGGTACGCGGTCGTCGCCAGCTCCCGGGCGGTGCGGACGAACTCCCGCACCGCGCCGGTCGCGTGCGCGGCACGCCACACCAGGCCGTAGCCGAGGGGGGCGGCCCCCGCGAGCGGTACGTAGGCGACGCCGGGCCAGGCGTGGTACGTGGCGAGGTGCGCGGCGGCGAGCAGGCCGCCCCGGCCACCGGCGACCATCGTCAGGGCCTCCTGGAGGTTGGTCACGGCGGGGCCCCGGCCGATCGGGCGGCCGCCGGGCGTGCGCGCCGGGCTGTGGAGCTCCCGGCGGTAGGGCGGGAGGTCGCCGTCGACGGTGAGCAGCGGCAGGCCGGCCAGGTCCTCGTACGCCACCGACGCGCGCGCCGCCAGCGGGTGGCCCGAGGGGACCGCCAGCACCCGGGCGTCCGACAGCAGGGCGGGGCTCGCGGCCAGGTCGTCCTCGCGCACCGGCAGTTCGATCAGCTGGACGTCGAACTCGCCGCCGCGCAGCTTGCCGTACGGGTCGGCGAGCGGCACCTCGCAGACCTCGACGGCCAGCCGGGGGTGGCGGGCGCGCAGGGTCTCCACCGTGCGCATCACCAGCTCCCCCGTGAGCGGCGTGGAGAACCCGGCGTACAGCACGCCCGTCACGCCGCGCGCCTCGGCGGTGGCGCGGGCCATGGCCTCCCCGATGGCCCGGTGGTGGGGCGCGACGTCGTCGCGCAGGCGCCGGCCCAGGTCGGTGAGGGCGACGCGGCGGCTGGTGCGGACGAAGAGCGGCGCGCCGACGCGGCGCTCCAACCGCTGGACGAGCTGGCTGACCCGGGCCCGGGACAGCCGCATCCGGTCCGCCGTACGGCCGAAGTGCAGCTCCTCGGCCAGGAGCAGGAAGCACTCCAGTTCGTCGCGTTCCACGGTCGGTCCCCCCGCGTGAGCCTTGCGCCTCGATCGGTAAGCGTGACTGAACGAACGTCGCGCTCTTCGCCGTTGTTCCCCCGGACCGGCCCGCCGAGGGTGGTGGGGACACCGACTCCCCACTCTCCCAAGGGACTTCCATGAGCACGCAGACGACAGAGACGAGAACGCGGACGGGTACGTCGGGGCTGCGGCCACGCGAACGGGGCATGCTCTTCGTCCTGTGCGGCGCGATCTTCCTCGAAGGCATCGACGTGGCCATGCTGAACGTGGCGCTGCCCGCCATCCGTGCCGATCTGGGCCTGTCCACCGGCGCGCTGCAGTGGGTCATGAGCGCGTACGTCCTCGGCTACGGCGGCTTCATGCTGCTCGGCGGGCGCGCCGCCGACCTCTTCGGCCGCCGCCGGATGTTCGTCTTCTGGCTGACCGTCTTCCTCCTCTTCTCCGGGCTGGGCGGCTTCGCCACCGAGGGCTGGACGCTGATCACCGCGCGGTTCGTCACCGGCGTGGCCGCCGCGTTCATGACCCCGGCGGGCCTCTCGGTCATCACCACGCACTTCGAGGAGGGGCCGCGCCGCACCAAGGCGCTGCTCGTCTACTCCGGTACGGCGGCCGGCGGCTTCTCCATCGGGCTGGTGGCCGGCGGTCTGCTCGCGGCGGCCGACTGGCGGTGGGTGTTCTTCGCGCCCGTCGCGCTGAGCGCCGTGATCCTGCTGGGCGCGCTCGTCTTCGTACCGACGTCACCGCGCCCGGACCGGGCGGGGCGGGGCATGGACCTGGCGGGCGCGGTCAGCGTCACCGCCGCGATCGTGCTGCTGGTGCTGGGCGTCGAGCGGGCCGCGCACGGCGGACTCGGGATGACCCTGGCGACCGTGGGCGGGGGCCTCGTGTGCCTGGCGGTCTTCGTGGCGGTGGAGCGCCGCTCCCCGGCGCCGCTGGTGCGGCTGGGGATCCTGCGGTCCGGGGCGCTGGTGCGGGCGAACCTCGCCGGGCTGCTCTTCGCCGCCGGTTTCTTCGGCTTCCAGTTCCTGGTGGTGCTCTACCTCCAGGAGCTGCGGGGCTGGTCCACGCTGCAGACGAGCTTCGCGATGATCGTCATCGGGGTCGACGCGATCCTGTCGCCCACGCTCACGCCGAGGCTGGTGAACCGCTTCGGCAACGGCCGGGTGATCTTCGGCGGGCTGCTGCTGGCCGCCCTGTCGTACGCCCTGTTCCTGCCGGTCGGCGCGGACTGGACGTACCTCGCGATGTTCCCGAGCCTGATCGTCCTCGGGCTCGCGTTCTCGCTCGCGTACGGGCCGCTGACCATCGTCGCCACCGAGGGGGTCGACGAGGAGGAGCAGGGGCTGGCCGGGGGGCTGCTGTACACGTCGTTCCAGTTCGGCGCGGCCCTCGGGCTGTCCGCCGCGGCCGCGGTCAACGCCGCCGCGACCGGGGACGCGGGTACGCCCGAGGCCCTGCTCGACGGCTACCGGGCGGCCCTGTGGGTGCCGCTCGCCACGGCGCTGGCGGCGGTGGCCGTCGGCGCGTTCGGGCTGCGGGCGCGGGGCGGTACGCAGGGGGCCGGGGGGCCGGCGGACGTCTCGGAGCCCGCCGCGGCGCGCTGAAACGAATCAGCGGAAGCGTCAGCGGGGCGCCGGGGCCTCGCCCGTGGCCTTGAGGGCGAGCCACAGCTCCATGCGCGCGTCCGGGTCGTCCAGGGAGCGGCCCAGGATCTCCTCGACGCGGCGCATGCGGTAGCGCAGCGTGTGGCGGTGGACGCCGAGGTCCGCCGCCGCCGCGTCCCACTGGCCGTGGCGGGAGAGCCAGGCGCGCAGCGAGGCGACCAGGTCGCCGCGGCCGGTCGCGTCGTGTTCGTGCAGCGCGCGGAGCAGGCCGTCGGCGAAGGCGCGCACGGCGTCGTCGGCCAGCAGCGGGAGCACCGAGCCGGCGGCCAGCTCCTCGTGCTCGACGAGCGCGCGGCCGCGGCGGCGGGCCACCGAAAGGGCCTGCTCCGCCTGCTTGTACGCGGAGGCGGCGGCCGTCGGGCCCGTCGGGGCGGACAGGCCGATCACCAGCCCGGCCTCCTCCGCCTCCTTCTCGGCATACGCGTCGCACGCGGCGGCCACCGCTCCCCCGTCGGCCGCGAGCACCACCAGCCGTTCCTCGCCCTCGGGCACCGTCAGCACCGTCTCGCCGGTGCGGGCGGCCGCCGTCTCCAGGGTCTCGGCGAGGGCGGTGAGGGCGGGCTCCGCGCCCGGGTCGCGGTCGCCGGCCGGTTCGGCGATCAGCAGCCGGAACGGGGCGTCCAGGATCCCGCCGTACAGGTCGCCCGCGACCGCCCGGGCGTGGTCGGGCTGGCCCGCGAGCATCATCCGCAGCACGGCCGCGCCGAGCCGCTGCTCGGCGGCCTGGAGGGAGCGGGACCGTTCGGTGGTGAGGGTGAGCAGGGCGATGGCGGAGTGGACGGCGTACCGCTCCGCCGTGCCGAGCGGGGCGCCCGTGCCGACGGCCAGCGCGCCGCGTACGCGCCGCCCCGTGCCGAGCGACTGGAGCTCGACCCGGTCGTCGGTGCCGCCGACGACCGCGCTCGCCGGGGCCGACCGCTCCCGCAGCCGCTCGACGTCGGCGGTCAGCCGGGCCGCGCGCCGGGCGGCCCAGTCCGGCGCCGCCGCGAGGACCTGGCCGGAGGCGTCGTACAGCGCGGCCCAGCCGTCGACGTGCGAGGCGAGCCGTGCCACGACCGCCGCGGGGCCCTCCGCGAGCGCCGCCCGCGTCATCTCGCGCTGTGCCTCGAAGCCGGCCGTCACGGCCCGGTACTGGTCGGCCGCGAGCGCCGCCGAGACCGCCTTGGAGATGGCGAGGAACGGCGTGCGGCGCGGCACCTCCAGCAGGGGCAGGTCGGCCTCGCGCGCCGCTTCCAGCAGCGCGTCGGGGATCTGGTCGTAGTTGACGCCGACCGCGAAGCCGAGGCCGACCACGCCCGCGTCGGCCAGCCGCTTCACGTAGCGGCCCATGGCCTCGCGGTTCCCGGCGTCCAGCTTCATCGCGGTGACCAGGAGCAGCTCGCCGCCCTCCATGTACGGGACGGGGTCGGCGAGCTCGCTGACGTGCGCCCAGCGGACGGGTGTGTCGAGGCGGTCCTCCCCGGCGCGGACGGTGAGCTTCAGCGCCGAGTGCTGGACGAGCGAGGCGAGCGTGAGCGGCATGGCGGAACCGTCGGACTTTCGAGGAGGGATTTTCGCCGTCCCGTATGAACGGCTCCCTTCAATTCTGCCAGCACGTATGACAACCGTCTTACGTGCGCAGATCGACCAGAAGCGGAGGGGTGTGTTCCCCTCGGACGCCTGTCAGGGACAGTACGGCATGCCCCGGCGGCACCGCGTGGGCGAGGTCCGAGGCGGACCAGCGCTGCCGCTCCACCTCCCGCACCGTGACCGCCTCGGCCGTCGCGGCCTTGCCGGTCACCAGGCGGCGCAGGAAGTGCAGCGCCTTGGTGAGCGGCTCCTCCGCGATGATCTGCCGGTTGGTCACGTCCCGGGTCTGCACCCACTCCGTGCCCCAGGTCTCCGCGAACCGGCCCCCGTCCCACGCCGCGAGCCCCGCGAACGCCATCCGGCACCCCACCGCGCCCAGCAGCGGCCCGCGCAGCGCCTCCGGTACGTCCTCCAGGGTGCGCAGCGCCAGGACGACACCGGCGTGGGCCGAGCGCAGCCGCTGGATGGCGCGTACGGAGTCGGCGGTGACGGTGTACGTGGCGTCGTCCAGCACCAGGCAGGCGAAGAGGGACCGGTCGCCGCGCGCGAGGGCCGCCTCGGTGAACTGCGCGAGCAGCAGCCGCGCCACGATCCGGGAGGCTTCGGCGTGCCCGCGCTCGGGCAGGTCGACGCGGACGCGCAGCGGGTGCTCGATGGCGCGCAGCGAGAAGACCGGGGTGGCGCTCCCGCGACCGCCGCCGCCCTCGCCGCCCTCGCCCCCTTCGCCGCCCCCGCGGAAGAACCGGGCGAACGCGGGCCGGTCCAGGAACGCGATCCGCTCCGCGAGCAGCACCGCGACGTCGTCGCCCCGCTCCGCCTGGCGCGCCCGGGCGTCGAGCTCCCGCAGCTGCGCCGGGTCGCCCGCGACGGCCGCGCGCAGCGCGGCCAGCGCCTCGGGCGCCCCGCCGAGCAGCTCGCGCAGCTCCGGCACCGCCGGGAAGTGGCCGTACGCGGCGCGGTACGGCCCGATGAGCTGGGCCAGCGCCGTCGCCGCCCGGCGGCTGTCCGGCACGAGGTCGCCGACGAGCGCCTCGGCGAGCATGCGGGCGGCCTCGTCGGGGTCGTCGGCGCCGCCGTACAGGTCCAGGTCGTGCGTGGAGTCCGGGCGCCCGACGCGTACGACGACGTCGAAGGCGGCGTCCGGCGCCAGGGCGGCGCCCTGGGCGGTCACCGCGACGACGGCGGCGCGGTTGGCGAGGGCCTGGAGGCACAGGGACTCCACCACCGGCCGGATCACCCGGACGGTCTTGCCGGACCCGGCGGGCCCGACCGCGACCAGCGAGGTGCCGAGCACCCCGGGCTCCAGCGCGACGCCGGTGGTCCGCCGCGCGTAGGGGTTGCGCGGGTGGTCGGCGGCGGTGCCGATCCGCACCTGCCCGGTCGCCAGGTCGTGCACGGCGGTCCGGACGGGCAGGTCCCGCACGCCCGAGGGGTGCGCGCAGGCGGCGGCGCCCTGCGCCCGTACGGCGTCGGCGAAGGCCGCGAGCCGCTCCGGGTGCGTCCGTACGCCCTGCCAGGCGCGCCGGATGCGGGCGTAGTCCACGTCGCCGAGGGCGCCGGAGCGGGTGGCCTCGGCGAGCCGCGCGGCGGCCTCGGCGAGCCCGGCGGCCCGCAGCTCGGGCCAGTCGGCGGGGTCGGCCTGCGGCTCGGCCTGCGCAGGCGTCGGTCCGGTCCGCCGACGCCCGAACACGGGCCAGGTACCGATCCTCCCGAGCACTGCGACGACAGCGACCGTCAGGCCCACGTAGTAGAGATTCGACGTCCACTCCAGCCACCAGACCGTGCGCGGCATCTCACGCCACACACTCGGCAAGAGGATGAACAGCGGCCACAGCGGTACGCCATACCGGTGCCAGATCTCACTCCAGGCGCCGACGCGTCCCATGCCGACCGCGAGCAGGCTCAGACAGAAGGCGTAGTAGGTGTAGGAGGCAAATACCTGCGCCACGTTCCCTCGCCAGGAGACCGGCGTGAAAACGTCCAAGGGCCAGACCCAGTAGGAGCCCAAGTATCCGTTCCACAGCAGCGACCACAGGAGCCAGCCGCTGAGCAGGGCGATGAGTGCGCCGGCGAAGAGGCGGCGGGCCGGTACGGCCTCGGGCTCCTCCTGGGGCCGGGGGCGGTGGCCGAACCGCCACACCCCGGGCTCGGCGTCCGGCCGTGGGGTGCGCAGCCAGGCGACGACGCCGCCGGTACCCCCGCCGGTGGGCGCGGCGGGCGGGTGCGCGGGCCGCGGCGGGTGCGCAGGCGGCGGTACGGCGGGGGCGCCGGCGGTGCCGCCGCCGGACGCCCCTTGCGTCCCCTGTGCCCCCTGCGTTCCGTACGTGCCGTACGTACCGTCGGTGTCCATGAACCCCTGCCCCCTGACCAGCCGGGTCGCGCGCGTCTGTGCACCTGTCAATCTAGTGGGCGGACCCCTCCGGGGACGCGGATCGGCGGTCCTATGTCCGCAGCGGACAACGACACGTCCTTCATCACTCCCTATCGGCGCATGCCCCCACCCCTTCCCCCCGCCTAGCCTGCGGAAGAAAGAGCAATAGCGTCCGAAAGACCCCTTCCCAGGAGCCCCGCATGACCGAAATCCCGCAGGAGCGCCGCGTCGTCACCGCCATTCCCGGCCCGAAGTCGCAGGAGCTTCAGGCCCGCCGTCTGTCCGCGGTCGCGGGCGGCGTGGGCTCCGTACTGCCGGTGTTCACCGCCCGCGCGGGTGGCGGCGTCATCGAGGACGTCGACGGCAACAGCCTGATCGACTTCGGTTCCGGCATCGCCGTGACGTCCGTCGGCGCGTCCGCCGAGGCGGTCGTGCGGCGGGCGAGCGCCCAGCTGGAGCAGTTCACGCACACCTGCTTCATGGTCACGCCGTACGAGGGCTACGTCGAGGTCTGCGAGGCGCTCGCCGAGCTGACCCCGGGCGACCACGCCAAGAAGTCCGCGCTGTTCAACAGCGGTGCCGAGGCCGTCGAGAACGCGGTCAAGATCGCCCGTTCGTACACCAAGCGCCAGGCCGTCGTCGTCTTCGACCACGGCTACCACGGCCGTACGAACCTGACGATGGCGCTCACCGCCAAGAACATGCCGTACAAGCACGGCTTCGGTCCGTTCGCCCCCGAGGTCTACCGTGTGCCGGTGGCGTACGGCTACCGCTGGCCGACCGGCCCGGAGAACTGCGGCCCCGAGGCCGCCGCGCAGGCGATCGACCAGATCACCAAGCAGATCGGCGCCGAGAACGTCGCCGCGATCATCATCGAGCCGGTGCTCGGTGAGGGCGGCTTCATCGAGCCGGCCAAGGGCTTCCTCCCGGCGATCGTGAAGTTCGCCAACGACAACGGCATCGTCTTCGTCGCGGACGAGATCCAGTCCGGCTTCTGCCGCACCGGCCAGTGGTTCGCGTGTGAGGACGAGGGCATCGTCCCGGACCTGATCACGACCGCCAAGGGCATCGCGGGCGGTCTGCCGCTCGCCGCCGTCACCGGCCGCGCCGAGATCATGGACTCCGTGCACGGCGGCGGCCTCGGCGGCACCTACGGCGGCAACCCGGTGGCCTGCGCCGGTGCGCTCGGTTCCATCGAGACGATGAAGGAGCTCGACCTCAACGGCAAGGCGAAGCGCATCGAGGAGGTCATGAAGGGCCGCCTCTCCGCCATGCAGGAGAAGTACGAGATCATCGGTGACATCCGTGGCCGCGGCGCCATGATCGCCATCGAGCTGGTCAAGGACCCGGCGACCAAGGAGCCGAACCCGGAGGCCGCCGGCGCGCTGGCGAAGGCCTGCCACGCCGAGGGCGTGCTGGTCCTGACCTGCGGCACCTACGGCAACGTGCTGCGCTTCCTGCCGCCGCTGGTCATCGGCGAGGACCTGCTGAACGAGGGCCTGGACGTCATCGAGGCCGCGTTCGCGCGCATCTGACGCACGGGCTCTTCACACGCGGTCCGACGCACCTGTGAAGAGGTTGTGGGGGGCCGATGGCGGGATGGAGATCCCGCTGTCGGCCCCCCGCTTCTCTGCCGTACGGTTTCCGCAGATGAGAGAGACACCTTCCAGGCCGGAGCCTCCCCAGCCCCGTCCTGGGCGTGCCTTCGCGCACACCACCGGGGCCTTCGGCTCCGGAACTCCTCACCGATCGGACAGTCGCCCGCCCCATACCCCCCGGGGCGTGCGGCGCACCGGTCACGGCGACCGCCCCGGAACAACCCCCCCTGTTCCGGGGCGGTCGGCATTCCTCCCCGTGGCGGCCCTGGTGCTGTTCGCGGTCGTCACCTGGCAGGTCGCGGTCCACGGGCCGCTCGCCCGGCTGGACGAGCGCGCCGGGCGCGCCGTCGCCGGACGCGGACCGGCCCCCCTCACCGAACTCCTCGCCGACCTCGGCAACCTCCAGGTCGCCCTGCCCGTCCTCGCCGTCGCCCTCGCGTACGCGGTGTGGCGCGGGCGCCGCCGGGCGGCGCTGTGCGCGGGGCTGGCGATGGCGCTCGTGCCCGCCGTGGTGGTGCCGCTGAAGGTGCTCGTCGACCGGGTGGGGCCGCTGACCGCCGAGACCGGCTACTACCCGTCCGGGCACACGGCGACGGCGCTGGTGGCGTACGGCGGGGCGGCCGTCCTGGTCCACCGGCGACGGCTGCTGCCCGTCGCCGCCCTGCTGACGGTGGCGACGGGCGTCGGGCTGGTGCTGCGCGGCTACCACTGGCCGCTGGACGTGCTGGGCAGCGCGTGCCTGTTCGCGCCGGTGCTCCTGGGCCTGGGTTACGCCGCCCGCCGCTGAGCCAGCAGCTCCGCCAGGCGCGCCGCCGTGTGGTCGGTGAACGGCACGCTCGCCATCAACTCGCAGGGCGCCGCCCCGATCGTGCGGGTGCGGACCAGACCGGCGGCGCGGGCCTCGGCGCCCAGGCGGGGGAAGAAGGTGCCGTTGTCGTCGCCCACGTCCGGCGCCTCGACCCACACCCGCCGCCCGCCGATCGGGTACGGGAAGCGGCGCAGCTTGCGGCGGTGGTGCGGAACCAGCGACTCGGCGTAATGGAGGAACGAGTTCCGGTTGTGGCCGACGCCCAGGAGGAGGATGTGGGCGCCGAGTTCGTACAACCGGGCGAAGGCGGATCCCGCGCCCAGGGCGTACGCCAGGGGCCGCCCCTCCGTGAGGCTGCGGGCGTGCGGGCCGATGGCGGCGACGGAGGCCTGGGGGTGGCCGCCGCGCAGTCGGCCGGGGTGGGCCAGCACCGCGTTGGGGAGGGCGCCCATCGGGGTGGGCAGCGCGTCGTGGAAGTCCGGCACCGCCCTGCGGGCGCTCTCCACCTCGGGGTCGAAGGGGTCGCGGGCGTACGGCGCGGGGTCGGCGACCTGGGGCGTGAAGGTGGGGACGACGACGGTGCCGGAGTCCCCGACGCAGCCGAGCAGCGCGTCCAGGACGGCGCGGGCCCCGCCCTCCACCCTGCCGAAGGCCGACAGGGACGCGTGCACCATCACGACGGCTCCCCGGGGCAGGCCCAAGGCCTGGAACTCCGCCCGCAGGCGGGCCGTGTCGAGAGCCACCTACTCCGCCCAGGGGGAGCCGGTGATGACGTCGACGAAGTTCGGGCGGACGTAGCCCTCGGTGTAGCGCTCCAGGACATCGGCCTTGACGTTGCCGAAGGTGGTGTGGGGGCGGTGTGCGATGCCGTCGTTGAAGGCCTGGAGGATGCGGCGCTTGAAGTCGGGGCGCGGGTGCGCGGCGACGACCGCGGCCCGCTGCCCGTCGGAGACGTCGTCGTAGCCGATGCCCAGGACGTCGAGCTCGACGCCCGCCGTGACGAGGGCGATCTCGGGGGCCATGTACGCGGGGATCTCGGGCGTGGTGTGCAGGGCGATGGCCTCCCACACCACGCGGGCGCTCTCCTCGGGCACCCCGTGCCGGAGCAGGAACGCCCGGGCGTCCTCGGCGCCGTCGATCTCGAAGCGGCGGGTGGACCCGCGGTGCGCCTCGGTGAGTCCGAGGTCGTGGAACATGGCGCCCACGTAGAGCAGTTCCGGGTCGAAGACCAGTCCGCGGTTGCGGCCCTGGAGCGCTCCGAAGAGGTAGACGCGGCGCGAGTGGTGGTAGATCAGCTCGTCGGCGGTGTCGCGTACGAGCTCGGTGGCCTCCTTGGCGAGGGCGCTGTCGGGGATCGCGATGTCGGCGATGGTCATGCGGGGGCTCCCTGAAGAGAGGTGGAGGGCGGACCGTGTTGCCAGGACGGTAGGGGCGGCGCGCCCGGCGCCGCCCGTCCCGGAGCGCCACTTCGTCAGGTCGCGCCCCGGCCCGCCCCCTCGCTCACGGCCTGTGCCGCCGCCTCGCGAGCTGTCCCGCCGCCGCGTGCAGCGCCAGCTCCAGCAGCGCCGGGTCCGTCAGGGTCCCCCCGCCGTCCGGCCACACCAGCCAGCGCGTGCCGCCGGTCGCCCGGCCCGGACAGGGGTACGGCACAACGAGCCAGGTGCCGCGCCCGGCGGCGCGCATGCCGGTGCCGACCCAGCGGGCGGCCGTGCCCGGCGGGACGAAGAAGCCCATGCGGGCGTCGCCGAAATCGGCGAGGACCGGGCCGGGGTGGTCGACGAGCCGGGAGAGCACGTCGAGGGCCGGGTAGCCGAGCTCGCCGGGCACGATCAGCACGTCCCAGCGCCGCCCCGCCGGGAGTAGCACCACCCCCGCGGGGCTGCGCTCCCACTCCCACCGGCACGCGACGGGGTCCGGCGCCGCCGACACCAGCCACTCCACCGCGCCCTTGCCACCCGAAGCCCCCCAAGCCCCCGAACCGGTCATCGTCCACAGCCTCCCTGTCCGTGCCTGTGCCTGCCCTGCCGGGCAGTGCGTTCACACGGGGAGAGGCGGGTGAACCCGGATCATTACGCGGGTCGCGCCGATGGCGTGGTCAGCTGTCGAAGCCCAGCCCCAGCCGGTCCATCGTCCGCAGCCACAGGTTGCGCCGGCCGCCGTTGGCGTCGGCCCTCGCCAGGGACCACTTGGTCAGGCCGATGCCCGCCCACGCGAGGGGTTCCGGCGGGAAGGGCAGCGGCTTGGAGCGGACCATCTGCAGCTCCGTGCGCTCGGTGCGCTCGCCCGAGAGGAGGTCGAGCATCACGTCCGCGCCGAAGCGCGTCGCGCCGACGCCCAGGCCGGTGAAGCCGGCCGCGTAGGCGACCCGGCCGGCGTGGGCCGTGCCGAAGAAGGCGGAGAAGCGCGAGCAGGTGTCGATGGCGCCACCCCACGCGTGGGTGAAGCGGACGTCCTCCAGCTGCGGGAAGCAACGGAAGAAGTGCTCGGCGAGGGTCAGGTACGTCTCGGGGCGGTGGTCCAGCTCGGAGCGCACGCGCCCGCCGAAGGGGTAGACGGCGTCGTAACCGCCCCACAGGATCCGGTTGTCGGCGCTGAGCCGGAAGTAGTGGAACTGGTTGGCGCTGTCGCCGAGGCCCTGGCGGTTCTTCCAGCCGACGGCCTCCAGCTGCTCGTCGGTGAGCGGCTCGGTCATCAGGGCGTAGTCGTAGACGGGGACGGTATACGCGCGGACGCGCTTGACGAGCGACGGGAAGACGTTGGTGCCGAGCGCGACCTGCCGCGCGAGGACCCTGCCGTACGGGGTCCGCACGGCCATGCCGCCGCCCGCGCGGACCAGGTCGAGGCCCGGGGTGTTCTCGTAGACGCGTACGCCCTGTTCCAGGCAGGCCCGCTTGAGGCCCCACGCCAGCTTGGCGGGGTTGAGCATGGCGACGCCGCGCCGGTCCCACAGGCCGCCGAGGAAGGTCGGGGAGTTCACCTGGGCGCGTACGGCGTCGCGGTCGAGGACCTCCAGCCCGTCGGCGAGGCCCAGGCGGGCGGCCGCCTCGTACACCTCCGTCAGCTCGGCGAGCTGGTGCGGTTCGGTGGCGACGTCGATCTCGCCGGTGCGCTCGAAGTCGCAGTCGATGCCGTACGCGGCGACGGCGGCCTCGATCGCATCCAGGTTCTGCTCGCCCAGCCGCTCCAGCGTGGCGAGCTCGTCCGGCCAGCGGGCGAGACCGTTGCCGAAGCCGTGGGTGAGGGAGGCGGCGCAGAAGCCGCCGTTGCGGCCGGAGGCGGCCCAGCCCGCCTCCCGGCCCTCGATGAGCACGACGTCCCGCTTCGGGTCGCGCTCCTTGGCGAGGAGCGCGGTCCACAGGCCGCTGTAGCCGCCTCCGACGACCAGCAGGTCGCAGTGGTCGGTGCGGGTGAGGGCGGGCTGTGGGGCGGGCTTGCCGGGGTCTTCCAGCCAGAAGGGGACGGGCTGGGCGTCCGAGAGTGATGGTGCAGCGGTACGCATGGCGGCTGGGGCCATGGTTTCCAACTCCCTCAGGTTTCTAGGGTTGTGCGGTGCGCTTCCGCCGGTTGGCCGCGACCTGTCCGGCGAGGACCACCAGGACCGCGATGACGAACATCGCCGTGCCGATGACGTTGATCTGTACGGGCGTGCCGCGCTGCGCCGAGCCCCACACGAACATGGGGAAGGTCACGGTCGAGCCCGCGTTGAAGTTGGTGATGATGAAGTCGTCGAACGAGAGCGCGAAGGCGAGCAGCGCGCCGGCCGCGATGCCGGGTGCGGCAATGGGCAGCGTGACCCGCAGGAAGGTCTGCACGGGACCGGCGTACAGGTCGCGGGCGGCCTCCTCCAGGCGCGGGTCCATCGACATCACGCGTGCCTTGACCGCCGTCACGACGAAGCTCAGGCAGAACATGATGTGCGCGATGAGCACCGTCCAGAAGCCCAGGTCGGCGTTCATGTTGAGGAAGAGCGTCAGCAGGGAGGCGGCCATGACGACCTCGGGCATCGCCATCGGCAGGAAGATCAGCGAGTTGATCGCGCCGCGCGCCCGGAAGCGGTAGCGGACCAGCGCGAAGGCGATCATCGTGCCGAGGACGGTGGCGCCGAGCATGGCCCAGGCGGCGATCTGGAGGGAGAGCGCGAGCGAGCCGCACAGGTCGGCGACGCCGCACGGGTCGCGCCACGCCTGGGTGGAGAACTCCCGCCAGGTGTAGTTGAAGCGCCCCGCCGGGTCGTTGAAGGAGAACACCATCACGACGACGTTCGGCAGGATCATGTAGGCGAGGGTCAGCAGACCCGCGATGACGACGAGGTTCTTGCGGAGCCAGCGCATCAGACCAGGTCCTCCGTTCCGGCCCGGCGGATGTAGACGGTGACCATGATCAGCACGATCGCCATCAGGATGAAGGACAGCGCGGCCGCCGTCGGGTAGTCGAGCACCCGCAGGAACTGTGACTGGATGACGTTGCCGACCATCTTGGTGTCGGTAGAGCCGAGCAGCTCGGCGTTGACGTAGTCACCGCTGGCCGGGATGAAGGTGAGCAGCGTGCCGGAGACGACGCCGGGCATGGACAGCGGGAAGGTCACCTTGCGGAAGGTGGTGGCGGGCGACGCGTACAGGTCCTTGGCGGCCTCGTGCAGCCGGCCGTCGATGCGCTCCAGCGAGGTGTAGAGCGGCAGGATCATGAAGGGCAGGAAGTTGTACGTCAGGCCGCAGACGACCGCCATGGGCGTGGCGAGCACCCGGTCGCCCTGGGTCCAGCCGAGCCAGTTGGTCACGTCGAGGACGTGCAGCGCGTCGAGCGCGCCGACGACCGCGCCGCCGTCCGCGAGGATCGTCTTCCACGCCAGCGTCCGGATGAGGAAGCTGGTGAAGAACGGCGCGATGACGAGGACGAGCAGCAGGTTGCGCCAGCGGCCCGCCTTGAAGGCGATGAGGTACGCGAGCGGGTAGCCGAGCAGCAGGCACAGGAAGGTCGCGGTACCGGCGTACAGCAGGGACCGCACGAACTGCGGCCAGTACTCGGTGAAGGCCTCCCAGTACGTCCGGAAGTGCCAGGTGACCTCGAACCCCTTCTCCAGGGAGCCGGTCTGCACGGAGGTGGAGGCCTGGTAGACCATCGGCAGCGCGAAGAAGACGAGCAGCCAGAGGATGCCGGGCAGCAGCAGCCAGTACGGGACGAGCCGCTTGCGGGCGGCCGGCTTGCGTACGGCCGGCTCAGGTGCGGCGGCGGGTGGGGCTTCGGGGACTTCCGTGGTCGTCGTCACGCGGCGTCCTCCACCTTTTCCACGCCCGCGTCGATGTCCTGGGCCGCGTCCAGACCGAAGGTGTGCGCCGGGTTCCAGTGCAGGACGACCTCGGCGCCCGGCGCCAGCCGGGAGTCGCGCTCGATGTTCTGCTCGTACACCTGCAGGCCCTGGCCGGCCGGGCCGTCCACGACGTACTGCGTGGAGACGCCGATGAAGGAGGTGGCGGTGATCCGGCCCCTGACCTGGTTGCGCCCCGTGGGGATCGCGCTCGCGTCGTCGGCGTGAGCGAGCGAGATCTTCTCCGGGCGGATGCCGACGAGCACCTTGCCGCCGACGGTGGTGGGGGCGGAGCACCGGTCGGCGGGCAGCCGCAACGTGGCGCCGCCGGCGGTGGCGGCGAGGTCGGAGCCGGCCTCGACGACCTCGGCCTCGATGAGGTTGGAGGTGCCGAGGAAGTTGGCGACGAAGGTGGTGCGCGGGTTCTCGTAGAGGTCGGCGGGGGCGCCGAGCTGCTCGACGCGTCCGCCGTTCATCACCGCGACCGTGTCGGCCATGGTCATGGCCTCCTCCTGGTCGTGCGTGACGTGGACGAAGGTGATGCCGACCTCGGTCTGGATCCGCTTGAGCTCCAGCTGCATCTGGCGGCGCAGCTTGAGGTCGAGGGCGCCGAGCGGCTCGTCGAGGAGGAGGACCTGCGGGTGGTTGATGAGCGCGCGGGCGACGGCGACGCGCTGCTGCTGGCCACCGGAGAGCTGGTGCGGCTTGTGCCCGGCCTTGTCGCCGAGCTGGACGAGCTCCAGCATCTCGTCGACCTGCTTCTTCACGGACTTCACGCCGCGGCGGCGCAGCCCGAAGGCGACGTTCTCGTAGATGCTCAGGTGCGGGAAGAGGGCGTAGCTCTGGAAGACGGTGTTGACGGGCCGCTTGTACGGGGGCAGGTCGGTGACGTCCTTGTCGCCGAGGTGGACGGTGCCCGTGGTGGGCTCCTCCAGGCCGGCGATCATGCGCAGGGTGGTCGTCTTGCCGCAGCCGGAGGCGCCGAGGAGGGCGAAGAAGGAGCCTTGCGGGACGGTGAGGTCGAGGGGGTGGACGGCGGTGAAGGAGCCGTACGTCTTGCTGATCCCGGAGAGGCGGACGTCGCCGCCGGTGGTGTTCGTGCTGTCAGTCATGGGTTGCGGTCCCCAGGGGGTGTCGAGGTCGGACGAGGGGGTGGGCTCAGGCACCGATGAGCTTGGCGAACTTCTCCTCGTACGCCGTCTCTTCCTCACCGCTGAGGGAGCGGAAGGCGCGGGACTTCGCGGCCATCGCCTTGTCCGGGACGATCAGGGTGTTCGACGCCAGCTCGGGGTCGATCTTCGCCAGCTCGTCGCGTACGCCCTCGACCGGGCAGACGTAGTTGATGTACGCGGCGAGCTGCGCGGCGTTCGGCAGCTCGTAGTAGTAGTCGATGAGCTTCTCGGCGTTGGTCTTGTGCCGGGCGTTCGCCGGGACCAGGAGGTTGTCGGTGGAGGTCATGTAGCCGGCCGCCGGGATCGCGAACTTGATGTCGGGGTTGTCGGCCTGGAGCTGGATGACGTCGCCGGCCCAGGCGAGGCAGGCGGCGATGTCGCCCTTGTTGAGGTCACCGGTGTAGTCGTTGCCGGTGAAGCGGCGGATCTGCTGGGTGTCCACGCCCTTCTGGAGGCGGCCGACGGCGGCGTCGAAGTCCGCGTCGGTGAACGTCCCGGGGTCCTTGCCCATGTCGAGGAGCGTCATGCCGATCGAGTCGCGCATCTCGGACAGGAACGCCACCCGCCCCTTGAGCTTGGGGTCGTCGAGCAGCTGGGTGACGGAGTCGACCGTGCGGCCGCCGGTGGCCTTCGTGTTGTACGCGATGACCGTGGAGATGCCGGTCCAGGGGTACGAGTGGGCGCGGCCGGGGTCCCAGTCGGGACGGCGGAACTGGCTCGACAGGTTCGTGTACGCGTTGGGCAGGTTCGCCGGGTCGAGCTTCTGGGCCCAGCCGAGGCGGATGATGCGGGCGGCGAGCCAGTCGGTGACGCAGATCAGGTCGCGGCCGGTGTCCTGGCCGGCGGCGAGCTGCGGCTTGACCTTGCCGAAGAACTCGACGTTGTCGTTGATGTCCTCGGTGTACTTGACCGTGATCCCGGTGCGCTTGGTGAACGCCTCCAGGGTGGGGCGGTGCTTCTCGTCCTCGCTGATGTCGATGTACTGCGTCCAGTTGGAGAAGGCGAGCCGCTTCTCCTTCGCCGAGAAGTCCGTGGAGGCGGGACCCTCGCCCTCGCGCTTGGCGGGTGGGATGCCACAGGCGGTCAGGCCGGTGAGTCCGCCGAGCGTGAGCGCGCCGACGCCCGAGGCGCGCAGCATCGAACGGCGGGTGAGGGCTCCTCTGCCGTTCGTCAGGCTGCGCCGCATCGCGGCGAGTTGTGCCGCGGAGAGGCTGTCGGGCTCGTACTGCTCCATGCGCTGTTGCCTTTCGGTGCGGGCCGTTACGGGCTATCGGTCCCCGAAGATCGTGCGGTGCCAGTCCTTCCGGGCGACCGCCGTGTTGTCGTACATCACGTGCTTGACCTGCGTGTACTCCTCGAAGGAGTAGGTTGACATGTCCTTTCCGAAGCCGGATGCCTTGTAGCCCCCGTGCGGCATCTCGCTGATGATCGGGATGTGGTCGTTGACCCAGACGCAGCCGGCCTTGATCGCGCGGGTGGCGAGACCGGCGCGGTAGACGTCGCGGGTCCAGGCGGAGGCGGCGAGGCCGTACGGCGTGTCGTTGGCCAGCCGGATGCCTTCCTCGTCGCCGTCGAAGGGCAGCACGACCAGCACCGGGCCGAAGATCTCCGCCTGGACGATCTCGCTGTCCTGCGGAGCCCCGGTGATGAGCGTCGGCCGGTAGTAGGCGCCGTCGTTGTGGGGCGCCACGCCGCCGGTGACGACGGTGGCGTACGCGCGGGCCCGGTCCACGAAGGCGGCGACGCGGTCGCGCTGGGCGTGGCTGATGAGCGGCCCGAGGTCGGTGCTCTCCTCGAACGGGTCGCCCAGGCGTACGGTCGCCATCAGGTCGGCGACCTGCTCCACGAAGGCCTCGTACAGCGGGCGCTGCACGTAGGCGCGGGTGGCGGCCGTGCAGTCCTGGCCGGTGTTGATGAGCGCGCCGGCGACCGCGCCGTGGACGGCGGCCTCCAGGTCGGCGTCGTCGAAGACGACGAAGGGCGCCTTGCCGCCGAGTTCGAGGTGGAGGCGCTTGACGGTGGCGGTGGCGATCTCGGCGACGCGCCTGCCGACGGCGGTGGAGCCGGTGAACGAGGTCATCGCCACGTCCGGGTGCCCGACGAGGTGCTCGCCCGCCTCCTTCCCCGCCCCGGTGACGATGTTGACGACACCGTCCGGGATGCCCGCGTCCGTGGCCGCCCGCGCGAACATCAGCGAGGTCAGCGGGGTCAGCTCGGCGGGCTTCAGCACGATGGTGTTGCCCGCGGCGATGGCCGGCAGGACCTTCCAGGCGGCCATCTGGAGCGGGTAGTTCCACGGCGCGATGGAGCCGACGACGCCGATGGGCTCCCGGCGGACGTACGAGGTGTGGTCGCCGCTGTACTCGCCCGCCGACTGGCCCTGGAGGTGGCGGGCCGCGCCCGCGAAGAAGGCGGTGTTGTCGACGGTGCCGGGCACGTCGAACTCCCGCGTCAGCTTGATGGGCTTGCCGCACTGCAGCGACTCCGCCTGCGCGAACTCCTCGGCGCGCTCGGCGAGTACGCCCGCGAAGCGGTGCATCGCCTCGGACCGCTCGCCCGGAGTGGCGCCCGCCCAGCCGGGGAGCGCCTCGCGCGCGGCGGCGACGGCCGCGTCCACGTCGGCCGTCCCGGCGAGCTCGTAGGTGAGGACGTCCTCGCCGGTCGCGGGGTCCACGACGGTGTGCGTACGCCCGGAGGTCCCGGCCCGTGCTCGCCCGCCGATGTACTGCGCGCCGGCCGCGAAGCGGTCCCGCACGTCCTTCACCTGGAAGCGGTTGCCCATGACGCTCTCCGTTGTCCCGGCCTGAATTGAGTGCCGATCCTGACAGAGGCCCGCCTACCCAACAAGGGATTCCGTTGTTGCCTTTTGGTTACGCGACGGAATCGGTCGACCATGTGTCGCGTGGGCGCGGGAAACCCGGTACGGAGTGTCCGTGGCGGCTGTCAGACTCCCGTGCATGGAGAAGATCGAAGACCTGTTGGCGCAGGTCAACAGCGGTAAGCGGGTGAAGTACCTGCACTTCTGGGGCCACCGGCCGAGGCCCGACGGCACGATCGGCGCGAGCTGCCTGAGTCAGTGGTGGCCGGCGCCCTTCACCGTCGACGGCGTGCGGTACGCGACGGCCGAGCACTGGATGATGGCCGAGAAGGCGAGGCTCTTCGGGGACGCGGACGCCGAGCGGGCCGCCGTGGAGGCGCGGAGCCCGGCGGCCGCGAAGACGGCGGGGCGGCTGGTGCGGGGCTTCGACGAGGCGATATGGGAGCGGGAGCGGTTCGCCATCGTGGTCGCGGGCAGTGAGCACAAGTTCGGGCAGCACCCCGAGTTGCGGGAGTACCTGCTCTCCACGAACACCCGCGTCCTGGTGGAGGCCAGCCCGCTGGACCGCGTCTGGGGCATCGGCCTCGCCGCCACGGACCCCGACGCCTCGAACCCCGCGAAGTGGCGGGGCCTCAACCTCCTGGGGTTCGCGCTGATGCGGGCGCGTACGACGCTCCGCGCGGCGGGGGTCTGACGGACGCGCCCGCGAGCCCCCCGCCGTCCGGCGGGAGGTCAGTCGCGGGAGACGACCAGCGACGTGGCGAAGGGGTCGCGGTCGTCCCGGGAGCTCTCGCTCTCGACGATCGCCCAGATGATGAACGCCAGGAACGCCGCGCTGATCACCGTGCCGATCGCGCCGAGGATGATGCCCGCCGTCGCCATCTCACTGTTCGTGGCCTCGCCGCGCTGCACCCTCTTGCGGCCGATGATGCCGAAGATCAGCGCCAGGACGCCCGGGATGATGCCGAGCCCGTAGAAGCAGAAGCCGACGACGGCGACGATGCCGAGGACCATCGCCGCGATGCCCAGGCCGTTGGCCGGGGCGGGCGTCCAGCCGGTGTGGCGGCCGTAGGACGGGGGCGGGTAGGCGGCGGGGGCGGGGTAGGGCTGGGTCGGGTAGCCGTAGCCACCGGGGGACGTCGGGGCCGAGGCGGGCGCCGGGTAGCCGTACGGCCCCGGGGCCGGCTGGGCGGGCCCGCCGGGGGCTATCGGGGGCGGCGGGACGTCCCCGCCCGCCGGCATGGACGTCACCGTCGGCTGCTCGTGGACCGCCGGCGGCTTGACCGGCTCGACCCGGTCCTGGGGCGGCCTGCTCTCCGGCGGAGCCCAGGGATCGTTCGCTTCGCTGTTCTCTGGCATGGGCCTCCCCCATCGTGTCCCGCCATGCTAACGACCGCCCTACGATGATCCCTGACCAGCCCGGCCGCGCACCCAGGAGGCCCCGATGACCGATCCGCACCCCTTCATCGCGGGGCTGCCCAAGGCCGAGCTCCACGTCCACCACGTCGGCTCCGCCTCCCCCCGCATCGTCGCCGAACTGGCCGCCCGGCACCCCGACTCCAAGGTACCGACGGATCCCGAGGCGCTCGTCGACTATTTCGTCTTCACCGACTTCGCGCACTTCATCGAGGTGTACCTGTCGGTGGTGGACCTGATCAGGACGCCGGAGGACGTCCGGCTGCTCACCTACGAAGTCGCCCGCGACATGGCCCGGCAGAACATCCGGTACGCCGAGCTGACGGTCACGCCGTTCAGCTCGACGCGGCGCGGCATCGACGAGAAGGCGTTCATGGCGGCCATCGAGGACGCCCGCCTCGCGGCCGAGAGCGAGCTCGGGGTCCTCCTGCGCTGGTGCTTCGACATCCCCGGCGAGGCCGGCCTGGAGGCCGCCGAGGAGACCACGCGGCTCGCGGTCGACCTGCGCCCGGAGGGCCTGGTGTCGTTCGGGCTGGGCGGCCCGGAGATCGGCGTGGGGCGCCCGCAGTTCAAGCCGTACTTCGACCGGGCCCTCGCGGCCGGCCTGCACTCGGTGCCGCACGCGGGCGAGACGACCGGGCCGCAGACCATCTGGGACGCGCTGCGCGAGCTGCGCGCCGAGCGCATCGGCCACGGCACCAGCGCGCCGCGGGACCCGGAGCTGCTGGCGTACCTCGCGGAGCACCGCATCCCGCTGGAGGTCTGCCCGACCTCGAACATCGCCACCCGCGCGGTCACGGACATCGAGCAGCACCCGATCAAGGAGATGGTCGCCGCCGGGGTGCTGGTCACCGTCAACTCCGACGACCCGCCGATGTTCGGCACCGACCTGAACAACGAGTACGCGGTCGCCGCCCGGCTGCTGGAGCTGGACGAGCGCGGCATCGCCGAGCTCGCCAAGAACGCCGTCGAGGCGTCCTTCCTGGACGCGGCCGGCAAGGCGAGGATCGCCGCCGAGATCGACGACTACACCGCCGCGTGGCTCGCCCGCTGATGCCCCCGGTCACCGTCGTCGCGCACCGGGGCGACCCGTACCGCGTCCGCGAGAACACGACGGCGTCGATCCGTTCGGCGCTCGCGCGCGGCGCGGACGCCGTCGAGATCGACGTACGGCTCACCCGCGACGGCGTCCCGGTGCTGCTCCACGACGACACGCTGAAGCGGCTGTGGGGCGTCGACCGGCGGCTGGACCGGCTCACCCTCGCCGAGGTGCGCGAGCTGACCGGCGCGGAGGGCGTGCCGACGCTGGTGGAGGCGCTGGACGCGATCGGCGGCGGGCACCGGGTGATGATCGACCTGCCCGGCGCCACGGAGGCGGCGGTGCGGACCATCGTCGGGACCGTGCACGACTGCGGCGCGGCCGAGCGCGTGTACTACTGCGCCGGCTCCGCCGCGATGCTGCCGGTACGGGCGGCCGACCCGGCCGCCGAGATCGCGCTGACCTGGACGACGCTGGCCCCGCCGCGTCCCGTGCTGCTGGACGCGGTGGCGCCGCGCTGGCTCAACTACCGCTTCGGGCTGGTCAGCCGCGCGCTGACCGAGCGCGTCCACCGCGACGGGCTGCTCGTCTCGGCGTGGACGGCCGACACCCGCAGGACCATGCGCCGGCTGGTCGCGTGCGGCGTCGACTCGATCACCACCAACCGGGTGGACACGCTCACCTCGGTCCTGCGCGGCCGGTAGCGGTCTCAGACGGGGAGCGCGCGGCGCACCCCGCCGACCGGTTCCGTCAGCGACTCCAGGCGCTTGATCATGCGGTGGACGATCAGCAGCGGGATGACGCCGAAGACCCCGAAGGACATGTCGATCACCGACCACCAGAAGGGGATGTCCCGGATGGGCCCGCAGATCAGCGCCAGCGGGACGATCCCGGCGCAGGCGATCATGCCGAACTCGATGACCCAGATGTTGCGTACGGGGTCGCGGTAGGGCCCGTAGAAGGCGACCGCGATGACGAGGTGCGCGAAGGCGAGCCAGTCGGTCCCGTAGAGCAGGAAGGGGTAGCGCTGGTCGGCGGTGTCGAGGCCGACGCGGACGCGCCCGATCCACTCCGCCAGACCGGGGAAGGTGTCGGCGACCGGTGACGCCCAGCCGTTCAGGGCGCTCTCGGCGAGGTGGAGCTCGGTGACGAGCGGAAAGGCCGTCAGACCGCTCAGCACCAGACAGACGATGAAGAACACCAACCACATGCGTATACGCCGCAGAAGGGCGCGGGTCTCGCTCATGTCCGCAGCGTACGCCGGTGTTTACGCGGCCTTTACCCCACCCCCGGCACTCGGGGCGCCGCTGTGCGAAGATCCGAGCGTGCAACCGATCACCGCTGAAGACCCGGCCTGGATAGGCCCGTACCGCCTTCTCGGACGCCTGGGCGAGGGCGGGATGGGCCGTGTGTACCTCGCGCGCAGCGAGGGCGGCCGGACCGTCGCCGTGAAGCTGATCCTCCGTCAGCTCTCGCAGGACGGTGAGTTCCGGCAGCGGTTCGCCCAGGAGGTCGACGCGGCGCGGAGGGTCGGCGGGCGGTGGACGGCACCGGTCCTCGACGCCGACACCGGGGCCGCGATGCCCTGGGTGGCGACCGGGTACATCCCGGGCCCCTCCCTCTCGGAGGTCGTCGGCAAGGACCACGGGCCGCTGCCCGAGGAGTCGGTACGCGCCCTGGCGAGCGGGCTGTCCCAGGCGCTGGGGGCCATCCACTCCGTGGGCCTGGTGCACCGCGACCTGAAGCCCTCCAACATCCTGGTGACCGTGGACGGTCCGCGGGTGATCGACTTCGGCATCGCCCGCGCGCTGGACGCGCACAGCGCCGCCGGTGACGTCAGGACCCGCACCGGCGCGGTCGTCGGCTCGCCCGGCTTCATGGCGCCGGAGCAGGTGCGCGGCGGGGCCATCACCCCGGCGTCGGACGTGTTCTGCCTGGGTGCGGTGCTCGCGTACGCGGCGACGGGGCGGACGCCGTTCGGCAGCCTCGACAGCGGCGTGCACAGCGTGATGTACCGGATCGTGCAGGAGGAGCCGGACCTGACGGGTGTGCCGCCGAGGCTCGCCGGGCTCGTCCGGGCCTGTCTGATCAAGGACCCGGCCGGGCGGCCCTCCGTCGCGGAGCTGATCGAGGCCACACGGGACGCCGAGCCCGCCGGGGCCTGGCTGCCGGGCGCGCTGCTCGCGCAGCTCGGGCAGCGGGCGGCGCGGCTGCTGGACGCGGAGGCGCCCGCCTCGGCGGCGGCCACCGTCGTGCCGGGGCCCGCCCCGGCGCCGGCGCTCCGGCAGCTGCCGCAGCAGCCGACGCCGCCGCCGCACCCGGGGCCGTACGGGCCCACGGCGTTCCCGACCCCGCCCCCGGGGCCCGGCCCGTATCCGTACCCGCACCAGCCCACCCCGCCCCCGGCCACCCGGCCGCCGATGAGCGGCGGGCGGGTGACGCTGATCGTCCTGGGCATCGTGTTCGGGCTGCCGCTGGCGGTCATCGTGCTGCTGGTGATCATCGGTGTGCTCGTCGGCGAGGAGGAGGAGCCCGAGATCAAGGAGCCGGTGGGCGCCGTACCCGGCGCCTATCTCGGCTCCTGGGAGGGCACGATGGGGTCGGGGTCCAAGAGCGAGTTCGCGGGGCGCCTCGACATCGTCCAGGGGCAGAAGAACGAGACGGTCGCCACGGTCACGTACACCCTGCCCCACGCCCTGTGCGAGGACCGCGTACCGCTGGTGTCCGCCGGTCGCGAGAAGATCGTCCTGGGTGCGGGCACCCGGGTCCGGCACGTACCGGAGGACACGAAGGACTGCGACGAGCCGGCCGCCGAGCAGACCCTCAAGGCGCAGCCGGACGGCACACTGCTGTGGCAGGCGGGGGGCAAGTCGACGACGCTCCGCCCGGCCGAGACGGGCGACACCGCCGTGCCCGCGCGGTTCCTGGGCACCTGGGGCATGGCGGTCACGCCCGGAGGCAAGGCTCTGACGCTGACGATCGAACAGGGCGCCGTCGGCACCCAGGCCGTCACGGCGCGCCGTGCGGATTCGTCCGAGGAGAGCTGCCAGTGGAAGGGTGAGCTGTCCGGCGCGCAGGGCGACCGGCTCGTCGTCGGGCCGCTCCTCCCGGCCAAGGCCGCCTGCCGCGAGCAGGGGTCGATGGTGCTCACCCCGGCGGACGACGGGAAGCTCTACGTGAGCCGCCCGGAGGCGCCGAAGGGCGTGGACCGGGAAGTACTCAGCCGCGTCCCCTTCGCTACCGGCGGCCCTGGGGTCGCTCAGTAACCGTGGGCACCCCCCACGACGGCCCGGGGCGCGCCTCCTGACGGCGGGCGTGGTGCACGACGGCCCGCGGGCCGCTTACTGAACGGCGGGCGCGGTGCGCGACGGGTCGGGGCCTGCTCACTGCCCGTGGGCGTCGCCCTCGACCGCTCGGGGCGCGCCTACTGACCGTGGGCGTCGTCCTCGTCCGCCTCGACCCCCTTGAGCGGCTCGCCGCCGCCCGTCCCCTCACCGGGGCGGAAGCCCTCCGCGGCGCTCGCCGTACCGGGGACGGTGCGGTGGCCCGCCTGGCGCTCGGCGCCCGAGTGGGCCCCGGGCTCCTTCTCCGCCCGCTCGCGGGCGCGTTTCTGCGGCGTCTTGTCCGGTGTCCTGTCGGGCGTCTTGTCGTTCATGGCCCGCGGGTACCCGCCCGGGAGACGCCCATACGCCGGAAAACGCGGACCGGGAAACGCCGAGCGGGCGGACCGGAGACCCGGCCCGCCCGCGACGGTATTCCCGAGGGGATCAGCCCAGCGAGGTCATCACGTGCTTGATGCGCGTGTAGTCCTCGAAGCCGTACGACGACAGGTCCTTGCCGTAACCCGACTTCTTGAAGCCGCCGTGCGGCATCTCCGCGACCAGCGGGATGTGGGTGTTGATCCAGACGCAGCCGAAGTCCAGGTTCTTCGACAGGCGCATGGCGCGGGCGTGGTCCTTGGTCCAGACGGAGGAGGCGAGGGCGTACTCGACGCCGTTCGCGTACGCGACGGCCTGCTCCTCGTCCGTGAAGGACTGGACGGTGATGACCGGGCCGAAGACCTCGTTCTGGATGATCTCGTCGTCCTGCTTGAGGCCGGAGACGACGGTCGGGGCGTAGAAGTAGCCCTTGTCGCCGACCCGGTGGCCGCCCGCCTCGACCTTGGCGTGGGCGGGGAGGCGCTCGATGAAGCCGCTGACCTGCTTCAGCTGGTTGGCGTTGTTGAGCGGGCCGTACAGCACGTCCTCGTCGTCCGGCTGGCCGGTCTTCGTCTCGGCGGCGGCCTTGGCGAGCGCGGCGACGAACTCGTCGTGGATGGACTCCTGGACGAGCACGCGGGTGGCCGCGGTGCAGTCCTGGCCGGCGTTGAAGAAGCCCGCGACCGCGATGTCCTCGACGGCCTTGGCGATGTCGGTGTCCTCGAAGACGACGACCGGCGCCTTGCCGCCCAGCTCCAGGTGGACGCGCTTGACGTCCTTGGCGGCGGACTCGGCGACCTGCATGCCGGCGCGTACGGAGCCGGTGATGGAGGCCATCGCGGGGGTCGGGTGCTCGACCATGGCGCGGCCGGTGTCGCGGTCGCCGCAGATGACGTTGAAGACGCCCTTGGGGACGATCGAGCCGATGATCTCGGCCATCAGCACGGTGGACGCCGGGGTGGTGTCCGACGGCTTCAGCACGACGGTGTTGCCCGCGGCGAGGGCCGGGGCGAACTTCCAGACGGCCATCATCATCGGGTAGTTCCACGGGGCGACCTGGGCACAGACGCCGACCGGCTCGCGCCGGATGATGGAGGTCATGCCCTCCATGTACTCGCCGGCGGACTTGCCCTCCAGCAGGCGGGCGGCGCCGGCGAAGAAGCGGATCTGGTCCACCATCGGGGGCACCTCTTCGGTGCGGGTGAGCGCGAGGGGCTTGCCGGTGTTCTCGGACTCGGCGGCGATGAGGTCCTCGGCGCGCTCCTCGAAGGCGTCCGCGATCTTGAGGAGGACCTTCTGGCGCTCCGCCGGGGTGGTGTCCCGCCAGGCGGGGAAGGCGGCCGCGGCGGCCTCCATGGCGGCGTCGACGTCGGCCTGCCCGGACAGCGGGGAAGTGGCGTACACCTCGCCGGTGGCCGGGTTGACCACGTCGATGGTCCGTCCGTCGGCGGCGTCCCGGAACTCCCCGTTGATGTAGTTGCGCAGACGACGCAGCTCGGTGGTCACTTGCCACCCCTCCTGTCGGTCTCGTGGTGCTCGGTGCTCGGTGTCCAAGTGCTGGACAGGCCCACCCTAGTCGCTGTGGCGACGTTTTCGACAGGCCCGACGCTCTAGAACTTCGGATTCAGTGGTATTCGATCACCAGAACAACGAATTTCCTCGTTCTCGGCTTGCGCGAGTGACGAGACTCGGTGCACAGTGGATGCGTGGCCAGTCGAAGCGCAGAGACCAGGACCGGGAATGGATCGTCCCCCGCGATCGATGCCGTGTCCCTGGCGATCATCGAACAGCTCCAGGAGGACGGACGCCGTCCGTACGCCGCCATCGGCAAGGCCGTGGGCCTCTCCGAGGCGGCCGTGCGCCAGCGCGTCCAGAAGCTCCTCGACCAAGGCGTCATGCAGATCGTCGCCGTCACCGACCCGCTCACCGTGGGCTTCCGGCGGCAGGCGATGGTCGGCATCAACGTCGAGGGCGACGTGGAGCAGGTCGCGGACGCCGTGACGGCCATGGCCGAGTGCGAGTACGTGGTGATGACCGCGGGCTCGTTCGACCTCATGGTGGAGATCGTCTGCGAGGACGACGACCACCTGCTGGATGTGATCAACCGGCGCATCCGCACACTCCCCGGCGTGCGCTCCACCGAGAGCTTCGTCTACCTCAAGCTCAAGAAGCAGACCTATATGTGGGGAACCCGATAGCCGTGAGCAAGGACCTCTCCAAGACCGCCTACGACCACCTGTGGATGCACTTCACCCGCATGTCGTCGTACGAGAACAGCCCCGTCCCCACCATCGTCCGCGGTGAGGGCACCTACATCTACGACGACAAGGGCAAGCGCTACCTCGACGGCCTCGCCGGCCTGTTCGTGGTCCAGGCCGGCCACGGCCGCAAGGAGCTCGCCGAGGTCGCCGCCAAGCAGGCCCAGGAGCTCGCCTTCTTCCCGGTGTGGTCCTACGCCCACCCGAAGGCCGTCGAGCTGGCCGAGCGCCTCGCCAACGAAGCCCCGGGCGACCTCAACAAGGTCTTCTTCACCACCGGTGGCGGCGAGGCGGTCGAGACCGCCTGGAAGCTCGCCAAGCAGTACTTCAAGCTGGTCGGCAAGCCGACCAAGTACAAGGTCATCTCCCGCGCGGTCGCCTACCACGGCACCCCGCAGGGCGCCCTGTCGATCACCGGCCTGCCGGGCCTGAAGGCCCCCTTCGAGCCGCTGGTCCCCGGCGCGCACAAGGTGCCGAACACCAACATCTACCGCGCGCCGCTCTTCGGTGACGACCCGGAGGCCTTCGGCCGCTGGGCCGCCGACCAGATCGAGCAGCAGATCCTCTTCGAGGGCCCCGACACCGTCGCGGCCGTCTTCCTGGAGCCGGTGCAGAACGCCGGTGGCTGCTTCCCGCCGCCGCCCGGGTACTTCCAGCGGGTCCGCGAGATCTGCGACCAGTACGACGTGCTGCTCGTCTCCGACGAGGTCATCTGCGCCTTCGGCCGCCTCGGCACGACCTTCGCCTGTGACAAGTTCGGCTACGTGCCGGACATGATCACCTGCGCCAAGGGCATGACCTCGGGCTACTCCCCGATCGGCGCCTGCATCATCTCGGACCGCCTGGCCGAGCCGTTCTACAAGGGCGACAACACCTTCCTGCACGGCTACACCTTCGGCGGCCACCCGGTCTCCGCGGCCGTCGGCCTCGCCAACCTCGACATCTTCGAGAGCGAGAAGCTGAACCAGCACGTGCTCGACAACGAGGGCAACTTCCTGTCGACCCTGCAGAAGCTGCACGACCTGCCGATCGTCGGCGACGTCCGCGGCAACGGCTTCTTCTACGGCATCGAGCTCGTCAAGGACAAGGTCACCAAGGAGTCGTTCAACGACGACGAGACCGAGCGCGTCCTGTACGGCTTCCTCTCCAAGGCGCTGTTCGACAACGGTCTGTACTGCCGTGCCGACGACCGTGGCGACCCGGTCATCCAGCTGGCTCCGCCGCTGATCTCGAACCAGTCCACGTTCGACGAGATCGAGCAGATCCTCCGGGCCACCCTCACCGAGGCCTGGACGAAGCTCTGATCGAAGAAACGTTCCGGGACCGCCCTCACGGTCCTTGATCGTCCGATCGTAGGCTGAACGCGGCCCGGGTTTGCCCCATCCGAGTGATGTGGGCGACCCGGGCCGTGTGCTTTTCGTACGCCCGGTCATGTATTCCTACGGTGCGCAGTGACCGATCGGCCTGACCTTCGTTCCCCCGTACGGGGGAATCCGATACGAGCTGAGACCGAGGTGTACGCCATGGTGGCCCCGCCGGACAACGACGTGCTCTGGGCACGTTCCCTCCACCACACCCACAGCGGCTCCCCCGCCCTCAGCGGTGTCTCGCTCGGTGTGCGCGAGGGCGAGATCCTCGCCGTGACGGGCCCCCGGGGGTGTGGCAAAACGACACTGCTGCGCTGCCTCTCCGGCCAGCTCGTCCCCCAGGACGGCGAGGTCTGGTTCAACAGCACCCCCGTCCACACCATGAACGCCCTCCAGCGCGAGCGGCTGCGCCGCGACCGGCTCGGCTGGATCGACCCGCACCCCGCCCTCCTCCCCGAGCTGCGGGCCTGGGAGAACGCCGCCCTGCCGCTGCTGCTGCGCGGCTCCTCGCACCGCGCCGCCAAGGCCGCCGCCATGGAGTGGCTGGAGCGGCTCGACATCGGCGACTGCGCCCGCAAGCGCCCCACCGCGCTGACCCAGGCACAGCGCCAGCGCGTCGCCGTCGCCCGCGCCCTGGTGCCCATGCCGACGGTGCTCTTCGCCGACGAGCCCACCGCGCCGTTGCACCGCGCCGACCGGGCGCAGGTGCTGCGGACGCTGACCGCCGCCGCCCGCTCGCACCGGATCACCGTGATCCTCGCCACGCACGACGCGGACGTGGCCGCCGTCGCCGACCGCACCCTCCACCTCCTCGACGGGCGGCGCGTCAACGCCGACGCCGTACGGCTCCACGACGCGGAGGGGCGCGACGCGTGCTCGCTCTCCGTCTAGCCCTGGGCGCCCACCCCCTGGTCCTGCTCCGCAGGCTGCTCGTCGCGGCCGCCTCGGCCGGGGTCGGCTTCCTGCTGCTGTGCGCGCTGGGGTACGCCGTCGGCCACCCCGGCGAGTCCGCCGCCGCCCTGCGGCGCCTGCTGTGGTGCGCGCTGCCGCTGGCGGCGACCGTGCACCTCGCCGTCGCCGTGGCCCGTACGGACCCCGGTACGCGGCCGCGCCCGGGCCTGTCGGCGATCGGGCTCGGCCCCGCGCGCATGACCGCGCTCGCCGCCGCGTCGACCGCCGTGTCCAGCGCGCTGGGCTCGGCGGTCGCCCTGCTGGTCTTCCTGCACCTGCGCGGCGACCTCACGGGTCTGCCGTTCGACGGGGCGGCGTCCGAGCTGCTGGCGGCCGGGCAGCCGCTGCCCCTGGCGGGCGCGCTCACCCTGCTCGCCGTCGTCCCGCTGACCGCCTCCACGGCGGCGGCCCTGGTGCTGCGCCCGCGCCGCACGCCCCTCCCCCGGGACGGGGGCGCCCCGCGGGAGCACGAGGAGCCGGCCGCGCGCCGCCCCCTGACCACCCCGGCCGACCTGCCGTGGGGCGTGGCCCTGATGGCGGTCGGCCTCGCCCTCGGGACGTACGCGGCGCGCGGCGCCTCCGCCGAGGCGGCGGTGCCTCCCCGCGGCGTGCTCGGCGGGTGGGTGCTCACCGCCGTGGGCCTCGTCCTCACCGGGCCGGGCGTCGCCCACCTGTGCGGGCGGGCCCTCCAGGCGCTGCGGCCGGGCGCCACGCGACTGCTGGCCGGGCGGGCCCTGATGGCGGAGGCCCGGCGCATCGGGCGGCCGCTGGGCGTGGCCTGCGCCGTGGCGTCCGCCACCCTCACCGCGACGATGCTGTACGGGGACGGGAGCGTGCGCCCCTTCGGCCCGCTGACCGGACTGGGCGCGAGCCTCGTCCTCGGCTGCGCCGCGGCCACCCTGCTCACCGCGGCGCTGGAGTCCCGCCAGACCCGTGTCGACACCAAGGACGCGCTGCTGCGCCTGGGCGCCTCGCGCGCCCTGCTGCGCATGGCCGCGGGCCTGCGCGCCCTGGTGCTGCTGGTGGTGTTCGCGCCACTGACCTGGGCCGTCGCGGAGCTGGCGGCGCTCCCGCTGCGCCGGTGAGGCGCCCGGCTCCGGTGCCTCCACCCGCACCCCGGTCGTAGGGGGCCGTCCGTCCCCGGAACGACGGGGGGCCTCCGGTCCGTCCCAGGACGGACCGAGGGACGGGCTCACGGGAGGAGGTGGCCGCAGCGCCCGCTGCCTAGCGTGATCCGCGTGAACCGGCTGCCCCGCGGCGCCACCGCCGCCCTGATCGGCCTGTCCCTCCTCGCCCTCGGCGCCGGCACGGCCCAGGCGTTACCCGCGCCCGCCACGCCGCCCCACGCCGTCGCTCCGCCCGCCGTGGGCGAGCGCGTACGCCTCGAACTGCCCCGCCCCACCGGGCCGCTGGCCGTGGGGCGCGACACCCTGCACCTGGTGGACTCGGGCCGCCCGGACCCGTGGGTCCCGGAGGCCGGGGCGCGGGAACTGATGGTCTCGCTGTACTACCCGGCCCGCCCCGGACACGGCCGGACGGCGCCGTACATGACCACCGAGGAGGCGCGGGCCTTCCTGGAGGACCGGAAGCTCGCCGGCACGGTGCCGGCCGAGACGCTCGCCGGCACCCGTACGCACGCCCGCCCGGGCGCGGCCCCCGCACGCGGCACCTTCCCGCTCGTCGTCCTGTCGCCCGGCTTCACCGCAAACCGCGCGACCCTCACACTGCTCGCCGAGGACCTGGCGAGCCGGGGGTACGTCGTCGCCGCCGTCGACCACGCCCACGAGTCGGTGGGCACCGCGTTCCCCGGCGGCCGGCTCCTCACCTGCGTCGCCTGCGACAAGGTGCCGGAGGCCGGGATGGAGGCGGTTCCGCGCCCCCGCGCCCTGGACGTCTCGTTCCTGATCGACCGGCTCACCGGTCGGCACCCGGCGTGGCGGCACGCGCGCCTGATCGACCGCACGCGGATCGGCATGGCGGGCCACTCCGTCGGCGGCGCCTCCGCCGCCGCCACCATGGCGGGCGACCCCCGCGTGCGCGCGGGGGCCAACCTGGACGGCGGCTTCTTCGGCGCGGTGCCCGCCGGCGGTCTCGGCGGCCGGCCCTTCATGGTCATGGGCACCGAGAAGAACCACGACTCGTGGGTGGAGAGCTGGCCGAGCCTCGACGGCTGGAAGCGCTGGCTGACGGTGACCGGTTCCGGGCACTACACCTTCACCGACGTACCCGTCCTCGCCGACCAGCTGGGCCTCCTCCCGCCGGACGAGCCGCTGTCGGGCGACCGCTCGCAGGCGATCACCCGCCGCTACGTGGCGGCCTTCTTCGACCTCCACCTCAAGGGCGCGGCGCAGCCCCTCCTGGACCGCCCGTCGGCGGAGCACCCGGAGGTGGTTATCCACAGGTCCGGCCGACCGGCTCGGTGACGCCTATCGTGGCCGCATGGCACACACTCACCGGCACGGCCACGACCGTGAGATCGAGACCCTGCGGGAGTTCGACGAGGTCGTCGCGCGCGGCGGTCTCGTGGGATACCGCGTCCAGTCCGTCGACCTGACGGACCGTACGTCCGCGCTGCTCGCCACCCCGGTGACCGGCGCGATATTCCTCGGCTGCCCGATGGAGCCGGACGCGGCGGCGAAGGTGCGCGCCGAGGGGGCGCTCGTCTTCCCGCCCGTACCGGACCTGCCGTTCGACCCCTATCGCGGCCTGCTGTACTCCCCGGACGAGCTGTACGCCGGCCTCGACGGCGGCGGGTACGAGGCGACGGCCGACGCCCGCGCGTACGCGTGGTTCCAGCGGACCAAGGCGGACGGGGACGTCTTCGCCTCGATGCTGCGCGCCGTGCACGACGACTCGGTCTCCGACGCGCTCGACGAACACCTCGCCGGGGCGCGGGTCGTCGGCGTGATGGGCGGCCACGCCATGGCGCGCGGCACCGACGCGTACGCCGGTGCGGCGCGCCTCGGCCGCACCCTCGCCCGCACCGGGCTGACGGTCGCGACCGGCGGCGGGCCCGGCGCGATGGAGGCGGCCAACCTGGGCGCGTACGCCGCCCCGTTCGAGGACGCCATGCTGGAGGAGGCGCTGCTGCTCCTCGGCAAGGAGCCGTCGTACGGCGCGTCGGTGGGCGACTGGGCGCGCGCGGCGTTCGAGGTGCGGTCGCGCCGGCCCGGGGGCGGCGACTCGGTGGGCATCCCGACGTGGTTCTACGGGCACGAGCCGCCGAACGCGTTCGCCGGGCACATCGCCAAGTACTTCTCCAACGCCACACGTGAGGACGGCCTGCTGGCCCGCTGCACCGCGGGCGTCGTCTTCCTGCCCGGCGCGGCCGGCACCGTGCAGGAGATCTTCGACAACACGACCCCCAACTACTACGAGTCGCGCGGGGAGCCGACCCCCATGGTGCTGGTGAACCGCACGCACTGGACGGACCACCTGCCGGCCTGGCCCCTGCTGCGGGCGCTGGCCGCCGAGCGTTCAATGGAGGCCCGGATCGCGCTGGTGGACACGGTGGACGAGGCCCCGGAGGCGCTGGCGCGGCTGACGGCCGCGTAGGAGCACGCGGGAGGCGGTGGGCCGGGCGCCGTTTCGGGGGCGGAATCGGGGCAACCTGCGAGACCAACAGCCTTTGGGCACAAGCGGATCGAGGAAGGCAGTCCATGTCCACTGTCCTGATCGTCGTCGCCCTCGTGGTGTTGGTGGCCCTCGCGGGCGCGGCGTTGTACTTCTGGAAGAGCCGGTCACGCGGGCTCGACGGCCCCGCGCTGAAGCAGCGGTTCGGGCCCGAGTACGACCTGGCCGTCGCCCGCCACGGCGGCGACACCGAGGCCGCCGAGCGGGAGCTCGCCGGGCGGGTCGAGCGGTACGGCCGCCTGCGGCTCCAGCCGCTCGCGCCCGAGGCCCGCGAGCGGTACACCGAGCGCTGGGAGGCGCTGCAGAAGCGGTTCGTGGACGCGCCGCGCGAAGCGGTCGCGGAGGCGGGCGCGCTGCTGGACGGGCTGGCGCAGGAGCGCGGCTTCCCCGCCGCCGCCGACCACGCCCACGACGAGCAGGTGGCCGCCCTGTCGGTGCACCACGCCGGGAGCGTCGACGCCTACCGCCGCGTACGCGGCCGGGCCACGGGCGCGGCGGACGGCGTCGGCGCCGGTACCAGCGCCAGTACCGGCACGGAGCAGCTGCGTACCGAACTGCTCGAAGCCCGTCGCCTCTTCGACGAGCTGATAGCCGACGGGCGCCGGACGCCCCACCGGCACCCGGAGGCGCGCGGCGGCCGCCATGTGCCGCGCCCGCGCCTGTCGCGGTCCTGAGCGGAAGGCCGCTGTGACGACCTCCACTCGCCCGCCGGCCTCCACAGGACCGGCTTCCACGGGCACCGGGGCCGCCGCCCGCCCCGGTGCCCCTTTCCGGCGCCCGCGCCTCCGGCTGCGTGACGTCGTGCTGGCCGCCGGGCTGGTGGGCATCGTCCTCTGCGGCACCGCGACCATCGCCCGCGCCGCCGCCGACGACGCGTCGGGCGTGCCGGGCGCCGTGCTCGCGGCCCTCGGCCTGGTGGCGGTCGCCGCGGTCCTGGTCCGGGCCGCGGCGCGCCACCGCCGCCGGGCCGCCGCCGCGAAGGCTCCCGCGGACCCCGTCGACTACGACGCCATGGACCCGAACGCGTTCGAGCTGGCCGTGGCGGAGCTCTGCGTCCGGGACGGCTGCGTGGACGTCGAAGTCGTCGGCGGCGCGGGCGACCTCGGCGCCGACGTGGTCGCCACCGCGCCCGACGGGCGGCGCGTGGTGCTCCAGTGCAAGCACTACGGCCCGGGCAACAAGGTCGGCTCCCAGGACCTCCAGCGCTTCGGCGGCACCTGCTTCGCGGTCCACGAAGCCGACGTCGCCGCCCTCGTGACGAGCAGCGACTTCACCGAACCGGCCGCGGAGTACGCCGCCCAGTGCGGCATCGTCTGCTGCGACCGCGCGGCGCTCGACGCCTGGACGGAGGGCACGGGCCCCGCTCCGTGGTCCCCCGGCCGGTGAACCCCGCGAAAAGAGCCGCGCCGGAAAGAGCCGCGCCGGAAAATCCGGTGCCCCGGGCCGGCTCGGCTCGCTACTCTCGCTGACGCGCCGTCACACGATCGCGGCGCGCCATCCGGCCATCGAGCCGACCGGCCATCGAAGGGAGCCCGACGTGCGTGACCACACCGCCGTCGCCGTTCCCCGGTCGCGGTACGACGTGATCCCGGTGTCCTCGTGGGCCCGGTGGCGGCTGCGCGGCCGCCACCGGATGCCCGTGACGAGCATCTGACACCTCACCCTCGCCGCCGCACGCCGACGCACGCCCGCGTCGGCGTGCCCCGGTCCGCCCGTCCCGGGAATCGCGCCGCCCTGTTCGCGATCACCCGAAAGGCCCCAGGCCATGCGCACGCCCATGCGTACCGTACGCAACCTCGGCATCCTCGCCCACGTCGACGCCGGGAAGACCACCCTCACCGAACGGATCCTGTACGCCACCGGCGCCACCCACAAGCGCGGCGAGGTCCACGACGGGACGACCGTCACGGACTTCGACCCGCAGGAACGCGACCGGGGGATCACCATCTTCGCCGCGGCGGTCGGCTGCGTCTGGGACGGCCACCGGATCAACCTCATCGACACACCCGGCCACGTCGACTTCTCCGACGAGGTGGCCAGATCGCTGCGGGTCCTCGACGGAGCGGTCGTGGTGTTCGACGCCGTCGCGGGCGTCGAGCCGCAGAGCGAGGCGGTGTGGCGCCAGGCCGACCGGCACGGCGTGCCGCGTATCGCCTTCGTCAACAAGCTCGACCGGGCCGGTGCCGACCTCGACACGGCGGTCGCCTCCTTGCGGGACCGGCTGGGCGCGGTCCCGCTGGTGGTCCAGCTGCCGATCGGCCGCGAGGGAGGTTTCACGGGCGTGGTGGACCTGGTCCGCATGCGCGCGCTGCTCTGGGAGGGGGAAGGCGCCGGCTCGTACGCGGAAGGCCCGGTCCCCGACGCGCTCCGCGACGAGGCGTACCGGCGCCGCCGGCTGTTGGAGGAGGCCGTGGCGGAGCTCCATCCGGCGGCGCTGGAGGAGTTCTGCACCGGGTCCGGGGTATCGGACGGGACGCTCGCCGCGGCGCTGCGCGACCTGACCCTCGGGGGCGAGGGCGTGGTGGTGCTGTGCGGTGCGGCGTACCGCGACCGCGGGGTCGAGCCGCTGCTGGACGCCGTCGTGGCGTACCTCCCGTCGCCCGCGGACGTCCCGCCGGTGCGCGGCACGCTGGACGGCGCGGTGCGGGAGCGGCCCGCCGACCCCGGGGCGCCGTTCGCCGCGCTGGTCTTCAAGGTGCAGGCGACCGCCACCGGCCGGCTGTCCTGCCTGCGCGTGTACGCGGGCACGGTACGGAAGGGGGACGCGGTGCTGGACATGGGCACGGGCCGTACGGAGCGGATCGGCCGGATCCTGCGCGTCCAGGCCGACCGGCACGCGGAGGTGGACCGGGCGTCGGCCGGGGACATCGTCGCGGTGGTGGGGCTGAAGGGCGCCCGCGCCGGGACCACCCTGTGCGCGCCCGGCGACCCGCTGGTCCTGGAGCCGCCCACGGTGACGGACCCGGTCGTGTCGGTTGCGGTGGAGCCCCGCCGCGGCCTGGACACCGACCGGCTGGCGACGGCGCTGGCCCGGCTGGTCGAGGAGGACCCGTCGCTGACGGTGCGGACCGACCCGGAGACGGGTCAGACGGTGCTGTCGGGGATGGGCGAACTGCACCTGGAGGTGGCGGTGGAGAAGGTCCGCCGGGCCCACGGCCTGGAGGTCCGGGTCGGCCGGCCGCGCGTGGCCTATCGGGAGACGGTCGTGCGCGGGGTGTCCGGGCTGACGTACCGGCACGTCAAACAGGACGGCGGCGCGGGCCAGTTCGCCCATGTCGTCCTGGACGTCGAACCGGCCGACGGCGAGCAAGAGAGCGGGGACGAAGGGTTCGTCTTCCGGTCGGCCGTCGTGGGCGGGCGCGTACCGCAGGAGTACGTCCGGGCCGTGGAGGCCGGCTGCCGGGACGCCCTAGCCGAGGGGCCGCTGGGCGGCCATCCGGTGACCGGGGTGCGGGTGACCCTGACCGACGGGGCCACGCACGTCAAGGACTCGTCCGAGACGGCCTTCCGCACCGCCGGCCGGCTGGCGCTGCGTGAGGCGCTGCGCGCGAGCGTGGTGACGCTGCTCGAACCGGTCGTCGAGGTCACGGTGACCGTGCCCGACGACGCCGTGGGCGGTGTGCTCGGCGACCTGGCGGCACGCCGCGGCCGGGTGTCGGGCTCCACCACCCGGGCCGGCACCGCCGTGCTCACGGCGACCGTGCCGCTGGCGGAGCTGTTCGGTTACGCGTCCCGGCTGCGGGGCCGCACCCAGGGCCGCGGCACCTTCACCACGCGGCCGGCCGGGTACGCGCCCGTACCGGCGGGGGTGACGGAGCAGGTGCCGAAGGTGGCGTCCCGCTGATGCGCGGGCGGCCCCGCCCCCGGTCGGGCGGGGCCGCCTCGGCGGCGGCGGCCCTACCGCTCCTGCTCCCGCAGGAAGGCCCGCAGCGGCTCCACGTGCCGGTCGGGGCGGCGCCACAGGGCGCGCAGGTCCTCCAGCAGGTGGCGCTCGGCGGCGATCTCGCCGTGCCTGTAGCGGCGGATCACCGGGTGGAGGAACGCCGACTCGTGGGCCCGCTCGGGCACGGGGCTGCGGCGGATGGCGAAGATGTCGGCGTGCTCCTGGCGGCCCCAGCGCAGGCCCAGGGTGTAGAAGTCCTCGCGGTCGCCGAAGCGGGCCACCGCGTAGTCCTCGGGCAGGTCCTCGTAGTGCCGTACGCGTACGCGCCCGTCAACGGTGTCGAGGACGAACACGTCGACCAGGTACTCGAACTGGGTCCACAGCGCCGAGGACCAGTTGACGCGGTCCAGCATCGTGTCGGCGAGACGGTCGGGATCGGCGTCGACGACGGCGTACTCCAGCGGGCGACCGTCGTACCGCTCGGCGAGGAGGCGCGCCAGGGTGCGCAGGTTGTAGCGGAAGCCGTCGATGAAGGGCGAGGCGGCGTGCTTGGTGTCGCGGGCCTGGGCGAGGGTGCCGGCGAAGTAGAGCCCGTCGACGTTGGCCGACTGCCAGTCCGGCCCGGTCGCGGGAAAGCGCCCCGACGCCACGAGCTCCGGGCGGCAGTCCTCGCCGAAGGGCGTGTCGTCCATCCGGAAGCCGGTGCACCGGATGACGGTGTCGTACTCCAGCGACTCGCGCTCCCCCTCGGCGAGGGTGTAGGTGATGTCGACCCGGTACGCGTCGCCGGCCGGGCGTATCTCGTCGATCTCGCACTCCAGGACCCCGTGCAGGGTCTTGAACCAGTAGCCGTCCAGCAGCGCGCCGTACTGTCCGCGTACGTCGCCGGGGTGCTTGCTGTGCCAGGCCAGGCGCGTCGGGTGCGGGGAGGCGAGGTGGAGGAGGGCCGCGTGGTCGAGGAGCGGGGTCGCGGTCTCGAAGGCGGAGTTGCCCTTGCCGATGATCAGGACGCGCTTGCCCCGGTACGCCTCGGGGTCGAGGGGCGCGGACTCGTAGCCCTGCGCGTACTCGATCCCCTTGACGGCGGGGACGTACGGGCCGCCCCACCCGGTGGCGACGATCAGGCAGTCGCAGGTGAAGAGGCGTCCGTCGGCGGTGGTCAGGCGGAAGCCGCCGCCGCCGCGGCGGATCTCCGTGACGTCGGCCCCGAAACGTACGTGCGGGACGTGGGCGCGCTGGAAGTCCTCCAGGTACGCGGTCATGGTGTCGGCGTGCGGGAACCAGTCGCCGCTGTAGTCGGGGAACAGCGGCCGCGCGGTGGGGGACAGCAGCGAGTTCCAGTCCCAGCGGAGCCGGATCTCCGGGTCCTCCTCGACGGTGTGCACCTTGTTGAGGGAGATCAGCCGCCGGTGGCGGGGGTAGCGCCGGAAGAAGCCGCCGGGCGCGTCCTCCCGTTCCAGTACGACGTGATCGGCGCCGGCCGCCGTCAGGAAGCACCCGAGCTGGAGCCCCGCCGGCCCCGCCCCGAGCACCACGTAGCGGTGGTGCTCGCCCGTCCCGGCTTTCCCGTCCGCTGTCACCATCGGCGCCTGCCCCCTCCGCCGCGCTCCGGATCGCATGGTGCCGCCATCATCGCCCGGTGGCGGCCGCCGCGCAGGGCGGTCACCGGCCACTGCGCCACGCCTACGCCGTCCGTCCCGCGCGCGGGACCGTCCTGTGCGTAGGGCCCGTCAACGGCGGCCCGGGTCGGGGAATCCCTCCGCCCCCGTCTGCGCGGCCAGCCACCGCACGGCACCGGCGAGCGAACCCGCCGCGGCGGCCGCGGCCCGCTGCCGCGCGGCCCCGCAGCCGTGGCGCAGGAGCCACCGCAGCCCCGTCTCCACCAGGTCGGCGTCCCCGTGGCGCACCAGCGCCGGGCGGGCGTACGCGACCATCCGCTCGGCGAGCAGCGGCGCGGGGACGGCCCTGCCGGTGGCCACGTCGAGCCCCACGCCGTCCAGCCCGTCCCGGGCCGCCCGCCAGTAGGCGGCGCGCAGCACCTCCGCCGACGGCGCGGGCGCGGGCTCCCCGCGCTCGCCCTCCCGCAGCGCCACCGTGACCAGGGCGCGCACCAGGGCCGCGAGGAACGCCGATTCGGCCGCGGTGCCGGTCATGTCGGCGACGCGCACCTCCAGGGTGGGCAGCCGCGCCGAGGGGCGTACGTCCCAGAAGACGGTGCCGCGGTCGACCAGCGCGCCCGACTCGGCCAGGGCGCCGAGGACCTCCTCGTAATGCGCGGGCGAGTGGAAGTACGGCGGCGGGCCCGCCACCGGCCAGCGCCCCCAGGCGAGCGCCCGCCAGGTGGCGTAACCGGTGTCGCGGCCCGCGAAGTACGGGGAGTTGGCCGACATCGCGAGCAGCACCGGCAGCCAGGGGCGCAGCCGGTTGCCGACGTCCAGGGCGCGGGGCAGGTCGGGGATGTCGACGTGCACCTGGAAGGCGCACATGGACATCTCGTCGTGGAGGGCCCGGTAGGTCGCCATGCCCTCGGCGAAGCGCTCCCCTTCGGTGAGGGGCGGCGGGACGACGTCACCGAGGACGGGCAGCCCGGACGCGACGACCCGCAGCCCTTCGCGCGCGGCGGCGCGGGCGACCGTGCGCCGCAGGGCGAGCAGTTCGTCGCCCAGGTCGCGGGCGTGGCGGTGCGGGGCGCTCTTGGTCTCCACCTGCAGCGTGGTGATCTCCGCGGAGAACCGGCCGGCCGCGCCGGGGGCGCTCGCGCAGTGCTTCAGTACGGCCGGGGCGCCGGGCGCGGCGGCCAGGGTCGCGGCGTCGACGAGGAGGAGCTCCTCCTCGACCCCCATCGCCGGCATGTCGTACGCGTCCATGGAGCCCTCCCACCACGGTTCGGGTGCCGTGCGGACCGCGCCCACCATGACAGGGAGCTGACGGACCGTCAACGACGCGCCGCCGCCCGCCGCCTCAGTCCAGCACCACGACCTCGTCCGCCGCGAACGTCACCCCGACCACCGCGCCCTCCTCCGGCGCGTCGCGCAGGGCGCACTCCGCCTCCAGCGGCGGGCCGGTCTCCGGGCGGAGCCGTACGGCGACGTGGTGGCCGCGGAAGGTGCGGGCGTCGACCTGGCAGCGCAGGCCGTCCGCCGGGTCGCCGAGCCGGACCCCGGCGGGGCGGACGAGCAGGCGGGCGGCGCCCTGCGGGGCACCGGCGGGCACGGGGACCTTGCCCCACGCGGTATCGGCCGCCTCGCCGGCGACCGTCGCCGCCACCACGTTGTCGAAGCCCAGGAAGCGGGCGACGAACTCGGAGGCCGGGCGGCGCCACACCTCCAGCGGCGTGCCGCTCTGCTCGACGCGCCCGGCGCGCATCACGACGACCCGGTCGGCGAGCGCGAACGCCTCGCCCTGGTCGTGCGTGACGGCGAGCACCGTCGTCCCGAGCCGCCCGAACAGGTGCCGCAGCTCCACCACGAGCCGCTCCCGCAGCCCCCGGTCCAGCTGCCCCAGCGGCTCGTCGAGCATGAGCAGCCGGGGGCTGGGCGCCAGGGCGCGGGCGAGGGCCACGCGCTGCTGCTCGCCGCCGGAGAGCGCGGCCACCGCCCGGCGCCCGGCGCCCGGCAGGCCCACCAGCTCCAGCAGCTCGGTCACGCGGGCGGCCTGCTCCCGCTTCGGGGCGCCGCGCATGCGCAGCCCGAAGGCGACGTTCCCGGCGACGTCCCGCTGGGGGAAGAGCTGGTGGTCCTGGAACATCAGCCCGACGCCGCGCCGGTGCACCGGCACCCCGGCCTGGTCCGCGCCGTCCAGCAGCACCCGGCCGCCGTCCACGGGCTGGAGACCCGCGACGACCCGCAGCAGGGTCGACTTGCCGCTGCCGCTCGGGCCCAGCACGCACACGATCTCGTGGTCGGCGACCGCGAGGTCCACCGCGTCGAGGGCGGCGCGGGCCCCGAAGCGTACGGTCACGCCGTCTAGGCGCAGCATGGTCAGAACTCCCCGGAGCGGTTGACACGGATACGTTCGAGCAGCAGCAGCGCCACCGCGCACACCACCATGAGGATCGTCGACAGGGCCATGGCCTGTCCGTAGTTGAGCTCCCCGGGCCGGCCGAGGAGCCGGGCGACGGCCACCGGCAGCGTCGGGTTGTCGGGCCGCGCGATGAAGACGGTCGCCCCGAACTCGCCCAGCGACACGGCGAACGCGAACCCCGCCGCCACCAGCAGCGCCCGCCGCACCAGCGGCAGGTCCACCTCGCGCCACACGCGCCACGGCGACGCCCCGAGCACCGCCGCCGCCTCGCGCAGCCGCTCGTCCACGGCCCGCAGCACCGGCAGCATGGTCCGTACGACGAAGGGCACGCCGACCAGGGCCTGGGCCAGCGGCACCAGGATCCACGACGAGCGCAGGTCGAGCGGCGGCTCGTCCAGCGTGATGAGGAAGCCGAAGCCGACGGTGACGGCGGACACGCCGAGCGGCAGCATCAGCAGCGCGTCGAAGCCGCGCACCAGCCGCCCGGCCCGCCGGGTGAGCGCCGCGGCCGCGAGCCCCCCGACGGCCAGCGCGATCGCGGTGGCGGCGAGGGCGTACTGGAGCGAGTTCCCGATCGCCTCGACGGGCGGCACGAGGAAGGTCCCGCCGCCCGCGTCGGCGTCCTGCAGGGCCCGGTAGTAGCCGAGCCCCCCGGCGAAGGAGCGCTGCACGAGCACCGCGAGCGGCAGCACGAGCAGCAGCGCGACCGTCACGAGGACGGCACCCAGCAGCGCCCACTGCCCGGCCCCGCGCGGCCGCCGCGCGGTCAGTCCGGCGTCCACCAGCTTCAGCGCGGTCTCCCGCCTGCGGACGGTCCAGGCGTGCACGGCGAGGACGGCGCCCACGGCGGCGAACTGCACCAGGGTGAGCACGGCCGCCGTCTCCAGGTCGAGCAGCTGGGCGGTCTGCCGGTAGATCTCCGCCTCCAGCGTGGCGTACGCGGGCCCGCCGAGGATCTGTACGACGCCGAAGGAGGTGTACGTGAAGAGGAAGACCATCAGCGCCGCGGCGGCCACGGCGGGCGCGAGCGCGGGCAGCGTCACCCGCCGCCACGCCCCGAACCGGGAGGCGCCGAGCACCCGCGCGGCCTCCTCCTGGCGCGGGTCGAGCTGCGCCCACAGGCCGCCGACCGTGCGGACGACGACGGCGTAGTTGAAGAAGACGTGCGCCAGCAGGATCGCCCACACCGTGGTGTCCAGCCGTACGCCCCACAGCCCGTCGAGGAGCCCGCCCCGCCCGACGAGCGCGAGGAAGGCGGTGCCGACGACGACGGTCGGCAGCACGAACGGCACGGTCACCACCGCCCGCAGCACCTGCTTGCCGGGGAAGTCGAAGCGGGCGAAGACGTACGCGCCCGGCAGCGCGACCAGCAGGGTCAGCGCGGTGGAGGCGAGCGCCTGCCAGGTGGTGAACCAGAGCACGTCCAGGATGTCCGGGCGGCCCAGCACCTCGCCGAGCCGCCCGACCTCCCAGGCCCCCTCCCCCGTCCGCAGGCCCCGGCCGACGATCGCGGCGACGGGGTAGGCGAAGAAGAGGGCGAAGAAGGCCACGGGCAGGACCATGAGCCCCGCCCGCAGGCCCGTACGCCTTACTTCAGGACGAGCGAGGACCACGACTTGATCCACTGGTCACGGTTCTCGGCGATCTTGGCAGGGGCCAGGGTGTGCGGCTTGTCGACCGTCACTCCGTGCTTGGTGAACAGCTCCGGCAGCGTCGCGTCCTTCGCGACCGGGTGCACGAACATCTGGAGCGGCATGTCGTCCTGGAACTTCTTCCCGATCAGGAAGTCGATCAGGGCCTTGCCGCCGTCCGGGTTCTTCGCGCCCGTCAGCAGGCCGGCGAACTCGATCTGGCGGAAGCAGGTGCCGGTGGAGACCCCGGTCGGCGCCTCGGCCGGCTGCGGCGTGGCGTACAGCACCTCGACCGGCGGGCTGGAGGCGTACGACACGACGAGCGGCCGGTCGCCCTTGGCCTGCTTGCCGCCGGCGGAGCCGGAGAACTCCTGGTTGTAGGCGAGCTCCCAGCTGTCGACGACCTTGACGCCGTTGGCCTTCAGCTTCTTCCAGTAGTCCTGCCAGCCGTCGTCGCCGTACTGCGCGGCCGTGCCGAGCAGGAAGCCGAGGCCGGGCGAGGACCGCTCGGGGTTCTCGACCACGAGGAGGTCCTTGTACTGCGGCTTGGCGAGGTCGTCGAAGGTCTGCGGCGGCGCGAGCTTCTTGTCCGCGAAGTACTTCTTGTCGTAGTTGACGCAGATGTCGCCGGTGTCGACCGGCGTGACACGGTGCTTGTCCTGGTCGAGCTGGACGTCACCGGGGACCCGGTCGAGGCCCTTGGCCTCGTACGGCTCGAAGAGGCCGTTGTCGAGGGCGCGCGACAGCAGGGTGTTGTCGACGCCGAAGAAGACGTCGCCCTGCGGGGCGCCCTTGGTGAGGATCGCCTTGTTGACGGCCTCGCCGGCGTCGCCGCTCTTCAGCACCTTGACGGTGTAGCCGGTCTCCTTGGTGAACTCCTTCAGGACGGCCGGAGAGGCGTTGAAGGAGTCGTGGCTGACGAGCGTCACGGTCTTCGACTTCGTCCCGCCGCCGGCGGAGTCCTTGGCGGACTCTCCGCCGCAGGCGGTGAGCGTCGTGACGCCCAGCGCGGCGGCGAGCGCGCCGACCGCGATCTTCTTGGTGGTGCTCACTGAGATTCCTCCTGGGGGTGTCCAGGAAGAGACGCGGCCCCGCCCGCCGCGATCGTGCGGCGGGCAGGGCGCAACAGCTCGAGTAACGACCGAACTTCCTACCCAGAATGACCTGGGCGAGGTTCAGAGGGTCTGCGGCCTGGACGGTTGCCGCACTCTCAGCGCTGTGGCGCTCCCCTGTCGGAATATGCAGATGTGTTCGAGCTCAGACTACAAGGTCAGCGTTCCGCGGCCGCGAGCTGTCCACAGGCGCCGTCGATCTCCTGCCCGCGGGTGTCCCGGACGGTGACCGGTACGCCGTGGGCGGCGATCGCCTCGACGAACGCCTTCTCGTCCTCGGGGCGCGAGGCGGTCCACTTGGAGCCGGGGGTCGGGTTCAGCGGGATGAGGTTGACGTGGACGCGCTTGCCCTTGAGGAGGCGGCCCAGCAGGTCGCCGCGCCAGGCCTGGTCGTTGATGTCGCGGATGAGGGCGTACTCGATCGAGACGCGGCGGCCGGACTTCTCGGCGTACTCCCAGGCGGCGTCCAGCACCTCGCGGACCTTCCAGCGGGTGTTGACGGGCACGAGGGTGTCGCGCAGCTCGTCGTCGGGCGCGTGCAGCGAGACGGCGAGGCGGCACTTGAAGCCCTCGTCGGCGAAGCGCAGCATCGCGGGCACGAGGCCGACGGTGGAGACGGTGATGCCGCGCTGCGACAGGCCGAGGCCGTCGGGCTCGGGGTCGGTCAGCCGCCGGATGGCGCCCACGACCCGCTTGTAGTTGGCGAGCGGCTCGCCCATGCCCATGAAGACGATGTTGGAGAGGCGGGCGGGGCCGCCCGGCACCTCGCCGTCCCTGAGCGCCCGCATGCCGTCGACGATCTGGTGCACGATCTCGGCGGTCGACAGGTTCCGGTCGAGGCCGGCCTGGCCGGTGGCGCAGAAGGGGCAGTTCATGCCGCAGCCCGCCTGCGACGAGATGCACATGGTCACCCGGTCCGGGTAGCGCATGAGGACCGACTCGACGAGCGTGCCGTCGTGCAGGCGCCACAGGGTCTTGCGGGTGGTGTCGTCGTCGCACGAGATGTGCCGTACGACGGACATGAGGTCGGGCAGCAGCTCGGCGGCGAGCTTCTCGCGCGAGGCGGCCGGGATGTCGGTCCACTCGGCGGGGTCGTGCGCGTACCGCGCGAAGTAGTGCTGGGAGAGCTGCTTGGCGCGGAACGGCTTCTCGCCGATCGCGGCCACGGCTTCCTTGCGCTCGGCGGGCGTGAGGTCGGCGAGGTGCCGCGGCGGCTTCACGGCCCCGCGGGGGGCGACGAAGGTGAGCTCTCCCGGGGCGGGGCGTGGCATGACCTGGTACTCCTCAGTAAAGACGAGGCCGCGGTACGTGAGCCGGGTGACCTCACCGGATGGTCCCCGTCCCGAAGGGGCCACGGGGCCGAAAGGGCCCGCCGCTCCGATGCGACGAGCCCTTCCAGGGTAACCGGACGGCGGTTCGGCCTGTTCCCGTCAACCCGTGCCGACGAACAGCACCAGCAACAGCCACACCACCGGCGCCGTCGGCAGCAGCGAGTCCAGCCGGTCCATACCGTGCCTATATGCGGCTACCGCCGCGTGGCGCCATGGCCACCGTCAACCCGTGCCCACGAACAACACCAGCAACAGCCACACCACCGGCGCCGTCGGCAGCAGCGAGTCCAGCCGGTCCATGATGCCGCCATGGCCCGGGAGCAGGGTGCCCATGTCCTTGATGCCCAGGTCCCGCTTGATCATCGACTCGCCGAGGTCGCCGAGCGTGGCGCTCACCGCGACCGCGAGGCCCAGCAGCAGGCCCTGCCACCAGGCGCCGCCGTCGATGGCGAACTCCATGCACAGCGCGCCCGCCGCCATGGCGAACGCCACCGCGCCGACCAGGCCCTCGCGCGTCTTGCCGGGGCTGATGCGCGGCGCGAGCTTCCGCTTGCCGAAGCGCCAGCCGACCGCGTACGCCCCGGTGTCACTGACCACGGTCAGCAGCAGGAAGGTCAGCACCCGCCACGATCCGTCGTCGGCGGTGAGCATCAGCGCCACGAAGGTCGCCAGGAACGGCACGTAGAAGGCGGCGAAGAGACCGGCGGTGACGTCCTTGAGGTAGCCCTCGGGCGGTTCCGTCATCCGCCACACGAGCACGGCGAGCGCGGTCAGCGCCATCGCCACCCATGCGCCCTCGGCGCCGCGTACGTACCCGGCGACGACCATCGCCACGCCGCCCACCGCGAGCGGCACGAGCGGGGCCTTGATGGACTTGCGCTCCTGCAGGCGCGAGGTGAGCTCCCACAGCCCGACCACGACGGCGACCGCGACGACGCCGACGAACACGTCCTTGAGGATGAAGAGCGACGCGATGACGACCGCGCCGAGGCCGACGCCGACCCCTATGGCGGCCCGCAGGTCGCGCCCGGCCCGCTTCTTCGGCGGAGACTGGTGGGGCTGACCCGGCTGACCCGGCTGCTCCGGAGGCTGCGTCGCTCCCGACGGCGGCGTGGGCATGGGCTCCTGCGGCATCTCGTCACGGAACAGGGGACCGCTCAGCCGAGCGGTCCCCCGGTCACGGTGGTCGTCGTCCTGGTCTCCGCCGACGTGTCCTCCGGCGTATCCGCCAGGGGGAACATCGGCGGGTACGACGGGCATGGGGCGGGTCCGGCCCGCTTCATGCCCCTCATATGCGGGGCCCGCCGGGGTCTCCGGGGCGTGTGCCCCCGGAGCGTACCCCTGGTCGGGCGGACCCCAGTGGCCGCCTTTCGGCGGGGTCCCCCAGGAAGAGTCGTTCATCAGACCTCGAGCAGCTCGGCTTCCTTGTGCTTGAGCAGCTCGTCCACCTGCGCGACGTACTTGTGGGTGAGGTCCTCGAGGTCCTTCTCGGCGCGACGGCCCTCGTCCTCACCGATGTCGCCGTCCTTGACCGCCTTGTCGAGGGCGTCCTTGGCCTTGCGGCGCACCGAGCGGATCGACACCTTCGAGTCCTCGGCCTTGCCCTTGGCGACCTTGATGTACTCGCGGCGGCGGTCCTCGGTGAGCTCGGGGAACACCACCCGGATGATGTTGCCGTCGTTGCTCGGGTTGACGCCGAGGTCCGAGTCGCGGATGGCCTGCTCGATGTTGCGCAGCGCGCTCTTGTCGAACGGGGTCACCACGGCCATGCGCGGCTCCGGCACGGAGAACGACGCCAGCTGGTTGATCGGGGTCACCGCGCCGTAGTAGTCCGCGACGATCTTGTTGAACATGGCGGGGTGCGCCCGTCCGGTACGGATCGCGGCGAAGTCCTCCTTGGCGACCAGGACGGCCTTCTCCATCTTCTCCTCTGCCTCGAGGAGGGTCTCTTCGATCACCACTTGCTCCTGCGTGTCTTGAGTAGGCGCGTCTTTACGCTCTGCACGGTGTCCGACCGGCAGGGCTTTGTCCATCCCCGGGATCAGGGCACCGGGGAGGGTGGGTCAGTTCCTGGTGCCCTGGTCGCTCACGAGAGTGCCGATCTTCTCACCCTTCACCGCGCGGGCGATATTGCCCGCCGCGAGCAGCTCGAAGACCAGGATCGGGAGGTTGTTGTCGCGGCAGAGGGTGATGGCGGTGGCGTCGGCGACCTTGAGGTCGCGCGAGAGGACCTCGCCGTACTCCAGCGCGTCGAACTTCACCGCGTCCGGGTTGGTCTTCGGGTCGGAGTCGTAGACCCCGTCCACACCGTTCTTGCCCATGAGAAGCGCCTCGGCGTCGATCTCCAGGGCGCGCTGCGCGGCGGTGGTGTCGGTGGAGAAGTAGGGCATGCCCATACCGGCGCCGAAGATGACGACGCGGCCCTTCTCCAGGTGACGGACGGCGCGGAGCGGGATGTATGGCTCGGCGACCTGGCCCATGGTGATGGCGGTCTGGACGCGGGAGTCGATGCCCTCCTTCTCCAGGAAGTCCTGGAGGGCGAGGCAGTTCATGACCGTACCGAGCATGCCCATGTAGTCGGAGCGGGCCCGGTCCATGCCGCGCTGCTGGAGCTCGGCGCCGCGGAAGAAGTTGCCGCCGCCGATCACTACGGCGATCTCCGCGCCGTCGCGTACGACCGCGGCGATCTCGCGTGCGATGGCGTGTACGACGTCGGGGTCGACGCCGAGGCCGCCTCCGCCGGCGAACGCCTCACCGGACAGCTTCAGCATGAAGCGGCCGGCCTTTTTGCCGTGGTTGTCGTCGCCTTGTGCGGCGCCCTGATTCATGGAGATCTCCTCGTGCACATACGAAGAAGGCCATTGCCGGGGTAACTGCTCTCCCTAGCGGCAATGGCCTCCTCGTCAGATCTGCGGGCGTCCGGTCGCTCACGCGCCGACGTCCACGTGGGCAACCCTACTGGGCGGCCCGGTCGATCGCGTACCGGCTCAGATGCCGACCTTGATGCGGGCGAAGCGCTTCAGGGTGACACCGGCCTCGTCCAGGACCTTCTGGACGGACTTCTTGTTGTCCAGCGCGTACGGCTGGCCCAGGAGGGTGGCGTCCTTGAAGAAGCCGTTGAGGCGACCCTCGACGATCTTCGGGAGCGCGGCCTCCGGCTTGCCCTCGGCGCGGGTGGTCTCCTCGGCGACGCGACGCTCGGCCTCGACGACCTCGGCCGGGACGTCGTCCTTGGAGAGGTACTTCGGGGCGAACGCGGCGATGTGCTGCGCGATACCCTTCGCGACCTCGGCGTTCTCCTTGTCGAGCTCGACGAGGACGCCGATCTGCGGGGGCAGGTCGGGCATGGTGCGGTGCATGTACGCGGTGACGAAGCCGTCGCCGAACTGCGCGAAGCGGTCCAGGACGATCTTCTCGCCGAGGTTGGCGTTGGCCTCGTCGACGTACGCCTGGACGGTCTTGCCGGGCTCGATCTCGGAGGCGAGGAGCGCCTCGATGTCGGCCGGGGAGGTCTTGGCGACGTGCTCGGCGATCGCGTTGGCGACGGCCTGGAACTTGTCACCCTTGGCGACGAAGTCCGTCTCGCACTTCAGCTCGACGAGGACACCGGAGGTGTTGTCGCCGGCGATGAGGGAGACGACGGCGCCGTTCTCGGCGGAGCGGCCCTCGCGCTTGGCGACGCCCTTCTGGCCCTTGATGCGCAGGGCCTCGACGGCCTTGTCGACGTTGCCGTCGGACTCGTCGAGCGCCTTCTTGCAGTCCATCATGCCGGCGCCGGTGAGCTCGCGGAGCTTCTTGACGTCAGCGGCGGTGTAGTTCGCCATGATCTGTGAATCTCTCTCGAAGTCTGGAAGATCTACGAAGATCTACGGGTGGACGGCGGGGGCAACGCGCGCCCCCGCCGTCATCCGAACCTTGAAAGGTCAGGCCTGCTCGGCGTCCGCGGCCGGAGCCTCGGCAGCGGCCTCGGGGGCCTCGGCGGCCGGAGCCTCGGCAGCGGCCTCGGCCGGCTTCTCGGCGGCCTCGGGAGCCTCCTCGGAGGCCTCCTTCTTGTCGCCCTCGAGCAGGTCGCGCTCCCACTCGGCCAGCGGCTCGCCGGCGGCCTTGTCGCCCGGCTTCTGGTCGCCGGTGGCGGCGCCGGAGCGGGCGATGAGGCCCTCGGCGACGGCGTCGGCGATCACGCGGGTGAGCAGGGTGACGGAGCGGATCGCGTCGTCGTTGCCCGGGATCTTGTAGTCGACCTCGTCGGGGTCGCAGTTGGTGTCGAGGATCGCGACGACCGGGATGTGGAGCTTGCGCGCCTCACCGACGGCGATGTGCTCCTTCTTGGTGTCGACGATCCAGACGGCGCTCGGCACCTTCTGCATCTCGCGGATACCGCCGAGGGTCTTCTCCAGCTTGGCCTTCTCGCGCGAGAGCACGAGAAGCTCCTTCTTGGTCAGACCGGACGCGGCGACGTCCTCGAAGTCAATCGCCTCGAGCTCCTTCAGACGCTGAAGGCGCTTGTAGACGGTGGAGAAGTTGGTGAGCATGCCACCGAGCCAGCGCTGGTTGACGTACGGCATGCCGACGCGGGTCGCCTGCTCGGCGATGGCCTCCTGGGCCTGCTTCTTGGTACCCACGAACATGATGGAGCCGCCGTGCGCGACGGTCTCCTTGACGAACTCGTAGGCGCGGTCGATGTACGACAGCGACTGGAGCAGGTCGATGATGTAGATGCCGTTGCGCTCGGTGAAGATGAAGCGCTTCATCTTCGGGTTCCAGCGACGGGTCTGGTGACCGAAGTGGACGCCGCTCTCCAGCAGCTCCCGCATCGTGACGACGGCCATGGCCGTATCTCCTTGGAATCTCGGTTGTGTCCTGACGCCCCGACGCGCTGCTGCCACAAGGGACCGAAGAGCGCTACCACGACTTTTGAGGGCGGTGGCGGGGCGTGCGAAGTCGACCCGGTGGCCCGGGTCGCCAGAAGAAGTGTACGGGACCCGGGCACCGCCGGGTGACGGCGCTGTCCACAAGACCTTCGGAATCCACAGCCCCCGGCGGGCGCGGCTCCGGTGCCCCACAGTCGCCCCATGCGCCTGATCACTCTGCTGCTCACGCTCGCGACCGCCCTGACGGGCTCGACCGTCCCGCCGGTCCCGCCGGTCCCGCCCGGCTCGGCCGTCCCGCCCGGCTCGGCGGGCACCTGGCCGGTGGGGCCGCCGCGACCACCGGTCGTCCGCGGCTGGGAGCCGCCCGCCTCCCGGTACGGCCCCGGCCATCGGGGCGTGGACCTGGGCGCCGCACCCGGCACCCCGGTCCGCGCGGCGGCCGCCGGCCGGGTCACGTTCGCGGGGCCGGTGGCGGGCCGCGGCGTCCTGACGATCACGCACCCGAGCCCGGGGCCGCCCCTGCGTACGTCGTACGAACCGGTCGAGCCCCTGGTCCGCGCGGGCGCCGAGGTCGCGAAGGGCCAGGTGGTGGCGGTCCTGACCGCCGTGCGGCCCCACTGCGCCCCGACCTGCCTCCACTGGAGCCTGCGCCGGGGCGACACGTACCTGAACCCCCTGGCGCTGGTGCCGCGCCGGCCGTCGCGGCTGCTGCCGCTGACGGGCCCGTGAGGCTCCTCGGCGGCGCGCCCGCCCGGCAGGCCGCCCGGCGGGCGCGGCGTACCGGCTGTGCGGGGGCCCGGCGGGCGCGGCGTACCGGCCGGGTGGGGGTCCGGCGGCGCGGCGGTCAGCTCGCGGTGCCGCCCACGCCCCGCAGGGCCAGCGCCACCGCCGCCTCGGCGATGGACGACGGCTCCTCGGCCGCGCCGAGCTCGATGCGGCGGACCGCCGCGTCGACCATGCCCTGCAGCAGCATCGCCGTCAGCCGGGGCTGCTCCTGCCCCAGCTCCCCGAGCGCCTCGACGATCATGGCGATGAGCCCGCCGTGCGCGGCGCGGATCTTCTCGCGTGCGCCGTCGTCCAGTTCGCCGGCCGAGATCGCGACGACGGCCCGGTGGCGCCGGTCCCCGACCAGCTCCAGCTGCTTGCGGACGTACGCCTCGACCTTGCCCTCGGGCGTGTCCGCCCGCTCCATCGCCGCCTCGACCTCCGCCGCCCACACGGGGAAGTCCACCGCGCACAGCTCCTCCACCACGGCGGCGCGCGAGCGGAAGTACTCGTACACGGAGGACCGGGCCAGGCCGGTGCGCTCGGCGAGGGCGGGGAAGGTCAGCGCCTCCGTACCGCCCTCGGACAGCAGGGAACGCGCGGCGTCCAGCAGGGCGCCGCGCTGCATGGTCCGGTGCTCGGCCACGGAGGCCGCTCGAATCCTGGGCACGGCTCCACTTTACGGTTTACGGCCGTCCGTTCGACCTCGGCGTGAGAGATCGGCGGCTCAGCGGCCGACGTCCGCCAGCTTGGCCCGCAGCTGGAGCACGGACTTGGTGTGGATCTGGCTGACCCGGCTCTCGGTGACGCCGAGCACGTTGCCGATCTCGGCGAGGGTCAGCCCCTCGTAGTAGTACAGGGTCACCACGGTCTTCTCCCGCTCGGGCAGCGTGTTGATCGCCCGGGCGAGCAGCCGCCGCAGCTCGCGGTCCTCGGCGACCTCGACGGGGTCGTCCGCCGCGGTGTCCTCCAGCGTGTCCATCAGGCTGAGCCGGTCGCCGCCCTCACCGCCGACGTGCAGCAGCTCCTCCAGGGCGACGACGTTCGCCAGCGACAACTGGCTGAAAACCGCGTGCAGTTCCTCCAGCGCGATGCCCATCTCGGCGGCGACCTCGCTCTCGGAGGGAGTGCGCCGCAGCTGCGCCTCCAGCGTGGCGTACGCGCGCTCCACGGCCCGCGCCTTCTGCCGCACCGACCGGGGGATCCAGTCCAGCGCCCGCAGCTCGTCGATCATCGCGCCCCGGATCCGGGTGATCGCGTACGTCTCGAACTTGATCGACCGACCGATGTCGAACTTCTCGATCGCGTCGATCAGCCCGAACACCCCGGAGGAGAAGAAGTCCGCCTGCTCCACGTTGGACGGCAGGCCCACGCTGACCCGCCCGGCCACGTACTTCACCAACGGCGAGTAGTGCAGGATCAGCTGTTCCCGCAGCCGCTCGTCGCCCGTGTCCTTGTACGACCGCCACAGCTCCTCGAGTGACGAGGGAGCGGGCGGGCGCACGGCACCCCGTGCAGCGGGGGGCACCGCTGCGCGGTCGGACCCGGAGGTGTGCTGGGGCATGCGTCGCCTTGAGCCGTTCTGGGTGTGTGGGGGGACGGGGGAACGAAGGAGGGCCGAATAGCGGAAGGGGTAATTCTGGTGAGCGTAGCGTGACTGACCGGTCGCGGTGAGCTAAGGGATGCGCATCATGCCTCCTCGGGGGCGTGCCGTCGGCCGCATCTTCGAATAGTCCGCACGCTTCGAAAACGTCGGCAGCCACGAGGGGGGCCGACGGGGCCGTCGGCGCACGCACCGGCCCCTCGGGCGGTTCCGGGAGCGCTACGGACGTCATCGGCATCACCTTTTCACCCGAATGCTGCAGGTCAAGCACCGCCTCGCCGGGTGTTCGGGCGGCGCGTGGCCTCCGCGGTCAACTGCCAGCCCTGGCCGTGGCGTTCGACGTAACCGAGGGAGTGGAGTTCGTACAGGCTGCCGAGGGTTTCGTCAACGCCGGTGCCGGCGCCGCGCGCCGCGTCCCGCGCGGTGACGGGCGTGCCGCGCGGCGGGAGGGCTTCGAGTACGCGGGCGCTCACCGGGCCGAGCAGGTCGCGCGGCAGTACGGGCCCGCGCCGGGCGGGCGCGAGCTCGCCGATGTCCCCGACGAGTTCGGCCACTTCGGCGGCGTCGGTGACGAGGACGGCCTCGCCGCGCAGCAGTTCGTGCACGCCCGCCGACAGCCCGCTGGTGGCGGGCCCCGGCACGCCCATCGTGTACCGGCCGAGCCGCTGCGCGCTGCGCGCGGTGACGAGCGACCCGCTGCGGTACTCGGCCTCGACGACGACCGTGCCGCGGGTCAGCGCGGCGATGACCCGGTTGCGGAGGATGAAGCGGCTGCGTGTCGGATGCGCGCCGGGTGGCAACTCGCCGATGACGAGGCCCTGTTCGGCGATGCGCCCGATCAGGCCGGCGTGGCCGCGCGGGTAGGGGACGTCGACGCCGCAGGCGAGGACGGCGACGGTGGCGCCGTCCACGGCGAGCGCGCCGCGGTGCGCGGCCCCGTCGACGCCGAAGGCGGCGCCCGAGACGACCACCCAGCCGCGCTCGGCGAGCCCGGAGGCGAGGCTCGCGGCCATGTGCGCCCCGTACGGCGTACACGCCCGCGCGCCGACCACGGCGACGGAGCGCAGCGCCCAGGGGCGCAGCCCGGCCCGCCCGCGCACCCAGAGCCCCACGGGCCGGGCGTCCCCGAGGTCGTCGAGCTGACGGGGCCACTCCGCGTCGCCGGGCACGACGAACCGCCCGCCGACGGCGTCCACCGCCGCCAGGTCCCGCTCGGGTTCGGCGCCGGCGGCCCGTATCCGCAGGCCCTGGAACCGCCGCTCGGTCACGCCGCCGAGGGCTCCGCGCCGGTACGGCTCCCAGGTCAGCCGGGCGAGCAGCTCCCGGGGCCCGAGCTCCCGCAGCCAGCGCCCGCCGTGCTCGTCGCCCGGCTCCAGGACCCGCGTCAGCGCGGCCCGCGCCAGCCGCTCCTCGTCCCCCACGCCGCCGCCCCCGCTCTCCGCCCCGTTCGTGGTGCTCACGGCGCCGCCCCCGCCTCCACCGGCACACCCCGGGCGATGCCGGTGCGCAGCTCCAGCGCCAGGGCGACGTCGCCCGCCCCCGGCCGGTCGCGGCCCGCCAGGTCGGCGAGGGTCCAGGCGACCCTGAGCACCCGGTCCAGGCCCCGTGCGGTGAGCAGGCCGCGCTCGACGTCCCGCTCCGCCGCGTCGAGCGCTCCGGGCGCGACGCGCCAGCGCGTGCGCAGTTCGTGGCCGGGCACCTCGGAGTTGACGGTCCACGGGGTGCGGTCCAGGCGGGCGGCGGCGCGCGCCCGGGCCTCCAGCACCCGCGCGGCGACCGCCGCGCTGGGCTCCCCGCGGCCGCCCTGCCCCATCAGGTCGGCGCGGCCGACCGGGGCGACCTGCACGCGCAGGTCGACGCGGTCGAGCAGCGGCCCGGACAGCCGCGCCTGGTAGCGGCGGATCACCGAGGGCGGGCACTCGCAGCCGGCCCCTTGCAGGGTGTGCCGTCCGCACGGGCAGGGGTTGGCGGCGAGCACCATCAGGAACCGCGCGGGCAGCCGCACCACGCCCGCGCTGCGGGCGACCACCACGTGCCCCGACTCCAGCGGCTGGCGCAGCGCGTCGAGCGCCTTGCCGGAGAACTCCGGTGCCTCGTCCAAAAAGAGCACCCCGCGGTGTGCGAGCGAGACCGCGCCCGGTCTCGGCAGCCCGTTGCCGCCGCCCACGAGGGACTGCATCGTCGCCGAGTGGTGCGGGGCGCAGTACGGCGCCCTGCGCACCAGCGGCTCGCCGGGCGGGAGGATGCCGGCCACCGAGTGGACGGCGGTCACCTCCAGGGACTCCTGCCGGGTCAGCGGCGGCAGCACGCCGGTCAGCCGCTCGGCGAGCATGGTCTTGCCCGCGCCCGGTGGCCCGGAGAGCAGCAGGTGGTGCCCGCCGGCCGCCGCGGCCTCCAGGGCCAGGCGCGCGGCCCGCTGTCCGGCGACGTCCGCGAGGTCGGGGGCGTCGGCCGGGTCGGGGGCGAGCCCCGTGCCGACCCCGGCGCCGGGTACCAGGAGCCCGGCGAGCATGGCGTCGGGCCGCCCCTCCTCGTCGGGGTCCTCCTCGGGCACCGGCTCGTCCGCGAGCACGGCGATGAGCTGGCGCAGGGTGCGCACGCCGAGGACCGAGACGCCCGGGACCAGCGCGGCCTCCCCGGCGGTCCGCTCCGGTACGACGACCTGCCGGTAGCCGGCCTCGGCGGCGGCGAGCACAGCCGGCAGGACGCCGCGTACGGGTCTGACCCGGCCGTCAAGGCCCAGCTCGCCGATGAGGACGAGGTCGGCGATGGTCCGGGGGTCGATGCGCTCGGCGGCGCCGAGCACCGCGGCGGCGACGGCCAGGTCGAAGCCGGAACCGCTCTTGGGTACGGAGGCCGGGCTGAGCCCGACCGTGAGCTTCTTCTGGGGCCACTCGGCGCCGGAGTTGACGATGGCCGCCCGCACCCGGTCGCGGCTCTCCGAGAGGCTCTTGTCGGGCAGTCCGACCAGCGTGAACGCCGCCACGCCGGGCTCCAGGTCCGCCTGGACCTCGACCACGACCCCCTCGACGCCGACCAGCGCCACCGAGCACGTACGCGCGAAGCCCATGTCAGGCCACCCCCCGTGCGTGCTCGACCACGGGGGCGCCGCGCCGGGGCAGCAGCACGCCGATCAGGTCGATGCGTAGCCCGCCGGGCGGCGGGCCGCCGTGCCGGTCCAGCCAGCAGGCGGCGAGCCGTCTGAGGCGGTCCGCCTTGGCGGGCGTGAGCGCCGCCATGGGGTGCTGGTAGTCGCCCGCCCTGCGGGTCTTGACCTCGCAGACGACCACCGTGTCGCCGTCCCGGGCGACGATGTCGATCTCCCCGGTCCGTCCGCACCGCCAGTTCCGTGCGAGCACGGCCATCCCGGACTCGCTCAGCCGGCGCACCGCCAGCTCTTCGCCGTACGCGCCCAGTGCCCCCGTCGCGTTCATTCGGCACCACCTCCGGCACCGACTGTGACGGGTCGGCGCCGGACTATTGGATCTTGGTGGATAACCGAACGCTTGTGGACAACCTGCTCACCCACACCGGTGAGCCGGGGTCCCGGGACTCAGCTGCCGGGCAGCTCCAGATCGCTCTTGTTGAGCTCCTCGATGTTCACGTCCTTGAACGTCAACACCCGTACCTGCTTGACGAACCGCGCCGGCCGGTACATGTCCCAGACCCACGCGTCCGCCATCGACACTTCGAAGAACACCTCGCCCTGCACCGAGTGCACCTGCATCTCGTAGTCGTTGGTGAGGTAGAAGCGACGCTCGGTCTCGATCACGTATTTGAACAGACCGACGACATCGCGGTACTCCCGGTAGAGCTTCAGCTCCATCTCGGTCTCGTACTTCTCGAGGTCCTCGGCGCTCATGGCATGTTCCCCTTCAGCCGTGCGTCCCCCCATTGTGCGCCAGTCACCTGCACCCCTAGACGATTTCCGGAGCCAGGACCACCGGCGCACTCGGGGGCCCCTCGACGAGCAGCGTGCGCAGCAGCTCGGCGAGTCGTGTCGGGTACACCGTCTCACGGGCCGCCGACAGTTCGGCGGAGGTCCACCACCTCAGCCCCGTGACACTGCGCGCCTCCAGCTCCGTCGGGTCCGCCAGGGCCACCGCCGCCGCCGGCCGCCGCGTACGGGCGAGGTAGTACCACTCGTCCTGGTCCCAGCGCCGCCCGGCGAACGGGAAGGAGCAGAACCGCTGCCACACCACCGGCCCCAGCTCCACGTCCGTGAGCCCGGTCTCCTCGGCCAGCTCCCGCAGGGCGGCCTCCTCGCGGCTCTCGTCGCCCTCCACGCCGCCCCCCGGTGTGAACCACCAGGTCACGGCGGGGTCGTCCGGCTCGTACCCGTGCAGCAGCAGAATCCGGTCGTCGGGGTCGAGCAGCACGACCCGCGCGACCCTGCGTGCGGCCTCACCCACGGGCGACCGCCCCCGCCCGGGTCCGGCGCCGCGACAGCAGCCCCGCGACCGGCCCGTACGCCGCACCGGCGAGGATCAGCACCGCGCCGGCCACCACCGCGCCCACCACCAGCACCACCGGCCCCGGTCGTGACACACCCCCGGGGAGCGCGGCGAACGCCCGCGGCCGCTCCACCATGCCTTCGGCCGGCCACGCCACCGCGTCCACCCGGGCGCTCACCGCGCTGCGCGGCACCGACCCCCGGGCGGCGTCCTGGAGGTGTACGCGCGAGTCCTGCGAGCCCATGCGCTCGTCGCCGAGCAGGAAGAGCCGCCCCTCGGGCACGGTCACGGAGAACGGCGACGAGGCGGCCGCCTGCGACCGCAGATACGGTTCTTCAATCGACGTGCCGTTCACGGTCAGCCGGCCGTCCGCCCCGCAGCAGGCCACCTTGTCGCCGCCGACGCCGACCACCCGCTTGACCATCGGCAGATCGCCCCACGTCGAGTCGGTGAAGACCACGACGTCACCGCGCCGCACCTCGGCGCCGTCGATCCGCTGCGCCAGCACCCGGTCCCCGGCGGTGACGGTCGGCGACATGGAGTCCGTCGGCACGGTGTACGGCTGGTACTGGACCGCTCCCCAGGCGAATCCGCCGAGGAAGAGCACACAGCCGACGGCCACGACCAGTCCCGACAGCACACTGCCGAGACGGCCGCGGCCGTCGTCCGTTCGCTCACGTCGCGTTCGGCTCATCCCAGCGCTCCCCACGTTCGGAGATCGACGATCTGGGACGGAACCCTACCCGCGGTGCCCTACCAGGCGGTACGCCTCGGGCCGTACGCCTCAGGCGGCGGTACGCCGCTTCCTGCGCCACAGCACGACCGGCAGCGCGCCCGCGAGCCCGAGGGCACCCGGACCGACGGCCGCCGCGGCGGCCGCGCTCAGGCCCGGCTGCTCGAAGGTGTCCGGCACCGGCAGCGTGGACCAGCGGTCGAGCGGCCAGGCCACCACGATCGCCCGCCCGACGACCCGCTCGGTGGCGACGGTGCCGTTGCCGGGCAGCTCCTGGTGGTAGCGGGAGTCCAGCGAGTTCTGCCGGTTGTCGCCCATCACCCAGATGCGGTCCTGGGGCACCTTGATCGGCCCGAACGGCTCGTCGTCGCACGGCGTGGAGCCGGGCGCGATGTACGCCGTCTCGTCGAGCGGCTTGCCGTTGAGGATGACCTTGCCGCCCTTCTTGCACTCCACCGTGTCGCCGCCGACCGCGATGACCCGCTTGATCAGGTCCTTCTCCTCCGAGGAGGGCATCAGCCCGATGAAGCTGAGGAACTCCTGGAGGATGTTCGGCTCCGGCGTCGGTTCGCCCTCCAGCCAGCCGCCCGGGTCGTGGAAGACGACGACCTCGCCGCGCTCGGGCTCCGAGCCGAACCACGGGGTGAGCTTGTCGACCAGGACCCGGTCGCCGCGCTGCAGCGTGTTCATCATCGAGTCGGACGGGATCGAGAAGGCCTGCACCAGGAAGGTCTTGATCAGCAGCGCCAGCAGCAGCGCGATACCGATCAGCAGGGGCAGCTCCTTCCAGAAGGAGCGGGGCTTCTTCGGCCCGTCGTCACCCGTGCCGCCGTCCGCGTGCGCCGCGTCCGCCGGGGGGCCCTCAGCGCGCCCGGTTCCGGGGGAGGGCTCCCCGCCCGACCCGGAAGGCCCTGCGGCAGAGGACGCGGAGGGCTGCTCCGGCCTCTCCTCCGGCCCGTCGTGTCCGGATCGTGCGCCGACCGCCAAATCCCCCACATCCACTCCTCACTCCGTGCAACCGCCCGCCCCACAGCAGGGGTGGGCCCACCACTCCCATAACGAGCGGGAGTTCCGCAGGGCTCGGGAGCCGGATGGTTCCGTTCGTTCCGTTCAGAATCTGAGAGGACCACACTATGCGAAGCGCCGAGCGACATCGCAGTCCCGCCCCGCGAGTCCCCCGAGTCCGCCCGGCTCCCCCACTACCCCGAGTCCGCCAAGCCTCCGGGGACGCCCGGACCCCGCCCGTCCGGGACGGAGGCGAACGTCCCCGGCTCCTCCAGCCGGCGCCAGTGGTCGAACGGCCAGGCGATGACGAACGCCGTCCCCACCACCTCCTCCTCCGACACCGTGCCCTGGAACGCCTCGTCCAGGTGGAACCGCGAGTCCGCCGAGTTGGAGCGGTGGTCACCCAGCACGAACAGCCGTCCCTCCGGGACCTTCACGTCGAACGTGATGGTCGAGGGAACGTTTCCGGGGTGCAGGTACGGCTCGTTCAGCGGTACGCCGTTGACGGTGACGCGGCCGTCCGCGTCGCAGCACTTGACGTTGTCCCCGCCGACCGCGACGACCCGCTTGATCAGGTCCTGCTCGTCGTCGGACGGGAGCAGCCCGATGAAGGTGAGGGCCTGCTTGACCTGCTTGACGACGACCGGGTCGTCCTTCTTCGGAGCGTTCTCCTCCTGGAGCCAGCCGCCGGGGTCCTTGAAGACCACGACGTCCCCGCGCTGCGGCTTGGACCCGAACCAGGGCGTGAGCTTGTCGACCAGCACCCGGTCGTCGATCCGGATCGTCTGCTCCATCGATCCCGAAGGGATCACGAAGGCCTGCACCAGGAAGGTCTTCAGTACGAGGGCGATGACCAGCGCCACGGTGATGAGGAGCGGTATCTCCTTCACCGCCGACCTGCGCCTGCGCCGCTTCACGCGCCGGGCGAGCTTGCGCCGCTCCGCGCGCCCGGGCAGGGCGCGGGCGCCGTCCGTGGGCCGGGAACCGGTGGGCAGCCGCGTATCGGCCCGGTGGCCGCCGCGCCTGGCCCGGTTACCCATGGCCCCCGCCCGCCGGATGCGCCGCGCCGGGTACGTCGCGGAAGGCCGGGGTCGGCTCGATCGACGACCATCGGCCGAAGGGCCAGCCGATCCAGTCCGCGCGGCCGATCACCTTCTCCACCGGGACCACGCCGCCGCCCGGTTCGCCGAGGTGGTCGCGGGAGTCGCGCGACTGGCTGCGGTGGTCGCCCATGACCCACAGGGTGCCCTGCGGCACGACGATGTCGAAGGGCACCTGGGAGGGTGCGTCGCCGGGGTGCAGATACCCCTCGCTCACCGGTACGCCGTTCACCTCGACCCTTCCCCCCTTGTCGCAGCACTTCACGCGGTCGCCCCCCACGCCGACCACGCGCTTCACGTAGTCGGTCTCGGCGGGCTCGGTCAGGCCGAGGGCCGCCCCCGCCGCGTGCAGCAGCGCCGTGAGCGGGTTCTCCTCCGGTGCCTCGCGTACGAAGGACCCGGTGCCGTCGAAGACGACCACGTCCCCGCGCTGGGGCTCGGAACCGAAACGGTACGCCAACTTGTTCACCAGCACCCGGTCCCCGACCTGGAGGGTGGGTTCCATGGAGCTGCTGGGGATCTGGAAGGGCTGCACCACGAAGTGGCTGAACAGCAGCAGGAACACGGCGCAGGCGACGCCGATCAGCCCGGGCGTCCGCCACGGGGACCCGCCGCGCCCCTCGCGCCCGCCGGAACGCACGGAGCGCGACCCCTCCCCCGTATCGGAGGAGGAGCCGCGCTCGGTGTGCTGTGCTTCGGTGTCCATCGGGGCCAGATGCTATCCGGCCCTCCTGTGGACGCCCGAACGACGGAGCTGAGCCGGGGCTCAGTTCTCGCGCTTCTCCTTGATCTTCGCGGCCTTGCCGCGCAGCTCACGGAGGTAGTACAGCTTGGCGCGACGGACGTCACCGCGGGTCACGAGCTCGATCTTCTCGAAGATCGGGCTGTGCACCGGGAAGGTGCGCTCGACGCCGACGGAGAAGGAGACCTTGCGGACCGTGAAGGTCTCGGAGACGCCCGAGCCCTGGCGGCGGATGACGACACCCTTGAACTGCTGGATACGGGAGCGGTTGCCCTCGATGACGCGAACGTGGACGTTCACGGTGTCACCGGGACGGAACGCCGGGACATCGGTCCGCAGGGACGCGGCGTTGACGGCGTCAAGCACGTGAGACATGTTTGTCTGCTTCCTCGCTGATGCCACAGGTCATCAGCGGCAACTAGAGATGGGGTTGAAGAGCCGTACCGTCGGGCCGGCGCGTGTCCCCCTGTGGCAGGGGCGCCGCTCGGACGTACAGCAGCCGCCTATTCTTCCACGCCGCCGGGCCTGCGCCAAAATCGGCCACCCGGCTCCGGTGCCCAGCCCAGCAGGGAGAGCGTCTCGCGGTCCTTCTTGTCGAACGCGGCCGGGTCGGTCCGCTCGATGAGCTCGGGCCGGTTCCGGGCGGTCCGCCGCAGCGCCTCGTCCCGCCGCCAGCGGGCAATCTTCCCGTGGTGGCCGCTGAGCAGGACGTCGGGGATGCCGCGCCCGCGCCACTCGGGCGGCTTGGTGTAGACGGGGCCTTCCAGGAGGTTGGCCATGGCGCCGGGGGCGAAGGAGTCGTCGCGGTGGGACTCGGCGTTGCCCAGGACGCCGGGCAGCAGCCGGGCCACGGCCTCAGTGACCACCAGGACGGCGGCCTCGCCGCCCGCCAGGACGTAGTCGCCGATGGAGACCTCGTACACCGGTATCCGGGTGGCGTACTCGTCGATCACGCGCCGGTCGATGCCCTCGTACCGGGCGGGCGTGAAGACCAGCCAGGGGCGCTCGGACAGCTCAACGGCGAGCTCCTGGGTGAAGGGCCGCCCGCTGGGCGTGGGCACGACCAGCGCGGGGCCGTGGGCGCCCGCCTCGTACCCGGCGGCGAGCGTGTCGTCCAGGGCTTCGCCCCAGGGGTCGGTCTTCATGACCATGCCGGGGCCGCCGCCGTACGGGGTGTCGTCGACCGTGTGGTGGCGGTCGTACGTCCACTGGCGCAGGTCGTGTACGTGGACGTCGAGGACGCCGCGCGCACGGGCCTTGCCGACGAGCGAGACGTTCAGCGGGTCCAGGTACTCGGGGAAGATCGTGACGACGTCGAGCCGCATCAGGCCCCGTCCTCCTTGCCGGAGGGCTCGGCCGCGTCGCGCGACGAGGCGATCTCGGCCCGGTCGTCGATGAGGCCGGGCGGCGGGGTGATGACCGCCTTCTGCTCGGCGAGGTCGATGTCGGTGACGATCTCCTCGACGAACGGGATCATGACCTCGCTGCCGTCGGGCCGCTCCACGACGAACAGGTCCTGGGACGGCAGGTGCGAGATCTCGGTGATCCGGCCGACCTCCGTGCCGTCGGCGAGGACGACGTCCAGGTCGATGAGCTGGTGGTCGTAGTACTCGTCGGGCTCCTCCGGCCGCTCGTCCGGGTCCACCTCGGCGATCAGCAGGGTGTTGCGCAGCGCCTCGGCGGCGTTGCGGTCCCGTACGCCCTCGAAGCGGAGCAGCAGCCGGCCGCTGTGCACCCGGCCGGTCTCGATGGTCAGCGGTCCGGCGGAGGCCGGGTCCGTGGCCAGTACGGCGCCGGGCGCGAGCCGCAGCTCCGGCTCGTCCGTCCGCACCTCGACGGTGACCTCGCCCTTGATCCCGTGGGCGCGGCCGATCCGTGCGACTACCAGCTGCACTGCTCACCTCTCCAAACGACGTACACGCGACGTACCACACGAACACGGGCCGGGGTGGGCCGTAGCCCTCCCCGGCCCGTGCCGGTGCATCTAATGCAAAACAGCCAACTTGTTCAGCGGACCTGGTCCACGTCGACGAGGTCGACCCGGATGCCACGACCGCCGAGGGCCCCCACGACGGTACGCAGAGCGCGAGCGGTGCGGCCGTTGCGGCCGATCACCTTGCCGAGGTCGTCGGGGTGGACCCGGACCTCCAGCACGCGCCCGCGGCGCAGGTTGCGCGAGGCGACCTGCACGTCGTCGGGGTTGTCGACAATGCCCTTCACGAGGTGCTCGAGAGCCTCCTCGAGCATGCTCAGGCCTCGGTCGACTCGGTGGACGCGGCCTCGGCCTCGTCCGCCTTCTTGTCGGCCTTCTTCGCCTTCGGGGTGATGGCCTCACCCTTCGCCTCGTCGCCCTCGAGCGCCTTCGCGAAGGCGTCGAAGGAGGCGCGCTTGTCTTCCTTGGTCGCCGGGGCGAGCAGCGGCTTCTCCGGGGCCGGCAGGCCCTTGACCTTCTGCCAGTCGCCGGTGAGCTTCAGGATCGCGAGGACCGGCTCGGTCGGCTGGGCGCCGACGGACAGCCAGTACTGCGCACGCTCCGAGTCGACCTCGATGCGCGACGGGTTCTGCACCGGGTGGTACAGGCCGATCTCCTCGATGGCCCGGCCGTCACGGCGGGTACGGGAGTCGGCGACGACGATGCGGTAGTGAGGCGAACGGATCTTGCCCAGACGCTTCAGCTTGATCTTGACTGCCACGGGTGTGGTGTCTCCTGGTCTTGACGTGGTTGGGCACAACGAGATGCCACGTGGGGTTGCGGTACTCGGGTGCCCGATGGACGCGTCAGCCGGAGGAGAGAGGGGTCCTGTTCGACTGTCGAGTACAGCTAGCCATTGTGCCACACCACGCGGGGTCAGCTCGCCGCGCCCACCGCTTCGGGAATGCGGAACGGCTTCCCGCAGCCGCCGCAGACGATCGGCGCCTGTGCGAGGACGGAGGGGACCACGCGGACGTTCCGCCCGCAGTCGCAGACCGCCTTGACCCGCACCCCGCCGCCGGAGGAGCCGTGGCGCGCGGCCGGCCCCCGGAAGGAGCGCTTGGTGTCGGCGGCCGTGGCGGCCGTGTGCGCCTTCAGGGCGCGCTGGAGCCGCTCGATCGTCGGACGGTACCGGCGCTTGGCCTCGGGGCTGAGCGTGACCAGCGAGAAGCCGCTGCTCGGGTGCGGCTCGTCCGGGTGGTCGAGGCCCATCTCCTCGGCGATCGCCAGGAATCTGCGGTTGTGGTAGCGGCCGGCGCGCGAGGTGTCGCGGACTCCTCGGGCGGCGGCGATGCCGTGGACTGCCTCATGGAGCAGTCGTTCGAACGAGAGCTCGGCGCCACAGGCGGACGACGACTCTCCGATCAGGGATTCGGGCGCGGCGAGATCGGGCAGCTCGGGGTGGTGCCGCTGAATGTCGGCCCACGCCTGTGCCAGCTCTGCGGCGAGAACAGGTGGTGTCGTGCTCACGTCGTGACAACGAGCCGGAGTGCCTGTGGGTTCCATTCCGGGGCATCCCAAATAATTTGCACGTACCCGTCAGTTGCCGTTGATGCGTCCTGACGAGGGCCAGTGCGCCGATGTACGGAGAAGGCTCACAGCTCGCACCAAGGTGGTACGTAGTGCCGCGCACGCCCCCGCGCCCACACTCCGGCGCGGAGCGCTCGCGGAGGGCGGCCGCGGTGTGACAGTACTCCGGCGCGCGGGGGCGCGCGGCACCGGCCCGTTGCCATGGCGGGATTCGCTCGCCGCCCCCACTATGAGAGAAGTTCGTGCCGACTCGGGGGCGCACGCCCGGGGCACGCAAGCATTGCGTCCCGACCCCTGGACACCGGGGGCGGATGCGGAGTTCCCTGGGCGTCGGGGAATGCGCGCGCACGCACACGGGGGCTGTCAATCAGGGCACAGACGCACAGATGGACCTCTCGGCGGATTGGGGCGCTTTCGATGACACCTATGCTCGTCCAGCACCACCCCCACCCGGCTTCGGCTCCTCCGGCGACGGACGGGCCCGGCCGAGCCCGCGACTGGGCGGAGATCCAGGAGCGGATGCTCGTCCCGCTCTACGAAGCGGTGTACCAGCACCTGGAGGTCGGCACCGGGACGCGGCTGCTGGGTCTCGGTTGCGGCTCGGGACTCGCCTTGCTGATGGCCGCCTCCCGCGGCGCGCAGGTCACGGGCTGCGACACCGACCACGCGCGCGTGGAGCTGGCCAGGAAGCGGCTGCTGCCCGACGCGGGGGCGCACGCCCCGCAGGACTCCGCGGGCTGCGGCGAGACCAGACTCCTGTACGGCGGGCCCGACGAGGCCGCGGACCCCACCCGTCCGGCGTACAACCTCATCACCGCCTTCCAGCCGATCGGCTGCACCGCCGGAGACTCCGAAGGGCTGGTCCCCGCCCTGCTCGGCGGCGTACGGCTGGCGGAGCGCGGCAGCGCCGTGGTGCTGGCGGGCTGGGGCCCGCCGGAGCGCTGCGCCACCTCGACCGTGCTGCGGGTCGCGGGACGGCTCACCGAGCGGCTGCGCACGCGGGCCGGCTGGCGCCCGGCGAACCGCGACGACCTGGAGGACGTGGCCGCGCGGGCCGGGCTGAACCCGTTCGGCTCGGGACGGGTGGCGTGCCCCTTCGGGTACGCCGACATCGAGAGCGCCGTCCGCGGCCTGTTCTCGACGGGGCTGTTCGACGCGGCGGTGGAGGCCTCCGACCAGGCGACCGTCGAGAAGGAGGTCACCGAGGCCCTCCACCCGTACGTACGGCCCGACGGCACGGTGTGGATGCCGAACGTCTTCCGCTACCTGGTGGCCAGGACGCCCTGAGCCGTCACTCCTCCGCGTGCGCCTTGGCGAGGCGGGGGACGCCGGCCGCACGGTAGGCCTCGGCCTCCTCCAGCGTCTCGTTCTCCAGGAGCGCCGCCGCCAGCGCGTCCAGCTTGGGGCGGTGCTCCTGGAGGAGCCGGCAGGCGTGTTCGTAGCACTCGTCGACGATGCGGCGCATCTCGTGGGCCACCGCGTCCAGGGTCGCGGGCGCGGCGGAGAGCCCGTACGCCTGCTGCGCGTCGCCCGGGATCGCGCTGAGCCGGCCGACCCGGTCGCTCATGCCCCAGCGGCCCGCCATGCCGCGGGCGATGTTGGTGACCTGCTCCAGGTCGCTCTCCGAGCCGGTCGTGACGACTCCGAAGACGACGTGCTCGGCCGCCATCCCGCCCAGCGCGCCGATGATCCGGCCGCGCAGGTAGTCCTCGGTGTACGCGTACTTGTCGGCGTCCGGCGTCGACAGGGTCACGCCGAGGGCGCGCCCGCGCGGCACGATGGTGACCTTGCGGACGGGGTCCGCGCCGGGCTGGAGCATGCCGAGGAGCGCGTGGCCGCTCTCGTGGTACGCGGTGCGGCGGCGCTCCTCCAGCGGCATGACCAGCGCGCGCTCGGCGCCGAGCTGGACCTTCTCCAGGGCCTCGGAGAGGTCCGTCTGGGTGACGCGCGGGCGGCGGCGCTTGACCGCGATCAGGGCGGCCTCGTTGGCGAGGTTGGCCAGCTCGGCGCCGGTCATGCCGGGGGTCGTACGGGCGACGCGGGCCAGGTCGACGTCCTCGGCGAGCGGGATGTCGCGGGTGTGGATCCGGAGGATCGCCTCGCGGCCGCCCCGGTCGGGCGGGCTGACGTGGACGATCCGGTCGAAGCGGCCGGGCCGGGTCAGGGCCGGGTCGAGGACGTCGGCGCGGTTGGTGGCGGCGATGACGATGACGCCCTCGGAGCCGGAGAAGCCGTCCATCTCGGTGAGGATCTGGTTCAGCGTCTGCTCGCGCTCGTCGTGCCCGCCCATGGCGGCGGAGCCGCCGCGTACGCGCCCGATGGTGTCGATCTCGTCGATGAAGATGATCGCGGGGGCGACCTTGCGGGCCTCGTTGAACAGCTCCCGTACGCGCGAGGCGCCGACGCCGACGATCATCTCGATGAACTCGGAGGCCGACGCCGAGAAGAACGGCACCCCCGCCTCACCGGCCACCGCCCGCGCGAGGAGCGTCTTGCCGGTGCCCGGCGGGCCCGCGAGCAGCACACCGCGCGGCATCTTGGCGCCCATGCGCCAGTACGCGTCCGGGTTCTTCAGGAAGTCGACCACGTCGTTGAGCTCCCCCTCGACCTCGTCGATGCCGGCCACGTCGGCGAAGGTCGTGCGCTGCCCGGCCGTGACCTCGACCGGCTTCGGCGGCGCCTTGCGGCCGAGCATGCCCCCGGCACCGCCCAGCCCGGCGCTCATCCGCCGCGAGATGAACACCCACAACAGGACCAGGAGGAGGATCGGCGCGAGTGAGAGCAGCAGGTTGGCGACGAAGCTGGGCCTTTCGACCACCGGCTCGGCGGTCACCGTGACCTTCTGCTTGGTCAGCTCGGACCAGAGTCCGTCGTCGGCGAAGGCGGGCCGCTGGGTGGTGAACCGCTGGCCGTTCTCCAGCTCGCCCTCGATGGCGTCACCCTTGGAGTAGATCTTGGTGACCTTGCCGTCGGTGACCTGCCGGCTGAACTCGGTGTACGAGATGGTCTTCCCGTCGCCGTCGCCGAAGTACGACAGGGCGAGGTTGGTGAGGACGAACACGGCCACCGCGGCGAGGATGAGCGCGATCCACCCGCCGGGCATCTTCCGGCGCGGCGGCGGTGGCGGAGGCGCGCCCTCGGAGCGCCAGGGCTGGTCGGTGCGGTCGCGTGGGGGTACGGAATTGGCCACGTTGCCATCATGCGAGACCGCCGTGAAAGCGGCATTACGGGCGCCGCGCGCCGTGGTGGGCGTACGGCGAAGAGACCGAAGGGGCGCCCACCACCTGGTGGACGCCCCTTGCGCTCAGCCTCGTACGCGGCCGTCAGACCGTGATCAGCCCATGAACTTCTTGAACTCGTCGGGGAGCTCGAAGTCCTTGCCCGGCTGGCCGGCCGGCAGGCCGAAGGCGTTGCCCTGCTGGGCCGCCTGCTCGCGGCGGGCGGCCTCGGCCGCCTCCTCGGCCTTCCGCTTCATCGGGTTGCCGCTCTTGCGCTTGCCCTTGGCCTGCTTCTGCTGCTTCTTCTGACGGCCGGGGCCGCCGCCCATGCCGGGGATCCCCGGCATGCCCGGCATCCCGCCGCCCTGCGCCATCCGGGACATCATCTTGCGGGCCTCGAAGAACCGCTCCACCAGGTTCTTCACCGCGCTGACGTCGACACCGGAGCCCTTGGCGATACGGGCGCGGCGCGAGCCGTTGATGATCGTCGGGTCCTGGCGCTCGCCGGGCGTCATCGACTTGATGATCGCGGCCGTGCGGTCGACGTCCCGCTCGTCGATGTTGTTGATCTGGTCCCGCATCTGCGCCATGCCCGGCAGCATGCCGAGCAGCTTGGAGATGGAGCCCATCTTCCGGACCTGCTCCATCTGGGCCAGGAAGTCGTCGAGGGTGAAGTCCTTGCCCTTGCTGCTCGCCAGCTTGGAGGCCATCTTGGCGGCCTCTTCCTGGCTGAAGGTCTGCTCGGCCTTCTCGATCAGCGAGAGGACGTCACCCATGCCGAGGATGCGGGACGCCATGCGGTCCGGGTGGAACGCGTCGAAGTCGTCCAGCTTCTCGCCGTTGGAGGCGAACATGATCTGGCGGCCGGTGACGTGCGCGATCGACAGGGCGGCACCACCGCGGGCGTCGCCGTCGAGCTTGGACAGCACGACGCCGTCGAAGCCGACGCCGTCGCGGAAGGCCTCGGCGGTGTTGACCGCGTCCTGACCGATCATGGCGTCGACGACGAAGAGGACCTCGTCGGGCGAGACCGCGTCGCGGATGTCCGCGGCCTGCTGCATCAGCTCCTGGTCGATACCGAGGCGCCCCGCGGTGTCGACGATGACGATGTCGTGGAGCTTGGTCTTCGCATAGTCGATCGAGTCCTTGGCGACCTGCACCGGGTCACCGACGCCGTTGCCCGGCTCGGGCGCGTACACGGCGACACCCGCGCGCTCGGCGACGACGGCGAGCTGGTTGACGGCGTTCGGCCGCTGGAGGTCACACGCGACGAGCAGCGGCGAGTGGCCCTGGCCCTTGAGCCAGAGGCCGAGCTTTCCGGCGAGGGTGGTCTTACCGGCACCCTGGAGACCCGCGAGCATGATCACGGTGGGCGGGTTCTTGGCGAACCGCAGCCGGCGGGTCTCGCCACCGAGGATGCCGATGAGCTCCTCGTTGACGATCTTGATGACCTGCTGGGCGGGGTTCAGCGCCTGCGAGACCTCCGCGCCGAGGGCCCGCTCCTTGATCTGCTTGATGAAGGCCCGCACGACGGGCAGGGCCACGTCGGCCTCGAGCAGCGCGATACGGATCTCACGTGCCGTGGCGTCGATGTCCGCCTCGCTGAGGCGGCCCTTGCCTCGGAGGTTCTTGAAAGTCGCTGCAAGGCGGTCGGAGAGGGTATCGAACACGGCGGTCGCGGATCCTCGGGTGTAGGGGGCGGGCGGACAGTCGAACCCAAGGGTATCGGGCTTGAGCCGATCCGCAGCAGCCCCGTCATGCCCGCAGTGCTGCTTCCAGGGTGCGTGCCACTTCCGCCGCCTCCTCGGGGGCCAGCGGGGCGCCGGCGGCGTCCGTGACGTAGAAGGCGTCCACCGCGTTCGCCCCCAGCGTCGAGACGTGCGCGCTGCGCACCCGTACCGCCGCCGACTCCAGCGCCCGCCCGATGCGGTGCAGCAGGCCCGGGGCGTCGTGGGCGCGGACCTCGATGACCGTGGCCAGCGCGGAGCCGGCCGGGGCGACCGTGACGCGCGGTGGCGGGGCCGCGGCGCCGTGGCGGCGGGGGTAGGCGGCCTCGCGTTCGGCGAGGCGGGAGCGGATGTCGAGGGAGCCGTCCAGGACGCGGACGAGGTCCGCGCGCAGCCGGGCGGCCTGCGGCAGGGAGCCGTACTCGGCGGCGACGCGCCAGTTCAGTACGAGGACCGCCCCGCCGCCGCCGAGCTCCGTCGGCAGGTCGATCGCGCGGAGGTCGGCGGAGCGGACGGTGAGGCGGTGCAGGGCGAGGACGCCGGCCACGGCGGGCAGGACGCCCGGCCGGTCGGGGAGGGCGATGAGCAACTCGACGCCGACGGGTTCGGGTGCGTCGCCGTCGGCCGGGCCGTCGGCGTGCAGTGTGAGGACGGGTTCCCCGGTGCGCAGGGCCTCCACGGCGAGGCGTTCCTCCTCGGCGCCGGGCGCGGCGGGTTCCGGGGCCGGGGGTGCCTCCCCCGCGAGGGCGCCGGCGACCCGCTTGACCAGGTCCGCGACGAGGGAGGCGCGCCAGGAGGACCAGGCGGCCGGGCCGGTGGCGAGCGCGTCGGCCTCGGTGAGGGCGTGCAGGAGCTCCAGCGTGGACGCGGAGCCGACGGCCGCGGCGACGGAGTCGACGGTCGCGGGGTCGTCGAGGTCGCGGCGGGTGGCGGTCTCGACGAGCAGGAGGTGGTGGCGTACGAGGGTGGCGACGACGGCGGTGTCGTGGGGGTCGAAGCCGATGCGAGCGGCGATGTCGCGGGCGAGGGGCTCGCCCACGACCGAGTGGTCGCCGGGCAGGCCCTTGCCGATGTCGTGGAGGAGGGCGGCGACCAGCAGGAGGTCGGGGCGCCCGACGCGGCGGGCCATGGCGGAGGCGCGTACGGCGGTCTCGACGAGGTGCCGGTCGACGGTCCAGGTGTGGACGGGGTTGCGCTGCGGGCGGCAGCGCACGTGCTCCCATTCGGGCAGCAGGCGGCTGATGACGCCCTCCGCCTCCAGGGCCTCCCAGACGGGCACGGTGGACTCCCCCGCGCCGAGCAGGGTGACGAGCGCCTCGCGGGCCTCGGCGGGCCAGGGCACCGGCAGCGGCTTGCCGGCGGCGGCCAGGCGGCGTACGGCGTACGGGGAGAGGGGCAGGTCCGCCTGGGCGGCCGCCGCGGCGGCGCGCAGCGGCAGGGCCGGGTCGCGTTCGGGGCGGGCGGTGCGGGCGAGGACGGCCTCGCCGTCCATCTCGACGACGCCCTCGGCGAGCGGGGAGCGCACGGCGGGCTGCCGTCCGAGGAGGGCGCGCAGCCGGGGGCGTACGGCCCGGGCGCGCAGGACGCGGTTGACCTCGCGCCAGGTGACGTCGCCCGCGTACGAGAGGGTGCGGGCGGCTTCGTAGACGCTGCGGAGCAGGGCGTCGGCGTCGGGCAGGCCGAGGGCGGCGGCGACCTGCGTCTGCTCCTGGAGGGCGAGCCGGTCGGTGGCGCGTCCGGTGACGAGGTGGAGGGCGTCGCGGGTGTCGAGGAGGGTGCGGCGGGCTTCGGCGAGCCCTTCGCGGGGGGCGTCGGCGAGCCAGGAGGCGGCGACGGCGCGCAGGGCGGTGGCGTCGCGCAGTCCGCCGCGGGCCTCCTTGAGGTCGGGTTCGAGGAGGAACTGCAGCTCGCCCTGGCGTTCGGCGCGCTCGCGGCAGAGCGCGTCGAGTTCGGGGAGGCGTTTGGGGGCCTGGTTGCGCCAGTCGGCGAGGACGGCGGTGCGCAGGGCGGTGACGAGGCCGAGGTCGCCGGCGAGGTGGCGGGCGTCGAGGAGGCCGAGCTGGACCTTGAGGTCCTCGGCGGCGGTCTTGCGGGCCTCGGTGAGGGTGCGTACGGAGTGGTCGAGGGCGAGGCCGAGGTCCCAGACGGGGTACCAGATCCGGTCGGCGAGCGCGGCGATGGCGGCGGGGTCGGCGGTGCCGTCGTGGAGGAGGAGCAGGTCGAGGTCGCTGCGCGGGGAGAGCTCGCCGCGCCCGTACCCGCCGACGGCGACGAGCGCCACGCCGCGCGCGGGGGCCGCCGGGGCGAACAGGGCCGTCAGCCAGTCGTCGGTGAGACGGGAGAGGGCGGCGCGGCGCGGCGGCCCGGACCGCGCCTCCTGGGTCAGGAGGTGCAGCCGGGCCGCCGCGTAGCCGCTGGGTCCCGAGTCGTCGGCTTTCAGGTCGGTGCTCGTCACCCAGGGCTCCTTGGAAGGCGTGTTCTACAGGGCGTCGGGGCCGCGTTCGCCGGTGCGGACCCGGACGGCGGTGTCGACGGGGACGCTCCAGACCTTCCCATCGCCGATCTTGCCGGTGCGGGCGGCCTTGACGATGACGTCGATGAGCTGTTCGGCGTCGTCGTCCTCGACGAGGACCTCGACGCGGATCTTGGGGACGAGGTCGACGGTGTACTCGGCGCCCCGGTAGACCTCGGTGTGGCCGCGCTGGCGGCCGTAGCCGCTGGCCTCGGTCACCGTCAGTCCCTGGACCCCGAAGGCCTGGAGGGCCTCCTTGATCTCGTCGAGCCGGTGCGGTTTGACGACCGCCGTGATCAGCTTCATGCGTCCACCTTCTTGTCCACCTTCTTGTTCTCCACCGCGGGAAGGGCCTCCGTGGCCGGGGCGGGCTTGCGCGAGCCGGTTCCGCCGCCGGCGCCGCTGAAGTCGTACGCCGTCTCGGCGTGCTCGACGCGGTCGATGCCGGAGACCTCGTCATCCTCGCTGACCCGCATGCCCATCACCTTGTCGATGACGAAGGCGAGCAGCGCGGAGACGATCAGGGAGTAGGCGAGGACGGCGAAGACGCCGACGGCCTGCTTGCCGAGCTGCTCCAGGCCGCCGCCGTAGAGGAGGCCCTTGGCGTCGGACTGGACGCCGCCGGTGGCGAAGAAGCCGACGAGCAGCGAGCCGGCCACGCCGCCGACGAGGTGGACGCCGATGACGTCGAGGGAGTCGTCGTAGCCGAACTTGTACTTCAGGCCGACGGCCATGGCGCAGAGCAGACCGGCGATGGCGCCGATGGCGATCGCGCCGAGCGGGGAACAGGAGCCGCCCGCCGGGGTGATGGCGACGAGGCCGGCGACCGCGCCGGAGGCGGCGCCGAGGGTCGTGAAGGCGCCGTGGCGGATCTTCTCGTACGCGAGCCAGGCGCACATGGCGGCGGCGGTGGCGACCTGGGTGTTGAGGAACATGACGGCGCCGACGCCGTCGTCGTTGCCGAGCCAGGAGCCGGCGTTGAAGCCGAACCAGCCGAACCAGAGCAGCCCGGCGCCGAGCATGACCAGCGGGAGGCTGTGCGGGCGCATCGGGTCCTTCTTGAAGCCGACGCGCTTGCCGATGACGAGGATCACGCCGAGCGCGGCGGCGCCGGCGTTGATGTGGACGGCGGTGCCGCCCGCGAAGTCGATGACGCCCATTTCGAAGAGCCAGCCGCCGGCGCCCCAGACCCAGTGGGCGACGGGGAAGTAGACGACGGTGACCCAGAGGGCGATGAAGAGCGCCCAGGCGGTGAACTTCACGCGGTCGGCGAGGGCGCCGCTGATCAGCGCGGGGGTGATGATGGCGAACATCAGCTGGAAGGCGGCGAAGACGTACACCGGGATGGTGTAGCCGTCCCAGAGCTCGGTGATGCCGATGCCGCTGAGGCCGACGTACTCGGACGACCACCCGATGAGGGAGCCGGAGTCGGTGCCGAAGGCGATGCTGAAGCCGTACAGCACCCACAGGATCGTGACGATCCCGAGGCTGATGAAGCTCATCATCAGCATGTTGAGGGTGGACTTCACCCGGACCATGCCTCCGTAGAAGAAGGCGAGGGCCGGTGTCATCAGCATCACCAGGGCGGAACAGATGAGCATGAACCCGGTGTTCGCGGCAGACAGCGTGGGTGCGTCTGCGGCAAGGGTCGTGATGCCTGGGGGCATCGGCGTCTCCTCGTCTCGGTCGGCCTGTGCGGGGCGGTGCCGGTGGTGGCTACACGGCTATGAGGGGTGGCCGGTTATGAGCACCGAGGTTGGCGCAGCGCGGTTTCGGTCGATGCCGCACGATGTTTCGCCGCAGTGACGAAGAGCCCCCGCGTGTTACGCGGCGGTGAAGCGCAGGGTCACGGGAATGTAACGCGGGTACCGTGCGGGCGCGGCCCGGCACCAGCCCCGCGCGGAGTCCGGCACGGCGCGGGACCGGCCGCGACGGTCACCCTGTTGACCTGGCGTGAGGGAGCCGAGTCGGGCTGTACAGGGGTGACGGTCGCGGCCGGGGTCTGGGTGGCCCGCGCGGTCAGACCGCTTCGGCGGTCTCGGGGAGCTGGGCGGTGAGCTTCTCGGTGAGCCGGGCGACTTCCGGTACGTCGCCGAAGTCGCGGGCCGCCGTGTCGACGGTCTTGCGCAGCCGGGTGTTGACCCGCTCCGACCGGACCCGCTTGGCGACGTGCAGGGCCTGCTCGGCGAGGGCGGTGGACTGCTCGGGCTCGCGCTTGAGCAGGTGCACGGTGGCCATGCCGATGAGGTTGAGCGCGTACGACCGCTGGTGCTCGTCGTCCTTGCGGAACAGCTCGACGGCGCGCTGCATCACGGGCTCGGCGAGGGAGGCGTACGTGGGGCTGCGACCGGCCACATAGGCGAGGTCGCGGTAGGAGTGGGCGTTCTCGCCGTTGAGCTCGGCTTCGGAGAAGAAGCGGATCCAGTCGGGCTCGGGCTCGCCGTCGAGGCCCGCGTCGGCGAAGGTGTCCTCGGCCATCCGTACCGCGCGCTTGCACTTGCTGGGCTGGCCCATGTTGGCGTACGCGCGGGCCTCCATCGCATACAGCATGGCCTGGGTGCGCGGGGTGGCGCAGTCGCGGCTGCCGTACTGGGCGAGGTGGATGAGTTCCAGCGCGTCGTCGGGCCGCCCGAGGTGGATCATCTGGCGGCTCATGGAGGAGAGGATGTACGAGCCGAGGGGCTTGTCGCCGGCTTCCTTGGCGGCGTGCAGCGCGAGCACGAAGTACTTCTGGGCGGTGGGCTGGAGGCCGACGTCGTAGCTCATCCACCCGGCGAGCTCGGCCAGTTCGGCGGCGCAGGTGAAGAGGCGGCGGGCGGTGGCGGCGGGGTGCGGCTCCTGCAGGAGGTCGGTGACCTCGTGGAGCTGGCCGACGACCGCCTTGCGGCGCAGTCCGCCGCCGCACTGGGCGTCCCACTGGCGGAACATGGCGGTGGTGGACTCCAGCAGGTCCAGTTCCGGTGTGGACAGCCGGGTGGGGCGGCGCGGTCCGCCGGACTGCTCGGTGCGGCCGCCGGTGTCACCGGCGGGGGTCGGGACGAGCCAGCGCTGCATGGGCTCGATGAGGGCGGGGCCGGCGGCCAGGGCGAGGGACGTGCCGAGGAAGCCGCGCCGGGCGAGCATGAGGTCGCTGCGGGAGAAGTCGCTGAGCAGGGCGACGGTCTGGGGTCCCGCCCAGGGCAGGTCGACGCCGGACACCGAGGGTGACTGGTGGGCGGTGCGCAGGCCGAGGTCCTCGACGGCGACGACCGTGCCGAACCGCTCGGAGAACAGCTCGGAGAGGATGCGCGGAATGGGCTCGCGCGGCTGCTCGCCGTCGAGCCAGCGCCGTACGCGCGAGGTGTCCGTGCTGATGTGGTGTGCGCCCATCTGGCGCGCCCGGCGGTTCACTTGGCGCGCGAGCTCGCCCTTGGACCAGCCGCTGCGCACGAACCACGAGCTCAGTTGCTCGTTCGGGCGCTTGCCGGCATTCGTACCGTCTGCGCCACTGCCGCCCACTGGAACGCCCCCATCCGCTGTCGTCGCTTGTCGCGCGAACCGTTGTCAGAATGCCGTCGATCGCGACCGTCCGCGTACGAAACGCGGAACCGGCTTGCCCCCGGCATACCCAAGAGGAACGGCCACCACCCCGGTTTCATGTACCGAAAGTAATCCTACGATCACCGATCAGGCGAGGTCGTTTCCATAAACGCCACCATTCGCCACCCCTTCGAATGAACTCGCCGCGCCCCAGGCGCGATTCACTTGACGCACGACGACCAGGAGCCGGCGGATCGTCGCACCGCGAGGCGCGCGTGACGGCTCGCACGACCCTCGATGCCTCCGCGCGCCACCCGTCGGGGCATGGCGGCGACGCAGCGTTACGAGAAGACTCCGCGTCGTAACCACCGGCGAGTTCACCCGTTGGAGGGGGCATGGGCTTCACGATCGGCTCGACCCGGACCCGCACCCGCATCCGCGACATCCGGCGCCGCGGCATGCGCACCGCGGAGTGCACCGTGGTGGCGGAGTACACCGGCCTGTGGGGCTGGGACGTGGTCCCGGGCGCCCGCGCCGCCTCGGGCCGCTGCTCCTGCGGCGACCCGGCCTGTACGGCCCCGGGGGCGCATCCCCTCGACTTCGCGCCCGAGGTGCCGGCTGGCGCGACGCTCGACACCGTCACCGAGGCGTGGTCCCGGTTCCCCGGCGCCGCGCTGATGCTGCCCGTGGGGCGGACGTTCGACGTGCTGGAGGTCTCCGAGCCGGCGGGCCGGCGGGCGCTCGTCCGCCTGGAGCGGATGGGCCTGCCGCTGGGGCCGGTGTGCGCCACTCCGACGGGGCGCGCGCAGTTCTTCGTGGCGCCCGGCGCGGCGGCGGAGCTGCCCGAGCTGCTGTACCGGATGGGCTGGGACGACGCGGACCTCGACCTGCAGTGCCTGGGCCCCGGCGCGTACATCACGGCCCCGCCGTCCGACCACGCGGGACTGGGCCCGGCCCGGTGGCTGCGGGCGCCGTCGCTCGACGCGGGGGCACCGCCGCAGGCGCGGCTGCTGCTGGGGACGCTGGCGTACATCTGCCACCGCTCGGCGGGCTGACGCGAAAACGGGCTGAGGCGAAAAAAGGGGCCCGGGGGGTGAACCCCGAGCCCCGGACCCCGCGCTGGGATCAGTCGCCGATCGATCAGTCGCCGATCAGCGCGTCGACGAACGCCTCCGGCTCGAAGGGAGCCAGGTCGTCCGGGCCCTCGCCGAGGCCGATGAGCTTCACCGGGACGCCCAGCTCGCGCTGGACCGCGACGACGATGCCGCCCTTGGCCGTGCCGTCCAGCTTCGTCAGGACGATGCCGGTGATGTCGACGACCTCGCGGAAGACGCGCGCCTGCACCAGGCCGTTCTGACCGGTGGTGGCGTCGAGGACCAGCAGGACCTCGTCCACCGGGCCGTGCTTCTCGACGACGCGCTTGACCTTGCCGAGCTCGTCCATCAGGCCCGTCTTGGTGTGCAGCCGGCCCGCCGTGTCGATCAGGACGACGTCGGCGCCCTCCGCGATGCCCTCCTTGACCGCGTCGAACGCGACCGAGGCCGGGTCGCCGTTCTCGGGGCCGCGGATCGTGCGGGCGCCGACCCGGTCGCCCCAGGTCTGGAGCTGGTCGGTGGCGGCCGCGCGGAAGGTGTCCGCCGCGCCCAGGACGACCGAGCGGCCGTCCGCCACCAGTACGCGCGCGAGCTTGCCGGTGGTCGTGGTCTTGCCGGTGCCGTTCACGCCGACGACCATCACGACGGCCGGGGTCTCGAGGTCGCTCTCCGTCTTCAGGGAGCGGTCGAAGTCCGTGCCCACGAGGGTGAGCAGCTCCTCGCGCAGCAGCGCGCGCAGCTCGGCCGGCGTCCGCGTACCGAGCACCTTCACGCGCTCGCGCAGCCGCTCCACCAGCTCCTGGGTGGGCGCGACGCCGACGTCCGCCGTGAGGAGGGTGTCCTCGATCTCCTCCCAGGTGTCCTCGTCGAGGTGCTCCCGGGACAGCAGGGTGAGCAGCCCCTTGCCGAGGGAGGTCTGCGAACGGGCGAGCCGGGCGCGCAACCGGACCAGCCGGCCCGCGGTGGGCTCCGGGACCTCGATCTCGGGCGCGGGCGGCGCCGCGACGAGCGGGTCCTCGACGGCCGCCGGCGCTTCGAGCGCCTCTTCGGCCGTGGGGAGGTCCACCTCCTCGATGGTGCGGCGCGGTTCCTCCCGCGGTGTCTCCGCCTCCTCGCCGACGTGCGGCTCGGCGGGCGGAGCGGTGATGGTCGGCGTGGACGACGGCGCCTGGGGCGGAGGCAGCTGCTTCTTCTTGCGGCTGCTGACCACGAGGCCGCTGATCGCGCCGACCGCGACCAGAGCGATGACTACAGCAAGGATGAGGATTTCCATAACGCGACCAGTATCCCCCAGGGCCGTAGGCCCCTATCTGGAGCTTTTGGGGTGAATGTACGATGTCGTGAATCCCCCACCACTCGCACGGAGCTGATCCATGCCCCACGCCTCCGAAGCCGAAGGCGCGATAGAGACCCGCGGCCTCGAACCCGTCCCCGACGGGGAACGCACCGGCCATGTCCGGGAGCTGTTCCCGACCTGGGTGGCCGCGAACATCAGTGTGCTGCTCCTCACCATGGGCGCCGGCCTCATCGTCTTCAACGGCCTGAACATCTGGCAGGTCCTGGTCGTCGCGCTCACCGCGCCCCTCCTGTCGTACGGGATCGTCGGCCTCATCTCGATCGCGGGCAAGCGCGGCGGGTCGCCCGGCATGGCGCTGTCGCGGGCGGTCTTCGGCCAGCGCGGCAACCTCTTCCCCGGCTCGCTCATCTGGGTGGCCCGCTGGGGCTGGGAGACGATCAACGCGGTCACCGGCGCGTACGCCGTGCTGACCGTGCTGGACCTGCTCTTCGGCGTGAAGAGCAGCACGCCGCTGATCGTCGTCACGCTGCTGTTCTTCGTCGCCGCCACGTTCGTGGTGTCGGGGCTCGGCATCAACGCGCTGCGCGTGTGCAGCACCTGGTCCACGTACCTCTTCGGCGCCTTCTCCGTGCTGGTGCTGGTCTACCTCGTCGCCGACACCGACTGGGGCGCGGTCTTCGACAAGCCGGCCGGGTCGACGGCGATGCTGATCGCGGGCATCGGCACGATCGCGGCGGGCGGCATCAGCTGGGTGCCCTCCGGTCCGGACTTCACCCGTTACCTGCCGCGTACGGCGTCGAACCGGGCCGTGGTCGGCTCGACGGTCGGCGGCGCCGGGATCGTGGTGCTGCCGATGGTGCTGATGGGCGCGGTGATGGCGGTGTCCACGCCGGACCTGGCGTCCGCGCAGGACCCGGTGTCGTTCATCGGCGAGCTGCTGCCGGCCTGGATCTCGGTGCCGTACCTGATCATCGCCCTCATCGGCATGCTGCTGATCAACTCGATGTCGATGTACTCGGCCGGCTTCACGGCCCAGACGCTCGGCATCAACGTCCCGCGCGCCTGGGCGGTCAGCGTGAACGCCGTCATCTCGCTGGTCTTCGGCTTCCTGCTGATGGTGGTGGCGACCAGCTTCATCGGCTCGTTCATCTCCTTCCTGACGCTGCTGGCGGTGGCGTTCTCGGCGTGGATCGGCGTCTTCGGCGTCGACATGCTGCGCCGCCGTTCGTACGACGGCGAGGCCCTGATGGACACCACGCGCACCAGCGCCTACTGGTACCGGGGCGGCTTCGCCCCGCAGGCCATGGCGGCGTGGGCCGTGGCGCTGCTGGTGGGCCTGGCCTTCACGAAGGTCGACTGGTTCGCCGGGCCGCTCGCGGACTCCTGGATCGGCCGCAACGGGCTGGGCTGGCTGGTGACGATCGTGGTCGCGGCGGTGCTGTACGCCGTGCTGCCGCGCGCGGCCGCGGCGGCTCCCGTCGAGGCGTCGGACGAGGCGTCGGACGAGTCCGAGCGGGCCGCGGTCTCGGCCTGAGCCCCGGCGCCGCGCCGACTGCTGCTTCGCCTGTGCCCCTTCGCCGGACGTGTTTCCGGTGAAGGGGCATCTCCATGCCCGGGTCAAGGCGTCGGCGGGGCCGGCGCCCGTGTCCGACCTGCGCTGGTGTGCGTTGGCGGTGCATGAACCGTATGCACGTCACTGGCGCGCTGGCGCTGCTCACCGCCGCCGGCAGCCTTCTCGGCAACGCTGCACCCGCGAGCGCCACCTCCATCATCGGCTTCGGCAACGCGGCCTTCGACAACGCCTGCGCCAACATCGGTGGCCCTCGTGCCGGTGGCGCCACGAGGCAGCACAGCGGCATCATCACCGGCCTCGGTGTCGCCGTGCCCGCCGGCAGTCCGGGCAACCAGTGCGGCACCCTGGGACTGCCCAGCGTCCTCCACGAGATGGGTGGTGTGGATGTGATCGGCACATTGACGGGCGGGGAGGTGTAGCCGCACGGCTGCGAGCGATCACCTCACCCCACTCCGACACCGCCCGCCTCACGCGTACTGCCCCGGCTCGCACCTTCGCAGGCGCGGGCCGGGGCAGTCTCGTGGGTGAGGAGAGGGGCAGCGGGGTTTAGCCCATCTCCTCCAACGCCTTGCCCTTGGTCTCCTTGACGTACCGCAGTACGAAGGGGATGGAGAGCACGGCGAAGACCGTGTAGATGATGTACGTGCCGGAGAGGTTCCAGTCCGCCAGGGACGGGAAGCTCGCGGTGATGGCCCAGTTGGCGATCCACTGCGCGGAGGCGGCGACGCCGAGGGCCGCGGCGCGGATGCGGTTGGGGAACATCTCGCCGAGGAAGACCCAGACGACCACGCCCCACGACAGGGCGAAGAAGAGCACGAAGAGGTGCGCGGCGATCAGGGCGACGATGCCCTGGGTCTCCGGGAGCTTGCCGCCGACCAGGTCCGCGGAGAAGGCCCAGGCCTCGAAGGCGAGGGCGATCGCCATGCCGGCGGAGCCGACGAGGGCGAGCGGCTTGCGGCCCACGCGGTCGACCAGGACCATCGCGATCACGGTGCCGATGATGTTGATGATCGACGTGGTGAAGGAGTAGAAGAACGAGCTCTCCGGGTTGACGCCGACCGACTGCCACAGCGTGGACGAGTAGTAGAAGGCGACGTTGATGCCGACGAGCTGCTGGAAGACCGAGAGGCCGATGCCGACCCAGACGATCGGCAGGAAGCCGAAGCGGCTGCCGAGCAGGTCCCGGAAGCTGGACTTGTGCTCGCGGCGCATGGCCGTCTCGATCTCGGCGACGCGGGCGTCCAGGTCGACGCCCTTGCCCTCGACCTCGGCGAGGACCTCCTTGGCGCGGTCGTGGCGGCCGACGGAGATCAGGAAGCGCGGCGACTCGGGGATCGCGAAGGAGAGCAGGCCGTACAGCACGGCCGGGACGACCATGACGCCGAGCATCCACTGCCAGGCCTCGATGCCGGCGATCTCGCCGCGCTGGTCGCCGTCGGCCATGTTGAGGATGGCCCAGTTGACGAGCTGGGAGACGGCGATGCCGATGACGATGGCGGCCTGCTGGAAGGAGCCGAGCCGTCCCCGGTACGCGGCCGGCGCGACCTCCGCGATGTAGGCGGGGCCGATGACCGAGGCCATGCCGATGGCGAAGCCGCCGATCACGCGCCACATGGCGAGGTCCCACAGCGCGAACGGCAGCGCGGAGCCGATGGCGCTGACGGTGAAGAGCACCGCGGCGATCTGCATACAGCGGATGCGTCCGATGCGGTCGGCGATCCGGCCGGCGGTGGCGGCGCCGATGGCGCAGCCGATCAGGGCGATCGCGATGACCTGCGCGAGGGTGCCGGAGCCGATCTCGTACCGGTGGCGGATCGCCTCGACGGCGCCGTTGATGACGGAGCTGTCGTAGCCGAAGAGGAAGCCGCCCATCGCGGCGGCGGCCGTGATGAAGATGACATGGCCGAGGTGGTCGGGGTGGGCCTCGCGGGCGCCCGACGCGGGTGGCTGCGCGGCGGGTGGCTGGGCGGTGCTGGTCACGTGAACTCCTGGGCCCGGCAGCGTCGCCGAGCATGGGGGGCGAGCCCTTCCAGTGGCGCACAACATGACGCCGCCCACCACTTGAAGGTAAAAGCAACGTTGCAGAGACTATGCCTTCAAGTTTCGAAGTCAAGGGTTGAAGGTCTGTGAATTTGCCCAGACGGCGTGTCGGCTTGCGTTCAGGACTTGAAGACAACTCAGCGAAGGCGCTGGCTGATCACCTTGGACACGCCATCGCCCTGCATGGAGACGCCGTAGAGGGCGTCCGCGACCTCCATGGTCCGCTTCTGGTGCGTGATCACGATCAGCTGTGAGCTCTCCTGGAGCTCCTGCATGATCCGGATCAGCCGCTGCAGGTTGGTGTCGTCGAGCGCCGCCTCGACCTCGTCCATCACGTAGAACGGGCTGGGCCGGGCCTTGAAGATCGACACGAGGAGGGCGACCGCGGTCAGCGACCGCTCCCCGCCGGACAGCAGCGACAGCCGCTTGACCTTCTTGCCCGGCGGGCGGGCCTCGACGTCCACGCCCGTGGTCAGCATGTTGTCGGGGTCGGTCAGGACGAGCCGTCCCTCGCCGCCGGGGAAGAGGCGGGAGAAGACGCCTTCGAACTCGCGGGCCGTGTCCCGGTACGCCTCCGTGAAGACCTGCTCGACGCGTACGTCCACCTCCTTCACCACCTGAAGAAGGTCGGCACGCGTCTTCTTCAGGTCCTCAAGCTGCTCCGAGAGGAACTGGTGGCGTTCCTCCAGCGCCGCGAACTCCTCCAGGGCGAGCGGATTCACCTTCCCGAGCTGTTGGTACGCCCGTTCGGCGGTCTTCAGGCGCTTTTCCTGTTCGGCACGGACGAAACGCCGGGGCTGGTTGCGCGGATGCTGGGGGTCGTCCGGCAGCTCCTCGCCCTCGGCGGGCGGGGAGGGCGGCACCGGCTGGTCGGGGCCGTACTCGGCGATGAGGACGGCCGGCTCCACGCCCAGCTCCTCCAGCGCCTTGGTCTCCAGCTGCTCGATCCGCAGCCGCTTCTCGGCGCCGAGCACCTCACCCCGGTGGACCGAGTCCGTGAGCTTGTCGAGCTCGCCCTTGAGCTCGCGGCCCCGGGCCCGGGCGGCCGCCAGGTCCCGCTCGCGCGCCGCCTTGGCGGACTCGGCGGCGGCCCGCTCCCGCTCGGCCCGTACGAGGGAGACCTCGACGTGCGCGAGGAGCTGGCGGGCGCCGGAGGCGACGGCCGTGGCGACCTCGGCCTCGTGGCGCAGCCGGGCGCGGCGCTGCTCGGCGCGGGCGCGGGCCTCGCGTTCGGCGCGGGCGGCCCGGTCGAGGGAGTCGGCGCGGCCGGCGAGGCCCTTGACCCGCTCCTCGTGCGTACGGACCTGGAGGCGGGCCTCCATCTCGGTCTGGCGGGCGTTGGCGCCGTCGGCGGCCAGCCGGTCGCGTACGGAGGTGTCGGGTTCCTCGTCCCCTCTCTCCCCGAAGGGGGACGCCTCCTCGGCGACCGCGAGCCGCTCGGCGAGCTCCTCGGCCTCCTCGGTCGCCTTCTCCAGGGCCTCCTGCGCGCGGGCGGCGGCCGCGGCGGTGCGCTCGGCCTCGCCCGCGGCGCCCCGGGCCTGGCCGGCGAGCCGCCCGAGGGCCTGCGCGACCTGGGACTTCTCGCGGTCGGCGGCCCGGCGCCGATCGCCCAGCTCCTCCACGCGGGCGGCCGCGGCGCGGCGCCGCTCGGCCGCCTCGGTCTGCGCGGCGGCGAGCTCCTCGCACCGTACGGCCAGCTCGGCCAGCTCGGCGGCGGCCTCGTCGACGGAGGCCTGGACCTCCAGGAGGCTGGGCGCCCCGGCGGAGCCGCCCTGCGCGACGTGCGCCCCGAGGACGTCGCCCTCGGCGGTGACGGCGACCGCCTCGGGGTGCGCCGCGACCAGGTCCTCGGCGTCCTCCAGGGTTCCGACGACCACCATGCCGCGCACGAGCCTGCGCACGGCGGCGACGAGCCCTTCGGGGCCCTGCACGAGGTCGGCCACCCGAGTCCCGCCGGGCACCGGGGGCTCGGCCTCGTACGCGGGGGCGCCGGCGACCAGCAGGGCCGCCCGGCCCGCGTCCTGCTTGCGCAGCAGGCGGATGGCGTCGGCGGCCGTCGCGGGGTCGCGGACCGCGAGGGCGTCGGCGGCGGCCCCCAGGGCCGCGGCGACCGGTACCTCGTGGCCGGGCGTCACGGTGAGCAGCTCGACCGCCGGGCCCAGCAGCCCGGCCAGCCGGTCGCCGGCGGCGAGCAGGGCGCCGGTGCCGTCCTTGCGGCGCAGCCCGAGGGCGAGGGCCTCGTGGCGGGCCTGGGTGGCGGCGCGCTTGCGTTCCGCCGCGGTGGCGGCCTCGCGGGCCGCCGTGAGCGCTGCCTCCGCGTCGGCGAGCTCGCGCTTGGCGGCCTCGTGGCGCTCGGCGAGTTCGGCGTCGCCCGCGTCGAGGCCGTCGACCTCGGCCTGGAGCGCCTCGTACTCCTCCTGGGCGGCGGCCGCGCGCTCGCGGGCCTCGTCGCGGGCGGCGGCCAGCCGGTCGATCTCGGCCTGCGCGGCGGCGGCGCGCGACCGGGCCGCGCCCACCTGCCCGGACAGCCGGGCCAGGCCCTCGCGCCGGTCGGCGATGGCCCGCGCCGCGTCCTTCAGGCGCCGCTCCTCCGCCGCGAGCTCCCGCTCCAGCTCGGCGCGGTGCGCGACGGTGTCCTCCAGGGCCCGCTGCGCCGCCTCCAGCGCGGCCTCCAGCTCCGCCTCCTGCTCGCGGACGCGGGCGGCCTCACGCTCCAGGTCCTCGGGGTCCCGGCCGCGCCGCTCCTCCACGGGGGGCGCGGTGGCGCTCTTCACGCGGGCGTCGGCCAGCGAGACGGTCCCGCGTACCCGCTCGGCGAGCTGCGACAGCTCGTACCAGGTCTGCTGGGCGCGCTGGAGCCGCGGGGCGAGCCGGCGCACCTCGTCCTCCAGGTCGGCCTCGCGGGCGAGGGCGGTCTTGAGCTCCGCCTCGGCCCGCTCCTTGCGCTCCTTGAGCGCGGCCTCGTCGGCGAGCTCCGTCCGCAGCGCCTCCCGGAGGCGTACGAGGTCGTCGGCGAGGATCCGGAGCCGCGCGTCGCGCAGGTCGGCCTGGATGACGGCGGCCCGCCGTGCCACGGCCGCCTGCCGCCCGAGGGGCTTGAGCTGGCGCCGCAGCTCGTCGGTGAGGTCCTGGACCCGGGCGAGGTTGGCCTGCATCGCGTCGAGCTTCCGCAGCGCCTTCTCCTTGCGCCTGCGGTGCTTGAGGACGCCCGCGGCCTCCTCGATGAACGCCCGCCGTCCCATGGGATCGGCGTGCAGGACGGAGTCGAGCTGGCCCTGCCCGACGATCACGTGCATTTCCCGGCCGATACCGGAGTCGGAGAGGAGTTCCTGGATGTCCAGCAACCGGCAGGTGTCCCCGTTGATCTGGTATTCGCTGCTGCCGCCGCGGAACATGATCCGCGTAATGGTGACTTCGGCGTAGTCGATGGGGAGCGCGCCATCGGAATTGTCGATGGTGAGGGACACCTCGGCGCGGCCCAGCGGCGGCCGCCCGGTGGTGCCGGCGAAGATGACGTCCTCCATCTTTCCGCCGCGCAGCGACTTGGCGCCCTGTTCGCCCATGACCCAGGAAAGGGCGTCCACCACATTGGACTTCCCGGAACCGTTCGGCCCCACGACACACGTGATGCCCGGTTCGAACCGCAGGGTGGTGGCGGAGGCGAACGACTTGAAACCACGCAGGGTCAGGGCCTTGAGGTGCACGCCCCCGGACTCTACCGGGCGTCCTCCGTTTGACCCATGAACACGAAGGGCAGACCAGACCGTAAGGAGCGGGGATACAGCAGATGAACATGGGGAACCCGAGGCTCATGGGGCTGGTGGGTCCCATGGGGCGGGAGCGGAAAAGAAAGAAGGGACGCCGCAGGAGCGTCCCTTGCATATCTAGGGAGAGTGTTTCTCACCTGCCCGTGGGGGCTGTGGTCAGGTGAGCGCAGGCTCCGCCTTGGATACGTCGATGTCGATGCCGTCGAGCAGCGACTCGCCGCTGTGCGCGGCAGCTGCGTTCAGCGCGTCGTTCTCGGACTGGATCCGTACGAGCTCGGATTCCAGGTCCTGGACGCGCTGCTGAAGCCGCCGCATCTCGGCGAGAAGTCGCGGGTCGGAACCGCCGACATAACCGAGAAGCGCCTTTGCCATGATGGATGGTCCTCCACACTGAGTGACCGACCGAAGCGGTGTGGGTCGTGAGGGTTCGCACCCGCGGTGTCCGGCAGCAGAGAGTGGTGCCGCTGCGGTTCCCACTGCCAAACAGCTAAGGTGCGCGGGGCTTCCAGAGTCTCACCAAAAAGTTTGACGGTCAACACGATCACGCCCCGCATCAAGGGCCAACCGGGGGGTCTGCGGCCGCGGATGCTGCGGCGGCGCCTCGCGCACGGTGCCCTCGGGGGCGTGTCGATCATCGTTTCCCGCGCAGCCTGGCACGCGGCGCCGTTCTTGGCAACCACCAGGGGCTTTTCCCCGCACGGGGGAACGCGCGGCACTGCGTGCCGGGGGCCGCGCGGGGGTTTCCCGGCGCCCCCCGACGCCCCCGGACCAAGATCGTCAGCGGACCTCGAAGCCGTCGTAACCGCCGCGCGGCGTGTCCCAGATCTCAGTGACTCCGTCAACACGGCCGGGAGTGTCGCCGGAGCCGAGCCACTCCAGCAATTGGTGGCAATTCTCACTCGGCCCCTCGGCCACCACCTGGACCCTCCCGTCTTCGAGGTTCAGGGCGAATCCGGTGAGCTCACCGATGCGCAATGCGTTTGCCCTGGTGAACCAGCGGAAGCCCACTCCCTGTACGCGGCCGCGCACCCAGGCGGTGAGCCTTACGTGATCATTCATGGCTGCACGCTAACCGGCGAATTGCTCAAGCGGCACTTCTCCCCCACGCGTCATGGCGTACAGTCCCGACGCAATGAGCGTCACCCATACGGGTGAGTTAGTCATCAGGAAGGCAGAGCAGATGGGACGCCACCGGAAGAAGCGGGCCGTAGTGCCCGTACGCACCGGTCTGCTCGGCGCCTCCGCCGCGGTGGCGGTGGGCGCCGTCGCCGTCGCCTCCGGGCTGCTGCCGGGCGGCGACACGTACAAGGTGGGCGGCGGCCCGTCCGCCGAGCACATCCGCACCGGGGCCCCGGAGCTGCGGACCCAGGGCGAGGCGAGCGCCACGCCCACCGGCCGCGCGCCGGCCTCCCCGAGCCCGAGCCGGAGCGCTGAGCGCCCGCAGACGCCGTCGAAGACGCCCACGGCGAAGCCCACGCCCACCCCCAGCCCCACGAAGCCGTCGGCCACGCCGTCGAAGCGCGCGAAGGCCCCGGAGCCGTCGGCGTCCACGCAGCGGGCCACGCCGAAGAGCGCGAGCCCCTCCCGTACGGCCACGGCGACGCCCCAGCGGACCGTCGAGTCCACGACGGCCCGCGTGGCGAGCAAGGAGCGGGCCGCCGAGGCCGCCGTGCTGAGCCTCGTCAACGCCGAGCGCGCCAAGGTCGGCTGCAGCCCGGTCCGCCCCAACGCCGAGCTGGCGTCGCTGGCGGGGGCGTTCAGCCTCGACATGGCGCAGCGGAACTTCTTCTCGCACACCGACCCCGACGGGGACTCCCCCTGGGACCGCGCCGCGCAGGCCGGCGTGTCCGGCCTCGCCGCCGAGAACATCGCCCGGGGCCAGTCCGACGCCCAGGCGGTGATGGAGTCCTGGATGAACAGCGACGGCCACCGCGCCAACATCCTCAACTGCGACTACACGACGCTCGGCGTCGGCGTGCACTTCGCCGAGGGCGGCCCGTGGTGGACGCAGGACTTCGGCTTCTGAGCCGTTCCGTTACGCCGCGCTGACGGCGCGCGGCGGGCGCTGGCAGCGCGGGCAGAAGTAGCTGGACCGGTTCATCCAGGGGCGGCGGCGCATCGGGGTGCCGCAGCGGCGGCAGGGCTCGCCCTCGCGGCCGTAGGCGTCCAGGGAGCGGTCGAAGTAGCCGGACTCGCCGTTGACGTTGACGTACAGGCTGTCGAAGCTGGTGCCGCCGACGGCGAGCGCGGCCGTCATGACCTCCCGTACGTGGCCGAGGAGCTCGGCCGAGCGGGGGCGGGTGAGGGTGGCGGTGGGCCGGTCGTAGTGGAGGCGGGAGCGCCACAGCGCCTCGTCCGCGTAGATGTTGCCGACGCCGCTGATCAGCGACTGGTCGAGCAGGGCCCGCTTCACCGTCGTACGGCGCAGGCGCAGCGCGGTGTGGAAGGCGGCCTCGTCGAACGCGGGGTCGAGCGGGTCGCGGGCGATGTGCGCGATGGCCTGGGGCAGCCCCTCGGGGGTGTTCTCGTGGAGTGAGAGCCCGCCGAAGGTGCGCTGGTCGACGAAGCGCAGCTCGGTGCCGAGGGAGTCGTCGAAGCGGACGCGTATCCGCAGGTGCTTCTCGTCCGGGGCGTCCTCGGGCTGGACGAGCAGCTGGCCGCTCATGCCGAGGTGTCCGAGCACGGACGCGTCGGTCTCCTCCAGCGGCAGCCACAGGTACTTCCCGCGCCGCCGTGCGACTCCGAAGCGCTGCCCCTTCAGCCGGGCCGCGAAGTCCTCGCCGCCCGCCAGGTGCCGCCGTACGGCGCGGGGGTGCAGGACCTCCGCCTCGCGGACGGTCCGCCCGCTGATCCAGCGCTCCAGGCCGCGTCGTACGACCTCGACCTCGGGCAGCTCGGGCACGGGGCACCTCCGGTGGGCGATGTGGAGGGGGATATGGGGAAACCCCGCCGCACCGCGGAAACGGTGCGACGGGGGCGGAAGCGAGCAGTGGCTCAGGCCGTGGCCGAGTCCGCGGTGTGCGCGGCCTCGGGGACCGAAGAGGTGTCGGCGGCCTCTTCGGAGCCGGAAACAGAGCCGGAAACGGAGTCGCGGCCGGTTTCGGATCCGCCGGAAGCGGAATCCGTGCCGGATTCGGCCGCGGCCTTCGCCGCCGCCTCCCGCTCGTCCGCGGCGGCCCGGATGGCCCGCCAGGCGGACTCCGCGGCCTGCTGCTCCGCTTCCTTCTTGCTGCGGCCGGTGCCGGTGCCGTACGAGACACCACCGACGCGGGCAGCAGCAGTGAAGGTCTTCTCGTGGTCCGGTCCGGTCTCGGTGACCAGGTACTCCGGAACGCCGAGGCCCTCGGCCGCGGTCAGCTCCTGGAGGCTGGTCTTCCAGTCCAGGCCGGCGCCGAGGTTCGAGGACTTCTCGATCAGCGGGTCGAAGAGCCGGTGCACCAGCTCGGACGCCGCTTCGAGGCCCTGGTCGAGATAGACCGCACCGATCACCGCTTCGAGGGTGTCGGCGAGGATGGAAGCCTTGTCCCGGCCCCCGGTGCCCTCTTCACCCCGGCCCAGCCGGATGAAGGAGCCCAGGTCGAGGCCGCGGCCGACCTCCGCCAGCGCACGCGAGTTGACCACCGCGGCCCGTAGCTTGGCCAGTTGGCCCTCGGGCAGGTCGGGGTGGGTGCGGTACAGCGTGTCCGTGACCACCAGGCCGAGCACGGAGTCCCCGAGGAACTCCAGCCGCTCGTTGGTGGGCAGACCGCCGTTCTCGTACGCGTACGAGCGGTGCGTCAGCGCACGCACCAGAAGGGCGGACTCGAGCTGATACCCGAGCCGCCCTTCCAGAAGCGTGTGGGACGAGGCCGTGTTCTCCGCCTGCTTCTTGGCGTCATCCGCCGTTTTGTGGCTAGACACGGTGCCTCTCACCAGCCCGCTCAGACCGAGAGGACCTGGCGCTTGTTGTACGTGCCGCAGCTGGGGCACGCGATGTGCTGCTGCTTCGGCTCCTGGCAACGCTCACACGAAACCAGGGTGGGGACCGCAGCCTTCCACTGCGACCGGCGGTGGCGCGTGTTGCTGCGCGACATCTTCCGCTTCGGAACAGCCACGGCTACTTCTCCTGCTTCTCGTCGACGCCCGGTTCGGCGCCGCTCATGTTGTCCTTCTCCCCGGTCCCGAGTGAACCGGCGAGTCCCTGCAGTGCCGCCCAACGGATGTCGACGGCGTCATGGTGGTGGTCCGGGTCGTCGTTCAGGCTGACCCCGCAGTCGGGGCACAGGCCGGCACAGTCCTCCCGGCACACCGGCTGCAACGGCAGTGCGAGCACCACCGCGTCACGCAGCACGGGCTCGAGGTCGAACATGCCGTCCTCGAGGGGGGTCATGTCCTCGTCGTCCTCGGCATCGTCGTCCGCGGCCCCCTTGCGGTGGCCCCGGTCATCGGTGTCGGGGTACGAGAACATCTCCTGGAAGTCCGCCACAACATCCTGGTGCAGCGGCTCCAGACACCTTACGCACTCCCCCTCGGCGCGTGCACGGGCGGTGCCCGTGACGAGCACCCCTTCCATGACGGACTCGAGGCGGAGCTCCAGCTCGACCGGCGAGCCCTCGGGCACGCCGATGACCTCGGCGATCCCGAGGTCGGCCGGGGCCTGGACCGAGCGGGAGAGCCGCTGGAGGGCACCAGGACGCCGCCCCAGCTCGTGCGTGTCGAACACGAGGGGGTTGCGGTGGTCGAGGCGCGTACTCAGGGCTCTTCCTGCTTTCGGAAATCGTCTGGGGGGCGGCCCGGCATCAGGACTGACGCCGACGCGGGCACGCCGAATCGCGGATGTACTCGCGACCGAAGAGCCAGGATACTTGACGCTTCGCTCACAGCCCAATCCGGGGCCGTCCGCTCCGGATGCGCGGGCCGCTCAGCGCCCCTGCTCGTAGCGGCGCAGCTGCTCCATGTCGATCATGCTCGTGTCGAAGAAGCTGGTCTCGTCGAGCGCCGCGGCCTGCTGGCCGCCCTCCGGCACCGGCTGCGGCTGGTGCTGCTGCCCGTACGCGTACGGATCGGCGTAGGCCTGATCGTAGCCACCCTGCTGCTGGTAGCCGGCGTAGAGGTCCTGCTGCGGGTAGCCGTACGCCTCCTGGGGGGCGCTCTCGGGCACGTACGTATACGGGTCGGGCGTCAGGGCCGGGGCCGCCGGGACGGGCGGCGTGGAGGCCGCGGAGGCGGCGGAGGCGGCGGAGGCGGCGGAGGTCGCGACGGGCTGCCGACGGGCCGGCTCGGGGTCGGCCAGCTCGGCGAGGCCGGCCAGGTAGTCCGCGTCGCTGGTGTGCCGCTGCTGGGGGAAGCCGGCCGCGTCCTGCGCCGCCATGTGGGCGCCGAGCTCGTCGGTGGCGATCCGGCCGTGCAGCTTCTGGCGGCCGCGGCCGACGGCCTCCAGGGTCTTGGAGAGGACCGCCTCGAAGGCGCCGAGCTTGGCGTCGACGTACTCGTCGGCGCGGTGGACGAGGATCTGCGGGTCGGCGCTGTACTCGGGGGCGTCATCATCGCCGTAGCCCTGCGCGTCGACGCCCGGGCCCCGTCCGAGGAGCTTCTCGCGGCCGCGGTCGACGGAGCCGATGGTCTTGGTGAGGACGACCTCGAAGTTGGCCAGCTTGGAGTCGACGTACTCGTCGGCCTCGGCGCGGATCTCCTCGGCCTCGCGGCGGGCCTCGGCGAGGATGCGGTCGGCCTCCTCCTGGGACCGCCGGGCGATCTCGGTGTCGGAGATCAGCGAGCCGCGCTCGGCGTGGGCGGCCTCGATGATCCGCTCGGCCTCGGCGCGGGCCTGCTCGACCAGCTGCTCACGGCCGCCGATCAGCTCCTGCGCCTGGGCCAGGGAGCCGGGCAGGGCCTGGCGCACCTCTTCGAGCATCGCGAGCAGCTCGGCGCGGTTGACCACGCAGGAGGCCGACATGGGCATGGAACGGGAGTTCCTGACCGTCTCGACGATCTCGTCGAGCTTCTTCTGCACGTCCACCGTGTGCTCGCCACTCTCTACAGCCGGGTTGGAGACGGACGGGTCGACTGTACGGCCAGAGGGCGCGGCCCCGACAGCGGGTGACGGGACGTCAGTCGCTCACTGCCCGCGCAGGCGCCGCACGAGGGCCTCGTGGACCACCGGGGGCAGCAGGTGCGAGACGTCGCCGCCCCAGGCGGCGACCTCCTTGACCAGGGAGGAGGAGAGGAAGCTGTAGGTCGGGTTGGTCGGCACGAAGAGGGTCTCGACGCCCGAGAGGCCGTTGTTCATCTGGGCCATCTGCAGCTCGTAGTCGAAGTCGCTGACCGCGCGCAGGCCCTTGACGATCGCGGGGATGTCGCGTTCCTTGCAGAAGTCGACGAGCAGGCCGTGGTGGGACTCGACCTTGACGTTCCCGTAGTCGCTCGTCACCTGGCGGATGAGGTCCATCCGCTCCTCGACGGTGAACAGGCCCTTCTTGGACTGGTTGATCATCACCGCGACGTGCACGACGTCGTACAGCTTGGAGGCGCGGGCGATGATGTCGAGGTGTCCGTTGGTGATGGGGTCGAACGACCCCGGACAGACTGCGCGGCGCAACTGAAGTCCCTCGCTCCCAGGTCCGGTCATCGTGCGTCTTCGCACGGAGAGGCGGCGCGACCGTACCAAAACGTTCCCTCGCCGTAGCGACGGGACCGCAGCGGCTCGAAACCGTCCGGCCAGGGGAATTCCCCGCCTCTGGTGCTGCGCTCCACGGTGACGAGCGCATCGTCCGCGAGCCAGCCCTGCGCGCGGAGTGTGAGGAGTATCTCCCCAAGATCGCCGTCGGCGACGGCGTAGGGCGGGTCGAGGAAGACGACGTCGTACGGCGTCGTCGGCGCCGGTCCCGTCACGATCTGTTCGGCTTTGCCGTGGCGGACCTCGGCGCCGGGCAGGGCCAAAGCGCGGACGTTCTCCCGGAGGGTGCGGGCGGCCCGGGCGTCGGCCTCGACGAGCAGGGCGTGGGCCGCGCCGCGTGAGAGCGCCTCCAGGCCGACGGCGCCGGAGCCGGCGTACAGGTCGGCGACCCGGATGCCGTCGAGCGTGCCGAGGAGCGCCTCCCAGGTGGAGAAGAGGCCCTCGCGCGCCCGGTCGGAGGTGGGGCGGGTGCCCTGGCCCGGGGGCACCGCCAGGCGGCGTCCGCCGGCTACGCCGGCGATCACGCGGGTCATCTCGGTCCTTGTCGTCGTCCCTGGTGGTCTGTGTCTCCACGATATGGGCTCGGGCCGCATGTGCACGGGTCAGCCCGCTGTCAGCCCTTCTCGAGGAACTCCTCCCGCTCCTTGTCGACCAGCGCGTCGAGCGCCGTGCGCAGCTCGGGCAGGTGCTCCAGGTCCGGGTCGGCGGCGACGACCGCGGCGGCCTCCTCGCGGGCGGCGGCGATGATCTCCTCGTCCTCGATGACGGCGAGCATGCGCAGGCTGGAGCGCGCGCCGGACTGGGCCTGGCCGAGGACGTCGCCCTCGCGGCGCTGTTCGAGGTCGATGCGGGAGAGCTCGAAGCCGTCGAGGGTGGAGGCGACGGCGGCGAGGCGCTGCCGCGCGGGACTGGCCTCCGGCATGTCGGTGACGAGGAGGCACAGGCCGGGGGCGGAGCCGCGGCCGACGCGGCCGCGCAGCTGGTGGAGCTGGGAGACGCCGAAGCGGTCGGCGTCCATGATGACCATGGCGGTGGCGTTGGGGACGTTGACGCCGACCTCGATGACGGTGGTGGCGACCAGGACGTCGGCCTCGCCCGCGGCGAAGCGGCGCATGACGGCGTCCTTGTCGTCGGGGGCCATCCTGCCGTGCAGCACCTCGACGCGCAGTCCGGCGAGCGGGCCCTTGGCGAGCTGGTCGGCGACCTCCAGGACGGCGAGCGGGGGCCGCTTCTCCGCGTCGTCCTCGGGGGACTTCCTCTTGGCCTGGGCCGCCTCGTCGTCGGAGTCGCCGATCCGGGGACAGACGACGTACGCCTGGTGGCCGTTCTCCACCTCCTCGCGGACCCGCTCCCAGGCGCGGGCCAGGAAGTGCGGCTTGTCGGCCGCCGGGACGACGTGGCTGGCGATCGGGGAGCGGCCGGCCGGGAGCTGGTCGAGGACGGAGGTCTCCAGGTCGCCGAAGACGGTCATCGCGACCGTACGGGGAATGGGCGTGGCGGTCATGACCAGCAGGTGCGGGGGCTGCTTGCCCTTGCCCCGCAGGGCGTCGCGCTGTTCGACGCCGAAGCGGTGCTGCTCGTCGACGACGACGAGGCCCAGGTCGTGGAACTGGACCTTGTCCTCGATCAGGGCGTGGGTGCCGATGACGATGCCGGCCTCGCCGGTGACCAGGTCCAGCAGCGCCTGGCGGCGGGCCGCGGCGCCCATGGAGCCGGTGAGCAGCACGACCTTGGTGCCCTGGTCGGAGCCGCCCAGCATCCCCGCTTCCGCGAGGTCGCCCATCATCTCCGTGATGGAGCGGTGGTGCTGCTGGGCGAGGACCTCGGTGGGGGCCAGCATGGCCGCCTGGCCGCCCGAGTCGACGACGGCGAGCATGGCGCGCAGGGCGACCATCGTCTTGCCCGAGCCGACCTCGCCCTGGAGGAGGCGGTGCATGGGGTGTTCGGTGGCCAGGTCGTCGAAGATCTCGCGGGAGACCTTCTCCTGGCCCTCGGTGAGCGTGAACGGCAGCCTGGCGTCGAAGGCGTCCAGCAGCCCGCCGGGCGCGGGTTTGCGGGCGACGGCGGGCAGTTGGGTGTCGGCGTACCGGCGGCGGGCGAGGGCGACCTGCAGGACGAACGCCTCGTCCCACTTGAGGCGGTCGCGGGCCTCGGCGACGTCCGCCTTGGTGCGCGGCCGGTGGATCTTGCGCAGGGCGTCCGGCAGGGCGGTGAGCCCGCGGCCCTCGCGCAGCCGGGGCGGCAGCGGGTCGAGGGCCTCCGCCGCGCTGGGCAGGACGGCGTCGACCGCCTTGGCGATCTTCCAGGACTCCAGCTTGGTGGTGGCGGGGTAGATCGGGATGAGCGCCCCCGCCCAGCTGTCCACGGCGCTCTCGCCCTCCTCGCCGCGCAGCAGTTCGTACGCGGGGTGGGCGAGCTGCGTCTTGCGGTTGAAGACGGAGACCTTGCCGGCGAACATCGCGCGGGTGCCCGGCAGCAGGTCCTTGTGGGGCTTGTGGACGCCCTTGCCGAAGAAGACCAGCTGGAGGCGGCCGCTGCCGTCGGTGATGGTGACTTCGAGCCGCTGGCCGCGCCCCTTGGCGCCGTTGAAGGTCAGCAGGCGCGCGTCGGCCACGCGGGCCACCACGGTGACGTGCTCGTCCAGCGGCAGGTCGGCGAGGGTGGTGAGCTCGCCGCGCTCGGCGTACCGCCGCGGGTAGTGGTGCAGCAGGTCGCCGACGGTGTGCAGGTCGAGGTGCTCGGCCATCACCTTGGCGGTGGCGGCGCCGAGCTGCTTCTTCAGTGGTTCGTCGAGGGCTGACACGTCTCCCATTGCACACCACGGCACTGACAGCCGGGCACACCTGTGGACGGACGCGCTGTTCGGCACGGTCCGGGCGCTGTGCGCGCGCTATTCGACGCCGATCAGCAGCAGCGGGGCCTGCGGGCCGCCGGAGTAGGTGACCGTGTCGACCGCCAGGTGCGTTTCGCGGACGTGGGTCTCCAGGCGGCGGGCGAGGGAGTCCGGGGCGTCCTCGGCGACGACCAGGGTGACCAGTTCGCCGCCCCCCGAGAGCATCCGGTCCAGGACCGTCTCGGCCGTGGTGGCCACGTCGTGGCCGATGACCGCCACGTCGCCGTCGATGAGGCCGAGGACGTCACCGGCCTGGCAGACGCCCGCCGAGGTGAAGGAGCGGTGCTCGGCGACGGCCAGTTCGCCGTAGCGGGTGGCGCCCGCGGCGGCGGTCATCGCGACCACGTCCTCGTCGAAGCGGCGGTCCGGTTCGTGGACGGCGAGGGCGGCGATGCCCTGGACGGCGGCGCGGGTCGGGACGAGCGCGACCCGGATGCCCTGCGCGCGGGCCTGTTCGGCGGCGGCCGCGGCGGTGTGCCGGAGCTCGGCGTCGTTCGGCAGGAGGACCACTTCGCGGGCGTGGGCCCGGCGGATGGCGTCGAGGAGCTCCCCGCTGGCGGGCGGTTCGCCGGGCCGAGCCAGTACGGTCGTGGCGCCCGCCTCGGCGCAGAGCGCCGCGAGGCCCTCGCCGGGCAGGACGGCGACGACGGCGCGCCCCGCGCGCTCCTGGGGCGCCTGGGTGCCGGGCGTACCGAAGTGGGTGATCCGGATCCGGTACGGGCGTCCCGCCTCGACGCCGGCCTCCACGGCCGCGCCCGCGTCGTCGACGTGGACGTGGACGTTCCACAGGCCGTCGCCGCCGACGACGACGAGGGAGTCGCCGAGCGCGTCCAGCCGGTCGCGCAGCCGTGCCACGGCCGTGTCGTCGGCCTCCAGGAGGTAGATGACCTCGAAGGCGGGCCCGCCGTCGGCGCAGGGCTCGCCGGGTGCGGCCACGGCCGCCCTCGGCGCCCGTACCGGCCGCGTGGGCGGCCGCTCCCGCACCGGCTGCCCCGAGACCGCCTCGACCAGCGCTCCCAGCACCGTGACCAGCCCGCGCCCGCCCGCGTCCACGACTCCGGCGCGCTCCAGCACGGCGAGCTGCGCGGGTGTGCGCTCCAGCGCCGTACGCGCCCCCTCGTACGCGGCGCGCGCCACCGCCACCACGTCCGCGCCGTCCGGAACGGTCGAGTCCGCCGCCGCGGAGGCCACGCTCAGGATGGTGCCCTCGACCGGGTGGGCCACGGCCTGCCGCGCGGAGGCGGCAGCCAGGCGCAGCGCCCGTGCCAGGTGATCCCCGTCACGGCCCTCGGCCAGCACCTCGCTCATGCCGCGCAGCAGCTGCGCCAGGATCGTCCCGGAATTGCCCCGCGCCCCGATCAGCGCGCCGTGCGCCATGGCCCGGACGGCGTCGGCGAAGTCGGGCGCGGCGATGGCGGTGAAGACGGCGTCCACCGCCTGGGAGGCGGATTCGACGGTGAGGTAGAGGTTGGTGCCGGTGTCCCCGTCGGCGACCGGATAGACGTTGATCGCGTCGATCTCCTCGCGCTCCCGGCCCAGCGCCTGCAGCGCGAGTGAGCACCAGGTACGCACCACGGTGGAGTCGAGAGTCTGCGGCACCGGGGCGGTCCTCCTTGGCTAAGGGCCTGGGGCTGCACCGCAGGGTAGACCCCGCCCGGCACCGGGGCCCCACGCGGGGGCCGGGCGGGCCGTGGTAGTTTCGTTGTACCGAAGCGGACGTTGTATGCTGCTCCGGTTGCCCGATGAAAATCGGGCCGTACCCCCCGGCAACGCCACTTCAGTCACCAGATCTGATTCCGGCTCGCCGGATTTCACTGTAAGTGCATCTGAAGTCTTTGGAGTGACCCGTGGCTGCCAACTGCGACGTCTGCGGCAAGGGGCCGGGCTTCGGCAACAACATCTCGCACTCGCACCGCCGTACGTCCCGTCGCTGGAACCCGAACATCCAGCGCGTGCGTGCCGTGGTCAGTGGGACGCCGAAGCGGCTCAACGCCTGCACCTCGTGCATCAAGGCCGGCAAGGTCTCGCGCTAATACCGGCGACGTGTCGTCGTAGCGCAGCCTCTGCGGTTGCCTTGAAAAGCCGGTCCACCTCGGTGGACCGGCTTTTTGCCGTGCCTAGGAGCGCCGGTTCCACCCGTGGTCGACCGGGCCGATGCCGCCGCCCAGCGCGAACCCGGCCGCGATGGCCCCGGTCACGTACTCCTTCGCGGCCCGTACGGCCTCCGGCACCGCGAGGCCCTTGCCCAGGCCCGCCGCCACGGCCGAGGCGAGCGTGCAGCCCGTGCCGTGGGTGTGCCGGTTGTCGTGCCGGGGCGCGCGCAGCCAGTGCTCCTCGGAGCCGTCCGTGAGCAGGTCCACGGCGTCACCGGCGAGATGACCGCCCTTGATCAGCGCCCAGCGCGGCCCGTACTCCAGCACCGCCGCGGCGGCCCGCCGAAGGTCGTCCTCGCCCTCCACGGTCACACCGGTGAGCTGGGCGACCTCGTCCAGGTTCGGCGTCGCCACCGTCGCGACGGGCAGCAGCCTCGTCCGTACGGAATCGAGCGCGGAGGCCGCCAGCAGGGAGTCCCCGTGCTTGGAGACCCCCACCGGGTCGACCACCACGGGCGCGTCCGTCCCGGCCAGCAGCTCCGCCACCGCCTCCACCAGGGGCGCGGACGCCAGCATGCCGGTCTTCACGGCCTGGACGCCGATGTCGTCCACGACGCTGCGGTACTGGGCGCAGACCGCCTCCACGGGCAGTTCCCAGGCGCCCTGCACGCCCAGGGAGTTCTGCGCGGTGACGGCGGTGATCACGCTCATGCCGTGGACGCCGAGCGCCAGCATGGTCTTCAGGTCGGCCTGGATGCCGGCGCCGCCGCCGGAGTCGGAGCCGGCGACGGTCAGGACGTTCGGGAGCGCACGGCGGGTCACTCGCCCTCCCCGAAGTGGTCCCAGCCGCCCTGGGTGTGCCAGGGGGCGCCGTCGACGGTCACCTGGGGCAGGGCGGACGGGTTGAGCACCTCGCCGATCACCTTCCAGCGCGCGGGCAGCTTCACGTCCGGCGGGAAGGTGGCGACGATGGCGTGGTCCTCGCCCCCGGTGAGGACCCACTGCATGGGGTCGACGCCGACGGCCTGCCCGATGTCGTTCATCTGGGTCGGGATGTCGATGAGCCCGGAGCGCAGGTCGATGCGGACCTTGCTGGCCTCGGCGATGTGACCGAGGTCGGCGATCAGACCGTCGCTGACGTCGCACATGGCGGTGGCGCCGAGCCCGGCCGCCGCGGGGCCCGCGTGGTAGGGCGGTTCGGGCCGCCGGTGCGCCTCGACGAAGGCGCGCGGCGAACGGAAGCCGCGCGAGAGGACCGCGTAACCGGCCGCCGACCAGCCGAGCCAGCCGGTGTACGCGACGACGTCGCCGGGCTGCGCGCCGCCGCGGGTGACCGGCTCGTGGTTGCGCAGGTCGCCGAGGGCGGTGATGGAGACGGTGATGGTGTCGCCGCGTACGACGTCGCCGCCGACCACCGCCGCGCCCGCGACCTGGCACTCGTCGCGCAGGCCGTCCATGAGCTCGGTGGGCCAGGTCACCGGGAGTTCGGCGGGCACGACCAGGCCGAGCAGCAGCGCGGTCGGTACGGCGCCCATGGCGGCGATGTCCGCCAGGTTCTGGGCGGCGGCCTTGCGGCCGACGTCGTAGGCGGTGGACCAGTCGCGGCGGAAGTGCCGTCCCTCCAGCAGGATGTCCGTGCTGGCCACCACGCGCCGGTCGGGCGCGGCCACGACCGCGGCGTCGTCGCCCGGCCCGATCCGTACCGCCGGGGTGGAGGTGAGCCGGGAGGTGAGCTCCCTGATGAGCCCGAACTCGCCGAGCTCTCCGACAGTGCCCTTCACCGAGGTTCACCTCTCCATGTCATCGTGGACGCACCGTGCGACGGGTCGCGGCCCGTCGTCGCTCTCGGTACCGTCACGTAGGTCAAGTAGACCGTCAACTGTTCCGTGCCTGTACGCCGACCGTGCACGCCACCGGCCGCGCAGGTCTCCCCGCGGCCCGCGGCGACGCGGTACCGTGGCGTCCCTTTCTCTTTCCACAAGATCCTCGTGGCCGCCCTGGAGGTTCCGTGGTTCAGGCGTACATCCTTATTCAGACCGAGGTGGGCAAGGCGTCGACGGTCGCCGAGACCATCTCCAAGATCCCGGGGGTGATCCAGGCCGAGGACGTGACGGGCCCGTACGACGTGATCGTGCGCGCCCAGGCCGACACGGTCGACGAGCTCGGCCGCATGGTCGTCGCGAGGGTCCAGCAAGTCGAGGGCATCACCCGCACTCTGACCTGTCCGGTCGTGCATCTCTAGCCCCCGTCTACCCTTGGCCGGTGATGTCTCGACACCGGTCCTCGCCCTCCCCGTCCGCCACCGCCGTCCGCGGCGCCCTGGCGGCCGTCGCGGCCGCCGCCGTCCTGCTGGCCTCCGCGGGTTGTTCCGCCTTCGGCGACGACGCCGGGCCGTCGGTCGCGGTTCCCCGCCCGTCGGCGGAGGAGGCGGCCGTCTGCCGGGCGCTGGACAAGGAGCTGCCCGCGACCGTCGCCGGACTCGACCGGAGTGATCCGGAGCCGGAGTCGGAGCTGACCGCCGGATGGGGGGACGGGGCGATCGTACTGCGCTGCGGCGTCCCGCGGCCCGCCAGGATGAGCGACCCCAAGGCACAGGGGATCGAGGCGAACGGCGTGAACTGGCTGCTGGAGCAGCGCGAGGGCACCGGACCGCGCTTCACCTCCACGTACCGCAAGGCGTACGTGGAGGTGTCGCTGGACGAGCGGTACGCGCACGACGCCGGCCCGCTGGCGGTCTTCGCCGAGCCCGTGAAGAAGGCCGTCCCGCCGAGCCTGTGAGGCGCCCGGCGGGTTCCCGCCCCCGGCCGGTCAGCGCGGCCCGCTCACGCGGAACGGTCAGCGCAGGCCGGTCGAGCGGTTCAGCGCGGCCTGGATCAGCCGGTCGATCAGCTCCTGGTAGCCCACGCCGCTCGCCTCCCACATGCGCGGGTACATCGAGATCGGCGTGAAGCCGGGCATCGTGTTGATCTCGTTGATGACGAACTCGCCGTCGTCGGTGAGGAAGAAGTCCGCGCGGACCAGGCCTTCGCAGGAGACCGCCTCGAACGCGGCGATCGCGAGCCGCTGCACCTCGGCGGTCTGCTCCGGGGTGATCGGGGCGGGCACCACGCCGGAGGCCGAGTCGATGTACTTGGCCTCGAAGTCGTAGAACTCGTGGTCGGTGACCGGCGGGATCCAGGCGGGCGCGCTGGCGCGCGGGCCGTCCTCGAACTCCAGCACGCCGCACTCGATCTCGCGGCCGGTGAGCAGCGCCTCCACGAGGATCTTGGGGTCGTGGCGCCGCGCCTCCTCGATGGCCTCGTCGAGCCGGGAGGGGTCGTCGACCTTGGTGATGCCGAAGGAGGAGCCGGCCCGGGCGGGTTTCACGAACAGCGGCCAGCCGTGCTCGTCGGCGAAGCGGAGGATCCTGTCGCGGGCGGCGGAGGGGTCCCGCGCCCACTCGCGGGGGCGGATGACCTCGTACGGGCCGACGGGCAGCCCGTACGACTGGAACACCCGCTTCATGTACTCCTTGTCCTGGCCGACGGCCGAGGCGAGCACGCCGGCGCCGACGTACGGCACCCCGGAGAGTTCCAGCATGCCCTGGAGCGTGCCGTCCTCGCCGTACGGGCCGTGGAGCATCGGGAAGACCACGTCGACGTCGCCGAGCGCCTTGGGCACGGCGCCCGGCTCGCTGTAGACGACCTCGCGGCTGCCGGGGTCGACCGGGAGGACGACCGTGCCCTCGGCCGACTCGGTGAGGTCGGCGACGCTCGGCAGCGCGCGGTCGGCGATGGCCATCCGCTCCGGCTCGTCGGCGGTCAGCGCCCAGCGGCCGTCCGTGGTGATGCCGATGGGCAGCACGTCGTACTTGCTCCGGTCGATGGCGCGCAGGATGGCGCCGGCGGTGACGACGGAGATGGCGTGCTCGGAGCTGCGGCCGCCGAAGACGACGGCCACGCGCGGCTTGCGCCCTGGGCTGGTGGGGAGGTTCTCGCTGCTCATATCGCGATGAGCGTACCTGCTCCCTCCCCCCGCGTCAGCGACCGAGTGGCCGTCTGTTCGGGTCAGCGCCGCTCGGGCTTGGCGGCGCGCGCCATCAGCTCCTTGAGGGCGACGATCGGCGGCTTGCCCTCGTGGACGATGCCGACGACGGTCTCGGTGATGGGCATGTCGACGCCGTGGCGCCGGGCCAGATCCAGCACCGACTCACAGGACTTGACGCCTTCGGCGGTCTGCCTGGTGACCGCGATGGTCCCCTCCAGGGTCATGCCCTTGCCGAGGTTGAAGCCGAAGGTGTGGTTCCGGGAGAGGGAGGAGGAGCAGGTGGCGACGAGGTCGCCGAGGCCGGCGAGGCCGGAGAAGGTGAGCGGGTCGGCGCCCATGGCCATGCCGAGCCGGGTGGTCTCGGCGAGGCCCCGGGTGATGAGGGAGCCCTTGGCGTTGTCACCGAGGCCCATGCCGTCGGCGATGCCGACGGCCAGCCCGATGACGTTCTTCACGGCGCCGGCGAGCTCGCAGCCGACGACGTCGGTGTTGGTGTACGGGCGGTAGTACGGGGTGTGGCAGGCGGCCTGGAGCCGGCGGGCGACCGCTTCGTCGCGGCAGGCGACCACGGCGGCGGCCGGCATGCGGGCGACGATCTCCTTGGCGAGGTTGGGGCCGGTGACGACGGCGATCCGGTCCGGGGAGACGTCGGCGACCTCCTCGATGACCTCGCTCATCCGCTTGGCGGTGCCCAGTTCGATGCCCTTCATCAGGGAGACGAGGACCGTGCCGGGGGCCAGCTTGGGTGCCCAGTCGGCGAGGTTGCCGCGGAGGGTCTGGGAGGGGATGGCGAGGACCGTGAAGTCGGCGTCGTGCGCCGCTTCGGCGGGGTCGGTGGTGGCGCGTACGGAGTCGGGGAGCCGGGCGCCCGGGAAGTAGTCCGGGTTGGTGCGGGTGGTGTTGATCGCGTCGGCGATCTCCCGGCGGCGGCCCCACAGGGTCACCTCGCAGCCGGCGTCGGCGAGGACCATGCCGAAGGCCGTGCCCCAGGAGCCGGTTCCGAAGACGGCCGCCTTGACGGGTGCCTTGGCGGACTCCTTGGCGGGTGCCTTCTCCGGCGCACCGGCGGGTGCCTGGCGCGGGGCCGGGCCCGCCGAGTCGGGGTGTGTCACTTCGCTTCCTCCCCTGCGGCCCTGCGCCGCTGTTCCAGGCGGGCCTTGCGGTGGTCGTACGGCTGGTCGGGGGCCTTCTCCCCGCGGACCTCCTCCAGCAGGGAGGTGATCGCCGCCATGATGGCCTCGGTCGCCTCGCGCAGCACCTCGGGCGTGGGTTCCTTGTCGTAGAACCGGTCGAGGTCGACGGGCGGCCCGGCCTGCACGATCAGGGTTTTGCGCGGGAAGAGGCGGAGCTTCTTCTCCTTGGCGTACGGCGGCATCGCCAAGTTGGCGCCCCACTGGGCGACCGGGATGACGGGCACCTTGGTCAGCAGGGCGACGCGCGCGGCGCCGGTCTTGCCGGCCATCGGCCACATGTCGGGGTCGCGGGTCAGGGTGCCCTCGGGGTAGAAGGCGACGCACTCGCCGCGCTCGATGGCGGCGACGGCGGCGCGGAAGGCGTCCAGGGCGTTGGTCGTCTCGCGGTAGACGGGGATCTGTCCGGTGTTGGTCAGCATCATGCCGACGAAGGAGCCCTTGAAGAGCCCGGCTTTCGCCAGGAAACGCGGGACCCGTCCGGTGTTGTACTGGTAGTGGGCGTACGACAGCGGGTCCAGATAGGAGTTGTGGTTGACCGCGGTGATGAATCCGCCCTCGGCCGGAATGTGCTCCATTCCCCGCCAGTCCCGCTTGAACAGAACCACCAGTGGTGGTTTTGCGATGACCGCCGCCAGGCGGTACCAGAAGCCGATTCTGCGGCGGGACACTCGGACACCTTCCTCTGGGCTGCTTTGCCGGGGGTCAAGTGTCGCCCCAGGCCCCTGGTCTGTCGAGAACACCGTACGCCCCGCCTCGGACAGCGCCCGTCCGGGCTGTGGACAATGGGCGCGATGCGCAAGGACGGAGAGCTCCCCGCGAACACCACCGGACCGGCCGGTCCGACCGGCCCCTGGTCCCTGGTCGTACCCCTCAAACCCCTGCCGCTGGCCAAGAGCAGGCTCGCCGACGCCGTCGGCCCCCTGCTCAGGCCCCGGCTCGCGCTGGCGTTCGCGCAGGACACGGTGGCCGCGGCGCTGTCCTGTCCGGCGGTGCGGGATGTGGTGGTCGTCACGGACGACCCGCTGGCGGCGGAGGCGCTGAGCGCGCTGGGGGCCGCCGTGGTGCCGGACGCCCCGGCCGCGGGGCTGAACGCCGCACTGGCGTACGGGGCGGACGTGGCCCGCGCGCGGCACCCCGGCGCTCCGGTCGCGGCCCTCAACGCGGATCTGCCGGCGCTGCGCCCGGCGGAGCTGGGCCGGGTCCTGGGAATGGCGGAGCAATTCCCGCGGGCATTTCTGTCGGATGCCGCCGAAATCGGTACGACATTGCTGGCGGCCGCGCCCGGAATGGAATTGCGCCCGGCTTTCGGCGGCGCGTCCAGGCTCCGCCATTTGTCGTCGGGCGCGGTGGAAATTCCGCCGGCCGGCGTGGTGTCCGTACGCCGGGACGTGGACACCGGCGCGGATCTGCGGGCCGCCCTGGAGCTCGGCGTGGGCCCGCGGACCGCCGAACGCTGGCCCGTGGGCGAACCTCCGGCCCGCGTCGTGCGGACGGGCGGATAGGCTGCGGTCCATGCAGGCCACCGCGTACACGTACGACCCCGAATCCCGCAGCGGCAGCGTCCTCCTCGACGACGGCACGCCGGTGCCCTTCGCCGCCCCGGCCTTCGACGCCGGCGGTCTGCGGCTGCTGCGTCCGGGGCAGCGGGTGCGGATCGAGACGGAGGGCGAGGGCGACTCCCTCCGCATCACGCTCATCACGCTGCAGACGTTCTGACCGACCGGGCCTGACGTCCGGGCCCGACCGACCGGGCCCGACCGAGCGGGTTCTCGACGACGCACCGCGGGCCGGGCTCCCCTTCTGGGAGCCCGGCCCGGCGCGTGAGGGGCCCGGTGGGCCTGCGGCGCTTACTTGCGCGCGGCGGTGGTCTTCTTGGCGGTGGTCTTGCGGGCCGTCGTCTTCTTGGCGGGGGCCTTCTTCGCGGTGGCCTTCTTCGCCGGCGCGGTCTTCTTGGCGGCCGTGGTCTTCGCCGGGGTCGCCTTCTTGGCCGCCGCCGTGGTGGTCTTCTTGGCGGGGGCCTTCTTCGCGGTGGTCTTCTTCGCGGCGGTGGCCGTGGTCTTCTTCGCCGGGGTCGCCTTCTTGGCGGCCGCCGTCTTCTTCGCCGCGGCGGCGGTGGTCTTCTTGGCGGCGGCCTTCTTGCCCACGGCCTTGGCGATGGTGGGCGGCGCGCCGGAAAGGCTGCCCTTGGGCGCCTTCTTGACCGCCACCTCGCCGCCCTTGGGCAGCTTCTTGGAGCCGCTCACCAGGTCCTTGAAGCCCTGACCTGCGCGGAAGCGCGGAACCGAGGTCTTCTTGACCCGTACGCGCTCACCGGTCTGCGGGTTGCGGGCGTAGCGGGCCGGACGGTCCACCTTCTCGAACGAGCCGAAGCCGGTGACCGAGACACGGTCACCGGCGACCACGGCACGCACGATCGCGTCGAGCACCGCGTCGACGGCATCGGCGGCCTGCTGGCGACCGCCCATCTTGTCGGCAATCGCTTCTACGAGCTGCGCCTTGTTCACGTCTTCCCCTTCGGAGACATTGCCGGAACGAAAGTGTTCAAGCTTTTTCGCACGTTAGGCAGATATATACCGCAAATCAAACACGAAACGGGCTAATCACCCTAGTGCCGCAACGAAGTAGGCGGCTGCGGAGTTCGGAGTGTTAGTCACCTTCAGGGAATCGGCCCTCGTCGAGGTCCTTCATCAACCGGTCCAGGCGCTGTGCGGCGCCTGCGAGATCGTGCTTCGCCGCCGCCGTGATGGCCAACAGCTTCCGGGACAGCGCCATCCTTACGCCCTCCGGGACTTGCAGTGCGCGCACGCGGGTGTGCGCTTCTTTTAGTCGGGCTGCGACCGCCTCGTAGAGCTGGAGTTGGCTGTCGCGTTCCATGCACCGATTGTGCCATCTGGGGCGAGTTGTCGCCTCCGTAGGGGGTAACTGTCATGCCCCAACGGCCTTTCACCGCTTGCCCGGACGGCATTCGGGTACCCCCGGGCCGGGCCTCAAACCCCCTTTGTACGGGGTGAGTTGGGGTGCGCCGCGCCGCGCCGGAAAGGCGGCTCCGGAGAAGCCGCGACACACGCGGGAGGTGTCAGCCGGATGGCCCCGCGCACGTCATTCCACTGCCCGGCAAGGTCACTTTCACGCCAACCTGAAGAAGCTGCCGGAGGGCGCACACACCGGTGCCCCCGGCCGTCGATCGGCCGGGGGCACCGGAAGGGGCGTGGTGGGTCAGACCGGGAGGGTCCGCGGCTTGTAGGCGGGGCGCTTCGCCTCGTACGCCGCGATGTCGGCCTCTTCCCGCAGCGTGATGCTGATGTCGTCCAGGCCGTTCAGCAGCCGCCAGCGGGCGTTCTCGTCGAGCTCGAAGTCGGCGACGATGCCCTCGGCGCGCACCTGTCGGTCCTGGAGGTCGACGGTGATCTCGGCCTGCGGGTCGGCCTCGGTGAGCTCCCACAGCGCGTCCACGACCTTCTGGTCGAGGACGACCGTGAGCAGGCCGTTCTTCAGCGAGTTGCCGCGGAAGATGTCCGCGAAGCGGGACGAGATGACGGTCTTGAAGCCGTAGTTCTGCAGCGCCCAGACGGCGTGCTCGCGCGAGGAGCCGGTGCCGAAGTCCGGACCGGCCACCAGGACGGTGGCACCCTGCCGCTCGGGGCGGTTGAGGACGAACTCGGGGTCCTTGCGCCAGGCCTCGAACAGCCCGTCCTCGAACCCGTCCCGGGTGATCTTCTTCAGCCAGTGCGCCGGGATGATCTGGTCGGTGTCGACGTTGCTGCGGCGCAGCGGAACGGCCCGGCCGGTGTGGGTGGTGAAGGCTTCCATGGTTGCTCAGACTCCGGCGGTCGCGGGGGCTTCGGACAGGTCGGCGGGCGAGGCCAGATGGCCGAGCACCGCGGTGGCGGCGGCGACCTGCGGCGACACCAGGTGGGTGCGGCCGCCCTTGCCCTGCCTGCCCTCGAAGTTGCGGTTGGAGGTGGACGCGGAACGCTCACCGGGCGCCAGTTGGTCGGGGTTCATGCCCAGGCACATGGAGCAGCCCGCGTGCCGCCATTCGGCGCCGGCCTCCTTGAAGACCTTGTCCAGGCCCTCCTCGACGGCCTGCAGGGCCACCCGGACCGAGCCGGGGACGACCAGCATCCGTACGCCGTCGGCGACTTTGCGGCCGTCCAGGATGCCCGCCGCGGCGCGCAGGTCCTCGATGCGGCCGTTGGTGCAGGAGCCCACGAAGACGGTGTCGACCTTGATGTCGCGCAGCGCCTGCCCGGCGGTCAGCCCCATGTACTCCAGGGCCTTCTCCGCCGCCAGCCGCTCCGAAGCGTCTTCGTACGAAGCGGGGTCGGGGACGTTCGCCGAAAGCGGCGCGCCCTGGCCGGGGTTGGTGCCCCAGGTGACGAACGGGGACAGCGCGGTGGCGTCGATGACGACCTCGGCGTCGAAGACGGCGTCGTCGTCCGTCTTCAGCGTCTTCCAGTACGCGACCGCCGCGTCCCAGTCCTCGCCCTGCGGGGCGTGCGGGCGGCCCTTCAGGTAGGCGAAGGTGGTCTCGTCCGGGGCGATCATGCCCGCGCGGGCGCCGGCCTCGATCGACATGTTGCAGATGGTCATCCGGGCCTCCATCGAGAGCTTCTCGATGGCGGAACCGCGGTACTCCAGGACGTAGCCCTGGCCGCCGCCGGTGCCGATCCGGGCGATGATCGCCAGGATCAGGTCCTTGGCGGTGACGCCCTCGGGCAGCTCGCCGTCCACGGTGATCGCCATGGTCTTCGGGCGGGCCATGGGCAGCGTCTGGGTGGCCAGCACGTGCTCGACCTGGGAGGTGCCGATGCCGAACGCCAGAGCGCCGAAGGCGCCGTGCGTGGAGGTGTGGGAGTCACCGCAGACCACGGTGGTGCCCGGCTGGGTCAGGCCCAGCTGGGGTCCCACGACGTGGACGACGCCCTGCTCGACGTCGCCCAGCGGGTGCAGGCGGACCCCGAACTCGGCGCAGTTCTTGCGCAGGGTCTCCAGCTGCGCCCGGGAGACCGGGTCGGCGATGGGCTTGTCGATGTCGAGGGTCGGCGTGTTGTGGTCCTCGGTGGCGATGGTGAGGTCGAGCCGCCGCACCTGCCGGCCCGCCTGGCGGAGCCCCTCGAAGGCCTGGGGGCTGGTCACCTCGTGCAGCAGGTGCAGATCGATGTAGAGGAGGTCGGGCTCGCCTTCGGCGCGCCGGACGACGTGGTCGTCCCAGACCTTCTCCGCGAGAGTCCTACCCATCGCTTTCCCTCCGGCCGGCGTCTTGGGCCGGCACCTCTAGAGATCTGTGGGGCCCGCGTCCGTACCCCGTTCCACGTGCCGGACGCCGGCTTGGGACCCGTTGGTCCGCGGGCCGTGAGTACAGGGTCGCAAGTTCCCTGGAAAATTGAACTTGCGTTTCACAGAGTGAGACGTGAATATCGTTGCATGGACAACTCTAGCGGCGTCGGCGTTCTCGACAAGGCAGCTCTGGTTCTGAGCGCCCTGGAGTCCGGTCCGGCCACCCTCGCCGGGCTGGTCGCGGCGACCGGGCTCGCACGACCCACGGCACATCGCCTTGCCGTGGCACTGGAACACCACCGGATGGTGGCGAGGGACATGCAGGGCCGGTTCATCCTCGGACCGCGGCTGGCGGAGCTCGCCGCCGCGGCCGGTGAGGACCGCCTGCTGGCCACGGCCGGACCGGTACTGACTCATCTGCGTGACGTGACCGGGGAGAGCGCGCAGCTCTACCGGCGCCAGGGCGACATGCGCATCTGCGTCGCCGCGGCGGAGCGGCTGTCCGGTCTGCGGGACACCGTGCCGGTCGGCTCCACGCTCACCATGAAGGCCGGCTCCTCGGCCCAGATCCTCATGGCCTGGGAGGAGCCGGAGCGGCTGCACCGCGGCCTCCAGGGCGCCCGCTTCACGGCGACGGCCCTGTCGGGCGTGCGGCGCCGCGGCTGGGCCCAGTCGATCGGCGAGCGCGAGCCGGGCGTGGCGTCGGTCTCCGCGCCCGTACGGGGCCCGTCGAACCGCGTGGTGGCCGCCGTGTCCGTGTCGGGCCCGATCGAGCGTCTGACGCGCCACCCGGGGCGCATGCACGCCCAGGCGGTCATCGACGCGGCCGCGCGCCTGACCGAGGCGCTGCGCCGCTCCGGCTGACCCCGCCCTGCTTCCCTCTTCGACCCCGCCGCTTCAACGCCGCAGCGGCGGGGCGGAGTTGTCCCTTTACACCAGGAACGCGCCAGGAACGCGAAGAAGCCCTCCCCTGCTGGGGAGGGCTTCCTCTATGCGTACCCCCGACCGGATTCGAACCGGCGCTACCGCCTTGAGAGGGCGGCGTGCTAGGCCGCTACACAACGGGGGCAAGATCTGTACGCTGTACGATCCGCTGGCCTACCTGGACTCGAACCAAGACTAACTGAACCAGAATCAGTCGTGCTGCCAATTACACCATAGGCCACTGGTGGTTTAGACCAGTTGGTACCCCCGACCGGATTCGAACCGGCGCTACCGCCTTGAGAGGGCGGCGTGCTAGGCCGCTACACAACGGGGGCCCTAGCGATCCTGCATCGTGACCATGGGAGCTACCCAGGCGGTCACGCGGGAAGGATCTGTACCCCCGACCGGATTCGAACCGGCGCTACTGCCTTGAGAGGGCAGCGTGCTAGGCCGCTACACAACGGGGGCTTTGCAGATGAGCTCTGCGAGCTGGCCTACCTGGACTCGAACCAAGACTAACTGAACCAGAATCAGTCGTGCTGCCAATTACACCATAGGCCACCAAAACTCAACCCCCTCGCGAGGGTTTTGTTCGGGTTACGCTCTGGAGTTTCGGGCTTTTCGGCCCGCTCCCCTCGGCGCAGGAAGAACATTACCCGAAGGTGTCCTGGGCTCCAAAACGGGTATCGCCGCGCAGCCGGCGGAGCACCCCAGGGAGCTGGTCGAGGCCGGTGATCCTGATCAGCTCGGGCCGCCCGCCGACCCCCGTGCGATCCAGCCATATGCCCTTCAGGCCCGCCTCGACGGCGCCCCGGGCGTCGATGTCGGGCTGGTCCCCCACGTACGCCACCTCCTCGGGCGGCAGGTTCATGACGTCGCAGGCGGCGTGGAACGCCTCCGGCGCGGGCTTGGCGACGCCCAGCTCGGCCGCGCACAGCAGCGCCTCGAACCGGTCGCGCACGCCCAGGGACCGCAGCTTGCGCTCCTGGTTGCGGATGCTGGAGTTCGACAGGACGGCGTGGCGGTAGTCGGCCGCCAGGACGTCCAGCACGGGCAGGGTGTCCGGGAAGAGCACCCAGGCGGCCTCGTAGTGCCGCAGGTACCGCCCGAACCACTCGTCGGCCTCCGCGTCGCTCAGCGACCGCCCCACGAAGTCGCGCACCCGGTCCCGGCGCTGGTCCTCGAAGGCCACGCCACCCGCCTCGAAGCGGCGCCAGTGGTGCGTGGTGAGCTCCTTCCAACGGCTGAGGGCCTGGTCGACGGAGTCGTATCCGTCCACCAGGCCCTCGGCCTTCAGATGGTGCAGCATTCCGGCGCGGTCGGCGCTGGCGTAGTCGAAGATCGTGTCGTCGATGTCCCAGAGGACCGCGCGGATCGGCATGGTGCAACCGTATCCCCGAGCGCCGCCCCTGCTGGGGGTTCGGGGGTTATCCCCCGAATCGGCACAGTGTCGATGTCCCAGAGGACCGCGCGGATCGGCATGGTGCAACCGTATCGCCGAGCGCCGCCCCTGCTGGGGGTTCGGGGGTTATCCCCCGAATCGGCACAGTGTCGATGTCCCAGAGGACCGCGCGGATCGGCATGGTCCCGACGGTACCGCCGGGCCGGGGTCAGGCGCCGAGTTTCGCCAGGGCCGCGTCGATGCGGGCCAGCGTGCGGTCCTTGCCGAGGATCTCCAGGGACTCGAAGAGCGGCAGGCCGACCGTGCGGCCGGTGACCGCGACGCGGACCGGGGCCTGGGCCTTGCCGAGCTTGAGGCCGTGCTCCTCGCCGGCGGCGAGGACGGCCTCCTTGAGGGACTCGGGGCTGGTCCAGTCGGCCGCCTCCAGCTTGGCGCGGGCCGTGCGCAGCAGGGCGTCGGAGCCCTCCTTCATGGCCTTCTGCCAGGACGCCTCGTCCTCGACGGGCTCCGGGAGGAAGAGGAAGTCGACGTTCTGCGTGATCTCGGAGAGCACGGTCAGACGGGTCTGGGCGTGCGGCGCGATGGCCTCCCAGGCCGCGCGGTCGAAGTCCTCCGGGGCCCAGGGGGCGTGCGGGGCGCGCAGCCAGGGCTCGCAGGCCTCGGCGAACGCCTTCACGTCCAGGCGGCGGATGTGGTCGGCGTTGATCGCCTCGGCCTTCTTCAGGTCGAAGCGGGCCGGGTTGGCGTTGACGTCCGCGATGTCGAACTTCTCGACCATCTCGGGGATGGTGAAGACGTCCTGGTCGGCGGAGAAGGACCAGCCGAGGAGCGAGAGGTAGTTCAGCAGGCCCTCGGGGAGGAAGCCGCGCTCCCGGTAGAGGTTCAGCGAGGCCTGCGGGTCGCGCTTGGAGAGCTTCTTGTTGCCCTCGCCCATGACGTACGGCAGGTGGCCGAAGGCGGGGATGGTCTTGGCGACGCCCAGCTCGATCAGCGCCTTGTAGAGGGCGATCTGGCGCGGGGTGGAGGAGAGCAGGTCCTCGCCGCGCAGGACGTGGGTGATCTCCATCAGCGCGTCGTCGACGGGGTTGACGAGCGTGTAGAGGGGGGCGCCGTTGGCGCGGACGATGCCGTAGTCCGGGACGTTCTCCGAGGTGAAGGTGAGCTCGCCGCGGACCAGGTCGGTGAAGGTGATCGGCTCGTCGGGCATCCGGAAGCGGACGATCGACTCGCGGCCCTCCGCTTCGTACGCCGCCTTCTGCTCGGCGGTGAGGTCGCGGCACGTGCCGTCGTAGCCGGAGGGCCTGCCGGCGGCGCGGGCGGCCTCGCGGCGCTCGTCGAGCTCGGTGGCGGTGCAGTAGCAGCGGTACGCGTGGCCGCCGGCGAGCAGCTTGTCGGCGATCTCCTTGTAGATCTCCATGCGCTGCGACTGGCGGTACGGCGCGTGGGGGCCGCCGACCTCGGGGCCCTCGTCCCAGTCGAGGCCGAGCCAGCGCAGCGAGTCGAGGAGCTGGTGGTAGGACTCCTCCGAGTCGCGGGCCGCGTCGGTGTCCTCGATGCGGAAGACCATGGTGCCCTGGTGGTGCCGGGCGAAGGCCCAGTTGAACAGGGCGGTGCGGACCAGGCCCACGTGGGGGTTGCCGGTCGGCGAGGGACAGAAACGTACGCGGATCGCGTTAGCCACGCTTGATCACCTTGTTGGTGAGAGTGCCGATGCCTTCGATGGTGACGGCGACCTCGTCGCCGACGTTGAGCGGTCCGACTCCGGCCGGGGTGCCCGTGAGGATGACGTCGCCGGGGAGCAGCGTCATGGCCTCGGTGATGTGGACGACCAGGTCCTCCACGGAGCGGATCATGTCGCTCGTACGACCCAGCTGGCGCTGTTCGCCGTTGACCGTGCACTGGATCGTGAGGTCGCCCGGGTCGAGGTCGGTCTCCACCCAGGGGCCGAGCGGGCAGGAGGTGTCGAAGCCCTTGGCGCGGGCCCACTGCTTCTCGCGCTGCTGGACGTCGCGCGCGGTGACGTCGTTGGCGCAGGTGTAGCCGAAGACGACGTCCTTGACGCGCTCGCGCGGGACCTCGCGGCACATGCGGCCGATCACGACGGCGAGCTCCGCCTCGTGGTGGAGCTCGTTCGAGAAGGTGGGGTACTCGATGGCGTCGCCGGAGCCGATCACCGAGGTGGTGGGCTTGAAGAAGGCGACGGGGACGTCGGGGACCTCGTTGCCGAGCTCCGCGGCGTGCTCCGCGTAGTTGCGGCCGATGGCCACGACCTTGTTCGGGAGGACGGGCGGCAGGAGGCGGACCTTGCTCAGCGGGACCTTGGTCCCGCTGAGTTCGAAGTCCCCGTACGGAATACCCTTGATGATGTCGAGGACGAGACCGCCCTCGGTGCCGGGGGCGGCGTCGCCCTCGACCGCGCCGAAGGCGACATTGCCGTCGATGGAGAACCTGGCGATGCGCACGGGATGCCGTGCCCCTTACTTCCGCTGGTGACTGGAGTCTGACGCTCCAGGCTAACGCGGGAGGCGCGGCCGACCTGCCGGATTACCGCGCGGCGGGGACCGGGGCGTCCATGAGGGTCGTGCGCCGCGGGTTGGCGGTGCTGGCCGGGAGGTCCGTCGGGTGCTCCGGCTTCACGCCCTGGGCGAGCTCACCGGCGTCGGCCAGGTGCGCCAGGGTGGTGCGGCGGGGGTTGGCGATGGAGCGGATGATCATCGTCGTCTTCATCGGTGGGTCGGACCTCGGCAGGTAGGGGCTTACAGAACGGGTGTCTATGTAAAGCGTCAGGCTAAACATTCGATTCCCCGCCCATAGCGGTAAGAGGCACCGATCTATATGTGAGTTTGCTCACGACAGCATGGACAATCCGGACGTTTCAGGCCGCTGGTTGGACCAGTGAAAACGGACATTGCACGTGTGAAGCGCCCATTCCGCTCCTGATCATGGCGACTAGGACACCCCCCGCCCGTAAGCGACTCGTCCACTGAAGTCCGTTTCCTCCCCTAACGGCTTCCACGTACGGTGAGCCGCCGCGCACACTCCGCGACCGGGCCCGGGGTGGGTACCGTCGCCCTTGTTGGAGTTCCGGCACTGTGCTGGAATTCCACGCACCGCCGCGGAATCAGACCGGCGCGCAGCGGGCGCAACGCAGCGCCGAAGCGGCGGCGGGAAGGGGATCTGCGCCGGTCACTCACGACCACCATGGAGCGCGACTCGCGCTCCACGACGCCGACATCGTCCTCTCCGTTCACGCGGAGGGACGCCTGGTCCAGAGGTTGCGACGCTAGTGCAGGGACGTTTCAAGAGGGATGGCATGGGGTCTCCCCCGGCCCGCAAGGGCCGAGGGGAAGCTGCGGCGGAGCAGGAGCCGCGCGGCGGGACCGACCGCGGCTCCTCACCCCAGCGCACCCAGAACCCCGGACAGGCGGCCGCCGGTGACGGCGCCGGCCGCGGGAGTGCCGCACCGGGCGGCTCCGAGTCCCCGGCCGCTCCGAAGGGCAAGGGTGTCAAGGGCACCAAGGCCGCGAAGGGCGCCAAGGGCAAGGGCGCCGGGCCGAGTGACGCCGGCTCCCGAATAGCCCTGCGCAACTGGCGCATCAGCACCCGTCTCGTCTCCCTGCTCGCCCTGCCCGTGGTCGCCGCGACCACGCTGGGTGGACTCCGTATCAACGAGTCCATGAACGACATGGAGCAGCTGGATCACATGCAGCTGCTCACCAAGCTCACCAAAGAGGCGACCGACCTCGCCCAGGCGCTCCAGGAGGAGCGCGACCTGACGGCGGGCCCGCTCGCCAACCGCACCGACGCGGACGGTCCGATTAGCTCGGACTACAAGATCACCGAGAAGCGCAAGACGGCCGACCTCGCGCAGAAGGCCTTCCTGGACGCCACCGAGGAGATCGGCGACACCCAGGACGACGAGGCCCTGCAGTCGATCCGGTCGAACGTGAACCAGATCGCCACCCAGGTGATCACCCTCGGGGACATCCGCAAGGACGCCTACAAGGACGGCGTGCAGCACTCGCAGACGGTCGAGCGCTACAGCCGGCTGATCGAGTCGCTGCTGAGCCTCTCCCAGGACATGGCCCAGGCGACCAGCAACCCCGACATGATCAAGCGCACGCGTGCGTTGGCGGCGTTCTCGTCCGCCAAGGAGTACGCGTCCATCCAGCGCGCGATCATCGCCGCCGCGCTGCCGAAGAGCGACCGGGAGAAGGGCAACCTCAACCCGAACGACCGCCTCTACGGCCAGGCCGCCCGCAGCAACGAGCGCGCGGCCCTGCAGTCCTTCCAGGCGATCTACTCGTCCTCCGGCGGCGACGCCACGGACCTGCTGGCCCCGCTCAACACCGGCAACCCCAACATCGTCGAGGCCGACAAGTACGCGGACCGCGTGCTGAACGACGCCAGCGGCATGGAGACCCAGCCGCCGCGCGGTTACCTGGACTGGACCGACGAGTACGACTCCAAGATCCAGGCCATGAAGCGCATCGAGTTCCAGCTCCTCGGCGAGATGGACACCAAGGCCCGTGAGCTGCGCCAGGAGGAGCAGCGCGACGCCATCATCAACGGTGCGCTCATCCTGCTCGTCCTCGGCGTCTCGCTGATCGGCGCCTTCGTGGTGGCCCGCTCCATGATCCGCTCGCTGCGCCGCCTCCAGGACACCGCGACCAAGGTCGCCCAGGAGCGCCTGCCCGAGCTGGTCAAGCAGCTGTCCGAGTCCGACCCGCAGGACGTGGACACGTCCGTGGAGTCGGTCGGTGTGCACTCCCGGGACGAGATCGGCCAGGTGGCCGCGGCCTTCGACGACGTGCACCGCGAGGCGGTCCGCCTCGCCGCCGAGCAGGCCCTGCTGCGGGGCAACGTCAACGCGATGTTCACCAACCTCTCGCGCCGCTCCCAGGGTCTGATCCAGCGTCAGCTGTCGCTTATCTCCGAGCTGGAGTCGCGCGAGGCCGACCCGGACCAGCTGTCCTCGCTCTTCAAGCTCGACCACCTCGCGACGCGTATGCGCCGTAACGGTGAGAACCTGCTCGTCCTCGCCGGTGAGGAGCCGGGGCGCCGGTGGACCCGGCCCGTCCCGCTCGTCGACGTGCTCCGCGCCGCCGCGTCCGAGGTGGAGCAGTACGAGCGCATCGAGCTCGCCTCGGTCCCGGCGACCGAGGTCGCCGGCCGCGTCGTCAACGACCTCGTGCACCTCCTCGCCGAGCTGCTGGAGAACGCCACGTCGTTCTCCTCGCCGCAGACCAAGGTGCGCGTCACCGGTCACGCCCTGCCCGACGGGCGCGTGCTCGTCGAGATCCACGACACCGGCATCGGCCTCTCCCCCGAGGACCTCGCCGCGATCAACGAGCGACTGGCGTCGCCGCCCACCGTGGACGTGTCGGTCTCCCGGCGCATGGGTCTGTTCGTGGTCGGCCGCCTGTCCCTGCGACACGGCATCCGCATCCAGCTGCGGCCGTCCGACTCGGGCGGTACGACGGCACTGGTCATGCTCCCCGTGGACGTCGCCCAGGGCGGCAAGCTCCCGGGCAAGCCGGGCCAGGGCGGTCCGGGCGGCCCCGGTGGCCCCGGTGGCCAGGGCGCGATGCCGCAGGGCCCGGCCGGTGGCCGGGCGGGTCTGACCGGCGGCCCGGGTGCGGCCGGTGGCGGTCGGCCCGGCCTGCCCGGTGGTCCCGGCGGCCAGGGCGGCCCCGGTGCGGGCTTCGGCGCCGGAGCCGGTGTCGGTGCCGGTGCCGGTGCGGCGCGCGGTCAGGTGGGCGGCGCGGGCTCCGCGGGCCGGACGGCGCAGGCCGGTCAGCCCGGTCAGCCCGGCGGTCAGCAGCCTGCGCGGCAGGGCCAGCACGCCCGGCCGAACCAGCCGCAGCAGACCCAGCACCAGCAGCCGCAGCAGCCCCAGTCCCCGCAGCCGCAGGAACCGCAGCGTCAGGACGCGGGCCTCGCGGGCTCCTTCAACGGCGCCGGTGACCCCGCGACCGGGGGCATCCCGACCCGCTCGGACATCTGGCAGAACACCCAGGCCCCGCAGACGGGCGCCTCACAGGCGAACGCCCCGCAGGCCGGACCCCAGCGGGGCCGGCAGCAGGGCCAGCAGCCGGCCCGGCGCCGGCAGCAGCAGCTGCCCGGGGCCTCCGGCGGTCCGCGTGCCGAACTGCCCGGAGGCTCCCCGCAGCAGCAGCAGCCGCAGCAGGCACGCCAGCCCCAGCAGCCGGCCCAGCAGCAGCCGCAGCGCCCCTCGCGCCCGCAGACCACCAGCTGGGGCAGCGACCAGGCCCCCGTGCCCCCGCAGCAGCGGACCACGCCGCTGGACGCGCCGCGCGGCCACGAGGAGCCCGAGGCCACCGGTCAGTACGCGCTGCCGGCCGCTCCGCAGTCGGGGGACGGTCGCACGCCGCTGTACGACACGCTGGAGACCAACTGGTTCCACGGTTCCGCGCAGCAGGACGGCCGCCAGGCCCAGCAGCCGAACCAGCAGGCCCAAAACCAGCAGGCCCAGCCGCAGCAGTCCCAGCAGCAGCACCAGCAGCAGGCCCAGCAGCAGGCCCAGCAGCAGCAGGACCGGTTCGCCGCGCACGACCAGACGGTTCCCGTCCCCGTCGTACCGCAGCAGCCGGCCCAGCAGCAGCGCGCGGCCGCCCGGCCGGACGCGGCCACCACGGCCGCCTGGCGCACGTCCCCCAACGACGAACTGGTGCGCCAGGCCGAGCGGGTCCGCAAGCCCGCGGCCGGTGGCGTCACCACGTCCGGCCTGCCCAAGCGGGTGCCGCGCGCCAACCTGGTGCCGGGCACCGCGCAGGAGCAGCAGCACCAGTCCGGTCCGCAGGTCTCGCGCGCGCCCGACGACGTGCGCGGTCGGCTGACCAACCTCCGACGGGGCATCCAGCAGGGCCGCCAGGCAGGCGGCTCGACGACTGGCAGCTTCAATATCGGCCCCACTCACCCGCAGGAGCGTTAGTTGAGCCCGATGAGCCAAGCGGCGCAGAACCTGAACTGGTTGATCACCAGCTTCGTGGACAACACCCCCGGGGTGTCCCACACCGTGGTGGTCTCCGCCGACGGCCTGCTGCTGGCCATGTCGGAGGGATTCCCCCGCGACCGCGCGGACCAGCTCGCGGCCGTGGCGTCCGGACTGACCTCGCTGACCGCGGGGGCGTCCCGGATCTTCGAAGGCGGGCCGGTCGCGCAGACCGTGGTGGAGATGGAACGCGGTTTCCTCTTCATCATGTCGATCTCGGACGGCTCCTCCATGGCGGTGCTCGCGCACCCCGACTGCGACATCGGCCTCGTCGGCTACGAGATGACGCTGCTGGTCGACCGGGCCGGCAGCGTTCTGACCCCGGACCTCAGAGCCGAGCTCCAGGGCAGCCTGCTCCGTTAGCTCAACCCCGGGGCGGTACGTACTCCCTCCCCCCTCGTGTACGTACCGCCTCTCGTTCTTGTTCATTTGTCGGCCGCCCCATCCGGCCCCCCACCGGCCCCGTCACGACGGCACGCAGTGGACCTGCTGTCACGACCCGGAGGATCCATGACCCCGCCCACCGCCTCTCACGATCCGTACGGCGCGTCCTTGGACGCCGCGTACGGACACGAAGGCGATCAGCCGCTGGTCCGTCCGTACGCCATGACCGGCGGACGGACCCGGCCGCGCTACCAGCTCGCCATCGAGGCGCTGGTCAGCACGACCGCCGACCCGGCGCACGTGGGAAGCCTGCTTCCCGAGCACCAGCGGATCTGCCACCTGTGCCGTGAGGTGAAGTCGGTGGCGGAGGTGTCGGCGCTGCTGTCGATGCCGCTGGGTGTGGCGCGGATCCTCGTCGCCGACCTGGCGGAGGCGGGCATGGTGGCGATCCACCAGCCGGGCAATGGAGAGGCCGGCGGTACGCCGGACGTGACGCTGCTGGAAAGGGTGCTCAGTGGACTTCGCAAGCTCTAGCGGCGGCGCCGGAGGCGGCGGCCGTTCGACCACCAGCGCGAAGATCGTGGTGGCGGGCGGCTTCGGCGTGGGCAAGACCACGTTCGTCGGTGCCGTCTCGGAGATCAACCCGCTGCGTACCGAGGCCGTCATGACGTCCGCGTCCGCCGGAATCGACGACCTCACCCACACCGGCGACAAGACCACCACGACCGTGGCCATGGACTTCGGCCGCATCACCCTGGACCAGGACCTGATCCTGTACCTCTTCGGTACCCCCGGACAGGACCGCTTCTGGTTCATGTGGGACGACCTCGTCCGCGGCGCCATCGGCGCCGTCGTCCTGGTGGACACCCGCCGCCTCGCCGACTGCTTCCCCGCCGTCGACTACTTCGAGAACAGCGGGCTCCCCTTCGTCATCGCCCTCAACGGCTTCGACGGCCACCAGCCGTACACCCCCGACGAGGTCCGCGAAGCCCTCCAGATCGGCCCCGACACCCCCATCATCACCACCGACGCCCGCCACCGCGCCGACGCCAAGAGCGCCCTCATCACGCTCGTGGAACACGCACTGATGGCACGGCTCAAGTAGGCGTGGATATACGGTAGTTGTCGTAGACATCCAGTGAATGGAGAGCGGGTCGGCATGTGTCCTGGGACACGGTCGGCCCGCGCAAACATAACGTTTCGACAGAGAATTGGGGCGCGCCGGACACGACCCGCGTTCGCGCGGTGCCGCTGCGCTCACGTGAGCCCCGCCTTTTGGCGGGGCTCGCTCTTTATGCCCGTTTTATCGGGGGTCTGGACCAGTGACGGCGGCCGAATCCCGCTGTTTGGAACGCGGCGGCTTTACGTGCTGCAATGCGACGAACTCCCGAGTAGTACGGCCCTGAACAGAAAAACGGCACAACGTAGGTGCCGGCGCCGAGAGGTTGTTGGTCGAGTGAGGCGAAGCAAGAACAGCGCCGCGGAGCAGCAGGCGCGGGGAAACTTCACCCCGCCCGCGCGCACTGCGGTGCCGCCTGCCGATGCGCCCGGAACACCGTCGGACGGCCCCGCCGCCGGCACCGGCAGCACAAGCAAGTTGTCCCCGCGCAACTGGCGGGTGCCGACCAGGCTGAACGCGATCCTCCTCATACCCGTGCTGGTCGGCCTCGTCATGGGCGGCTTCCAGGTGAAGTCGTCCATCGACACCTGGAACGAAGCCCAGGACGCCGAGAAGACGGCCCTCCTCGTGCGCGCCGCCTCCGAGTACGGCGGGGCCCTCCTCAACGAGCGTGACCTCACCGCCGCGCCCCTGCTGACCGCGAAGAGCGCCGAGGACCGCGAGGCCGCCCCGGTCAAGGAGGCGTACGCCAAGACCGACGCCGCCAAGGCGAAGTTCGACGCCGCCGTCCAGAACATGCCCGACGACCCGGGCCTCCAGCGTCGTCTGAAGCTCTTCCGCGCGGAGGAGCCCACCCTGGAGCAGCTGCGCGAGACCGCGTACACCAGGGCCATGGACCCGACGAAGACCGAAGAGGGCTACGTCAAGGTCCAGCACTCGCTGATGGAGTTCGCCAACGAGCTGGGCCTCGGTACCGGCAACGTCACCGCCTACGGCCGTACGGTCTACGCCATCCAGCTCGCCAAGGCCGCCGAGTCGCTGCAGCGCTCCATCGGCATGCACCTGCTGACCCGGCCGAGCAAGGACGACGCCACCTTCGCCGAGCAGTCCGTCGCCTTCAACTCGTACAACTACCTGGAGCAGATCGCCCTCGGCGAGTACGTCTCCGGCGGCACCGCCGAGGACCAGGAGAAGCTGGTCCAGGTCATGACGGGCAAGGCGACCGAGGGCGCCAAGCGGCTCAAGGAGGCGGGCCTCGACCCGCCCCAGGACAAGCAGGGCTCCGTCTTCGGGGGCATGGCCGCCGAGATCGGCAAGGCCAAGGACGCCGATGCCATCAAGGACCTGCGGGAGAAGCACATCACTCCCGAGACCTGGATGGGCGCCGCGACGGCGAAGTTCGAGGGCTACAGCGAGATCGAGTCCGACCTCGTCACCAAGGCCGTGGAAGAGGCCGAGAACATCTCCGCCGACGCCCAGACGGACGCGTTCGTCACCGGTGGCATCGTCGTGATCGCCCTCCTCGCCGCGTTCATCCTCGCCGGGATGATGGCCCGCCAGATGAGCACATCGATGCGCCGGCTGCGTACCGCCGCCTTCGACGTCGCCGAGCAGCGCCTGCCGATGCTGGTCGACCAGCTCTCGCGCACCGACCCGGGCCGCGTGGACACCCGCGTGCAGCCCATCCCGATCAACTCCCAGGACGAGATCGGCGAGGTCGCCCGCGCCTTCGACCAGGTCCACCGCGAGGCCGTCCGGCTCGCCGCCGAGCAGGCCCTCCTGCGGGGCAACGTCAACGCGATCTTCACCAACCTGTCGCAGCGCAACCAGTCGCTGATCGAGGGCCAGCTGACCCTGATCACCGACCTGGAGAACAACGAGGCCGACCCGGACCAGCTGGAGAACCTCTTCAAGCTGGACCACCTGGCGACCCGTATGCGCCGCAACGGCGAGAACCTCCTCATCCTCGCGGGCGAGGAGCCCGGCCGCCGCTGGAACCAGCCGGTTCCGCTGGTGGACGTCCTGCGCGCCGCCTCCTCGGAGGTGGAGCAGTACGAGCGCATCGAGCTCACCGGCGTACCCGAGTCGGAGATCCACGGCCAGGCCGTGACCGACCTCGTGCACCTGCTCGCCGAGCTGCTGGAGAACGCCACCACGTTCTCCTCGCCGCAGACCAAGGTCCGCGTCACCGCGACCCGTCTGCCCGACGGCCGCGTGATGATCGAGATCCACGACAAGGGCATCGGCCTGACCGCCGAGGACTTCGCGGACATCAACCACAAGCTGGCGAACCCGCCGACCGTCGACGCCGCGATCTCGCAGCGCATGGGCCTCTTCGTGGTCGGCCGCCTCGCCGACCGGCACGGCATCCGCGTCCAGCTGCGCCCCTCGGGCGAGCAGGCCGGTACGACGTCGCTGGTCATGCTCCCGGACGCGATCACCCACGGTGGCGGTGGCGACCCGGCGATGGAGGACGACTTCACCGTCTCCCAGATCATCCCGGAACAGCAGGCGTACGAGGCCGCCCCGGTGCGTACGGCGGCGGAGCTGGGCTTCGACGACTCGCGCTACGAGCAGGGCTCGGGCCAGGACACCGCGCTGGACCCGGTGGGCCGCTCGCTGATGCGCGAGGAGCGCCGTGCGGCGCTGGGCGCGCAGCTGTTCCGCGACGAGTCCGACCAGCAGCCCCAGGGCGCCTACGGGCAGCCCCAGGAGGCGTACGAGCCGCAGCGCGACCCCTACGAGGCGCAGCGCGAGCAGCAGCAGTACGACCAGCAGTACGACCAGCAGCAGCAGGCGTACGAGCCGCAGGCCGCGTACCCGCAGAACGGCTACGACCAGTTCGGCGGTCAGGAGTACCCGACCGGCGAGTACGCCACGGGTGAGTACGCGACCGGTGAATACGCCACGGGCGAGTACCCCGAACCCGGCTATACGGAATCGGTGTTCCCGGACCGGGACGGTCAGCAGCAGCAGTACGACGGCTCCTTCGAGACCAGTGCCCACCAGGGCGACTGGCCGGATCAGGGTGCGTACGCGGGCGGCTACGAGGAAGCGTTCGGTACGGAATCGGAATCTGCGCAGGACGGTCACACGAACGGCCCTGAGCGCGTAGGCTTCTCCTCGGGTCCCGCCCCGAGCAACGGACACGAGCTGACCGACGCCGGTCTGCCGCGCCGTGGCAGCAGCGGCCAGCAGCAGCCCACGCGGCAGCAGGCTCCGCAGCAGCAGGACCGGTCGCAGGAGCGGTCGCAGCAGCAGGCGCAGCAGACTCCGCAGCAGCAGGGTTCGCAGCAGCAGGCTTCGCAGGGCGAGGACGGTTCCGAGAGCTGGCGTTCGACGAACGACGAGCGCTGGCAGCGGGCCGAGAAGCTCCGCAAGCCCGCGGCCGGCGGGGTCACCCCCTCCGGACTGCCGCGGCGGGTACCCAAGGCCAATCTGGTCGAGGGCAAGGCAGAGCAGACCCCGCAGGGCGGCCCACAGGTCTCCCGCGCCCCTGAGGACGTGCGAGGCAGGTTGAGCAACCTGCGCCGCGGCGTCCAGCAGGGACGCAACGCGGGAACGGACACGAACGGACCGGGCCTCGGCCCGGGTAGCACCTACAACCAGGAGCGTTAGTGTGAGCCCGATGAGCCAGGCGGCGCAGAATCTGAACTGGTTGATCACCAACTTCGTGGACAACACCCCCGGGGTGTCCCACACGGTGGTGGTCTCCGCCGACGGACTCCTGCTGGCGATGTCCGAGGGTTTTCCCCGTGACCGTGCCGACCAGCTCGCCGCCGTCGCCTCCGGACTGACCTCGCTGACCGCGGGGGCGTCCCGGATCTTCGAAGGCGGTGCGGTCAACCAGACCGTGGTGGAGATGGAGCGCGGCTTCCTCTTCATCATGTCGATCTCGGACGGCTCCTCGCTGGCCGTCCTCGCCCACCCGGACGCCGACATCGGTCTCGTCGGCTACGAGATGGCGCTTCTGGTCGACCGTGCGGGCACTGTCCTTACCCCGGATCTGCGGGCGGAACTCCAGGGAAGTCTTCTCAACTAGCAGACGGACCGTGCGTTTATCGCCACCGCGCCATAAGGTGCGGTGGCGCGGGTCCACAGGGACATGGACCGGCGAACGGTAGTCGGAGGAGGAAGAAACGTGGCAACACCCCCGGGCGGACACCACCCATACGACGGTGCGCATCAGTCACAGGGTGAGGCAGGCCAGAACCGCTTCAACTTCCCTTCGGCGCCGAGCGGACACGGCACCCAGCAGCCCTACCAGGGACCTCCGTCGTACGTACAGCCGCAGGCTCCGCGCATCCAGCCGGGGCAGCAGCGGCGCAGGGGCCCGCAGTCGGGTTCGGCCTCGTCGTCGGGCTCCGCGGGGAACACCCACAATCCGTTGGTCCGTCCGTACGCCATGACCGGCGGCCGGACGCGGCCGCGTTACCAGCTCGCCATCGAGGCGCTGGTGTCGACCACGGCCGATCCGTCGCGGCTGCAAGGGCAGTTGCCCGAGCACCAGCGGATCTGCCGGCTGTGCTTCGAGATCAAGTCGGTGGCTGAGATCTCGGCGCTTCTCTCCATCCCCCTCGGCGTTGCCCGGATCCTCGTCGCCGACCTGGCGGAGGCCGGACTTGTCGCCATCCACCAGCCCGGCGGCGACGAGTCCGCCGGCGGCCAGCCAGACGTGACACTGCTCGAAAGGGTGCTCAGTGGACTTCGCAAGCTCTAGCGGCGGTGCAGCCCGCTCAACCACCAGCGCGAAGATCGTGGTGGCGGGCGGCTTCGGCGTGGGCAAGACCACGTTCGTCGGTGCCGTCTCGGAGATCAACCCGCTGCGTACCGAGGCCGTCATGACGTCCGCGTCCGCCGGAATCGACGACCTCACCCACACCGGCGACAAGACCACCACGACCGTGGCCATGGACTTCGGCCGCATCACCCTGGACCAGGACCTGATCCTGTACCTCTTCGGTACCCCCGGACAGGACCGCTTCTGGTTCATGTGGGACGACCTCGTCCGCGGCGCCATCGGCGCCGTCGTCCTGGTGGACACCCGCCGCCTCGCCGACTGCTTCCCCGCCGTCGACTACTTCGAGAACAGCGGGCTCCCCTTCGTCATCGCCCTCAACGGCTTCGACGGCCACCAGCCGTACACCCCCGACGAGGTCCGCGAAGCCCTCCAGATCGGCCCCGACACCCCCATCATCACCACCGACGCCCGCCACCGCGCCGACGCCAAGAGCGCCCTCATCACGCTCGTGGAACACGCGCTGATGGCCCGCCTGCGGTAGGTCTTCGGGGGTTCACGGAAAGGCCCGCGCACCGAAAAGGTGCGCGGGCCTTTCCCGTGTCGGCCGTACGCCCCTGTGGGCATGGCGAAGGGCCCCGCGTTCCGTGAGGAACGCGGGGCCCTTCGTCGGTGCCGGGGTGTCAGCCCTGCCAGCTGTGCGGGGCGCGGAAGCCGGACTGGCGCTCCAGGCGGCGCCAGCCGGCCGTGGAGCGGCGGGGCTCGGTGGCCGCGTCGGCGGGCCGGGCGCCCGCGCGGGCCATGAGGATGGCGGTGATGGCGGCCAGTTCCTCGGGGTCGGCGTGGCCCTTCTCGACGCGGAGGAGGGAAGCGTTGGTCACGAAGGTCTCCTACGGGGTCTTACTGGGGCGGGTTGCCGTGCTTGCGGGACGGCAGGTCGGCGTGCTTCGTGCGGAGCATCGCCAGCGAGGCGATGAGCACGGAGCGGGTCTCGGCGGGGTCGATGACGTCGTCCACGAGACCGCGCTCGGCGGCGTAGTACGGGTGCATCAGCTCGGCCTTGTACTCCTTGACCATGCGCGCGCGCATGGCCTCGGGGTCCTCGGCGTCGGCGATCTGGCGGCGGAAGATGACGTTGGCCGCGCCCTCGGCGCCCATGACCGCGATCTCGTTCGTCGGCCAGGCGTAGGTGAGGTCGGCGCCGATGGACTGGGAGTCCATGACGATGTAGGCGCCGCCGTAGGCCTTGCGCAGGATCAGCGAGATGCGCGGCACGGTGGCGTTGCAGTACGCGTACAGCAGCTTGGCGCCGTGGCGGATGATGCCGCCGTGCTCCTGGTCGACGCCCGGCAGGAAGCCGGGGACGTCCAGCAGCGTGATGATCGGGATGTTGAAGGCATCGCACATCTGGACGAAGCGGGCGGCCTTCTCGGACGCCTCGATGTCCAGCACACCGGCCAGCGTCTGCGGCTGGTTGGCGACGATGCCGACGACCTGGCCGTCGAGGCGGGCCAGGGCGCAGATGATGTTGCGCGCCCAGCGCTCGTGGATCTCCAGGTAGTCGCCGTCGTCGACGAGCTCCTCGATGACCTTGGCCATGTCGTACGGCCGGTTGCCGTCGGCCGGGACCAGGTCGAGCAGGACGTCCGAGCGGCGGTCCGCCGGGTCGTCGCTCGTGTGCGTCGGCGGGTTCTCGCGGTTGTTGGACGGCAGCATCGACAGCAGGTAGCGCACCTCTGCGATGCAGGTCTCCTCGTCGTCGTACGCGAAGTGCGCGACGCCGCTGGTCTCGGCGTGGACGTCGGCGCCGCCCAGGCCGTTCTGGGTGATCTCCTCGCCCGTCACCGCCTTGACCACGTCGGGGCCGGTGATGAACATCTGCGAGGTGTCGCGGACCATGAAGACGAAGTCCGTCAGCGCCGGGCTGTAGGCCGCGCCACCCGCGCACGGGCCGAGCATCACGCTGATCTGCGGGATGACACCCGAGGCGCGCGTGTTGCGCTGGAAGATGCCGCCGTAGCCGGCGAGCGCGGAGACGCCCTCCTGGATACGGGCTCCGGCGCCGTCGTTCAGGGAGACCAGCGGCGCGCCGGCCGCGATGGCCATGTCCATGATCTTGTGGATCTTGGTGGCGTGGGCCTCGCCCAGCGCGCCGCCGAAGATCCGGAAGTCGTGCGCGTAGACGAAGACCGTGCGGCCCTCGACCGTGCCCCAGCCGGTGATCACACCGTCCGTGTAGGGCTTCTTGTTCTCCAGACCGAAGCCGGTGGCACGGTGTCGGCGCAGCTGCTCGACCTCGTGGAACGAGTCCGGGTCCAGGAGCAGCTCGATGCGCTCACGCGCGGTCAGCTTGCCCTTGGCGTGCTGCGCTTCCGTCGCACGGTCACTCGGGCCACGGCGGGCCTCCTCGCGCAGGGCGTGCAGCTCGGCCACACGCCCCCGGGCGTCGGTCGGCTCGCTCTGGGTTTCGTCGACAACGGTCATGTACCGACCCTACGAAGCCGACCAAGAAAATCCCGCCGTCGACTCCGTACAGTCTCCAGACTGATCTGCTGTGAGCCTTGAACAGAACCATTCGGCCGAGCGGTGGAAGTGCCAGCCCCCGGCCGCTCACCCTTGTGGGGGTCCGACAAGGGTCAGCTCACCGCCACCTCGCAGCGGTGGCCCGCCCCGGCCGTGCCCGGGGTGACGCGCAGCCGCAGCGTACGGCCGGTCGCCAGGACCTCGACGGCCGGATCACGGCCGAGGACGCGGTGGGCGGGATGGTGCCAGGTGATCTCCAGGGGTGCGCCGGTGCGCGGCGGCTCGCTGATGTGGAGGGTGGCGGTCCGGCCCCGCCGGCGGACGAGCACGCTCGCCGGGGCGGTCGCGCTGAGCGGCCCCACCGTACCGGGCTGCCAGAAGTTCGCGGCGGTCAGGCCGAGGGAGCGTACGGCGACGGCCTGCTGGGCGGCGGTGTTGGCGAGGACCTTCAGCCAGTGGGGGTCGTGCGCGCGGGCGGCGACGGTGCGCACGGCGGCGCCGGGCATCAGGACGTACGCGTACGAGGCGTCGGCCGGGTCGGTGCCGTGGTCCAGCCAGAGGGTCTGGTAGCGGCGGGTGCGGCGTTCGGTGGTGGAGGTGGTGTTGATGTCGCGCCAGGCGCCGGTGCGGTCCTCGCGCAGGGTGCGCAGCGCCGCCGTACCGTCCGGGAGGATCCAACCGCCGTGGCCTTCGAGGTGGGCCCAGTGGGTGCCGGTGGTGAGGCGCTGCGTACCGGCTTCGCCGAGGCAGCGGTTGTCGACGATCGTCTCGACGGGGACGCCGTCGGCGGCGGTGATGCCGGCGCCGAGGCAGACCACGGCGTCGGCGGCGCAGAACCAGGACTTGCGGGCGTCCAGGGTCGAGCCGAGGCCGCGCAGGTGCTGGCCGACGGCGGCGTACTCGCCGTCCGTCACCCCGCCGACCCAGCGCACGTCGGGCTTGGGCGCACCCCATTCGCCGCCCGCGCGGTCGGGGAGCCGCTTGGTCGACACGGTGGTGCCGGGGAGCCGGTACCAGTCGACGGTGGGCCAGAACCAGTCGGTGTACTGGCCGCCGGTCGAGTCGGTCCACCAGGAGAGCATTCCGGCGCCGGTGTGCCAGCCGCGCGGGTTCTCGCCGTTGCCGCACTCGTAGTACGCGATGCGGTCGGAGGCCATGGCGATGTTGGCGGCCCAGCCGGGGCGGCGGTGCACGGCTCTCGCCATGGAGGCGAAGAGGGTGTGCCCGACGGGTTCGGGCGCGGCGGGGACGGGCGAGGCGGCGACCGCGTGCAGCCGGGCGAGGTCGGCGACGCCGAACTGACCGGCGGTGAGGACCGGGGAGACGGTGTCGCGTTCGATCCAGCCCTTCACGCGCGCGTGCCAGCGGGCGCGCTCGGCGGGGCCGGCGGCGGCCGCGAGCAGCGCGATGGCGGCCATGACGCCCTGCCCGTGGTAGTGGTCGCTGCGCATCGTGCCCCGGACGTCGTTGCGGAGCAGTCCGCGGCTGATGGCGCGTCCGTTGACGCTGTCCATCATCAGGCCGTTGTAGAGGAGGGGCGCGTACGCCTTCTCGACCGAGTCCAGGACGATCTGGCGGGCGGGGTCGGTGACCTCCCACGGGGAGCCGGCGAGCAGGGCGAAGAGGCGGCCGAGGCCGTCGAGCATGACCTGTCCGTACGTGCCCGAGTACGCCACCCACGTGTGCTGCACGAAGCCGCCGTCGGCGTAGAGCCCGTCACCGGAGGTGACGTACGGGAAGACGGGCGAGAGTGCGTCGCGCGCGAGGGCGATCTTGTCGGGGCGGCGGCCGAGGACGCCGCGCAGGGCGACGGAGCGGCACAGGTCGACGCGGTTGGCGCCGGTGGAGGTGCCGCTGTAGTCGGTGAGCACCGCGTCCGGGATGAAGTGGTCGACGGCGGCGCAGGCGGCCTCGACCCGGGCCGGACCCAGCTCCTCGTACAGGGTGGCGGTGATGTCCATGAGGAGGCGGGGGCTGCCGATCTGCCACTCCCACCAGTTGCCGTAGCGGGTGGTGGAGGGGTGGTAGACGCGCTCGGAGAGGTGGTCGATGCCGCGCAGGACGTCGGCGAGGAGGCCGGGGTCGCCGGTGTGGCCGGTGCCCGGCTGGGCGTACGCCTGGGTCATGGCCCACAGGCGGTGGTAGCTCTGGGTGATGCCGGAGGGCGGGTCGAAGGGGTAGCCGGGCCACAGGGTGGTGGCGGTGGGGGCCATGGAGGCGCGGAAGCGGGCGGCGAGGTCGCCGGTCTCGGCGAGGCGGGAGGCGTACGGTTCGGCGGCCGGGTCGTAGCCGGTGCCGAGCTGGAGGCCGAGCCAGCGGCGGCGCAGCCCCTCGAAGTCGGCGTCGGCGTCGTCGGCGTGGGCGTCGGGGGCTGCTGCTGTCACGTTCCATCCCAGAGCGGTGACGCAGGTGGCGGCGGCGAGAAAGGTGCGGCGAGTCCAGTCGGGCACGTTCGGCGGCACGGGAGCCTCCCGGGGGAAGTGGTGTGGACCGGTTGAGCGCGGTTCACGCCAGTCGCACCACCGCCTTGTGGACGGCGCCCAGTGTGCCGGGCGTGATCCGCAGCGTCAGCGCGGAGCCGGTCGACAGCACCTGGACGGAGGGGTCCTTGGACACGACGGACGCCACGGCCCGGCGCCAGGTCAGGTCGATCGCGGCGCCGTCCCGCAGGGGCCCGGAGACGCACACGGTGGCGGTGTCGGCGGTCTCGCGGACGAGGACGCTCGCGGGCGCGGAGACCGTCACCGGCCCGGCCGTCCCGGCGAGCCAGAAGGTGACGCCCGTGAAGCCGAGCGCGGGCACGCGGACTCCCTGCTGGTCGTTGGTGTTGGCGAGCACCGCCGACCAGGAGGCGTCGGCGGCGCGGGCCGAGGTCTGCGCGGCCGTGGCGCCCGGCATGAGGACGTAGGCGTACGTCGCCCACGTGGGATCGGTCCCGTGGTCGAACCAGAGCGTCAGATAGCGGCGGGTGACAGGGTCCGTGCTCGCCCCCTTGTTGATGGTGGACCAGGCGCCCGTGCGTGCCTCGCGCAGCGCCTTGAGGCCGCTGGGCGCGCCCCCGGGGAAGACATACCCGCCGTGCCCGGCGAGGTGCGCCCAGCGGGCGCCGGTGAGGGCGGCGCTCCAGCCGGGGGCGGTGGACTGGGCCGCGCCGTCGACGGTGAAGCCGTGGACTCCGGCGGCGCCCAGGTTGCGGTTGTCGACGGTCGACTCGACGCGGGCTCCGTCGCGGCCGTGGATGCCGGCACCGAGGCAGATGACGGCGTCATCGAGGAAGAACCAGGACTTCTTGGCGAGGAGCGTGGAGGACAGGCCCTTGAGGTACTGGCCGACGGCGGCGTACGTGCCGTCCGTGGTCCCGCCGACCCAGCGCACGTCGGGCCGCGCCACGCCCCACGCCCCGCCCTCGGCATCGGCCAGGGCCTTGCGGGAGGCGGTGGTGCCGGGCAGCCGGTAGGGGTCGACGGTGGGCCAGAAGTCGTCGCTGTACTGGCCGTTGGCATAGGTGTCGCCCCACCAGTAGAGCATTCCGGAGCCGCTGTGCCAGGCGCGCAGGTTCTCGCCGTTGCCGTTCTCGTAGTACGTGATGCGGTGCGAGGCCATGGACAGGGCGGCGGCCCAGCCGGGGCGGCGGTGGACGGCGCGGTCCATGGCGGGGAAGAGCCGGTGGCCGACCGGTTCGGGGCTGGGGGCGGTCGGGCCGTCGGCGACGGCCTTGAGGCGGGAGAGGGCGGCGACGCCGAGGGCCGGGCTGGAGAGGAGGGGGCTGAAGTACGCGCGGGCGATCCAGCCCTTGACCATGGACTCCCAGCGCGCCTTCTCGGTGGCGGAGGCGGTGCGCGCGAGCAGCGCGACGCAGGCGATGAGGGAGTGCCCGCGCAGGTGGTCGTCCTGGCGGACCCGGCGGGTGTCGGCCTGCTGGACGCCCCGGCTGACGGCCCGCCCCGAGACGCCGTCCATCGCGAGGCCGTTGTAGAGGAAGGGCGCGTACGCCTTCTCGACGGAGTCGAGGACGACCTGCCGTCCGGGGTCGGTGACCTCCCACGCCGACCCCTTCAGCAGGGCGAAGAGGTGGGCGAGCCCGCCGAGCATCACGGCGCCGTACGACCCGGCGTACGGCACGTACAGGTGCTGGATGAAGCTGCCGTCGGCGTACAGCCCGTCGCCGGAGGTGACGTACGGGAAGACGGGCGAGAGCGCGTCGCGCGCGAGGGCGAGCTTGGCGGGGGTCTTGCCGAGGACGCCGCGCAGGGCGAGGACGCGGCACAGGTCGACGCGGTTGGCGCCGGTGGAGGTGCCGGAGTAGGCGGCGACCGCGCTGTCGGGGACGAAGTGGTCGACGGCGGCGCAGTGTGCGGCGACGCGGGCGGCGCCGAGGTGGTCGTACAGCAGGACATCGATGTCCAGCAGGGCCTGCGGGATGCCGATCTGCCAGTTGTACCAGTTGCCGTAGCGGGCCTGGGAGGCGTGGTACGCCTGGTCGTGGAGGTGGTCGAGCCCGGTGAGGATCTCGGCGCGCAGGGTGGTGTCACCGGTGAGTCCGGTGCCGGGCTGGGCGTACGCCTCGGCCATGGTGCGCAGGCGGTGGTAGCTGGTGCCCAGGTTGCCGGAGTACGCGTACGACTCGGCGTCGGTGTCCGGTTCGGGGTCGGCGTAGGGCAGGTCGGGCCACAGGGACCCGGCCGCCGGGGCCATGGCGGCGCGCAGGCCCCGGGCGGTGGTGCCGAGGTCGGCGAGCTTGGTGGCGTACGGCTCGGCGGTGGGGGTGAAGCCGGTGCCGAGGATGAGGTCGCGCCAGGTGAGGCGGAGGGTGTCGTAGGCGTCGGTGGCGGCGGGGGAAGCCGAGGGGACCGACGCGGTGAGGGGGGCGGTGAGGGGGGCGGTGGCGGCGGCGAGCAGGAGGGCGCGGCGGGAGGGCACGGGGAACCTCCGGGGAGGGGCGGTATGTCGTTGAACCCGGGACCACTCGGGTGAACGGTTTTTCCCACACGTACGAACAAGTGGTCAATGAATCGCGCACGATCGTTCAAAAGCGATCGAACGTTCAACCGTCCACCCGAGTGCCGGGACGTCAGCCGCCGCAGTGGAAGCGGGCGTTCCCCCAGTCCGCGTGGTCGTTGCCGTTGCCGTCGCCGCCGTCGCCGACGACCAGGTCGACAAAGGACGCGCCCGTGACGTCGGCCGTCAGGGACCAGGCGGCGTCAGTCGCCCGCAGCACCGGTGACGCGGCCTTCTCCACGCCGTCCGCCGTGACGGTGAACCGCACGCTCCCCCGCGTGGCCTGGGCGTCGTCCACGCCCACCTCGGCGGTGAAGGCGGTGCACTTCCCGCCCAGGTGGTAGCGCACGGTCGCCGGAGCGTGGGTGCCCAGCCCCTTGGCGTACGCCACTCCCCCGATCCGCAGCGGGCCGCCGTCGCCCACCGCCGTCCCGCCGTTGGACATGTCCCGCTCGACGGGCCCCCAGCCGCTGCGGGCCGACGCCCAGTCCAGGTCGCTCGCCCAGGCGTCGGCGGTCGGCGGGGGCGGCAGGGTGCGGACGGACGTGGCGGCGGTGAGGCTCCGCTCCGTGCCGCCGAGCGCGTACGCGGCCGAGGACGTGAGCGCGTACGCCCGGTACGGCGCGTCCACCGGGGGCGTGACCTTCCAGGTGGCGGTGGCCTTGGCGCCGGGCGCGACCGCGCCCAGCGTGACGGGACCGGACGGCTCGGCGGTCCAGCCCTCCGGCAGGGCGAGCGTGACGGACGGGGTCACGGCGGTCGCCTCGTCGTTGCCGAAGGTCGCCGTGACGTCGTGTCCCCGCCCCGGCTCCAGGGGTTCGCCCGCGGCGAGGACGAGCGTGCCGCAGGCGGCGGGCCGGGCGGCCGGGCCGAGGTCGGTGACGGTGAACCGGTCGAGGACGACGTCGGCGCCGTCCGGGGCGTCCGCGCGCTTGCGCAGCCCCGTCCAGGTGTCGCCGCACCCGGCGGTCACGGTCTCGCCGAACCGCCCGGTGGTCCTCTGCGCCGGGATCGGCGTGCGGCGGGTCTCCGCCGAGGTGCCGTCGGCCCGGTCGTACCCGGTCACCCACTCGTACGCGCCCGCGTGGCTGGACTGGTAGTCGTACTCCACGCGGTAGCTGTGCCCGTCCTTCATCGGCACGGTCCACGGGGCGGTGCGGTAGACGAGGCCGGTGTTCTCGTCGTGGGCCTTGAGGGACTCGCGGCCCTCCAGGACGTCGTCGATCGCCTTCCCGTTCCAGCCCGCCTGCGTGTAGGGCGCGTGCAGTTGGCTCACGTGCGTACGGGGGTCGTTGGTCCCGCCCGCGTCGCCCTTCAGGAACGGTCCCCACCCCTGGTCGACGGCCTCGAAGTCCTCGTACACCACCGCGTCCTGCCGGGCAGCGGGGTCGTTGGCGACGATCCGTACGTCGTCGACGCGTACGGTCGCCGCGCTACCGCCCTCGGCGCGGATCGCGAGCGTGGCGCGGCCGTCGGCGGGTGCCGCGAAGTGGACCTTGGCACGCTGCATGCGTGTCCCGTGCCAGTCGGAGGCGGCGATCCGGTTCGGGACGGCCGAGCGGTCGACGGCGACGGAGGCGCCGCCGATGGACAGGGTCGTACGGCGCGTGGCGCCCGGCTGGACCTCGATCCAGGCGGAGGCGCTGTACCGCTCGCCGGGTGTGAGTCCCTCGATCCGCTGGGCAAGCCCGGCGGCCGCCGCCCCGGTCAGCGCGGCGCTGGTGCGGCCCTGCTCGTCGGTGTGGCGGGCGACCGCCCCGGTACGGGTCCAGGCGCCCAGCCGGGCGTCGTTGAAGCCGGGGTCGGCGACCGGGGTGCCCTCGCCCCAGCGCGGCTCGGGGAGCGGCGGGGCGGGTGTCCGGTCGGGGTAGAGGACGTACGCCTGCCCGGCGGTGGCCGTGAGGGTGATCCGGCCGTCCGGGGCGGGGCGTACGGTGCCGGTCTTCACGCGCCCGTTGTCGGTCAGCTTGTAGATCGTGTACGCGCCAGAGCCCGGCGGCACGGCCCAACTGGTACTGCCTCCGGCCGTGTTGTAGTGGTACAGCTTGCCCTGCCACGGGAGCAGATAGCGATCCCCGTCCAGGACCTTGCGGCCGTGCTCGTAGAAGGTGCGGCGGCCGTTCTCGACGGTGCCGCGTACGCCGCCGGTGAAGGTGATGTCGTCGCCGTTCCAGCGGAGGATCTTCTGCCGCTGGAGGTACTTGGCGGGCAGGTTCTTCTGCCAGACGTTCGCGGTGAAGGCGGTGAAGTCGGTCTCGCCGGTCCAGCCCTCGAAGTCCTCCAGGGCCGTCTGGCCGAGGACGGGGTGGTCGTTCCAGACGTCCTTCTCGCCGTTGCGGATGAAGCGGATGATCTTCGAGTTGAGGCCCTTGTTGGTGGCGCCCCCGTAGTCGAGGTCGTTGGCCCAGTGCGACCAGAGCGAGGCCCGCTCGAACTTGTCGGCCCACTCCGTGCCGACGTGCCACCCCTGCGCCTGCACGGCCTGGAGGGTCTTGTCGGCGATCCAGCCGTGTGTGTAGTACACGTCGATGTAGAGGAAGCTGAGGTTGCGGTCGGTCTCGTCGCGCAGCCGCTGGAAGCGGCGGGCCAGGTCGCCGCTGGTGACGTCGCGGCGCTGGTTGATGTAGTAGCTCTGGTTGAGCCAGTTCCAGCCGGGCTTCGTCTTGTCGACGAGGGTTTCGCTGAAGTGCCGGGCCTCCGGATACGACTCGGTGGCGTTGACGTGGACGCCGAAGGTGGCGCCCCACTTCTCTCCGGTGCGCAGCAGTGTGTTGAGGTCGTCGAGGCCGCCGGCGCGCTTGTTGTAGTTGCCGCCGTAGTCGGGGTGGGCCGAGTCGTGGCCCTCGGAGCCGTATCCCTTGAGGACCGCGAGCTGGCCGAGGCCGTCCGTGGCGAGCGAGACGCGCTTGACGTCGTCGAGGGTGCGGGCGAAGGGGTGGGTGGCCTGGCTGGCGAAGTTGAACGGGATGTGGGTGACCACCCGGTCGGGCGTCCGCTCGCTGCCGGGCGCCTTGATCCCGATCGTGCGGAAGGCGACGGCGCCGTCCTGCCAGTCGGTCCGGCCGTCGCCGTTGGCGTCCGGCGTGACGACGACCTTGGCCCAGGGAAGGCCGTCGCCGCTCTCGGGCCGGGGCGCGCCGTCGCCCCGGTAGGTCCACTGCCCGGACCACACGCCGACGCGTACGCCGCCGTCGCCCGCCGCCTCGCGGGCCTGGTGCCAGAAGCGGGCGTCGTCGCCGTTGGTGGGGCCGGAGGGCTTGTCGTAGCTGGAGTTGGACTCGACGGCGGCGGCGAGGGCGCCGGTGTTGACGAGGGCGTACGACGCCCCTTGGGGTGCCGCTTCCGCCCGTTCCGGCACGGGCGCGAACACATCGGCCGTACGCGTCGAGTCGGGGTCGAGGCGGGTGAACGCGGTGGCGGCGCCCGGTTCGGCCGCGCCGACCGAGACCAGGTCGTGCCCGGGTATCTCGATGGTCCCGACCCGGAAGGCGTCGGTGTCGCGGACGGCGGTCACCTTGAAGGTGGTGACGCGCCCGGAGACGGTGAGCGCGGCGTCGACCTCGACCCCCGGCAGCCCGCCGAAGCCGAGGGTGTAGCGGACGCCGGTGGCGGTGGCGACGGGGTCGGCCGCGAGCCGCACCGCGTACGCCGTGCCGTTCAGGGTGACGTGCGTGACCGGGCTCGTACTGCCGAGGAGCCGCGCCCCGCTCGCGCGGTCGGTGTACGACAGGACGCGGGGGAAGTCGCGGGCGACGGCGACGGTGAGCTGCGGGGATCCGATGAGCAGCGGCCCGTCGGGGATGGCGGGCGGCGGGGCGGCGGTGGCCGGGCCCGCCAGGGCGAACACGACGGAGGAGGCGGCGGCGAGGGCGCACACCGCACGGAATCGTGGCGACATGGCCACTGGCGTAACGGTCGCCTCGCGGCACCGTCAACGAAACGGACTCCGTGCGGCGACGCCAGTCCAACAACGCCCCCGGTTAATCCAAGTGCCGGGCCTCAGCCCTGCGCGGGAAAGAGGAAGAAGCCCTTCGCCGTGCTGATGTAGCCATACCCGGACTGCTTGGTGAACAGCGGGATGTTCTCCTCGGGCAGGCTCTTGGCGAGCACCTTCTTCGTGCGGCCGTCGACGGCGAGGAAGACCTCACCGACTCCGCCTTCCTGAAGCGTCCTGCCGTACAGCACCCCGCCGGGCGAGAAGCGCAGCGGCGTCATCGCGTTCTCACCCTCCTGCTGCTTCCACACCTCCTTGCCTGCGGCGGGCTGCCACACGGCGGTGCCCTCCTCCGTGGCGGCGGCGGCCAGGGTGTGGTCGGGGGAGAAGACGGACGTCCCCTTGGTGCTGATGGTGTCGCCGGGGAAGTCCTCGTACGCGTACGTCGTGGAGCCGCCGATCTGCTTGCCGGTCGCGATGTCGTACGTCGCCGTCACCATCGTGTCCAGCGTGAAGGCGCTCGCGCCCCAGGCGGTGAGAACGCGGCCGTCGCGCACGTCGAGCACCCTCACCGCACCGCTGGTCCGCTTCCCGTCCTCGTCCAGCTTCACGCCCGCGGGCGGGGTGACGTCCGCGGTGCTCCACACCTTCTTGCCGGTGACGAGGTCGGACATGACGATCTGTTCCGGATCGGTCTCGTAGGTCGTCGCGTTCTCCACGTGGAAGACGTGCTTGCCCGTGATCAGGGGGGCGTGGGCCTGCGCGCCGTCGATCTCCTTGGTACGCGGGTCGAAGGAGCAGCTCGCCTCCTTCCCCGGGCAGGTGACCTTGTGGACGGTCCCGCCGTCGATACGCGTGAGCTTCAGGCTCTCGTCGCCGTCCTGCTCGATGATGTGGCCCTCGTGGACGTGGAACGCGTCACCCTCGCGCTGGGCCTTGCCCAGCTCCTTGCCGTCGGCGCCGTAGACGGTGACCGTGGTGGTCGTCTTCTCGGCGCTCAGGCCGTCGGACTCGGTCGTGGCGCGGGTGAACACCGCGACCGCCGGGACGCCGTCGTGCCAGGTCGTGGCGGACACGCGCGCGGCCGGAACCGTGAGGGTCTTGCGCACCTCGCCGGTCTTCAGGTCCCGGAACTCGAGGGTGGCCGGCTCCTGGCCGTCACCGGAGTGCAGGATGCCGACCGTGCCGTCGACCGGAGCGTCCTCGTCCCCGCCCAGGGCGTACGTGCCTTGGGCGTCCTTGACGAACAGCAAGGTGTCGCCGAGGTCGATCGCTTCGGCACGCGGCAGGCTCCACGCCGGCTTCGCGGCGAGGCCGGGTATCGCCGGGCCGCTGTAGGCGGGCCCCTTGGGCGCGGCACTGGCGCTCGGAGCCGCCGAGCTGCCGTCCTTCGGCTTGGCGGTGGCGGTCTCCTCGCCGTCGGAGGAGCTGCAGCCCGTGACGAGCCCGAGCGACAGGAGGAGGCCGGTGGCCATCACTGTGTACTTGTTCATGTCCCCGTGAGTTTCAGCAGGCGATCTTGAAATGCTCACGGCAGCATAGGCCGCCTGGCCGGACGCGCGATCACGGAACCGCACTTGTCCCCGGTTTCGACGTCCGATTGACGGTTGATCACCTTCGCTGTCGACTGCCAGGATCGCCTGACGGAGTGACAGGCCGCCGCAGCGGCCGCTTGTCGAGCAACGGAGCAGGGGGCGCGGTCTTGAGGAGCAGCATGGGCTCGGGTGCGGCTGTGGTCGTGGCGCTGGCGGCCTTCGCCACCGGCTGCGGAGGCGGCGGCTCCGACACGGTCGCGGCGAAGCCGCCCGCGGCGGACAGCTCCGGAGCCGAAGCGGGCACGGGAGCGGGATCGACTCCGGGCAAGCCGGCGGTTGGCAAAGTGGACTTCGACACCGTCTTCACGACGGAGGAACGGTTCAAGCAGGCGCTGCCCGATCCGGCGTCGATGGCCGGGTGGACGCCGAAGAACGCGAGCGCGCGCATCGAGGAGTCGCCCAAGCCCGCGGCGGAGTGCGGCGCGGACACGCACTGGGACTGCACCAGCATCGCGCGCGGCGATGCCAACTTCGAGGCGTTCGGCGAGATGGCCCTCTTCGACCTCGTGGCGTATGCCGACAAGAAGGCCGCCCAGGACGCGTGCCGAAAGGAGAAGACCTGGTCGGCTGGGTACGCCAAGGCGGAGGTGGCTCCCGTCCCCGGGGTCGAGAGCCACGCGTACTACCGCAATGCCGGTGGCCTGGACGGTCTCAACCTGACCATGTGCCTGGGCACGGTCATCGCCCAGGTGAGGCTGGAAGGGGAGGGCAGCTCCCTGGACCCGGCCACCGCCCACTCCATGGCCCGGATGTTCGTCCCCCGGATCCAGAAGGCCGCCGCGGCTTCCTGAACCACGCTGAGGAGAACACGCCGGTATCAGAGGCCCAGCGCCTGCGCCGCCAGTTCCGTTCCGCGTACACGGGCCTCGATCTTGGCGAAGGCGAGGTCGCGCGAGGTGGAGCTGTCGTCCGCGAAGGGCGCGAAGCCGCAGTCGTCGCAGGTGCCCAGCTGGTCGACCGGAAGGTGGCGGGCCGCGAGCAGCACCCGGTCGCGTACCTCCTCCGGCGTCTCGACCCTCGGGTCGATCGGGTCCGTCACACCGACGAACACCCGGATGCCCGGGCGCAGTTGCTCGGCGATGATCCGGAGTACGCGCTCGGGGTCGGGCTCGCTCGCCAGCTGGACGTAGAAGTTCCCGGCCTTGAGCTGGAAGAGCTTGGGCAGCAGCTCCGCGTAGTCGATGTCGAGGCTGTGCGTGGAGTCCTGGTCGCCGCCCGGGCAGGTGTGGACGCCGATGCGGGCCCGCTCGTCCTCGGAGAACCGGCTCAGCACCACGTTGTTGAGCTCGATGAACTGGTCCAGCACCCCGCCACTCGGGTCCAGTTTGAGCGACAGCCGCCCTTCGGTGAAGTCGAGCTGTACGCCGTGGGCGCCCGCCTCCAGGCAGCCCCGGATGTCGGCCTCCGCCTCATCGGCGAGGTCGGACAGGAAGGCCTCGCGGGAGTAGCCGTCGATGCCGTCGCCCGGGTAGAGCAGGCTGAGGGCGGACGGCGCGATGACCGCCTGCTTGATCGGGTGGTCGGTGTGGTTCTGGGCGTTGCGCAGATAGGTGTCCGCGTGGACCTGGTAGCGGAACGGCCCGGCGGTCAGGTGGGGCAGCTGACGGGTGTGGCCGTCGGCGAAGGGGATGACGGCGCCGTCCGGGGCGAGACCGGGGAGCCCCGCGATCGGGTACGTGACGAAGCTCGGCTTGGACTGCTCGCCGTCGACGAGTACGGGGCAGCCGAGCTGCTCCAGCCGGGCGAGGGTGTCGGCGGTGGCCTGCTTCTGGAGTTTCGCCAGTTCCTCGTCGCCCAGCCGCCCTGCCGCGTGCTCGGCGAGGGCCTGCTGGAGGGCGCGCGGGCGGGGGATGCTGCCGATGGGCTCGGTGGGGATGCTCATGGCGCGGACCCTAGGAAGCGCCCCCTGTCCGATCAAGAAGCCGAGATCGCCCGGCCCTCGCGGCGGGGCGGTGATCGCCGCAGGTCACAGCAGCCGGGCGGGGTAACGGCCGATCACCCGTCGGGGTGACGGAAGTTCACTGGATCAGGGCCCGACGCGGGGCGGCGAATTGACCGGGCGGACTGGCGGACTACGTCCGGTCAGGCGAACGGATTGCCGTGGCCCGGCGGCCGCCCGCCCGGCGGCAGGTACCGCGACCGCCCGCCCGGCTCGGTCACCGGCGTGAACCCGGCCGCCTCCAGCTGGGCGGCGTACTTGGCCTTGTAGCGGCGGCTGCCGCGGAGCAGGACCGGAATGAGGAGCATCAGCACGACCCAGAGGACGCCGGCGACGACGAAGTCGGCCGCGTCCGCCCCGAACTCGAGGGCGAGGCTCAGGGCCGCCACGGTGAAGCCCACGCCGACGATCACCGTCAGCTGCTTCTCGGTGTACCTGGCGGCGAGGTCGAAGGTGATGCGGGCCCTGAGCAGCTCGACCGCATCGGGCACGAGGGGCGGCAGCGCGCCCCCGTCGGCGGCGTTCGGGTACCGCGCCCGGTTCCGCGCGGCACGTTCCCGGGCCTCGGGGCCGGGGTCGGGCACGAGCAGCATGACGAGCCCCTTTCCCTGTGGCCCACCGCCCTGCCGTGCGTCCGCGTACGCGTAACCGAACTGCTCGGCGATGAAGGCGAGTCGGGCGAGCTTCCTGCTCGACGCCATGGCGCTGGTGACCCGGACGGGCTCCCCGCTCGCCATCTGTCGCAACATCTTCCGCACGTGTCGCTTCTTCATCGGGACCCCCTCGTTTCCGGCGGACAGAGCTCAGGGAGCGATCGGCAGCTGCCGCTTGTGCTCGGTGAGTTCGTAGCGGCGGACGATGGCCGCGAAGGCGGCCTCGGAGACCGGCTTGCCCTCCAGGAAGTCGTCGATGTCGTCGTACGTGACGCCGAGCGCCTCCTCGTCCGGCAGGCCCGGCTTCAGGGTCTCCAGATCCGCGGTGGGGGTCTTCCACACCAGCGAGGCCGGGGCGCCCAGGGCCTCCGCGACGGCGCGGACGCGGCGCTTGGTGAGGCCGGTGAGCGGGACCACGTCGGCCGCGCCGTCGCCGAACTTGGTGAAGAACCCGGAGACCGCCTCGGCGGCGTGGTCCGTGCCGACCACCAGGCCGTCGTACGCGCCCGCGACCGCGTACTGGGCGATCATGCGCTGCCGGGCCTTGATGTTGCCGTGGACGAAGTCCTGGTGGTGCGCGTCGCGGAAGGCCGTGCCCCCGGCCAGCGAGGCCTCCAGCGCGGCGTCGCTGGCGGGCTTGACGTCGACGGTCAAGACCCGGTCGGCGCGGATGAAGTCGAGCGCCACCTGCGCGTCCTGCTCGTCGGCCTGGACGCCGTACGGCAGGCGCATCGCGTAGAACGTGGCGTCCTGCCCGGCGGCCCGCACCCGCTCGACCGCGAGCTGGCACAGGCGGCCCGCGGTCGTGGAGTCCACACCGCCGCTGATGCCCAGCACCAGGGAGCGCAGGCCCGTGGAGGTCAGCCGGCCGGCGAGGAAGGACACCCGCCGCTCGATCTCCTGCCGGGCGTCGAAGGACGCGCTCACCTGGAGGTCCTGGGCGATCTGCTGCTGGAGGGATATGGACGCCGGGTCGGTCACGGCTGCTCCTCGCGCGTACGTGTCTGGGTATGAGGGGACGGAAGCACTTTAGACCGGAACCCGCACCCCACGGGCTCGCCGGGGTCCGCTCCCCCACGCCCCGGGTGGACGGCCCGGTCCTCACACCCCCTGGGCCTTGCGGGCCAGGAGCTGCACCTCCTGGAACTGCCGCCGGTCGGTGGGCTGCGGCTCGCACACCATCCGGGCCACCTCCATCAGCCCCGCCGTGCGCAGGAGCGCGGCGAGATGATCGGGCGACCACCGATAGGCCGGTGCCACCGCGTGATCGAAGACCTGGGTCGGGCGGGACGGGTCTTCGGTCGCCGAGAAGCCGATCAGCAGGTGGCCGCCGGGCACCAGCACGCGGTGGAACTCCCTCAGGATCGCGGGGACTTCCTCCGGCGGCGTGTGGATGAGGGACCAACGGGAGAGTACGCCGCCCAGTTCGCCGTCGGGGATGTCCAGCGCGGCCATCGAGCCCACCTCGAACCGCAGGCCCGGATGGGCCCGCCGCGCCAGCTCGATCATCGCCGGAGAGGCGTCGACGCCGAACGCCGCCAGCCCCTGATCGGCCAGGTACGCGGTGACGTGGCCGGGCCCGCACCCGAGGTCCGCGACCTCACCGGCTCCGCCCGCCGTGACGACCTCGGCGAAGGCACCCAGGATCGCGCGGTCCAGCGGCCTGTCGCGGAGCGAGTCGCGGAACAACTCCGCGTAGGTGGCGGCAGCGGCGTCGTAGGCCGCGCGGGTGGCGCTGAGAGCATCGTGTTCGACCATGGTCGCCGACAGTACGGGGAGAGCCGCGCGCAGCGCTCACAGACCGCCGCAGCCGCCGCCTCCGCAGCCGGCGTCTCCACCGCACCCACCGCCTGGGCCGTGCCCCCCGTCGCCCCCGCCCCCCGTGGAGGAGGAGTCCCTGTAGTCATGGGTGCCGAGGATGCCCACGTAGAGCCATGAGCAGAACGCGAGACCCGCCATGACCATCGCGAACCCGGAGAGCGGCGCCCAGGGGACCGCGAAGGCCGCGACGATGGTGGCCACCGCCGTGGCGGTGATCACCGAGGCACCGACTATCCGCCGCCGTCGCATACCGCACCCCCCGAGCCGGTGGCCCCCACGTGCTCCGGTCCTACCCTGCGCCTGACCAGGGAACACCGGCGTCCGGTTGCCCGGCCCGCCGCGGTGCGGTCAGTCGCCTCCACAGCCGCTTCCGCAACTGCTCCCACAGGAGCTACCGGCGTCGCCGTCCGCGCCGCCGCGCTCCCACCAGCTTTCGGACCGGCTGGAGCGGTACGCGTGCGACCGCAGTGCGGCCAGCGCGGCGGGGTCCTCCTCCCCGAGCGCCGCGCGGAGCAGGTCGCCGCAGTACGCCCGCAGCCGTAGCAGCCCGGGGCGGGGGTCGCCGTCCGGCCAGGCGAAGGCCGTCAGGGTGGCCAGCCCCCACAGCGGGATCCAGGCGAAGATCCACCACCCGCCGTCGCCGAGCCACGGCACCGGGGCACTCACCGCCAAGGCGTGCAATCCCATGCCGAGCATCAGGACGAAGGCCGCCACGCCCACCGGGATACGGCTGCTGTCCGTCATCCGGCCGATCCGCGCCTCGTGGGGAATCCGCCGTACGGCCTCCTCCCGCAGCCGCCGGTAACCGGCGAACTCCGGGTCCGCCTCGCGCACCTCGTACAGCTTGGTACCGGAGGGCCGCGCGCCGATCGCGTCCCGCAGCGCTTCCAGGGCCGCCCGGCCCGTACCGCTGTCGACGGCGGGCGCCGGCTCACCCGTCGGCAGGATCAGCCCGTCGGCGTCGACCCGTACCGCGCGGCCGGCGAGCAGGAGGCGTACCGCGAGGGCGTCGACATCGCGCGGGTCGGCGAGGTGGGCGGCCTGCACCAGGTTGGGGCGGGAGGCGATGACCTCGTCCACGACCTGCCGGTCGGTGCGCAGGCGTACGAGCCGGCACACGAGAAAGCCGGTATGGACCAGGCCGAAGAGTCCCAGCCAGAGAAGTGCGACCCGTACGCCTTCGCTCATACCGGCCCCCCCGGCCTCCGCCTTCCCCGGCGCCGCGCCGGGTCAGGCCGAGTATCGGGGGCGGGGGTACCGGTCACAAGGTGCTCGGGACACCCGGAAGCGTTTCGTCAGAACCCTCCCCCGCCGAAGTCGCCGCCGCCGAAGCCGCCACCGCCGCCCCAGTCGCCGCCACCACCGCCGAAGTCTCCGGCGCTGAAGTCGGCGCCGGAGAAGTCGCCGCCCTCGTACCCGCTGAACTCGCCGCCGCCGTACTCCGACGCGTACGCCGGGGTGGACAGCATCGAGCCGAGCATGGTGCCCATCAGCAGGCCGGGCAGCAGGCCGCCGCCGAAGTAGCCGCCCGCCCAGGGGCCGTAGGCCGGGCCGGCCTCCCAGTAGGGGCGGCGGCCGTAACCGGTGTCGACGGTGCGGGCCATCGGCTCCTCGCCCTCCGCGAGGCGTGCCGCGTCCGCCGCGCAGACCGGCACCTCGCGGACCGCGCCGCCGGCGGGGGCCCACGGGGCCTCGGTGGCCGCCGGGCCGTGGCGCGGGTCGAAGAAGCAGGGTGCCCGCCGCTCGGGAAGCGGGCGGCCCTCGCGGCGGGCGGCGAGGACGGCCAGCGCGAAGCGGCCGTCCTCGAGGGCCTCGGTCACGCCCCGGACGTCATGGGGGTGCCGGGCCTGGCCCATCTGGGACTTGGCCTTGTCGTACGCGTCGAGGGCGTGCTCGTAGTCGGCGCGCATCGCGTCGTCGGCGCCGGGCTCGGCCGGGTGGAAGTCGAGCCGGTCCAGCTCCTCGCCGAAGGCGGTGATGTCCTCGTCCACGACGACCCGCATCCGCTCCAGCGCCTCGCGCTCCTCGGCCTCGCGCCGGAGCCGCCTGCGCCGTACGACCGTGAAGGCGGTGGCGCCACCGGCCGCGGCGACCGCACCGAGGGTGATCAGCCCGCCGACGGGCACGCCGTCACCGGGGACGCCTTCCCAGGCGCCGGGGGCGGAGCCCCGGGCCAGTGGGAGGGCCTGGTCGACGAAGTTGTTCAGCTGGGTCGCGGCGTCCGCGCCGGGCTGGCGCACCGCGCTCACGATGTTGCCCACGGCCTGGTTCGACATCACGGCCCGGTCGGCCCCGGCGGCGAACGCGTCACCGAGGCGTACCGCGTACACACCGGTGATGCCGGTCTCGGCGCGCAGGTTGCGCAGCAGGTTCTCGCGGGGGAACTCTGCGCTCGCGGGGAGCACGGCCACGAAAATCGGTTTGTCGGCGTTCTCGATGCGCTCCGCCAGCGCGTCCGCCTCGGCGGGCGGGAGCTGGTCGGACGCTGCGGGGTGGACGTACACCGGCCCCTTCTTCAAGGCGGCCGCGGCGTCCTCCAGGCCCGTGGCCGCGCCCGCCGAGGGGGCGAAGGCCATGAGCAGTATCAGTGCCAGCCCCGCCAGGGCCGACAAGAAGGGGAACGGCCTGGTCCTCATACCATCGACGCTACCCGAACGCACACAAATGGGACATAGGTTCGTGTGAGAAAGGTCCGTCTTCACGGCTTCGAGGCCGGGACGGCCAAGGTGGCAGGATGGCTCACCATGGACATCCGCAGCAGGAACAACGTGTCGATCACCGGGCCCGCCGACAGGCCGGCGGTGGTGCTGGCGCACGGCTTCGGCTGCGACCAGAACATGTGGCGGCTGGTGACGCCCGCCCTGCAGGAACGTTTCCGCGTGGTGCTCTTCGACTACGTCGGCTCTGGTGAGTCCGACCTGGCGGCCTGGAGCCCGGAGCGGTACGGAACGCTCGACGGCTACGCCGAGGACGTCCTGGACGTGTGCCGGGAATTGGACCTGCGCGACGCGGTCTTCGTCGGCCACTCGGTCAGCGCCATGGTCGGCGTCCTGGCCGCCGCCAAGGAGCCGGAGCGGTTCTCCCGGCTCGTCCTGGTGACGCCGTCGCCCTGCTACGTCGACGACGAGGGCTACCGCGGCGGCTTCAGCCGCCAGGACATCGACGAGCTGCTGGAGGCCCTGGAGGCCAACTACCTCGGCTGGTCGACCACCATGGCCCCGGTGATCATGGGCAACCCCGACCGCCCCGAGCTGGGCGAGGAGCTCACCAACAGCTTCTGCCGCACCGACCCGGAGATCGCCCGCGTCTTCGCCCGCACCACCTTCCTGACCGACAGCCGGGCCGACCTCGCCACCGTGCGAGTGCCGACCCTGATCCTGGAGTGCGCCCAGGACGTGATCGCCCCGCGGGAGGTGGGCGCGTACGTCCACGCCGCGATCCCGGGCAGCCGGCTCGTCACGCTGGACGCCACCGGGCACTGTCCGCAGCTGAGCGCCCCGCAGGCCACCGCCCACGCCATCCTCGCCTTCCTCGGGGACGACGTGTGACGGCCCATGCCCCGCACGGCCCCCGGCCCCCGGGCGAGCGGCACGAGACGGACGCGCCGGTCTTCGCCGCGCTGCTGGAGGACAGCGTCGAGGACCTGTACGAGAACGCTCCGTGCGGCTACCTCTCCACGCTCATGGACGGCACGGTCGCGAAGGTCAACGCCACGCTGCTGGGCTGGCTGGGCCACCGCCGCGAGGACCTGGTGGGGCGCCGGACCTTCTCCGACCTGCTCACGGTCGGCGGCAAGCTGTACCACGAGACGCACTTCGCCCCGCTGCTGCACCTCCAGGGCGAGGTGCGCGGCATCGCGCTGGAGATGCGGACCGCGGACGGCGGACGGCTGCCCGTGTTGGTGACCTCCACCGTGAAGCGGGACGCCGCGGGCGAGCCCCTGCTGATCCGCACCACCGTCATCGACGCCCGCGACCGGCGCTCGTACGAGGAGGAGCTCCTGCGCGGCCGCCAGGCGGCCGAGGAGGCCCGCCGCCAGGCCGAGCAGGACCGCAAGCGCCTCCAGGACGTCCTCGCCACGCTGCAGCGCAGCCTGCTGCCGCCCGCCCTGCCCACGGTGCCCGGCCTCGAATCCGCCGCGCACTACCACACCGCATCGCCGGACCACCTGGGCGGCGACTTCTACGACCTGTTCGCCCTCGGCGGCGGGCGCTGGGGCTTCTTCCTCGGCGACGTGTGCGGCAAGGGCCCCGAGGCCGCGGCCGTGACCTCGCTGGCGCGCTACACCCTGCGGGCCGCCGCGATGAACGACCCGGACCCGCAGGCGGTGCTGCGGACCCTCAACACCGTGCTGGCCGACCAGTACACGGGGGGCGACCCGCGCTACTGCACCGCGATCTTCGGCGTCCTCGACCCCCGGGGGCCGGACGGCGACGCGACCGGCGCGGACGGCGCGCACGGCTTCGAGGTCACGCTCGCCAGTGGCGGACACCCGTCGGCCCTGGTGCTGCGCGGCGAGGGCGGGGCCGCGTACCTGCCGACGCCGGGCGGCGTCCTCATCGGCATCCTGCCCGACGCCCCGATCTCCGTGGCCCGCGCGTCCCTCGCGCCGGGCGACACCCTGGTCCTCTACACCGACGGACTCACCGAGGCGCGGACCGGCACGGGACGCTACGGTGATGACGCCCTCCTCGGCTTCGCCGCCCGTCTGGCACCCTGTGGCGCCGAAGCGACCGTCAAGGCGCTCGCCGACCTCCTCGACGGCTTCGGCGAGGGCCTGGACGACGACACCGCCGTCCTCGCGCTCGGCGCCCCCGCCCTCGGCAGCCCCTCCCCCGACCCCCTCACCACGACGACACCATGCTGACGATCACCACCACGCGCACGCCCGCCGCGACCGTGCTCCACATCGACGGCGACCTGGACTTCCGCACGACCCCCCAGTTCCGTGACGCCCTGGGGGACGTGGCCCTCGACCGCGGGCAGCGGCTCGTGCTGGACCTGGCCGGCCTGCGGTTCTGCGACTCCAGCGGCATCACCGCCTTCCTCGCCGCGCGCCACCACGCCGCGGCGGCGGGGGCGGACGTGGCCCTCACCGCCGTACCGGACAACACGGTGCGCGTCCTGCGCATCGTGGGCCTCGACCAGGTCCTGGCGATCGAGGAGCCCCTGACAGAGGCGGACAGGCCCTAGTCCGTGGGCTCGACGCCCGCCCGCAGCAGGCCGTACGTGTACGCGTCCTCCAGCGCCTGCCAGGACGCGGCGATGACGTTCTCGCCGACGCCGACCGTCGACCACTCACCGGCGCCGTCGCTCGTGGTGATCAGGACGCGGGTCGTCGACTGCGTACCGTGCACGCCCTCCAGGATGCGGACCTTGTAGTCCACCAGCTCCAGCTTGGCGAGCTGCGGGTAGATCCGCTCCAGCCCGGCGCGCATGGCCAGGTCCAGGGCGTTGACCGGGCCGTTGCCCTCGGCGGTGGTGACGATGCGCTCGCCCTTGGCCCACAGCTTCACGGTGGCCTCGTTGGCGTGGGTGCCGTCGGGGCGGTCCTCGACGATCGCGCGCCACGACTCCGTACGGAAGTAGCGCCGGGACCTGCCCTCGACCTCCGCGCGCAGCAGCAGCTCGAAGGAGGCGTCGGCCGCCTCGTACGTGTAGCCCTTGAGCTCGCGCTCCTTGACGCGCTCGACGACCCGGCCGACCAGCTCGCGGTCGCCGCCGAGGTCGATGCCGAGCTCCTTGCCCTTGAGCTCGATGGAGGCGCGGCCGGCCATGTCGGAGACGAGCATCCGCATGGTGTTGCCGACCAGCTCGGGGTCGATGTGCTGGTAGAGGTCCGGGTCGACCTTGATGGCGGAGGCGTGGAGGCCGGCCTTGTGGGCGAAGGCGGAGAGACCGACGTACGGCTGGTGGGTGGAGGGGGTCAGGTTGACCACCTCGGCGATGGCGTGCGAGATGCGGGTCATCTCGCGCAGGGAGCCCTCGGGGAGGACCTTGCGGCCGTACTTCAGCTCCAGCGCGGCGACGACCGGGAAGAGGTTGGCGTTGCCGACGCGCTCGCCGTAGCCGTTGGCGGTGCACTGGACGTGGGTGGCGCCCGCGTCGACGGCGGCGAGGGTGTTGGCGACGGCGCAGCCGGTGTCGTCCTGGGCGTGGATGCCGAGGCGGGCGCCGGTGTCGGCGTGGACGGTGGAGACGACGGCCTGGATCTGGGCGGGGAGCATGCCGCCGTTGGTGTCGCAGAGGACGACGACGTCGGCGCCGGCCTCGTACGCGGCGCGGACGACCGCCTTGGCGTAGGCGGGGTTCTCGCGGTAGCCGTCGAAGAAGTGCTCGCAGTCGACGAAGACGCGGCGGCCCTGCTCGCGCAGGTGGGAGACGGTGTCGGCGACCATCGCGAGGTTCTCGTCCAGCGTGGTGCGCAGAGCCAGCTCGACATGACGGTCGTGCGACTTGGCGACCAGCGTGATCACCGGGGCGCCGGACTCCAGGAGCGCCTTGACCTGCGGGTCCTCGGCGGCGGTGGTGCCGGCGCGGCGGGTGGCGCCGAAGGCGACGAGCTGCGCGTGCTTCAGGCGCAGCTCGCTCGCGGCGCGGGCGAAGAACTCGGTGTCGCGGGGGTTGGCGCCGGGCCAGCCGCCCTCGATGAAGCCCACGCCGAAGTCGTCCAGGTGCCGGGCGATGGTCAGCTTGTCGGCGACGGTGAGGTTGATCCCCTCACGCTGGGCGCCGTCGCGCAGCGTGGTGTCGAAGACATGGAAACTGTCGTCGACCGGGCTCGCGTCGGCGGAATGGCTGTCGGTCTCCGTGGTCATGACGGTGATGGCTCCTGTTGGATACGGCTCCGGACGTTTAGCTCCACTGCCCCCATCGTCGCGCGCCGCTCGCTTCCGCCGGGGGTAGGTGCCGGAAAACGAAAAAACCTCTCGCGGGTGCGAGAGGTCTGCGCGCGGGTCTGGGGCATGGTGTCCACTGCCGCGGGGATTCTTCCGCGATTCAGCGGTCACTGCGGACCGGCGCGCTGCTGCCCATAATCATGGTGGTAGCAAGCACCCGGGCAGTTTGCCACAGATGGCACGACCGGTGGGCGCGGGTCTCACGATGCGGTCGACACGGACATGCGGTCGATGCGTGGACCCGCCCCCCTCTCGCGGTCATGGTCCGGGGGTCACGGTATGAGGCTGTCCTCGAGGAACTCCCGGACGTGGTCGAGCACCTGCGCCCGCCCCGTGCCCGGGATGCCCACGGCGACGTGCACGCTGAACCCGTCCAGCAGCGCGCGCAGCCGCGCCGCGTACCGGTCCGGGTCGACGGGCCGCAGCTCGCCGCGCGAGACGCCCTCGGCGAGCAGCGCCACCAGGTCGCGGTGCCAGGCCCCCTCGATGGCGGCCTGGCGCGCGCGGGCGTCGTCGTCGGCGTTCTGCGACCGGTTCCACACCTCCAGCCACAGCGTCCAGTGCGGGTCGCGCGGCCCGTCGGGCACGTACAGGTCGACGTACGCCGCGAGCCGCTCCCGCACCGGGGCCGACTGGCGCGAGAGCAGCGCGCTGCGCTCGGCGCCGAGCCGGCCCTCGCTCCACTCCAGGGTCTGGAGCAGCAGCTCGTCCTTGGTGCGGAAGTAGTAGAGCAGGTGCCCGCTGCTCATCCCGACTTCGCGCCCCAGCCCCGCCATGGTGAGCCCTTCGAGCCCGCGCTCGGCGATGGTCTCCATGGCGGCGGCGAGCACCTCCTCGCGCGGCGGCGCGGCGTTGCGGCCTCGCCGCCGCGTACCGGAGGTGACCTGGGGCGCCTGGGGTTCGTTCACTCGTACGTTGTACCCGATCCCGCTCAGACCTTGGGCTGCTGCTGGGTGATGCAGTGGATGCCGCCGCCGCCCGCGAAGATCGCGCGGGCGTCGACCAGCGTGACCGTGCGGTCCGGGAAGAGGCGGCGGAAGATGCCGGCCGCTATCTCGTCGCGCGGGTCGTCGAAGGCGCACAGCACCACGCCGCCGTTGCAGATGTAGTGGTTGATGTAGGAGTAGTCGACCCACTCGCCGTCCTCCTGGAGGACGGTCGGCGCGGGGATCTCGACGACCTCCAGGCGGCGGCCCTTGGCGTCGGTCTGGTTGCGCAGCAGTTCGACGTTGGCCTTGCACAGCTCGTGGTCCGGGTGGGCCGGGTCGGGCTGGGTGTGGACGACGACCGTGCCGGGGCGGGCGAAGGCGGCGACGATGTCGACGTGGCCGCGGGTGCCGTACATGCCGTAGTCACCGGTCAGGCCGCGCGGCAGCCAGATCGCCTTGGTGGTGCCGAGCTTGGCGTGGATCTCCGCCTCGACCTGCTCGCGGGTCCACTCCGGGTTGCGCTCGGGGCCGAGCTGCACCGTGTCGGTGAGGAGGACGGTGCCCTCGCCGTCGACGTGGATGGCGCCGCCCTCGTTGACGAGCGGGCTGCTGTGCACCGGCACGCCGGCGATGTCCGCGACATGGCGGGCGATCTTGGAGTCGTGCTCCCAGCGCGCCCAGTCGGCGGCGCCCCAGCCGTTGAAGACCCAGTCCACGGCGGCGAGCTGCTCGCCGTCGGTGACGAAGGTGGGGCCGATGTCGCGCATCCAGGCGTCGTCCAGGTCGCGCTCGACGAGGTCGATGTCCGGGCCGAGGAGCGCGCGGGCGGACTCCTCCTGGCCGGGGCCGTGCACCACGGTGACCGGCTCGAAGCGGCGTACGGCGCGGGCGACCGACGCCCAGGCGCGGCGCGCCTCCGCCAGCTCCTCGTCGTTGGTGAAGGTCGGGTTGGGGCCGGGCCAGGCCATCCAGGTGCGCTCGTGCGGGGCCCATTCGGCGGGCATGCGGAACATCGTGTGGTCCTTCACGGGAGGTACTTCAGAGGAAGTAGAGGCGGTTGAGGGAGACGGAGTCGGCGGGGTCCGAGCGGACCGGGTCGCCGTCGAGCGTGACGAGCCCGGTGCGCTCGTCGACGGCCACCTCTCCGATACGGGAGTTGAGGAGCAGGTTTCCGGGGCCGATGCCGCGCGTGCCGCGCACCGCGACCCGGCGCCGGCGCGTGGGCATCGTGTCGGCGCCGAGCTGGGCGGCCGCGCCCGACACGAAGGCGACGGAGATGTCGGCGGCGGTGGCGCCGTGCGCGCCGAACTGCGGGCCGAGCACGAGCGGTTCGCAGGTGTCGGTGGCGGCGTTCGGATCGCCCACGACCCCGTACGCGGGGAAGCCCGACTTCAGGACGAGCTGCGGCTTGGCGCCGAAGAACTCCGGCCGCCACAGCACGATGTCGGCAAGCTTGCCGACCTCGATCGAGCCGACCTCGTGCGCGAGGCCGTGGGCGATCGCCGGGTTGATGGTGAGCTTGGCCATGTAGCGCAGGACGCGGGCGTTGTCGTCGCCGTCCCCGTCGCCGTCCAGCGGGCCGAGCTCGCCCTTCATCTTCCCGGCCATGGCGAAGGTCCGGCGTACGGTCTCGCCGGCCCTTCCCATGCCCTGTGCGTCCGACGACGTGATGCCGATCGCGCCCAGGTCGTGCAGCACGTCCTCCGCGCCCATCGTCCCGGCCCGGATCCGGTCGCGGGCCATGGCCGCGTCGCCGGGCAGGTCGGTCTTCAGGTCGTGGACGGAGACGATCATGCCGTAGTGCTCGGCGACCGCGTCCCGCCCGAAGGGCAGGGTGGGGTTGGTGGACGAGCCGATGACGTTCGGCACGCCCGCCATCTTCAGGACGTTGGGGACGTGGCCGCCGCCGCAGCCCTCGATGTGGAAGGCGTGGATGGTGCGGCCCTCGAGGACCTTGAGGGTGTCCTCCACCGAGAGGCACTCGTTGAGGCCGTCGCTGTGCAGCGCGACCTGGACGTCGTACTCCTCCGCCACGCGCAGCGCCGTGTCCAGCGCCCGGGTGTGCGCGCCCATGTCCTCGTGGACCTTGAAGCCGGAGGCGCCGCCCTCGGCGAGCGCCTCGACCAGCGGGGCCTCGTGGGAGGACGAGCCGCGGCCGAGGAAGCCGATGTTGACGGGCCAGGCGTCGAAGGCGTTGAAGGCGTGGCGCAGCGCCCACGGCGAGTTGACGCCGACGCCCCACACCGGGCCGAACTCCTGGCCGATGATCGTGGTCACGCCGGAGGCGAGCGACGCCTCCATGATCCGCGGGGACAGCAGGTGGACGTGGGTGTCGACGGCGCCCGCGGTGGCGATGAGGCCCTCGCCGGAGACGATCGACGTGCCGGTGCCGATGACGACGTCGACACCGTCGAGGGTGTCGGGGTTGCCGGCGCGGCCGATGGCGTGGATGCGGCCCTCGCGGATGCCGATGGACACCTTGCGGATGCCCTGGACGGCGTCGATCACGAGCACGTTGCTGATCACGACGTCGCAGGTCTCGCGGACGGCCGCGGCCTTCAGGTGCAGGCCGTCGCGGGCCGTCTTGCCGAACCCGGCGAGGAACTCCTCGCCGTACGCCTGCGAGTCGGACTCGACGCGGACGGTCAGGCCCGAGTCGCCGAGGCGGACGCGGTCGCCGGCGCGGGGGCCGTGGGTGGCGGCGTACTCGTACGGGGTGAGGCGGCGCGCTTCGGCGGGGTGGCCTCCGGGGCGGCTCATCGCTCGACCTCCTGCTCAGTGGTGTCCGGTACGCCGAGGTAGCCGCAGGCGGCGGCGCGGCGCAGTGCTTCCTCGCGGGCGCCGGGCGCGTCCAGCGGCCCGTCGACCAGCCCGGCGAAGCCGATCGCGATCCGGTCGCCGCCGATCGGCACCAGGCCGACCTCCTCGCTCTCGCCCGGGCCGAAGCGCACGGACGATCCGGCGGGGACGGCGAGCCGCATGCCGTAGGCCGCGGCGCGGTCGAAGTCGAGCCGGGGATTGGCCTCGAAGAAGTGGAAGTGCGAGGTGACGGAGACCGGCACCTTCGCGGTGTTGGTGACGAGGAGCCGCACCACGGGCTCGGGGTCGGTGTGCTCCGGCCCCGGCAGCAGCGCGCCCGGGGCGTGCTCGCCCAGGCCGCCGCCACCGATGGGGTCGCCGACCACGGCGAGCCGGGAGCCGTCGTCGAAGACGGCCTCGACATGGACCTCGGTCACGACGTCCGCGACGCCCGGCAGGACGTCGTCGGGTCCCAGCACCGAGCGGGCGGCCTCGATCGCCTCGGCGAGGCGCTTGCCGTCCCGGGCGGCCTCGCAGACGGTGTCCGCGATGAGGGCGGTCGCCTCGGGGACATTGAGCTTGAGGCCACGGGCCCGGCGGGCCCGGGCGAGCTCGGCGGCGCCGAAGAGCAGCAGCCGGTCGCGTTCCGTGGGGGTCAGTCGCACGTCACCACACCTTCCTGTTTGAGCACCACTCTAACCACAAGATTTCTTTCCAAGAAGCATTGACGCGGGCGCGCGGCGTAGGTCACATTGAGCGCCGCTCCAATTAGAGCGACACTCAAACCAGACCCCCACCAGCTGACGGAGCTGAGAGCAGGGAGCAGCGCATGCAGATCGAACAGCGCGGAGTCGACACCATCCCCGAGGCGGAACGCACCAGCGGGCCGCGTGACCTCGTCTCGATCCTGCTCGGATCGAACCTGTGCCTGGGCGTGATCGTCTTCGGCTGGCTGCCGGTCTCGTTCGGCCTCGGCCTGTGGCCCGCCGTCACCTCGGTGCTGGCCGGAACGGTCGTCGGCGTCATCGTCACCGCGCCGCTGGCGCTCATCTCGCTGCGCACCGCGACCAACCTCTCCACCTCCAGCGGCGCCTTCTTCGGCGTACGCGGCCGGCTCGTCGGCTCGGTCGTCGGCCTCCTGCTGTCGCTCGGGTACACCGCGCTCACGCTGTGGATCGGTGGCGACGTGATGCTCGGCACGCTGTCGCGCCTCTTCGGCGTACCGACCGGCGCCTTCGCGCACACGCTCGTGTACGTGCTGCTCGCCGGCTGCACGGTGGTCGCCGCCGTCTTCGGCTACCGGCTGCTGCTGCGCCTCAGCAGGGCCCTCGCCATCGGCATGACGCTGCTGCTCGCCCTCGGCATCGTCGCGTACGCGGGCGACTTCACGGCCGCGCCGCCGCCGGACACGCCGTACCTGCTGGGCTCCTTCTGGCCGACCTGGCTGCTGTCCGCCGTGGCGGCGGGCCTGAGCGGGCCGATCGCCTTCATCACCCTGCTCGGCGACTACACGCGGTACGTCTCGCCCGAGCGGCACAGCCCGCGCACCGTGTGGCGGGCCACCTGCGTCGGCCTGTTCGCGGGCCTGCTGGTGCCGCAGCTCTTCGGTACGTTCACGGCCCTCGCCGCCCGCGCCGGGCTGGACTACGCCGGGCCGCTGGTGGAGACCGCCGCGCCCTGGTACCTGGTGCCGCTGCTGATCGCGGCGAGCGCGGGATCGGTCGGCAACGCGGGGCTGATGCTCTACTCGATGGGCCTCGACCTGGACGCGATCATCCCGCGCGCCACGCGGGCCACGTCCACGCTCGTGGTGGCGGCCGTCGCGACGGCGTTCGTCTTCGCGGGGCACTTCGCGTGGGACGCGCAGTCGGCGATGACGTCGTTCGTGCTACTGCTGACCGCGATCGGCACGCCGTGGGCGGTCATCACGCTGATGGGCCACATCGGCTGCGGCGGCGCGTACGACCGCGAGGCGCTCCAGGTCTACAACCGCCGCGCCAAGGGCGGCATCTACTGGTACCGGGCCGGCTGGGAGCCGCGCGCCACCCTGGCGTGGGCGGTGGGTGCGGCGGTGGGCCTGGCGGCCGTGTCGACCCCGCTCTACGAGGGCCCGCTGCTGCTCGTGACGGGCGGCGTGGACTGCAGCTTCATCCTGTCGGGCCTGGTGGGCGGCGGCGTGTACACGGCGCTGACCCTCAACAGCCGGGCGGCGTTCCCGAGGCCCGACGAGGCGGCCACGGCGCCCGCGTCCGAGACGCCGGCTCCCGAGACGTCCGCCCCCGAGACCGCCGCGTCCTGACCCGCGGCGCAGCGGAACGCCCGCACCCTCGAGCGGGGGGTGCGGGCGTTTCCATGCTCCGGCGGGACCGGCTCAGCCGATCCGGTGCGTCCAGCCGTGCGGGTCCTCCGCGGCGCCGGTCTGGATGTCCAGCAGCGCCTTGCGCAGCTTCAGCGTGACCTCGCCCGGCTCGCCGCCCGACTGGGTCCACTCGCCCTGCTCCGACTTGACCAGGCCGACCGGCGTGATGACGGCGGCGGTGCCGCAGGCGAACACCTCGGTGAGGGTGCCGTTCTCGGTGTCCCGCTGCCACTGGTCGGTGGAGATGCGGCCCTCCTCGGACTCGTACCCGAGGTCGTGGGCGAGGCGGAGGAGCGAGTCACGGGTGATGCCGGCGAGGAGGGAGCCGGTGAGCTCGGGGGTGACGATCTTGTTTCCGTACACGAAGTACAGGTTCATGCCGCCCATCTCCTCGACCCACTTGTGCTCCAGCGCGTCGAGCCAGACGACCTGGTCGCAGCCCTTGGCGGCCGCCTCGGCCTGCGCGAGCAGCGAGGCGGCGTAGTTGCCGCCGGTCTTGGCGAAGCCCATGCCGCCGGGGACGGCGCGGACGTAGTTCTCCGACAGCCAGACCGAGACGGGCTTGACGCCGCCGGGGAAGTACGCGCCGGCGGGCGAGGCGATGACGATGAAGAGGTACTCGTTGGCCGGGCGGACGCCGAGCCCGACCTCGTTGGCGATCATGAACGGGCGCAGGTACAGCGACTCCTCGCCGCCGTGCGGCGGCACCCACGCCTCGTCCTGGCGGACCAGCGCGTCACAGGCGGCGACGAACGTCTCGACGGGCAGCTCCGGCATGGCCAGGCGGCGGGCGGACCGCTGGAACCGCTCGGCGTTGGCCTCCGGACGGAAGAGCGAGATCGAACCGTCGGGGCGGCGGTACGCCTTCAGGCCCTCGAAGATCTCCTGCGCGTAGTGCAGGGTCATGTTGGCCGGGTCGATCGACAGCGGCGCGTACGGCGTGAGCTGGGCGTCGTGCCAGCCGCGCCCTTCCGTCCACTTGATCGTCACCATGTGGTCGGTGAAGTGGCGGCCGAAGCCGGGGTTGGCCAGGATCGCCTCGCGCTCCGCGTCGGACAGCGGGTTCGAGGAGGGCTTGAGCTCGATCGTGGGCGTCGTCGTCATGAGTGCTGTGTCCTTCACCGGTTGGTTGTGACGGACCGCGCTCACGCCGCTACGACTTGCTAGGACGTCCGAGCTTTCCCGCATGCCGCGGCCCCGCGTTCGATTATCGCCCGGGTGGCCCCGTGAACGAAACGCGTGGGTGGGGAGCGGTTGAGTGCGGTCCAGGGGTTGATGGTGGCACCCGGGGCCGCACAGGAGAAGCCGCCGGGTGCGGAATGCGACCCGGCGGCTGTGTCTGGGGTTTCTCCAGTCGGCGGGTCAGCTCGCTACGCGTACCGCGAGCGCGTCGCCGATCTCGTCCGTCGTACGCGGCGTCGAGCCGTCCCGGGCGGCCAGGTCCGCGGCCACGGCGTCCTCGATGCGGACGGCCTCGGCCTCGTACCCGAGGTGACGCAGGAGCAGCGCGACGGAGAGGATCGTCGCGGTGGGGTCGGCCTTGCCCTGGCCCGCGATGTCGGGCGCGGAGCCGTGGACGGGCTCGAACATCGACGGGAACGCGCCCGTCGGGTTGATGTTGCCGGAGGCCGCCAGGCCGATGCCGCCGGTCACGGCGGCGGCGAGGTCGGTGAGGATGTCGCCGAAGAGGTTGTCGGTGACGATGACGTCGAAGCGCTCCGGCTGCGTGACGAAGAAGATCGTCGCGGCGTCGACGTGCAGGTAGTCCGTGGTGACGTCCGGGTACTCCGCGCCGACCTTGTCGAAGATCTTCTTCCACATGTGGCCGGCGTAGACGAGCACGTTGTTCTTGTGGACCAGCGTCAGCTTCTTGCGCGGGCGGGCGTTGGCCCGCTCGTACGCGTCGCGGACGACGCGCTCGACGCCGTACGCCGTGTTGAGGCTGACCTCGGTGGCGACCTCGTGCTCCGTACCCGTGCGGAGCGAGCCGCCGTTGCCCGTGTACGGGCCCTCGGTGCCCTCGCGGACGACGACGAAGTCGATATCGGGGCGGCCGGCCAGCGGGGTCGCGGTATTCGGGAAGAGCTTCGACGGACGCAGGTTCACGTAGTGGTCGAAGGCGAAGCGCAGTTTCAGCAGCAGCCCGCGCTCCAGGACGCCGGACGGCACCGACGGGTCGCCGATCGCGCCGAGCAGGATCGCGTCGTGGTTCTTGAGCGCGTCCAGCTCCGCGTCGGGGAGGGTCTCACCGGTGCGGTGCCAGCGCTGGGCGCCGAGGTCGTACTCCTTGGTCTCCAGCTTCACATCCTGCGGAAGGACGGAGCGAAGGACCTTGAGGCCCTGGGCCACGACCTCCTGGCCGATGCCGTCACCGGGGATCACTGCGAGATTGATGCTGCGAGACATGACGGCACCCTACTCCCGGGTCCACTGCCCGGACATGTGGAGTCCAAGATGTGGACGCCGCGCGTCCGGGTGACCGCACCCGTGTTCGTCGGATTTCGTTCATCCGGAGTCTGGCGGCGCGTCGGAAGTTACTGGCAAGTTGCCTGCCATGACTGAAGACACCCCACGCTTCGGCATCCCCGAGCCCCTCGCCCGCCGCATGTCCATGCCCGAGCAGCACGCGTACCTGCGGGCGAAGCTCTCCCGTCGGCGGGTGCTCGCGGGCACGGCGGCCGGCGCGGCGGTGGCCGGCCTGCCGGCGACTCCCGCTGCGGCCGCCTCCCCCTCCTCCCCCACCCTCGTCACGACGCCCGCGACCGCGGGGGTCGACGGCTCGCTCGTGGCCCCCTTCGGGCGCCACCTCGCCTTCGGCGCCGACCCCCGCACGCAGATGCGGATCTCCTGGCAGGTGCCGCTCGCGGTGACCCGGCCGTACGTACGGATCGGGCTCACTCCCTGGGAGCTGAGCCGGAAGATCGAGGCCGAGGTGCGGCCGTTGCACACGCCGTCGCTGTCGCGCAGGCTCCCGGCGGTCGACCAGTACTACCTGCACGCCGGCCTGGACGGGCTGCGGCCGGGGACGACGTACTACTACGGCGTCGGGCACGACGGCTTCGACCCGGCCGCCCCCGCCCGGATGGGCACGATCGGCTCGTTCCGTACGGCCCCGGCGACACCGCCCGAGCGGTTCGTCTTCACGGCCTTCGGCGACCAGGGGGTGAGCTACCACGCCCTGGCGAACGACCAGCTGATCCTGGGGCAGGGTCCGGCGTTCCACCTCCACGCGGGCGACATCTGCTACGCGGACGACAGCGGGCACGGCAAGGAGTCCGACACGTACGACGCGCGCGTGTGGGACCAGTTCCTGGCGCAGACGGAGAGCGTGGCGGCGAGCGTGCCGTGGATGGTGACGACCGGCAACCACGACATGGAGGCGTGGTACTCGCCCCACGGCTACGGCGGCCAGTCGGCCCGCTTCTCGCTGCCGGACAACGGACCGGACCCGGCGCGGGCGCCCGGCGTCTACTCGTTCGTCTACGGCAACGTCGGCGTCGTCGCGCTGGACGCGAACGACGTGTCGTACGAGATCCCGGCCAACCTGGGCTACACGGACGGCGCCCAGACGGCCTGGCTCGACCGGCGGCTCGGCGCGCTGCGGCGCGACCCGGCGGTGGACTTCGTCGTGGTCTTCTTCCACCACTGCGCGTACTCGACGTCGACCCACGCCTCGGACGGCGGGGTGCGCGACGCGTGGGTGCCGCTGTTCGCCAGGCACCAGGTGGATCTGGTGATCAACGGCCACAACCACGTCTACGAGCGCACCGACGCGATCAGGGGCGGCGAGGTGGGACGACCGGTGCCGATCGGCGCCACCACCGATCCGGTGCGGGACGGGATCGTGTACGTGACGGCGGGCGGCGCCGGCCGGGACCTGTACGGCTTCGGGCCGGGCGTCCGGGACAGCTACGAGGGGCGCGTGCACGACCACGACCACATCGTGACGTTCCACTGGACCAAGGCGCGGCTGCCGGACCCGGACGTCGTGGAGTGGTCACGGGTGCGGTACACCGGCTTCTCGTTCCTCGCGGTGGAGGCCGCGAGCGGTGCTTCGCCGGTGCTGAAGGTGTCGGCGCTCGCGGAGAGCGGGCGGCGGATCGACCACTTCGAGGTGCGGCGTTCCGGCTGAAGGCCGAGCGAGGCCGGGGCGGTCAGTGCCCGGTGGCGCCGCCGTTGTCCCTGCGGTCGAGGGCCCGCTGGAGGGCGGCGGCGGCGTTCTTGCGCTCGGCGTCGGTGGGGCGGGCGGCGGTGTGGCGGACGCGGCGGCGGAGGGCTTGAGTGGCCATGGTGGTCGACTCCTTGAGATCAGCTGGTCAACTGGGGGATCAGCGAGATGATCGAAGGCGCCGGAAGGGGCGGGGAGCGCTGCCGCAGGGGTGGCCTGCCGGGGCACGGGCGCTCGCGGACCGCCATTCGCTGGATGGAGCGAGACGTTCGGCTTCTACAACGCTACGCGCGGGCCACGCTTCTGTCTCCACAATTACTCGGACTTCCTACTATCTGAGACGCGGCCGCCCCGCGGGGCGGCTCGCGAGGCCCCCGCGGGGTCGCTCGGGGGGTGCCCGGGGTGTTACAGCACGTCGCCGTCGCGCCAGTCGAACATCAGCGCGCCCTTCTCCGCCGCGGGGAGCGGCCTCCCGTCCGACGGGAACAGGTAGGTCGAGTCCTCCTCGTGCGGCAGGTGCACCACGCCGCGCGGCCCGTACGCCTCGATCCGGCCGTTCCACAACTGCCAGCCCCGCGCCCGGTACAGCTCGGCACCGTCGTCGGACGCCGACAGCGCCCCGAACGCGTAGGCGCCGTCGATGACCTCCTCCAGAGCGGCCATCACCCGGCTGCCGAGGCCCTGCCGGCGCCGGTCGGCCCGTACGGCGACGCCCTCGACGTACCCGACGCGGTGCGCGCGCCCCGCGTGCACCACCCGCCGCATGATCACGCTGCCGTGCGCGACGACGCCGTGCTCGTCCTCGACGTACGCGTGGACGCCGCCGAGCCCGTGGTCCCAGTCCTCGTCGCCGAAGTCCCCGTCGAAGGCGGCCACCAGCATCGCGCGGACGGCGTCCAGCACGGCGGGGGCGAGCGCGTAGGTGTGCGCGGTGCGCAGGAGGTCGGTGGCCCGAGGGGCGGTGCGCGGTGCGTCGGTCATACGGCCCACTGTGGCAGGCCCGGCACGGCCCGGGGTGAGGATCCGGTCAGGTGTGCGGGGCGGTGGCGGCGTACTCCTGCCACGGCCTTCCCGTGGGCCGCACCCGCGCCGCACACTCGGCCTCATGTCACCCACATCCGAACGACGGTGGACGCCCACCCACGGCGCCGCCTACCGCCCCGTCCCGTACCGCCCCGAGCGGATGTCCGCCGCCGAGTCCCTGGCCCGCGCGGCCGAGCTGCGCGCGCGCATGGACCAGCGGCGCACGGTACGGCAGTTCGCGCCCGATCCGGTTCCGGAGCAGGTGGTGCGCGACGCCATAGCGTGCGCGTCGACCGCTCCGTCCGGCGCGCACCAGCAGCCGTGGACGTTCGTCCTCGTCAAGGACCCGGACGTCCGCCGGCGCATCCGTGAGGCCGCCGAGCGGGAGGAGCAGGTCTCCTACGACGGCCGGCTCGGCGAGGAGTGGCTGGCGGCGCTGCGCCCGTTGGGCACGGACGCCGTGAAGCCGCACCTCACGGACGCCCCGGCGCTGATCGTGGTCTTCCAGCAGCGCTACTGGCTGGGCGCGGACGGCACCAAGCACAAGCACTACTACGTGGACGAGTCGGTGGGCATCGCGGTCGGCATGCTGCTGACGGCCCTGCACCTGTCGGGCCTGGCGGCCCTGGTGCACACGCCGAGCCCGATGCGCTTCCTGTCCGAGGTGCTGGGCCGCCCCGAGAACGAGAAGGCGTTCGCGGTCATCCCGGTGGGTTACCCGGCGGACGACTGCGAGGTGCCCGATCTCGTACGGAAGTCCCTGGACCAGGTGCTGGTCGACGTGTGACCCCGGGCTTACAGGCGGCCGCCCGTGAGGCGCGACAGCGGTCCGCGCTGCCGCAGGCCCGCGCGGCGGCCGAGCACGTAGGACCCGGCCACGGCGGTGGCGACACCCGCGCCCGCCCCGGCCACCGCGGCCTTGCGGGCCTTGACCACCGTCCACACGACGCCCGCCGTGCCGGCGGCCCGCTCGGCGGCCGTCGACGCGGCGGACACGGCGGTCCGCTGGACGGTCCGTGCCGTGGCGAGCGCCTTGTCGGCGGTCACCCCGCCGATGCCCCGCGCCGATTCGGTGGCGTTCTGGGCGGCGTTCTGGGCGGCCTTCTTCGGGGCCGCGGTGGATTCCTGCTTCTGGTTCGTTTTCGTCGTCTGCGCCATGGGGCGCGTGTAACCGGTTGACGCGCTCCAAAACTGACCGCCCTTCACCTGGCCGAATTTTCCTAACCGCTCAGCGGGCGTTGACGGGTTGAGCACTGGCGTGATTCCCTCACTTCTAACTACTCAGACACTCATAGGGAGTTAGGCATGCCCGTGCACCACCGCACGCTCACCGTCCGCGGCCACGAGATCTTCTACCGGGAGGCCGGACCCGAGGACGCCCCCGCCCTGCTCCTGCTGCACGGCTTCCCCACCAGCTCGCACATGTTCCGCGACCTGATCCCCCGGCTCGCCGACCGCTACCGCGTCATCGCCCCCGACCACCTGGGCTTCGGCCACTCCGCCGCGCCCTCCGCCGACGCCTTCCCCTACGGGTTCGCCGAACTGGCCGCACTGACCGCCGAGTTCACCGAGCAATTGGGCCTCACCCGGTTCGCGCTCTACGTCCAGGACTACGGCGCCCCCATCGGCCTGCGCCTCGCCCTCGCCCACCCCGAGCGCATCACCGCGATCGTGACCCAGAACGGCAACGCGTACGAGGAGGGGCTCGGTGCCGAGGCGTGGGCGCCGGTCCTGGCGCTGATCGCCGACCGCACGCCGGACACCGAGGCACCGGTACGCGCGATCCGCTCGCTCGACGGCATCGCGTGGCAGTACACCCACGGCGTACCCGACGACCTGCGGTCGCTGCTCAACCCGGACGCCTGGCACCACGACGCGGCCCTGATGGCCCGGGAGGGCCAGGACCGCATCCAGCTCGACCTGATCGCCGACTACGGCTCCAACTTCGCCCTCTACCCCGCCTTCCAGGCGTACTTCCGCGACAGCGGGGTGCCGCTGCTCGCGGTCTGGGGGGCGTACGACGAGATCTTCGTGCCGGCCGGGGCGGAGGCGTTCCGGCGGGACTCGCCGGACGCGGAGGTGCACCTCCTGCCGACCGGCCACTTCGCGCTGGAGACCCACGCGGCGGACATCGCCGCCCTGATGGACGACTTCCTCGCCCGCCGCGTGGTCGCCCGAGGCACCGCCGCCTGACGCGCCTGCGTGACGCGTGGGGCGTGGGGCGTCAGTAGAGGGAGACGCCGTACGCGCTCAGCGCCTCGCGCACCGGCTGGTGGATGGCCGAGCCGTTCGTGCCCGTGCAGCCCGAGCTGCCGGAGTGGATGCCGAGCGCGACCGAGCCGGCGAAGTGGGCGCCGCCGCTGTCGCCGCCGGCCGAGCAGGCGGTGGTGCGGACCATGCCGTAGACCGGGCCGTCGCTGTAGTTGACGGTGACGTTCACGGCGGTGACCGTCCCGCTCGTCACCTTGGTCGTGGAGCCGCTCTTCTTGATGGCCTGGCCCACGACCGCGTCCGCCGCGGACGCGATGTCCTGGAAGGAGCCGTTGTAGAGGTTGACGCTGCCGGGCGTGTTGGCCGTGTTGGTGTAGCGCACGAGGCCGTAGTCGTTGGTGGGGAAGCTGGTGCCTTCCCGGACGCCGATCTGCGCGCCGCCGGAGGTCGCCGACCAGCTGGAGGCGGCGTTGGTGCAGTGCCCGGCCGTCAGGAAGTACCTGGTGGTCCCCTTCTGGACGTTGAAGGCGGCCGAGCAGCGGTAGCCGCCGCCGTGGATGGCGTCGCCGCCCGCGACCTCGCGCGTGAAGACGCCCGGGACGCGGCTGATCCGTACCGCGCCGTCGAGCGAGGCGGCGACCGCCCGCAGCCGGGCCATGGCACGGGGCGAGACGGAGGAGTCGGCTTCGACGGCGATCTGGTTGGTGCGCGGGTCCAGGCCCCATGAGGTGCCGGGGATCTTCGCCTGGGCCTCCAGGGCGGCCATGGCGGCGTCGAGTTCGGCGGCGCCGCGCTCCACCAGCCGCGGCACGGCCCCGGCGGCGCGGGCCCGCTCGGCGGCGGCTTCGGAGGTGACGGTGGCGATCAGCCGGCCGCCCTCGACGTACGTACCCGCGCTGTCGGCGCCGAGCCGGCGCTCGACGGCGGAGTCGACGGTGTGGACGTCGACGGTGTGGACGTCCACGGGGGCCGCGGCTCCGACGGGGGTGGCGCCGAAGCCGAGCGAGCCTAAGACGAGTGCGGCGGACAGGGCGATGCGCGCACGAGTGGTGCGTCGTCTCATCCCGGGTCTCCTTCGTCGTGAATGACGGGTGGGGTACTCGGGAATTTGACATGTGCATCACATGAGCACAAGAGTGCGCGCGCACCCGCGCAGCGAGCCGCCCCCGTCCGGCGTGGGGGCCGGGACGGGGGCGGCGTTCGGGGCCCCTGCGAGGGGCGGGGCGGACCTCAGCCCATGTGCGGGTACGTGTAGTCCGTCGGCGGGACCAGCGTCTCCTTGATGGCGCGGGTCAGCGTCCAGCGCATCAGGTTCTGCGGGGCGCCCGCCTTGTCGTTCGTGCCGGAGGCGCGGCCGCCGCCGAAGGGCTGCTGGCCGACGACGGCGCCGGTCGACTTGTCGTTGATGTAGAAGTTGCCCGCGGCGTACCGCAGCTTCTCCATCGTGTACGCGGCGGCGGCGCGGTCGTTGGCGATGACGGAGCCCGTCAGGGCGTACGCCGACACCGACTCCATCTGCTCCAGCATCGCGTCGTACTGGTCGTCCTCGTACACGTACACCGCGAGGATCGGACCGAAGTACTCGGTCGTGAAGACCTCGTTCTCGGGGTCGGTGCACGCGATGACGGTCGGGCGGACGAAGTAGCCCACCGAGTCGTCGTACGTGCCGCCCGCGACGATCGTGCAGGACGGGTCGGCCTTGGCGCGGTCGATGGCCGCCTTGTTCTTGGCGAAGGCCCGCTCGTCGATGACGGCGCCGATGAAGTTCGTCAGGTCGGTGACGTCACCCATCTTGATGCCGTCGACCTCGGTGGCGAACTCCTCCTTGAAGCCGGAGTTCCAGATCGAGGCCGGGATGTACGCGCGCGAGGTCGCCGAGCACTTCTGGCCCTGGAACTCGAAGGCGCCGCGGGTCAGCGCGGTCTTCAGGATCGCGCGGTCGGCGCTCGGGTGCGCGACGACGAAGTCCTTGCCGCCCGTCTCGCCGACGATGCGCGGGTAGGAGCGGTACTTCTCGATGTTGTTGCCGACCGTCTTCCACAGGTGCTGGAAGGTCTTGGTCGAACCGGTGAAGTGGATGCCGGCGAGCATCGGGTGGTTCAGGGCCACCTCGGAGACGGCGATGCCGTCGCCCGTCACCAGGTTGATGACGCCCTTGGGCAGCCCGGCCTCCTCCAGCAGCTCCATGAGCAGCACGGCGGCGTGGGTCTGCGTCGGGGACGGCTTCCAGACGACCACGTTGCCCATGAGCGCCGGGGCGGTGGGGAGGTTGCCCGCGATGGCCGTGAAGTTGAACGGCGTGATCGCGTAGACGAAGCCCTCCAGCGGGCGGTGGTCGAGGCGGTTCCACACACCCGGGGAGTTGGCCGGCGGCTGCTCGGCGAGCAGGTCGCGGGCGTACTTGACGTTGAAGCGCCAGAAGTCGACGAGCTCGCACGGCGTGTCGATCTCGGCCTGCTGGGCGGTCTTCGACTGACCGAGCATGGTCGAGGCGGCCAGGGTCTCGCGCCACGGGCCGGCCAGCAGCTCGGCGGCGCGCAGGATGATCGCGGCGCGGTCGTCGAAGGACATCGCGCGCCACGCCGGGGCGGCGGCGAGGGCCGCGTCGATCGCGTCCTGGGCGTCCGCCTGCGTGGCGCCCGCGAAGGTGCCGAGGACCTTGGCGTGGGCGTGCGGCTGCACGACGTTCACGCGCTCGCCGCCGCCCATCCGCTTGACGCCGCCGATGGTCATCGGCAGGTCGATCGGGTTCTCGGCGAGCTCCTTGAGCTTGGCCTCGAGGCGGGTGCGCTCGGCCGAGCCGGGGGCGTAGGTGTGGACCGGCTCGTTGACCGGAGCGGGGACCTGGGTCACAGCGTCCATGAGTTCCGAATCTCCTTCTGATTCTTCAGTTCTTGGTGATCATCGAGCGGACGAAGAACAGCAGGTTGGCCGGCTTCTCCGCGAGGCGGCGCATGAAGTACCCGTACCAGTCGGTTCCGTACGCGGTGTAGACGCGCATCCGGTGCCCCTCGGCGGCGAGCCGCACGTGCTCGTCGCTGCGGATCCCGTACAGCATCTGGAACTCGTACTCGTCCAGTTTGCGCCCGGCGCGGCGCGCGAGCTCCTGGCCGACGGCGATGAGCCGCGGGTCGTGGGACCCGATCATCGGGTAGCCGTCGCCCTCCATCAGGATCTTCAGGATCCGGACGTACGCCTTGTCGATCTCGTGCTTGTCCTGGTACGCGACCGAGGCGGGCTCCTCGTAGGCGCCCTTCACGATCCGTACGCGGCTGCCGTTCGCGGCGAGGCGGCGGGCGTCCTCCTCGGTGCGGAAGAGGTACGCCTGGATGACGCAGCCCGTCTGCGGGAAGTCCTTCCGCAGCTCCTCGTGGATGGCGAACATCGAGTCGAGGGTGGTGTGGTCCTCCGCGTCGAGGGTGACCGTGGTGCCGATGGAGGCGGCGGCCTCGACGACGCGGCGGACGTTGGCGAGCGCCAGCTCGTGCCCGCCCTCCAGGGACTGGCCGAACATCGACAGCTTCACCGACATCTCGGCCTTCTCGCCCAGCCCGAGCTCCTCCAGGTGCTCGATCAGCTCCATGTAGGCGTCGCGGGCGGCGTGCGCCTGGTCGCGCGTGGTGATGTCCTCGCCGACCACGTCCAGGGTGACCTCCAGGCCCTTGTCCGCCATCTCACGGACGAGCGGGACGACCTGGTCGACCCTCTCCCCCGCGATGAAGCGGGCGACGACCTGCTTGGTGCCCGGGGCGGCAGAGACGAAGCGGCGCATCTTGTCACTGCGCGACGCGGCAAGGATCACGGGACCCAGCACGGGGCACCTCCACGGAACACGGAGAGAAGGAGGCCATTCCGGTACAGATCCGGAACAGCACGGAGAACCACCGTGAAACCTAAGGATCGCGCGCACGCGCTGCCATCGACAGCTGTCACGCATCCGTGCCCCACCTCTCATACATCTGTCTGAAGTCGGGGAACAAGAGTGACAGAATGCCCGGGTGAAGGCGGATTACCAGGACCTGGTCGACGAGATCTCGGCGCTGCTGGGCGCCCCCGCGACGCTGGAGAACCGGGATTTCGGGCTCATCGCCTTCGGCGCGCACGACAGCGACGACGACGCCGCGATGGACCCGGTGCGGACGCGGTCGATCCTGACCCGGAAGTCGACGCCCGCGGTGCGCGCCTGGTTCGAGGGTTTCGGCATCACCCGGGCGACCGGCCCCGTCCGTATCCCCGCCGCCCCCGACGCGGGCGTCTACCGGGGCCGGATCTGCCTGCCGGTACGCCATCGGGGTGTCGTCCTTGGGTACGTCTGGCTCCTCGACGCCGACCCGGGCCCTTCGCCCGAACGGCTGACGGCGGCCATGGAGGTGGCCTCCCGGATCGGCGCGCTGCTCGCGGACGAGGAGCGCGCGGGCGCCGACCTCTCGCGCGAGCTGCGCGCGGTGCTCACGGCCGAGCGGGGCTGGCAGTACGACATGGCGCTGGCGGCGCTGCGCACGGCCCTGGGCCCGGACGCGGAGGGCCTGCACGCCCTGGTGTGCGTGGCCCCGTGGCCGGACGCGGACACCCCGTCGGTACGCGTCGCACCGGGCGCGGCGGCCCTGTGCACGCTGCCGTGGCCGGGCCGGGAGGCCCCACAGCCGCCGGCCACCGGCCCCCGCTGCCTCGCCGCCCTGATCCGGCTCCGCTCCGCCGACTCCCCGGCCCCCGCGCTCACCGCGGCCGGCCGCCTCCGGGACGCGGCCGGCGGCACGCCGGCCCCGGCGGCCGCCACGCCCACGGCCGCGTGGGCGACCCGCGGCGCGAACGCCGCCGTCGCGGGGGTGGCCGACCCGCGGCGCGGGCTGGGCGACCTCGCGGAGGCGTGGCGGGAGGCGGCGTCCGCCGCCCGCGCGGCCATGGCCCAGCCCCGGCTCGGGCCGCTGGCCCCGTGGGCGTCGATCGGGCCGTACCGGCTCCTCACAGCCCTCCCGGCGGACGCGCCCCACGACCCGGCGGTCCGCGCCCTGCTCACCCCCGCGCACACGGAACTGGCCCGCACCGCCGAGGTGTTCCTCGACTGCGCGGGCCAGGCGGGCCGCACGGCGGCGGCCCTGGGCATCCACCGGCAGACGCTCTACTACCGGCTCTCCCGCGTGGAGCAGCTGACCGGCCTCGACCTCGACGACGGCGAGGACCGGCTGCTGCTCCACATGGCGCTCAAGGAGGCCCGGCTGTGACCGGGCCGATCACCGTGCAGTGGGTCCGCACCACGTGGACCACGACCTCACGCGGCGGCAAGGCCGCCGCCCGGCGCAATGCCCTGCCCACGGGTTTCCCCCTCCCGGGTGACACCGATGGCCCGTTCGCCCATCGCGTGCGCATGGACGAGTGGCGCGGCTTCACCCCGGAGGCGTCGGTCCGGACCCTGGGCGACACGCCCGTCCGGCTGCTGGAGCGGGACGGGCTGCTGTCCGTGCTCCCCCGCGTGGACCCGATGCACGGCATCCCGCCCCGGCGGCGCCGGCCGCCCGCCGTGCGGCTGGCACGGGGCGAGTGGCTGCGCTGGCAGCTCAATTACCGGTTCAGCTCGGCACTCGGCATCCGGGGCTGGACGTACTGGCTGGACACCTTCAACGTCGCCTACGGGCCCGTGGGCCCCGGGGTCTTCCTCGGCGAGCCGACCCGCCTCATCGACGAGACCGGCCCGGTGCGCTGAACGCACCGGGCCGGTCTCAGGACGAGCGTGGAACGGGTCAGGCCAGGTTCACCGAGCGGGCCGACGTGGCGCCGATCTCCTCCGCGACCTCGGTCAGGACCTGCTGCGGGACCGTGTCGTCGACGGTGAGGACCGCGAGGGCCTCGCCGCCCTCGGCCGCGCGGGCGACCTGCATGCCGGCGATGTTGAGCCCGGCCTCGCCGAGGATGCGGCCCACGGTGCCGACGACACCGGGACGGTCCTCGTAGCGCAGGACGACCATGTGGTCGGCGAGCGCGAGGTCCACGTCGTAGTCCCCGACGGCGACGATCTTCTGCAGGTGCTTCGGGCCGGCCAGGGTGCCGGAGACCGCGACCTCCTCGCCGTCCGAGAGCGTGCCGCGCACGGTGACCACGTTGCGGTGGTCGGGCGACTCGGAGCTGGTGGTGAGGCGGACCTCGACACCGCGCTCCTGCGCGAACAGCGGGGCGTTGACGTACGAGACGGTCTCGTCGACGACGTCCTCGAAGACGCCCTTGAGCGCGGAGAGCTCCAGCACCTTGACGTCGTGCTGGGTGATCTCGCCGTAGACCTCGACGTCCAGCCGTACGGCGACCTCGCCCGCGAGGGCGGTGAAGATCCGGCCGAGGTGCTCGGCGAGCGGCAGGCCCGGCTTGACGTCCTCGGCGATGACACCGCCCTGGACGTTGACCGCGTCCGGCACCAGCTCACCGGCGAGCGCGAGCCGCACCGAGCGGGCGACCGCGATACCGGCCTTCTCCTGCGCCTCGTCCGTCGACGCGCCGAGGTGCGGGGTGCACACGACCTGGTCGAGCTCGAACAGCGGGGAGTCGGTGCACGGCTCCTTCGCGTACACGTCGAGGCCCGCGCCCGCGACGCGGCCCTCCTTGAGCGCCGCGTACAGCGCCGCCTCGTCGACGATCCCGCCGCGCGCGGCGTTGACGATGCGGACGGCCGGCTTGACCTTGTGCAGCGCCTCGTCGCCGATGAGACCGAGCGTCTCGGGGGTCTTCGGCAGGTGGACGGTGATGAAGTCGGAGACCTCCAGCAGCTCGTCCAGCGAGAGCAGCTTGACACCCATCTGCGCGGCGCGCGCGGGCTGGACGTAGGGGTCGTACGCGACGATCTTCATGCCGAAGGCCGACATGCGCTGGGCGACCAGGACGCCGATGCGGCCGAGGCCGACGACGCCGAGGGTCTTCTCGCTGAGCTCGACGCCGGTGTACTTGCTGCGCTTCCACTCGCCGTTCTTGAGGGCGGTGTTGGCCTGCGGGATGTTCCGCGCGGTGGCGATGAGCAGGCCGCACGCGAGCTCGGCGGCGGTGACGATGTTGGAGGTCGGCGCGTTGACGACCATGACGCCGGCCTTGGTGGCGGCGGAGACGTCGACGTTGTCGAGGCCGACGCCGGCGCGGGCGATGACCTTCAGCCGCTTGGCGGCGGCGATGGCCTCGGAGTCGACCTTGGTCGCGGAGCGCACCAGGATCGCGTCCACGTCCGCGATGGCGGGGAGCAGTTCGGCCCGGTCGGCGCCGTTGCAGTGCCGGATGTCGAAGTCCGGTCCCAGCGCGTCGACAGTGGCGGGCGACAGCTCTTCAGCGATGAGTACAACCGGCTTTTTCGTGGGGTGCGAGCTCACGTGAGTCCTCACAAGTCCAGTGCGGAGGCCGTCCCGACGGCCGCAGGCGGTGGAGGGGGCATGCCGCGTGGAAGACGCACGACGCTGTGGGCCTGACGCGTTGTTGTTCAGAAGTGTAGTGCGGATGAGGGGTTTCTTTTCCGCCACTGCGGAAGGATCACCCATCCGTGGTTGGCCTCGGTGTCCAACCCTGACGGAGGCCGGCCGACACCGGCCGACACGAAGGCGGCGGGTCCGGAGCTCCCCTCCGGACCCGCCGCCAAGAGGCTTACGCCTCCTCGTTGTCGACCCAGCTCATGAGCTTGCGCAGCTCCTTGCCGGTGGTCTCCAGCAGGTGCTGCGAGTCCTGGGTCTTGTACTCGTGGTACTTCTTCAGACCGCCGTGGTACTCGTCCATCCAGTTCTTGGCGAACGTGCCGTCCTGGATCTCGGCGAGGACCTTCTTCATCTCGGCCTTGGTGGCGTCGGTGACGATGCGGGGGCCGGTGACGTAGTCGCCCCACTCGGCGGTCTCGGAGACCGACCAGCGCATCTTCTCCAGGCCGCCCTCGTACATCAGGTCCACGATCAGCTTCAGCTCGTGGAGGCACTCGAAGTAGGCGATCTCCGGCTGGTAGCCGGCCTCGACCAGGGTCTCGAAGCCCGCCTTCACCAGGGCGCTGGCGCCGCCGCACAGCACGGCCTGCTCGCCGAAGAGGTCGGTCTCGGTCTCCTCGGTGAAGGTCGTCTTGATGACGCCCGCGCGGGTGCCGCCGATGGCCTTGGCGTACGACAGGGCGAGCGCGAAGGCGTTGCCGGTGGCGTCCTGCTCGACGGCGGCGATCGCCGGGACGCCGCGGCCCTCCTCGTACTGGCGGCGGACCAGGTGGCCCGGGCCCTTCGGGGCGACGAGCGCGACGTCGACGCCGGCCGGGGGCTTGATGAAGCCGAAGCGGACGTTGAAGCCGTGGGCGAAGAACAGGGCGTCGCCGTCCTTGAGGTTGTCCTTGATGGACTCCTCGTAGACCTGGGCCTGGATCGGGTCCGGGATCAGGATCATGATGACGTCGGCCTCGGCGGCGGCCTCGGCCGGCGTGACCACGCGCAGGCCCTGCTCCTCGGCCTTGGCCTTGGACTTCGAGCCCTCGTGCAGACCGACGCGGACGTCGACACCCGAGTCACGGAGCGACAGCGCGTGGGCGTGGCCCTGGCTGCCGTATCCGATCACCGCGACCTTGCGGCCCTGGATGATGGACAGGTCGGCGTCGTCGTCGTAGAACAGCTCGGCCACTGGGTTTCTCCTTGGTGTGCTGATGGTGCGTCCCACCGTACGGCGGGGAGGGATGTGAAAGTTGAGGGGTCTCGCTACGCGAGAAACCAGGGTTACGCGGAACGGTCCAGGGCCCGCAGGCTGCGGTCCGTGATGGACCGGGCACCACGCCCTATGGCGATCGTGCCGGACTGGACCAGCTCCTTGATGCCGAACTGCTCCAGCATCTTCAGCATGGCGTCGAGCTTGTCACTCGAACCGGTGGCCTCGATGGTGACCGCCTCGGGGGAGACGTCCACGGTCTTGGCGCGGAACAGCTGGACGATCTCGACGATCTGGGAGCGGGTCTCGTTGTCGGCGCGGACCTTCACCAGGACGAGCTCGCGCTGGATCGCGGCGCTGGGCTCGAGTTCGACGATCTTCAGGACGTTGACCAGCTTGTTGAGCTGCTTGGTCACCTGCTCCAGCGGCAGGTCCTCGACATTGACCACGATGGTGATGCGGGAGATGTCGGGGTGCTCGGTGACACCGACGGCGAGTGAGTCGATGTTGAAGCCGCGGCGGGAGAACAGGGCGGCGATCCGGGCGAGGATGCCGGGGGTGTTCTCCACCAGGACGGAGAGCGTGTGCTTGGACATGTTTCTTGACTCAGCTCTCTCTCAGTCGTCTTCGCTGTCGCCGAAGTCGGGGCGGACACCACGGGCGGCCATGACCTCGTCGTTGGAGGTGCCGGCGGCGACCATGGGCCAGACCTGGGCGTCCTCGTGGACGATGAAGTCGATGACGACCGGGCGGTCGTTGATGGCGTTGGCCTCGGCGATGACCTTGTCCAGGTCCTCCGGGCGCTCGCAGCGCAGTGCCACGCAGCCCATGGCCTCGGACAGCTTCACGAAGTCCGGGATGCGGGTGCCGGCGCTGGGCTCCTTGCCGGTGGCCTCCGGGCCGGAGTGCAGCACGGTGTTGGAGTAGCGCTGGTTGTAGAACAGGGTCTGCCACTGGCGGACCATCCCGAGGGCGCCGTTGTTGATGATGGCGACCTTGATCGGGATGTTGTTCAGCGCGCAGGTGACCAGCTCCTGGTTGGTCATCTGGAAGCAGCCGTCGCCGTCGATGGCCCAGACCGTGCGGTCCGGCATGCCGGCCTTGGCGCCCATGGCGGCCGGGACGGCGTAGCCCATGGTTCCGGCGCCGCCGGAGTTCAGCCAGGTGGCCGGCTTCTCGTAGTCGATGAAGTGGGCGGCCCACATCTGGTGCTGGCCGACGCCGGCCGCGTAGATGGTGCCCTCCGGGGCCAGCTGGCCGATGCGCTGGATGACCTGCTGCGGGGCGAGGGTGCCGTCCTCGGGCTGGTCGTAGCCGAGGGGGTACGTCTCGCGCCAGCGGTTGAGGTCCTTCCACCATGCGCTGTAGTCGCCGGTGTTGCCCTCGGTGTGCTCGGCCTGGACGGCCTGGACCAGGTCGGCGATGACCTCGCGGGCGTCGCCCACGATCGGGACGTCGGCGGCGCGGTTCTTGCCGATCTCGGCCGGGTCGATGTCCGCGTGGACGATCTTGGCGAACGGGGCGAAGCTGTCCAGCTTGCCGGTGACGCGGTCGTCGAACCGGGCGCCGAGGGCGACGATCAGGTCGGCCTTCTGCAGCGCGGTGACGGCCGTGACGGCGCCGTGCATGCCGGGCATGCCGACGTGCAGCGGGTGGCTGTCGGGGAAGGCGCCCAGGGCCATCAGGGTGGTGGTGACCGGGGCCTGGGTCAGCTCGGCCAGGACCTTCAGCTCCGCGGTGGCGCCGGCCTTGAGGACGCCGCCGCCGACGTACAGGACGGGGCGCTTGGCCTGGGTGATGAGCTTGGCGGCCTCGCGGATCTGCTTGGCGTGCGGCTTGGTGACCGGGCGGTAGCCGGGCAGGTCGAGCTGCGGCGGCCAGCTGAAGACCGTCTTGGCCTGGAGGGCGTCCTTGGCGATGTCGACCAGCACCGGGCCGGGGCGGCCGGTGGAGGCGATGTGGAACGCCTCGGCGATCGTCTTCGGGATGTCCTCGGCCTTGGTGACCAGGAAGTTGTGCTTGGTGATCGGCATGGTGATGCCGCAGATGTCCGCCTCCTGGAAGGCGTCCGTGCCGATGGCCTTGGAGGCGACCTGGCCGGTGATCGCGACCAGCGGGACGGAGTCCATGTGGGCGTCGGCGATCGGGGTGACCAGGTTGGTGGCGCCGGGTCCCGAGGTCGCCATGCAGACGCCGACCTTGCCGGTGGCCTGGGCGTAGCCGGTCGCGGCGTGGCCCGCGCCCTGCTCGTGGCGGACCAGGATGTGACGGACCTTGGTGGAGTCCATCATCGGGTCGTAGGCGGGGAGGATGGCGCCGCCGGGGATGCCGAACACCGTGTCGGCGCCCACTTCCTCGAGAGAGCGGATGAGGGACTGCGCACCCGTGACGTGCTCAACGGTGGCGGAGGAGGTTCCCTGTCCGCCGGTACGGGGCCGCGGCTGCGGATGGTGGGCCCCGGTGGCCTGCTCGGTCATCGGCATTCTCTTCTCGAAGCTGAGGGTTTTTGCGTGGGTTTAGCTGGTTCGGCGGGGTGCCAGTGCAACAAAAAACCCCTCGTGCCGTGAGGCAAGCGAGGGGAGCGCGCCGGTGTGGGTCCGCACGGCCGTCGAGGGGCCGTGCTCAGCCGACGCGCTTTCCAAGTACGAGAATTCGGGTGCGCATGGCATTGACCCTCCACCCGGCGCACCATGAGTGTCAAGTGGGTGGGACGCGCGTCTCATTATGTGAGCGCATCGGGGGAAGGGACGCGGGCAGGACGGGCAGGGTCGCGGGCACGGTGGAGCCGACGGTGGACCCGGTCGCGCAGCCCGTGGTGGAGCCGGTGAGGACGGGGAGGGCGACGCCGCCGGGGACCGGGAACTCGTCCCGGACCAGCGCACGGCGCAGCCGGTACTCGTCGAGCGGCCCGGAGAAGGCCATTCCCTGTCCATGCGTGCACCCCATCGCGCGCAGCGCCAGCACCTGCTCCGGTACGTCCACGCCGTCGGCGACCGACTGCATGCCGAGGTCGCAGGCGATGCGGAGCAGCCCGCTGGTGATCTTGTGCAGCCGAGAGGACTCGACCACACCTTCCACCAGTCCTCTGTCCAGTTTCAGTATGTCCACGGGGAGGCGGCGAAGCGCGGTGATGGCGGCGTATCCGCTGCCGAAACCGTCGAGGGCGACGCGTACGCCCAGGCGGCGCAGGGCCACCAGGCGGTGCTCCAGCTCGTCGAAGGAGAGCCGCGGATCGCTGTCGGCGAGCTCGATGATCAGGGAGCCGGAGGGCAGGGCGTGCCGGGTGAGCAGCGCTTCGACGGTCGGCAGCGGCAGGGACCGGTCGAGCAGCCCGCGGGCCGGCAGGCGGACGGTGACGGGCACGTGGTGGCCGCTGCGGCCGCGCTCGGCGGCCGCGTCGACGGCCGCTTCGAGCAGCCAGCGGCTGAGCTCGCCGGTGCGCTCGCCGTCCTCGGCGACCCTGAGGTACTCCGCCGGGGTGAACAGGATGCCCTGGGGGGAGCGCCAGCGGGCCTGGGCGGCGACGGCGGCGACCCGGCCGGTGGCGAGGTCGATCACGGGCTGGTGGAGCAGCGCGAACTCGCCGTCCTTCAGCGCGCTGCGCAGCCGGGTGGCCAGGGTCGTACGGCGGACGACCTCGGCCTGCATCTGGGGGGCGTACAGCTCGACGCGGTTCTTGCCGCCCGCCTTGGCGCGGTACATGGCGAGGTCGGCGTTGCGCAGGAGGTCCCCGGCGTTGATGCCGGGCTCCGCGAAGGCGACGCCGATGGAGGCGGCGACGCGCACCTCCTGGCCCTCGACCCGGTAGGGCTCGGAGAGCGTGAGCCGCAGGCGGTCGGCGATCTCGTGGACCTGGATCTCGCGCTCGCCCTGTTCGTGGCCGCCGTCGCCGAGGATGAGCGCGGCGAACTCGTCGCCGCCGAGCCGGGCGGCGGTGTCCCCGGCCCGTACCGAGTCCTGGAGGCGGCGGGCGGCCTGGACGAGCAGCTCGTCGCCGGCCTGGTGGCCGAGCCGGTCGTTGACGCCCTTGAAGCCGTCGAGGTCGATGAAGAGCACGGCGGTGCCGGAGTCGCCGGCCCGGCGGCCGCTGAGGGCCTGGCGGACGCGCTTGGTGAACAGGGCGCGGTTGGGCAGGTCGGTGAGCGGGTCGTGCTCGGCGTTGTGCTGGAGCTGGGCCTGGAGGCGGACCCGTTCGGTGACGTCCCGGCTGTTGAAGATCAGGCCGCCCTGGTGGCGGTTGACGGTGGACTCGACGTTGAGCCACTCGCCGGTGCCGGACTTGAAGCGGCACTCGATGCGGGTCGTGGGCTCCTCCGCGGGGGAGGCGGCCAGGAACCGCCGCACCTCGTGGACCACGGCTCCGAGGTCGTCGGGGTGGATGAGGGAGGCGAGCTCGGAGCCGATGAGCTCATCGGCCTCCCGCCCGTACACCCCGGACGCGGCCGGGCTGACGTAGCGCAGGACACCGGTGGGCGCGGCGATCATGATGACGTCGCTGGAGCCCTGCACGAGCGACCGGAAGTGGTTCTCCTTCTGGGCCAGTTCGTGGGTGAGGGCGATGTTGTCGACGAGCATGATGCCCTGCCGTACGACGAGGGCGAGGACGACGGTGCAGCCGGTGAAGACCACGACGCGGTCCACGCGGCGGCCCTCGATGACGTTGTAGAGGATCCCCAGGGTGCAGACGGCCGCCGCCAGGTACGGCGTGAGGGCGGCGAGGGAGCCGGCTACGGGCCGGCCCGGGTGGCGCGGGTGCCCCAGGTGGCGCGGGCCGCGCGGCGGCGCGGCGCTCTCGACGGTGCGGCGCGCGCCCCAGGGGGCGTACGCGAGGAGCAGCGACCCGGCGAACCAGCCGGCGTCCAGCAGCTGGCCGGAGCGGTAGTTCTCGCGCAGCAGCGGTGAGGTGAACAGGGCGTCGCACAGGACGGTCAGCGCGAGGGCCGCGATGGCCGTGTGGACGGCGGACCGGTTGGCCTGGGAGCGCCGGAAGTGCAGCGCCAGGACCATGCTCACCAGCACGATGTCGAGCAGCGGGTACGCGAGCGAGAGCGCGGCCCGGGCGACGCTCTCGCCCTCGAAGCGGGCCGTGTGCGTGAGGGCCAGGCTCCACGACAGGGTGAGCAGGGAGCCGCCGATGAGCCAGGAGTCCAGCCCGAGGCAGACCCAGCCCGCCCGGGTGACCGGGCGCTTGGCGAGGACGAGCAGCCCGACGATGGCGGGCGGCGCGAAGAGCAGGAAGAACAGGTCGGCGAGGGACGGGCTCGGCACCTGCCGGTCCAGGACGACTTCGTACCAGCCCCAGACGCAGTTCCCGGCGGCGGCCATGGCCGAGGAGAACGCGAACAGGAACCAGGCCGGGCGGAAGCGGCTGCCCCGCGCGCGGGCGTACAGGAAGCAGGAGACGGAGGCGGTGATCGCGGCGGCGCTGAGGCCGAAGTCGCCCATCACCTGGGCCATCTTGTCGGAGCCCCAGCCGAGGGCGGCGCCGGTGGCGTAGGCCGCGCAGACGAGGGCGAGGGCGAACTGGCAGACCAGACTGCCCGCGCCGCCCGCCTCACCGCCCCTTCCCGGCCCGTGGCCGCCGCCGTGGGCGACGGACGGGCGCTCGATCAGCATGCCCGGGGCGCTCATCGGAACCCTCCGGCACGGGTGTGCCGCCGGGGCGGCCGGATCGGTGCCGACGCGGGCGCCGGCGCGCTCGCCGGTGCACCGGCTGGTGCGCCGACCGGTGTGCGGCGGGATCGCAGCCGAGTGCCCCGTCGCGTCGGTTCGTTGGTCCATCGACCGTGCATCGCCCGTCGCCCCCCTCGGATTCTGATCGGCAATCACGTCGCTCCCCTGCGTCTTTCCGTGTCGACGCGTGCCCCCAGATCGGGACGATACACCAGATCCGTCACGCAGGGACAGGGGCTATCTACGCTCCGTAACGATCATCTGAGTTACGGGTGCGTACCGCGCGCGTTTGGCTGCGCAGCGTATTCACGTGGTAATGAGCACCTCGTTCCGCAGCGGCTCGCCCTTGGCGAAGAGGGTGAGCTGCTCGGCCAGCAGCCGCTTGGCGCGGGGCATGAAGGCGGAGGTGGAGCCGCCGACGTGGGGGCTGATCAGGACGCCGGGCGCGTGCCACAGCGGGTGTCCGGCGGGCAGCGGCTCGGGATCGGTGACGTCCAGGGCGGCCGTGATCCGGCCACGCTCCGCCTCGGCGAGGAGCGCGTCGGTGTCGAGGACCGGGCCGCGCGAGACGTTCACGAGGAGGGCCCCGTCCTTCATGCGGGCCAGGAAGCCCGCGTCGGCGAGGTGGCGGGTCTCGGGGGTGAGGGGCGTGGCGAGGACGACGACGTCGGCCTGCGGGAGGAGCGCGGGCAGGTCGGTGAGCGCGTGGACGGGCCCGCGCTCGGTGGTGCGGGCGGAGCGCGCGACGCGCATGACCCGCGCGCACTCGAAGGGCGCGAGCCGGTCGTCGATGGCGGCGCCGATGGATCCGTACCCCACGATCAGCACGGACTTGTCCGCGAGCGCCGGGTAGAAGCCGGCCCGCCACTCCTCGCGGTCCTGACCGCGCACGAAGCCGGGGATGCCGCGCAGCGAGGCGAGGATCAGCGCCAGGGTGAGCTCGGCGGTGCTGGCCTCGTGGACGCCCTTGGCGTTGCACAGTGCCACGCCGGGCGGCAGCGAGCCGAGGCCCGGGGTCACGTGGTCTATCCCGGCGGAGAGCGTCTGGACGACGCGTACGGAGGTCATGGCGGCGAGCGGGCGCACCGCGATCTCGCTCGGCTTCATGTACGGGACGACGTAGAAGGCGCAGTCGGCGGGGTCGGCCGGGAAGTCCGGGGCGCCGTCCCAGAACCGGTAGGTCAGGCCGGATTCGGCGGGAGCGGGCAGGCCGTCGATCTCGTCGGCGGGAACGGGGAGCCACACGTCAGCAGTCATGGTCAGGAGGTTAGTTTGGGAAACGGCACGAGGAGGGGTACGGGGAGTTGGAGCGCAGGACAATCGGGGCGACAGCGCTCGAGGTGGGGGCGGTCGGCCTGGGCTGCATGCCGATGAGCTGGGCCTACAGCGCCTCTCAGCAGCACGGCGAGCGCTCCCTGCGCACCGTGCACGCCGCGCTCGACGCCGGTGTGACCCTGCTCGACACGGCCGACATGTACGGGCCGTTCACCAATGAGCTGCTGCTGGGGCGGGTGCTGAAGAAGCGGCGCGCGGACGCCTTCGTGTCGACGAAGTGCGGACTGCTGGTCGGCGACCAGCACATCGTGGCCAACGGCCGCCCGGGGTACGTGCGGCGGGCGTGCGACGCCTCGCTGCGGCGGCTCCAGACGGACGTCATCGACCTGTACCAGCTGCACCGCGCCGACCCGGAGGTGCCCGTCGAGGAGACGTGGGGCGCGATGGCGGAGCTGGTGACGGCCGGCAAGGTGCGGGCGCTGGGGCTGTGTGCGATGGCGGTGCGGTCGGGGCGGCGGGGGGCCGCCGGGCCGGGTGCGGATCTCTACGACGGAACGATTCGCCAGCTGGAGCGGGTGCAGCAGGTCTTCCCCGTGAGCGCCGTACAGGCGGAGCTGTCGGTGTGGTCGCCGGAGGCGCTGCGGCGGCTGCTGCCGTGGTGCGAGGCGCGGGGTGTGGGCTTCCTGGCGGCGATGCCGCTGGGCAACGGCTTCCTGACCGGGACGCTGACGCCGGGCAGTGGTTTCGAGCCGGAGGACCTGCGGGCCCGGCACCCGCGGTTCACGGCCGAGATGATGGCGGCGAACCAGCCGGTGGTGGCGGGCCTGCGCCGGGTCGCCGCGCGGCACGGCGGGCCGGCGGCCGGGGTGACTCCGGCGCAGGTGGCGCTGGCGTGGGCGCTGTCGCGCGGACCGCACGTGGTGCCCGTACCGGGGACGAAGCACGAGCGGTGGGCGGTGGAGAACGCGGGCGCGGCGGCGCTGAGGCTGGCGCCGGAGGACCTCGCGGAGATCGCGGCGCTGCCGCCGGCGCAGGGTTCGTGGGACTGACCGCACGTGCGTGGCGGTCTGAGCGGCGCGCGCGGTGTATCAAGAGTGTCGTGCAGCTCGCACCGCCGCCGGCGAAGGGATTCGTACTGTGCAACGTCCTGATGTGAGGGCCGGGTTGGCCGTATCGGCCGCAGCCTCGCTCGTGTTGGCCGCCGGCTGTTCGGGGGGTGGCGGCGCCGGTCCGACGGACGGCCGGAGCGCCGCGTCCCCGGCGCCCGCCACGTCCGCACCGGCCTCCCCCGCCTCCCCGTCCCCCGCGGCGCCGCCCGCGAAGGGCACGGTGAAGGTGGTGCGGACGCTCACCGAGGGGCTGAAGTCGCCGTGGGGGCTGGCCGCGCTGCCCGACGGCGATCTGCTGGTCTCCTCCCGGGACGAGGGGACGATCACCCGCGTCGACGGGGAGAGCGGCGAGCAGACCGTGCTCGGCTCCGTACCCGGAGTGGCCCCGGCGGGCGAGGGCGGGCTGATGGGCCTCGCCCTCTCGCCCTCGTACGCCTCCGACCACCTCGTCTACGCGTACTTCACCACCGAGTCGGACAACCGCATCGCCCGCATGCTGTACGACGAGAAGAAGCCGGCCGGACAGCAGCTCGGCGCACCGGACACGGTCCTGCGGGGCATCCCCAAGGGGACGGTCCACAACGGCGGGCGGATCGCCTTCGGCCCGGACAAGATGCTGTACGCGGGCACGGGCGAGACGGGTGAGACGGGCCTGGCGCAGGACAGGGCGTCCCTGGGCGGCAAGATCCTGCGCATGACCCCGGACGGGCAGCCGGTCCACGGCAACCCCTCGGCGGACTCCGTCGTCTACTCGTGGGGGCACCGCAATGTGCAGGGGCTCGCGTGGGACGCGGACAAGCGGCTGTGGGCGGCCGAGTTCGGGCAGAACACCTGGGACGAGCTGAACGCGATCCAGCCGGGCGGGAACTACGGCTGGCCCGAGGCCGAGGGCAAGGCCGGGCGGTCGGGATACCTCGACCCGGTCGCCCAGTGGAAGCCGGCCGAGGCCTCGCCGAGCGGTATCGCCGTGTCGCAGGGCTCCGTCTGGCTGGCGGGGCTGCGCGGTGAACGGCTGTGGCGCGTCCCGCTGGCCGGAGCGGAACCTTCCGCGCAGCCGCAGGCGTTCCTGGGAGAGGAGTACGGCCGGCTGCGCACGGTGGCGCCGGCGGGCGGGAACAAGCTCTGGCTGGTCACGAGCGAGACGGACACGAGGGGCACGCCGGGGCCTGGCGACGACAAGATCCTCCTGCTGGAGGTGACCTGAGAGGCGGCAGCCAGTGTTCAACCTGATGGAGGAGCTCTTCGCACCGGGACGCAAGCACACCCGCGACGAGGAGCGCCGGCTCGCGCTCACCCGCCAGGACCTCGGGGACAACGATCCCTCGCGCGGCCCGATAGACCTCGGCTCGGGCAAGGTCACGATCCGCGTCGAGGCCCCGGCACCGGAGGCCCGTGAGGAGCGGGAGGCCCGCGAGACGCGGGAGGAGCGGGAGACGCGGGAGGAGCGGTAGGCGGGGCCACCGGCCGTCGCGCCGGGCACCGGTCGGGCCGGGCCCGGGTCAGGTGTCCAGGGGGTGCCAGGCGGGGCCGTCCCCGCCGCGCCGGACGCGTCCGAACTGCACGTCGGCGAAGTGGACGCCGAAGCCGATCGTGTCGGGGCGCTCCAACTCGGCGAGGAGACGGCGGCGGTGGGCCGCCGAGCGGACGGGGTCGCCGTCGAAGGCCGACGACCATGCGGGGTGGCCGGCCTGGATCGGGGAGTGCAGGGCGTCGCCGAAGGCGATCAGCCGCTGTCCGCCCGAGGCGAGGGTGTACGCGGCGTGCCCGGGCGTGTGGCCCGGGGTGAGCCGTACCCGTACGCCGGGGAACACCTCCTCCCCGTCCGCCACCGTACGGACGCGGGGCGCCAGGGCGGCGATCTCCTCGTCCGCGTCGCCTCGTGCCGCCGATGCCGCGTGAGGCGCCCATTCCGGTGCGGTCACCAGATGCGCGGCATGGGCGAAGGCGGGCCGGTCCGCGCCCGGGGCGGGGTACGAGGCCCAGCCGGTGTGGTCGGCGTGGAGGTGGGTGAAGGCGACGGCCTCGACGTCCTCGGGGCGGCGGCCCAGCCGGGCCAGGTTGTCCAGCAGGGCGCCGCCGTGGATCCGACCGCGCGGGCCCTGCGGGTCGGCCGGCCACTCCCGGGGGCCGAACCCGGCGTCGATCAGGAGGGCGCGGTCACCGTGCTCCACCAGCAGGCCGCCGATGCTCGCCACCAGGAAGCCGGACGCGTCCAGGAGCTCCGGCCGGGCGGCCCACACGGCGTCGGTGGTGTCCGGGAGCAGGTCGCGCGGCCTGAGGCGCACATCGCCGTCCGGTACGTACGTCACCTTCAGGTCGCCCAGCCGCACCGAGCGGATGCCCGCCGGTCGTCGCGACCGCTCGCCCGGCGTGTGCCGCTCCGTCGTCGTGTTCGTCATCAGCCTTCTCCCCATGGGCCGTTGGTGGCGTCGCCGCCCCCGCTGGAGCGACGACGCCACCATATGCATCAAGCTAGAACCATGCAAGCTTTAATTATTCTGGCTTGATGGAGTTGCTAGCATGAACCCATGACGAAGCAGCCGGAGACCCCGCTGGACGCCCGGCCGGAAGCGCGGGCCGCCGCCGCCGAGCGCGAGCTGTGCGGCCTGGTGAACGGACTGGCCCAGCGCATCACCGAGCACGTGCGCGAACGCGCCGTCACCCTGGGCCTCACCGCGGCTCAGGCGACGGCCCTGCGGGAGATGACCGGGCCGATGACGATGCGGGAGCTCGCCGAGCGCATGAGCTGCGAGCCGTCCAACGCCACCTTCGTCATCGACAAGCTGGAGAAGCAGGGCCTGGTCGAGCGCCGCGCCCACCCCACGGACCGCCGCGCCAAGCACCTCGTGCTCACCCCCGAGGGCGAAGCCCTGCGGGAGCGGCTCCTCGCGCTGCTGGTCCAGGACTCCCCGCTGGCCGGACTCACCGCCGAGCAGCAGGGAGTCCTGCAGAGCCTGCTCGAACAGGCCGTCACCCGCTCCTGAGCCGTTCCCGACCCGCTCCTGAGCCGTCGCCGGGCGCGGTGCTACCCGGCGTAGGTCTCGAACTCGGCGACCCGGGGCGTGGCGGTCGAGCCGGTGATCTCGAAGGTGATCTTGCTCAGTGAGGTACGGGGCACGGGGATGGCACCCGCCCCGCTGCCGGAGGCGAGAACGGCGCCGGTGTCGGCATTGACGACCCGCCAGGTGCCGACCCTGCCGGTGGCGCCCGCCGCCTCCCGGATGGCGATCAGGGACACCGTCGCCGGAGAGCCCCACTTGATAGAGACGGAACCGGTCGGGCCGGCCGGCGACCAGTAGGTGGTCATGTCACCGTCCCGGACGTTGCCGTAGCTGGTCCCGTCGGCCTTGCTGGAGCCGTCGGAGCCGGCCCCGATGCTGAGGTTGGTCCCGCCCGGCTGTGTCGGCCCCGGCGTGGGTGTGGGTGTGGGTGTCGGGGTCGGGGTGGGGGTGGGCGTGGGGGTCGGGGTGGGGGTGGGCGTGGGGGTCGGGGTGGGCGTCTGCGGCGAGCAGGCGCCGTCCGAGACGCGCAGCCCCTTGTCGGCGCCCGCCGTCCGGCTCACGACGTCCGGCACGCAGGCGGCCTGGTCGAGGGCGTACGCGTACGGGATGGCGACCGTGGTGGTGGAGCGGGGGTTCGGGCCGGCCGGGTTGTAGTCGGTACCGGGGCTGGACCAGGTCACGTTGTCGAAGACGTTGCCGCTCACCTGCCAGTAGCCGGCCGCGTCCGTGTAGAACGTGCCCAGGACGTCCTTGGAGTCCTCGAAGTAGTTGTCGTCCACCTTGGCGCGGGCACCGGCGCGGGAGTTGATGCCGGAGTCGTTGAGGCGCACGTAGTGGTTGTTGTAGAGGTGGGCCGTGCCGCCGCGCAGCAGCGGCGCGCGGGAGTCGATGTTCTCGTACAGGTTGTGGTGGAAGGTGACGAAGCCGTTCGAGAGGTCGCTCTCGCTGGACCCGATGAGGCCACCGCGGCCGGAGTTGCGCAGGATGCTGTAGGACAGGGTCACGTACTGGGTGTTGTCCTTCATGTCGAAGAGGCCGTCGTACCCCTCCGACTCCCCGCCCGAGGCCTCCAGGGTGACGTGGTCGACCCAGACGTTGCGGACGTTGCTCTCCATGCCGATGGCGTCGCCGCCGTTGGACGTGGGTGAGCCGGACTTCTTGACGTTCCGGACGGTCACGTTCTGGATGACGATGTTGCGGGCGTCGCGGATGTGGATGCCCAGCTGGTCGAAGACGGCGCCGCCGCCTACGCCGACGAGCGTGACGTTGCTGATCTGCTTGAGCTCGATCACGCCGTCGGCGGTGCTGCAGCTGGGACCCGACACCTTGCCGGTGTTGGCGTGGTTGATGGTGCCCTCGACCTGGATGGTGATGGGGGTGCTGCTGCTCGCCCGGCCGCACAGGGCCGCGTGGATCGCGGTTCCCGTGGTGGCCCGTACCGTCTGGCCGCCCGCGCCACCGGTGGTGCCGCCGTTCTGGGTGGCGTAGCCGGTGGCGCCGGCGGTCGCCGCCGACGCCTCGGGTACCGACAGCGCCACACCGGCCGCGGCCGCGAGGGCCGCGGTGGCCAGCGCCGCGGAGAGTCGCAGCGCGGCCGTTCGTCCCTTCCCCGTCGCCGTTCTCCCCGTCGCCGTTCTCGTTCTCGTCGCCCTCGTTCTCGTCGCCCTCGTCATCGCCTGGCCCTTCGTCGTCGAAGACCGGATACCGGTTGCACACCCTGGTCGTCGCTGAGGCCGTCGGGGTTGCCGCGGGGCGAGGGATCAGGCCGGGGTCTCCTGGAGGAGGCGGAGGCGGTGGGCCAGCGCGGCCGCCTCGCCGCGGCCGGAGACGCCGAGCTTCGCGAGGATGTTGGAGACGTGGACGCTCGCCGTCTTCGGCGAGATGAAGAGCTCCTCGGCTATCTGACGGTTCGTCCGACCCATCGCCACCAGGCGCAGGACGTCCTGCTCGCGGGGCGTGAGCCCGAAGCCGGCGTCCGGCTCCTCCTCCCGCGGCTCGGCGGCGGGGCCGGGAGCGGGCGCCGTCAGCGGGAGGCGGGCGCGGGCGGCGAGCAGTTCGACGTCCTCGCGCAGCGGGCGGGCGCCGAGGCGGACGGCGACCGGGTGCGCCTCGCGCAGCAGCTCGGCGGCCCGGTCCCGGCCGCCGCCCTCGGCCAGCAGGGCGTCGGCCCAGCGGTGGCGTGCGCGGGCGAGCTCGTACGGGCGCTCCAGCGGGCCGAAGGCGGCGGCCACCTCGGCCCAGCGGTCGGCGCGGCCGCGGCCCCCGGCGCGGTCCAGTTCGGCGGCGACGAAGAGGCTGTAGGCCCGCCATACGGCGACGGGCGTGGGGAGCCGCCTGGCCTGGGTGCGGATGAGGTCCAGCACCTCGGGGCGCCCTTCGTCCGCGGCGGGCAGGCCGAGGGCGTCCGCCTCGGCGGTGGCGGCGGTGAGGAGAAGCGGCCAGGCGTACCGGTAGCTGCCGGTGGTCGGGAAGCCGCCCCCGGCGGTGTCGGCCAGTCGGGCCCGTACGTCGGCGAGGCGGCCGCGGGCGGCGGCGAGGGCGAGTTCGAGGGTGATCACCGGCAGCTGGTACTGCATCATCGGGTCGTGCGTGCCGTACGCCTCGCGGGCCAGGGCCAGGCGCTCCTCGCACAGGGTCAGTTCACCGCGGAGTAGCGCGAGTTGGGCGCGCTTCAGGTGGGCGGTGCCGCGGGGCCTGGGACTGTAGGCGATGCGCTGGAGCCGCTCGGCGCCCTCGCTCGCCTCGTCCCAGTGGCCCAGGGAGATCTGGGCCTCGATGAGGTTGCCCAGGACCCAGCCCTCGCTGTCGAGGAGGCCGCGGGTGCGCGCGTACTCGATGCCCTCGGTGGCGATGCGGGCCGACTCGCGGGACCGGCCGGAGGCCTCCAGGGAGGAGGAGAGGTTCACGTAGGCGCGGCCGGCCTCGGTGCGCAGGGACAGCTCCCTGGCCCGGTCGCGTACCGCGTACATCGCGGCGAGGCCCGACTCGATGTCACCGGCGTCGACCATGAGGCCGCCGAGGGTGAGGCGGGCGTTGAGCTCGATCGGCTCCGCCTGGACGAGCCGGGCGTACTCGACGGCCTGTTCGGCGGCGGCGAGGCTTTCGGGGCCGGGGGCGTGCAGCATGCCCCAGCCGGCGGCGACGGCCAGCACCTGGGCGTGCACGGCGGATGGCGGCAGGCCGCGCACCAGCTCCTGGGCGGTGGCGATCTCGGCCCAGCCGTCGCCCCGCCCGAGGTTCGAGATGAGCCGGGAGCGCTCGGTCCAGAACCAGGCGGCGCGCAGGTGGTCGTTGTCGCCGTCGAGGAGGCGCAGCGCGCGCTTCACTATCTTCAGGGCCCGTTCGCGCTCGCCGCACAGCCGGGCGGCGACGGCGGCCTCGGCCAGCAGGTCGAGGTAGCTGAGGGGGGTGTTGTCGGGGTCGCAGCCGCAGGCGGGGTAGGCGTCGGCGTAGTCGATGGGCCGCAGGGAGGCGCGGACCTGGGCGGGGACGTCGTCCCACAGCTCCATGGCCCGCTCCAGCAGCCGCAGTTGCTCGGCGTGGGCGTGGCGCTTGCGGGCCTCGGAGGCGGCCCGCAGGACGACGGGGAGCGCCTTGCTGGCGTCGTGGGCGTGGTACCAGTAACTGGCCAGCCGGGTGGAGCGCTCGTCGGCCCGTACGAGGCAGGGGTCGGCCTCCAGTGCTTCGGCGTACCGGCGGTTGAGGCGGGAGCGCTCGCCGGGCAGCAGGTCGTCGCTGACGGCCTCGCGCACCAGGGAGTGGCGGAAGCGGTAGCCCTCGCCGTCGGGGACGGCGAGCAGGATGTTGGCGTTGACGGCGGCGCGCAGCGCCTCGATGAGGTCGTCCTCGGGGAGCCGGGCGACGGCGGCGAGGAGCCCGTACTCCACGGTGGAGCCGCCCTCGGCGACGATCCTGACGACCTTCTGGGCGTCCTCGGGGAGCCGCTCGACGCGGACCAGCAGCAGGTCGCGCAGGGAGTCGCTGAGCTCGCCGGGGGCGCCGCTCTCACGGCAGACGACGAGCTCCTCGACGAAGAAGGCGTTGCCGTCGGAGCGGCCGAAGATGTCGTCGACGAGGGCGGGGGCGGGCTCGGCGGCGAGGATGCCGGTCAGCTGGCGGTGCACCTCGGTGCGGGTGAAGCGGGACAGCTCGATGCGGCGCACCGTGCGCATCCGGTCGAGCTCGGCGAGGAGGGGCCGCAGCGGATGGCGGCGGTGGATGTCGTCGGACCGGTAGGTGCCGACCACGACGAGCCGGCCGCGGCGCAGGGTGCGGAAGAGATAGGCGAGGAGGTGGCGGGTGGAGGCGTCGGCCCAGTGGAGGTCCTCCAGGGCGAGGACGACCGTGCGGTCGGCGGCGATGCGCTCCAGCAGACGGACGGTCAGCTCGAAGAGGCGGGCGGTGCTGTCCTCGTTGTACGGCTCGTGGCCGTAGGCGTCGCCGCCGAGCTCGGGCAGCAGCCGGGCCAGCTCGCCCTCCTGGCCCTCGGCGGCGGCGGCCAGCTCCTCGGGGAGCCGGCGGCGCAGCGAGCGCAGCGCGGTGGAGAACGGCGCGAAGGGCAGGCCGTCGGCGCCGATCTCGACACAGCCGCCGACGGCGACCACGGCGCCCTGCCGGCACACCTCGTCGAGGAACTCCTCCAGCAGGCGGGTCTTGCCGACGCCGGCCTCACCGCCGACGACCAACGCCTGGGGCTCCCCCGCGGCGGCGCGGGAGAGCGCTTCGGTGAGCGCGGTCAGTTCACCGGCTCTGCCGACGAACACCGGGCTGACGGACCTGGTTTCCACGATGCCGAGCATCGCACAGGCGTCTGACATCGCGGGACCTGTTTCTCCGGAGGGGTCCGCATACCGGGACGGGCCCGGCCCCGCCGGGAAACCGGTACCCGTACCGGTACGGATGCCGGGCCGGTACGGAGGCCGGACCGGTACGGATGCCGGGCCGGGCCCCGATCCCCCGACGGGGCCCGGCTTCCCGACTGCCTCCGTCGGGCGGGGGGGGTCAGGCGGCGGGGGCGAATCGCTCCCGCTCTCCGCCGCCGCCGGTACTCACCCGCCCCTCGGGCCCGTGGCCGCCGGACCGGCGGCGGGCGGTACGCCGCGCCTTGCGCGCGGCCCGGGCCAGCCGCTCGGCGTCGGCCTCGCGGAGAAGTTCGGCGTGGCGGTCCCGGTGCGGTTCGTACGTGAGCATCTCGGTCTCCCTGAGTCCTGAGCGAGGTGTGGTTCGCGGCGCGTTCGCCGCATGCCTCGACTCTCGCGTCCCAGGGGGTGCTCCCACATCGGGAGAGTGCCGCATGTTGGCGCCCCGGGGGGCCTTAGACGCCGGCCGACCCTACCTAGGGGGGTACCGGGTGGGACTCACGGCACCAGTTCGCCGTCCTCGCTCGCGCGCTGGCCGGCGATCCTCGTCGGGGTGGTGGCGCGGCGGTCGGGGGTCTCGATGCTGATGCGGGGCAGGAGGCGGTCGAGCCAGCGGGGAAGCCACCAGTTGGCGCCGCCGAGCATGTGCATGAGGGCCGGGACCAGCAGGGTGCGGAGCACGAAGGCGTCGAGGGCGACGGCGGCGGCGAGGCCGATGCCGAACATCGCGATGACGCGGTCGCCGGAGAGGACGAAGGCCAGGAAGACGGCGATCATGATGACGGCCGCGGAGTTGATGACCCGGCTGGTCTCGGCGAGGCCGACGCGGACCGCGCGGCGGTTGTCGCCGGTCTCCAGCCACTCCTCGTACATCCGGCTGACGAGGAAGACCTGGTAGTCCATGGAGAGGCCGAAGAGGACCGAGACGGCGATCACCGGGAGGAAGGGTTCGATGGGGCCGGCCCGGCCGAGGCCGAGGAGCTCGCTGCCCCAGCCCCACTGGAAGACCGCGACGACGATGCCGAAGGCGGCGGCGACGGCGGCGATGTTCATCGCGGCGGCCTTGAGCGGGATGCCGAGGGAGCGGAAGGCGACCAGGAGCAGCAGACAGCCGAGCGCGATGACGACGCCGACGAAGAGCGGCAGTTTGCCGACGATGACCTGCGCGAAGTCGTCGTAGCCGGCGGTGATGCCGCCGACGTACACCTCCAGGGAGGTGCCGTGCTCGGCGCCCGGCAGGACGTCGCCGCGGAGGCGTTCGACGAGCTCGCTGGTGTGCTGGGACTGCGGCGCGGAGTCCGGTACGACGGTGAGGACGGCGGTGTTGCCGCTGCCGCTGTACGCGACCGGGCTGACCGCCTCGACGCCCTTGGTGGCGCGCAGCACCTCGGGCAGCCGGGCCAGCGCGATCCGGTCGTCGGCGCCGTCGAGCTCGGCGACCAGGGTGAGGGGCCCGTTGACGCCGGGGCCGAAGCCCTCGGCGAGGAGGTCGTACGCCTTGCGGGTGGTGGTGCCGGCCGGGTTGTTGCCCTGGTCGGAGGTGCCCAGGTGGAGGCCGAACGTGGGCAGGGCCAGGACCAGCATGACGACGGCGGCGAGGGAGCCGAGCAGCTTGGGGTGGCGTTCGACGAAGGCGGACCAGCGGGCGGCGAAGCCGGTGGGCAGCTCCGGCTGCGGGCCGTGCTCGGCGAGGCGGCGGCGTTCGCGGCGCGAGAGGGCCCGCATGCCGATGAAGGACAGCAGTGCGGGCAGGAGGGTGATGGACGCGGCGACGGTGAGGATGACGGTGAGCGACGCGGCGAGGGCGACGCCGTTGAGGAAGCCGAGCCGCAGGATGAGCATGCCGAGCAGCGCGATGCACACGGTGGCGCCGGCGAAGACGACGGCCCGGCCGGTGGTGGCGACGGCGTTCTCGGCGGCTTCGGCGACCGACAGGCCGCGTTTGAGGCCCTTGCGGTGCCGGGTGACGATGAAGAGCGCGTAGTCGATGCCGACGCCGAGACCGACGAGCATGCCGAGCATGGGGGCGAAGTCGGCGACCGTCATGGCGTGGCCGAGCAGTCCGATGCCCGCGTACGCCGTGCCGACGCCGACGATCGCGGTGGCGATGGGCAGGAGGCTGGCGGCGAGGGAGCCGAAGGCGAGGAACAGGACGACGGCGGCGACGGCCACGCCGACGATCTCGGCGGCGTGCGAGGTGGGGGCCTCGGTGAGCGCGATGGCGCTGCCCCCGAGCTCCACCCGGACGCCGTCGGAGGCGGCCTCGCGCGCGGTGTCGACGACGGCCCGGGCCTGCTCCTCGGGGATGTCGTCGACGGGGTGCTCGAAGGTGACGGTGGCGTAGGCGGTGCGGCCGTCCTCGCTGATCTGGCCGGAGGCGGCGCCGTACGGGCTGGTGACGGCGGCGACGCCGGGGAGCTCGGCGACCTCGTCCAGCATGTCGGTCATGCGCTGTTCGAGAGCGGTGGCGCGGACGCTGCCGCGGTCCGTGTGCCAGACGATGGTGTCGCCGTCACCGCCGGCGCCGCCGAAGCCCTCCTCCAGGAGGGCCGCCGCGCGCCCGGACTCGGTGCCGGGGACGCCGTAGTCGTTGGAGTACGCGGGGCCTGCGGCGCTCGCGGCCGCCGTGACGCCGCCGAAGGCAAGGAGCCAGAGCAGGACGGCGACGAGGCGGTGGTTGATGCACCACCGTGCGAGGGCTGCCAACGGGTTTGCTCCCTGAGTGGTTCTTGCTCTTTATCGGGAACTGCCCGCAAAGAACGCATGACCTTCGGATAGTCACTCTGGCAGCCTAAAATGATCGTTTGTCCGTTTCGTGGGCTTACTCACAGCGTTGACCGCGACCGCTGCGAGCAGGCCCACCCCGGACTCGGCACTCAGCCCGAGACGCTCGCGCGCCCGTTCTCGATGTGGCCCATGAGGCGGCGCCGGAAGCCGTCGGGGCCCGTCACCTCGATGTCGTACCAGCCGTGCGCGTCGGCGGCGGAGTGCACGACGGTACGGCTGCGGCCGGGCTTCACGGTGAGGGTGCGAGTCCAGTCGCCGAGGTCGGCCTCGTCGACGTACCCGAGCGGGCGGACGGTGAAGGCGGCGGGGGCGGTGCCGTCGTTGCGCAGCGTGAGGTGGACGTCGCGCTCGGCCGGGTCGAGGTGCGAGGTGACCTGGGCACCGCCGGAGACCGGGCCGGCGAACTCGCGGCGGAAGCCGTTGGGGCCGGTGATCGTGAAGCGGTAGGCGCCCCCGGTGAGCCCGGTAAGGGGCACCCTCCATTGCGCCGTGCCCCTTACATCGCGGTGCTGCGGGGTGGCGAACTCGCCCGCGTACGGATAGAGGGCGAGCGGGGCACTGGCCGCGCCGCTGTTGCTGAGCGTGACGGTCAGGGTGTCGCCGTCGACGCGCCCGTACGCGTCCGGCTGGTACGGCAACGGGCGCGCGGGGCGGGTACCGGGCTCCTGGACGGGCATGTGCTGGACCAGCGGGGGCTGCGGCCGCCAGCGGCCGGTGAAGGGCGGGACCGCGCCCGGCCGGTCGACCTCCGGCTGCGGGCGGCCGCGCCGGAAGTCGAAGGCGGAGGTGAGGTCGCCGGTGACCCGGCGGCGCCAGGGTGTGATCTGGGGTTCCTGCACCCCGGTCCACTTCTCCAGGAAGCGGATCACCGAGGTGTGGTCGAAGACCTCGGAGCAGACGTAGCCGCCGACCGTCCAGGGCGAGACGACGAGCAGCGGCACCCGGATGCCGAGCCCGGTGGGCAGGCCCTTCCACCGCTCGTCGGTGTCGTCGGCGGGCGGCACGGGCGGCGGGACGTGGTCGAAGAAGCCGTCGTTCTCGTCGTAGTTGATCAGCAGGACGGTGTGGCGCCAGACCTCGGGGTGGGAGGCGAGGGCGTCCAGCACCTTGTAGACGAGGGTGGCCGAGGCGATCGGGGAGGAGGAGCCGGGGTGCTCGGAGTCGATCGCGGACGGTACGAGGTAGGAGACCTCGGGGAGCGCGCCCGCGGCCACGTCGGCCCGGAAAGCGTCCGCGAGCGTGCCGGACTCGACGCGCCGCAGCCCGCGCTCGAAGAGGGAGCGCTCCGGCGGGGTGAGCGTGGCGACGCCCTCCTCCAGGGCGGCGAGCAGCCGGGCCCGCTCGGCGGCGTCGCCGGTGTCGCGCACGGCCGCGTAGAACGACTCCATGTAGGTGTGGCCGCCGGTGCGGGCCAGGGCCTTGCGGGCGATCTTCTTGAAGGTGGTGAAGAACTCGATGTTGTTGTCGGTGAAGTTCTCCCACTCCGTGTACGTCTTCCAGCTGCGGCCCGCCTTCTCCAGGCGCTCGGCGTAGGTCGGCCACGGGTAGCCGGGGTGGGTGCCCTCGGCGTACGCGGCGTTCGTCACGGCGCGCGACCCGTCGGCCTCGAAGCCGGTCCAGCCGGACCACAGGTGGTTGCGGTTGGGGCTGGTGGAGGTGTGGATGGAGGAGTGGTACGCGTCGCAGATGGTGAAGGTGTCCGCGAGCTCGTAGTGCAGCGGGATGTCGCGCCGGTCGTAGTACGCCATGGTGGCGGCGGTCTTCGCCGAGACCCAGCCGTCCATCCAGCCGTCGCGCCACGCCTTGGCGCCGCCGCTCCAGGAGTGGTCGAGGTCGCCGATGTACTGGAGGTCCTTCTTCTGCGCCTCGGCGGCGTCCCGGACGGGGAAGGGCAGCACGGTGCGGCCGAGCGACGCGGGCTGCTCGAACACCGGCTTGCCGGAGGGCAGTTCGACGGCGTTGCGGTCTCCGAAGCCGCGAACGCCGCGCAGGGTGCCGAAGTAGTGGTCGAAGGAACGGTTCTCCTGCATCAGGATCACCACGTGCTTCACGGCGCGCAGCCCGCCGCCGGCCGGCTCGGCGGCGAGCGCGGACCGCAACGACGGTGGCAGGAGCGACCCGGCGGCAGCGGCGCCGAGGACGCCTGCCCCGAGCGCGAGCACGTTCCTGCGCGATGTCCCCCGCGGGTTCTCCGGTGACAAGCCCGACCTCCCAGTCGACGTCCCAAGTCACCCAATGGTCCGGGTGCGATCCATTGAGTGGTACGGGCCGGACGGTAGTGAGCCCACGTGGACCTGGGAAGGCTCCGGGAGGGCCGGAAGGTGAACGTCCAACAGGTCGTGAGGGAAGTCCAAGCGAGGGACGGGGGCCGGACGGACGGGAGCAGCGGGTGGTTCCGGGCCGGACCATTGGCGCCACCGGGCCGCCGGTTCCTGGCCAGAACACGCCATGGGCGCATGCCGCGCGCGACAGTGGGCAGCAGATCCTCACCCCCCACGGGACATCGCCCGGTCCCCGGTCGCGGCCCGCGCCACCCCACACGGGTGGCGAGCACCGCCGCCGGGACCGGGCGACCCACGCCGACGCGGCCGTACGCGTACAGCGCTCGCGCACGCGCACGAAGACCCCCACACCACGGCCGAGTGCCCCATGGCCCCTCGCCTGTCGAGGCCTCGGAGGAGTCACACCGGGAGCCCGTCAGCGGAAACGCCGACGGGCGGTACGGCCGCCTTGCGACAGCCGTACCGCCCGTCGATCCACTCGCGCCCTCCCGTCCCACCGCTCAGCGCGGTGGGTGCTCACCCGGTCCGCTGATGTTGTCCGCCAGGGGCGTGGGCGAGAGGGCGCTGTCCTCCTCGCCGGGCTCCAGCAGCGTCTGCGCGGCTCCGATGATCAACGGGTCGGGCTCTCCGACCACCTCCGGGTCCTTGCGGTCGTAGTCGATGCGCCAGAGCAGGTGCCGCATCGCCTCCAGGCGTGCGCGGCGCTTGTCGTTGGACTTGACGACCGTCCACGGCGCCTCCGCCGTGTCGGTCGCCCGGAACATGGCGACCTTCGCCTCGGTGTAGTCGTCCCACCGGTCGAGGGACGCGAGATCCGTCGGCGAGAGTTTCCACTGCCGTACGGGATCCACCTGGCGGATCGCGAATCGGGTCCGCTGCTCGGCGCGGGAGACCGAGAACCAGAATTTGACCAGGAGTATCCCGTCCTCGACCAGCAGCCGCTCGAATTGGGGGCATTGCCGCAGGAACAGTTCGTACTGCTCCTGCGTGCAAAAGCCCATCACCTTTTCCACGCCGGCCCGGTTGTACCAGGACCGGTCGAAGAAAACGATCTCACCGGGTCCCGGGAGATGGGAGACGTAACGCTGGAAATACCACTGTCCGGCCTCCCGTTCGGTCGGTTTGTCCAGGGCGACGACCCGGGCGCCGCGGGGGTTGAGGCGTTCCATGAACCGTTGTATGGTCCCGCCCTTGCCCGCGGCGTCCCGGCCTTCGCAGATCACGGCCAGCCGCCCACCGGTGTCCTTGATCCACCGCTGGAGCTTCAGCAGCTCGATCTGCAGCACGCGTTTGGCGTGCTCGTATTCCGCGCGCCGCACTTTGCGGTCGTACGGGTAATTCTCCTGCCACGTACGGATGGGTTTCCCGTCCCCGTCCAGCAGGATGGGCTGCTCGGGCCGGCTGTCATCGACGGTCAGCCCGTTCAGCAGCTCCTTGTCCCGGTGCACCGGAACCGCCTACCAGCGATACCAGCGACCGCGCGTTCCGGTCGGCCCTGTGGACCGCATCACGAAACCGAGCAGCCACACCACGAGGACGATGACGGCTATCCACCACAGAGCCTTCAGTGCGAATCCCGCACCGAAAAGGATCAGGGCGAGAAGAAGAACGAGAAGCAAGGGAACCATTGTTTTCCACCTCCGCTCCGCCGTATGCCCCGCTCCGGCGGGCGCACACGTCTTCGAGTCGGCGGCAGTGGAACGAAGAAAACCCGGCACGGCGCAGGCATGGGCCGGAGGATCCGGGGCACAAGCACGGCAGCCCCCCTCTGGGACGGTGATCCGTCCCTCACCGACGGCCCCCTGCCGCTCTTCCCCCCGGCGGCAGGGGGCCGCACCCTTGCCGGGGGCGGAACGCGCCCGGCCCCCGCACTCCGCGCGGGAGTACGGGGGCCGGGGCAGGGGGCCGCCAGGGGCGGGTCAGCCCTCGGTCACGCCGAGCTTCTCCAGGATCAGCTCGCGCACGCGAGCCGCGTCCGCCTGGCCGCGGGTGGCCTTCATGACCGCGCCGACCAGGGCGCCGGCCGCGGCCACCTTGCCGCCGCGGATCTTGTCCGCGATGGCGCCGTTGGCGGCGATCGCCTCGTCCACGGCCGCGCCCAGCGCGCCCTCGTCGGAGACGACCTTCAGGCCGCGCTTCTCGACGACGGTGTCCGGGTCGCCCTCGCCCGCGAGCACGCCCTCGATGACCTGGCGGGCCAGCTTGTCGTTGAGGTCGCCGGACGCGACGAGCTCGGTGATGCGGGCGACCTGCGCCGGGGTGATGGGCAGCGCGTCCAGGGAGGTGCCGGACTCGTTGGCGTTGCGCGCCAGCTCGCCCATCCACCACTTGCGGGCCTGGTCGGACGGGGCGCCCGCCTCGGTCGTGGCGACGATCAGGTCGACCGCGCCCGCGTTGAGGATGGCCTGCATGTCCAGCTCGGAGACGCCCCACTCCTCGCGCAGCCGGTTGCGGCGCACGCGCGGCAGCTCCGGCAGCCCCTGGCGGAGCTCCTCGACCCACTCGCGGGACGGGGCGACCGGGACGAGGTCGGGCTCCGGGAAGTACCGGTAGTCCTCGGCCTCCTCCTTCACCCGGCCGGAGGTCGTGGAGCCGTCCTCCTCGTGGAAGTGGCGGGTCTCCTGGATGACCGTACCGCCGGCGTTCAGCACGCCCGCGTGGCGGCTGATCTCGAAGCGGACGGCCCGCTCCACGGAACGCAGCGAGTTGACGTTCTTGGTCTCGCTGCGGGTGCCGAACTTCTCGACGCCGTGCGGGCGCAGCGACAGGTTCACGTCGCAGCGCATCTGGCCCATCTCCATGCGGGCCTCGGAGACACCGAGCGCCTTGATGAGCTCGCGCAGCTCGGCGACGTACGCCTTGGCGACCTCGGGGGCGCGCTCGCCGGCGCCGGTGATCGGCTTGGTGACGATCTCGATCAGCGGGATGCCGGCGCGGTTGTAGTCCAGCAGGGAGTGGGACGCGCCGTGGATACGGCCGGTGGCGCCGCCGACGTGCGTCGACTTGCCGGTGTCCTCCTCCATGTGGGCGCGCTCGATCTCCACGCGGAAGACCTCGCCGTCCTCCAGCTGGACGTCCAGGTAGCCGTTGAAGGCGATCGGCTCGTCGTACTGGGAGGTCTGGAAGTTCTTCGGCATGTCCGGATAGAAGTAGTTCTTCCGGGCGAAGCGGCACCACTCGGCGATCTCGCAGTTGAGGGCGAGGCCGATCTTGATGGCGGACTCGACGGCGGTCGCGTTGACCACCGGCAGCGAGCCCGGCATGCCGAGGCAGGTCGGGCAGGTCTGCGCGTTGGGCTCGGCGCCCAGCTCGGTCGAGCAGCCGCAGAACATCTTGGTCCTGGTGCCGAGTTCGACGTGCACCTCGAGGCCCATGACGGGGTCGTAGGCGGCGAGGGCGTCCTCGTACGGCACCAGTTCGGTGATGACGGTCACGGTGAAACTTTCCCTCTCAGCCCAGCAGGACGTCGTCGTCACCGGCGCGCTTGAGCTCGCGCATCAGGATGGCGAGGCCGGTGGCGATGGCGGCGGCGGACACGACGGCGTCGAGCAGCAGGAGCGTGTCGCTCTCACCGCGGGCCTTGCGCAGCTGCTTGACCACGCTGACGGCGCCGAAAGCGGTGGTGCCGATGGACAGATACGTACCGGTCTTGGACTTCTTGAAGCCCTTGGCCTTGGTCAGTGCGCTCACAGCGACGGAGCCTCCTCCAGCAGCGGGTGGCCCCAGCGTGCCACGAAGGCGGCCTCGACGGCCGCACCGACCTTGTAGAGGCGGTCGTCCTTCATGGCGGGGGCGATGATCTGCAGGCCGACCGGGAGGTTGTCCTCCGGGGCGAGGCCGCAGGGCAGCGACATGGCGGCGTTGCCGGCCAGGTTGGTCGGGATGGTGCACAGGTCGGCGAGGTACATCGCCATCGGGTCGTCGGCGCGCTCGCCGATCGGGAAGGCGGTGGTCGGGGTCGTCGGGGAGACGATCACGTCAACCTGCTCGAAGGCCTTCTCGAAGTCCCGGGTGATGAGCGTGCGGACCTTCTGCGCCGAGCCGTAGTACGCGTCGTAGTAGCCGGAGCTGAGCGCGTACGTGCCGAGCATGATGCGGCGCTTGACCTCGGGGCCGAAGCCGGCCTCGCGGGTGAGGGCGGTGACGTCCTCCGCGGAGCGCGTGCCGTCGTCGCCGGCCCGCAGGCCGTAGCGCAGGCCGTCGAACCGGGCGAGGTTCGAGGAGCACTCGGACGGGGCGATCAGGTAGTACGCGGAGAGCGCGAGGTCGAAGGACGGGCAGTCCAGCTCGACGATCTCGGCGCCCAGCTCGCGCAGCAGCTCGACGGACTCGTCGAAGCGCTGGAGCACGCCGGCCTGGTAGCCCTCGCCGCGGAACTGCTTGACCACGCCGACGCGCATGCCCTGCACCGAGCCGTTGCGGGCCGCCTCGACGACCGGCGGGACCGGGGCGTCGATGGAGGTGGAGTCGAGCGGGTCGTGGCCGGCGACGACCTCGTGGAGCAGCGCCGCGTCCAGGACCGTACGGGCGCAGGGGCCGCCCTGGTCGAGGGAGGACGAGAACGCCACCATGCCGTAGCGGGAGACGCCGCCGTACGTCGGCTTGACGCCGACCGTGCCGGTGACGGCGGCGGGCTGGCGGATGGAGCCGCCGGTGTCCGTGCCGATGGCGAGCGGGGCCTCGTACGCGGCGAGGGCGGCGGAGGAGCCGCCGCCGGAGCCGCCGGGGATGCGGGTGAGGTCCCACGGGTTGCCCGTGGGGCCGTACGCGCTGTTCTCGGTGGAGGAGCCCATGGCGAACTCGTCCATGTTGGTCTTGCCGAGGATGACGACGTCGGCCGCGCGCAGCTTCTGCACGAGCGTCGCGTCGTACGGCGGGATCCAGCCCTCCAGGATCTTGGAGCCGACGGTGGTCGGCATGTCCCGGGTGGTGAAGATGTCCTTCAGGGCGAGGGGCACGCCCGCGAGGGGGCCGAGCTTCTCGCCCTTGGCGCGCTTCTCGTCGACGGCGCGGGCCTGCGCGAGGGCGCCCTCGCGGTCGACGTGCAGGAAGGCGTGGACCTTCTCGTCGACGGCCTCGATCCGGGCGAGGTGGGCCTCGGTGACCTCGACGGCGGTGAGCTCGCCGGAGGCGATCTTCTCCGCGATCTCGGCGGCGGTGAGCCTGATGATGTCCGTCATGGTCTTAGTCCTCCCCCAGGATCTGCGGCACCTTGAAACGCTGCTGCTCCTGGGCGGGCGCGCCGGAGAGCGCCTGCTCGGGGGTGAGCGAAGGACGGACCTCGTCCGGGCGCATGACGTTGGTCAGCGGCAGCGGGTGGGAGGTCGGCGGTACGTCTTGGTCGGCGACCTCGGAGACGCGGGCGACCGCGCCGATGATGTCGTCGAGCTGTCCGGCGAAGTGGTCGAGCTCTTCGCCCTTCAGTTCCAGACGCGCCAGCCGGGCGAGGTGGGCGACCTCCTCGCGCGTGATGCCAGGCATGCAGCGATCCTCAGGGGTGAGTGTGATGGTTTTGGCCCAATCCTATGGGGCCGGGCCCCGTGCCCGTGAAACGGTTTGCCGGGCGGCCCCCCGACGGGGGCCCCACGGGGCGGGGCTACTGGACCACCTGGTCCGCGTTCTGCGGGGACGGGGGCGCGGCGGCCGGGAGTTCGGCCGGGGCGAGGGGCGCCGGGGCGGCGGTCTGGGGGTCGCGGGCGCGGAGCCAGGCGGTGGTTTCGGCGGGGGGCATCGCGGCGGCGACGAGCCAGCCCTGGACGGCGTCACAGCCCAGGTCCCGCAGGCGCTCCCAGGTCTCGTCGTCCTCGACGCCCTCGGCGACGACGAGGAGGCCGAGGGAGTGGGCGAGGTCGACGGTGCAGCGGACGATCTCGGCGTCCTCGTTGTCCACGGCGAGGCGCGCCACGAAGGAGCGGTCGATCTTGAGCTCGCTCACCGGGAGGCGGCGCAGGTGGACCAGGGAGGAGTAGCCGGTGCCGAAGTCGTCCAGCGACATCTTGACGCCGTGGCCGGTGAGGCCCGCCAGGGTGTCGGCGGCGCGCTGGGGGTCCTCCAGGAGGACGTGCTCGGTTATCTCCAGTTGCAGGAATCCGGCGGGCACCCCGTGGCGGGCCAGCCGGGCGGCGACGGCGCCGGCGAAGCCGGGGCTGTGGACGTCGCGCGGGGAGACGTTCACCGCGACGGGGACCTCCAGGCCCTGGGCGCGCCACTTGGCGACCTGGCCGAGGGCCGTCTCCAGGACGTACTCGGTGAGGTGGGGCATCAGGCCGGAGGACTCGGCGATGGCGATGAACTCGTCCGGGGGGACCCGTCCGCGCTCCGGGTGCACCCAGCGGACCAGGGCCTCCAGGCCGGCCACGTGCCCGTCGAAGCCGACCTTGGGCTGGTAGTGGAGCTCCACCTCGCCGGCGTCCAGGGCGCGGCGCAGGTCGCCGAGGAGGCCGAGGCGGTCCGGGGTGTTGGAGTCGCGCTTGGACTCGTACACCTCCACGCCCGTGCGGTCCCGCTTGGCCTGGTACATGGCGACGTCGGCGCGCTGGAGGAGCCCTTCGGCGTCGCGCGCGTGGTCGGGGAAGACCGCGACGCCCGCGCTGGCCTCCAGGACGAGCGTGAGCCCGTCGAGGTCGAGCGGCGAGGAGAGCTCGGCGGCGAGCTGGCGGGCCACGCGCTGGGCGCTGGTCGTGGAGTCGGCGGTCGGCAGGAGGACGGCGAACTCGTCGCCGCCGAGCCGGGCCGCCTCCGCGCCGCGCGGCAACGCCAGCCGGAGCCGGTCGGCGATCTGGAGCAGCAGCCGGTCGCCCGCCAGATGGCCGAGCGTGTCGTTGACCGACCGGAAACGGTCGAGATCGATCAGGACCAGCGCGGCCCGGACGCCCTCGCCCTCCGCGTCCTCCAGGGCGGTCCAGGTCCGCTCCAGCAGCCACTGGCGGTTGGGCAGCCCGGTCAGCGGGTCGCGCAGCTGCTCCTCGGCCCGCGCGCGGGCGATCCACAGCGTGGAGTCCAGCGCGATCAGCGGGACGGCGAACAGCGGCAGCAGCACCGGCAGGGAGACCGCCACCACGCAGATCAGCGGCGCGATGCCGAGCAGGGCGACCGCCACGAGCCCCTGGCGCAGCAGCGCCGTGCGGGCGGCCGTGGGCAGTCCGCCGCTCGGCGGGGCGAGCGTGTACCACAGCAGCAGCCGGGTCACCACCAGATACGCGGTGGCCGCCAGCGCCACCTCCGGTACGGCCTCGATCCCCCATTCGAGGGGCCGCCAGGGGCGTTCGACGCTCGGTACGTCACCGAAGGCGGCGAGCACCAGGGCCGCGGCCCCGATGCCGAGGATGTCCGCGGCGCCGTGCAGCAGCCCCTGCCGCCAACGGTGACGCCGGGCCACGCCCACCAGGACGACGACGGCGAGGCTGACCAGTCCGGCGGGCACCCATCCGTACAGCAGCAGCACCGCGAGGGTGAGCGCGGCGCCGGAGCCGGTGCCGCCCCACCAGCGGTCGCGGCCCAGGGCCACCAGGTGGCCGACGATGATGCCGGTGAGCACGGCGAGCGACCAGCCCTCCGCGCCGCCGGGGAAGAGCGCGTGACCGTCGCGGACCGCGCTGACGAGCCCGGTCGCGAGCAGCAGCCCGGCCAGGACCACCACCATGGCGGGGAGCCTCGCTGCGATGCCCTCGCAGGCCGCGTACACACACGGCCGTGAGACCGGGGCGGCGCTCTCGGTCGGTTTCATTCCGTCCCTCTCACAGCCGGCTGTGCCGTTGCCACGTGATGGCCCTGTTGTCATGCCACCACGGCCGAAACCGGTCTCCGCGGCCGTGCACGACAGGCGCACGTCTCAACAGTAGGCCGCGGAAGGCTTCGACGGGCACCGCTCTACAGCTCTTGCCCGAATGCGACCCGGCCACCCTTATCCATCTGGTATGCGCTGAACGGGTGATGATTTCCCATCGTTCCGTGTCCGGAACCCGCCCTTTCGTGGCTACTGCTCGAGCGGGAGCGCCGCGTCCTTCGCCGCGTCAGGACCCTGCTCCAGCAGGACGGTGAAGCCGTCCTCGTCCAGAACCGGAAGCTTCAGCTGCATCGCCTTGTCGTACTTGGAACCGGGATTGTCGCCGACCACCACGAAGGACGTCTTCTTCGAAACGGAACCCGTCACCTTCGCTCCGCGGCTCTGGAGCGCCTCTTTCGCGCCATCCCTGGTGTAGTTCTGCAGGGTGCCGGTCACGACGACCGTCAGCCCCTCCAACGGGCGCGGCCCCTCGTCCTCCCCGGTGCTCTCCTCCTCCAACCGGACCCCGGCGGCCCGCCACTTGCGCAGGATCTCGCGGTGCCAGTCCACCTCGAACCACTGCTTGAGCGAGGCCGCGATGGTGGGGCCGACGCCCTCGACGGCCGCCAGCGCCTCCTCACTCGCCTGCTCGATGCGGTCGATGGAGCGGAACTCGCGCGCCAGCGCCTCCGCCGCCACCGGGCCGACGTGACGGATCGACAGGCCCGTGATGATGCGGGCCAGCGGGCGCTGCTTGGCCGCCGCGATGTTCTCCAGCATCGCCAGGGCGTTCTTGCGGGGCTCGCCCTGCTGGTTGGCGAAGACGGTGACGATCTTCTCCTCGCCCGTCTTGGGGTCCCGCTTGGGCAGTCCGCTGTCCTGGTCCAGGACGTACGCCTTGATGGGCAGCAGCTGCTCGATCGTCAGGTCGAACAGGTCGCCCTCGTCGACCAGGGGCGGCTCGGCCGGCTCCAGGGGCGCGGTCAGCGCGGCCGCCGCCACATAGCCGAAGTTCTCGATGTCGAGGGCCTTGCGGCTGCCAAGGTAGAAGAGCCGCTCGCGCAACTGCGCGGGGCACGTCTGCCCGTTCGGGCAGCGGAGGTCGACGTCGCCCTCCTTCATCGGGCGCAGCGGCGTGCCGCACTCGGGGCACTCGGACGGCATCACGAACTCCCGCTCGGTGCCGTCCCGCAGGTCGACCACGGGGCCGAGGATCTCCGGGATGACGTCACCGGCCTTGCGCAGCACCACCGTGTCGCCGATGAGCACGCCCTTGGCCTTGACCACGTCCTGGTTGTGGAGCGTGGCGAACTCGACCTCGGAGCCCGCGACCGTGACCGGTTCGACCTGGGCGTAGGGCGTGACCCGGCCCGTGCGGCCCACGCCCACCCTGATGTTGATCAGCTTGGTGTTGACCTCCTCCGGCGCGTACTTCCAGGCGATCGCCCAGCGCGGCGCGCGCGAGGTGGAGCCGAGGCGCCCCTGGAGGGGGATCTCGTCGAGCTTGACGACCACGCCGTCGATCTCGTGCTCCACGGAGTGGCGGTGCTCGCCGAAGTACGCGATGAACTCCCGGACGCCCTCGATGCCGTCGACCACCTTGTTGTGCCGGGCGGTCGGCAGGCCCCACTCGCGCAGCAGGCCGTACGCCTCCGACAGCCGGCCGATCTCCAGGCCGTCGCGGGCGCCGATGCCGTGCACCACCATGTGCAGCGGGCGCGTCGCGGTGATCTTCGGGTCCTTCTGGCGCAGCGAACCGGCCGCGGCGTTGCGCGGGTTGGCGAAGGGCTTGTCGCCGGCCTCCACCAGGCGGGCGTTGAGCTCCTCGAACTTCTCCATCGGGAAGTAGACCTCGCCGCGGATCTCGACGAGGTCCGGGATCCGGTCGCCCCTCAGCCGGTCCGGGACGTCCGCGATGGTGCGGATGTTCGGCGTGATGTCCTCGCCCGTGCGCCCGTCGCCGCGCGTCGCGGCGCGCGTCAGGCGCCCCTTCTCATACGTCAGGTTCACGGCGAGGCCGTCGACCTTGAGCTCGCACAGGAAGTGGTACGCGGAGGTGCCGACCTCCTTGGCGACGCGGTCCGCCCAGGCGGCCAGCTCCTCGTCGTCGAAGGCGTTGTCCAGCGAGAGCATGCGCTCGCGGTGCTCGACGGCGGTGAACTCCGTCTCGTACGCCCCGGCGACCTTCTGGGTCGGCGAGTCGGGCGTCCGCAGCTCCGGGTACTCCTCCTCCAGCGCCTCCAGCGAGCGCAGCAGCTTGTCGAACTCCGCGTCGCTGATGACCGGCTGGTCCTTCACGTAGTACCGGAAGCGGTGCTCCTCCACCTGCTCGGCCAGCTGCGCGTGCTTCTCCCGTGCCTCGGCCGGCACCGCGTCCTGCTGTTCGACAGCCACCGTCATCCTCCCGTTGCCTACGTTACTCAGGGTTGTCCGCGAGCGATCTCGCCGCCCTGACGCAGTGGGCGAGCGCCGCCCGGGCGTAGGCGGGCGAGGCGCCCGCCAGCCCGCACGACGGGGTGATCACCAGCGACTCCGCGAGAGCCCCCGGATGCAGCCCCAGCCTGCGCCACAGCGTCCTGACACCCATGACGCTACCGGCAGGGTCTGACAACGGGGCGTCGGTGGACCCCACGACGCCCGCGAAGAGCTTCGTGCCGCCCTCGACCGCCTCACCGATCTGGTCGTCGTCACGCTCGGTGAGCAGGGAGAAATCGAACGAGACGCCCGCGGCGCCCGCCCGGCGCAGCAGGGCGAACGGCACGTCGGGGGCGCAGGAGTGCACGACCACCGGGCCGTCGCTCACGCCGACGATGTCCCGCAGCGTGCCCTCCACGACCTGCCGGTCCACCGCCCGGTAGGTCCGGTAGCCGCTCGCGGTCCGCACCTGCCCGCGCAGGACGGCGGTGAGCGACGGCTCGTCCAGCTGCAGCACCACCCGCGCGCCCGGCACCCGGCGCCGTACCTCCGCGAGATGGGCCCGCAGCCCCTCGGCCAGCGACTCCGCCAGGTCCCGGCACGCGCCGGGGTCGCCGAGAGCCGCCTCGCCGCCGCGCAGTTCCAGCGCGGCGGCCAGCGTCCAGGGGCCGACGGCCTGCACCTTGAGCACGCCCCCGTACCCCTGCGTGAACTCCTCCAGGGCGTCGAGGTCCTCCCCGAGCCAGGACCTGGCCCGCCGGGTGTCGCGGCCGGGGCGGTCGCTGATCCGCCAGCCGCTCGGCTCGACGTGCGCGTACATCTCGACCAGCATCCCGAGGGTGCGCCCGATCATGTCGGCGCCGGGGCCGCGCGCGGGGAGTTCGGGGAGGTACGGGAAGTCCTCGAAGGACCCGGTGACGGTCTTGACGGCCTCACGCGCGTCGCCGCCCGGCATGGACCCGACCCCGGTCGCCGGGCCCCAGCTGAAGTCGTTGTTCTCGCTCACCCGGGAAGCGTACGCGCCGGCACGAGGGCCGGCGCCTCCCCCCGCGGTCGGCGCTACCGCCCCGGTCGCACCGACAGGTCGTTGATCTCCGCGTCGCGCGGCAGGTCGATCGCGGTGAGGATCGCGGTGGCGACGGACTCCGGGTCGATCCAGCGGGAGGCGTCGTACTCCTTGCCCTCCTGCTGGTGCACCTTGGCCTGCATCGGGCTGGCCGTACGGCCCGGGTAGACCGAGGTCACGCGTACGCCGTTGGCGTGCTCCTCGTGGCGCAGCGCGTCGGCCAGGGCCTTCAGGCCGTGCTTGGAGGCGGCGTACGCGGCCCACTCGGCGTGCGCGTTGAGCCCGGCGCCGGAGTTGACGAAGACGACGTGCCCCTGGGAGAGCCGCAGTTGCGGCAGGAGCAGCCGGGTGAGCTCGGCGGGGGCGAGCAGGTTCACGTCGAGCTGGTGGCGCCAGGTCTTGGGGGTCAGGTCGCCGACCGGGGCCAGGTCGACGACGCCCGCGACGTGCAGCAGCGAGTCGAGCCGGTCCGGGAGGGACTGGTGCGAGAAGGCCCAGGAGAGGCGGTCGGGGGTGGCGAGGTCGCCGACGAGCGTACGGGCGCCGGGGTAGGTCTCGGCCAGTTCCTTGGCGCGCCCGGCGTCGCGGGCCAGCAAGACGAGGTCGTCACCCCGCGCGTGCAGCCGTCGCGCGACCGCCGCGCCGATGCCCGACCCTGCCCCGGTGATCAGATGTGTAGCCATACGGGCCATGCTCGCATCACCCGGCGCCTCAGCGGATCCCGGCGGCCTCTTCCAGGTACGCGAGCGCCGCGACGCCGTCCTCCGCGAAGAACACCAGCTCGCTGAGGGGCACGGGCAGGAAGCCCTCCGCGTCCATCCGCCGGAACTGCTCCTTCAGGCCGTCGTAGAAGCCCGCCGTGTTGAGCAGCACCACGGGCTTGGTGTGCAGGCCGTGCTTCTTCAGCTCCAGGATCTCGGTGGCCTCGTCCAGGGTGCCGGTGCCGCCGACCATGATGACGACCGCGTCGGACTTGGCGAGCATCAGCGCCTTGCGCTCGGCGAGGTCCTTGGCGACGACCATCTCGTCCACTCCGCTCCTGGCCTTGTGGACCAGGAACTCCACGGAGACCCCCACCAGCCGCCCGCCCGCCTCCTGGACCCCGTCCGCCACGACCTTCATGAGACCGGCGTCCGAGCCGCCCCAGACGAGCGTGTGGCCGCCCTTGGCCAGCAGCTCGGCGAATTCGCGGGCGGGCACGGTGTAGCGGTCGTCGAGGTCCGCGGCGGAGAGGAAGACGCAGATGTTCATGGCGCCACGGTACGGGGAATCGGAGGCCGCCCGCCGCCGTTGGACCGGTCATGACGACGACAGGACACCGCATCACCGTTGAGCCGGGCACGGAGCACGTACGGGTCCTGCACGAGGGCCGGGTGATCGCCGAGAGCCGGCGGCCGCTGGTGCTGCGCGAGACGGGCTGCCCGGTGCGCTACTACCTGCCGCCCGCGGACGTACGGATGGACCTGCTGTCCCCCTCGGACACGCACACGTACTGCCCGTTCAAGGGGACGGCGTCCTATTGGTCCCTGGCCGGGGCGAAGGACGCGGCCTGGGCGTATCCCGACCCCAAGGCGGAGGTCGCCGCGATCAAGGACCACCTCTGTTTCTACGAAACAGAGGTGGTGTGACGCCGCGCCGATGAGTTTCGCGTCCGGCGCCGGTCTGCCCCCGTATGGAGAAACTGAACAGGACGGTGCCGGCGTACGAACGGCGCGGCGACGGGCCACCGTTGATCCTGGTGGGCAGTACGTCGGGCACGGACGCGGGCGCGGGTGAGGCGGCGCTCGCACGGCTGCTGGCGCCGCGCTTCACCACCTACACCTATGGCCGGCGCGGTGGCGCGGCCGAGCTCGGCGACCTGGCGGCGCTCATCGCGGAGGCGGGCGGCAGCGCGTACGTACACGGCACCGCCTCGGGCGGTGTGCTCGCCCTGGAGGCGGCCGCGGCCGGGCTGCCGATCCGCCGGCTGTCGGTGTACGAGCCGCCGTACGGCGCCGCGCCCTCCCCGCTGGCCGCCGTCACCGCGCGCGTACTGGTCCTCGACGGCGGTGCGAGCCCGGCCCGCACGCGCGACACGGCCCGCGCGGTCGCCGCCGCCGTACCGCGCGCCCGCCACACCACGCTGACGGGCCAGACGCACGAGGTGGCGCCGCAGGTGCTGGCGCCGGTGCTGGGGCGCTTCTTCGCGGAAGCAGCCGACTGAGGCGGGCCTCAGGCCGTCGTGGCCGGCTCCGGCGCCTCGCGGCGCGTCGTCGTCGCGATCGTCGCGGAGCCGACCACGCGGGTGCCGTCGTAGAGGACGATCGCCTGGCCCGGGGCCACGCCCCGGACCGGCTCGGCGAAGGTGACGTGGAGCTCGTCGCCGACGAGGGCGGCGGTCACCGGAGTCTCGCCGCCGTGGGCCCGGAGCTGGGCCGTGTAGGTGCCGGGGGCCGAGGGGGCCGTGCCGCACCAGCGGGGCTTGATCGCGGTGAGGGCCGTGACGTCGAGGGCCTCGGCGGGGCCGACGGTGACGGTGTTGTTCACCGGGGAGATGTCCAGGACGTAGCGGGGCTTGCCGTCGGGCGCCGGGTGGCCGATGCGCAGGCCCTTGCGCTGGCCGATGGTGAAGCCGTACGCGCCCTCGTGGGTGCCGAGCTTGGTCCCGGACTCGTCCACGATGTCGCCCTCCGCCTTGCCGAGGCGCGACGCCAGGAAGCCCTGGGTGTCGCCGTCGGCGATGAAGCAGATGTCGTGGCTGTCGGGCTTCTTGGCGACGGCGAGGCCGCGCCGCTCCGCCTCCGCGCGGATCTCGTCCTTGGTGGTGAGCGTGTCGCCCAGCGGGAACATGGCGTGGGCGAGCTGCTTCTCGTCGAGGACGCCGAGGACGTACGACTGGTCCTTGGCCATGTCGGAGGCGCGGTGGAGCTCCCGGGTGCCGTCCTCCTTGGTGACCACGGTCGCGTAGTGGCCGGTGCAGACCGCGTCGAAGCCCAGCGCGAGCGCCTTGTCCAGCAGCGCCGCGAACTTGATCTTCTCGTTGCAGCGCAGGCAGGGGTTGGGCGTGCGCCCCGCCTCGTACTCGGCGACGAAGTCCTCGACGACGTCCTCGCGGAACCGCTCGGCCAGGTCCCACACGTAGAACGGGATGCCGATGACGTCGGCCGCGCGGCGCGCGTCCCGCGAGTCCTCGATGGTGCAGCAGCCGCGCGCGCCGGTGCGGAAGGACTGGGGGTTCGCGGAGAGGGCCAGGTGCACCCCGGTCACGTCGTGGCCGGCTTCGGCGGCACGGGCGGCGGCGACGGCGGAGTCCACACCGCCCGACATGGCGGCGAGGACACGGAGGGGGCGCTGGGGGGTGGTCCGCTGCGGAGTCTGAGTCATAGCCCTATCAGGGTACGGGTCCGGGCGGAGCGTCCGGGAACCCAATACGTACGCGCGTGCGTTCACGATCACATGGGGCGTACGGACGGGGCGGGGAAGCGGCGGATCGGCCGGCGCGCGGTGCTGATCGGCGGCGGCGCGGCCGTGGCGGGCGCGGCGGTGCTGGCCCGTGACGAGCTGGAGCGTGCCTGGTGGCGGCTGCCCGGCATGGAGAAGAAGCGCGTCGAGGGCGAGCTGGACCACCAGGGCGCGGAGTGGACGGCGGCCGCGCGGGCCAACTGGCGGCGCGCGGACCGCCCGGACGACTACACCATCGACCGGGTCGTGATCCATGTCGTCCAGGGCAGCTATCCGACCGCGCTGAGGGTCTTCAAGAACCCGGGGCACGGCGCCGCGACCCACTACGTCATCCGCAAGGACGGGCACATCGCCCAGATGATCCGCGAGCTCGACGTGGCCTTCCACGCGGGCGACCGGGAGATGAACGAGCGCAGCATCGGCATCGAGCACGAGGGCTTCATCGACCGCCCGAAGGACTTCACGGCGGCGATGTACGAAGCGTCGGCGCGGCTGACGGCCGGGATATGCGCGCGGTACGGCATACCCGCCGACCGGGAGCACATCATCGGCCATGTCGAGGTGGAGGGCACGGACCACACCGACCCGGGCCCGCACTGGGACTGGGACCGGTACATGAAGCTGGTGCGCGCCGCCGCGGCCGCCGGGGCGGGTCCCGGGGCCTCGGCCGCTCGCTGAGGCGGTCTGCCGCCGAGCCCCCGCTCGCTGAGGCCGTCTGCTCGCCAAGGCCCGCCGCCCGCTGAGGCCGTCGGCTGGCGGACGCCCGCCGCTCGCTGAGGCCCTTCCGCTTAGCTGAGGCCCGCCGTCCGCGCCCGTTCCACCGCCGGGCCGATGGCCTTCGCGACCGCCTCGACGTCCGCGTACGTGGACGTGTGGCCGAGCGTGAAGCGCAGGGTGCCGCGCGCCAGGTCGGGGTCGGTGCCGGTGGCGAGCAGGACGTGGCTGGGCTGGGCGATGCCGGCCGTACAGGCGGAGCCGGTGGAGCACTCGATGCCCTGGGCGTCCAGGAGCAGCAGCAGCGAGTCGCCCTCGCAGCCGGGGAAGGCGAAGTGCGCGTTGGCGGGCAGGCGGCCCGCCGGGTCGGGGTCGCCGCCGAGGACGGCGTCCGGGACGGCCGTGCGGACGGCGTCGACCAGCGCGTCGCGCAGGGCGCCGACCTCGCGGGCGTGCGCCTCGCGGCGCTCGGCGGCGAGCCGCCCGGCGACGGCGAAGGCGGCGACGGCCGGCACGTCGAGGGTGCCGGAGCGGACGTGGCGCTCCTGGCCGCCGCCGTGCAGCACCGGGACGGGGGTGTACTCGCGGCCCAGCAGCAGGGCCCCGATGCCGTACGGGCCGCCGATCTTGTGGCCGGAGACCGTCATGGCGGCGAGGCCCGAGTCGGCGAAGGAGACCGGGACCTGGCCGAGGGCCTGCACGGCGTCGGAGTGCAGGGGGACACCGAACTCCCGCGCGACGGCGGCGAGTTCGGCGACCGGCAGGACGGTGCCGATCTCGTTGTTGGCCCACATCACGGTGGCGAGCGCGACGCTGTCCGGGTCCCGCTCGATGGCCTCGCGCAGGGCGTCCGGGTGGACGCGCCCGTACGCGTCGACGCGCAGGTACTCGACCGTGGCGCCCTCCTGCTCGCCGAGCCAGTGCACGGCGTCCAGGACGGCGTGGTGCTCGACGGGGCTGGCGAGCACCCGCACGCGGCGCGGGTCGGCGGCCCTGCGGGCCCAGAAGAGGCCCTTGACGGCGAGGTTGTCGGCCTCGGTGCCGCCGGAGGTGAGGACGACCTCGCTGGGGCGGGCCCCCAGCGCCTCGGCGAGGGTCTCGCGGGCCTCCTCGACGGTACGGCGGGCCCGGCGTCCGGCGGAGTGCAGCGAGGACGCGTTGCCGGTGACGGGGAGCTGGGCGGTCATCGCCTCGATCGCCTCCGGGAGCATCGGAGTCGTCGCGGCGTGGTCGAGGTAGGCCATGGTGCCTCGATTCTACGAGGCGGGGGCCGGGCGGCGGCGCCGACCGCGAGCGCCCGGCCGGGCCGGGGCTACGGCCGGGGCGCGCGGGCGAGTTGGCGGGACTGGGCGACCAGGCGGTCGGCGCTGTCCCAGACCTCGGCGTCCTCCTCCAGGAAGCCGCCGGCGAGGTTGCGCGTGGTGATGGCGACCCGCAGCGGCCCGGGGGCGGGGCGGCAGCGTATGTGGGTGGTGAGTTCGACGGTCGGGGTCCAGCCCTTGAGGCCCAGCTCGAAGGAGGTCGGCGGCAGCGCGTCGACGGTGAGGAGGAGGGACAGCGGGTCGGGCTCGCGGCCGTCGGCGAGGCCGAACCAGCCGCGCATCTCGCCCTTGCCGGACGGGGCGCCGAGCGCCCAGCCGAGGGTCGCCGGGTCGAGTTTGATGTCGAGGCGCTCGGTGATCGCGGACGAGCCCGGGATCTTCGGGGCCGGGCCGTCGGAGGGGCCGAAGCAGTGCTCGCGCGGCGGGATGGCGGGCGGCTTGGCGGTGGTGCGGACGTCGTCGGGGAGCGCGTCGAGGTCGCCGTAGGAGGCGAGGACCCGGATGCGCTCGACCTCGGAGCCGTCGTCCGCGTACTGGAAGAGGGACGCCTGGCCGGTGGAGAGGGTCCGGCCGGTGCGGACGGTCTCGGTCCGGATGACGGCGGGTCCGGGTACCGAGGGCGTCAGGTAGTGCGCCGAGATCGTGAACGGGTCGGGGTGCGGCAGGGCCTGCCCGAGGGCGCGGCCCAGCAGGGCGAGGAGGTAGCCGCCGTTGACGGCGTGGATGATCGTCCAGCCGGCGGAGAGCTCGGCGTCGTAGACGCCCGGCTCGCGCAGGGTCACCGCGGTGTCGCGGTCGAACTCGTACTCGAACTCGGACTCGAACTCGCTGTTCATGGCACGGAACCGTACAGCAGGAAACTACTAAGCGGTAGCTTTCTGCGGGAGTTCGTCCTCGGAGCGGGCGGAGCGGCGGTTCCACGCCCGCGGCGCACGCCAGTGGAACCGCAGGGCGAGCAGGCGCAGGACGAACGTGGTGAGGGCGGCGAGACCACTGGTGAAGGGGTTCAGCATCTCGAAGCGGATGCAGAGCGCGACCATGGTGGCGCCGACGATCGCGGGCACCGCGTACAGGTCCCGGTCCCAGCGCAGCAGCGACGGCACCTCGTTCGCGAGCACGTCGCGCAGCACGCCGCCCCCGACGCCGGTGGCGAGGCCGAGCACGGCCGAGAAGGTCAGGCCCAGGCCGTGCTCGTACGCCTTCGTCGTGCCGGACACGCAGAAGAGGCCGAGGCCGGCGGCGTCGAAGACGTTCACGGCGGTCTGGGTGCGCTCCACCTGCGGGTGCAGGAAGAAGACCAGGACCGTGGCGACCAGCGGCATCACGAAGTAGCCGAGGTCGGTGAAGGCGGCGGGCGGTACGGCCCCGATGACCAGGTCCCGGAACAGCCCCCCGCCCAGCGCGGTGACCTCCGCGAGGACCGCGATGCCGAACACGTCGAAGTTCTTGCGTACGGCGAGCAGCGCGCCGGAGATCGCGAAGACGAAGATCCCGACGAGCTCGAGCGCGTGTTGGACGGAGGGCGTGAAGAGTTCCTGGAGCACCGGACAGTTCTACATGGTCCGGTGCTCCGGGCCGTCATACGACCTCGCCGGCCTTGTCCTCCACCTTGGCGGCCGGCTCCCCGGACGCCGGCGCCTCGGGCTCCGACGCCACCGCCGCCGTCTCCGTGACCGCCTCGATGCCCGTCGCGCGGGTCCGCTCGACCGTGCCCGCCTCGATCTCGGCCGCGAAGTGGCAGGCCACCTTGTGCCCGCCGCCCACGTCCCGCAGCTCCGGCCGGTCCGTCGCGCACAGCGTGTCCTGCTTCCACGGGCAGCGCGTGTGGAAGCGGCACCCGGTGGGCGGGTTGGCGGGCGACGGGAGGTCGCCGTGGAGCAGGATCCGCTCCCGGCGGTCCTCGACCTCCGGGTCCGGCACCGGCACCGCCGACATCAGGGCCTTGGTGTACGGGTGCTTCGGCGCGGCGTACAGCGCGTCGCTCGGCGCCTCCTCCACGAGCGACCCCAGGTACATCACGCCGATGACGTCCGAGATGTGGCGCACCACGGCCAGGTCGTGCGCGATGACCAGGTACGTCAGGCCGAGCTGCTCCTGGAGCTCCTCCAGGAGGTTGATCACCTGGGCCTGGATCGACACGTCGAGCGCGGAGACCGGCTCGTCGCAGATGATCAGGTCCGGTTCGAGCACCAGCGCGCGGGCGATGCCGATGCGCTGGCGCTGGCCGCCGGAGAACTCGTGCGGATAGCGCGACAGGGCGTTGTCCGGGAGGCCCACCCGCGCGAGGATCGCCTTGATCTTCTCGCGGCGCTCCTCCTGGTTGGCGCCGATCCCGTGGGCGGCCATGCCCTCGGAGAGGATCGACTCGATGTTCTGGCGCGGGTTGAGGCTGCCCAGCGGGTCCTGGAAGACCATCTGGAGGCGGCGCCGGAAGCGGCGCATCTCCTCGTCCGGTAGCTTCGCCAGGTCCGTACCGTCGAAGACGGCCTCGCCGTCCGTGACGTCGACCAGGCGCAGCACCGCGCGCCCCAGCGTGGTCTTGCCGCAGCCGGACTCGCCGACGAGCCCGTACGTCTGGCCCGCCTCGACGGACAGCGAGACGCCGTCGACCGCGTACACATGGCCGACCGTACGGTCGAAGAGCATGCCCTTGCGGATGGGGAAGTGGACCTTGAGGTCGTTGAGTTCGAGCAGGCTCATGCCGAGACCTCCGCCGTGGGCAGGACCGGGGGCAGGACCGGGTTGACGCAGCGCACCTGGTGTCCGGCCGCTCGTGGTTCGGTCAGTTCGGGGGTGCCGGTGAGGCACTCCATCGTGTAGTGGTCGCAGCGGGGCGCGAAGGCGCAGCCGTCGGCCCAGGCGATCTTGTCGTTGATGGAGCCGCGGATGGGGTTGAGCGGCTCACCGCGGGGGGCGTCCAGGCGCGGGATGGAGCCGAGCAGGCCGTGCGCGTACGGGTGGGTGGGGTGCGCGAACAGCTCGCGGCGGCCCGCGGACTCCACCACCTTGCCCGCGTACAGGACGTTGACCTGGTCGCACAGGCCCGCGACGACGCCCAGGTCGTGGGTGATCATCAGCAGGGCGGTGCCCTCCTGGTCCACCAGCTCCTTGAGCAGCTCCAGGATCTGCGCCTGGATGGTGACGTCCAGGGCGGTGGTCGGCTCGTCGGCGATGAGCAGGCGGGGGGCGCACGCGACCGCCATGGCGATCAGCGCGCGCTGGCGCATACCGCCGGAGAGCTGGTGCGGGTACTCCTTGAGGCGCCGGGCCGGGTCCGGGATGCCGACCCGGTCGAGCAGGGACGCGGCCTCCTTGCGGGCGGGCTCGCCCTTCAGGCCCCGGTGGCGCTCCAGGATCTCGGTGACCTGGACCCCGACCGGTACGACCGGGTTCAGCGACGACAGCGGGTCCTGGAAGATCATCGCCAGTTGGCTGCCGCGCATGTCGCGCAGCTGCTTGGGGCTCATGGTCAGCAGGTCGGCGCCGTCGAACGCGGCGCGGCCGGTGACCGTGACGCCCTTGCGCGGCAGCAGGCCCATCAGCGCGAGCGAGGTCACGGACTTGCCGCAGCCCGACTCGCCGACCAGGCCGACGACCTGGCCCTGGTCGACGTCGAAGGAGACGCCGTCCACGGCCGTCGAGGGCGTACGGCCGCGCCCGCCGAAGGTGACGGTGAGTTCGTCAACAGAGAGCAGTGGCATGGCAGTTCAGCCTCGCAGCTTCGGGTCGAGGGCTTCGCGCATGGCCTCGCCGAGCAGCGTGAAGCCGAGGGCGGTGATGATGATCCCGATCGCCGGGAAGAGCGACATCATGGGCGCGTTGTCGAAGAACCGCTGCGCCTGGGAGAGCATCACGCCCCACTCGGGGACGGCCGGGTCCGGGTTGCCGAGGCCGAGGTAGGAGAGGGCCGCCGCCTCGATGATCGCGGTGGCGAGGCTGAGGGTCGCCTGGACGATCACGGGGCTGAGGGAGTTCGGCAGGATCTGGGTCATGACGATGCGCCGCTTGCGCACGCCCAGCGCACGGGCCGCGAGGACGTAGTCGGAACCGCCCTGGGTGAGCATCGAACCGCGCAGCAGCCGGGCGAAGATCGGCACCTGCACCACGCCGACGGCGATCATCACGGTGGTGAGGGACTGGCCCATCACCGCGGCGATGGAGACGGCGAGCAGCAGCGACGGCAGCGACAGCATGATGTCGGTGATGCGCATGACGACGGTGTCGATCCGGCGGCCCGCCGGGCCGCCGAGCGTCGCCGCGGCGCCGGAGAGCAGCCCGATGAGCGCGCCCACGATCAGACCGATGAGCATCGACACGACACCCACGAGCAGGGTCTGCCGGGCACCGACGAGGAACCGGGACAGCTGGTCGCGGCCGAGGTGGTCCAGGCCGAACCAGTTGTCGCCGCGCGGCCCGACGAACTTGCCCTGGTTGGGGAAGACCTCGCCCCGCCAGGTCTGCGCGGTGGGGGCGTACGGCGCGATCCACGGCCCGATCACGGCGACGACGACGAACACGGCGATGACCGCGGCACCGACGAGCGCCATCTTGCTGGCTTTGAGGCGGCGGAAGGCCTCGCGCCACAGGCTGCCGCCGGCGGTGGCCTCGCTCCGTACGGTGAGCTGGGCGAGGCGGTCGATCTTGTCAGTCTTGGTGCTCACGTCAGTGCACCCGCACTCTCGGGTCAATGAGGCTGTACGCCAGGTCGACCAGCAGGTTGATGAGGACGTACACCATGGCGATGAACATGATGAAGCCGACGAGCACGGGGTAGTCGCGGTCGTCGATCGCGGTCCGGATGAAGGAGCCGATGCCGCCGAAGGCGAAGACGGACTCGGTGAGCACCGCGCCCGACAGCAGCGATCCGGTCAGCAGGCCGATCGTGGTGACCACCGGCAGCAGCGCGTTGCGCAGCACGTGCCGGCCGCGTACGACACGCTTCTCCAGGCCCTTGGACTCGGCGGTGCGGACGTAGTCCTCGCCGAGCACCTCCAGGACGCTGGCGCGGGTCATGCGGACGATGACCGCCAGGGGGATGGAGGAGAGGGCGACGGCCGGCAGCACCAGGTGCATGAGCGCGTCCCAGGAGGCGTCGAACTCGCCGGTCAGCAGACCGTCGAGGACGGCGAAGCCGGTGACCTCGGTGGCGTCCATGCCGGTCGACAGCCGGCCGTAGCTGGGGAAGAGGCCCAGGTTGACGGCGAAGACGCCCTTGAGCAGCAGGGCGAGGAAGAACACCGGGACGCAGATGCCGACCAGCGAGCCGGACACCGCCGTGACGTCCAGCCAGCTGCCGCGCCGCCGGGCCGCGAAGTACCCCAGCGGGATGCCGACGACGACGGCGATGAGCATCGCCGTCAGGCCCAGCTCGACCGTGGCCGGGAAGCGCAGGACGAACTCGTCCCACACCGGCTGGCCGGTCTGGGTGGAGGTACCCAGGTCGAGCTCGGAGAGTCGCTTGAGGAAGCGCCCGTACTGCACCCAGACCGGCTGGTCGAGGCCCAGAATGCGGTTGATGCGCGCCACTTCGGCTTCGGTCGCCCGCTCGCCCAGGATCGCTGAGGCGGGTCCGCCGGGCAGCCGGTTCAGCCAGAGGAAGAGCAGAACCGACAGGCCGAGCAGGGTGGGTATGAGCTGTAGCAGTCTTCGTACGACGAGTCGCAGCACCCCGCATGCCCCTTTCTTAACGTGCGTGAGATGCGGGTCCGCCCGGCCACCGACGATGCCGTGGCCGGGCGGACCCCGCGTGGGATGCGATTACTTGAAGGAGACCTCGGCGAAGTTCTCCTGCGTCAGCGGGGAGACCTTCGGCGGGTTGACGTTCTTGCCGAACGCGATGGCGGGCGGCGAGGAGGAGATCGGCAGACCCGGCAGGTAGTCCATGATCACCTCGTTGGCCTTCTTGTACGCCTCGACGCGCTTGACGGGGTCCGCCTCCTTCGAGCCGGCGGTCACCGCCTCGAAGACCTTGGCGTCCTTGAAGCCCCACTGCTTGTCGTACTCGGCGAACCAGGTGCCGATGAAGTTGTAACCGTCGTTGTAGTCACCGGTCCAGCCGAGCATGTGCAGGGCGCAGGCACCGGCCTCGGTGGCGTCCAGGTAGTCCGGGGCCCACTTCATGGGCTTGGGGGTGACCTTGATGCCGGCCTTCTCCAGGTCGGACTTCATCAGCTCGAAGATGTCCTGCGGAGCGGGCATGTACGGGCGGGTGACCTCGGTCGGGTAGCAGAACTCGATGCTCAGACCGGACGCGCCCGCGGACGCGAGGAGCTGCTTGGCCTTGTTGGTGTCGAACGGGTACTTCTTCACCTTGTCCGAGTGGCCGGCGATCGTGTCCGGCATGAACTGCGTGGCCGCCTTGCCGCCCTCGGGGAGCTGCGTCTTGACGATGTTCTCGCGGTCGATGGCGTGCGCGATGGCCTGGCGCACCTCGGGCTTCTGCAGCGCCGGGTTCTTCTCCTGCGAGAAGCCGACGTAGAAGATGTTGAAGACGTCACGGGTGGGGACCTGGAAGCCCGCGTTCTCCAGGGTCTTCACATCGGCCGGGGCGACGAGGTCGTAGCCGTCGATGTCACCGGCCTGGAGGGCCTGGCGGCGGCCGTCCTCGGTGTCGATGGTGCGGAAGACCAGGTTCTTGATCTTGGCCTTCTCACCCCAGTAGTCGTCGAAGCGCTCGAGGGTGACTTCCTTGTTGCCCTTGTTCCACTTCACGATCTTGTACGGGCCCGTGCCGGCGACCGTGCCGGCCTCCTGGCTGTACTTCGGGTACGTGATGGCCTCGCCCTTGGCGGTGGCCTCCTGCTTCTCGTACTCCTTGAGGGCCTTCGGCGAGTGGATCGCCAGGGCCTGGAGCGAGAAGCCGCCGGGGAGCGTGGCGGAGGGCTCGTTCACCGTGATGACCGCGGTGTTCTCGTCCTTGGCGGCGCAGGACTTGTAGTTGGGCTTCGGGGCTTCCTTGTCCTCGTTCTTGGCGAAGCCGCCGAGGATGCTCTGCCAGTAGTACGAGACCGCGCTGGACTGGTACGTGCCCTTCCAGTTGAACCAGTGGTCGTAGTTCGCGCAGACGGCCGCGGCGTTGAACGCCTCGCCGTCGTGGAACTTCACGCCCTTGCGGAGGTTGAACGTCCACACCGTGCCGGTCGGGTCGCTCGACCACTTCTCGGCCAGCCCGCCGACGAGCTTGCTGCCGCCCGACTCGTGCTCCAGCAGCGCCTCGAACGCCTGCCGGGTCACCCGGAAGGTCTCACCGTCGCTCGCCAGGGCGGGGTCGAGGGAGGAGGGGTCACCTGCGCCGGCGAACACGAAGGTGTCCTTGTCACCGGCCTTGTCGTCGCCCTTGCCGCGCTCACTGGCACAGCCCGTGGCGATCATCCCGACGGCCAGCGCCGCCGTGATCGCCCGGACGGACCGGGACTTGAATATTCGCATGGGTCCCCCCAGGGGTTCCGCCGTGACGGGAGAGTGGTGGTCTTGACCGGCCGAACACTACCCACGCGTACCTCGGCGGAGAACAGTCCGCATAGCGGTGATACCTACCTGAGACCCGGACACTCGCCAAACCGGTCAGTTCCGGGACAAGCACGTGGGGAGGCGTAACACCCGTGACATGTGGGGCGGTTCGGCGGGCCGCTCCGGCGGGGTGTGGAGGGAGGCGTCGCGGGGTGGGTGTCCAAGGGGCGGGCCTGGCCCGCGCGGGCGATGTGGCGCAATCACGCGGCTCTGTTTTGACGAGGGCATGCCATGCTTGCCCGGTCTTGCCCGTGACCGTTCACGATCCCGCCGCACCGGGCGGTGGGGCCGGTCGCCGGCGGCAGGGGGAACGTGACGTGTTACGAAGATCGAGAGCTGCCCTCGCACTGGCCGTGACCACGCTCGTCATGGCGCTCTCCGCACCCGTCGGGCAGGCCCGGCCGAGCGCCCCCGCGGAGCGGGTCGCCGCCCAGGCGTCCCACGACGACGCCGTCTACGTCGTCCAGCCGCGAGCGGACGGGACCACCTACACGGCGGTGTACGACCCCGCGCCCGGCGTCAGCGCGGACCAGCTGCGGGCCAGCCTGCGGCGGCAGGGCGTCCGCGGGGTGCAGGACGCCGACGGCAAGACCGGCAAGACCGGCATCGGCGCGTTCGGCTGCGCGCCCTACGTCGGCACCGCGTCCGCGTGGTGCGGGGCCAAATGGGCCTACGGGCCGTTCAACGACCCGCAGGTGTACTTCCTCGACCACACCAGCGACTCCTGGCCGGTGACGGACGCCCGGGTCGACTGGTACCAGGCGCCCGGCATCGACGCGTACTACCGCTGGCACACGGCAGGGTGCCCCGGGGGCGGCCGTCACTGCGTCCACGTGTACAGCGGCAGTTACGGCAGCGAATGGTACGGACTGACCGAGGCGACGACGTCCGGCGGCTACTTCGTCGACGGGTCGGTCACCGTCAAGCTCAACGACCAGATCACCCCCAACACCTACGCGGCCCGGCGCAGCGTCGCCTGCCACGAGATGGGGCACGCGCTCGGTCTCGACCACAACGGGTCGACCAACAGCTGCCTGTCCGTACCCGAGTTCCCGCAGCACCCGTCCTCGGACGACTTCGGCGTGCTGAACCTGCTCTACCCCAAGCCCGGCACCTGACAGCCGGACGTGCCGCACCGCGCCGGGCCTCCCCCCGCCCGGCGCGGTGCCCCTCGCGCGCGGTGGCCGTCAGGCGCCGCGCGGGGGGTAGCCGTAGCCGCCGCCCGGGAGCATCGGCGCCGTCGCGTGGGCCTCGCGGTCGTAGAACGGGCGCGCGTTGGCGCGCAGCCACAGGGTGACGGGGTCGTACTCGTCGGACATGGCGACCGTCGAGACGGGCAGCCCGTCCGGCACCGCCACGATCGACTCGCGCATCATCGCGCGGACCGCGTCGACCGAGGCCTGGCTCGTGTCGTACAGGTCGAGGCCGATGGCGAGGTACGGCGAGCCGAGCGCGGGCTGGACCCAGGCGCGGCGCAGGGAGCGGACGGCCGGGGTGCGGTGGGCGTTCTGCGTGAGCAGGGCGTAGAACTGCGGGATCTGGATGCCGGGTTCGGACAGCTTGAGCGGTCCCGCGGGCATCCGGTCGAGGCCCGTGGCGATGCGGCGGAGGTCGGGCCAGGGGATGCCGACGCCGCCACCGGGGGCGTGCGGGTTGAGCCAGACGCCCCAGCGGTCGGGGTAGAGCGCGCGGGCGATGTCGCGGCCGGTGATGACCTCGTGGGCGCGGTTCCAGCCGGAGACGGCGAGCTCCTGGGCGGAGGTGACGCAGGGCGCGTAGCCCATCCCGTCGACCTCCATGTTGCCGTACTGGGCGTCGGGCGAGCCGGCCTGGCCGTGCCAGAGCAGCATCATGAGCGGGGCCTCGGCGAGGGCCGTGAGCAACGCCTCGTACGCGTCGTAGCGTCCGGGCGTGACGTTGCTCAGCAGCTGCTCGATCGGCCCCGCCGCCGTGGTGCTCTGCACGCTCACCCTGGGTCCCCCTCTTCGGTCCACCGCACCAGCTTAGGGGGTGTCCCGCGGATCGGGCCGAGCCCGGCGGGGTCCAACGACGCCCCTAGGGGGTGTCCGCAAAGTAGCGTCGTCCGCCCGGAGGGCGGGCCTGGCGGCGTCTGGGGGCACGCTCCCCGGTGCTTGTTCGGCTGAACGTGCGTCGGTAGGTCTGCGGGCTGACGCCGGTGGTGCGTTTGAAGCGGTCACGGAAAGTGGTCGGCGAGCCGAAGCCGACCTGGCGGCCGATGCGCTCCACGGAGTGCTCCGTGGTTTCCAGCAGGTGCTGTGCCTGGCGGATGCGGGCTCGGTGGAGCCACTGGAGCGGGGTGGTGCCGGTCTGGTCGCGGAAGCGCCGGATCAGGGTTCGGGTGCTGGTCCCGGCCCGCTCGGCGATGTCGGCGAGGGGCAGGTCGCGGGCCAGGTTCTCCTGTAGCCAGGTGAGCAGCACCTCGAGTTCGGAGCCCTGCGGTGTGGGTGCGTGATCGTGGACGATGAACTGCGCCTGTCCGCCTTCCCGTTCGAGAGGCATCACTGACAGGCGTGCGGCGTCGGCGGCGACGGCCGAGCCGTAGTCACGGCGGATCATGTGCAGACACAGGTCCATACCCGCCGCGGCACCGGCCGAGGTGAGCAACTGGCCGTTGTCGACGTAGAGGACGTCCGGGTCGACGTCGATGTCCGGGTGAGTGGCGGCCAGAAGACCGGCCGCGCGCCAGTGGGTCGTGACGCGCAGCCCGTCGAGGAGCCCGGTGGCGGCCAAGGGGAAGGTGCCCACGCAGATGGACGCGATCCGGGTGCCGACGGCAGCGGCCGACCGCAGCGCGTCGTGCACGGCGGGAGAGAGCGGGGCGGCGAGATCGGTGACGCCCGGCACGATGATCGTGTCCGCGCCCTGAAGGCCCTCTAGACCCCAGGGGGCGCGCAGGACGAAGGCTCCGGCGTCGACCTCGTCGCGCTCGGCGCACACCCGGACCTGGTAGCCGGGCCGCCCGTCCGGCAGGCGGGTCCGGGAGAAGACCTCGATCGGGGTGGACAGGTCGAACGGGATCACCCGATCCAACGCGAGAACGGCGACCGTATGCATGGCCGGTACCTGCCTCCCCATCAGCTTGACGGACCTGGGCCGCCCTTCCGGAAGCTCCATGTCATCGCAGTTCACGCCCTTCGAGAAGGTGTTGGCACTATTCCGTCGAAACGTGTCACCAGTGCCACTGGGCGAGGACCCGGGAAGCCGGTTGACTTCGGAGCATCGCCGGCCGGCCGCCTTCCGTCTTCGAAGGTCACCGGCGAACGCCAGGCCACCCCGGAGCAGCCGACGTGAAGGAAGAAGTCATCCCCTCATGAACCTCGTGTCACCGGTGATCGTCGGCATCATCTACTGCCTGCTGATGTCCCTGATCAGAGAACCGCACCGACGCCGCTTCAACGCGATCATGGTGGGCGGAGCCGGCGCTGCCTATCTGAGCGGGGGCGGATTCGGCCCGTGGGAGATCCCCTTCGTCGCACTCATGGCCTATGTCGCCTACCGCGGCCTGGACTCCTGGGCCTTCATCGGCGTCGGCTGGCTGCTCCACACGGCCTGGGACATGGCCCACCACCTCAAGGGCCATCCGATCCTGCCGTTCTACCACGACGCATCCCTGGCATGTGCCATCTGTGATCCGGTCATCGCCCTGTGGTGCTTCCGCGGAGGGCCTTCCCTGATCAAGGTCCGGAGGCTGCTCGGAGGCGGCGTGAAGAGGGTGTGGAACAAGTCCGAGCCGACCGGGAACTGAAGCTGCGAGCTCTCGGCTCATGCCCCCGGTCCCGATGACGAACAAGCTAAGGCCGCTGGTAGAACGGCCGCACTTTGTCCAGCATCCAGTCGCCCACCGGGTCCTGCGCGATGTCGAGCAGGACCAGGTTGACCGGCCAGGGCACCGCCACGCGGCCGAGCGCCCGGCCGAGGGCGTCCATCGGTACGGTGCGGTCCGCGCCCTCCCAGGAGGAGAGCTGGACGCCGACGAAGAGCGTGGGGGCGCCGCCCTCGATGGAGGCGAGGGCCCGGCGGGCGGTGAGCACGGTGCCGGTGGCCTCGAACTCGGCGGCCGCCGCGGCGAGGAAGTCGACCGGGTCCTCCTGCCAGTCGGGCTCGAACAGCCGCACCCGGGCGCCGCTCGCGGGCCCGTCCAGCGGCGTACGGCCCACCCGGCACAGCTCGGCGACGGCCGGAGGCGGCAGGGGTGCGCCCACGGCTCCGCCGGGGTTGACGGCGATGCCGAGCTGCGGGGGCAGACCGCGCGCGAACTCGACGGCGGGGGCGACGGTGTACGACATGTGGGGCCCGACGCACCGCAGGAACTGCTGCTCGGAACTGAAGACGGGGACGTACGCCTGGCCGTCCAGCTCCAGCGTGGGCAGGTCGAGGTCCGGGCTGTCGGGGCCGCCGCCCTTGGGGAGCGGGATCCACAGGGGGCTGCGGCCCAGGACCTCGACGAGCCGGGGTCCGGCGGCGGGGTTGCCGAGCGAGGCGGCGAGCACCTCTTCGAGCTCATTGGCCGGCCATGCGGTGTCCACTGGTGTCCCCTCGTCCTTCCCACCCGTGCGGCGCTTGTTCAGGGCACCCTAACCGCCCGGCTCAGCCGAACGTGATACGGGTCAGCGCCGTCGCCGCCGGCCGGTCGAGCAGGACGGCGGACGCGCAGCCGCCGGGCAGCACGCCCTTCTCGGCGTCCCGCACCAGCCGCCCCACCGCCCTGCGGTGCCGCGCGAAGGCGTATCCGGAGACGCCCCGGCCCCGCTCCCGCTGGCCCTCGCGGGCCGCCTGGGGTGTGACGTCCAGCAGGACCAGGTGCAGGGCGCGCCCGCGCCGCCGGGCCTCGCGGGCCAGCCAGCGCCGGACCCACGCCTGGGTGCCGCAGTCGTGGACGACGACGCTCTCGCCGGAGCGCAGGGCGCGCCGCAGGCCGGCGTAGTGGGCGATCCGGACGAGGGGGCGGTAGACCGCGTACGGCAGGAGGCGCGGCATGCGGCGCTCCCACCGCTCGCGGGCGTCCTGGGAATCTATGCCGCGTCCCTCGGCCGCGCGGGCGATCAGGGTGGACTTGCCGCTGCCGGGCAGGCCGGAGACGACCACCAGGTCGCCGGCGGCGAAGCCCAGCTCGCGCGGGCAGCGCCCGGCGCGGTCCCGCAGGTCGCGCAGCACGGGCGCGGGCGGGCGGGCGGGCGCGGGCACGGCGACCGCGCCCACACCGGTCACGGCGCCCGTCGCGGCGCCGCTCACCGCGCCGGGCACGGCGCCGGTCATCGCGCCGCTCACCGCACCGGTGGCCGCGCAGGCACCTGTCCGCTGGAACCTCATCGCGTACTCCCCCTGCTCGGGCTCGGCCTTCCCCGACCCTTGCCCAAGAAGTGTAAAGAAAGGGTAATAAGGCACAAGCGATTTGCCGATGAGACCCCGCGTGCAATGATGTGCGCGCCACCGCACGCAGGTGCGTACAACCGCATACCGGCCGCTTGAATCCGCGCGGGAGAGTCCCGGGTCCCGCCCGGGCGCCGAAGGAGCAAGTTCCTCCCTTGAATCTCTCAGGCCCCGTACCGCGTGGATGAGGCAGATCTGAAAAGCGGGCCGCCACGGCGGCTCCACCCAAGGTGCAAGCCGAAGGCCGTCCCCGTACGGTCACGGTGAACCTCTCAGGTTCCGATGACAGATGGGGAGGACCGTCTTCGAGCCATGCCCTGGGAGCCCTATCCATGAGCACTTCCCCCCGCCTCACCCCCCACCCGTCACCCGCCACCACCCCAGCGGAAGGCGCTTCGCGCCGCTCCCCCCTCCTGGCCGTGCATCGGGCGCTCGGCGCGACCATGACCGACTTCGCGGGCTGGGACATGCCGCTGCGGTACGGCAGCGAGCGCGACGAGCACAACGCCGTCCGCACGCAGGCCGGCCTCTTCGACCTGTCCCACATGGGCGAGATCACGGTCACGGGCCCGCAGGCCGCCGCCCTCCTCGACTTCGCGCTCGTCGGCAACATCGGCGGCGTCGGTGTCGGCCGCGCCCGCTACACCATGATCTGCCAGGAGGACGGCGGGATCCTCGACGACCTGATCGTGTACCGGCTCCAGGAGCAGGAGTACATGGTCGTCGCCAACGCCTCCAACGCCCAGGTGGTGCTGGACGCCCTCACCGAGCGGGCGGCGGGCTTCGACGCCGTCGTACGCGACGACCGGGACGCGTACGCCCTGATCGCGGTCCAGGGCCCGGAGTCCCCCGGCATCCTGAAGTCGCTCACCGACGCGGACCTGGACGGGCTGAAGTACTACGCGGGGCTGCCGGGCACCGTCGCGGGCGTGCCCGCGCTGATCGCCCGCACCGGCTACACGGGCGAGGACGGCTTCGAGCTGTTCGTGGAGCCTCAGCACGCGGAGAAGCTCTGGCAGGCGCTGACGGAGGCCGGCGCCCCGGCCGGCCTGATCCCCTGCGGCCTGTCCTGCCGCGACACGCTGCGCCTGGAGGCGGGCATGCCGCTGTACGGGCACGAGCTGACGACCGCCCTCACCCCCTTCGACGCGGGCCTCGGCCGGGTGGTCAAGTTCGAGAAGGAGGGCGACTTCGTGGGCCGGGAGGCGCTGGAGGCGGCCGCCGAGCGGGCGCAGATCGCCCCGCCGCGCAAGCTCGTCGGCCTGGTCGCCGAGGGCCGCCGTATCCCGCGCGCCGGGATGCGGGTGGTCTCCGAGGGCGAGGTCGTCGGCGAGGTCACCTCCGGCGCCCCGTCCCCGACGCTGGGCAAGCCGATCGCCATGGCGTACGTGGACGCCGCGTACGCCGCGCCGGGCACGGCGGGCGTCGGTGTCGACATCCGCGGTACCCATGAGCCGTACGAGGTCGTGGCGCTTCCGTTCTACAAGCGCCAGAAGTGACCTCCGGCCCCTTCCGGACCAGTCCCCCGTTCACCAGCACTCCCCCGCGTACAGGAGAATCCCAGTCATGAGCAACCCCCAGCAGCTGCGCTACAGCAAGGAGCACGAGTGGCTGTCGGCCGCCGAGGACGGCGTGTCGACGGTCGGCATCACGGAGCACGCGGCGAACGCGCTCGGCGACGTGGTGTTCGTCCAGCTCCCGGCGGTCGGCGAGACCGTGACCGCGAACGAGACCTGCGGTGAGCTGGAGTCGACCAAGTCCGTCAGCGACCTGTACTCGCCGGTGACCGGCGAGGTGACGGAGATCAACGAGGACGTCGTGGCCGACCCTTCGCTGGTGAACACCGCACCGTTCGAGGGCGGCTGGCTCTTCAAGGTACGCGTCGCGGAGGAGCCGGAGGGCCTGCTCTCCGCCGACGAGTACACCGAGTTCTCCGGCGAGTAAGGACCCCTTCCCGATGTCGCTTCTCAACACCCCTCTCCACGAGCTGGACCCGGACGTCGCCGCCGCCGTCGACGCCGAGCTCCACCGCCAGCAGTCCACCCTGGAAATGATCGCCTCGGAGAACTTCGCTCCGGTCGCGGTCATGGAGGCCCAGGGCTCGGTCCTGACCAACAAGTACGCCGAGGGCTACCCCGGCCGCCGCTACTACGGCGGCTGCGAGCACGTCGACGTGGTCGAGCAGATCGCCATCGACCGCATCAAGGCGCTCTTCGGCGCCGAGCACGCCAACGTGCAGCCGCACTCCGGCGCCCAGGCGAACGCCGCCGCGATGTTCGCGCTGCTCAAGCCGGGCGACACGATCATGGGTCTGAACCTCGCGCACGGCGGGCACCTGACCCACGGCATGAAGATCAACTTCTCCGGCAAGCTCTACAACGTCGTCGCGTACCACGTCGACGACAAGACCGGCCAGGTCGACATGGCCGAGGTCGAGCGCCTCGCCAAGGAGCACAAGCCGAAGCTGATCGTGGCCGGCTGGTCCGCCTACCCGCGCCAGCTGGACTTCGCCGCCTTCCGCCGCGTCGCGGACGAGGTCGGCGCGTACCTCATGGTCGACATGGCGCACTTCGCGGGCCTGGTCGCGGCCGGTCTGCACCCCTCGCCGGTGCCGCACGCCCACGTGGTCACGACGACGACGCACAAGACGCTGGGCGGCCCGCGCGGTGGTGTGATCCTGTCGACGGCCGAGCTCGCCAAGAAGATCAACTCCGCGGTCTTCCCCGGCCAGCAGGGCGGTCCGCTGGAGCACGTGATCGCCGCCAAGGCCGTGGCGTTCAAGGTCGCCGCGAGCGAGGAGTTCAAGGAGCGCCAGCAGCGCACCCTGGACGGCGCGCGCATCCTGGCCGAGCGCCTGGTCCAGCCGGACGTCACCGAGCACGGCGTCTCGGTCCTGACCGGCGGTACGGACGTGCACCTGGTCCTGGTCGACCTGCGCAACAGCGAGCTGGACGGCCAGCAGGCCGAGGACCGGCTCCACGAGGTCGGCATCACGGTCAACCGCAACGCCATCCCGAACGACCCCCGGCCCCCGATGGTCACCTCGGGCCTGCGGATCGGCACCCCGGCCCTGGCCACCCGCGGTTTCCAGGCCGAGGACTTCCGCGAGGTCGCCGACATCATCGCCGAGACGCTGAAGCCGGACTACGACGCGGCCGCGCTCAAGGCCCGGGTCACCGCGCTCGCCGAGAAGCACCCGCTTTACCCCGGTCTGTAAACTCTTCAAGCGTTACGTAACGTACGCAACAGACTGAACTGCGGGGCACCGCGCACACTGAACAGTGAGTGCGGTGCCCCGTCTCTTGCCCCCGCTCACGCCCCACCCGCCCCACCCCGCGTTGTCCCTGCACCACCCCGGCAGACAGCGACGTCTTCCACACAAGGAGTCCCCCGTGGCCATCTCGGTCTTCGACCTGTTCTCGATCGGCATCGGCCCGTCCAGCTCCCACACGGTCGGCCCCATGCGCGCCGCCCGGATGTTCGCCCGCCGGCTGAAGAACGAGGGCCTGCTCGCCCACACCGCCTCGATACGCGCCGAGCTGTACGGCTCCCTGGGCGCCACCGGCCACGGCCACGGCACCCCCAAGGCGGTCCTGCTGGGCCTGGAGGGCAACTCGCCGCGCACGGTGAACGTCGAGACCGCCGACGAGCAGGTGGAGCGGATCAAGAGCGGCGGGCGCATCAGCCTGCTGGGCGTCCACGAGATCGCCTTCGACTTCGACGCCGACCTGATCCTGCACCGCCGCAAGGCGCTGCCGTACCACGCCAACGGCATGACCCTGTGGGCGTACGACGCCGAGGGCGCGACGCTGCTGGAGAAGACGTACTACTCGGTGGGCGGCGGCTTCGTCGTCGACGAGGACGCGGTGGAGGGCGAGAACCCGATCGTCCCCGACGACACCGTGCTGAAGTACCCCTTCCGCACCGGTGACGAGCTGCTGCGCCTCACCAGGGAGACCGGCCTGTCGATCTCCGCGCTGATGCTGGAGAACGAGAAGGCCTGGCGCACCGAGGACGAGATCCGCGCGGGCCTGCTGGAGATCTGGCGCGTCATGCAGGCGTGCGTGGACCGCGGCATGTCCCGCGAGGGCATCCTGCCGGGCGGCCTGAAGGTGCGCCGCCGCGCCGCGAACACCGCGCGCAAGCTGCGCTCCGAGGGCGACGCGCAGGCCCTCTCCATGGAGTGGATCACGCTGTACGCGATGGCCGTGAACGAGGAGAACGCCGCGGGCGGCCGCGTCGTCACCGCGCCGACGAACGGCGCCGCCGGCATCATCCCGGCGGTCCTGCACTACTACATGAACTTCGTGCCGGGCGCCGACGAGGAGGGCGTGGTCCGCTTCCTGCTGGCGGCGGGCGCGATCGGCATGCTCTTCAAGGAGAACGCCTCCATCTCCGGCGCCGAGGTCGGCTGCCAGGGCGAGGTCGGTTCGGCCTGCTCGATGGCGGCCGGGGCGCTCGCCGAGGTGCTGGGCGGCAGCCCGGAGCAGGTGGAGAACGCCGCCGAGATCGGCATGGAGCACAACCTGGGCCTGACCTGCGACCCGGTGGGCGGCCTGGTCCAGATCCCGTGCATCGAGCGCAACGGCATGGCGGCGGTCAAGGCCGTGACGGCGGCGCGGATGGCGATGCGCGGCGACGGCAGCCACAAGGTCTCCCTGGACAAGGTCATCAAGACCATGAAGGAGACGGGCGCCGACATGTCGGTCAAGTACAAGGAGACCGCGCGCGGCGGCCTCGCGGTGAACATCATCGAGTGCTGAGCCGCGGGCCGGCCGCACGAGCGTGAGGGCCCCGGCCGGGGCCCTCACGGTCGTCATCCTCAGTTCACCGGCACGCAGTCGGTCTGGGGTGGCTGTTTTAGGCCACCTGTGATCACTGTTCCTCACTGCAGGGTGAGCCGGGTGCTGATCCAGTGCGGGTCGGGCACCACCGTCAGCAGCGCGGACACCACCACGACCCCCGCGAGCACCGCCAGCTCGGCGCGGGCGGGGCCCGTCGCGTCGCCGGCGTGCCGGGCCCGGCGGCGGAGCATGCGGCGGCGGGCGGTCAGCGCCAGGGCGCTCGCCACCGCGACCAGGGCGAGCTTGGCGATCAGCACCCTGCCGTACGCGCTGGAGAGCACGACGTCGGCGGGCAGGCGCCGCAGCGTGGAGCAGGTTCCGGTGGCGGCGAGCGCCGCGTAGAGCCAGCCGGCGAGGCGCGCGTATCGCGTCAGGGCCTCGCGGGCGCCCCGTACGCCGCCGCCGCGCAGGTGCGCCACGCGCAGCACGTACAGCAGACCGCCGACCCACAGGGACCCGGCGGTGAGGTGGACCACGGTGAGCGCCGTGCCGAGCTCGGGTGTGTACGGCTCCGGGTGCGCGCGCAGCGCTTCGGCGCCGATCACCAGGGCGAGCGGCACGAGCGCCCAGAGGGGCCGGGCGCGGACACGACCGGAGGCGGCGCAGGCGGCCGCCAGGGCGAAGCCGTTCGCCATGAGGAGCAGCAGCCCGCCCTCGCGGGTGCCGTACGCGGCGGTGAGGTCGAGGTCGCTCACCGCGGCCAGCAGCACGATCTGCCCGGCCGAGGCGGCGGCCCCGCCGAGCGCCGCCCACACCGCCCACGACCGGGGCCTGGGCCCCTCTCCGACGAGCCGGGCACCGGCGAGCTCTCCGAGGTGCACGGCGAGGGCGGCGAAGACGACGGCGCGCAGCAGGGTGGTGGCCCCGGGGGCCGGGATGCGCAGCTCTCCGGTGCCGTGCGCGGCGGCGCGGGCGCCGTACAGGGCGACCGCGAGCGCGACGAGCGTGCCCGCGCCGGCGAGGAGCGCCGTACGCGTACGGCGCCGCCCGGATCGCCGGACGGCGCCGTCGGGAGAGCGGACGGTCACGCCTTGTTGAGGTGCGCCCAGAACTCGTCGAAGGTGAGCAGGCCGTCGCCGTCGCCGTCCTGGTTGTTGATGACGGCCTGGGCGACCGTCTCGGTGACGTTGAAGTCGCCGAGCTGCGCCATGACGCTCTTGTACTCGGCGGCCGAGATCAGCCCGTCCCCGTTCACGTCGAACCGCTCGAATGCCTTGCGCGCCGACTCGATGTCCGCCACAGGTCCACCCCTTCTTGGTGCATAACTGACGCCGGTCAGATTATCGGGACGGCTCGTGCACCCGGTCCGGGGGCCGTACGGCACCATGGAACGCATGAACGACGCAGTGGCGGAGATCCTGGCGGCGGCGGCGCGCGGGCACTTCCCGCCGGCCGACGGCTCGGTGACGGTGGTCCCGCAGCCGAACGTCCGGGACGCCGGGGTGCTGGCCTTCACCGCGCACTCGGTGGTCTTCACGGAGGAGGATCCGGACTGGATCCGCGCCACCCTCGCGGCCACCGCGAGCGACCCGCTGGCCGCGACCATGAACCCGGTGTTCCTGGCGGCGGTCCTGGCCCGTACCGGCCGCCACATGAACACCGTCGACCTGCTGACGGTCGCCCCCGCCCTGCCCGGCGCCCCGGAGCTCGCCCTGCGGGAGATCGTCGACCCCGACCACCCCCGCGTCGCGCGCGCGTGGAAGTTCCGCGACGACGTACGCGTCTGGGCGGCCGACGGCGGCGTGGTGATTCTCGGGCGGGGTGTCGCCGGGCGCTGGGAGGCGGCGGTCGAGGTCGACGAGGAGGCGCGCGGCGGCGGCCTGGGCACGGCCCTCGCCGTCGCGGCCCGCCGTCTGGTGCCGGGCGCGGCGGTGTGGGCCCAGCAGTCGCCGGGCAACGCCCGCAGCGTGCGCGCCTTCCAGGCGGCGGGCTACCGCCCGGTCGGCTCGGAGGCGCTGTTCATCGCCGCCTGAGAGGCGGTCAGCGGAAGACGCCGGTGTGGCCGAGCGAGTAGCGGCCGGGCTGCGGGTAGACCGCCAGGCCGTGCGGGCCGCCGCCGACCGGGATGCGGGCGAGCTGCTTGCCGGTCGTCGTGTCGATCGCGTACACCTCGGAGTCGTACCGCCCGGACAGCCACAGCACCTTGCCGTCGGCGGAGACGCCGCCCATGTCGGGTGAGCCGCCGTCCGGCAGGTGCCACTTCTTGGTGAGCGTGCCGCGCGCGAAGTCGTAGACGGAGACGGAGCCCTCGCCCCGGTTGGAGACGTACATCTCCTTGGAGTCGCGCGAGACGTAGAGGCCGTGGCAGCCCTTGCCGGTCGGCAGCAGTTTCGGCGGGGCGAAGGTGTCGCCGTTCAGCACCCACATGCCGTGGGCCATCATGTCGGCGATGTAGAAGGTCTTGCCGTCCGGGGAGAGCTTCACGTCCTGCGGCATGGCGCCCCGGAAGGGCAGCCGCTGCTGGCCGATCACCTTCATCTTCTCGGTGTCGACCTTGAGGAGCTCGCCGGAGAACTCGCACGAGACGATGAAGTACCGGCCGTCGGCGGAGAAGTCGGCGTGGTTGACGCCGTAGCAGGAGACGGGCTCGGTGTGGACGCGCTCCATGGTGTGCGGGTCGCGGAAGACGAGCTCGCGGTCGAGGGAGGCCATGACGACGGCGTACTTGCCGTTCGGCGTGAAGTAGAGGTTGTACGGGTCGTGGACCTCGACCGGCTTGCCCGCGACGCCGGTGCGCGGGTCGATGGGGGTGAGGGTGTGGCCGCGGTTGTTGTTCACCCAGAGCGTCTTGAGGTCCCACGACGGCACGACGTGCTGCGGCTGGACGCCGACCTTGATCGTCTCGATGACCTTGTACGTCTTCGGGTCGATGACCGAGACCGTGTTGGAGTTCGTGTTGGGCACGTACACGCGGGACGGGAAGCCCTTGACCACCGGCGAGAGCCGGTTCGGGCGGTCGGCCGCGTAGACGTCCTTCGGGTCGAGGAGCGGCGGCATGCCGGGGAGTCCACCCGCGGCCTTCGCCTTCGCCTTGGCCTTCGGTACGGCGGCGGGCGGGGCGGCCTTCGTCGACCGCGCCTCGGTGCGGTCGGTGCCGGCGCCGGCACAGCCGGCGAGGGCCGCGAGCACGGCGAGCGCGGCGGCCGCGAGGAGGCTCTTCGATCGCTGCGAGAGGGTCGTCACGCGACATGTATGGCGCGGGCGGGGCGGGTCGTAACGATGGGGGAAAGCCGGGATGCGGGCGAGTCGCCGAGGAATCAAACAGCGTGACCCATATTTATTCATGGTTTGGAAGGCGGGTGGCCTACCTCACCTGCGTTTCCGTCGCCCGATGTCCCGATTTACACACTATTGGGCCGGTAGGGTCGTTTGGCGACAAGGCCCCCCGTCTGCCATAGTCGGTGCACACGACCCCCATTGACCCGGGCGAGGTCGCATACGCGCCGTGGGCACACCCCACTCCCCGTTCACGGCGCTCCACGAGAAAGCCCCCGCGGCGCCGCATCACGGCGCGAGGGGGCTTTCCTCGTGTGTGCTCGCGGTGCGCGCTCGCGGTGTTCACCGGTCCGAGACGCGCATCTCGAACCAGGTGGTCTTGCCGCGCGGGAGCAGGTCGACGCCCCACCGGTCGGAGAGCTTGTCGACGAGGAAGAGCCCGCGCCCACTGGTGTCCATCTCGCGCACCGGCATCAGACAGGGCAGCCCGCGCGAGGGGTCGCGGACCTCGATCCGGATCCAGCCGCGCCGCCGCAGCATCCGCAGGCCGAAGACGCGGGCCCCGGTGTGGCGGACGGCGTTGCCGACGAGTTCGGAGACGAGCAGGATCGCGTGCTCGGCGATCTGCGGGCCGAGCGCCCACTGCCGCAGGACGACGCACTGCGTGAGCCGGCGGGCCGTGGCCGCCGACTCCGGCAGGGACGGCAGCCGCACCTCGTCCTCCGTCGGATTGCCGAACAGCTCCAGCGCCTTGAGCGCCTCTTCGTCGTCCGCGACCGGCACCCACCGCGCGGCGGTGGCGCTGCCGCGCTGCCGTGGTTGCTCCACACCTTCCAACCCCGCCATGCCCCCATCATGGCCGCCCGGCCGCCGCCGCGGGGGCGTTCCCGGGGAATCGGTCCGTTCCCGGCGGCGACCCCGGAGACCACTCTTGGCATATGCCTTCGGCATAAAGATCTCCCATGTGGCGTGTGACCTGCGGTGACGCAGGTCACACCCGCCCGGCGAACGGGGCCCGGGGCATACCCCCGGGCCCGTCCACCTCTCCGTCAAACCACCCACACGGCTGACACGCGAGGCCCCGGAACGACGGCAGACCGCAACAGGCCTGTGCTCAGAGGAACTTGGCCTTACCGGGACCTTCCTCCACGAAGCTGCGCATACCGCGCTCCCGGTCCTCGGTGGCGAACAGCCCGGCGAACCAGTTGCGTTCGATGGTCAGGCCCGTGTCGATGTCCGTCTCCAGACCCGCGTCGACGGACTCCTTGGCGGCGCGCAGCGCCAGCGCCGGGCCCTGCGCGAGCTTCGCGGCCCACGCGTGCGCCTGCTCGTACACCTCGGCCGCGGGGACGACACGGTCCACGAGCCCGATCGCCAGCGCCTCGTCCGCCTTCACGTGACGGCCCGTGAAGATCAGGTCCTTGGCCTTCGACGGGCCGACGAGCCGGGCCAGGCGCTGTGTACCGCCCGCGCCCGGGATGAGGCCGAGCAGGATCTCGGGCTGGCCCAGCTTGGCGTTCTCGCCGGCGATCCGGAAGTCGGCGCACAGGGCCAGCTCGCAGCCGCCGCCGAGCGCGTACCCGGTGACGGCGGCGACGACGGGCTTGGGGATGCGGGCGACGGCCGTGAAGGAGTCCTGGAGGGCCTTGGAGCGCAGCACCATGGCCGCGTGGTCCATCGCCTGCATCTCCTTGATGTCCGCACCGGCCGCGAACACCTTCTCGCCGCCGTACAGCACCACCGCCCGCACGTCGTCGCGGCGGGCGGCCTCCTCCGCGAGCTCGCGCAGGCGGTCCTGCGTGGCGATGTCCAGCGCGTTCATCGGCGGGCGGTCCAGGCGGAGGGTGCCGACGCCTTCGGAGACTTCGAGTGTGACTGTCATGCAGGGAAGGTTAGTGCCCGTTAACGGCAAGGGGCCCGGTGCCGTCGGTCACTTCCGCGGCACCGGGCCCCAGGGGCGGGGGGTTACCCGATCGGGCTTACTTGATCCACTCCGACCAGGACATGTTCCAGCCGTTGAGGCCGTTGTCCGGCTTGATCTGCTTGTCCTTGGAGTTCTTCACGATGACCACGTCACCGATGAGGGAGTTGTCGTAGAACCAGGCCGCCGGGGTGTTCGGGTCGCCCGCGCCGCGTGCGTCGCGCAGACCCACGCAGCCGTGGCTGACGTTGGCCGAGCCGAAGGTGGAGCTGGACGCCCAGTAGTTGCCGTGGACGAAGGTGCCGGACGTCGACAGACGCATGGCGTGCGGCACGTCCTTGATGTCGTACTCGCCGCCGAAGCCCACGGTGGCGCCGTTCATCCGGGTCACCTTGTACTTCTCGCTGATGACCATCTGGCCGTTGTACGTCGTCGTCGACGGCGCGCCCGCGGTGATCGGGATGGTCTTGATGAGCTTGCCGTCGCGGACGACCTTCATGGTCTTCTCGCTCGCGTCGACCGTGGAGACCTGGCTGCGGCCGATGGTGAAGGTCACCGTCTTGGACTGCTTGCCGTACACGCCCGGGCGGCCCTCGACGCCGTCCAGGTCCAGCTTCACGGTCACCTTGGTGCCCGCGGCCCAGTAGTTCTCGGGACGGAAGTCGAGGCGGTCGTTGCCGAACCAGTGGCCCTCGATGGGCACGGACGGCACGGCGGTCACCTTGATGGCCTTCTCGACGGCCTCCGGGTTGGTGATGCCGCGGGTGAAGTTGATCGAGACCGGCATGCCGACGCCGACGGTCGAGCCGTCCTCCGGCGTGTAGTGGCCGATGAAGGTGTTCTTCGGGACGAGGGTGGTGAACGTGGTGTCCTTGGCGGACTCACGGCCGTCGGCGTCCTTGGCGATCGCGTGCACCTTGTACTTGGTGCCGGAGGCCAGGTGCCGGACCGGCTCCCAGCTGGTGCCGTCGGCGGCCAGCTTGCCCTCGACCTGGTTGCCCTTGGAGTCGGCGACCGTGACCGTGGTCAGCTTGCCCTTCTCGGCGGTGACCTTCAGGGCCCCGCTGGTGGCGACCGACGCGGCGCCGTCCTTGGGCGTGACGGTGACGACCGCCTGCGAGGCCGCGTTCCCCACCGCGGCCGCGTCCTGCTTCTTGTCCCCGCCCTTGCCGCCGCCGCTGTCGGAGCCGCCGCCCCCGCACGCCGTCGCCAGCAGCAGCAACGCCCCCATGAGGAGGGCCGTGCCCTTGCGCTTGCCCGTGCCCGTGCGGCGCGTGCCGCCCGCTCCGGCCGATGCCCCCGATATCGGCTGCCCGTTCACTGTGGTGTTCTCCCCTCGCACCGGCCTGGCACCGCCACGGCCCGCACCCCCGCGCGCTTCAACCGCGCGCACCGCGTTAGATAATCACATCGCGGGCACCACGAAGCGCCCTCGAATGTCACCGTTCAGTCCCAACTTGTCCAGGACGTGAACGGGCCATGCGGGGCGCGCTCGGGCGGTCGGGGGTGAAGTCGGGGGTGCGGGGAGCACTCAGGACAGCGCGGAGCCCGCCTTCCAGCGCTTCCAGTCCATGTTCCAGCCTCCCAGACCGTTGTGGGCGGCGACCGTGCGGTCGCGGGAGTTGACGACTTCCACCACGTCGCCGATCAGGGTGCGGTCGAAGAACCAGCCCGCCGGGGTGTCCGGACTGCCGCCCTTCACATCGCGCAGGCCCACGCAGCCGTGGCTGACGTTCGCCGCGCCGAACGTCGACGCCGGGGCCCAGTAGTTGCCGTGCAGGAAGGTCCCCGAGTCGGTCAGCCGCATCGCGTGCGGCACGTCCTTGATGTCGTACTCGCCCTTGCCGGTCTTCTTGTCCGTGAAACCGACCGTGGCGCCGTTCATCCGCGTCACGTCGAAGAGCTCGCTGACCACCATCTTGCCGTTGTACGTGGTCGTCTTGGGCGCCCCGGCCGTGATGGGCAGCGTGGTGACGAGCCGGCCGTCGCGCCGCACCTCCATGGTGTGCTCCTCGGCGTCCACCCGGGACACCTGGGAGCGGCCGATGGTGAAGCCCACCGTCTTGTGCTGGATGCCGTACACGCCGGGCGCCGCCTCGACGTCGCGCAGCCGCAGCTCGACGGTGACCCGCGTGCCCGGCTTCCAGTACGCGCGCGGCCGGAAGTCCAGCCGGTCCTTGCCGAACCAGTGGCCCGCCACCTCGACCGGCGGCCGGGCGGTGACCCGGATGGCCCGCTCGACGGCGGCGCGGTTCTCGATGGGGCGGTTGAAGCCGAAGGAGACGATCATCCCGGTGCCGACGACGGAGCGGTTCTCGGGCTTGAAGTAGCCGATGAAGCGGTGCTCGGGGACCAGGGTGGTGAAGGTGGAGTGCCGCGCCGAGCGACGGCCGTGCCCGTCCAGCGCGACGGCGTCCACGCTGTACTTGGCCGCCAGCTCCAGGCGCGTGCCGGGCGCGGGGCGCCAGCGCAGCCCGTCCTCGGAGAGCGAGCCGGGCACCTCGGCCGGCCGGTCGTCCTCGACCTTCCTCACCCGGACGCGCTCCAGCCGGCCGCTGGGCACGCGCACCTCCAGGCGGCCGTCCGGCGCGACGCCCTTGGCGCCGTCCTCCGGGGTCACCCGGATGGTGTCACCGGGCGCCCGGGCCTTGTCCCCGACGCCGAGGTCCAGCGAGGCGCCTGCGGTGCAGGCCGCCAGGCCCGCCACCAGCCCCGCCACCAGTCCTGCCCATGTCACGGCCGCGGCCGTGCCGAGCCCTGCCCGTCTCAGTACGTGTTTCACGATGCGCCCAACGAGTGCGGCCTCCAGGGGAAACGTCGGTGCGGGCCATGTTGGGAGCCGGGCCCTGCGGGCAGAACAGGTGGAGGACCATGTGCGGACGAGCCGCGGCCGGGACGCCGCGGCTCGTCCGCACATGGTCCGGAAGCCGGGGCGAGTGAGCCGAAAGGGCGTGGCGGTGTCGAAAGGGAGAACGCGCGGAGGTTCCGAGGAACGAGGAACCGAGCACGATCGACCGTCGACACCGTCTTAGGCGCCCTGGAGGAGAACCGAGCCCTTAAAAAAGGGGAGCCGCGGGAGGCCGCAGGTGTCGAGCGCAGCGGAGCAGGAGGCGGTGCGGCGTGCGCGGAGCGCGCACGGTGCGCCGCGAGTGGTACGCGAGCTGAACGGGCGCCATAGGACGGCCCCGGGGCCACCGGTGTGGCCGGGGGCGCCGACGCCGCTGGGGGCGCGGTTCCGGGTGGGGCCGGACGGCGTCGCCGGAACGAACTTCGCCCTGTGGGCGGGCGGCGCGGAGGCGGTGGAACTCTGCCTGTTCGACGAGGACGGCACGGAGCGGCGCTCCGCGCTGACCGAGCTGACCCACCAGATCTGGCACGGCTTCGTGCCGGGCGTACGGCCCGGGCAGCGGTACGGCTTCCGGGTGCACGGGCGCTGGGACCCGTGGACGGGGGCGCGCTGGAACCCGGCGAAGCTGCTGCTGGACCCGTACGCGCGCGCGGTGGACGGTGACTTCGCCCTGCCGGCGGAGGTGTACGGGCACGTACGGGACTGGCCGGACCAGCACGTCGCCGACACCGTGCGCGACGACCGCGACTCCGCGCCGCACGTCCCCAAGGGCGTGGTCGTCCACGATGACGACGACTGGGCGGACGACCGGCGGCCGAAGACGCCGTGGGCGGACTCGGTCATCTACGAGCTGCACGTGAAGGGCTTCACCCGGCGCCACCCGGGCATCCCGGAGGAGCTGCGCGGCACGTACGCGGGCCTCGCCCATCCGGCCGCGATCGAGCACCTCGTACGGCTCGGGGTGACGGCGGTGGAGCTGCTGCCGGTGCACCAGTTCGCGCACGAGGACCACCTGCTGCGGCGGGGGCTGCGGAACTACTGGGGCTACAACTCCATCGGCTACTTCGCGCCGCACGCCGCGTACAGCGCGTCCGGCACGGCCGGGCAGCAGGTCGGCGAGTTCAAGCGGATGGTGAAGGCGCTCCACGCCGCGGGCATCGAGGTCATCCTCGACGTGGTGTACAACCACACCGCCGAGGCGAGCGAGCTGGGCCCGATGCTGTCGCTGCGCGGCATCGACAACCGCGGCTACTACCGGCTGGCCGCCGACCCCCGCCGGTACGCCGACTACACGGGCTGCGGCAACACCCTCCACGTGGTGCAGCCGCACGTGCTGCGCCTGATCACCGACTCGCTGCGCTACTGGGTCACCGAGATGGGCGTGGACGGCTTCCGCTTCGACCTGGCGGCGGCGCTGGCCCGCTCCATGCACGACGTCGACATGCTGTCGCCGTTCCTCGCGACGATCGCCCAGGATCCGGTGCTGCGGCGGGTGAAGCTGATCGCCGAGCCGTGGGACGTGGGCAGCGGCGGCTACCAGGTGGGCGCCTTCCCGCCGCTGTGGGCGGAGTGGAACGACCGCTACCGGGACGCGGTGCGGGACTTCTGGCGCGGCGCCCTGCCGGACGTGCGGGAGATGGGCTACCGGCTGTCCGGGTCCAGCGACCTGTACGCGTGGGGCGGGCGGCGTCCGTACGCCTCCATCAACTTCGTCACCGCGCACGACGGCTTCACGCTGCGCGACCTCGTCTCGTACGAGCGGAAGCACAACGAGGCGAACGGCGAGGGCAACCGGGACGGCACGAACGACAACCGGTCCTGGAACTGCGGCGCGGAGGGCGAGACCGACGACGAGGGGGTCAACGCGCTGCGGCGCCGGCAGCTGCGGAACCTGCTCACCACGCTGCTGCTGTCGACGGGCGTGCCGATGCTGGTCGCGGGCGACGAGATGGGCCGTACGCAGGGGGGCAACAACAACGCCTACTGCCAGGACAACGAGCTCGGCTGGGTCGACTGGTCGCTGCCGGAGCAGCCGGGACCGCGCGGTCTGCTGGAGCTGACGACCCGGCTGCTGGAACTGCGCCACACCCATCCGGTGCTGCGGCGCCGGGCGTTCTTCTCGGGCCGGCCACAGGCGGCGGACGGGCTGCGGGACCTGGCGTGGTTCACCGCGCGGGGCGAGGAGATGACGGAGGGGGACTGGTACGCGCGGACCGCGACGATCGGCCTGTACCTGTCGGGCCGGGACATCCCGGGCCGCGACGCGCGCGGGGAGCCGGTCACCGACGACAGCTTCCTGGCGATCCTGCACGCGGCCGCCGACCCGCTGGACTTCCGGCTGCCCGGCCCGCCGTGGGCCGCGTCGTACGAGCTGGTGGTGGACACCTCGCGGGAGGACCAGGCGGAGGCGCCGGGGACGGTGCACGAGGGTGGCGGTGCCCTGACGGTCCCGCCGAGGTCGGTGCTGCTGCTGCGCGTCCGGGAGTGATGCGGAAGCAGGCCTGATCCAGGGCCGGTCGGCCGAAAACCAGGCGAGCGATGTCAGTGGTGAACCGTAGGCTCGGTGCTGATGGCTGACCATGAGACCAACCGTTCGAGCGTGCGCTCGTTGCTGCGCCTGTGGCCGTACGTGCGGCCGGTCCGGGCGCGGCTGTCCGTCGCCGCCCTCGTCGCCGTGGTGGCGTCCTGTCTGAGCCTGGTCATCCCGCTCGTCCTGAAGTGGATCGTGGACGGTCCGGTGACGGAGCGCGATCCGGACGGGGTGTGGCTGGGGGCCCTGGTGGTGCTGGGGCTCGGCATCGCGGAGGCCGCGCTGTTCGGGCTGCGGCGGTGGCTGGTGGCGCGGCCGCTGGCCGGGGTGGAGGCGGCGATGCGCGCCGACCTGTACCGGCATGTGCAGCGGCTGCCGGTGGCGTTCCACGACCGGTGGGCGTCGGGACAGCTGCTGTCGCGGGCGACGACGGACCTGTCGCTGCTGCGGATGTTCCTGGCGTTCCCGCTGACGTTCCTCTTCGTCAACGGCGTGACGGTGCTGGTGGGCTGCGCGGTGCTGCTGGCGCAGGACCTGGTGCTGGGGCTGGTGCTGCTGGTGCCGGTGGTGCCGCTGATCGTGGTGTGCGCGCTGTTCGAGACGCGGTACTCGGTCGCCGCGCGGCGCGCGCAGGACCAGGTGGGCGATCTGACGACGGTCGTCGAGGAGAGCGTGCTCGGCATCCGGGTGATCAAGGGCTTCGGGCGGCACCGCAGCCAGGCCCGGGCGTTCCGCGCGCTGGCGCGGCGGCTGCGCGGTACGGAGCTGGTCAAGGCACGGCTGCTGGCCGCCATCTGGGCCGTCATCACCGTCGTACCGGAGCTGGCGATCGGCGCGGCGCTGGTGCTGGGCAGCGTGCGGGTGGCGGACGGGGAGCTGTCGGCGGGGACGCTGGTGGCGTTCCTGTCGACGGCGCTGGCGCTGCGCTGGCCGGTGGAGTCGATCGGCTTCCTGCTGGCGATGAGCCAGGAGGCGGCGACGGCGTCGGACCGGTACTTCGAGGTGATGGACGAGCCCGAGGAGGACGGCGGCGGTGCCGCGCCGGCTTCCCCGTCGTCCGGGGGGCTGCGCTTCGAGAACGTCTCCTTCCGCTATCCGGACGCGCCGCCCGACGCACCGCCGGTGCTGGCCGGTGTCGACCTGTGGGTGCGGCCCGGCGAGACGATGGCGCTGGTCGGCGCGACCGGCTCCGGGAAGACCACGCTGACCGCGCTGGTGCCGAGGCTGCACGAGGTGACGGGCGGCCGCATCCTCCTCGACGGGGTCGAGGTGGCGGCCCTGCCCCGGGAGCGGCTGCGCGAGCTGGTGTCGGTCGCCTTCGAGGAGCCGACGCTCTTCTCGGCGACCGTCGGCGAGAACGTCCTGATGGGCGCCGGCCCGGCGGGCGCGGGCGAGGCCGAGCTGCGGCGGGCGCTGGAGGTGGCCCAGGCGGACTTCGTGGGCGCGCTGCCGCACGGCACCGCGACGCAGGTCGGCGAGCAGGGCCTGAGCCTGTCGGGCGGCCAGCGCCAGCGGCTGGCCCTGGCCCGGGCGGTGGTGGGCCGCCCGCGCTTCCTGGTGCTGGACGACCCGCTGTCCGCGCTGGACGTGCACACCGAGGGCCTGGTCGAGGCGGCCCTGCGCGAGGTCCTGCGCGACACGACGGCCCTGGTGGTGGCGCACCGGCCCTCCACGGTGCTGCTCGCCGACCGGGTGGCCCTGCTGTCGGAGGGCCGCGTCGCGGCGGTCGGCACGCACCAGGAGCTGCTGCGGACGAACGCGGAGTACGCGTGGCTGATGTCGGGTGCGGAGACGACGAGGGGCGGTACGCGGTGACGGAGACGGAGGCGGGCCTCGACGGCGCGAGGCCGGCGGACGGCACCCGCGAGGACGCGAAGGTCCCGGGGGCGGCCCCGGGGTCGGCACCGGCACCGTCGGCGCCCGGCGGCGGCGACGCGTTCGACCGGGACGCGCTGCCCGCCGCGCGCGGGGCGACGGGTGCGCTGCTGCGGTCGCTGCTGCGGCCGCTGCGCGGGCGGGTCGTGGTCGCCGCGCTGCTCCTGCTGGTGCAGCAGGCGGCCGTGCAGGCGGGACCGCTGCTCGTCGCGTACGCCATCGACACCGCCGTGCCGGCGCTGCGGCGCGAGGCGTACGGGCCGCTGGTCGCGGTCGGCGCCGGGTACGCGGCGTGCGCGGTGGGGGCCGGGCTGCTCCAGTACGCGTTCATCCGGGCGTCCGCCCGGGTCAACCAGGACGTGCTGCTGGACCTGCGGGGCCGGATCTTCCGGCACGCGCAGGCCCTGAGCGTCGACTTCCACGAGCGGTACACCTCGGGCCGCCTGATCTCGCGCGCCACGACCGACGTCGAGGCGCTGCGCGAACTGCTCAGCGAGGGGCTGCAGGAGCTGGTCGGCGTCCTCGTGTCCTTCGTCTCCATCGCGCTGCTGCTGCTCTGGCTGGACCTGGGCATGGGCGCCGTGGCCGTCGCCTCCTTCGTCCCGCTGTACCTGCTCGTACGGCTCTACCAGCGGCGCGCGGCGGTCGCGTTCAGCGCGCGGTCCACCGCGATCTCGTCGGTGATCGTGCAGTTCGCCGAGACGATGAACGGCATCCGGCCGGTGCGGGCGTTCCGCCGCGAGCGGGCCAACGACGCGCGCTTCGGTGAGCTGAACCACCGCCACGAGCGGCGCAACGGCGACGCGATCCTGGAGATGGCCCGCTATGTCGTCGGCTCGCGCCTGGTCGCCAACACGGCGGTCGCGGGCATGGTCCTGTGGGGCGCGTACCGGGTGGCGGACGGCACGCTGGCGCTGGGGGTGCTGGCGGCGGCCGTGCTGTACGTGCGCCGGCTGTACGACCCGATCGACCGGCTGGCGATGTTCCTGAACTCGTACCAGTCGGCGGCCGCGTCGCTGGAGAAGATCGCCGGGCTGCTCGCCCAGACCCCCACGGTCCCGGAGCCCGCCGCGCCGCGCGCCCTGCCGCCGTCGCGGTCGGAAAGCCCGGGCCGGGAGGTGGTCTTCGACGGCGTCCGGTTCGCGTACCGCACGGGCGGCGAGGTGCTGCCGCGCTTCGACCTGACGATCCCGGCGGGGCAGACGGTCGCGGTGGTCGGCGCGACGGGCGCGGGCAAGTCGACGCTCGCGAAGCTGCTGGCCCGCTTCTACGACCCGACGGACGGCCGGGTCCTCCTCGACGGCGTCGACCTGCGCCGGCTGGCCAACGCCGAGCTGCGGCGCGGCGTGGTGATGGTGACGCAGGAGGCGTTCCTGTTCTCCGGGACGGTCGCGGAGAACATCGCCCTGGGCCGCCCGGACGCGAGCCGCGAGGAGATCGAGCGGGCCGCGAAGGCGATCGGCGCCCACGACTTCATCGCGGCCCTGCCGGACGGCTACGACACCGACGTACGCAAGCGGGGCGGGCGCATCTCGGCGGGCCAGCGGCAGCTGGTCTCCTTCGCCCGCGCCCTGCTCGCCGACCCGGCGGTGCTGATCCTGGACGAGGCGACCAGCTCCCTCGACATCCCGGGCGAGCGGGCCGTGCAGCGCGCGATGGACACGGTGCTGAACGGCCGCACGGCGGTGGTGATCGCCCACCGCCTCTCCACGGTGGAGATCGCCGACCGCGTGCTGGTGATGGAGGCGGGCCGCATCGTGGAGGACGGCCCGCCGGCCGAACTCATCGCGGGCGAGGGCCGCTTCGCGGACCTGCACCGCGCGTGGCGGGACAGCGTGGTGGGGTGAAACCCTCTTAGAGGCGCGACACGTCGAAGGCCGAGGTGTGGGCGCTCGGGGTCGTGCCGGCCATGCCGCCGGGGGCGTAGAGACAGGTATGGGCGACGTCGTCGGAGCAGGGTGCGGCGGTGGCGCCGAAGCCGAAGCGCGCCTCCGGGAGGGACGGGACGGCCGACCAGCTGTTGGTGCGCGGGGCGAAGATCTCCGTGGTGGCGACCGCGGTCATCTGGGTGGAGGGCGACCCGCCGATGCCGTACACGCACGTGGTGCCGACCATCGAGGTGGAGCCCGGGCACGGGCCGGACGTCACGCCCATGGCGCGGCGGGCGGTCGGGGTCGAAGGGAGCTTCACCCAGGCGCGGGACTCGGGGTCGAAGACCTCGACGGTGCTCAGGGGCTCGGCGGTGTCGGCGCCGGTGCCGCCGACGGCGTACACGCAGGACGGCGCGGTGGAGATCACGGCGCGGGGGCAGGTCGCGGCGGTGACGCCCAGGCTGCGGCGGGGGCTGGGGAGCTGGGGCAGCGTCGTCCAGGTGTTGGTGGCGGGGCTGTACGCCTCGACGGTGGCGAGGGTGGTGACGGTGCTGCCGGAGCCGGTGCCGGGGACGTGGGCCCCCTGGCCGGAGCCGGTGCCGGTGCCCGGGGCGGGGTCCTTGTCCGGGGCCGGGTCCTTGGCGGACGCGGATGCCGGGGTCTTCGCGGGGGCCGTGCCCGTGCCGGTGCCCTTGGCGGCGGCCTGGGCCGCGGCGTGGCCGGCCGCGCTCGTGCCGCCGGCCGCCGACCCGCTGCGGGCCGCGCCGCCGACGGCGTACACGCACAGGCCGCGCAGGGACGTCTCGCCGGGCGGGCACGCTGCGGTCGCCGCGCCGAGGAAGGCGCGGGCGCTCTTCATCCCGGGGACGGTCGCCCATGTGTTGGTGGCCGGGCTGTACGCCTCGACCGTGGTGAGGGAGCCGCCGCCGTTGGTACCGCCGACCGCGTACACGCAGGTGCCGCGCAGCGCCTTGACGCCTCCGGGGCAGGGCGCGGTGGCGGCCGCGAGGCCGGAGCGGCCCACGGTCATCGAGGGCAGCTTCGCCCAGGTGCGCTTTTCGGGGCTGTACGCGTGGAGCGAGAGCGCCGCTTCGAGGGGGTGGCCGCCGACGACGTACACGCACTGGCCGTCCCCGAGGGCGCCGACGGCGTCGGGGCAGGGCGCCGTGGTGGTGCCGTGTCCCGTGCGGGCGAGCTTCATGTCGGGGACGGGCACCCAGTCGCCGCCGTCGGCGTGCGCCGGGGAAACGGAGGCGGTGAGCGCGGACGTCACGGCGGCGGCGAGGAGCCACCGCCGCCGACGCCGTCCGCTGGGCGTACGCCCGGGGCCTCTGGAGAAGATCCGCACCTTGATCCCTGCCTTCTGTTCCGACGTTCTGATGGGGCATTCGGGACCATTAAGACATCGCGCCCCCCGACACGCGGGGCGGGCGGCGACCGAACGACTGACGCGGTGCGGCCGGAAGACGGGCGGGGCGGAACGAGCCAGAGTTTCCGCCCGGCCACCCCCACGGGGGCGCGCACACCGGCGCGGGAGGCGCTCCAGGGCACGCGCCCCGGCGCTCCCGGCGCATCTGACGAAACGTCCGCTTAACGAACATGACGATGCGAGCAACGGACGATTTCCGGCCAAGTTGTTGACGCGGTCCTGACAGCAACCCCCCGCTGCTGCCACTCTTCCACCGTTCTTGCGCACAGCTGTTCGCCCCGCGGTCACCACCGCGTTCCGACCCGTTCCACCAGCTCTGTTTGCTCCGCCGAGCGGCCCACCCAGCCGCCCGTACCCCCCTCGCAAAAGGAGTCTGCGTGAGATCCACGCCAAGCCGTCGCGCCACCGCGACCGGTGCTCTCATCGCCGCCGCCATGCTCGCCGTGGGCGTGCAGACCGGTACCGCCGCCGCCGACGACGAGTGGGGCCCGGTCGCCCCGAAGGGCCAGGCCGCCGGCAAGGCCGACCCCGGCGCCCTGCCCGCCGACCTCTCCCCCGCCCAGCGCACCGCGCTGATACGCGCCGCCGACGCCGACAAGGCGGCCACCGCCAAGCAACTCGGCCTCGGCGCCCAGGAGAAGCTCGTCGTCCGCGACGTCGTCCAGGACCGCGACGGCACCACCCACACCCGTTACGAGCGCACCTACGGCGGGCTCCCGGTCCTCGGCGGCGACCTCGTCGTCACCGAGACGAAGGCGGGGAAGACGGAAGGCGTCAGCAAGGCGTCCCCGGCGCAGCTCAAGGGCGTCGACACCACCGCGGACGTCACCCCGGCCGCCGCCGAGAAGCAGGCGCTGGGCGCCGCCCGGGCGGAGGGCTCCAAGGCGACGGACGCCGAGCGCGCCCCGCGCAAGGTGGTCTGGATGGGCCAGGGCACGCCGGTCCTCGCGTACGAGACGGTCGTCGGCGGGCTCCAGCACGACGGCACCCCGAACGAGCTGCACGTCATCACCGACGCCACCACCGGCAAGAAGCTGTACGAGTGGCAGGCCGTGCACACCGGCACCGGCAACACCCAGTACAGCGGCCAGGTCACGCTGGGCACCGCGCCCTCGTACACGCTGACCGACACCGCGCGCGGCAACCACAAGACGTACAACCTCAACCGCGGCACCTCCGGCACCGGCACGCTCTTCTCCGGCGCCGACGACATCTGGGGCGACGGCACCCCGTCCAACCCGGAGACCGCGGGCGCCGACGCCCACTACGGCGCCGCGCTCACCTGGGACTACTACAAGAGCGTGCACGGCCGCAGCGGCATCAAGGGCGACGGCGTCGGCGCGTACTCCCGCGTCCACTACGGCAACGCCTACGTCAACGCCTTCTGGCAGGACAGCTGCTTCTGCATGACGTACGGCGACGGCGCCGCCAACGCCAAGCCGCTGACCTCGATCGACGTCGCCGCGCACGAGATGACGCACGGCGTCACCTCCAACACCGCGGGCCTGGTCTACAGCGGCGAGTCCGGCGGCCTCAACGAGGCGACCTCCGACATCTTCGCCGCCGCCGTCGAGTTCTACGCCAACAACCCGAAGGACCCGGGCGACTACCTCGTCGGCGAGAAGATCGACATCCGGGGCAACGGCACCCCGCTGCGCTACATGGACAAGCCGAGCAAGGACGGCTCGTCCAAGGACTACTGGTACTCCGGCATCGGCGGCGTGGACGTCCACTACTCCTCCGGCCCGGCGAACCACTGGTTCTACCTGCTCTCCGAGGGCAGCGGCGCCAAGACCGTCAACGGCGTGGCGTACGACTCGCCGACCTCCGACGGGCTCCCCGTCACCGGCATCGGCCGCGACAAGGCCGCGCTGATCTGGTACAAGGCGCTGACCACGAAGTTCAACTCGCGGACCGACTACGCGGGTGCCCGCGCCGGCACCGTCGCCGTCGCGACCGAGCTGTACGGCGCCGGCAGCGCCGAGGTGAAGGCCGTCGAGCACGCGTGGGCGGGCGTCAACGTCGGCTCGCGTCCCGGCGGCGGCGACCCGGGCACCGGCAAGGTCTTCGAGAACACCGCCGACGTCGCGATCCCCGACAACGGCGCGGCCGTCACCTCGGCCGTGAGCGTCACCGGCGTCGCGGGCAACGCGCCCGCCACCCTCAAGGTGGACGTGGACATCGTCCACACGTGGCGCGGTGACCTGGTCGTCGACCTGGTGGCCCCCGACGGCACGGCGTACCGGCTGAAGAACTCCAGCTCCTCCGACTCAGCCGACAACGTCAAGGCGACCTACACGGTCAACGCCTCCAGCGAGGTCGCCAACGGCAGCTGGAAGCTGCGCGTGCAGGACGTCGCCGCGCAGGACACCGGTTACATCAACAGCTGGAAGCTGACCTTCCCGTAAGCCCTGCCGAGCTTCGGCTCAGGAGTTGTCCGCGACCGCCCGGTGGTAGTCCGACTGCCACCGGGCGGTCGTGCACGTGTGGCGGTGGTAGACCAGCGGGGTGCGGTCGGGATGGTGGGCGCTGTGCAGGACGCGCCCCACCAGCAGGGTGTGGTCCCACACGTCGTAGCAGCTGTCGACGGCGCACACGACGCTGGCGGCGGCCCCGATCAGGACCGGCTGCCCCTGCTCGTACGCCCACGGCACCCCGTCGAAGCGGCGGCAGGGGGGCTCCTCGGCGAACCGGCGCGTCAGGTCGCGCTGTTCCCAGCTCAGCAGGTTGACGGCGAACCCGCCGGCGCGCCGGATCGCGCGGACGGTACGGCCGGTGGACGCCAGCGAGACCAGCAGGCTCGGCGGGCGCAGGGAGAGCGACAGGACGGCGCTGGCCGTGCAGCCGACGGGCCCGTGGCGGGAGCCGTCGGCGGCGTACGCGGCGTACGCGGTGACCACCGTGACCGAGGTGGGCATGTGGGCCATCGCGGCCCGGAAGGCCGCGGTGTCGGTCATGTGCCGCTCCCCGGCGGACCGTACGGCGCGAGCGCGGCCCGCAGCTCCTCCGGTACGGGAACGGGTCGTACGCCGCCGGCGCCGGTGCGGCGCGTGCAGGCCACGGTCTGGCCGCCGCGCGCGACGAGCTGGGGCACCGCGCCGTTGACGCGGTAGTAGTCGAAGCCCATGCTCACGCGGTGCTCGTCGGCCGCGGTCAGCGACATGCGCAGGGTGACCCGGTCGAGGGCGTACAGCTCGCTGAAGTACTCGCAGTGGCAGGACGCGGTCACCAGGGCGAGGTCGCCGTGCAGCGCCCGGAGCACCCCGGGAGCGTGCTCGGCGAGGAACCGCTCCCGGCAGTGGCCCTGCCAGCGCAGGTAGTTGGTGAAGTACACGTTGCCGACGAGGTTGGTCTCCTCGAAGGTGACGAGGTGTTCGTACGCGTACGTCCGCGTGCGGGTCTCGGTCGTCATCGGTTCTCCTCCGGTCCGCTCAGCACCGCCACCGCCACCGGCCGCCCGACGCCCGCCACCCGCACCACCGCCGAGGCGATCAGCGCGTCGCCCGAGCGCAGCAGCGCCCAGCCGCCGTCGAAGACCCCGCCGAGGGTGAGCGGCGCGCGCGCCGGGCGGCCCGCCTTGGCCAGGCACTCCGCGGCCGTCCACACCCGGGTGGCCGCCGCGTCGAAGGGCTCCCCGCACTGGTGGCGCAGTACGTCGGCCAGGGCCCGCTGCTCCGGGTCGAGGATCCGCCGCCACTCGCTCTCCGGGCGCGCCGCAACGGTCTCCCAGTCGCAGGCGAGGGGCCCCTTGGACGCCGCGTCCTCGACCTGGAGCACCCACCGGTCGCCGAGGTGGCTGCGGGAGACGCCGGGCTCCGGCGGGCGGGCCGACGCGGGGCCCGTCGCGGGGCGGATCGTCACGCCGAGGCGGCTGTCCAGGCCCAGCGCCGTGGTCGCCCGCTCCAGGAGCACCGCGAGGAGCGGGACCGGCCACGGGTGCTCGCCGCGCGGGAGCGGGCCGACGTCCCGCAGCCGCAGCCCGCGCCACCGCAGCACGGTGCGGCCCGAGGCGTCGAGGCCCTCCGCGTCCCACTCGTACGCGCCGTCCGCGGCGGAGCGTTCGGTGCCGCGGACCCGCTCCACCGGTCCCCCGCCGGGCCGGATCGTCAGCGACCCGGCGGCCACCGGCAGCAGCCTGCGGTGCGGTACGCACGCCTGGAGCGCGTGCAGGGAGGCGTCGTTGGTGGCCGGGTCGCCGAGCAGCGGGGCGGCGAACGGCGCCGCGAACCACGGGTCGTCCGCGCCCCGTTCCGGCGGTGCCAGCGTGGCGCGGCAGTCGCGCGCGGAGGGCGCCGCCAGGCCGCTGACCCTGCGGAAGCGCCCGGTGTGGAAGAAGAGCGGTCCGTACAGCTCGTCGGGGTGGAGGTCGCCCTCGGCGTCCGCGGGCGGGGCGGTCCGGTGTCCGTTCAGGGACGGTACGGCGAGGGGGAACACGGCACGGAAGTGGTCCACGCAGAAGTCGTCCTCGTCGCTGCGCAGCACCGTCTCCACGGCGTCCCCCCGGCGCAGGGCACACACCCGTACGGTGCGGGCGCCCTCCTCCGGCACGGTCACGGGGTGCGCCCACACGATGTCGCGCGCCTCGTACAGCGGTTGGCCGCCCGCCACCGCCGAGGCCGCCTGGGCCATGGCCTCCAGACCGAGGACGCCGGGGAGCCAGACCACCCCGTCCAGCCGGTGCCCGGCGAGGTGGCGGTCGGTGCCGCGCAGGTCGAGCCGCGCCTCGGCGACCAGTTCCACGGCCGGGTAGTGGACGCGTACCTCCTCCAGGAACCGCTGCGGAGGGCCCGCCGGTGCGGGGGCGGGTACGTCGCGTCCCAGCCGGCCGTGCACGGCGATCGCGGTCGGGGTCCGGGCGGCGAGGAGGCGCAGGAACAGGTCCGTGCCGGTCTCCGGGGCGATGGGCGTGACGCCCTCGCGCAGGAGGGAGTCCAGGACGCCGAGCCGTACGCCCATGCCGGTGCCGGTCCACACAGACCAGTCGATGGTCAGGACCCGGCAGGAGGCGGGCAGTGCGGCGGCCAGCCGCTCGGTCTCGGCGCGCAGCAGTCCGTTGGCGAGGGCGTAGTGGCTCTCGCCGGGCAGCCCGTACCGGCCGATCACCGAGCCGAAGCCGACCAGCACGCGCAACCGGTCCGTGGGCAGCGCCGCGAGGAGGTGGCGCAGGCCCGTCACCTTGGGCGCGAGGTGCGCCTCGACGCGCGCCTCGTCCAGGTCCGCGAAGCGGGCCGGTTCGTTGACGCCCGCGGCGTGCAGGACGCCGGTGACCGGGCGGCCGAGCCGCTCGGTGAGCCGGCGTACCGCTGCCGCCACGGCGGCGGCGTCGGCGAGGTCGGCCGCCTCGTACGCGGTGGTCACGCCCGCTTCCGCCAGCTCCGCGAGGCGCGTGCGCAAGGGCTCGTCGTCCTCCGGGCGGGCCCGGCCGAGCAGGGCGAGGCGCGCGCCGCAGGCCAGCGCCAGCGCCTTGGCGCAGGTGTGGCCGATGCCCTTGCCGCCGCCGCTGACGAGCAGCACGTCGTCGGGGCCCAGGGGCAGCGGGCGGGAGGGCCCGGGCTCGGGGAACCGAGCCACCTGCGCGACCGGGGTGTGGGGCCTGCCGCGTTCGTCCACGACCAGCTCCCGGTACCGGCCCGGCTCCGCGGCGGCCCAGCGGGCGGCGTGGCGCAGGCCGGCCGCGGTCGGCGGGACGCGCAACAGGGTGACGCCCAGGGCCGGGTGCTCCTTGTGGAGGCTGTGCGCGAAGCCCGTGAGCGCGGTGTCGTGCGCGACGACCACCAGCCGCCCGGTGGCCAGCGCGGCCCGGGCGGCGGCCAGCAGGCGGCCGACGGGTGGCGGGGCCGCGCCGGGGGGCGCGTACAGCAGCTCGGTGTCGGAGGCGGTCGCGGTGCCGGCGCCGGTGCCGGTGCCGGTGAAGACGCGCGGCGCCAGGGTGGCGAGGTCGCCTTCGCCGTCGCCTGCACCGAGGACGGTGAGACGCCATCCGGCGCCGGTGGGCTCCGGCGGGCCGTCGTGGAGGCGCCGCAACCGCTCGGTGAAGCACTCCACCCAGGTGTCCACGCCGGGGACGGTGGTGTCGGGCGCGCCCCCGGTGTCGGCGGCGGTGGCGGGCGGCAGGGCGTCGAGGGCCTCCACGAGGTCGCCCACGCGGGCGTCGGCCAGCGACAGCGGCGCGGCCGGGGGGCGGCGGCCCAGGCGGTGCGCGGCGGTCGCGGCGAGCTGGGTGACCGTCAGGGAGGTGAGGTGCAGGTCGGTCAGGAGCCGCGTCTCCATGCCGATGAGCTCGGGCTCCAGCTCGGTGGCCCGGGCGAGCAGGTCGCGTACGGCGGCGGCGGGCTCCTGGACCGCGGCCTCCCCCGCGCGCGGGGCCTGCGGGGACGGGGCCGTCACCACCGGCTCCGTCACCACCGGAGCCGCCGGGATGTCAGGGAGCGCCGGTGCCGCCGCGCAGGGGCTGCGCAGGAACGTCCGCTCCCTACCGAGGTCGATCGGCCGCGCCCCGCACCCGGCCGTCAGCGCGTCGGTCCGGGAAAGCGCGCCCGCCGCGAAGAGCGCGGCCACCGCGTCCGCCGTGTCGGCCGCGTCCGGGTCACCGGTCCCCACGGTGACGACCGGGACACCGCAGCCCTGGTCGGTGAGGAGCGAGGCGAGCCCCCGCCCGGGCCCGCAGGCGCAGAACAGGTCGGTGTCCGGGAGTACGCCGCCGACCGCGTCCCAGAACCGTACGGGTGCGGTGACCTGGTCGCACAGCAGCTCCACCAGGTCGTCGTCCGGGGTCAGCGCCCGCCCGTGCACGGTGGACAGCAGGCGGCGCGCCGGACGGCCGAAGTCCACGTCGGCCAGGGCGCGGCGCAGCGGCGGCACGCAGGGCAGGACCGCCGGGGAGTGGAAGCCGTGGGACACGGGGAGCGGGGTGTGGGCGATGCCGGCCCGTCCGGCGCGGGCCGCGACCTCGCGCAGCTCCTCCTCCGGCCCGGCGAGCACGACCGAGCGGGGGCCGTTGTACGCGGCGATGACCAGCCCGGTCCCGTCGCACAGGCCGAGCGCCGCGGAGGGTTCCGCGCGGAGGGCGAGCATCCCCGTTCCGGGTGCGCCGAGGGTCGCCATGAGCCGGCCCCGGGCGCGTACCAGACGGATGCTGTCCCGTACGGGGAGCGCGCCCGACCACACCAGCGCGGTGATCTCGCCCAGGCTGTGCCCGACGGCGGCCGCCGCCGTCACGCCGAGGGCGTCCAGCGCGCGCAGCCCGCGCAGGGCGGCGCGGTGGATCGCCGGCTGGGCGGTCCCGGTGGAGGCGGAGGACGCGGATGGCGCGCCCTGGCCGGGGAAGAGGAGCGTGACCCGGCCGCGTACGCCGTGCCCCAGCCATACGCCCGGCAGGTGCGTGAGGGAGCCGGGCGCGTCGGTGCCGGAGGCGAGGCGGGCGGCCGCCGAGGCGGCCCGCCGGGCCAGTTCGTCGGGGGTGGCGGCGACCACGGCGGCCCGGGCCGGACCGCCGGTCGTCACCGGGCGCCGCGCGAGCTGGGCCGCCAGGTCGTGCAGCTCCGCGAAGGAGAGCCGGGGGGCCGCCGTGGCGATGTCCTCGAACAGCGCGCGCAGCTCGCCCGGTTCGGCCGCCGTGGCGGCGATGACGGCGTGCTCGGGCGCCGGGCGGCGTACGCGTACGGGGCTGCGGGGGCCGCGGGGGGCGGGCAATGCCGGAGTGTCGGGCGCGGCGAGGACCACATGGGCGTTGATGCCGCCGAAGCCCATCGAGCTGACCCCGGCCAGCCGGGGGCCCTCCGGCCAGGGTTCGGCCCGGCGCAGCACGCGCAGCCGGGTTTCGCCCGACCGCAGCAGCGGGTGCGGGTCGCGGCATCCGGTGGTCGGGGGCAGCACCGCGGTGTGCAGGCTCATGGCCGCCTTGATGACGCCCGCCGCCCCGGCCGCCGCCTTGGTGTGGCCGATGTTCGCCTTGACCGTGGAGAGCGCGGCGCGGTGGCGGGCGCCCGCGCGCAGCGCCGCCAGGGCGCTGAGCTCCACCTCGTCGCCGACGCGCGTACCGGTGCCGTGGCCCTCGTGGAGGAGGACGTCGGCGGGGTCGGCGCCGGCCCGTTCGTACGCGCGGCGCAGCGCGAGGAGCTGCCCGTCCCGGTCGGGCCGGGTGATGCCCCCGGCGCCGTCGGAGGAGACGCCCCAGCCGCGGATCTCCGCGTACACGCGCAGCCCGGCGGCGCGCGCGTCGGCCGCCCGCATCAGCGCGAGCATGCCGCAGCCCTCGCCGGGCCAGAAGCCCGCCGACCGCTCGTCGTACACGCGCATCCGGTCGGCGGCGAGCGCGCCGGTCTTGGCGAAGCCCACCAGCTCGAAGGGGTCGAGGCTCAGGTCGACCCCGCCCGCCAGGCCGAAGTCGACGCTGTGGTCGCGCAGCGCGCGGCACAGCTCGACGACGGCGAGGAGGGAGGAGGCGCAGGCGCCGTCGACGGTGTGGCCGCCGCCGTGGAAGTCGAAGTGGTTGCAGATCCGGCCCGCGATGGTGGTGGACAGCGCCCCGGCGAGGGACTCCTCGGTCGTCGGCGGGAACGGCGCCAGGTAGTCGGCCGCGGCGCGGCGCAGCACCTCCTCCCGTACGTCACCGGGCAGTCGCGCGTCCGCCAGGGCGGCGGCGAGGACGCGGCGCACGTACGGCCAGCGCAGCCGCAGCGTCCCGGCGCGGGTGGCGTCGCCGGTGAGGCTGTTGCCGAGGATCACGCCGACGCGGTCGCGGGCCAGTCCGGCGCCGCCGGGGAAGCCGGCGTCCTCCAGGGCGCGGGCGGCGGTCTCCAGGGCGAGCCAGTGGGCGGGGTCCCCGGCCCGGAAGACCGGGCCGGGGATGCGGAACGCCGAGCGGTCGAAGGTCCAGCCCTCCAGGACGGCGGCGTACAGGCTGTACGTCTTGTCGGGGGCCGCCGGATCGGCGTCGTAGTAGTCGTCCGGGTCCATCCGCTCCGCGGGGAGGCGGCGGAACGCCCGGCGCTGCTCCAGGGCCATCTCCCAGAGCCGGTCGGGGCGTTCGGCGTCGGGGTAGCGGCAGGCCATGCCGACGATGGCGAGCGGGGGCGCGGTCTCGTCGGCGCCCTCCGTTGCGTACGGGCTCATCGTGTCTCCGGCTGGAGTGAGGGGCGGCCCTGCGCGGGGACGGAAGCGGACACGACAGGGGGGCCGGCGGCGGAGGCCCGCGGCAGCCGCTCGGCGGCAACCAGGACGACCGCCCGCAGCACGCATGTGATCACCAGCGCGAAGAACAGGCCGAAGACGATGTGGAAGTGGACGAGCACGCCGTACACGGCGGCCGTCGCCGCGCCGAAGACGGCCTGGTGGCGTGGGCGCCACGGGGTCGTACCCGGGTCGGTGATCATGTAGTTGGTGAAGAGCACGAACGCCACGCCCGTCATCGGCAGCAGCGCGCTCACCAGCGAGAGGTCGCCCAGGGACAGGGCCCAGCGGAGCACCGCCTGGGCGATGAATCCGCCGCACCAGGCGGCGATGAGCGGCATCTTGCCGGTCAGCTTGGCGTTGAGCATCGTCCCGGCCGCCAGCACCACCACCGGGATCAGCCAGTCCACCGGACCGGCCGTCCACTCGGTGAACTGGTAGGGCGGCGCGATCCCGACCCACGGGAAGAGCAGCAGGACGAGCACGATCCCGGTGTTGCTGGGGTTGAGCACGTGCCGGGCCCGCCCGGCGACGCGCACCCGGACGACGTACTTGCTCGCCACGCCCGCGACGGTGGCGAGCACCGTCGGCATCAGCCGGTCGTTGGCGTACAGCAGCATGGCGCACGCCAGGGCGGTGATGTAGGCGGGGAGCAGCAGGTCCACGACGGCCCCGGCGGAACCGGCGGCGTACCAGGGGCGCACGCCGCGGGCGTGGGCGTCGATGGCGCCGAGGACGCCTTCGGCGAGCAGGGCCGCGGCCACCGCGACGACGGGGGTGAGGTACGCCTGCTCGAAGCCGAGGACGGTGTGCCCGACCACCGTCAGGACGGTGATGGAGAGGCCGAACCGGCGCAGTGCGGCGCTGCGCGGGTCGTCCGGGCCGCCGAGCACGGAGCGCGCCGTGCGACCGAGCCGGGTTCCGATGCGGGTGCCGAGTCGGTTCATCGTGTCTCCTCGGTGAGAACCAGCTCGTGGTGGCCGGGCCGGAGGGTGGTGGTGCGGGTGTGGACGCGTCCCTGACCGTCGCGCCAGGTGAGGCGTACCGGCAGGGCGGTGGAGGGCGGGGTCTCGGCGGCGTCGCCGAGGCCGAAGGTGAGGTCGGGGGCGTTGACGCCGTTGTGGCCGTTGGCCGGGTACAGCTGCTCGGTGCGGACGGTGCCGTCGGGCAGCGTGACGGTGGCGGTGGCGCCGATGGCGGGCCGGTTCGGACCGCCGCCGTCGGCGGCCGGGAGGCGCAGCCGGAGCGCCAGGAAGGCGCCCGCGCGGCCGGTGTTGCGGTACATCACCGACGGCGCCCACTGGTTGGCGACGACGAAGTCGAGGCGGCCGTCGGAGTCCACGTCGCCGATCGCGAAGGCCCGGCTGACGGCGTCCGTGCCGACCCCGGCCTCCCGCGCCACGTCGGTGAAGCGGCCGTCGGCACCGCGTACGAAGAAGGTGTTGCGGTCGTGGCCGGACAGGTCGATGCCGGGCTTGAAGTGGGGCCAGAGCCGGGGGTTGTCCAGGATGAGGTCGTTGGACATGGCCGTCTCCTGCAGCTGCGCCCAGCGGTCGGTGTGTCCGGCGACGAAGCCCGTGGCGTGCATGATCTCGGGGCCGCCGTCGTTGTCGAAGTCGGCGGCCTTGACGTCCCAGGTCCAGCCGGTGCGGGACAGGCCCAGCGGCTCGCTGTCGTCGTCGTACGGGGCGGTGCCCCGGTGGAGCGCCCGCCCGGCGTCGCGGAGGGTGCCGGTGGCGGTGAAGGCGAAGTTGCTCTCGTGGAGGGCGTACGCCTCGCCGATGTTGCTGACCAGGATGTCGGGGACGCGGTCCGGGCCGAGGTGGGTGAAGGCGACGCCCATGCCCTTGAACGAGTCGCGGCCCAGCACCTTGGACTTGGGGGTGGTGGCGTGCCGCTGCCCGACGGCCTCGCGGAACCGGACGCGGCCCGGGGACGACTCGTTGACGAGCAGCTGGTCGGGCCCGAAGTCGTTGGCCACGTACAGCTCGGGGCGGTGGTCGCCGTCGAGGTCGTACGTGCCCAGGGCCAGGGTCCAGCCGCGCGCGGCGTCCGGCGCGAAGGCGTCGGGCACCTCGGTGAAGCGGGCGTCGGGGGCGGGGCCCCGGTCGGCGCCGGTGAAGCGCAGGAGGCGGTTGGTGCCGCCGTTGCGGGCGTTGGAGAGGGAGGCGTTCATCACCAGGTGGCGGGGCTGGTGGGCCTTGGGGTCCAGGACGCGGGCGCCGTCGGGGAAGTAGTTGCCGAAGACGAGGTCGAGGTGGCCGTCGCCGTCGTAGTCGCCGACGGTGGCGGCGTTGGTGTTCCACACGGCGCGCGGGCGGACGAGCTCGCGCGGGAGGAACGCCGCGGCGCTCGGCGGCCGGTCGGCGAGGCGCAGGAAGAGCACGGGCGAGCGGCCCCAGTAGTAGACGACCACGTCCTGCCGGCCGTCCTCGTTGAGGTCCGCCGGAAGGCAGCCCATGGGCGCGGCGTACGAGGGCAGGTCGCGCGCGGGCGGGCTGAGGGTGAAGGGGGCGTACCGCCGGCCGGTGCCGGGGGCCGGGCTGACGGTGACCGTGTCGGTGCGCGGGTCGACGAGGCACAGGTCGCGCGCGGCACTGCCGCCGTCCGCCGACCACAGGGCCACGCCGGCGCCCACGGAGGAGATCCACGACGGGATGTCGCGGTAGGCGGGGGCGACCGGCCGCAGGGCCCGGTCGGCGGGGTGGCGCGCGGGTGAGACGAGGTGCGGCGTGAAGGAGAACCGCTGGGCGAGGCGTTCGCGCATCGCCGGTGAGGCGTCCGGCGGCTGGGAGAGCTGCCACAGCAGCAGGCAGGTGAGGAGCGCGGCGACCCGCGCCAGGTTGCGGCGTACGAGGCTCACGAGGGGTGCGGGCATGGTCAGTGGTCTCCTCGGCGGCTGCGGAGGTACAGGTGGCGGATCCCGGCGCGCCAGCGCTGGTAGTCGCCGGTGCCGGTCGCGGCGGGGCCGAGGGCGGCACGGGAGCGGTCGGTCCACGCGGCCGCCTCCTCGGCGGTGGTGCCCGTCAGGACGCGTGCCGCCGCGCGGGTGTGGTCCGGGACGGTGCCGGAGACGTGGTGGGCCGCGCAGGCGAAGGCGGAGCCCTGGGCGAGGTCGGCGCGGTGGTCGCCGGCCGCTTGGGCGAGGCGGTGCAGCTCCGCGGGGGTGGCGCCGCCCGCGTAGGTGGCGGCGAGGCCGGCGCCGCTCCACAGGTCGCCGCGGCGGCCGGGCGCGAACTCGGCGATGCGCAGGGCGATGCCCTCGGGGTCGGCGCACTCGTGGAACCAGAGCGCGCGGCCCAGCCCCTGGTCCCGGATGGCGCGCTCGTCGGCGGTCAGGCCGCGCTCGACGTGCCGGCGCCCGATGACCCGGTCCGGGTGGAAGAACCCCTGGTGGAAGCCGTACCCGTCCCAGGCGAGCCACTGCTCGGGCGGCTGTGCGGCCGGGAGGCCGTTGCGGGGCCGCAGGCCCAGGCGCGCGTACGCCCATCCGGCGCCGACGTGCACGAGGTGCGGGTACGGGGCGGCGGGCCCGGACACGAGGGCGGCGAACCGGCGGCCGCGTGCGCCGGTGAGCAGGTCGAGGACGGAGCAGGCCATGCCGGCGCCTTCGTAGGCGAAGCCGCGCCGCTCGGGCGGGAGGCGCTCCACCTCGGCGGCCAGCTCGGCCGGGGTGCGGGTGTCGAGCGCGGCGTGGAAACCGGTGAGGAACGCCTGTCCGGCCGCCTGGAGGATGTCGCGGGCGGGTCCGGGTCGCAGGCGGAAGCGGCGTACGCCGAAGTCGACCTGCGCGGTGTCCTGGCGCAGCAGCGGGATGACGATGCGGCGCAGGGGGCGCGGCACCACGGGGGCGGCGCGGGGTGGCCGGGGCGGCGTCGCCTCCTCGGAGGCGGCGGTGTCCGGTCCGGGCGGCGAGGGAGGGGAGAACATGTCAGCCGGACTCCTGTTTCTCCTGCTTTCGCTGGGCTTTTCTCTGGGCGGTGAGGATCGCGCGTTCCATGAGGGCGGTGATCAGGTACGGCTTGGCGACGGCCTGGAAGTCCAGGTCCGGGCCGAGGTCCCGTACGGTGCCCTCCAGGACCAGCAGCGACAGGATCGGGAAGACGAACTGCGGGTCGGCGTACAGGCCGTGGCGGCGCTGGAGCGCGAACAGCCGGGCGGCGAAGGACATCAGGTCGAACGTGGCGGCGGTCGCGTCCCCGCGGGAGGCGATGAGCTCGGCGAGCTCGCGCCGGAAGCCCTCGGTGTCGGTGCGCGGCCCGGGGTGCGTGGTGGAGAGCACGATGTCGGCGCAGGTCCGGCCGTCCCCGGCTCCCATCGCCCCGAAGAAGTCGGTGAACTTCTCCCGGGCCTGTTCGGTCAGGCGCACGGTGAAGCCGGCGTCGACGACGGTCACCGCGCGGCCGGGCCCGCAGACGAGGTTGCCGGGGTGCAGGTCGCAGTGGACGAAGCCGTCGAGGAAGAGCATGTGGAAGGCGGCGCGCAGGGCTGTCACGGCGGCCTGCGCGCCGCCCGCTCTCCTCTCCCCGTCGTGCAGGTCGTCGAGGTACTCCATGACCAGGACGTCCGGTCCGCAGAGCTCGTCGTAGACCTCCGGGACGCGTACGTGCGGTTCCTCCGCGAGGTTCTCCCGCAGGAAGCGGAGGCTGCGCCGCTCGCGGTCGAAGTCGAGCTGCCCGCGCAGGGAGTCCGTCAGCTGCCGCACGATGTCCACCACCGGCACCCCGCGCAGGGGCGGCAGCGGCGCGACGAGCCGGGCGAGCGCCAGCATGATCGCCAGATCGGTGGTGAGCAGCCGGACGACGCCGGGGCGGCGGACCTTGAGCGCGGCGGTGCGGCCGTCGGCGAGCTCGGCGCGGTAGACGCAGGCGATGGTGCCCGCGGCGACCGGAGGACGGGTGGGCAGACCGGGATCGTCCTTCAGGGCGCGTCTCAGCGCGGGTGGGAAGCGGCGTGTCCCGTCCCCGAGGGGAAGGGGGGACACCTGGTCGTGGAGGGTGCTCAGCACCCGGGCGACATGACGGGGGACCACGTCGGCGCGGGTGCTGAGGATCTGGGCGGCCTTGACGAAGGCCGGCCCGAGTGCGGTCACCGTGGCGAGGAGCCAGGCGTCGCGCCGGGGCGCGAAGCGGCCTTTGCCCGGTGACAGGGAACAGCGCACGGCGATGAGGCCCAGAAGGGCCAGCCGGACCGTGAGGACGAGACAGGCGCGCACACTTCGTACGACGCCGGCGGTGAGCGTCACCTTGGGAATCCGGGCATGGCTCATCGGGGCACCCCGTGCTCGCTGTCGGTGGTGGCCGGTCGGTGCGTCGCTACCGGGCGGGGTAGTTCAGCCGCCGACCCGGACCGGGAACTTGTCGATCGTCGCGACGACCTGGTCGGTGTCCGGGTGGACGAGCTTGATCGGGTTCTCCAGCCGGTAGAAGTCCCCGTCCGGCGGGAACTTGCTGAGCTCCGGGCTCAGGAGCTTCGCGGGCTCCTTGGTCCGCAGGACCAGCGGCTCCGGCCGGGCTCCCTCGTTGGCGCCCTGGCCGGGGGGCCGCTCGACGGTCAGCTTGAACGACAGGAACATCACGGCGCTCAGCTTCGGCGGGAAGTGCTGGACGATGTTCAGGAGGCTGTCCGGCGTCGCCTCCATGTTCTCCTGCTCGATGGTGATCTTGCCGAGCTGCGGGTGGTCGGCCTCGACCTTGTGGCCGATGACCTTGAGCACGACGGCCTTGTGGGGCGGCTGGTCGGGGTGGGCCTCCACCCGGACCTTGATGCCGCCCTTGAACTCGACGTTCACCAGGGCGGTGCGGATCTTGAGCGGCACGTTGGCCGCGTAGCAACTGCAGGGGATTTCGGCGCCAACCGACGGCAGGATGGTGGTTGAGGGCACGGGAAGAACCTCCGAACGTTACTCGGGGAGTGGGCGATGTGCACTTACGACATTCCCGAGTGCCGCCATTCGGACCATTTTCACGGCCAAATTCACCCATCCGCGTGACGAACGCGAGAGGGGGCGGTAGTGCGCCGGTAGATTTCAGAGGGCGCGCGCAGAATTAGTGGTGATATTTACATACGAATTCCCTTTTGAATTGGCGAGAATACGCCAATTCAAAAGGGAATTCGGAACTCCGTGAGTTCAGCCCTCGTCCAGCCCCCGCCCCCGGGTCTCCGGGGCGAAGAACGTGAACGCCAGCGCCGCCGCGGCCAGCGGCGCCGCCGCGACGAGCGCCGTGACCTCCATCGGCGGGACGGCCGCGGCGGCCACCGACAGGGCGAGGATCAGCACCCCGCCCACCTTGCTCACCGCCGCCGCCCAGCCCGTTCCCCGCGCCCGCAGGGCCGTCGGGTACACCTCGGAGCTGTACGCGGCGACCACGGCCGCGGTCGCGCTGATGCCCCACAGCGGGACCAGGAGCAGCAGCCGCATCAGCGACGCGTTCCCGGCGACCTCCTCGCCCGCCGCCGCGAGCACCACCAGGGCGGCCGCCGCGGTGCCCGCGACGACGACCGCCGTGCGCCTGCTGCTCCACAGCCCGTACAGCAGCGCCGTCACCACGTTGAGCGGCAGGCTGATCAGGGCGCTGTCCCGCAGGACGCGGGCCGACGACGCCTCCAGGTAGCCGATCCGGGCCAGGTTGACGGGCAGCCACATCTGGAACCCGTACGTGAGCAGCCCGGCGCCCGCCGCGAGGACCGTCAGCACCGCCGTACGCCCGCCGAATCCCCGCTCCCACAGGCGCGCGTACCCGGGCCGGGGCCCGCCCTCCGCGCCCTCCGGCTCCGGCTCCGGCGAGGACTCCACCGGCACCAGCGCCGCGCCGTACCGCGCCAGCACCTCACGGGCCTTCTCGGCGCGTCCGGTGGCCAGCAGGAACCGCGGCGACTCCGGGATCCAGCGGTTCAGCACCAGCAGCGCCAGCCCAGTCGGCAGCCCCACCAGCCACAGCGCCCGCCACCCGAACTCCGGGGTGAGCACCGCCGCCAGCCAGCTCGTCAGGGCGTACGCGACCGTGACGTTCCCGCCGATCAGCACCATCAGCCAGCCGCGGTGCCGGCGCGGGACCGTCTCCGCGATCAGGGTGAAGGCGATCGGGATCATCCCGCCGGCCGCCGCGCCCATCACCAGGCACATCAGCACGTTCCACCAGAACCCCGGCATGGCCCCGCAGACCGACGTCGTGGCGAACAGCACCCCGGCCAGCAGGATCGCGTTGCGCCGGCCGATCCGGTCGCCCAGCCAGCCCCACACGAAGGAGCCCACCATGGTGCCGGTGATCCCGGCCAGCGGAAGCCAGGCCACCGGTACGCCGCCCCCAGGGCGCAGCGGCGACGCGAGACCGTACTCGGCGGCGACGCCGGGTACGACGAGCGACAGGGTGAGCGGCTTCATGACGTCGATCGTCACGGCGAGCGAGAGCACCACCAGCAGCGCGACGTGGGCGGGCCTCAGCGGGGCGTCGTCCTGCGGGCGCACCCGGACCGCGGAGACGGCGGCCTCCCGGCGCAGGGCCTCGTCTCGGGGCGGCCACAGCCCGGCGAGCACCGCCCCCACGCCGCCCACGATCAGCGCCATGCCCGCCACCATGGCCGGGTCCGGCGCCATGCCGGCCATCCGGTACCCCATATGACGGGAGGCCAGGAACATCGGCAGATGCAGCACCGTGCCGACCGTCCCGGCGGTCACCCCGAGCCAGAACAGGCCCGGGCGGGGAAATCCCCCTCCGCCCGCTCCCTTTCCCTTGCGCGGCACCCTTTCCATATCCGCCCCCTCCCCCGGCCCCGCCCCTGGTTCCTTCATGAATGCCCGGCACGCCCGCCGCCCATACCGCGCCGGAAAGCGATCCGCATATGAAAGGGAAAAAGGCCCGGCCGCACGGCGGGCGGCCGGGCCTCTTCTTCTCCGGCCGGCTCAGCGCATCAGCACGCCGGCGCCCTCCCCCGTCGTCTCCGTCGGCAGCGCCACCAGGCCCAGGTCCGCGCCCGCCGGCAGCAGCCGGTGCGCGGGCAGTATCCGCACGGTGTAGCCGAACGGGCCCGTACGGTCGAGGGTCAGCGGTCCCTCGTACACCCAGCGGCCCTGCTCGTCCGGCCCTCCGGACGGTTTGAGCGGCACCTTCTGGGCGTCGCGGAGCCGGTCGTCGGTGTCGACCCGGCCGGCGACCGCCTGCACCTCGACGTCCTCGGGCCGCAGGTCCCCGAGGGTCACCCGTACGCGCAGCGCGAGCGTGGCGCCGAGCTCGGCGGTGCCGTTGGCCTCGTCGACCTCCAGGTGGTCGACGGCGACGCGCGGCCACGCGGCGCGCACCCGCGCCTTCCAGGCGGCCAGTTCGCGTGCCGCGTCCTCGTCCAGCGCGCGGTGGGCCAGGGCGGCCGGGGTGTACAGCCGCTCCACGTACTCGCGCACCATGCGCCCCGCCAGCACCTTGGGGCCGAGGTTGGCGAGCGTACGGCGGACCATCTCGATCCACCGCTCCGGCAGCCCGTTGCCGCCGCGGTCGTAGAAGCGGGGGGCGACCCGCTGCTCGATCAGCTCGTACAGCGCGGCGGCCTCCAGGTCGTCGCGCCGGTCCTCGTCCGTCGTCGGGCCGTCGGCGGTGGGGATGGCCCAGCCGAAGTCCGGCTCGTACCACTCGTCCCACCAGCCGTCGAGCACGCTCAGGTTGAGGCAGCCGTTGAGCGCCGCCTTCATCCCCGACGTACCGCAGGCCTCCAGTGGCCGCAGCGGATTGTTCAGCCAGACGTCGCAGCCGGGGTAGAGCTTCTGCGCCATGCCCATCCCGTAGTCCGGCAGGAAGACGATGCGGTGGCGTACGCGCGGGTCGTCGGCGAACCGCACCAGCTCCCGCACCAGCCGCTTGCCGCCGTCGTCCGCCGGGTGGGCCTTGCCCGCCACCACGATCTGCACCGGCCGCTCCGGGTCCAGCAGCATCCGGGTCAGCCGCTCGCGGTCCCGCAGCATCAGCGTCAGCCGCTTGTACGACGGGACGCGGCGGGCGAAGCCGATGGTGAGCACGTCGGGGTCGAGCACGCCGTCGATCCAGCCGAGCTCCGCCGAGCCCGCGCCGCGCTGCCGCCAGGAGGCGCGCAGCCGGGTCCGTACCTCCGTCACCAGCTGTTCGCGCAGCTCGCGCCGCAGCTCCCAGATCTCGGCGTCGGCGATGTCGGCGACGGAGTCCCAGCGCTGCGAGCCGCCGACGCTCAGCGCGTCCTCGGCGCGCTGGGTGCCGATCTTGCGGGCGCCGAGCCGGAACACCTCGGGGGCGACCCAGGTCGGGGCGTGGACGCCGTTGGTGATGGAGGTGATGGGCACCTCCTCGGGGTCGAAGCCCGGCCACAGGCCCGCGAACATCTCGCGGCTGACGGCGCCGTGGAGCGTGGACACGCCGTTGGCGCGCTGGGCGAGGCGCAGGCCCATGACCGCCATGTTGAAGAGACCGGGCTCACCGCCCGGATAGGTCTCCCTGCCCAGCTGGAGGATCCGTTCGACGTCGATGCCCGGCAGCTCCGCGCCGTCGCCGAAGTGGCGGGCGACGAGGTCGCGGTCGAAACGGTCGATGCCGGCCGGGACGGGCGTGTGGGTGGTGAACACGGTCCCCGCGCGCACCGCCTCCAGCGCCGCGTCGAACTCCAGTCCCTTCCCGGTCAGTTCGCTGATGCGCTCCAGGCCGAGGAAGCCGGCGTGGCCCTCGTTGGTGTGGAAAACCTCGGGCTCCGGATGGCCGGTCAGCGCGCAGTACGCCCGGACGGCCCGTACTCCCCCTATCCCCAGCAGCATCTCCTGCAGCAGCCGGTGCTCGCTGCCTCCGCCGTACAGCCGGTCGGTGACGTCCCGCTCGGAGGTGCCGTTCTCCTCGACGTCCGAGTCGAGCATCAGCAGCGGTACGCGTCCGACGCGGGCGATCCAGACGTGCGCGTGCAGCCGGCGGCCGGCGGGCAGCGCGAGGGAGACGCGGACGGGGCAGCCGTTCTCCTGCCGCAGCAGGCTCAGCGGCAGCTCGTTGGGGTCGAGGAGCGGGTAGTGCTCCTGCTGCCAGCCGTCGCGGGAGAGGGACTGGCGGAAGTAGCCGTGGCGGTAGAGCAGCCCGACGCCGATCAGCGGGACGCCGAGGTCGGAGGCGGCCTTGAGGTGGTCCCCGGCGAGGATGCCGAGGCCGCCGGAGTACTGCGGCAGGGCCGCGGTGACGCCGAACTCCGGCGAGAAGTAGGCGACGGCGGCGGGGAGTTCGCCGTCCGAGGCGCCCTGGTGCTGCTGGTACCAGCGGCGGCCGTGCAGATAGTCGTCGAGGTCGTCGGCGGCGGCGGCCAGGCGGCGCAGGAACCGCCGGTCCCTGGCGAGCTCGGCGAGGCGCGCGGCGGGCACCGAGCCGAGCAGCCGTACGGGGTCGCCGCCGGCCGCCCGCCACCCGTCGGGGTCGACGGACTGGAACAGCTCGCGGGTCTCGGTGTGCCAGGACCAGCGCAGGTTGCGTGCGAGGTCGCTGAGGGGGCGCAGGGGTTCGGGGAGGACGGGGCGCACGGTGAATCGACGGATTGCCTTCACGTGTTCCACCTTCGCAGGGCAGGTACGTATCGGGGCGGACGCACCACGGTGTGCGTCCGCCTTCACCCTTCGACGGTAGTGGCACGGCGCCCCCGTCAACCACGGCGCACTCAGGGGAGCACGCTCACCGCCACCTCGTAGGGTGAGCCCGCGTTGACGGCCGCCGGGTCGAAAGCGCCGGTCAGGGCGTAGCGCGCGGCGATCTCGGCGCGCTCCTCCGGCGGGATGACGGTGTCGATGTCGGTGAAGCCGCCGGGCGCGCGCTGGTGGGCCAGGTTGATGACGACCTCGGGGCCCAGGCTGCGGTTGGCGCGCTGGAGCTCCGTCATGGCGGGACGCCGGTCCGCCTCGTAGGCGGCGAGGGCGTCGGCCGGGTCGCGGTACAGCGCCATGGCGTGCGCGAGGGCGCGGCCGTCGATGATGGACTGCGTCGCGCCGTTGGAGCCGATGGGGTACATGGCGTGGGCGGCGTCGCCGATCAGGGTGGTACGGCCGTGGCTCCAGCGGGGCAGGGGCTCGCGGTCGACCATGGGGTACTCGTAGGCGCCGTCGGAGGCGCGCAGGACGTCGGGGACGCTGACGCCGTCGAACTCCCAGCCCTCGTAGTGGTGGAGGAAGTCGCCCACCGGCACGGGCCGGTTCCAGTCGCCGCGTATCGCGTCCGTGCCCGCGGCACCGGCGATGCGGTCGGCGGGCATCGCCAGCGCCCAGTTGACGAGGACGTCCGGGCTGCGCAGGGTCGGCTCGGTCATCGGGTAGACGACGGCCTTCTGGCGGTCGTCGCCCGCGATGAGCATGAAGGAAGCGGTGTCCTTCGCCGCCATCGACGACACGCCGCGCCACACGAGCATGCCGTTCCACGGCGGCGCGCCCTCGCCCGGGTAGAGCGCGGCGCGGACCGCCGAGCGGATGCCGTCGGCGCCGATCAGGACGTCCGGTTCGAGCGAGGCGAGGCCGCGGGTGGCGCCGGTGCGGTGTTCGAGGCGGACGCGCGGGCGGCCGTCCGGGAGGAGCTCCAGGCCGGCGACGCGGACGCCGCCGACGATCGCGGCGGGGCCGAGCCGTTCCCGTACGGCCTCGGCGAGGACGAGCTGGAGGTGGCCGCGGTGGATCGACAGCTGGGGCCAGCGGTAGCCGGCGCGCAGGCCGCGGGGCTCGCGGGAGACGAGGCCGCCGGAGCGGTGGTAGTAGCGCAGCTCCCGGGTGCGTACGGCGTCGGTCTCCAGGCGGTCGAGGACGCCGAGCGCGTCGAGTTCGCGGACGGCGTTGGGCATGATGTTCAGCCCGGCGCCGACGGGGCGGATCTCGCGGGCGGCCTCGACGACGGTGACGCGCTGGAAGCCCGCGGCGTGCAGGGAGAGCGCGGCGGTGAGGCCGGCGACGCCGCCGCCGGCGATGAGTATGTGCGGGGTCATGGGGGGGCGCTCCTCTTACGCGGCCGGTGCGGGACGGTGCGGCGCGACGGCGGGCGCCGCGGCCGCGGGTGCGTTCGCCGCGGGCGCGGTGGCCGCGGGCGCGCCCGCCGCCCGCGGGGGTTGGACCGAGCGCCGCACCAGCGTCTCGTTGTCCCGGGTCAGGTCGAGGACCTCGCGCAGCAGCGCCACCGGGGCGCCGCCGCTGCCCTCGTCGTACAGCCGCAGCTCGTCGCTGTACGCCTTGCGCGCGATGCCGATGTGCCGGGCGCGGAACGTCTTGAGGATGCGCAGCACGCGGGCCAGCGAGCGGGCGGAGGCCATGAGCTGGGGCGGCAGCCGGTGCACGGTCTCCCAGCTCAGGGCGGCGGACAGCTTGCTGACGGCGGAGACGCCGCCCTTGTGGGCCGCGTAGAAGGCGCGCCAGGACGGCAGGCTGTACTGGACGGACTCGTCCAGGAAGGTGTCGTACGCCGGCTGGGAGCGGTCGCACTGCCAGAGCGTCAGGTCCACCAGCCACAGGGGGACCTGCGCGGCGGCGGGGCCGAGGTAGTCGCGGCCCGCGACGTCGATCTCCTCGAAGTAGGAGCGCAGCGTCTGGGCGAAGAAGGCGGGCGAGACGTTGGCGACGGTGAAGTCGATGGAGTCGACCATCGACTGGACGTGCTGTGCGGTGCGGTCCAGTGCGAGGGCGAAGCCCGGGTCGTACGGTTCCAGCCGGGCGAGCTGCGCGCAGGTGTCGAGCGCGGCGACGAGGCTGGGGAAGACCATCCGGACGGCCTCCTGGAGGTGGGCCTCCATCTCGTGGCCGGTGTACATCCGCTGGCGCCGGCCGAGCGGGTTCCAGGTGGTGTAGTGGTGCACGGTGTCGCGCGGGATCATGTCGGTGCGGCGGGCCAGCTCCTCCAGGACGGGCAGCGTCTCCGGCACGGCGGCGAGGGGTTCGGTGCCGTGACGTTTCAGCGAGCCGAGGAACATGCCGATGTCGCGCATCCCGGCGAGCGCCTCGACGACGCTCCATTCGGCGACCCGGTCGAGGTCGGGGATGAGCGCGCGCAGGGCGACGGTGAGCGCCGGGACGTCGGCGTCGCGGTTCATCGCGGGGAGCGCGGCGAGCAGCGCATCGGCGCCGAGTGGATCGGCCGCGCGTATCTCGGCTATGCGGTAGCGCGGTTCGGCGACGGTGTCCAGACCGGGCGCGACAAGGTCGTACAAGGTCAACGGGAAGCCCCCCTCGGGCAGTCTCGGGTCGGGGTGGTGGCGGGCCGCGTGGTCAGGCGGCCGCGCGGTTACCGCAGGTCACCCACCCGGTCCTGGCGTGGCGGCGCCGGTACGGGCGCGGGCGGGGTCAGCCGTACGGAGAGCAGTGCGGCCACCGCCGCGAAGGCGGCGCCGACGAGCAGGGCGGCCTGGAAGCCGGCCGTCTCGGCGGCGGGGGTCACCGCGCCGGACGCCGCCGTGCCCGTACGGGCGGTGGCGACGGCCACCAGGACGGCGAGGCCCAGGACGGAGCCGAACTGCTGGCTGGTGTTGATGAGCCCGGAGGCCAGGCCCGTCTCGGCGGGCGAGGCCTCGGCGGTGGCGGCCACGTTGGTGGTGACCATGACCAGCGGCAGGGCGACACCCAGCAGGAGGCTGGGTGCGAGGACGGTGGTGTAGAAGGTGCCGTCGGCGCTGAGGGCGAGGGCGAGCCACACCATGCCGGCGAGCAGGAGGACGAAGCCGAGGGTCGTGGCGGCGCGCAGGCCGAGGCGTCCGATGATCCGGCCCGTCTGCGGGGCGGTGACGACGACGACCACGGAGAGCGGCAGCAGCCCGAGCCCGCCGCCCAGCGGGGAGTGTTCCAGCACGCGCTGGAGGTACAGGCTCACCAGGAAGAACATCGGGAACAGCGCCATCTGGGCGAGCGCGCTGAGGCCGTTGGCGAGCCGCAGCGTGGGCCTCTTGAGCACGGCGGGCGGCACGAGCGGCCGCGCGATGCGGGTCTCCAGCACCGCGAAGGCGGCCAGCAGGACGAGCCCGGCCGCGCCCGCGGCGAGGCTGCGGCCGACGAGGGCGTACGCGACGAGGCCGAGGCCGCCGGTGGCGGTGAGCGCGCCGAGCAGGTCGAAGCCGCGTTCGGCGCCGCGTGTCCCGCCGTCGAGGAGGCGGAGCGCGAGGACCGCGAGGAGCCCGGCGACGGCGACGTTCAGCCAGAAGGTGGAGCGCCAGCCCAGCAGGTCGGTGAGGACTCCGCCGAGTACGGTGCCGAGCACCCCGCCGAGCCCGCCCATCGCGGCGAACGCGCCGAGCGCCTTGTGCCGCGCGGGCCCGTCCGGGAAGAGGATCAGCAGCAGCGCGAACGCGGCGGCGGCGGCGAGCGCGGCGCCGACGCCCTGCACGGCCCGCGCGGCGACGAGCGCCCCGGCCGACCCGGCGAGCGCGCCCACCGCGGAGGCGGCGGCGAGCAGCCCGAGCCCGGCGACGAACAGCCGCCGGTGGCCGAGCAGGTCGGCGGTGCGCCCGCCCAGGAGGAGCAGGCCGCCGAAGGTGATGAGGTAGGCGTTGGCGACCCACGACAGCCCGGCGGAGCCGGAGCCGAGGTCCTCGCCGATCGACGGCAGCGCCACGTTGACGATCGCCGTGTCCATGATCAGCAGCAACTGCGTGGCCGCGAGCAGCGCCAGCGCGCCGCGCAGCGGCCGCGTCCGGGTCCCGCTCACCGCTGCACCTCCCGCGCGACGCCGTGCCCCGCGCCCACGCCCGGGCGCGAAGCCGCCGGGACGGGCATCCCGGCACCGCGACCCCGGGCCACCCGGCGCGAAGCCGCCGGGACCGGCCGGGCGGCAGCGGGCCGCGCCGCGGGCGCCGAGCGCCGAGCGCAGCGCGACGGGCGCGGCACCGCCGCCCCGGCCGGGGGCGGGGCCGGGTCCGGGTACGGCCGCCGGGCGGCGGCCACCGCCACGGGAGCCGACGACGGGCACGAGGGGCGGGAAGGGCTCGAAGGGAGGGACGACCTCGGCGTCACTGGGACGCCTCCAGCCCGTAGCCGTCCAGGCAAGCCTGCGCCAGGGACTCGCACGCGGCGGTGTCGCCCTCCCAGGCCTGCTGCATCAGGTAGATGTGCGGCGCGCCGTGGTAGAAGCGCTCGTACTGCTCGTGGCGGCCGGCGAACTCCGAGCCCAGCGCGTCCCACGCCAGCTTCAGCAGCTTGATCCGCTCCTCGGCCGGGGTGCCGGGCGAGCGGATGTACTTGCGGACCAGCGGGCCGAGCTCCGGGTGGAGCAGGTCCTCGCCGGAGGCGGGGAGCTGGATGAGGCCGCCGCCCGCGAGGAGCTTGATGTCCTGGACGGTCTGCGGGTAGAGCTCGCCGGCCATGATGCGCTGCGCGAAGGAGATCTCCTTGCCCGGCATCACCCCGCCGCGCCCGCCGTCGACCTGTTCGTACGACGCCTCGGCGGCCAGCACGAACGCCTTCGCCTGCGCGACCCGCCCCATCAGCCGTCCGATCGCCTGGGTGACGGGCGGCAGCTGGTACGTGTTGTTGGCCTTGGTCAGCAGGATGGCGACGCCCGTCAGGAACTCGAGCTTGGTCCAGAAGCGGGTGGCCGCCTGGTGCACGAAGTTCAGGTAGGCGGGCGTCTGCCACCACATCCGGAACGACACGTCGACGTTCCGGTAGGCGAGCACCCGCTCCCAGGGCACGAAGACGTCGTCGCAGACCAGCAGCGCGTCGTTCTCGTCGAAGCGCGAGGAGAGCGGGTTGTCGAAGACGCTGCGCGCCTGCGCCTCGTAGGAGGTGCGGGAGAGGAACTTCAGCCCGGGGGTGTCGATCGGGATCGAGAAGCAGACGGCGTGCTCGACGTCCTGCGGGGCCAGCGGTTCGATGGTGCCGACGATGACCTCGTTGCCGAAGACGGCCGCGGTGCCGATCATCTTGGCGCCGCGCACCACGATCCCGCCGTCCTTCTCGGCGACGACCCGCACCACCAGGTCGTCCTCCTCCTGCTCGGAGGCCGACTTGGTGCGGTCGATCTGCGGGTTGGTGATGGTGAAGGTCGGGTACAGGTCGCCCTCGGCGAGCCGCCGGTGGTAGGCGAGGGCGGCGCCGGAGCCGTCGTACTCGTCCGTCGTGAAGAGCCCCGGCACCGCGGCGAAGCCGGCCGCGCCGCCGGCCATGTAGTCGGGCGTACGGCCCAGGAAGCCGAAGCTCGCCTCCGCCCACACCTTGTACGCCCGCCGGCGGGCCACGAGGTCCTCGTACGAACGCGGGATGGCGTACGCGCGGTGGACGCCGCCCTGGGTGAGGACGGGCGTGTGCTCGGAGTCGTTCGCCAGGTCGTACAACCGCGCGATCGACGCCGCGGTGTTACGGAAGGCGGGGTGCGAGGTGACGTCCTCCACCCGCTCGCCGTCGAGCCATATCTCGCGCCCGTCGCGCAGCGACGCCAGATAATCCTGACCGGACCTGGTCACCTGTTCTCCTCTTGCGTAACGGCATTGCCGCAGCAGAGCCTGTCTGGCCGTAACGGCCTGCGGCAATGAACGTCCGTCCAGCCGCACTTAAGAACCTGCCAGTGCCGTTGACCTCCATACCGGCTGGTATCCGGCTTATATCCCCCCACCGAACCGCCGATTTCACGCCTCCGTACCGTCGGGATCAGGCCGGTCACATCGGCCGTACGCGGGCCGTCTCACGCCGCCGTCGCACCCGAGCGGTACTCCCCCGGAGTCACGCCGAACCACTTGCGGAACGCGAGGTGGAAGCCGACCGCGCTCTGGTAGCCGACGCGCTGGGGGACGGCCGACTGCGGCAGTGACGTCTCGCCGAGGAGCCGCGCCGCCTCCTGCATCCGCCGCCCCGTCAGATGGCGGGCGGGGGCCTCGCCCACCAGCTCGCGGAAGGCGGCCGTGAAGGCCGAGCGGGACATGCCGACCTCCTTGGCCAGGGACTCGATGGTCCACGGCTCGGCGAACCGCGTCGCGATCATCACCAGCGCCCGGCTGATCCCGGGGTGCCGCAGCACCGGCAGGGAGGCCGGGTTCTCCGCGAACTCGCGCAGCAGCGGCCGCAGCGCCAGGACGAGGGCCATCTCGAAGGCGCGCAGGGTGATCAGCCGGTCCCCGGGGCCGACGGGCCGGTCCGGCGAGGCGAGCAGCCGCAGCGTGTCGCGCAGCAGCGGCTCCCGGTCCACCTGGGAGCGGTCGAGCACGAGCACCCAGGGCAGCGCCTTGTACAGGCCGGTCGCGGCGCTGGCGTCGTAGTGCAGTCCGGCGCACAGCAGCCGGCTCTGCGGGCCGCCCCCGGAGATGCGGATCTCGCCGGACGTGCCGGGGACCCGCTCGGGCAGCATCGCCTTGAGCGGCACGCCCTGCCGTTCGGGCCGGTCGGCGAGGCGGTGCGCCGTGCCCGTGGGGAAGACGGCCAGGTCCCCCGCGTGCAGCTCCTGCGGCGCCTGGCCCTCGGCGGTGATCCAGCAGCCGCCCTGGACGATGTAGTGCAGGACCGCGCAGCTCTGCTCGGCGTCGCCCTCGATGGCCCACGGGGCGCTGACGTGCCATCGGCTGTCGAAGACCCCGGTCAGGCGCAGCGGCTGCAACAGCTCGCTGAGGAGGTCGTCACTGTCGGTACCTGCTTTTGCGGTGCGTACGGTGTCCATGGACGATCCTTCAACCCCCGCCCCGGTTTGTTAATTGATCGGCCAAAGCCGTCGCCGCCAGCCTGTGGAGTGCCGTCATGGCAGCAGAGACACCCTATCGAAGGGCCCTTCAGGCACATGTCCGATCACCTTTCCCAGCCCATGCAGACACCCGCGCCGATGCGGGTCGCGGTCGTGGGGGCGACCGGTTTCCAGGGCGGCGCGATCGCCCGTCTCCTGGCGGAGCGGCACCACCGCGTCCGCACGCTGACCCGCCGCCCGGAGGGCGACCGGCCGCCGCTGCCGGGCGTCTCCTTCGCCTCCGGTGACCTGGCCGACGCCGAGGACGTACGGCAGCTCTTCGACGGGGCGACGCACGCGGCGGTGACGATGCCGCTGGTGTACGAGCCCCAGCGGGTCCGCCGGTACGCGCGCAACATCGCGGCGGCCGCCCTGGACTCCGGGGTGCGGCGCCTGGTCTACAACGCCAACACCCGCGTTCCGTCGGTCTCCACCGACGTGGCGGCGTTCGAGACGCGGCGGATCACCGAGGAGGTGCTGCGCGACAGCGGCGTCCCGCTGGTGGTGCTGCGCCCGCCGGTCTACCTGGACAACCTCTTCAGCCCGTGGAACGGCCCCGCCCTGGTGAACGACGGCGTGCTGGCCTACCCGCTGCCCGCGCACACGCCGACGGCGTGGCTCTCGCACCGGGACCTGGCGGAGGCGGTGCTGGCGGCGCTCACCGCGGACGGCGTGGAGGGCCGGACGTTCGACGTCGGCGGCGAGCGGACGCTGACGGGCGAGGAGCTGGCCCAGTGCTTCGCGCGGGGCCTGGGCCGGCCGGTGCGCTACCAGGCGCTGGATCCGGTCGCTTTCGAACAGGGTCTGGCGGCGGTCCTCGGTCCGGCCGCGGCGGCCGGCGTGGCGGGCATCTACCACTACATGGCGTCGGGCACGGACGAGACGCTGATGGCGGGTGACGACGGCGTTTCGGCGCGGGCGTTGTCGCTGCGGTCGGCGCCGGTGGACGAGTGGGTCAGCCGGCAGCCGTGGCAGGTGTGGGCCAACGACCCGGAGGAGCACAACGCCCAGTCGCGGGCGTGAGGACGGCTTCCCACCGGCCTCCACCAGCTCCTCGACGGCTTCTCGACGGCTTCTCGTCACCCATTCGACGGAATCCGGCCAACCGGTCCCGAAATCAACCATACGGGGCCGGTTTCCCGTTTCCCTGTTACACCGGAGTAGTTAACAACGCGCCGGATTGCCCACCCGAAGGGTGTGGGAAGGCTCCTGCGGTACCCGCCCACCCGAGTGAACCCGGACAGGAGCGGTGATGCCTGCGCCCCGCCACTCGTCAACGGAGCAGCTACAAAGAGCGATACCCCGTACGCAACCCTCAGGTGATGCCGTGAACTCGCTGATTGGTCGCATTCCCGTCCTCGATGTCCGCCCTCTGGTCGACTGTGGCAGAAGGCCAGCCAAGGCGGTGGTCGGTGAAACCTTTCAGGTTACGGCCACCGTGTTCCGCGAAGGCCACGACGCCGTGGCCGCCAACGTCGTCCTGACGGACCCGGCCGGCCACGAGGGCCCCTTCACGCCGATGCGCGAACTCGCGCCCGGCACCGACCGCTGGGGCGCCGAGGTCACTCCGACGGCCGAGGGCCGCTGGTCCTATCGGGTCGAGGCGTGGAGCGACCCGGTCGCCACCTGGCGCCACCACGCCTCGATCAAGATCCCGGCGGGCCTCGACACCGAGCTCGTCCTGGCGGAGGGCGCGGCCCTGCACGAGCGCGCCGCCGAGGGCGTACCGAAGAGCGAGGGCCGCGAGGCGGTGCTCGCGGTGGTGGACGCGCTGCGGGACGCGCGGCGCTCACCCCAGGAGCGGTGGCGGGCCGCCCTCGCGCCGGAGGCCGTGGACGCCCTGTCCCGGCACCCACTGCGCGAACTGGTCACCTCCTCGCGCCCGTTGCCGCTCCTCGTGGAGCGGGAGCGGGCGCTCTTCGGTTCCTGGTACGAGATGTTCCCGCGCTCCGAGGGGGCCCGCTTCGAGAACGGCCGGCTGGTCTCCGGCACCTTCCGCACCGCGGCCGAGCGGCTGCCGGCGATCGCCGCGATGGGCTTCGACGTGGTGTACCTGCCGCCGATCCACCCCATCGGCACCACGCACCGCAAGGGCCCCAACAACTCCCTCACGGCCGGCCCGGACGACGTCGGCGTGCCGTGGGCGATCGGCTCGCCCGAGGGCGGCCACGACGCGATCCACCCGGACCTCGGCACCCTGGAGGACTTCGACGCCTTCGTGGCGCGCGCCCGCGAGCTGCGCCTGGAGGTCGCGCTGGACTTCGCGCTCCAGTGCTCGCCGGACCACCCGTGGGTGCGCAAGCGGCCGCAGTGGTTCCACCACCGGGCCGACGGCACCATCGCGTACGCCGAGAACCCGCCGAAGAAGTACCAGGACATCTATCCGATCGCCTTCGACCAGGACATGCGGGGCATCGTCCGCGAGACGCTGCGCGTGCTGCGGCACTGGATGGCCCACGGCGTGCGCATCTTCCGCGTCGACAATCCGCACACCAAGCCGGTGGTCTTCTGGGAGAAGGTCATCGCCTCCATCCGCCGCACCGACCCGGACGTGCTCTTCCTGGCGGAGGCCTTCACCCGCCCGGCGATGATGCACACGCTCGCGGCGGTCGGCTTCCACCAGTCGTACACGTACTTCACCTGGCGCAACAGCAAGCAGGAGCTCACCGAGTACCTGACGGAGCTGTCCGGTGACGCGGCCGCCTACATGCGGCCGAACTTCTTCGTGAACACCCCGGACATCCTGCACGCCTACCTCCAGCACGGCGGCCGGCCCGCCTTCGAGGCGCGGGCGGTGCTCGCGGCGACGATGTCGCCGACGTGGGGCGTGTACGCCGGGTACGAGCTGTGCGAGAACACCCCGCTGCGCGAGGGCAGCGAGGAGTACCTCGACTCGGAGAAGTACGAACTGCGGCCGCGCGACTGGGAGTCGGCGGAGCGCGAGGGGCGGACGATCACCCCGCTGATCACCGCGCTCAACCGGATCCGGCGGCGCAACGCGGCGCTGCGCCAACTGCGCTCGATCCACTTCCACCAGGTGGACGACGACGCGGTGATCGCCTACAGCAAGCGGTCGGGCTCGAACATTGTTCTGACGGTCGTCAACCTCGACCCGCACCATACCCACGAGGCGACGGTCTCGTTGGACATGCCGGAGCTCGGCCTCGACTGGCACGAGACCGTACCGGTGCGCGACGAGCTCACCGGCGAGACCTATCACTGGGGCAGGGCCAACTATGTGCGCCTGGAACCGGGCGTCACGCCCGCGCACATCCTCGTCCTGCGACCGTCCCCGCCGATCGGAGGGTCACCCACATCATGATCGTCAACGAGCCCGTCCACGACACCTTCGAGGACACCCCCGCCAAGGACCGCGACCCCGACTGGTTCAAACGAGCCGTCTTCTACGAGGTGCTCGTCCGCTCCTTCCAGGACAGCAACGGCGACGGCGTCGGCGACCTCAAGGGCATCACGGCCAAGCTGGACTACCTGCAGTGGCTCGGGGTCGACTGCCTGTGGCTGCCGCCTTTCTTCAAGTCGCCGCTGCGCGACGGGGGTTACGACGTCTCGGACTACACGTCCGTCCTGCCGGAGTTCGGCGACCTGGCCGACTTCGTCGAGTTCGTCGACGCCGCCCACCAGCGCGGCATGCGGGTGATCATCGACTTCGTGATGAACCACACCAGCGACCAGCACCCGTGGTTCCAGGAGTCCCGCACGAACCCCGACGGGCCGTACGGCGACTACTACGTCTGGGCCGACGACGACAAGCAGTTCCAGGACGCCCGCATCATCTTCGTCGACACCGAGACGTCCAACTGGACCTTCGACCCGGTGCGCAAGCAGTACTACTGGCACCGGTTCTTCTCGCACCAGCCGGACCTGAACTACGAGAACCCCGCCGTGCAGCAGGAGATCCTGTCGGCGCTGCGCTTCTGGCTGGACCTGGGCATCGACGGCTTCCGCCTGGACGCCGTGCCGTACCTGTACCAGCAGGAGGGCACGAACTGCGAGAACCTCCCGGCGACGCACGCCTTCCTCAAGCGGGTGCGCAAGGAGATCGACGCGGCCTACCCCGACACCGTGCTGCTCGCCGAGGCCAACCAGTGGCCCGAGGACGTCGTCGACTACTTCGGCGACTACGCCGCCGGCGGCGACGAGTGCCACATGGCGTTCCACTTCCCGGTGATGCCGCGCATCTTCATGGCGGTGCGCCGCGAGTCGCGCTACCCCGTCTCCGAAGTCCTGGCCAAGACGCCGGCGATCCCGGCGAACTGCCAGTGGGGCATCTTCCTGCGCAACCACGACGAGCTGACCCTGGAGATGGTCACCGACGAGGAGCGCGACTACATGTACGCGGAGTACGCCAAGGACCCGCGGATGCGCGCCAACATCGGCATCCGGCGGCGGCTCGCCCCGCTGCTCGACAACGACCGCAACCAGATCGAGCTGTTCACCGCGCTGCTGCTGTCCCTGCCCGGCTCGCCGATCCTCTACTACGGCGACGAGATCGGCATGGGCGACAACATCTGGCTCGGCGACCGCGACGGCGTGCGCACGCCCATGCAGTGGACGCCCGACCGCAACGCGGGCTTCTCCTCCTGCGACCCCGGGCGGCTGTACCTGCCGACCATCATGGACCCGGTCTACGGCTACCAGGTCACGAACGTCGAGGCGTCCATGGCCTCGCCGTCGTCGCTGCTGCACTGGACCAAGCGGATGATCGAGATCCGCAAGCAGAACCCGGCCTTCGGCCTCGGCTCCTACACCGAGCTGCCGTCGTCCAACCCGGCGGTCCTCGCCTTCCTGCGGGAGTACGGCGACGACCTGGTGATGTGCGTGCACAACTTCTCGCGCTTCCCGCAGCCGACGGAGTTGGACCTGCGCCTGTTCAACGGCATGCACCCGGTGGAGCTGATCGGCGGGGTGCGCTTCCCGGCGATCGGCGAGTGGCCGTACCTGCTCACCCTGGCGGGCCACGGCTTCTACTGGTTCCGGCTGCGGAAGGACATGGTCCAGAAGTCGGCGAAGTCCATCAAGCCGGGCGCCGCACAGGCGACGGCCCCGAAGCCGGCGGCGCAGGGGCCGACGGGCCCGCGGGCCGCGGCGAGCTGACTCCCCGTTGGCGGTCCCCCACCGGGCCCGCCAACGACGTCACGAAGGGCCGCCGACGGCATCACGGAGGCCCGCCCACAAGGCGTCACCGCAACGGCGTAACGGGCTTGGACGGCGGCCGCCCGTCCCTCGCGCGGGCGGCATACCGAGGGGGCATATCCGCTCCGCAAGGCTCCGGCCAAAGGCGGGACGGTTCCTTCCGGTCGGGCGTTTCCGATGGGCCGCCCTGGGAACTCTCCCCCTCATACGTCGACGGGTCTATCCGGACCATCCCCGCCCGACACGTCCCGCACAGCCGGACAGCAATCGCCGCATTCCGGGACACTCTGCACGTTCTGTGCATTCTGTAGTGCCCGGGGAAAGGACGCGCTGCCATGTCGGAGACCGCATCCACCGCCCGGGCACCGGTCGCCCTACTCCCTTCCCTGGTGCCCCTGCTCCACGAATGGCTGCCGAGGCAGCGCTGGTTCGCCGGGAAGGGACGCCCCGTCACCGGCTTCACCCTGGTGTCCGCCACCGAGCTGCTCCGGGTCGACACCACGGGCCCCGGCCTGCTGCACCTGCTCGTGCGCGTCCAGCAGCCCGGCCTCGCGCCCTCGGCGCAGGCCGACTGCTACCAGCTGCTCCTCGGCGTACGGACCCATCTGCCGCCGCAGCTGGCCCCCGCCCTCATCGGCCGCGTGACCGACGGGCCGCTCGCCGGACGCACGGTGTACGAGGGGCTGAGCGACCCGCGCCTCGCCTCGCTGCTGCTGGAACGATTGCGCACACCCGGCCCCATGGGCCCGCTGCGCTTCTCGCGCACGGTGGGGATCCCGGACGGGCTCGCGCCGCGCGTCCTCGACGCCGAGCAGTCGAACTCCTCCCTCGTCTACGGTGACGCCTACATCCTGAAGGTCTTCCGCCGGATCTGGTCGGGCGCCAACCCGGACCTGGAGCTGCCACTGGCGCTCGCCCGCGCCGGCTGCGGGCGGGTCCCCGCGCCCGTCGCCTGGTACGAGACCGTCAACAACCACCCGGAGGCCAGCACCCTCGGCGTACTCCAGCCGTATCTGCGCGGCTCCCAGGACGGCTGGCAGCTGGCGCTGGACGCGCTCGCCGCCGGGCGGGACTTCACCGCCGAGGCGCGTGCGCTGGGCCGGACCACCGCCGAGGTGCACACCGCGCTCGCCGACGCCCTGCCGACCGTCGCGCTCGGCCGCCCGCAGACCGAGAACCTCGCCATCCAGATGACCCGCCGCCTCGACGCCGCCGCCCAGGCGGTGCCGGCGCTCCTGCCGTTCGTGCCCGGTCTGCGGGCCGCCTTCGACGCGGTCGGCAAGCTCGCCGCCGAGGACGTCACCTGGCGCGCGCAGCGGGTGCACGGCGACCTCCACCTGGGCCAGACGCTCCGCACGGAGGACGGCGACTGGTCGGTGATCGACTTCGAGGGCGAGCCCGCGAAGCCGCTCGCCGAGCGCCGCCGCCCGCAGCCGCCCGTCCGCGACGTGGCCGGGATACTGCGCTCCTTCGACTACGCGGCCCGCTCCTACCGCCCCTGGAACCCGGACTGGGCGGAGCGCTGCCGCGACGCCTACTGCACCGGTTACGCCGAGGCCTCCGGCACCGACCCGCGCGACGAGCCCGCGCTGCTGCGCGCGTACGAGACGGACAAGGCGGTGTACGAGGTCCTCTACGAGGCCCGGCACCGGCCCGACTGGCTCCCGGTCCCGATGGCGGCGATCCGCCGTCTGGCCGCACAGCCCACCCCCTGACGCCCTGACGCCTTCGAGGAGGCCCTGTCCCGTGACCCCCCGTCGTCCGACCCGCAATCCGGCAGCCCAGAAGCCCCGGCCCGTGAAGCAGACCCCCGTCGGGGAGGCCACCGCCCTGCCCACACCGCCGCCCGGCGCCACGCCCAGGCCCCGCGCGGGCGCGGACGGCGTCGTCCCCGCGCCCCTCGATGCCGCCGACCGGGGGCGGCTGCTCGCCGGGGAGCACCACGACCCGCACGCGCTGCTGGGCGCGCACCCGGTCGACGGCGGCGTCGCGATCCGGGCGCTGCGCCCGTACGCGGCCGGCGTGACCGTGCTCGTGGCCGCCGACGGGTCCCGCACCGAGCTCCACGACGACGGCGACGGGCTCTTCTCCGGCGTGCTGCCGCTCTCGGAGGTCCCGGAGTACCGGCTCCTGGTGACGTACGAGTCGGGCGTCGTCGAGGTCGACGACCCGTACCACTACCTTCCCTCGCTGGGTGAGCTGGACCTGCACCTGATCGGCGAGGGCCGGCACGAGCAGCTGTGGACGGCGCTGGGCGCGCACCCGATGACCCATCAGGGCACGGAGGGCACGCGCTTCACGGTGTGGGCGCCGAACGCGCGCGGGGTGCGGCTGGTCGGGGAGTTCAACTACTGGGACGAGGCCACCGGCCTGCCCATGCGGTCGCTGGGCGCCACCGGCGTGTGGGAGCTGTTCGTGCCGGGCCTCGGCGAAGGGGCCCTGTACAAGTTCGCCGTCACGGGCCCCGACGGCCGCTGCTCGCTGCGCGCGGACCCGATGGCGCGGCGCACCCAGTGCCCGCCGGAGACCGCGTCCATCGTCACCGCCTCGCACTACGAGTGGCAGGACGACGCGTGGATGGCGCACCGCGGCGACCGCCCGGTCCACGAGGCGCCCTTCTCGGTCTACGAGGTGCACCTGGCGTCCTGGCGCCCGGGGCTGACCTACCGGGAGCTGGCCGAGGAGCTGCCCGCGTACGTCAAGGAGCTCGGTTTCACGCACGTGGAGCTGATGCCGGTCGCCGAGCACCCGTACAGCCCGTCGTGGGGCTACCAGGTCACCTCGTACTACGCGCCCACGGCCCGCCTCGGCACACCCGACGACTTCAAGTACTTCGTGGACGCCTGCCACCGCGCCGGGATCGGCGTGCTGGTGGACTGGGTGCCGGCCCACTTCCCGAAGGACGACTGGGCGCTGGCCCGCTTCGACGGCACCCCGCTGTACGAGCACCCGGACCCGCGGCGGGCCGAGCACCCGGACTGGGGGACGCTCGAGTTCGACTACGGCCGCACCGAGGTCCGCAACTTCCTCGTCGCGAACGCCGTGTACTGGTGCGAGGAGTTCCACATCGACGGGCTGCGCGTCGACGCCGTCGCCTCGATGCTGTACCTCGACTACTCGCGCGAGGGCGGCGAATGGGCGCCCAACGAGTACGGCGGCCGGGAGAACTTCGACGCGGTCTCCTTCCTCCAGGAGATGAACGCCACCGTCTACCGCCGCTGCCCGGGCGTCGTCACGATCGCCGAGGAGTCCACCGCCTGGGAGGGCGTCACCCGCCCCACCGACAGCGGCGGGCTGGGCTTCGGCCTGAAGTGGAACATGGGCTGGATGCACGACTCGCTGGTGTACGTCTCCAAGGAGCCGGTGCACCGCAAGTACCACCACAACGAGATGACGTTCTCGATGGTGTACGCGTACAGCGAGAACTACGTCCTGCCGATCTCGCACGACGAGGTCGTGCACGGCAAGCAGGCCCTGGTGACGAAGATGCCCGGCGACTGGTGGCAGCGGCGCGCCACCCACCGGGCCTACCTGGGCTTCATGTGGGCGCACCCCGGCAAGCAGCTGCTCTTCATGGGCCAGGAGTTCGCCCAGGGCGCCGAGTGGTCCGAGGCGCACGGCCCCGAGTGGTGGCTGCTGGCGGACGACTACCACTCGGCCGGCGACCACCGGGGCGTACGCGACCTGGTGCGCGACCTGAACCGCGTGTACACCGCGACGCCCGCGCTGTGGGAGCGGGACACCGTCCCGGAGGGCTTCCAGTGGGTGCTGGGCGACGCGGCGGACGACAACGTCTTCGCGTTCCTGCGGTACGACGCCAAGGGCGAGCCGCTGCTGGCCGTCAGCAACTTCTCGCCGGTGGTGCGCGACGCCTACCGGCTGTGGACGCCGGAAGGGGTCTCCGCCTGGACGGAGGTCCTCAACACGGACGCGGCGCAGTACGGCGGCAGCGACGTGCGCAGCGCCGCGCCGGTGCAGCGGGAGGCGGAGCACGACGGCATCCGCCTCACGCTGCCGCCGCTCGCGACGGTCTACCTCAGGCCGGCGTGACGCTGCCGGCGGTCCGGACGATCCCCAGCCGCTGGGTCGCGCGGGTCAGCGCCACGTAGAGGTCGTTGACGCCGTGCGGCCCGGCGGCGCGGATGGCGTCCGGGTCGGCGACGATCACCGTGTCGAACTCCAGGCCCTTCGCCTGCCGGGGTTCGAGGAGGACGACGGGCCGGGTGAGGTCGGGCACCGGCCCGTGGGCGGCGTCCGGCAGCGCCGCGCGCAGGGCCTCGTGGTGTCCCGCCGGGGCGATGACCGCGAGGCGTCCCTCGGCGGGCAGTTCGCGCCGTACGGCTCCGGCGACCGCGCCCGGCAGGTCGTCGGTCTCCGTCTCCCAGGGCGGGACGCCGGTGGAGCGCACCGAGCGCGGCGGCTCGAAGTCGGGGTCCTCGGCGCGGCGCACCCGGGCCGCGACCTCCATGATCTCGGCGGGGGTGCGGTAGTTGACGCCGAGGCGTACGTGCTCGTAGCGGTCGCCCACGTACGGGTCGAGGATCTCCTGCCAGGAGCCGCAGCCGGCGGCGTCGCCGGTCTGGGCGGGGTCGCCGACCAGGGTCATGGAGTGGGTGGGGACGCGGCGCATCAGCAGCCGCCACGCCATCGCGGACAGCTCCTGCGCCTCGTCCACGATGACGTGCCCGAACGCCCAGGTGCGGTCGGCCGCGGCCCGCTCGGCGGCGCTGCGGTGGTCGGCCTCCTCGTGGCGCTCGGCGAAGCGCTCGGCGTCGATGATGTCGTGGGCGCCGAGCACCTCCGACTCCTCGTCCTCGAACTCGTACGTCCGGGAGGCGTACGCCACGTCGAGCACGCCCTGCGCGTACGCGATGCGCAGGTTGCGCTCGCGCTCGGCGGCGGCGCGCTCGGCGGTGTCGTCGTGCCCGAGGAGCTCGGCGGCCTCGTCGAGCAGCGGTACGTCGGCCTCGGTCCACTCGCCCTCCTCCCGGCGGACGAACTCGGCCTCGCCGTCCGGGAGGTAGCCGTCGGGCTCCGCGAGGAAGCGGGCGACGAGCTGCTGCGGGGTGAGCGTGGGCCACAGCTCCTCGATGGCGGCGTGGATGTGGGGGCTGGCGGCGATCTCCTTGCGCATCTGGGTGATGTCGGAGGCGTCGAGGAGGTTGGGGCCGCCGAAGGGGTCGGCGCCGAGGCGCTCGGCGAGTTGCTCGGTGAGGGCGTCGATGACGCGGAAGGCGAAGCGCGGGCGGGCGAGGTTGTGCGGCAGGCCGGTGGCGCGGGCGTCCCAGCGGGCGTCCTCGGCCGTGTTCCGGTCGAGCAGGAGGGTGCCGTAGTCGTCGTGGTCGATCTCCAGCGGCGCCTCGGTGGGCGGCACCGTCTGCTGGTCGCGCACGTACCGGGCGAGGACCTCGGCCATGCTCGCGCGGCCCTTTATCTCGGCCGCCTCGGGGGTGTCGGTGCCGGTGGCCCGTACGCCGGGGAAGAGCTCGCCCAGGGTGGCGAGCAGCACGCCGGTCTCGCCGAGTGCGGGCAGCACCTCGCCGATGTAGCCGAGGAAGGCGGGGTTGGGGCCGACGATGAGGACGGCGCGGCGGGCGAGCTGCTCGCGGTACGCGTAGAGCAGGTACGCGGCGCGGTGCAGCGCGACGGCGGTCTTGCCGGTGCCGGGGCCGCCCTCGACGACGAGGACGCCGTGGTGCGGGGCACGGATGATGCGGTCCTGCTCGGCCTGGATGGTCTGGACGATGTCGCCCATCCGCCCGGTGCGGGCGGCGTCGAGCGCGGCGAGGAGCACGGCGTCGGCGTCCGGGTTCTCGTGGCCGGTGCGGGTGGGGTCGTGCAGGTCCAGGATCTCATCGTGCAGCGCGGTGACCTCGCGCCCGCGGGTGGTGATGTGCCGACGGCGCTTGAGGCCCATGGGCTCGTAGCCGGTGGCGAGGTAGAAGGGCCGGGCGACGTCGGCGCGCCAGTCCACGACGAGCGGCGTGCGCTCCTCGTCGTCCTCCCGGATGCCGATGCGCCCGATGTGATGGTCGCGCCCGTCCCGGAATTCGAGCCGCCCGAAGCAGAGGCCGTTCTCCCCGGCGTCGAAGGCGGCGAGCAGCCCGGACTGCTCGGCCACGAGCACGTCCCGCTCCAGCCGCGCCTGGAAACCGCTGCCGCGGTCCTTGAGGGCGGCCTGGACGGCGCGCTCGGCCTGGTCACGCAGGTGGTCGAGTCGCGCGTAGAGCTCGGTGATGAATCGCTGCTCTTTCCGCATGTCCTCGGTTGACAATTCGACTCCTGCTGCGATAGAGTTCGCTTATTCGACTTCCGCGTGCGCTTCTTCATGCGCGCATGCGAACCATCAAATATACGCGAGAAAGAGCCCCGGCCGCCATTGCGGACCGGGGCTTTTCCGTATGCGGTGAGGGCCGTTCAGGCCAGCACGTCCTCCAGCTCCTGCAGCAGCCGCCGCTTCGGGCGGGCGCCGACCATCGAGCGCACCGGCTCACCGCCGTCGAAGACCATCAGCGTCGGCGTCGACAGCACCGCGTACCGCGACACCGTCCCCGGGTTGGTGTCGACGTCGATCTCGACCACCTTCAGCCGGTCGGCCTCCTCGGCGGAGATCTCCTTCAGCACCGGGGCGAGCTGGCGGCAGGGGCCGCACCAGGTCGCGGTGAACTTCACCAGGACCGGGCGGTCCGCCGACAGGACCTCCGTACCGAACTCCGCGTCCGTCACCTCGATCATGGGGTACCTCCGAATTCGCAGCGTGGTTCGGGCGTTTCGGTCGCCAGCGTGAGCCGGGCGGCGACCTCGGCGCGGATCGACTGCAACTGGCCGATCAGGCCGTCGAGCTCGGCGAGCTTGCGGCGGTAGACGTCGAGCGACGCCGGACAGGCGTCCCCGGCCGGATGCCCGGCGCGCAGGCAGTCGACGAACGGCCGCGTCTCCTCCAGGTCGAACCCGAAGTCCTGGAGCGTGCGGATCTGCTGGAGCAGCCGCAGGTCGGTCTCGTCGTACGTGCGGTAGCCGTTCTCCGCCCGCCGGGCGGGGAGCAGGCCCCGGGATTCGTAGTACCGCAGGGTGCGCGTGGTCGTTCCCGCGCGCCGAGCGAGCTCGCCGATTCGCATGCCCTCGAACGTAGGCCTTGACGTCGGCGTCAAGGCAAGAGGGGTTTACGGGGCACCGGTGACGACAGCACGACGGAGGTGGTGGTCCGGCCCAGCGCCGACGTCTGCTCCAGCACGTCCTCCAGGTGGACCGTGTCCGTCACCGCCACCTTGAGGATCCAGCAGTCCTCGCCGACCACGTGGTGGGCTTCCAGGATCTCCGGGCGGGTGAGCAGCTCCAGCGTCCGCGGGTGCTTGAAGGTGTAGCCGCCGTGCGGGTTGACGCGGATGAACGCCTGGATGCCGTACCCGAGGCGGGCCGGGGAGACATGGGCGCCGTAGCCGGTGATGGCCCCGCACGCCTCCAGCCGCCGCACCCGGTCGGCGACGGCCGCCGGGCTGAGGCGGACCCGGCGGCCGAGCTCGCTCAACTTGATGCGGCCGTCGGTCTGGACGAGCTCCAGGATCTGCCGGTCGACCTGGTCGAAACCGGCTGCCGCGGTTTCGTTGGCGGCGGGGCGCGGATGCCGTTGTTCTTTCGGTACGACGGCCGGATGTCCCATGTTTCCCCCTTCAGACTGCGACCGGCCAACGTAACACTTGATCACATGCTTCGCATATGCGTGATCGGCGGCAGCCGGTATTTCGGAAAGCGCCTCATTCGGCTCCTGTCGGCGGCCGGGCACGACGTGACCGTCGTCAACCGCGGCCTTTCCGCGCCGCCGCCCGCCGGGGTCCGCCATATCGTCGCCGACCGCGACGACGAAATGGCCCTGGGAAAGGCGCTCGGCGCGCTCTCCTTCGATGTGGTCGTCGACCAGGTCTGCTACACCCCGCGCCAGGCCGACATCGCCCGCCGCGTCCTCGGCCCGCGCACCCGGCGGTACGTCCTGACGTCGACGGTCGAGGTGTACGCGGACGAGGACGCGGTCACGCCGGTGCGCGAGGAGGCGGTGGACCCGCTCACCGTGCCCGTCGACCTCGGCGCGGAGCACCTGCCCTACGGCGAGGGTAAGCGGCAGGCGGAGGCGGTCTTCGCGCGGGACCCGGACTTCCCGCCGTACGCCGCCGTGCGCCTGGCCCATGTGCTGGGCGGCGCCGACGACTTCACGGGGCGCCTCGCCCACTACACGGAGCGCGTCCGGCGCGGCGAGCCCATCGCCGTGCCCGTACGCGACCGCCCGGCGACGTACCTCCACGTGGACGAGGCCGCCGACTTCCTGGCGTGGGCGGCCGAGGCCGTCTTCACCGGCCCGGTGAACGCCGCCTCGCACGGCCCCCTCACCACCGCCGCCCTCTGCGCGGCGGTGGAGGCGCGGGTCGGTGGCCGGACCGTGTTCCAGGAGGTGGAGGTGGGCGAGGTGTCGCCGCTCTCCTTCCGGCGCGCGTACCCCATGGACAACTCCCGCGCCACGCGGCTCGGGTTCACCTTCCGCCACACCGGCGACTGGCTGGAGCAGGCGATCGACGAGACGCTGGGAGGCGTTGCGGTATGAAGCGGACCATCGGCGACATCGAGGTCGGGGCCGTCGGCCTGGGCGCGATGCCCCTGTCCATCGAGGGCCATCCCGACGAGGCGCGGGCCATCGCGACGATCCACGCGGCGCTGGACGCGGGGACCACGCTCATCGACACGGCCGACTCGTACCACGCGCCGCTGGACGGTGAGCCCGGCGACGGCGAGCGGCTGGTGGCCCGCGCCCTCGCGGCGTACGGCGCCCCCACCGATCACGTGCTCGTCGCCACGAAGGGCGGCCGGGGCCGGACCCCCGACGGCGGCTGGACCGTCGACGGCGACCCCGCGCACCTGCGCCGCGCCGCCGAGGCGTCGGCCCGGCGCCTCGGCGTCGAGGCGATCGGCCTCTACCAGCTGCACAAGCCGGACCCCGCGGTGCCGTACGCCGAGTCACTCGGCGCGCTGCGCGACCTGCTGGACGCGGGCACGATCCGCCTGGCCGGCGTCTCCAACGCCGACACCGCGCAGATCCGCCTCGCCCACGAGATCCTCGGCGACCGGCTGGTCTCCGTGCAGAACCGCTACTCCCCCGCCGTCCGCGACAGCGAGCCCGAGCTGCGGCTCTGCACCGAACTGGGCCTCGCCTTCCTCCCCTGGAGCCCCCTCGGCGGTCTCTCCCGCAGCTCCCTGGACGGCCCGTCCTCCTCCCAGTCCCCGGACCCGCGCTTGGCCGCCTTCCACGAGGTGGCCGCGGCTCGGGGCGTGACCCCCCAGCAGGTGGCCCTCGCCTGGTCCCTGGCCCGGTCCCCCGCGGTCATCCCCATCCCGGGCGCGAGCCGCCCGGAATCGGCCCGCTCCTCGGCGGCCGCGGCGGGCCTGGTGCTGGAGGAGGCGGAGCTGGCGCTGCTGGGGTAGGGAGGGGGTGGTGACCGCTGTGGTTTCCTGACCTGATGTCTGACCTTCGCTTCGAACAGCCCCGCGGTGACGCCGCGTTCTCGGACTGGCAGCACGTCCACAACACGGTCATCCCGACGCACCACCTCTCCCTCGACGACGTACGGGAACGGGCGCGGCGCCACCGTCTCGAAGTCGCCTACCTCGGTGGGGAGCTCATCGGGTGCAGCACCGTGCGCCCGCCCGAGGCGGACTCGGTGACGGCCACCGTGATCGCGCGGGTGCTCGCCGCCTACCGGCAGCGGGGGTTCGGGGAGGAGCTGTACGCGCGCGGGCTGGAGCGGGCGCGGGAGCTCGGGGCCGAGGTGGTCGAGACGTGCGTGCTGGCGTCCAACGAGGACGGGCTCCGGTTCGCGCTGAAGCACGGGTTCGTGGAGACGGAGCGCTACCTGCTGCCGGGGGACACCATCCCGTGGATCGACCTGCGGCTGACCTGAACCGGCGTCCGCTCCCCCGCCGCCGTGCCGCGCTGGATGACGGAAAGCAGGCCGCGATCCGGTTGCCGTGCGGGACGATGGACGCGCCTCGAAGGGCACGGCGCAGAGCCGATGGGCGTCAGGCGAAAGGTGGGTAGCGCATGGACATCGCGGTGATCGCAGCGACCGCCAGCACCGCGTTAGTGGGTGCCATGGCGACGGACGCGTGGGGGCAGGCGGTGCGCGGGATGACGGCGCTGTGGCAGCGGGTGCACCCCGGGCGGGCCGAGGCGGTGGGCGAGGACTTGGAGGAGGACCGACGGCGGGTTCTCGCCGCCCACGGGAGCGGTGACGAGGAGGCCTTGCGCCGCCTGCGGGCGGAGTGGGAGAGCCGGCTGCACCGGCTGCTGAGTTCCGGGGGCGAGGAGGTCGCCGATGAGCTGCGCCGGCTGGTGGCCGATCAGCTCCTGCCCCACCTTCCGGCCGGGCAGCGGGCCCAGTACGTGGAGATGTACGCCGAGGCCCGCGACAACGGCCGCATCAACCAAGCCGTGAACAATCAGATCAACTTCGGTTGATGAGCACCGACGAGCGGCAGCCGTCCGTGCGCCAGGAGGCCACGGCATCCGGCAACGGGCGCGTCCATCAGGCGGCCAGGGACCAGTACAACGTCCACGTGGCTCCCGCCCGGGCCTTCTCCACCGTGGTCGCCGTGCTCGCCCTGCTCGTGCTGCTGGCGGATTCCGGCGGTGAGCGGAACGCGCCGGCCGATCCGGGGGCCCCGGCCCTGATCGAGACGGCGGGTGGAAAGCTGACGGCCCGGTCCGGTGGCGGCGACGCCCCCTGCGTCGTGTTCACTCCAGCCACCGTGCGGGTCGTCTTGGACCGATGTGAGAGGGGCGCGTCGGAGTGGAGGATGTCGCGCTATTCCGACGGCTACGTCCGCTTCGACATCCCCCCCGCACGAGAACACCTGTCTGGGCATGGGGGTGGACCACCACCAGCGGAAGATCGTGGGGAGCTGGAACTGCGGCGACTACAACTCCTCCTGGAGGCTGGAGTCCCGCCCGGACGGCTTCTACCGGCTGCACAACCGGCTCGCCGAAAGCAAGAGGTGGGCCGAGGAATGCCTGACCCACGAGGGAGCGACGCTGCTCCTGGACCCCTGCCAGGAGCACGACGCCTACCAGTGGAGGTTCCCCGTTCCGTAGCCGACGCGCGTCGCCCCCGTGCGCGTCAAGAACACCCCGCCGGGGTGGGGCTCGCCCCCGTAAGGTCCGTCCAGTGCCGCAGGGTCTCCCGGTGCGAGCCGGTCCCCGTCGCGCGGGTCACCTCCTCCGCCGCTTCCGGCGCGCACGGTGAGCCGTCGCGGGTGAGGAGCGCCAGTGGCCACTCGGGGACCTCGGAGTGCGGCGCGCCGTCGAAGGCGTGCCAGTCCCAGGGGCCGTCGTACCGCCAGGCCCGCCCGGCGGCGTCGGCGACTTCGTCGCCGGGGTGGAGGAACGCGTACGGGCGGAACAGCAGCTCGAAGGTGAACGGGATGCCGTTGTCCGGGTGCAGTTCGTACCCCGTGCCGTTGAGATGGCTCCTGTCCGGATACTCGCGGTAGGACAGGCCCCGGGGCAGCACCGATACGGCGAGGTGCGGGCGGGGCAGCCAGCCGGTCTCCTGCGGTGGGTCGAAGTGGTCGATCGCCGTCACATGGACCAGGGTCGGCGGCACCCCCACCCGGCACGCGTCTCCCGGCTCCAGGAACTGCGGAGCCGGGTCGGTGCGGAACAGCTCCATCTCGTCCCAGACGCGGGTGCGCGCGTCCAGCCCCAGGGCGACGATGCCGTTCCAGTGGACGAACTCACTGTCCAGGTCCCGTTCCCACCAGGGCCAGGGGACCGACAGGTAGTCCCACTTCAGGTCCTTCACCCGCGTCTCCACGAACGGGCAGGCGACCTTCAGTACGTCGCCCACCCGGAAACCGGCGTCCTCGCTCATGGCCCCGAGGCTACGACGGGCCTAGCGGCGGAGCCCCGGCAGGGCGTCCTCCGCGACCTTCCCCGCGCGCTCGCGCTGCGGGTAGTCGCCGACCTTCACGCGGGCGACCTCCTTGGCCGTGCGGTAGTCGACGACGGAGACCTCGTCGCGGTTCGAGAGCGTGACGAAGCAGTGGGTGCCGCCGGGGGCGGTGACGGCCCAGTACGGGAGGGCGCCCGGCTCGTAGTGGACGAAGCCGTCGGTGGTGAGGGAGGGACGGGAGACGACGGCGGTGTAGTCGTCGATGGTGCCGGCCATGCAGAGCTTGTCGTGGGTGCCGTTCATCGCCATGCCGTGGTGGGCGGAGTTCTGCGGGTAGTCGTCGGGCTTGAGGGCCGCGCCCGCCGCGCTGAACGGCATCTGGACCGTGCGGACGGTGCGGCCGGCGACGAGGTCGTACTCGATGAAGCCGTTGAGGTACGAGAGCTGGGCGTACATCGTCTTCTCGTCGGGCGTGATGACCGCCGGGCGGACGCCCTTGTCGAAGGTGTACGTGCGCAGCACCTTCAGCGTCCTGGCGTCGGCGACGGTCACCTGCTTGGCGCCTTTGAGGCCGTCGAGGGCCTTGGGCAGGGAGGTGACGCCGATGGACATGTTGTAGATGCGGCTGCCGTCGGGCGAGTACATGTTCTCGTGCGGGTACGTCCCGGTCGGGAACTCGCCGGTGATGCGGCCGGTCGCGGTGTCCAGGGTCTGGGTCTTGGCGGCCGTGATGGCCGAGACGACGAAGGTGGAGCCGTCCGCCGAGAGCGCCGCGTGGTCGGCCTTGAGGCCGTCGAGGTGCGTGCGCCAGAGCTGGCGGCCGGTGGCGATCTCGTACGCGGCGGCGTCGCCGAGGTTGCCGCGCGAGACGTACAGGGTGCGGCCGTCGGGCGAGAGGTGGGCGTCGTCGACGAACTTGTCGCCCCCTGCCTGCTGTTTGACGATCTCGTACGCGGCGCGGCGCAGGGGCCCCATGCCGCCCAGGACCTCGTCGAGGTCGGGGACGACGTCGAGCGAGCCGAGGTTCTCGTACGTGCGGGAGTCGAGGAAGCTGACGGTGCCGTCGGCGCTGTTGCCGACGAGCACGACGTCCCGGAGGGGCCGTTCGGCCGCCGTGGCGGTGGAGGTGGTCACGGAGCCCAGGGCGAGCGTGAGGGTGAGGGCGAGCAGGGTGGGGAGACGCGACATCGGACCATCCCTTCATGGGCATGCCAAATTGCTCGGCACCACGATGACACGTTTCCGTTACCGGCGGTAAGCCCGGGAAACGGAAACCGCGCGGGAGGCGCCCTCCCTCCGGAGGCCGCTCGCGCGCGGTGTCCCGACTCCGCTCAGACCTTGACCGGCTCCGCTCAGACCTTGACCGGCTCCCGCTCCTCCGGGGCCTCCGGCGCGTCCGCCGCCGGCCCGTGGTCGTCCACCAGCGTCTGCTCGTCGAACGGCACCCGCCCCGCGAGGACCTCCGCCACCCGGGCCTTGTCGATCTCCTTCGTCCAGGTGCCGACCAGCACCGTCGCGACCGCGTTCCCCGCGAAGTTCGTCAGCGCGCGGGCCTCGCTCATGAAGCGGTCGATGCCGACGATGAGCCCGACGCCGTCGACCAGTTCGGGGCGGTGCGACTGGAGGCCGCCGGCCAGCGTGGCCAGGCCCGCGCCGGTCACGCCCGCCGCGCCCTTCGAGGCGATGATCATGAAGACGAGGAGCGAGACCTGCTCGCCGACCGAGAGCGGGTTGCCCATCGCCTCCGCGACGAAGAGCGACGCCATGGTCAGGTAGATCGCGGTGCCGTCCAGGTTGAAGGAGTAGCCCGTCGGCACGGTGATGCCGACGACCGGCTTGCTCACGCCCAGGTGCTCCATCTTGGCGATGAGCCGCGGCAGCGCCGACTCCGACGACGAGGTCGACAGGATCAGCAGGAACTCGCGCCCCAGGTACTTCAGCAGCGCCAGGATGTTCACGCCCGCCACCAGCCGCAGCAGCAGGCCGAGGACGACGAAGACGAAGAGCGTGCAGGTGAGGTAGAAGCCGATCATGATGACGGCGAGCGACTTCAGGGCGTCGACGCCGGTCTCGCCGACCACGGCGGCGATCGCGCCGAAGGCGCCCACCGGAGCCGCCCACATGATCATGGCGAGGATCCGGAAGACCAGCCGCTGGATGTGCCCGATCCCGCGCAGCACCGGCTCGCCCGCCCGGCCCATCGCCTGGAGCGCGAAGCCCGCGAGCAGCGCGACCAGCAGCGTCTGGAGGACCTCGCCCTCGGTGAAGGCGGAGACCAGCGTCTTGGGGATCACGCCGAGGAGGAAGTCCACCGTGCCCTCGCTCGCGCCCGCCGCCTGCTTCTCGCCGGCCTGGCGCGCCGCGTCCGTCAGGTGCAGTCCGGCGCCCGGCTCCAGCAGGTTCCCGACGAGCAGGCCGATGGCGAGGGCCACGGTCGACATGACCATGAAGTAGCCCAGCGCCAGTCCGCCGACCGCGCCCACCTTGGCCGCCTTGCGTACCGAGCCGACGCCCAGCACGATCGTGCAGAAGATGATCGGCGAGATCATCATCTTGATCAGATTCACGAAGCCGGTGCCGAGCGGCTTGAGCTCGACGGCCACCCCGGGGGCGGCGAAGCCCACGATGATGCCGAGCACGACCGCCCCGATGACGGCCAGATACAGATAGTGGGTACGGTCCCGGCGTGCGGCCACGGGTCCCTCCTCGGTGAGTCGCTCCACGTCCCGGTGGAGCCGTCCCTTCGGACCTGTCCCTGCTGGATCAGATCCCGGAGACCATCTCTCACCCGGTGGCCGCGGTCACCGTTGCGTACCTTTCGTTCATACGATTCCGGCCGCGTTTTCCCGCCAGGCAGACTTACCGCCATGCGCAGACCCCGCGTACCCCGCGTACCCGGCGTACCCCGCCCCCACAGCCGCCCGCGCAGCCGCACGCGCCCGAGCCCGCGCCCGCGCAGCCTCGCCGGCCAGCTCTTCGCAATGCAGGTCGTGCTGATGGCCGCCGTCGTCGCGGGGTGCGCGCTCTTCGCGTACCTCACCGACCGGAGCCAGGCCGAGGAGACCGCGCGCCGCCAGGTGACGGCGACCGCGACCGCCGTCGCCCGCTCCCCCGCCGTCGTCGCGGCGGCGCGCTCCGCCGACCCCACGGCCGCGCTCCAGCCGTACGCCGCCTCCCTCACCGGCGCCACGGGCGTCACCTTCGTGACGATCATGGCGCCGGACGGGACCCGCTGGACGCACCCGGATCCGGACCGGATCGGCGGGACGTACCTGGGCAGCATCGACCAGGCGCGGCGCGGGGAGACGTACACGGAGACGTACCGCGGCACGCTCGGGCGGTCCGTGCGGACGGTCACGCCGGTGTACGACGGCGGGCGCCTGGTCGCCCTCGTCAGCGCGGGCATCACCGTCGACCGGATCAGCGAGCAGCTGAGCAAGCAGGTCACCGCGCTGCTCGGCATGGCGGGCGCGGCGCTCGCGCTCGGCGGGCTCGGTACGTACGTGATCAACGCGCGGCTGCGGCGCCACACGCACGGCATGAACGCCGCCGAGCTGAGCCGGATGCACGACTACCACGAGGCCGCGCTGCACGCGGTGCGTGAGGGGCTGGTGATGCTCGACGGGCAACGGCGCATCGCGCTGATCAACGACGGGGGGCGGGAGCTGCTGGGCCTGGACCCGGAGGCCGTGGGCAGGCCCGTCGCCGAGCTCGGGCTGCCGCCCTCCCTGACGAGCGCGCTGCTCTGCGCCGAGCCGCGCGTCGACGAGCTGCACCTGACGGCCGACCGGGTGCTGGTGGTCTCCACCCGGCCGGTGGTCGGCGGGGAGCGGCGCGGCACCGTGGTGACGCTGCGGGACCACACCGAGCTCCAGGCGCTCTCGGGCGAGCTGGACTCGGAGCGCGGGTTCACGCAGGCGCTGCGCTCGCAGGCCCACGAGGCGGCGAACCGGCTGCACACCGTCGTGTCGCTCATCGAGCTGGGGCGGGCCGAGGAGGCGGTGGAGTTCGCGACGGCCGAGCTGGAGCTGGCGCAGGCGCTCACGGACCGGGTCGTGGACGCGGTCGCCGAGCCGGTCCTCGCGGCGCTGCTGCTCGGCAAGGCGGCGCAGGCCAACGAGCGGGGCGTCGAGCTGGTCCTGACCGAGGACAGCCGCATCGACGACGGCGTCCTGCCGCCGAGCCTGCCCGCCCGGGACCTGGTCACCATCCTCGGCAACCTCGTCGACAACGCCGTGGAGGCCGCGCAGGGCAGCCGGCTGGCCCGCGTCACGGTCACCGCGCGCGCCGACGACCACGGCGGCGAGGTGCTGTTGCGCGTCGCCGACAGCGGCCCCGGCATCGGGACCGACGACCACGACGCCGTCTTCGAACGCGGCTGGTCCACCCGGGGCCCGGGCCGCGGCCTCGGCCTGGCGCTCGTACGGCAGGCGGCGCACCGGGGGCGGGGCACCATCGAGCTGGGGCACGGGCCGGACGCGGGCGCGGAGTTCACCGTACGGCTGCCCCTGCGCCCGGCGGAGGTGGTGTCATGACCGCGGCCGGGGCCATCAGGGTCCTGGTGGTCGAGGACGACCAGGTCGCCGCCGACGCCCACGCGCTGTACGTCGGCCGGGTGCCGGGCTTCGAGGTCGTCGGGGTCGCGCACACGCGGGCCGCCGCCGGGCGGCTGCTGGAGCGCGTGGCCGTCGACCTGATCCTGCTCGACCTCTACCTGCCGGACGGGCACGGCCTGCACCTGCTGCGCTCGCTGCGGGCGGCCGGGCACCAGGCGGACGTCATCGCCGTCACCTCGGCGCGCGACCTGGGGATCGTCCGCGAGGGGGTGTCGCTGGGCGTCGTCCAGTACGTCCTGAAGCCGTTCACCTTCGCCACGCTGCGGGACCGGCTGGCCCGGTACGCCGAGTTCCGGGCGGCGGCCGGCGAGGCGTCGGGCCAGGAGGAGGTGGACCGGGCGCTCGCGGTGCTGCGTACGCCCCGGCCGGCCGCGCTGCCGAAGGGGTTGAGCGCGCCGACGCTGGCAGCCGTGACGCGCACGCTGCGGGAGGCGCCCGGCGGGCTGACCGCCGCCGAGGCCGGTGCGGCGGTCGGCATCTCGCGGATCACGGCGCGGCGCTATCTGGAGCATCTGGTGGAGACGGGCCGGGCGGCGCGCAGCCCCCAGTACGGGCAGGTGGGACGGCCGGAGCTGCAGTACCGGTGGATCACCGCGGTACGGTAAATTACCCGCAGGTATACCACTAGGTAGTGGTTTGTCTGGACGTTCCTACGACTTTCGGTGTTGGCTGAACGCACCGTAGCCAGAGGTAACCCTCCGCACCTACCGTGTGCCGCGTGCACCCCTCCCCACCCACACCCCCGTTCAACGCGCTCGCCGCGCGCCGACTGCGCGAGGCGCTCGGCATGGGGCCCGCCCACGTCGCGTACGGCTTGCGCGCGCAGTACGGACTCGCCGTCCCGCCCGAGACGGTGATGGCCTGGGAACGCGGCACCGCCGCGCCCACCGCCCAGGAGCTCACCGCGCTCGCCGGTGTCCTGTGGTGTTCGCCGGGCGAGCTGCTGGCCGCGGCGACGACCCTGCGCGAGCACCGCATCGCGCGGGCCATGGCGCCCGAGGACCTGGCCCGCCGGATCGGGCTCGACACCAAGGCGTACCTCCGCATGGAGGAGTCCGGCCGCTGGCGCGGCAACGAACGGCAGACCGCGGCGCTCGCCGACGCGCTGGCCCTCGGGCCGCGCGAGCTGCTGACCGTCACGGGCCGCCACGCGCAGCTCGCGGACCTGCTGCGCAGCGCCGCCACCACGCGCTGGCAGGCGTACGTCCGGCCGCTCGCGAAGCTGCTGCCCATCGACCGCGGCCGCCTGGAGCAGGTCCTCCAGCAGCTGCACGCCGACTACCAGGCGCGGATGGTGTCCACCAACAGCTGGGGCGTGGACCTCACCGACAGCAGCGACGGCCAGGCGGGCAAGGAGTTCCTGGAGCGGATCGACGAGCACTTCTGGGCGCTGGTCCAGTACTGATCACCGATCACGGCGCGTCGGCGGGGTCCAGGCTGAACAGCTGCCCCTCGCCGTCCTCCCGGCACGCCTCCTGGATCACGTCCGTCCACGGCTCGCGCGAGGCGTCCCGTATGCGCAGGCACAGGTCCGAGTGCGCGGATCTGAGGCGGTAGCCCGCCACGGGGTCGCCGAACGCCTCGATCCGGAAGGCCTCGCGCGGGCCCCGTTTGCCGCACTCCTGGTCGATCAGGGGCGCGCCGTGCTGTTCCGTCGCCTCGACGGGGATGCCCGAACAGCCGGGTCCGAACTCGGGGTGGTCGGAGCGGATGCGCCACAGTCCGCCGCCGAGCCGTACGAGCGCGTAGCGCGGCACGGTCGCCCCCGCGCACGGCACCTGGTAGACCTGCCCGCTCTGCTGACCGGGCCGTTCGTTCAGGCAGAGCCCGGAGTGCACCGCCCGTATCAGTACGGGGCCGGGCGCGGGGGCCGCGGCGTCGTCCTTCACGTGGTCCTCGTCGCCACCCCGCAGGAACGCCACGACGGTCGTCGCGGCCACGACGAGCGCCAGCACCGCGACGAGCGGGACGAACCACGCCTGTAACGCACCGCGCGCCGGGGCCCCTCGCTCCTCCCGCTCCCCGGCGTCCGGACCGGCCTCCGGCGCGAGCTCCGGCTCCGGCGTCGACTCCGCCCCTGACTCCGACCCCGGCTCCGACCCCGGCTCCGACAGTTCGGACCACCGCTCGCGGCCCGCCAGCTCCTTGCGGACCGCGAGCCAGGACTCCAACGCCTCGGGGCCCACCCCGCACGCCCGGACGAAGGCCGACAAGAGCTCCTCGCGCGGCACCGTCGTACGGGCCAGCATGTTCGCGACCGTCGAGCGGGGCAGCACCTCCCCGAGCGCCTCGGCGCGCGCCGACAGCTCCCGGTAGGTGAGGCCGGACCAGCCCTTGAGGTCCTGCAGCAGCGCGATGAACGCGGCAGGGTCCCGGGCCTCCCTGGGGTCGGGAGCTGCTCTCTCCCCGTCGGTCACCGCGGCCCTCCCCCGTTCTGGGACATGTCCCGGACAGGCGTAAGCCTTGTTGAACCGGCGCCTCGGCTCAAGAGTGGAAACCGGCAATTCCGGTCGACGTCCGCCGGCCGACGGAAAGGCCGCGGCCCCGGTCGTCCACGGGGGAGCCGACCGGGGCCGCACGCACAGGGGGGCGGGGAGGCGCGGGTCAGAAGACCGACTCCGCCTCGTACATCCGGTTCGCCGGCACCGTCTTCAGCTGCGTGACCGCCTCCGCCAGCGGCACCATGTGGATGTCCGTGCCCCGCAGGGCCGTCATCCGGCCGAACTCCTTGCGGTGCGCCGCCTCCACCGCGTGCCAGCCGAAGCGGGTCGCGAGGACGCGGTCGTATGCGGTCGGGGTGCCGCCGCGCTGGACGTGGCCCAGGATGACCGGGCGGGCCTCCTTGCCGAGGCGCCGCTCCAGCTCCTTCGCGAGCCGGTTGCCGATGCCCTGGAAGCGCTCGTGCCCGTACTGGTCGATGGCGCCCTTCTCGTACTCCATCGAGCCCTCGGCCGGGTGCGCGCCCTCGGCGACGCAGATGACGGCGAACTTCTTGCCGCGCGAGAAGCGCTCCTCGACCATCTTCACCAGGTCGTCGACCTCGAAGGGCCGCTCCGGCAGGCAGATGCCGTGCGCGCCGCCCGCCATGCCGGACTCCAGCGCGATCCAGCCGGCGTGCCGCCCCATCACCTCGACGACCATCACGCGCTGGTGCGACTCGGCGGTGGTCTTGAGACGGTCTATGGCCTCGGTCGCGACCATCACGGCCGTGTCGAAGCCGAAGGTGCGGTCGGTGGAGGAGATGTCGTTGTCGATGGTCTTGGGTACGCCGACGACCGGCATGCCCGCCTCCGACAGCAAGCGCGCCGCGGTCAGCGTGCCCTCGCCGCCGATGGGGATGAGGACGTCGAGGTCGTAGCGCTTCTGCAGCTCCTCGCAGTTCTCGGCGGCCTCCTGCAGCCGGGCCCGCTCCAGGCGGGCGGAGCCGAGGATCGTACCGCCGCGGGCGAGGATGCCGCTCACCGCGTTGAGGTCGAGGGGCCGGTAGTGGCCGTCGAGGAGACCCTTGAAGCCGTCCTCGAAGCCGATGACCTCGTCGCCGTGGCCCGTGAGCGCCCGGTGCACGACCGACCGGATCACTGCGTTCAGCCCGGGGCAGTCGCCGCCTGCGGTGAGGACTCCGATGCGCATCGTGCTGTGTCTCCTGCTCGTAGTGGTACGTGTGAGCCTTACCGAATTGTCCCACGGCACGGCCACGCAGCGTGCTCTCCGCGCCGCCCCCAGGGCCAGGCGCCGGGTGGGCGCTCTACCCACCGCCAGAGGTATTGTCAAGAGGGTATCGGGCACCCGAACAGAGATTTTTTATCCGCACCGGCCTGACAGGAGAGCTTGCGTGGCGCGCAGCGTGTACGTGACGGGGATCGACCGGGGGGACGGCCGCCAGGTCGTCGAGCTGGGAGTCATGGAGCTCCTGACCCGCCAAGTGGACCGGGTGGGGGTGTTCCGGCCACTGGTGCACGACGGTCCCGACCGCCTCTTCGACCTGCTGCGGGTCCGCTACCGGCTCTCCCAGGACCCCGCCACGGTGTACGGCATGGACTACCACGAGGCGTCCGCGCTCCAGGCCGAGAAGGGCACCGACGAGCTGGTCTCCCGGCTGGTCGACCGGTTCCACGCGGTGGCGCGCGACTACGAGGTGGTGCTCGTCCTCGGTACGGACTTCCACGCCACGCAGCTGCCCGAGGAGCTCGCGCTCAACGCCCGCCTCGCCAACGAGTTCGGCGCCTCCGTCATACCCGTGGTCGGCGGCAAGGGCCAGGACGCCGACTCCGTGCGCGCCGAGACGCGCAACGCCTTCCGGGCGTACGAGAGCCTCGGCTGCGACGTCCTCGCCATGGTCGCCAACCGCGTGGCGCCCGAGGACCGCGACGCCCTCGCCGAGCGGCTCGCCGCGCGCCTGCCGGTGCCGGTGTACGTCCTGCCGGACATGCCCGCGCTCTCCGCGCCGACGGTCGCGCAGATCCGGCACCACCTCGGCGCCGAGGTCGTCCTCGGCGACGACTCGGGGCTCGCGCGCGACGCGCTGGACTTCGTCTTCGGCGGCGCGATGCTGCCGAACTTCCTCAACGCCCTGACCCCCGGCTGCCTGGTCGTCACGCCCGGCGACCGCGCCGACCTGGTCGTGGGCGCGCTGGCCGCGCACTCCGCCGGCAACCCGCCCATCGCGGGCGTGCTGCTCACCCTGAACGAGCGCCCCAGCCGGGAGATCCTCAACCTGGCGGCGCGGCTGGCGCCCGGTACGCCGGTGCTGTCGGTGAGCGGCAACAGCTTCCCGACCGCCGCCGAGCTGTTCTCGCTGGAGGGCAAGCTGAACGCCGCCACGCCGCGCAAGGCGGAGACCGCGCTGGGCCTCTTCGAGCGGCACGTCGACGCCGCCGACCTGCTCAAGCGGCTGTCGGTGGCGCGCAGCGGCCGGGTCACGCCGATGATGTTCGAGCACGAGCTGCTGGAGCAGGCGCGCGCCGACCGCCGCCGCGTGGTCCTGCCCGAGGGCACCGAGGAGCGGGTGCTGCGCGCCGCCGACGTGCTCGTACGCCGTGACGTGTGCGCCCTGACGCTGCTGGGCGATGTCGAGGTGATCCGCAAGAAGGCCGCCGACCTAGGCGTCGACCTCGGCGCGGACACCCAGCTGATCGACCCGGCGACGTCCGAGCTGCGCCAGCTGTTCGCGGAGCGGTACGCGGCGCTGCGCGCGCACAAGGGGGTCAGCGTGGAGCTGGCGTACGACGTGGTGTCGGACGTCAACTACTTCGGCACGCTGATGGTGCAGGAGGGCCTGGCCGACGGCATGGTGTCGGGCTCGGTGCACTCCACGGCCGCCACCATCCGCCCCGCCTTCGAGATCATCAAGACCAAGCCGGAGGCGTCGATCGTCTCCTCGGTCTTCTTCATGTGCCTGGCGGACAAGGTGCTGGTGTACGGCGACTGCGCGGTCAACCCGGACCCGAACGCCGAGCAGCTCGCCGACATCGCGGTGCAGTCGGCGGCGACGGCCGCCCGCTTCGGCGTCGAGCCGCGCATCGCGATGCTGTCGTACTCGACGGGCACCTCCGGCTCGGGTGCGGACGTCGACAAGGTGCGCGAGGCGACGAAGCTGGTGCGCGAGCGGCACCCGGAGCTGAAGATCGAGGGCCCGATCCAGTACGACGCGGCCGTCGAGCCGTCGGTCGCCGCGACGAAGCTGCCGGGCTCGGAGGTGGCGGGCCAGGCGACGGTGCTGATCTTCCCGGACCTGAACACGGGGAACAACACGTACAAGGCCGTGCAGCGCTCGGCCGGCGCCGTGGCCGTCGGCCCGGTGCTCCAGGGCCTGCGCAAGCCGGTGAACGACCTGTCGCGCGGCGCGCTCGTCAGCGACATCGTCAACACGGTCGCGATCACCGCGATCCAGTCCCAGCAGAAGGCAACGCAGTCGTGAGCAACCCGAATTCGAACTCCGCCACCGGCGCCACCCGCGTCCTCGTCCTCAACTCCGGCTCGTCGTCGGTGAAGTACCAGCTGCTCGACATGCACGACGGCGCCCGCCTGGCCGTCGGGCTGATCGAGCGGATTGGTGAAGAAACGTCCCGCCTGGTGCACACCCCGCTGACGGACGGCGGCGAGCAGCGCGAGCGCACGGCTCCGATCGCGGACCACGAGGCGGCGCTGAAGGCGGTCGCGGAGGAGCTGGCGGCGGACGGGCTGGGCCTGGACTCCCCGGAGCTGGCGGCGATCGGCCACCGGGTGGTGCACGGCGGTCTGCAGTTCTCCGCGCCGACGGTCATCACCGACGAGGTGCTCGCCGAGATCGAGCGGCTGGTGCCGGTGGCGCCGCTGCACAACCCGGCGAACATCACCGGCATCCGCACCGCGCAGGCGCTGCGGCCGGACCTGCCGCAGGTCGCCGTCTTCGACACGGCGTTCCACACGACGATGCCGGAGTACGCGGCGCGGTACGCGATCGACGCCGAGACCGCGGACGCGCACCGCATCCGCCGGTACGGCTTCCACGGCACGTCGCACGCGTACGTGTCGCGGAAGGTCGCGCAGCTGCTGGGCAAGGACCCGGCCGAGGTGAACGTCATCGTGCTCCACCTCGGCAACGGCGCCTCGGCGTCGGCGGTGTCGGGCGGCCGCTGCGTGGACACCTCGATGGGACTGACCCCCTTGGAGGGGCTCGTCATGGGTACGCGCTCCGGTGACATCGACCCGGCGGTGGTGTTCCACCTGAAGCGGGTCGCCGGAATGTCGACCGACGAGATCGACGTACTACTGAACAAGAAGAGCGGTTTGGTGGGGCTTTGCGGTGACAATGACATGCGTGAGATCCGGCGCCGGATCGACGAGGGTGATCAGCGGGCGCAGCTGGCCTTCGACATTTACATCCACCGGCTGAAGAAGTACATCGGCGCCTATTACGCGGTGCTGGGCCGGGTGGACGCGGTGGCGTTCACGGCGGGCGTCGGCGAGAACGCGGCCCCGGTGCGGGAGGCCGCCGTCGCCGGGCTGGAGGAGCTGGGGCTGGCGGTGGACGCGGGTCTCAACGCCGTACGGTCCGGGGAGCCGCGGCTGATCTCGCCGGAGTACGCGCGGGTCGCCGTGGCGGTGGTCCCGACGGACGAGGAGCTCGAAATCGCCCGGCAAACCTACTCGCTGGTCAACTCCGCGGTCGACGACTGAGCGCACACGCGCCCATTTGTACATTCCACCAGACGGAATATTCCGCAGTGAAACAAACCGATAGGATCCGCCTTATGCGCCGTTCCAAAATCGTCTGCACACTGGGCCCCGCCGTCGACTCGTATGAGCAGCTGAAAGCGCTCATCGAGGCCGGTATGAACGTGGCCCGCTTCAACATGAGCCACGGATCCCACGCTGAGCACGAGGAGCGGTACCACCGCGTCCGCCAGGCCGCCGAGGACACCGGCCGCGCCGTGGGCGTGCTCGCCGACCTCCAGGGCCCGAAGATCCGTCTGGAAACCTTCGCCGAGGGGCCGGTCGAACTGGTCCGCGGTGACGAGTTCACCATCACCACCGAGGACGTCCCCGGTGACAAGTCCATCTGCGGTACCACGTACAAGGGCCTGCCCGGCGACGTCTCCAAGGGCGACCAGATCCTGATCAACGACGGCAACGTCGAGCTGCGCGTCACCGAGGTCGACGGCACCCGCGTCCGGACGATCGTCGTCGAGGGCGGCGTCATCTCGGACCACAAGGGCATCAACCTGCCGGGCGCCGCCGTGAACGTCCCGGCCCTCTCCGAGAAGGACGTCGACGACCTGCGCTTCGCGCTGCGGATGGGCTGCGACCTGGTCGCGCTCTCCTTCGTGCGCGACGCCAACGACGTCAAGGACGTCCACAAGGTGATGGACGAGGTGGGCCGCCGGGTCCCGGTCATCGCCAAGGTGGAGAAGCCGCAGGCCGTCGAGAACATGCAGGACGTCGTGATGGCGTTCGACGGCGTGATGGTGGCGCGCGGCGACCTGGCCGTCGAGTACCCGCTCGAGAAGGTCCCGATGGTGCAGAAGCGGCTCATCGAGATGTGCCGCCGCAACGCCAAGCCGGTGATCGTCGCGACCCAGATGATGGAGTCGATGATCACCAACTCGCGCCCGACCCGCGCCGAGGCGTCCGACGTCGCCAACGCGATCCTGGACGGCGCCGACGCGGTCATGCTGTCGGCGGAGTCCTCGGTGGGCGCGTACCCCATCGAGACCGTCAAGACGATGTCGAAGATCGTCACCGCGGCGGAGGAGGAGCTCCTCGCCAAGGGCCTGCAGCCCCTGGTCCCCGGCAAGAAGCCCCGCACCCAGGGCGGCTCCGTCGCCCGCGCGGCCGCCGAGATCGCCGACTTCCTCGACGGCAAGGCCCTGGTCGCCTTCACCAAGTCCGGCGACACGGCCCGCCGCCTCTCCCGCTACCGCGCGGCCCAGCCGATCATGGCCTTCACGACGGAGACCTCGACCCGCAACCAGCTCGCCCTGAGCTGGGGCGTCGAGTCCTTCGTGGTCCCCCACGTCGACAACACCGACGCGATGGTCGACCTGGTCGACGCGGAGCTGTCCAAGCTCCAGCGCTTCAACGCGGGCGACACCATGGTCATCACGGCGGGCTCGCCCCCCGGCGTCCCGGGCACCACGAACATGGTCCGGGTGCACCACCTGGGCGGGGAGCACCGGGACTGACGGTCCGGCTCCCGATCAGGCACGAGGGCGGTGGCCCGGTTCCGGAAGGAACCGGGCCACCGCCCTTTGTGTGCTGACCTGAACCGCTAGTCGACCTGGCCGGACTGGACCGGGAAGTCCGGGGGCCAGGGCTGGGACGCGTCGTACAGGAACCGTCGGTCACCCATCAGCTCGTACTCCGCCTCACGCCAGCTGGGATTGCTGCCGACGACGAAACAGCCGCCGTCGCGTTCCAGCATCCATGTCCACTGGGCGTCCTCGGCTTCGAGACCGTGCCGCTCCTTCAGTGCGGAGAACTCGGCGGCGGTGGCACGCCGCACGTGCAGCCCGTCGCGGAAGTACGGCTTCAAAAACATCAACCGCACGTGCGCGAAGGAGACCTCGACGTGTGTCGTGGTCCGGTCCACCGCCAGCGCGTCGCTCTGCAGGAAGAGCTGACGGTGGGAGGGGTTGAAGCCGGAGATCCGGAAAAGGCGCCTCTCGCGGGTGAAAGCCTCTATGGGGATCATTCTCCTCTTGTCAGGGCAGCTGCGGGACCAGCCGCTGCCAGGCCGCGAACTCGCCGCTGCGCGGGTGGTCCCGCAGCAGGTGCGCGATGTGACGTGGGGGAGCGAGGAGTTGCTTGATCCTGCGCAGCTCCAGCATCTGCCCACGGTCGAGCGTGCGCCAGCCCGGGGCCACCAGATCCGAGGCGGTCTGCCGGCTCATGGGCATGGCGTCCAGGGCCTCGTCCAGGACCCGTCCCGCGTCGAGCAGCGGGACGTCGGGGCGTGGGCTCACGCTGTCCACCAGGGACACACGCAGCCACAGGTCCCGCAGCAGCCACTCGTTGCCCAGGCGGCCCGTCGTCCGCTCGGCCGCTCCCAGGAGGGACGACCAGGCCGCGGCCGCGGCCTCCCATTGTCCGGCCGAGAGCCGTGCGCACTGGGCCTGGAGCTCCGCGGCGAACATCTGAGCCGCCGCGATCCAGTCGTTGACCTCGCCGTCGGCAGCGGCCACATCGGGGCCCGACCACCGGCGGACATGCGCGTCGAGGTCCAGCCGGCCGAGATCGTCAAACAGCATGCTCATGGTTTTCCCTCAGGTGCCGGGCGCTGCCCCGGTCCCGTGGGGAACGGGGCAGCGCCCCCACAGCCGTTCTCCGTCCCCGTCAGGTGGTGACCTCCACTCCGGCGGCGTTCCAGGCGCGGCTGAAGCCGCGGCCGCGTTCCACGATGGTCACCGTCCCAGGGCCGTACTCGAGGGACAGCTTGCGTCAACGTCTCTGTCGCAACGGCCGATTGCCGCAGCCTCCCCACCCGGCTCGGGCAAGGAGGCCACGGCATTGCGAGACTCCGATCAGGGCCGTTCCGCTCAACCCTCGATGAAGTTCTTGAGGCCCGGCACCGTCAGCGTGCCGCCGAACTGGGCGGCCTGCGTGACCTTCACGTTGGTGAAGAAGGCGAACGGGACGTTCAGCGGGGGCGGGGTCTCCGGGCTGAAGGTGATCGGGATGATGCCGAAGAGGTTGCCCTTCAGCTCCTCCGTGTACATGGTCACCGTGCCGCCCCGAATCGTCGACGTCGAGCCCGGGCGGGAGGTGACGTGACCGGTGCGACCCTCGGAGTGGACCGTGAGCTGGTGCAAGTCCTTGATGTCGACCTCGTCGGCCGTGAACTTGAGGACCTTCTTCACCTTCCCACTGCCGGTCTTCACCTCGACGATGCCGTGGTAGTCCAGGCCGCGCAGGGTGAGCAGCGAGCTCTCCAGCTTCCACGGGTCGTCCGGGAGCAGCGGGATCCCGGGCTCCAGCTCGGCGTCCGCGAGGGCCTCGGGGTCGGGGGTCGGGCAGGGGAAGCGGGGCTTGGCGCCCTCGGGGATGTCCTCGTCCTTCTTGGGGTCGAGTCCCTTGACGTCCTCGGGCAGCTCCTCCACCGTGGCGCCGGCCTCGTCGGCGGCGTCCTTGATGGCTTGCTTGGTCTTGTCGAGGGTGTCGTCCACGGGCTTGGTGGACGGCTTGGCCGCGGGCTGCGTGGTGGGCTGCGCGGACGGCTTGGCGGACGGCTTCGCCGCCGGCGGGGTGGTCGGGGTGGGCGCGCTCGTCGACGGGGTGGGCGTCGGCTCGTCGTCGTCCGGACCGTCGAAGATGTCCTCGATCGCGTCACCGACACCCAGCGGGTCCAGCGGGTTCCTGGTCTCCGTCGGCGTGGGCGTCGGGGTCGGGGTGGGCGTGGTGGCCGCGGAACCGGTCCCTCCGGTCTTGGGGTCGGCCGTCGGCACGCTCGGCTTCGTCGCTCCGCTCGCGCTCGCGCTCGCCGACGGGCTGGCGCCGGGCGCCGGCTCCTCGGTCGCCTTGTCGTCGTCGCCCTTGCCCGTCCCCTCGCTCGCGGACGGCTTCGGCGACGGCGACTCCGACGCGGACGGCTTCGCCGACTCCTCGTCCTCGCGCGGCTCGTCCGACCGCGTCACGCACGGGCCGGGCGCGAAGGGGATGTCCTTCTCGTCGGCGAGCGCCAGCTTGGGCGTGAGGCCGAGCCCCACGAGTACGGCGGTGGGCATCGCGGCCAGGGCTATCGCCTTGCCCGCCGGTGCCTGGAGCTTGGTCAGCAGCGACTTCTTCGGGGCCGCGTGGCGCGGCCCCCTTCTCGCCAGAGTGTTATCGCCCCCAGTCGTCGCCGACTGCGTTTCGTCACCCCGCACTGTTCCTCCCGCCGTTGGCGTCGACCGTCGTCTCTGTCTCGTGCGCGTCCACTGCTGCGGGCACTTCAGTCGCTGCCGGCGGCTCGACGCCCGCGGCCTCCGGCTCGCCCGGCGCCCAGGCGATGGACAGGGCACCACCGATGAGCGCGAGCAGGAAGCCGATGCCGAAGCCGCCGAAGTTGGCCACGGGGATGGAGACCAGCGCCAGCAGGATCGCGGCGACGCCGGCGAACACCCGCACAATGGCCTGGAACCACATGGTGAGGCCCAAGGTCATCAGCAGAACACCGATGATCAATGCCGCTGAGCCCGTGGTGGTCGCCATGGAAAGCGTCATCTGGCCGAGCTTGAGGCTCGCGTACGGGAAGTAGACAATGGGTATTCCGCCCAGCAGCGTCAACAGGCCCGCCCAGAACGGCCGGGTGCCCCGCCAGTCGCGGAATCGCCTCCGGAAGACGCGAAGGTAGTGCTCGTTCTGGCTCGCTGACTCGGCGCTCATGGAAAGCTCCCTGGGACGTGCTTTGCTGTGTGAAGAGGGAGACGGGCGGGCACAGTTGCCGACGGCATCCCTGCCCGCCCGAATGGATCACCGGTCAGTAGCACTCAACGCCAGGACCGTCACCCTTGAGCAGCTCCATCTTCAGGCCGCTCAGCTGGAACGAGCCGGCGGTGGTCGCCCACGCCTTCTGCTCGACGCCCGTCAGGACGGCCCTGTCCGCCTGCTGGGCGAAGCCGTTCTGGTTGATGTTCTTGTCCTTGACGGCCGGACCCTTGCCGAGGCCCGGGTTGTCGGTGTCCTTGGCCGCCAGACCGATGTCGATGTTGTAGAACTTGGCATCGGCCTTGAGGTCGGTGACGTCGAGGTACAGGTTCTCCGCGACGACCGGGTTCTTCCCGCCGCCCGCCTTCAGCTTCAGCGTGATCTTGCCGAACACCGGGACGTCCGGCGTGACCACCGACTGGCACATGTCGGTGATCTTGGCGTGCTTGAACGTCGAGATGGCGACCGGCCGCGGGACGAGCTTGTCGCCTTCCTTGACCTCGGCGTAGCCCATGTCGACCCCGCCGTACTGGGCGAAGCCAGTGCCGTCCAGGTAACCGGCCTTGACCTTGAACTCCTGCCCCGACACGGCGAACGACGCCGCCAGCGCGCCCTGCGCCAGTCCGACGCCGATCGCGGCCGTCGCGGCCACGCTCGGCACCATGACGACGGCGAACCGCTTCCATCTGGTCCCACCACGAACCTGGGACTTCATAGTTCCTCCTTCTCGGACGTACATCTCCGGAAGGGCCGGGGGCCCGTCCTGGGATGGGAGAAGTGCTACGTCCTCGGGAAGGAGAGCGCCCGTGGATCAGGCGCGAGCTGCGTCCGGATCACCGGCGATCACCCCCGAGCGACAACCACTGGCCACGCCTTCGCGCAACCTGATCGGACAGGTCCTGCCGGTGAGGGCGGGAACCCCCCTGTCCGGAGCCGGCGTCATCCGTGTCGTCGCCGGCCCGCTCGGTGGGGACCCAAGACCGCGGCTCGGCGGGTGGCCGGGCTGTACGGAATTGGACCGAGCGTCGCCGATCGTGGTGCATTCCGCGCCGGGGCACAAGGGGCTCGTTACCGACTAGTAACGGGCGGATAACCGTGCCGCGACAGGGCGGCGTCGGGCGGGCACTCAGGGTGCTACCGGCCAGTTCGACAGAAGCTGATATCAGCCGAGAAAGAGGGACATAAGGCTGGCATCGCCTTACTGGAAGTAACAGCGGCCGCGTTTGCCAAGTTTTGGCAAAACGCGGCCGCGTTTTATCACTGTGTCGCCAAATCGGCGGCGTACGCCGCACCCTCGGACGGACGCGTCAGGCGCGTCAGGCGCGTCAGAAGAGCACGCGCGCCAGCGCCGAACGGGCCGCCGTCACCCGCGGGTCGTCCGAGCCGATGACCTCGAAGAGGTCCAGCAGCCGCAGGCGCGCGGTGTCGCGGTCCTCGCCCGCGGTGCGGCGCACCGTCTCGATCAGACGGCCGAACGCGTCCTCCACATGACCGCCGACGAGGTCGAGGTCGGCCGCGGCCATCTGGGCGCGGACGTCCGCCGGGTCGTCCGCGGCGTCCTTGCGGACCTGCTGCGGGTCCATGTCCCGGACCCGGCCGAGCAGTTCCGCCTGGGCGAGGCCCAGCTTGGCCTCGGTGTTGTTCGGGTCGTCCACCAGGACGTTCTTGTACGCCTGGATCGCGCCGGCGAAGTCGTTCGCGTCCAGCGCCTGCGCCGCCGCCTCCAGCAGCGCGTCGTACGGGCCCGCCGGCCGCGCCGGAGCGGCGGCCGGTGCGGCGCCCTCGGCGTCCGCCTCGACCGTGAGCCCGGTGAGGCCGAAGCGCTGCTCGGCGACCTGGACCAGCTGGTCCAGGGTCTGGCGGATCTGGGCCTCCGGGGCGGCGCCCTGGAAGAGCGGCAGCGCCTGGCCGGCGACCACCGCGAAGACGGCCGGGATGCCCTGGATCCCGAACTGCTGCATCAACAGCTGGTTGGCGTCGACGTCGATCTTGGCGAGGAGGAAACGGCCGTTGTACTCGACGGCCAGCCGCTCCAGCAGCGGCCCGAGCTGCTTGCAGGGCTGGCACCACTCGGCCCAGAAGTCGAGGACGACCGGGACCTCGGCGGAGCGCTGGATGACATCGCGCTCGAAACCGGCCTCGTCGACATCGATCACCAGCGCGGACGGGGGTACGGCCCCGGCGCCGCCGTGCCGGGCCGCCTCGGCCCGCGCCTGCTCCGCCTTCGCCTTGGCCTCTCCGGCCGCCTTCACCGCGGCGAGGTCGACGACGCCGCTCATGGACATGTTCCTAGGCTGCATGGGTACATCCTCCCCCCTCCGCGGTCGTAACCGGTAAGCACCGGTGCGTGATGGCGCACTCGGACGCCACCACGGCCGAACCGCGCCGTCCGCAAGCCCCTCCGCCGGTCTATGCGGGCGTACGGACGTACGCGATCCTGAACATGTTTTCGGCGCCGGGTCCCCACCGTGGCGCCGGGGTGTGGTTGTCGCTGGGGCCGCTCAAGCCTTTCGCTACAGGTCGTAGCGTAACTGCCCCGGGCTGGTTCCGCAGGAGTACCCCCCGGTGAACTCGATCACACGCGCGGCACCGGGCGACGGGACCTACTCGCCGGTATGGTCGGGCGTCATGTGCAGCAGCCCCACCAGTCCTCGCAGCCGTACCGGCCGCCCCCGCAGCGCCGAGGCCGACACCGCGATCCTGGAGGCCACCCGGGCCGCGCTGGTCGAGCTGGGCTGGTCCAAGCTGACGATGAGCGACGTCGCCACCCGCGCCAAGGTCGCCAAGACCACCCTCTACCGCCGCTGGGCGAGCAAGAACGAACTCGTCGTCGACGCCGTCGCCGTCCTCTTCGACGAGCTCGAACTCCCCGACCGCGGCAGCCTCATGGCCGACATCGAGGGCGTGGTCCTGCAGTTCGCCGCGCTCCTGGAGCGACCGGAGACCAAGACGGCGCTGATGGCCGTCATCGCCGAATCCACCCGCGACGAGCCGCTGCGCGAGCGCATCCGCACCTCCATCGTCGAGCGCCAGAAGCGGCTCGTCCTGGAGGGCCGCCGCCGCGCGCAGGACCGCGGCGAACTGCCGCAGGCACCCGGGCCCGCCCCCGGCACCGACGACCTGATCTTCGACGTCATCGCCGGCGCGGTGGTCCACCGCGCACTGGTGAGCGCCGAACCCGTCGACGCCGACTGGGTCCAGCGCTTCACCGCGCTCCTGCTCGGAGGGCTCGCGGCGGCCGCCGCCCCCGCCCGGGACTGACGCCGCTCAGGCCGCCCCGCTCAGAGCGGACGGTGCATGACGTGCAGGCCCACGTACCCCTTCTCGGGGTGGTGGAAGGCCTCCGGCACCGTGCCGACGACGCGGAAGCCGAGCCGCTCGTACAGGCGCACCGCGTGGACGTTCGCCTCCACGACGGCGTTGAACTGCATGGCCCGGAAACCGGCCGCCCGCGCCCACTCCAGCGAGTACTCGACGAGCGCCCGCCCCACGCCCCGCCCGCCGTACTCCGAGTCGGTCATGTAGCTGGCACTGGCGATGTGGGCGCCGTTGCCGGCCTGGTTGCGGTTCATTTTCGCCGTGCCGACGACCGCGCCGGTCTCCTCGTCGACGGCGACGACCGTCCGGTTGGGGGCGGCGAGCAGCCACCAGTCGCGGCCCTCCTCCTCCCCCAGGTCGACCGGGTAGGTGAAGGTGTCGCCCGCGGCGACGATGGTGTGGAAGAACGGCCAGATGGCGGGCCAGTCCTCGGCGGTGGCTTCCCTGATCACGATGTGCACGCCGACAGGATGTCCGACGCACCCGCGACCTGCCACACCGTGCAACGGGCCAACGCCCGGCTGGGGCTGTTCCTTCCCTCTCGGACGCCGTGAAGTCCTAAGGTGATCGGGTATGTCGGTCGAGTCTTTCCGGGGGTGGACATGGCGCGCGTCGTCGTGGTGCATGGGGTGGGCAGGGAGCTGGACACCGCCGAGACCCTTCTGGCGTCGCTGGGTCCCGCTCTGACGGGCGGGGTGAACCTCGCCCTGCGACACGACACCGGCTTCGCGGGCCGCGTCACGCCGCTCGTACCGGGGGACATCGCCTGTGCCGCGTACGGGGACCTCTTCCGGCGGCCCGGCGCGCGGGGCGGCATACCGCAGTACGAGGCGGAGGACGTGGCCGACGGCCTGGAGACCGAGCTGCTCATGGCGTGGTGGGCGGAGGCGGCCCGCGTCGATCCCGCGGTGCTGGGCCCGGACGCCGCCGGACGGGGCGTCCTCGCGTACGCCGCGTCGCGCCCCCTGCGGCTCGCGGCCGTACGGCGGGCCCTGGACGCGCTGACGCGCACGCGCTTCTTCGGGGCCGTCTCGGACGCGTTCCTCATCGCCGCGCTCAAGCAGTTCCGCCGGTACTTCGAGGAGCCCCGCGTCCGCGCCGCCGCACGCGCCCGCGTCCTCGAGGGCATCGGGCGGGACACCAGGGTCGTGGTGGCGCACTCGCTCGGATCGGTCGTCGCGTACGAGGCACTGTGCTCGGGGGCGGTCCAGGGACCCCTGACGCTGGTGACGCTCGGCTCTCCGCTCGGCATCCGCAACCTCGCCTTCGACCGGCTGGACCCCGCGCCGGCAGCCGGCGTCGGCGTGTGGCCGAAGCCGGTGGACCGCTGGCACAACGTCTCCGACGCCGGCGACATCGTCGCCCTCGTCCACCGGCTCGCCCCTCGGTTCGGACCCGGGGTAGACGATCACCACGTGCACAACGGCACCACCATGCACGACCTCTCGGCGTACCTGACCGCGGTGGAGACCGGAGCGGCCATCGCGGACGGGCTGGCCGCGCGATGAGCGCACTGCCCGCGGCCCCGGGTGAACCGCCCTTCCGCCGGTACGTACTGGCGGCCGGCACCCGTCACTATCCCGACGACGCGCACCTGACCGAACTCCCCGGCGTGGACGCCGACGTCGAGCGTGTCGCCGCGCTCTTCGAGGGACTCGGGTACACCCGGATCCTCCCCCACCTCGGCAGCTCCCCGCGGTCGCAGGACTTCCTCGGTGATCTGGAGGAATGGCTGGCGCACCCGGACCGCACGGACCGGGACGTGCTCGTCCTGTACTACGCGGGACACGGCATCAAGCACCCGCAGCGGCGCGACCACTACCTCATGTGCGGCGGCAGCAGGATCAGCCGCCCGCAGCGCACCGCCATCAGATCGAGCGACCTCGCCGGGATGGTGACCACGTCGCCCGTCGGCCACGCCCTGCTGATGCTGGACACGTGCTACGCGGGCGCCGGGACCGCCGAAATGGCCTCCGTGGCACTGGATCTGACCGCGCTGCGCGGCAACGACAGCGACGGCTTGTGGCTCCTCGCCGCCGCCCGCGCCAGGGAAGAGGCCGTCGACCAGGCCTTCGTACCCGCGCTCGAGGAAGCACTGCGCCGCAGCCGGGCGGGCATGCGCCAGCCGCATCTCGACGTCCTGGACGTCACCGGACGTATCGACGCCTACCTGCGGGAGCACCACCCCCACCAGAGCGCGCGGTGCAGCGCCACGGAGGTCCGCACGCCTCCGCCGTTCTTCCCCAACCCGGAGTACCGGCCCGGGCTCGCGCCGGCTCTCGTCGACGTGCAGACCGCCCGCGAGTGGGCCGCCCACTTCGACCCACGCAGTCGCGGCGTTGAGTACGCCGGCGAGAAGGGCGACTTCTTCACCGGACGCCTCCAGGCCCTCGCCACGCTCGCCGTCTGGCTCCGGGAACCCCAGCACGACGGCCGCGCCCGGGTGGTGACCGGCGGCCCCGGTGCCGGGAAGTCCGCGGTGCTCGGGCGGCTCCTCGCGCTCGCCGACCCCGACCCCGGGAAACGGCCCGCGGTTCCCGAGTACGCCAGGCCCCCGGCCGGTTCCATCACCACGGCCGTGCACGCCCGCGGCGCGAGCCTCGAATCGCTCACCAGCAGGCTGGCCGCGGCGCTCGGCGTCGACGCGGACTCGCCCCATGAGCTCCTCGCGGAGCTCTCCGACCAGACCACGCCCTCCACGATCCTCATCGACGCCCTGGACGAGGCCGGTACGGGCGTGGAGGGCAGCGAGCCGCGCCGCATCGCCCGCGAACTCCTGCGGCCGCTCACCACCCTCCCCCATGTCCGGCTGATCGTCGGCAGCCGTCGTGAGCCGATCGCCGCGCTCGGCAGCGCGGTCGAGGTCATCGACCTCGACACGGACGCGTACGCACGGCAGGCGGACATCGAGGAGTACGCGCACGCGTGCCTGGCGGCCTCGGCCACGGCACGCGCCCGCTACTCCGCTGACACGCTGCGGACCCTCGCCGGGGCGGTCGGCGAACGCGCCGGTCTGTCATTCCTGGTGGCGAGGATGACCGTCCGGGCCCTCTCCCACGGCGACCTGGTGGTGGATACCTCCGAGCCGGGCTGGCGGAAGAGTCTGCCCACGGAGGCGGGTCAGGCCTTCGACGCCTATCTCGCGCGCTACGGCGACGAGGAGGCGAGGGTGCGCCGCCTCCTCGCCCCGCTCGCGTACGCCGAAGGGGAAGGGCTGCCCTGGGACTCCCTGTGGGCTCCGCTGGCCACCGCACTGTCCGGTGTGCCGTGCTCGGATGACGACGTCGACTGGCTCTTCCGGCACGCCGGCGCGTACGTCGTCGAGGTGCCGGTGGACGACGAACGCTCCGTCTTCCGGCTCTTCCACGAGTCCCTCGCGGAGCACCTGCGCCCGCCTCGCCGCGACGGTGAGAACCAGCGCCGCCTCACCGCCGCGCTGCGCGACACGGTGCCGACGGGCCAGGAAGGCGACCCGGACTGGGCCCGTGCGCACCCCTATGTCCTGGCCCATCTCACGGGCCACGCGGCGGCGGCCGGTGAACTGGGCCAGCTGCTGGAGGACTCCCACTTCCTCGTACACGCGGACCCGGACGCGCTGCTCTCGGCCATGGGCGGCAGCACGATCCCCTCCGTGCTGCGCACCCGCGCGATGTACCGGGCCTCCTCCCACCTGCACCGCGACGGCCCTGCCGAGTCCCGGGCGCAGTTGCTGGCCATCGACGCGACCCGCTTCGGGATGGAGCGGCACCGACGGGCACTGACCCGGCGCGCGGCATGGTCGCCGCGCTGGGCGACCCGATCGCAGACGAGCAGCGCGCTGCGGAGCACCATGGGCAACCACGGCGGCACGTTCTCACCCCTCGACCGCACGACCTTGGACGGTGTGCCGCTCCTGGTGTCTCCCGGTCCGGCCGGGGCCGTGTGGCTGTGGGACCTGGCGTCGGACTCCCTGCACTCCTCCCTCACCGGACACGCGGGCCCGGTCTCCGCCGTCCATTGCACCCGGGTTGACGGCGAAGCGGTCGTCGTGTCGGCGGACGCGGAAGGGGAGGTACGCGTCTGGAACCCGAACGACGGCACCTGTGGGGTGCGGTTCGTCCTCCCCCCACCCCCCGGTGATTCCAGCGGGCGCAGTCGCTCCGATGGCGTGATCAGAACCTCGCGGAGCGCGGATCCACAGGACGAGCCGCGGCAGGACTACGTGGTGTCGCTCGCCACCACCGTGCTGGACGGCGTCCCCGTCCTCGTCGGCTACACCTTCAACGGCGAGGCATGGCTCTGGGACCTGCGCACCGGAGCACCGGTTCGCCATATCGCCATCGAGGCACAGGTGCTCTCCATCGACGCCACCGTCAGCTGCGTGGACTTGGAGGGGGTTCCGCACGCGCTCATCACCAGTGGTGGGCAACCCGCCGTGGCATGGAACCTCTTCGGTCACCGAACGGTCCACCTGCCCCCGCGCGGCTCCACACCTGTGTCCATCGAGGCCCACTGGGCGGGGCGGGTGAACGGACGCGCGGCGGTGCTGCTGGGCGATCGTCAGGAAGGGGTGCTCTGGTGGGACCCGGACTCGGCGACGGAGCTCACCAGACTTCCGGCCCACAGCAGTCACCCGACCGCCGTCACCGTCGTGCCCCTGGAGAGCGGGGACCTCATCGTCGTCGGCCACGCCGACGGAGTGATCCACATCTGGGGCGCCCGGAACGAGACGCTCGTGGAACGGCTCAACGGGCATGACGAATGGGTGCACGCCCTGTTGTCCACGGTCGTCGACGGAGCGCCCGTAGTGGTGTCGTCGAGCTCCGACCAGACGACCCGGGTGTGGGATCTCCCCGACGCGGACGGACCCGCATCCTCGCCCGGCCACACCAGTCAGGTGCGGGCCGTGACCTGCCTCGTCGCCGACGGCTCGCCGATCGCCGTCACCGGCAGCGCGGACTCGACGGTCCGGGCCTGGGACCTCGGGTCCGGCGCCGAGCTCGGCGTCGGCCGGGGACATGCCGAGGACGTGCTCTCCGTCGCTCACACGTTCCTCGACGGGGTGCCCGTCGCCATCAGCAGCGGCTACGACCGGGCGCTGTGCTCCTGGTCCCTCCCGGACTGCGCGCCCCTCGCGGGGATCGAGGACCCGCTCAGGTCGTGGACGGTCGTCTCCACCACGACGCGCGAGGGGGTGCCCGTCGTGGTGGCCGGCTCCCAGTTCCCGCGATGGCGCGCGCAGGCCAATGCCCTGACGGTGCGGGACGCCACCTCGTTGCGGGAACTCACGGCCACCGCTCCCTCCCCGCAGGATCTCTTCTCCGCCGTCGCGGGCGTGGCCTGTACGACGATCGGCGTCCGGCCGGTCGCGGTCGTCGCCGACGGCGGCGGCATTGCCGAGGACGAGCCGTCCACACCGCGCGTACAGCTCTGGGCCCTGGACACCATGACGCTCCTGGGCACCCTCGAAGGGTGCACCACTCAGGTCAACGCCATCGCGTGCACGACCGTGGGCAGGACTCCCGTCGCGGTGCTCGGCACCACTGACGGCGTCCAGGTGTGGGACCTGTCCACCCTCACCCTGCGGCACGCTCTCGGCAGAAGGACCGGCTGGGTGTCGAGCGTCGCCTGCGCGGTCATGGACGGCCTGCCGACCGCCGTCACGGTCGGCGACACCCTTCACCTGTGGGATCTGGCGAATGCCCGGCTCCTCCACCAGCACGCCCTGCCTCATCGAAGCAGTGCCGTGGCCGTGGGCCCCGGGGGCGAGCTGGTGGTGGGAACCGGCTTCGAGGTCCTCGTCCTGGAACGAGCCCTCCGGACCGTGCCCGGCTCCTAGAAGCCCGGGGGCTCGGTGTACGTGCCCCACTCGTCGCGCAGGGCGTCGCAGATCTCGCCGAGCGTGGCCTCGGCCCGTACGGCTTCCAGCATGGGCTCGATCATGTTGGCGCCGCCCCGCGCGGCGTCCAGCATGGCGTCCAGCGACGCCCGGACGCGCGCGTCGTCGCGGCGGGCCTTGCGGTCGGCGAGGACCCGGACCTGCTCGCGCTCCACCTCGTGGCTGACCCGCAGGATCTCCAGGTCGCCGGTGACGGAGCCGGTGTGGACGTTGACGCCCACGACCCTCTTGTCGCCCTTCTCCAGTGCCTGCTGGTAGCGGAAGGCGGACTCGGCGATCTCGCCGGTGAACCAGCCGTCCTCGATGCCGCGCAGGATGCCGGAGGTGATGGGGCCGATGGGGTGCTGCCCGTCGGGGTGGGCGCGCAGGCCGCGCTCCTTGATCCGGTCGAAGATCTTCTCGGCGTCGGCCTCGATGCGGTCGGTGAGCTGCTCGACGTACCAGGAACCGCCCAGCGGGTCGGCGACGTTGGCGACGCCGGTCTCCTCCATCAGCACCTGCTGGGTGCGCAGGGCGATCTCGGCGGCCTGCTCGGAGGGGAGGGCGAGGGTCTCGTCGAGGGCGTTGGTGTGCAGCGAGTTGGTCCCGCCGAGCACCGCCGCGAGGGCCTCGACAGCCGTGCGCACGACGTTGTTGTAGGGCTGCTGCGCGGTGAGCGAGACACCGGCGGTCTGGGTGTGGAACCGCAGCCACTGCGCCTTGTCGGTCTTGGCTCCGTAGACCTCCTTCATCCAGCGGGCCCAGATGCGGCGGGCGGCGCGGAACTTGGCGATCTCCTCGAAGAAGTCGACGTGCGCGTCGAAGAAGAAGGACAGGCCCGGCGCGAAGACGTCGACGTCCAGGCCCCGGGACAGCCCCAGCTCGACGTAGCCGAAGCCGTCGGCGAGCGTGTACGCCAGCTCCTGCGCGGCCGTCGCACCGGCCTCGCGGATGTGGTAGCCGGAGACGGAGAGCGGCTTGTACGCGGGGATGCGGGCGGCGCAGTGCTCCATCAGGTCGCCGATGAGGCGCAGGTGGGGCTCGGGCTGGAAGAGCCACTCCTTCTGCGCGATGTACTCCTTGAAGATGTCCGTCTGGAGGGTGCCGTTGAGGACGGACGGGTCGACGCCCTGCCGCTCGGCGGCGACCAGGTACATGCAGAAGACGGGCACGGCCGGACCGGAGATGGTCATGGACGTGGTGACGTCGCCGAGGGGGATGTCCTTGAAGAGGACCTCCATGTCGGCGGCGGAGTCGATGGCGACGCCGCAGTGGCCGACCTCGCCGAGCGAGCGGGGGTCGTCGGAGTCGCGGCCCATGAGGGTCGGCATGTCGAAGGCGACGGACAGGCCACCGCCGCCGTTGCCGAGGATCATCTTGTAGCGCTCGTTCGTCTGCTCGGCGTTGCCGAATCCGGCGAACTGGCGGATGGTCCAGGTACGGCCCCGGTAGCCCGTCGGGTACAGGCCGCGGGTGAAGGGGTACTCGCCCGGCCATCCGATCCGCTCGAAGCCCTCATAGGTGTCTCCGGGCCGGGGCCCGTAGACCGGCTCGACCGGGTCACCGGAGAGCGTGGTGAAGTCGGCGTCGCGCTTGTGCGCGGCGTCGTAGCGGGCCTGCCAGCGTCGGCGGCCTTCCTCGATGGCGTCAGCGTCCATACCTTCGAATTTACTAGGACGTCCTAGTAAATGTCGATGGCCGACCGCCGCGGGCGTGGCCCACGGCGGTGGGGATCAGACCTTGGCGGCCGCCGGAGCGGCGTCGGCGAGCAGCGGCTCGACGTCGCGGACGACCGTGCGCTCGACGAAGAAGGCGGCGAAGGGGATGGTGCCGGAGAGCAGGATCCACAGGAGCTTGCCGAACGGCCACTTCGCCTTGGAGCCGAGGTCGAAGGCGAAGATCAGGTAGATGATGTAGAGGACGCCGTGGGCCTGGGAGACCATGAAGGTCACGTCCTCGCCCGTGTCGAACCCGTACTTGAAAATCATGCACGTGCAGAGCACGAGCAGCATGACGGCGGTCACATAGGCCATGACCCGGTAGCGGGTCAGCACGCTCCTCTTCATGGCGTCGAGCGTAACGTGACGTTCCGGGCGATCTTCGCGCGGGGCGGGCCCCCGGGAGCGGGGGCCTACTTCTCCTCGAAGTCGTGCGCCGCGATCCGCAGCGGCCGCAGCATCGCGAAGATCTCCGCGCACTCCTCGGCGTCGTACGCGCTCAGCCCGAAGTCCATCGCCATCAGGTCGCGCGTGGCCGCCTCCACCACCTCGCGGCCCTTGTCGGTGATGGAGGCGAGGGTGCCGCGGCCGTCGTTGGGGTTGGGGCGCTTGGCCACCAGGCCGGAGCGGACCAGGCGGTCCACGGTGTTGGTCACGGAGGTCGGGTGGACCATCAGCCGCTCGCCGATCTTGGACATCGGCAGCTCGCCGGCCTTGGAGAAGGTGAGCAGCACCAGCGCCTCGTACCGCGCGAAGGTCAGCCCGTACGGCTTGACGACCGCGTCCACCTCGGCGAGCAGGATCTGATGGGCGCGCATGATCGAGGTGATCGCGGCCATCGAGGGGACGGGGCCCCAGCGCTGCTGCCAGAGTTCGTCGGCGCGGGCGATGGGATCGAACGGGAGACTGAGCGGCTTGGGCACGTCACCGACCTTACCGAGTGGTCACATGCTGGTCAGCCCCGTCTCGCTTTTCGGTCGATCTCGCTCCGGCCCGCGGTCACCGGGCGGTACGGCGCAGCCGGTGCCGCACCGCGCGCTGGGCGAGCGGGCCGAGCTCCTCCAGGGCGGCGGCCAGCGCGGCGAGCTGCTCCAGCGCGCCGAGGGCGCGTGCGGCGCCGTCCGCGTCGACGCCCTCGTACAGCTCGAGGCCGATGAAGGAGGCGGCGACGGCGCGGGCGAGCCCCGCCGAGTCGGTGAACTCGGCGATCGGCGTCCCCGCCAGCACGCGGACGAGGACCTGCTCGATCTCGTCGATCCAGAGGTCCAGCCCGGCGGCGGTGGCCGGCGCCAGGCGCTGCTGTGCCTGGGCGCCGGCGAGCAGCTGACCCAGGAAGGCGACGTTGCCGGCGGCCCGTTCCTCGGCGTGCATCTCGCGCCCGAAGTCGAGGAGCTCCGCGAGCGTGGAGACGCCGCGGAGGCGGTCGCGGTGGCGGGCGACGCGCTGCTCGGCGCCGTGGCGGCAGGCGGCGGCGAGCAGTTCGTCGACGGAGCCGAAGTGGTAGAAGACGAGGGCCTGGTTGACGCCGGCGGCCGCGGCGATGGAGCGGGCGGAGGTCTTGGCGATGCCCTGCTCGGCGAGCGTGCGCAGCGCGCCTTCCAGCAGCTTGACCTTGGTGTCCTGGCTCACGCCCGTATCTCCTCCCGCACCGGGCGCAGCCCGGCCCGCACCCCGTGTGAGCGTACGTCGGTGTACGCGGCCGTGAAGGAGCCCTCGTAGCCGAAGAGCGGCCCGAAGCGGCGGTTGGCGACCCGGACCCGGATGCGGAAGCGGCCCGTCGCCTCGTCGTACGACTCGCGCACCTCGGCGTCACCGCCGATCAGCTCCGGTACGCGGACGTCCACGGGCCCCTCGCGGAAGCGGTGCTCGCCCGAGCGGATGAGCAGGGAGCCGTCGGGCTCGGCGGTGAAGCGCAGGTCGCTGGCGAGGTGCTGGTGGGTGCCGAGGTAGTCGAGGACGCAGTCGCGCTCGCCGCTGTACACCATCGTGGCGTCGAAGCGCCGGGGCCCGCCGGGCAGCGCGAAGGTCCGTACGAAGGTGACCGTCTCGCGGCCGTGGGAGTCGGTGTAGGGGACGTTCTCGATGGTGAAGGGGATGTCGCGGCCGGTGCGCGGGATCAGGATGTTGCGCGTCCCGCCGAGCGCGAGGAACGGCTTGACGAAGGCGCGGCCGTGCCAGATCCGGTCCATCACGCCGTGGCCGGTGCAGGCTTCGCCGCTGTCGAGGCCGACCGAGAAGCGACGCCGCAGCTGCGGGTGGAGGCGGTCGAAGTCGGCGCCCATGGCGCGGGCGAAGATCGAGGTCACGAGGGGTGCTCCAGCGTGGCGAGGAGGCGGGGCGCCGCGCTCCGTGGGGGTGGGGTGCGCAGACAGCGGCGGGCGGCCGGGGTGCGGGGCGACGGCGGCACGAGCAGGGCGACGGCGGTGAGCGCGAGGGCGCAGAGGGCGACCACCGGGCCGCCGCCCCCGGCCACCAGGCCACCGCCCCCGGCAACCAGACCACCGCCCCCGGCCACCAGGCCATCACCCCCGGCACCCGGGAGGAGGCCCGCCGACACCCCCGCGGCGCCCGCGAGGACGGCCGCGGTCCGGACCGCCACCTCGGCGAGCGCGTACGCGAGGGAGCGGGCCGGGCTGATGCCGCGCTCGCACCACAGGCGGAGCCGGTCGAAGGACCAGGCGGTGGCCCAGCCCATCAGGGGCCGGAACACCAGCCGGTCGGCGAGTACGCCGAAGCGGCCCCAGCGTGGCCGGTAGTCGTAGCCGGTGAGGAAGCGGATGCCGTCGGGGGTCGGTACGTACCGCCAGTAGCCGCTGCCTTCGGCGAGCAGGGAGAGCGGGTGCGCGGAGGAGAACCGCAGCGCGGAGACCCGCTCGCCGCCGGCCCGGTGGCGCTCCCCCGCGGAGACACCGGTGCCGGCGACGGTCAGGAAGGGCAGCACCCGGGTGGCGTACCGGAACCGCTGCGGCGCGCCGGGCGCGGAAGGCAGCGGGGCGATCTCCGTGAAACGGAGGTCCCACCGCTGGTGCCGGGCCGGGTCCTGGGTGCGTTCCCAGAGCTCGTCCAGGTCCGCGCGGATGCGCGCTTCCACGTACAGCACGGCGTTCTCCCCCCGGAGCCGGAGCCACCCCTTTGAGCGACCGCTCAAAAGGAACCTAACAGCATTTGAGCAGTCGCTCAACAGGGGGTGTGAAAAAACCCCGGTCCACGTGGACCGGGGTTCACACCGAGACGCTCAGGCGGACAGGTGCCGCTCCACCGTCTCGACCTTCGAGGTCAGGCCGTCCGTCACGCCGGGGCGGACGTCGGCCTTGAGGACGAGCGAGACGCGCGGCGCGCGCGCCTCGACGGCGGCGACGGCGCGCTTGACGACGTCCATGACCTCGTCCCACTCGCCCTCGATGGAGGTGAACATCGCGTCGGTACGGTTCGGCAGGCCGGATTCACGGACGACGCGGACGGCGTCGGCGACGTACTCGCCGACCTCCTCCCCGACGCCGAGCGGGGTGACGGAGAAGGCGACGATCATGCGGACTCCACCACACCCTTGCGGCGGGCGCGGGAGGCGATGACCGCGTCGTCCGCGGCGCGCTTGAGCTTGCGGTCGGCGAAGAAGCCGCCGAAGGGCAGCACCGACAGGACGAAGTAGAGGGCGGCGGTCTTCAGCTCCCACTTGGTGCGGTTCCAGGCGTCGAGCCAGAAGAGCACGTACAGGATGAAGAGCACGCCGTGGATCGCGCCCATCACCGGGACCGCGTTGAACTCCGTCGTGCGCTTCAGCACCGAGCACACGAGCAGCAGGAGGAACGAGACGGCCTCCGGACCGGAGACCAGTCGGAGGCGGTGGAGGGAGGAGGCGGTCTTGATGTCCACGGGCAGCACCTTCGTCGTCATCGATCTTGTGAATCGACTCACAAGCGGGTTCGCCCCATTGTGCCAGGCGACTTTGCCTGCGCTTTATCAGGGTCGGGATCCTCCCCAGGGCCCTGTCCGCGCCTTGGACCACCGGTTACCGTCGTGGCGTGGCAACGTTCCGACTCCAAGGCAGCAAGGTGCTCGCCGTCGACCTGACCGGTGACGCCGTCAAAGCGAAGAACGGCTCGATGGTCGCGTACGACGGCCAGATGGCCTTCAAGAAGATGTCCGGCGGCGGTGAGGGCCTGCGCGGCATGGTCACCCGCCGGCTCACCGGCGAACAGATGGAGATGATGGAGGTGAAGGGGCAGGGCACCTGCTTCTTCGCCGACCGCGCCTCCGAGATCAACCTCGTGCGGCTCCAGGGCGACAAGCTCTACGTCGAGTCCAGCAACCTGCTGTGCGCGGACGCCGGGCTGCGCACCGGGACCAGCTTCACCGGGCTGCGGGGCGGGGCCACCGGCACCGGGCTGTTCACGACGACCGTCGAGGGCACGGGCCAGGCGGCGATCATGTCGGACGGCCCGGCGGTCGTGCTCCGCGTGACGCCGCAGTACCCGCTGTCCGTGGACCCCGGCGCGTACATCGCGCACCAGGGCAACGTGCAGCAGAGCTTCCAGTCCGGTGTGACGTTCCGCACGTTCCTGGGCGAGGGCGGCGGCGAGGCGTTCCAGATCCGCTTCGAGGGCGACGGGCTGGTCTACGTGCAGCCGAGCGAGCGCAACACCGTGGGGGGCGAGATCTGATGCCGTTCCGCGAGATCAACGCGAAGATGGTCGAGGCGACGATCGCGCCCGGCCAGAAGATGTTCAGCCAGCGCGGCGCGATGCTCGCCTACCGCGGCGACGTCACTTTCACGCCGAACACGGCCGGCGGCCAGGGCGGCCTGATGTCGATGATCGGCCGCCGCGTGGCCGGTGAGGCCACCCCGCTCATGACGGTGGAAGGCAGCGGCACGGTGATGTTCGGGCACGGCGGCCACCACATCCAGGTGGTCCGGCTGTCCGGCGAGACGCTGTACGTGGAGGCCGACCGGCTCCTCGCCTTCGACGGGACCCTGGAGCAGGGCACGATGTTCATGGGCGCACAGGGCGGCGTCATGGGCATGGTGCGCGGCCAGGTCACCGGGCAGGGCCTGTTCACCACGACCCTCAAGGGCCACGGCGCGGTCGCCGTGATGGCCCACGGCGGGGTCATCGAACTGCCGATCGCCCCGTCCCGCCCGGTGCACGTCGACCCGCAGGCGTACGTGGCCCACCGCGGCGACGTGCGCAACAAGCTCTCCACCGCGCTGGGCTGGCGCGACATGGTGGGGCGCGGCTCGGGTGAGGCGTTCCAGCTGGAGCTGAGCGGCAACGGAGTGGTGTACGTCCAGGCGTCGGAGGAGAAGCTGTGAGCAGCGCACTTGTCATGCACGACCCCTCGACTCTGCCGAGCGACGACAACGTCAATCCGTACACCTTCTGTGTGGAGCTGAAGGGCTCCCAGTGGTTCCTGCAGAAGGGCAAGATGATCGCCTACTACGGGCGCATCGACTTCAACGGCATCGGTCACGGCCGTCTCGACCGGCTCGTGCGCACCTCCTTCCACTCGCCGCTCCACGCGAGCGACTGGGTGGTGGCGGAGGGCAGCGGCAAGATGCTGCTGGCGGACCGGGCCTTCGACGTGAACTCGTACGACCTGGACGAGGGCAACCTCACCATCCGGGCCGGCAACCTCCTGGCCTTCCAGCCGAGCCTCGCCCTGAAGCAGTCGATCGTGCCGGGGTTCCTCACCCTGATCGGTACGGGGAAGTTCGTGGCGGCGTCGAACGGGCCGGTGGTCTTCATGGAGCCGCCGCTGCGCGTGGACCCGCAGGCGCTGGTCGGCTGGGCGGACTGCCCCTCGCCCTGCCACCACTACGACCACGGCTACATGAGCGGGGTCATGGGCGGGCTGCGGCAGCTGACGGGGATCGGCGGGGCGTCGGGCGAGGAGCACCAGTTCGAGTTCGTGGGGGCCGGCACGGTGCTGCTGCAGTCCTCGGAAGCGCTGATGGCGGAGCAGGCGACCGGGGTGGTGCCCCATGAGCCGGGGGTTCCGGGCGGCGGCGGAACGCATGGATCCGGCCACGGTCAGCACGGGTCCGTACCGCGCCTTCCCGGTCAGCTGGGGGACCTCCAGCGTCGCTTCGGGCTGTGAGCGGTAGTCTGCGGAGTGTGACGCCCTCGAACGTCTGCACCCTTGGCACCCCCTGTCACGGGGCCGCCGCCCAGTCGTCGAGGACGGGGGGCCGGAGAAGCCCGGCGTCACTGACCCTCATTTCGTCCAGCATTCAACTTCTTAGGTAGAATCCATACATGGAGACCGAGACGGCCATCCCCTGGCTGACCGATGCCGAGCAGCAGGCCTGGCGTACGTATCTGGACGTCAACAGGCTGCTGACGTACCAGTTGGAGAAGGACCTCCAGCCGTTCGGCCTGACCATCAACGACTACGAGATCCTGGTGAACCTCTCGGAGTCCCTCGAACGGCGCATGCGGATGAGTGACCTGGCGGCGGCGACGCTCCAGTCCAAGAGCCGCCTCTCCCACCAGATCACCCGCATGGAGAACGCGGGCCTGGTCCGCCGGGAGAACTGCGAGTCGGACCGGCGCGGGCTGTACGCGGTCCTCACCGACCAGGGCATGGAGACCATGCGGAAGGTCGCGCCGCACCACGTCGAGTCGGTGCGCAAGCACTTCATCGACCTGCTCAACCCGGACGCGCTGGAGCAGCTCCACGCCTCCCTGCACCCCATCGCGGAACAGCTGCGCGGTCTGCGCGGCAAGCCCTAACGGGCACCGGGCAACCGCAGTTCGAACAGCGCTCCGCCGGAGGGGGACCGGCGGACCGCGAGGGTGCCGCCGTGCCCGGCGGCGACGTCCCGGGCGATGGCGAGGCCGAGCCCCGCGCCGCCCTCGTCGCGGCTGCGTGCGTCGTCCAGCCGGACGAACCGCTCGAAGATCCGCTCCCGCTCGTCCTCCGGCACACCCGCCCCGTCGTCCTCGACGGCCAGGACGACCTCGCGCCCCTCGGACCGTACGGTCACGGCCACCCGCGTGGCCGCGTGCCGCTGCGCGTTGTCCAGCAGGTTGCCCAGCACGCGCGCCAGCTGCCCGCGCGACCCGCTGACCACCGCGCCCTCCGGCGCCGCCGCCACCCGCACCGGTACCCGGTCGCCGCCGCGCCGCGCGACCTCCTCCCGTACGAGCTCGGCCAGGTCGAGGCGCGTCCGCCCCGGCCGCTCCCCCGCGTCCAGGCGCGCCAGCAGCAGCAGGTCCGCCGCCAGTTGCTGGAGCCGTACGGTGTCGGCGACGGCGCCCGGCACGTCCAGCAGCCCCGGGTGGGCCGCGCCCACCTCCAGCTGGGTGCGCAGGCTGGCGATGGGACTGCGCAGCTCGTGCGAGGCGTCCGCGACGAACCGCCGCTGCCGCTCCACGCTCGCCTCCAGGGCGGCCAGCGTCTCGTTGGTCGTCCGGGCCAGCCGGGCGACCTCGTCGTGCGTGGACGGCTCGGGCACCCGGCGCGACAGGTCCTCGGAGGCCGTGATCGCCGCCATCTCCCGGCGGATGCCCTCCACGGGCTTCAGCGCCCGCCGGGTGACCAGCCACGTCACCCCTGCGACGACGAGCAGCAGGCCCGGGAGGGCGGCGAGCATCGCGCCGCGTACGCCCGCGACCGTCGCCGACGTGGTCGCCAGCGGGGCGCCCGCGTACACGGTGGCCTCGCCCTGCGGGCCGGACGCCCGCACGGCGGCGAAGCGGTAGGTGGCCCTCTCGCCGTCCACGGTGACGTCGCCGGTCGAGTACGTGGCCTCGTCGGAGACCTCGCCGGCCTCCGTCTCGCCCTCGCCGTCCGCCGGGGGGACGGCCCGGGTCGCCGTGCTCGCCGTCCCGCCGATGGCCTGGATGTCCTCGCCGATGGCGACCACGCGGCCGTCCTCGTCGACGACCTGGACCGGGTGCTCCTCGGTGTCGTCGGGCAGGTCCAGCCGGCCGAGGGGCGTGCCCCCGGCGATCTGGGCGGCGACGGACCGCGCGGAGACCTCCGCCTGGAGCCCGGCCTGGTCGACGAGGTGGGACCGGAGGACGGCCAGCAGCGTCACCCCGGCGACGACGAGCGCGACCGCGACGACGAGCGTGGCACCCAGGGCCGTACGGGCGCGCACGGAGCGCAGGAGGTTCACCGCTCCTCCAGCCGGTAGCCGGCGCCGCGCACCGTCGTGATGAGCTCCGGGCCCAGCTTGCGGCGCAGGGCGCTGACGTACACCTCGACGATGTTCGGATCGCCCTCGTACGCGAAGTCCCAGACGTGCTCCAGGATCTCCGCCTTCGACACCACCTCGCCCGGCCGGGTCGCGAGCTGCTCCAGCACGGCGAACTCCTTCGCCGTGAGGCCCACCTCCGTCCCGTCCAGGCGTACGCGGTGGCTCGCGGTGTCCACGGTGAGCGGCCCGGCCCGCAGCACGGGCGACGCGGTGCGGCCGCGCCGCCGGAGCAGGGCCTTCACCCGGGCCACGAGCACGACGTACGAGAACGGCTTGGTCAGGTAGTCGTCGGCGCCGGTGTCCAGCCCCTCGGCCTCGTCGTACTCGCCGTCCTTGGCGGTCAGCATCAGGATCGGCACGTCGTGCCCGGCGGCGCGCAGGGCGGCGCAGACGCGGTAGCCGTTCATGCCCGGGAGCATGATGTCGAGGACGACGAGGTCGTACGAACCGGTGCCGGCGCGGTGCAGCCCTTCGAGCCCGTCGTGCACGACGTCGACGGCGAACCCTTCGGCGCGCAGTCCGGCGGCGAGGGACAGGGCGAGCCGCTTCTCGTCCTCCACGATCAACAGGCGCATGGGTTCAGGGTCGCAAACGGAAGCTGAAGAACGCTTCAGGCGGCTTCAGGCCGCGTTCAGCCGCCGGGGCGCAGGGTGGTTGCCGTACCGCAGGAATCACCGACCCACCCACGGGAGGCCACTCCATGAAGCGCAACCTGATCATCGCGACCGTCACCGCGGCGGCCCTGCTGACGGGCGGCACGGCGGCGGCGTTCGCCGCGTCGACGGACGAGGACGCCCCGAAGGGCAAGCAGACCGCGACGCAGGTGGTCACGGACGGCCACGACGCCGAGGGAACCCCGAAGGCGCCGAAGGTCACCGCCGAGCAGGCGCTGAAGTCGGTCGCGGGCCACGGGACCGTGGTCTCGCTGGACCTGGACGACGATGACGACACGGGCCACCGGAACTGGGACGTCGAGCTGCTGACGAAGGACGGCAAGGTCCAGGAGTGGACGGTCGACGCGACGACCGCGAAGGCCACCCAGGACAAGGACCAGGACAACGACCAGAACGACGACCAGGACCAGGACGACAAGGGCCAGGACCAGGGCCAGGACGACTGACGCGTCCCGCGCCCGGCGCACGGCGAGGCCCCGCGACGGGGCCTCGCCGCGTCGGCGGTCAGTTGCCCGTCAGGCCCGCCACCAGTTCGTCGGCGGCCGCGTACGGGTCGAGGCCGCCCGTCACGATGCGTTCGGCGAGGGCGTCCAGGCGGCGGTCGCCGTGGAGGTCCCCGATGCGTTCGCGCAGGGCCGTGACGGCGATGGTCTCGACCTCGTGCGCCGCCCGTGCCCGGCGGCGCTCCGCGAGGACGCCCCGCTCCTCCATCCAGGCGCGGTGCTTCTCCAGCGCCTCCACGACCTCGTCGACGCCCTCGCCCCGCGCCGCCACCGTCTTGACGATGGGCGGGCGCCAGTCACCCGGCCCGCGGGACTCGCCGAGCCCGAGCATGTGGTTCAGCTCACGCGCCGTGGCGTCGGCGCCGTCGCGGTCGGCCTTGTTGACGACGTACACGTCGCCGATCTCCAGGATGCCCGCCTTCGCCGCCTGGATCCCGTCGCCCATCCCAGGGGCGAGGAGCACGACCGAGGTGTCGGCCTGGGAGGCGATCTCCACCTCCGACTGGCCCACGCCCACGGTCTCCACCAGCACCACGTCGCACCCGGCCGCGTCCAGGACGCGGATGGCCTGCGGCGCGGCCCACGCGAGGCCGCCGAGGTGCCCGCGCGTCGCCATGGAGCGGATGTAGACGCCCGGGTCCGACGCGTGCTCGGACATCCGCACCCGGTCGCCGAGGAGCGCGCCGCCGCTGAAGGGCGACGAAGGGTCGACGGCGAGGACGCCGACCCGCTTCCCGGCCCGCCGGTACGCGGAGACCAGCGCCGACGTCGAGGTCGACTTGCCGACACCGGGCGAGCCGGTCAGGCCGACGACGTACGCCCTGCCCGTCAGCGGGGCCAGCGCCGCCATCACCTCACGGAGCTGCGGGGACGCCCCCTCCACGAGCGAGATCAGCCGGGCCACGGCGCGCGGCCGGCCCTCCCGTGCCTGGGCCACCAGTGCGGGGACGTCCACCATCACTTACACAACTCCCTTACTTGCCGTTGCCGGGAACGCGGAGGATCAGGGCGTCGCCCTGGCCGCCGCCACCGCACAGCGCCGCGGCGCCGATCCCGCCGCCGCGCCGCTTGAGCTCCAGCGCCAGGTGGAGGGCGAGACGGGCACCGGACATGCCGATGGGGTGCCCGAGGGCGATCGCGCCGCCATTGACGTTCACCTTTTCGGGCGTAACCCCGAGGTCCTTCATTGACTGGACGGCGACCGCCGCGAACGCCTCGTTGATCTCGATCAGGTCCAGGTCCGACACCTCCAGCCCCTCCTTCTTCAGGGCGTGGGCGATGGCGTTGGACGGCTGGGACTGGAGCGAGTTGTCCGGCCCGGCCACGTTGCCGTGGGCGCCGATCTCGGCGATCCACTCCAGGCCGAGCTCCTCGGCCTTGGCCTTGCTCATCACGACGACGGCGGCGGCGCCGTCGGAGATCTGCGAGGAGGAGCCGGCCGTGATCGTGCCGTCCTTGGCGAAGGCGGGGCGCAGCTTGCCGAGCGACTCGGCCGTGGTCTCGGGGCGGATGCCCTCGTCCTTGGAGAAGATCACCGGGTCGCCCTTGCGCTGCGGGATCTCGACGGGCGTGATCTCGGCCTCGAAGACGCCGTTCTTCTGCGCGGCGGCGGCGCGCTGGTGGGAGAGGGCGGCGATCTCGTCCTGCGCCTCGCGGGGGATGCCGAGCCGCGTGTTGTGCTTCTCGGTGGACTCGCCCATGGCGATGCCCTCGAAGGAGTCGGTGAGGCCGTCGTACGCCATGGCGTCGAGCATCTCGATCGCGCCGTACTTGTAGCCCTCGCGGGACTTGGGCAGCAGGTGCGGCGCGTTGGTCATGGACTCCTGGCCGCCGGCGACGATCACGTCGAACTCGCCGGCGCGGATCAGCTGGTCGGCCAGCGCGATGGCGTCGAGCCCGGAGAGGCACACCTTGTTGATGGTGAGCGCCGGGACGTTCATCGGGATGCCGGCCTTGACGGCGGCCTGCCGGGCGGGGATCTGGCCGGCGCCGGCCTGGAGCACCTGCCCCATGATCACGTACTGCACCTGGTCGCCGCCGATGCCGGCACGGTCCAGCGCGGCCTTGATGGCGAAGCCGCCGAGGTCCGCGCCCGAGAAGGACTTCAGGGAGCCGAGCAGGCGGCCCATGGGCGTGCGTGCGCCCGCGACGATGACTGAGGTGGTACCGGTCGTTCCAGACATGAGGCACGATCCCCTTCCAGCACGGGGGCTGAGGAGTGAACGAGGGTTTACTGCCAATGTACTGAGCGGTACGGGCCCGGTCACCGGGCAGTCGGTGTGATCGCGCGCACGTTGCGTAACCACCTCCTTCGGCGCTGCACTGGTCCCATGCTGACGCGAATCGACCACATCGGGATCGCCTGTTTCGACCTCGACAAGACCGTCGAGTTCTACCGTGCCACGTACGGTTTCGAGGTCTTCCACACCGAGGTCAACGAAGAGCAGGGCGTGCGCGAGGCCATGCTCAAGATCAACGAGACGTCCGACGGCGGCGCCTCCTACCTGCAGCTGCTGGAGCCGACCCGCGAGGACTCGGCCGTCGGGAAGTGGCTGGCCAAGAACGGGGAGGGCGTCCACCACATCGCCTTCGGCACGGCGGACGTGGACGGCGACGCCGCGGCGATCCGGGAGAAGGGCGTGCGGGTGCTGTACGACGAGCCCCGCATCGGCTCCATGGGGTCGCGGATCACGTTCCTGCACCCCAAGGACTGCCACGGGGTCCTGACCGAACTCGTCACATCGGCGAAGCCGTCCTCTGACCAGTCCTCAACGGAGCACTGACCTCCGGATTCCCGGCCCGGTAGAGTGGGCGGCTCCGGGCCGGGGACGGACCGGGGCCGCGCCGCGTCCCCGACAGTGGTCTGACACCATTCCCCGGGGGGCCGTTCGCCGGCGAACGGTGCTCGTACAAGAGAGTTGCGACCAGGGGACGGATGGGACCGCGCAGTGCGGGGCTACGAACGCCAGGAGAGCCACCGGGCTGACGACCACCTTTCGCGGTTCGAAGCCGAGATGGACCGGCTGAAGACCGAGCGGGAGAAGGCCGTCCAGCACGCCGAGGACCTCGGTTACCAGGTCGAGGTCTTGCGCGCCAAGCTCCACGAGGCGCGCCGCACCATCGCCACCCGGCCCGCCTACGACAGCGCGGACGTCGGCTACCAGGCCGAGCAGCTGCTGCGCAACGCGCAGATCCAGGCCGAGCAGTTGCGTTCGGACGCCGAGCGCGAGCTGCGCGAGGCGCGCGCCCAGACGCAGCGGATCCTCCAGGAGCACGCCGAGCACCAGGCCCGGCTCCAGGCGGAGTTGCACGCGGAGGCGGTACAGCGGCGCCAGCAGCTGGACCAGGAGCTCGCGGAGCGCCGGCAGACCGTCGAGGCGCACGTCAACGAGAACGTGGCGTGGGCCGAGCAGCTGCGCGCCCGCACCGAGGCGCAGGCCCGCCGCCTGCTGGAGGAGTCCCGCGCGGAGGCCGAGCAGTCCCTGGCGGCGGCCCGCGCCGAGGCCACCCGCCTCGCGGAGGAGGCCCGCCAGCGGCTCAGCTCCCAGACGGAGACCGCCCGCGCCGAGGCCGAGGCGATCCTGCTGCGCGCCCGCAAGGACGCCGAGCGGCTGCTGAACGCCGCCTCCACCCAGGCCGCGGAGGCCACCAGCCACGCCGAGCAGCTGCGCAGCGCGACGACCGCCGAGTCGGAGCAGGCCCGCCAGCAGGCGACCGAGCTCAGCCGGGCGGCCGAGCAGCGGCTCCAGGAGGCCGACGAGCGGCTGCGCGAGGCGCGCGCCGAGGCGGACAAGGTCGTCACGGAGGCCCGGGAGGCGGCGGCCAAGCGGCTGTCGACCGCCGAGTCGGAGACCGAGCAGCGTACGCGTACGGCCAAGGCGGAGATCGCCCGGCTGGTCGCGGAGGCGACGAAGGAGTCCGAGGCGCTCAAGGCGGAGGCCGAGCAGGCGCTCGCCGACGCGCGCGCGGCGGCCGAGAAGCTCGTCGCGGAGGCCGCCGAGAAGGCGCGTACGAAGGCGGCGGAGGACTCGGCGGCGCAGCTGGCCAAGGCGGCGCGGACCGCCGAGGAGGTCCTGTCCAAGGCGTCCGAGGACGCGAGCGAGACCACCCGCAAGGCGGCCGAGGAGGCGGAGCGGATCCGCCGCGAGGCCGAGGCCGAGGCGGACCGGCTGCGCGCGGAGGCGCACGACACCGCCGAGGAGCTCAAGGGCGCGGCGAAGGACGACACCGCGGAGTACCGCGCCAAGACGGTCGAGCTCCAGGAGGAGGCGCGCCGGCTGCGCGGCGAGGCCGAGCAGCTGCGGGCCGACGCCATCGCCGAGGGCGAGCGGATCCGGGGCGAGGCGCGGCGCGAGGCCGTCCAGCAGATCGAGGAGGCGGCGAAGACCGCCGAGGAGCTGCTGACCAAGGCGAAGGCGGACGCGGACGAGCTGCGCACGGCGGCCGCCGCCGAGACCGAGCGGCTGCGTACCGAGGCGGTCGAGCGGGCGACGGCCCTGCGCAGGCAGGCCGAGGAGGCGCTGGAGCGCACCCGCGAGGAGGCCGACCAGCTGCGCGGCGAGGCCGAGGAGCAGGCCGAGTCGGTGCGGGCCGCGGCCGAGGAGGCCGCCGCCGCGCTGCGCGAGGAGACCGAGCGGGGCATCGCGGCCCGGCAGGCGGAGGCCGCCGAGGAGCTGGCCCGGCTGCACTCGGAGGCGGAGGCCCGCCTCACGGCCGCCGAGCAGGCGCTGACCGACGCCCGGGCGGACGCCGAGCGGCTGCGCCGGGAGGCCGCCGAGGAGGCCGAGCGGCAGCGCGCCGAGGCCGCCGAGCGGATCCGTACGCTCCAGGCGCAGGCCGAGCAGGAGGCCGAGCGGCTGCGCACGGAGGCGGCGGCGGACGCGTCCGCCGCCCGCGCGGAGGCGGAGAACGCCGCGGTCCTGCTGCGTTCGGAGGCCGCCGCGGAGGCCGAGCGACTCAAGAGCGAGGCGCAGGAGTCGGCGGACCGGGTGCGGGCCGAGGCGCAGGCCGCGGCCGAGCGGGTCACGGCGGAGGCCGCCGAGGAGCTGGCCGCCGCGCAGGAGGAGGCGAACCGGCGCCGCCGCGAGGCGGAGGAGACGCTCGGTTCGGCGCGCGCGGAGGCCGACCAGGAGCGGCAGCGGGCCCGCGAGCAGAGCGAGGAGCTGCTGGCGTCGGCGCGCAAGCGCGTCGAGGAGGCGCAGACCGAGGCGCAGCGGCTGGTGGAGGAGGCGGACCGGCGGGCCACCGAGATGGTCGCCGCCGCCGAGCAGACCGCGCAGCAGGTGCGGGACTCGGTCGCCGGGCTCCAGGAGCAGGCCGAGGAGGAGATCGCCGGGCTGCGGTCGGCCGCCGAGCACGCGGCGGAGCGCACCCGCACCGAGGCGCAGGAGGAAGCCGACCGGGTCCGCGCCGACGCGTACGCGGAGCGGGAGCGGGCCGCCGAGGACGCGGCCCAGCTGCGCGCCCGTACGCAGGAGGAGACGGACGCCGCCAAGGCGCTGGCCGAGCGGACGATGGCGGACGCCATCACCGAGTCCGAGCGGCTGAAGAAGGACACCGCGGAGTACGCCCAGCGGGTGCGGACCGAGGCGTCCGACTCGCTCGCGTCGGCGGAGCAGGACGCGGCCCGGACGCGCGCGGACGCCCGCGAGGACGCCAACCGCATCCGGTCGGAGGCCGCTACGCAGGCCGACCGGCTGGTGGGCGAGGCGACGAGCGAGGCCGAGCGGATGACGGCGGAGGCGGCCGAGCTGCTGTCGACCGCCGAGCAGGACGCGGCGCGGCTGCGTACCGAGGCCGAGCAGGTCAAGGCGGAGGGCGAGGCGCAGGCCGAGGCGCTGCGCGCCGCCGCCCGCGCGGACGGCGAGCAGGTCCTCGACGAGGCCCGCAAGGCCGCCGACAAGCGGCGCGCCGACGCGGCCGCGCAGGCGGACCAGCTCATCGGCGAGGCCACCGCTGAGGCGGAGCGTGTCGGTGCCGAGACGGCCGAGCGTGCCGAGCGGCTGGTCGCGGAGGCGACGGCGGAGGCGGAGCGGCTGGTCGCCGAGGCGACGGGCGAGTCGGAGCGGCTGCGCGCCGACGCGGAGCGCGAGGCCGAGCGCGTACGGAACGAGGCGACCGACGAGGCCGAGCGGCTGCGGGCGGAGGCGGCCGAGACGGTCGGTTCGGCGCAGCAGGCGGCCGAGCGCATGCGGGCGGAGGCCGAGCGGCACCGCGCGGAGTCGGAGGCGGCCGCCGAGCGGATGCGCGCCGAGGCGCGGGCCGAGGCCGACCGGGTGGTCGACGAGGCGCGCGAGGCGGCGGCGAAGCGCCGCGCGGACGCGGCCGAACAGGCGGACCAGCTCATCGCGAAGGCCCAGGAGGAGGCGCTGCGCGCCACCGCCGAGGCGGAGGCGCAGGCCGACACGATGGTGGGCGTGGCCCGCAAGGAGGCCGAGCGGATCGTCTCCGAGGCGACCATCGAGGGCAACACTCTCGTGGAGAAGGCCCGGACGGACGCGGACGAGCTGCTGCGCGAGGCGCGCGGTGACGCCACGGCCATAAGGGAGCGCACGGAGGAGCTGCGCTCGCGGACCGAGTCGGAGATCGAGGAGCTGCACGAACGGGCCCGTCGGGAGGCCGCCGAACAGATGAAGTCGGCGGGCGAACGGGTGGACAAGCTGGTCAAGGCTGCCACCGAGCAGCGCGCCGAGGCGGAGGAGAAGGCGAAGCAGCTGCTGTCGGACGCCAATTCGGAGGCGGCGAAGGTCCGTATCTCGGCGGTGAAGAAGGCCGAAGGGCTGCTCAAGGAGGCCGAGCAGAAGAAGGCCGAGCTCACCCGTCAGGCCGAAAAGATCAAGGCGGACGCGGAGCGCGAAGCCGAGAAGATGATCTCGGAAGGGAAGCGGGAACTGGAGGTTCTGGTGCGCAGGCGCGAGGACATTCAGGCGGAGATTTCGCGCGTTCAGGACGTATTGGAGGCATTGGAGTCGTTCGAAGCGCCGTCAGGGGGTACCAAGGACAGCGGAGTCAAGGCGGGCGCGACGGCCGGGGTTACCCGTTCGAGTAGCAAGTCATCCGACGGTTAAGCCACTCAAAAGGCTGGACATTCTGTAGTTTGAACGGGCATCCGCTCGAAGACACGCCGCCTCGGCCCCTAGGATTCCCCCTAACACCTCACCGGTCTCATTCGACAGGAACCCCATGAGCGACACTTCCTCCCCCTTCGGCTTCGAGCTCGTGCGGCGTGGTTACGACCGCGGTCAGGTGGACGACCGCATTACCAAGCTCGTCGCCGACCGAGACAGTGCTCTGGCCCGTATCACCTCTCTGGAAAAGCGCATCGAGGAGCTCCACCTCGAGACCCAGAACGCCCAGGCCCAGGTCAGCGACGCCGAGCCGTCGTACGCCGGCCTCGGTGCCCGTGTCGAGAAGATCCTCCGCCTGGCCGAGGAGGAGGCGAAGGACCTGCGCGAGGAGGCCCGTCGCGCCGCCGAGCAGCACCGTGAGCTGGCCGAGGCGGCCGCGCAGCAGGTGCGCAACGACGCCGAGGCGTTCGCCGCCGAGCGCAAGGCGAAGGCCGAGGACGAGGGTGTCCGGATCGTCGAGAAGGCCCAGGGCGAGGCGAACACGCTGCGCTCCGAGGCGCAGAAGGACGCGCAGTCCAAGCGCGAGGAGGCGGACGCCCTCTTCGAGGAGACCCGCGCGAAGGCCGCGCAGGCCGCCGCCGACTTCGAGACGAACCTCGCCAAGCGGCGGGAGCAGTCCGAGCGCGACCTGGCCGCCCGTCAGGCCAAGGCGGAGAAGCGCCTCGCCGAGATCGAGCACCGGGCGGAGCAGCTGCGCCTGGAGGCGGAGAAGCTGCGTACGGACGCGGAGCGCCGGGCCCGCCAGACGGTGGAGACCGCGCAGCGCCAGGCCGAGGACATCGTGGCCGACGCGAACGCCAAGGCGGACCGGATCCGCAGCGAATCGGAGCGCGAGCTGGCCGCGCTGACGAACCGTCGCGACTCCATCAACGCCCAGCTGACCAACGTCCGCGAGATGCTGGCCACGCTGACCGGCGCGGCGGTGGCCGCGGCGGGGTCCCCGGTCGACGACGAGCCGGTCTCGCGCGGCGTCCCGGCGCAGCAGGGCCGCTGACCCGGCGGCGTACGAGCTGATCGCTCCTCACGGCCCCCCGACTTTCCGGTGCGTACCGGTGGCGGGGGGCTTGGTGCGCCCGTAGCGTGGTCGGATGATCGAGCTCGAGGGGCTGACGAAACGGTTCGGTACGAAGACGGCGGTCGACCACCTCTCCTTCCGGGTGCGCCCCGGCGTGGTGACGGGCTTCCTCGGGCCGAACGGCGCCGGCAAGTCGACCACCATGCGGATGATGCTCGGTCTGGACCATCCGACCAACGGGACGGTCCGGATCGACGGCAAGCACTACCGGGACCTGGACGAGCCGCTCAAGTACATCGGCGCGCTGCTGGAGTCGAGGGCCATGCACGGCGGGCGCAGCGCGTACAACAACCTGCTCTGTCTGGCCCAGTCCAATCGCATTCCGGAGCGCCGGGTGGGCGAAGTTCTCGATCTTGTGGGACTCACCGCCGTGGCCAAGAAGAAACCGAAAGGTTTCTCGATGGGAATGGGCCAGCGGCTGGGAATCGCCGCCGCGCTGCTGGGTGATCCACAAGTCCTCCTCTTCGACGAACCCGTCAATGGTCTGGACCCCGAGGGAATTCACTGGATCCGCAATCTGATGAAGACGCTGGCCGCCGAAGGCCGGACGATCTTCGTTTCCAGCCATCTGATGAGTGAAATGGCGCTGACCGCCGACCACTTGATCGTGATCGGGCAGGGCAAGCTGCTCGCCGACACCTCGATGGCGGATTTCATTCACCAGAACTCCAGAAGTTACGTCCGGGTACGTTCACCGCAGCGCGCCGAGCTCCGCGAGGCCCTGCTCGCCGCCGGTCTGACGGCGACCGAGACGGCCGGCGGCACGCTGGAGGTCGACGGCACGACGACGGAGGCGATCGGCGAGCTGGCGGGCCGGCACGGGATCACGCTGCACGAACTGAGTGCGCAGCGGGCCTCGCTCGAAGAGGCGTTCATGCAGATGACGGCGGCTGCGGTGGAGTACCACGCGCACGCCGCGGACGCCCCGCAGTGGGCCCCGAGGGAGGTCTGACGACGATGGCATCGGTCCCCGCGGTCCTGCGCTCCGAATGGACCAAGATCCGTACGGTCTCGTCGACGGTCTGGACACTGGCGAGCGCGCTCGTGGTGACGGTCGCGATGGGCGCGGCGCTCAGCGCGCTGGTGAAGGCGACCTTCGACGACATGCCGCCCATCGAGCAGGCGACGTTCGACCCGACCGTGGTCAGCTTCTCCGGCATGCTGCTGGGCCAGCTGGCGATGGTGGTGTTCGGGGTCCTGGTCGTCGGCACCGAGTACAGCACCGGCATGATCCGCACCTCGCTGGCGGCCGTGCCCCGGCGCGGTACGTTCCTCTTCGGCAAGATCGCGGTGGCGGGCGTGCTCGCGCTGGCCGTCGGCCTGCTGACGAGCTTCGCCTCGTTCTTCCTGGGCCAGGCGCTGCTGGGCGAGCACCGCACGGGCATCGGCGAGGAGAACGTCCTGCGCGCCGTGGTCGGCGGCGGTCTCTACATGGGCCTGATGGCGGTGTTCTCGATGGGCGTGGCGGCGATGCTGCGCTCGACGGTGCTGTCGCTGGGCATCCTGGTGCCGTTCTTCTTCCTCATCTCCCAGATCCTGTCGGCCGTGCCGAAGGCGAAGGAGGTGGCGGAGTACTTCCCGGACCAGGCGGGCTCCACGATCATGCAGGTGGTGCCGGGTGCGATGGGCAGCGATCCGGCGCCGTACGGCCCGTGGGGCGGGCTCGGCATCATGGTGCTGTGGGTGGCGGCGGCGCTGGCCGGCGGGTACGTGGTGCTGAAGCGGCGGGACGCGTAGACGGTGTGCGGCGGCGCGAATCCGAGGTGACGCGCCGCCGCACGAGGTGGATCAGAGCGTGGTGCGGCTGACGCTGACGAGCTCGCAGGAGCCGCCGCTGCCGTCGCCGTCCTTGGCCCAGTACGGGGTGGCGACGTCGGTCTTCTCCAGCTTGCCCGGCTGCACCCACGGGATCATGGAGTCCCGGGTGCCGAGGACGTTGCGCTCCGGGTCGGTGAAGCGGACCTGGAACTTGTAGGTGTACTGCTCCGAGGTGCTGGTGTTGTGGGCGCTGACGCGCGCCACGATGCCCCGGCTCGGGTCGTAGAAGCACTCGGTGATGGAGACGCCCTTGTCGTCACCGGCCTTGCCCTTGCTGCCGCCGCCGCTGCTGCCGCTGCTGCCACTGGTCGAGGTGCCGCTGGTGGTGTAGCCGCTGGTGTAGCCGCTGTCGCCGTAGCCGGAGGTCGAGCCGGAGGTGGAGTCGGTGGACCCCGTGGTCCCGGTCGAGCCGTCGTAACCACCGCTGGTGCTGGTGCCGCCGTCGCTGCCGCCGCTGCTACTGCTACTGCTGCTGCCACTGCTGCCACTGCTGCTGCCGCCGCAGGAGCCACCGTGCGAGCCACGGGCGCCGGTCAGGGTGACGAGGACGATGCCGAAGACGGCGACCGCGCGGACATGGCGAAGCTTCACGTTCAACCCCCGTTGAAGGTGTGAGTGGGTGCGGAAGGGGCCCGTCCTTGACGAGCGCACGTCACCCTAGCAGCGATCAGGGAGGGGTCCGTGACCCTCGGGGAGAGGGCGGCAACGCGTACGCGCGGCCGGTTTCCCCGACCGCGCGTACGCACCGGCTGCGCCTTACCGCTCTCAGCCGAGCTTGGCGACCTGCGCCTCGATGACGGCGGTGGGCAGCGGGAAGTCCTTGCCCTGCGCGCTGATGAGGTTGAACGAGGAGAAGGACCCGATCACGGCGCCCTTGCGCACGGCGGTGATCTTGTACGTCACCGTCTCGCCGTCCTGATCCAGGGCGACGCCCCAGGCGGCGGCCTCGTCGCCACCGGCGGCCTTGAGCTCGGTGACCTTGGCCACCTTCGACTGCTCGCCCTTCCACGTGGTGGTGAACCCGCCGACGCAGTCGGCCGCGGCCTTGCGCAGCGCCGCGAAGGCTCCTTCGGCGCCCTTGCCGTCGTACGAGCCGAGGACGACCTGGGTGGTCGTCAGGTTGAACGCCGCCATGATGTCGCCCCCCTCGACCGCCTTCTTGTTCTTCTCGGGCTTCTCGGTCACCCGCCGCGCCTCGGTGGTCCCCGCGGGCTGCCCCTGCGCCACGCCGGCCACCGCGTGGGCGACGGGGAGGCACTCCGGCTTGTCGGTCGTGATCTCGGCGGCCGTGATCTTCTCGGCGGCGGTCGCCGGCTTCACCTCGTGCAGCTGCACGTCCCCCTCGACGAGCGCGAGCTTCTCCAGCTCGGCGGAGGACGGCGCCTTCGCACCGGACGCCTCGGCGGCCTCGGCGGGCGCGGACGCCTTGCCCTTGTCGCCCTTCTGCCCCGCGTCCCCGCCCTTCTCTGCCGAACCGCTGCAGGCGGTGGCCAGCACGGCCAGGGAAACCGCGGTGGCGGCGACGGCGGTACGACGGACGAGGGTGCTTCGCATGACGCAACTTTCGCTGAGTGGGGGTGCCGCTTGTCGCGACTGCGTCAACACTAGGCAGTTGTGAAATTGAGTGATCACGCCTGCGCAAATCGGGATCCCGGCGTGACGACAACGTGATCAGACCTGCTCGAAGGGCCCGTATCGCCCTACGGCGACGGCCCCGACGAACCGCCGCATCACCTCGCCCCGCACCTCGATGACGGTCTCGGGCACCTTGCTGTCCCGGAGGCGCACGACCCCGTCGGGCGCGACGGCGACGCAGACGCAGTTCGAAGCGTCGCCGCTGTAGGAGGACTTACGCCATTGATACACAGGCAACGCCGGTTCCCCTCTCAAAGGTCTCGGATGATCCGGTGGATGAAGTCACGGGATTCGGCAGGGTTCAGGGCCGCCGCCTCCATGCGATCGAGGACGGAGCTGTACTTGGCCAGTTGAGCCCTTGAGTCGAGGAACTCACAGCCATGGTGCGTGTCCAGCTGAACCGTATCGAGCTGCGGCACCGGCCCCGAGACGTAGTCGATGGACTGACCCGTGCCAGGGAATCCGCTGCCGAACGGGATCACATGGACCGCCACGTTGTCCCGCTCGCCCATGTCGATGAGGTGCTGGAGTTGCGCTCGCGTGACGTCCCGCCCGCCGAAGCCCATGCGCAGGGCCGCTTCATGGATCAATGCCGTGTAGGGGACAGGGCGACTGCCGTGCAGGATCCCCTGTCGCTTGATGCGGTGGGACAACCGATGCTCCACCTCGTACGGGAGGAGCGGCGGAGCCACGGTCTGGAACAGGGCGCGCGCGTGGTCGACGGTTTGCAGCAGCGCCGGGATATGGATGACCAGGCTCACGCGCAGTTCCCTGGCGTGGTCCTCCAGTTCCGCCAGGTCCACCAAGGCCGCAGGGAGATGGTCGCGGTACTCGTCCCACCAACCCCGTGGCCGACCTCCGGTCATGGCGCACAGCGCGTCGACCAACGCCTCGTCAGCGCAGTCGTAGGCGCGCGCGAACGCCCGCACCCGTTCGGCACTCACCGCATAGCGCCCTGACTCGATGCTGCTGACCTGCGCTTGATTCACCCCGAGGCGCTGAGCGGCACCGGTCGACGTCAGGCCTGCGTGCTCACGCAGCTTCCGCAGCTCGGTTCCGAGCCGCCGTTGGCGGAGGGTGGGGGCAAGGGTCGGGGGCACGGCTCTCCGTTCTGCACCTACATGCGTGCGGACGTGTCACCCACACGTGCACACTTGAGATAATTGGCCATGAATCACTGTTAGATATAACAGCGATTGCTCTACGGTGTGACTCACGCCACTCGCCAGGCCCGACCGGCATACCGGAAGCGCACCGCACCCCGCGGCATTGCCACCGCGCGGTCTCGCCATCGAGTGATCCAACTCCACCTCCCCACAGGAGACTTCCGTGGACACCGTATCCCCGCATGCCCCGTGGTCGTACCTGCTCCAAGTCCCCCACACCCCCCGCGCACCACGCGTGGCCCGGATGACCCTGCGGGCGGTGCTCGCCGGTCACGGCATGGATGAACTCACGGACACCGCCGAGCTGCTGGCGTGCGAGCTGGTCACCAACGCGTACCGCCACTCCGACGGTCCGGCGACGCTGCGGCTGCGGCGCATGGAGGAGGGGTGGCTACGGATCAGCGTGTGGGACACCAACCCCCACATCCCCGCACCCTTCGACCGACCTCCGGGCATGCGACAGCCCGCGCCCGCTCCGTCAGACGCGGACAGCGGGCGCGGGCTGCTGCTGGTGCACATGTACGCGGACAACTGGGGCGGTTACCCGCTGGGGGACGACCTGTTCGGCCGGAACGGCAAGCTCCTGTGGTGCGAACTGGCACCGAGGGCGCAGTCGGAGTTCGCGCGGCCGCGCCTTTCCGGCTCCTAGGGGTGGGGCGGCTGCGGTTGGTCGCGGTGCGGGGCCGCCCTCGCTCCGAGTGTGGCGGGCTCCAGCGACCCGTCAAGGGCGCTCCCGTTGGTCGCGTCGCTTCGCGATGGGCTTCGCCCACCCTTGACGGCCCGCCTCCACCCGCCTCTTCACACTCAGAGGGCGGCCCAGGGGAGCGGGCCCCGGCGGAGGTCTGCTTGTGGTGCGGGCGCGCTGCCGGGCGACGGGAGCGTGGGTGGGACTGCGCGGCAGCGCAATGTGGCGGCAGGTCCCTGCTTGGCGCCTGCGGCCCGTCCGTCGGCTGAGGCACAAGACCTCGCTCCTGCCCGGTGGTGGGTACGCGGTCGTGGTGTGGGGTAGCTGGGGCCGGTTGGGCGTGATCACGACCCCCCAGGCCATGGATGGCCCGGGCAGACTCAGCGCCTAGATGCTCTCGGCCCCGCGAGTGCGCGAGCCCCAAGTCGGCGAACGATGCCGAGCCGCACGCGGAGCCGAGAAAACCCGCCCGAGCGGGCGGACTGAAAGTCTCGCCCGCACCAGGGCTCCGGCCTGGCGTGTGGGCGCTTCGGCCGCGACGAGCTCCCTCGGGCGCCGCCGGGTAGCGGTCCTCAGGCCAGACGGCGACCAAAGTGCCCACGCACCACACCCCCACGCCCGGAATCCGGCTATATGCCCGGCCCCGCGACGGCCTCACGGCCGGTCTGGTCCGGTTGGCGCACGCCCCTCATCCCACGCATGTGGAACCCGCCCAAACCAGACCCCGGCCACGCGCCCCGACCACCGACCAACCCCAGCCATCAGCCTGCACCCCAGCCGACCACCGGATTGCGGTCGCCGAAGAACCCCTGCCGCCCCACACCACCACCGCGCACCCACCACCGGCAGAAGCGAGGTCCTGAACCCGGCCGCCCACGGGCCGCAGCCGCTGAGCCGAGCCGGGCCACCCCGTTCCACCGCCGCGGACCACCAGCCCCACCAGACATCCGGCAGCGCACCCCCGCCATCAGCAGACCTTCGCCGCCGGCCCTCACCCCCCGGCCGCCCTCCCGAGAGGAAGATCGCGGGTGGAGGCGGCCTGTCAAGGGTGGGCGAAGCCCATCGGCGCAGCCGACGCGGCCAGCGGGAGCGCCCTTGACAGGGCGGCGGAGGCCGCGACTCTCGGGAAAGGAGGGCGGCCACACCTCGCCCCCACGCGGACGTCCGCGCCCCGGCACCCCAGCACGCCCGGGGCCACGCCCCTACCCGGGCGGCCCGGCCCGCCGCCCTCCACCGCAGCCAGCCGCGCAGCTTTTACGGCTTGGCCGGAACCGTCAAGCGCTCGATACGCTCTTACCTCCTACGGGGGCTACGCGCCCTGACTTGAGCTGACCTGTCGATGGGGCTGGAGAATGATCGAGGCAGTCGGCCTGACGAAGCGCTACGGCGCCAAGACGGCCGTGTACAACCTTTCCTTCCAGGTGCGGTCCGGCACCGTCACCGGCTTCCTGGGGCCCAACGGCTCCGGGAAGTCGACGACCATGCGCATGATCCTGGGCCTGGACCAGCCGACGGCCGGCCACGTCACCATCGGCGGGCACCCCTTCCGCAAGCTGCCGAACGCGCCCCGGCAGGTCGGCGCGCTGCTGGACGCCAAGGCCGTCCACGGTGGGCGCAGTGCGCGCAACCACCTGCTGTCGCTGGCGCAGCTCGCCGGGATCCCGGCGCGGCGGGTCGACGAGGTGCTCGGCGTCGTCGGGCTCCAGGACGTGGCGAAGAAGCGGTCGAAGGGCTTCTCGCTCGGCATGGGGCAGCGGCTCGGCATCGCGGCCGCGCTGCTCGGTGACCCGCAGGTGCTGCTCTTCGACGAGCCCGTCAACGGCCTGGACCCCGAGGGCATCCTCTGGGTGCGCAACCTGATGAAGGCGCTCGCCGCCGAGGGCCGGACCGTCTTCGTGTCGTCGCACCTGATGAGCGAGATGGCGCTGACCGCCGAGCACCTGATCGTGATCGGGCGCGGGCAGCTGCTCGCCGACATGAGCGTCAAGGACTTCATCTCGGCCAACTCCGCCGACTTCGCGCGCGTGCGTACGCCGCAGACGGAGCCCGCGCAGCGGGACAAGCTGATGGGCGTGCTCGCCGAGGCCGGCGGGCAGGTCATGTCGGAGCCGGACGGCGCCCTGCGCGTGACCGGGCTGCCGCTGCCGCGCATCAGCGACCTCGCGCACGACGCGGACGTACGGCTCTGGGAGCTGTCGCCGCACCAGGCCTCGCTGGAGGAGGCGTACATGCGGCTCACGCAGGGGGCCGTGGACTACCGCTCCACCATCGACCAGCGGTCCGGGCTCATGCAGCCGCAGCAGCAGCCGGCGATGGGCGGGTACGCGCCGCCGGCGGTCCCCGAGGTGCCGCAGCAGGGCTGGTACGCCCCGCCGCCGCCCGGACAGAACCCGTACGCGGCCGGCGCTCCGGCCCCGAGCGCCCCGAGCGCCCCGGCTCCCGGCGCCCCCGCCCCCCAGGCGGCACCGCCCGCCGCGCCGTCGGCACCGCCCGCGCAGCCGCCCGTCGCCCCGCCCGCCCCGGCCTCCCTGACCAAGAGCGACCCCGAGGACGCCCGATGACCACCCCGCCGTACTCCTACAGCTCCCCCATCCCCGTCCGCCGCGCCCACCTCGGGGACGCGCTCGCTTCCGAGTGGACCAAAATCCGATCCGTCCGGTCCACGATGTGGACGCTCGGCGTGATGATCCTGCTGATGATCGGCATCGGCCTGCTCTCCGCCTTCGCCGTGGCCGGCACCAACACGGACCTCCAAGGCGAGTCCGTGCTCCCGCTCGGCTTCTTCGGCGTGCTGCTGGGCTCGATCTGCGTGATCACGCTGGGCGTGCTGACCATCTCGTCCGAGTACGGCACCGGCATGATCCGTACGACCCTCACCGCGTGCCCCAGCCGCGCCCGCGTGCTCGCCGCGAAGTCGATCGTCTTCTTCCTGGTGGTCTTCCTGGTCACCACCACCGTCGCCGCGCTCGTCGGAGCGATCCAGACCGCGATCGTCGACTCGGGCACGTCGACCGGCGAGGACTGGTTCCGCGCCACCGTCGGTGTCGGCCTGTACGTGGCGACGCTCGGCCTGCTGTCGCTCGCCGTCGGCGCGCTGCTGCGCCACTCGGCCGGCGCGATCACGGTGATGCTCGGCATCGTCCTGCTGCCCCTGGTCCTGGCGCTGTTCATGGTCGCGGAGTCGCTCCAGGACGTGCGGCAGGCCCTCTTCGAGTACTCGATCCCGAGCCAGCTCGGCGTCCTCTACGACAACGCCGTCACCGAGACCGGGCCGTCCGGCTGGGAGCCGCTGTGGATCATGCTGGGCGTGACGGCGGTCGCCATGGTCGGCGCCTTCCTGGCGCTCGACAAGCGGGACGTCTGACACCGGCACACGACAGACAGACCTTCACTCGTCCGGGTTAGTACCGGGGCGCGTTACGGGACCGCTGCACCCGCGTGGTGCGGCGGTCCTTCGCGTTCCAGCACGCCTTGTGCCAGTGGCGCCGGTCCTCCACGCCGCCGTACGACGACGGCCACGCCACCACGTGCGGAACCGAGGAGGGGATCTCCTGGTCGCAGCCGGGGCACCGGTACCGCTTGCCCGCGGCGCTCGCGCCCGCCACGTGCCGGACGGCCCAGTCCTCGCCCTGCCAGGTCTCGCTGCGCTGGAAACCGCCGTACCGGTCGCCCGTCTCGGCGGCGCGCTCGTTCGGCTTCTCGCCGCCACGGGGGCGGTTGCGGCGCGGAGACACGGGACACCTCACTTGGCGGGCACGAATTGGGTCGGTCAAGCCTACGACAGAGGCAGTTAGCGGAAAATCAGAACAACTTGCCCGTCGGCCGTTGCCTTTGGCACCTGCCAGGCGTTGTTGCCGTGAGGGGAGTCGCGTCGGCCGCTCTAGGAGGCATCAGGCGATGCGTGTGGGAACTTTCGTACTGGCCGCCCAGTTTCCCGGCCAGGGACAGGGCGAAACGCTGCACCGCGCGATCCGCTCGGCCGAGGTCGCCGAGGAGGCCGGGCTGGACTCGGTCTGGCTCGCCGAGCACCACTTCGTCCCGTACGGCGTGTGCCCCTCGGCCGTCACCCTCGCCGCACTGCTGCTGGGCCGCACCCGCCGGATCCGCGTCGGCACGGCGGTCAGCGTCCTGCCGACCACCCACCCCGTCACGCTCGGCGAGCAGGCGGCGCTGCTGCACGTCACCTCCGGGGGCCGGTTCACGCTCGGCGTCGGCCGGGGCGGGCCCTGGGTCGACCTGGAGGTCTTCGGCTCGGACCTCGCGGCGTACGAGCGGGACTTCCCGGAGTCGCTGGACCTGCTGCTGCGCTGGCTGCGCGAGCCGCGCGTGGGGGCGGACGGGCCGCGCCACCGGTTCCGCGAGGTGGCCGTCGTCCCGAGGGCGGACGAGCTGATCGACGGCGACCCGGTCCCCGAGACCGTCCTCGCGTGCACCTCGCCCGCGAGCGTACGGCTGGCGGCCGAGCGAGCCCTGCCGATGCTGCTCGGCATGCACTGCGGCGACGACGAGAAGGCGGAGATGGTCGCGCTGTGGCGGGCGGAGGCGCGCGCCGCCGGACACCCTCCCGAGGTGATCGCCCGCGCCGCCGCCGGGCACGTCTCGGCGGGTGTGGCGCAGATCGCGGACCGGGCGGCGGACGCGGCCCAGGCGCTGCTGAAGGCGATGCCCGGCTGGCTGAAGCAGGGGCTGGACGCCCATGTGACGGTCGACGGGCGGCACCGTGCGATGCGCGACCCGGTCGCGTACACGGAGCTGCTGTGCCGGCTGCACCCGGTGGGGACGGCCCGAGGGGCGGCGGACCGGCTCGCGGCGACGTCGGAGCGGACGGGCATCAGGCGCTTCGCGCTGCTCGTCGAGGGCTCGGGGGACGTCCTGGCCACGGAGGAGAACGTACGGCGGCTGGGCTCGGAGGTGCTGCCGCTCCTCACCTGAACCCATGAGGCACGAGGCCGTGAAGATCGAGGCCATCGGTGCTGCCGCCCCGGTGCGAGGCGCGCCTCCCGCGAGGCGGAGCGGCAGCACGGGCTCAGCAGTCGCGCAGTTCCGGCGACTGGTTCAGCAGCTGGGCCCGTACGGAAGTGAAGCGGCTGTACCGCTCGTCCACCGAGGAGTCCAGCGGGAACACCGCGACGCGGTGGCAGTTCTGGAACGCCAGACGGACCCCGAAGTGCCGCTGGAGCGCACCCCGGATCGCGTCACTCGCGAGCGCACGCAGCAGCTGGCCGCGTGCCTGCTCGTCCGGCGGCGGCGTCTGGTTGTCGGCGAACGCGCCGCCGTCCACCTTCAGCTGGGCCACCAGCGAGCTGATCATCTCCCATGCGTAGGGCAGGGAGGTCCGGACGCAGTCGACGAAGTCGGCTTCGTCGACCTCGCCTCGCTCGGCCTGTTCCAACAGCGCCGGTGAGACGTCGAGCGACATGGGTTCTCCTCTCGCGGCCCCGGACGGAACCGAGGCCTTACGGGCAGGGAAGGAGGACGCCCCGTACGCCACGCAGAGTGCCCGGGCGACGACCTCCCGCGTCCACGGTAAGCGCGCTGTCCGGAGCGCACCAGGAGAATGGGGCCACAACCGGCCATGTACGTACGGGGGTTTAGGACCGAATCGCGCGGAAGAGCGGCTGTCTTGTAGCGTTGCGCACCATGCGTCTCGTCATCGCCCGCTGCTCCGTGGACTACGCGGGCCGGCTCACCGCCCACCTGCCCTCCGCCCCCCGTCTGATCCTCGTCAAGGCAGACGGCAGCGTCTCCATTCACGCGGACGACCGGGCGTACAAACCGCTCAACTGGATGTCCCCGCCGTGCACCCTCAAGGAGGGTGACGACAGCGTGTGGACGGTCGTGAACAAAGCGGGCGAGAAACTGATCATCACGATGGAGGAGATCCTCCACGACTCGTCGCACGAGCTCGGTGTGGACCCCGGCCTCATCAAGGACGGCGTGGAAGCGCACCTCCAGGAGCTCCTCGCCGACAGGATCGAGACATTGGGGGACGGTTATGCGCTGATCCGGCGCGAATACCCCACTGCCATCGGTCCCGTGGACATCCTCTGCCGCGACGCGGACGGGGCCACGGTCGCCGTGGAGATCAAGCGGCGCGGCGAGATCGACGGTGTGGAGCAGCTCACGCGCTATCTGGAGCTGCTCAACCGCGACCCGCACCTGGCGCCGGTGCGGGGCATCTTCGCGGCGCAGGAGATCAAGCCGCAGGCGCGCGTGCTGGCGACGGACCGCGGGATCGGGTGCGTGGTGCTGGACTACGACGCGCTGCGCGGCATCGAGGACGACAAGCTGCGGCTGTTCTGAGCCGTTCTCGGCTCCTCTGACCAGCGGTACGCGGAAGGCCCCGGGCGACGTTTTCGGTCGCCCGGGGCCTTCCGTGTGTTCCGCGGTCCGTGTTCCGCGTCTCAGGAGCTGCTGGGCGCGCCCCCGTCGGTCGTCGTACCGCCGGTGGTGTCGGCGCCGCCGCCGGTGGTACCGCCGCCCGCGCCGCCGCTCGTGGTGTCGGTGCCGCCGCTGTCGGCGCCGCCGTCCGCCGTGCCTCCGGTCGTGGGGTCGCCCGTGGTGGAGCCACTCGTGCTGCTGCCGGCGTCGCCCGTCGTGGCGCCGCCGCTCGTGGTCGGCGGCGAGGTGGTGCTGCCGCCGGAGGTGCTCGGCGAGGGGTCGCCGCTGCTGCCGCCGGTGGTGGCCGGCGAGGAGCTGCCGCCGCCGGTGCTGCTGGGCGAGGAGCTGCCGCCGGTCGACGTGGAGCTGCTGCCGCCGGACGTCGGTGAGGTGCCGCTGGTCGACGTCGAGCCGGTCGTCGCGGAGGGGGTGCCGCCGCCCGGAGCGGTCGGGCTGCCCGCCGAGCCCGACTCACCCGGCCGGGCCGAGGCGCCGGGGCCGCCGGAGCCGCCCGGACCGCCGGTACCGCCGGAGCCTCCGGTGGAGCCGTCGGCGGGGTCGCGGGTGGAGTCCTGGCCGGGCTCCTCGGTGTCCGAGCCGCCGCCATTGCCGTCGTCCACGGTGGCCGTCTGGTCGGAGGTGACGCGGCCCGAGCCGCCCTCGTCCTCCTCGCCGCCCGAGGTGGCGCCGAGCGTGACGACCGTGCCGAGCACGGCGGCGAGGAGCGCGCCCGCGCTCGCCGCGACGAGATTGCGCCGGGCGCCGGTGAGCAGGGTGCGCCGCGCGGAGGAGCCGAGCCCGGAGAGGCCGGGGCGCGAAGCACCCGGCCGCGGGAAACCGGGGCCCGCGGAGCCGGGCCCCGAAGAACCGGACGGTGAGGAGCCGGGCGCGGACGGGCGGGGCCCGGCGGCCAGGGGCCCGGCACCCACGGGCCCGGCACCCAGGGCGGCCTGCCCCGGCCGCGCACCCGCTGCACCCGCTGCACCCGCCGCCGACCCCGGCGTACCGGGAGCGTCCTTGCGCAGGGCGCCGGAGGGGGTCTCGCGCGACAGGCCCGGCAGGTACGGGAGGGCCCCAAGGCCGCCGGCGGGGGTCGGTACGCCGCCGGAGGGGGTCTCCGGCCCTTCGCGCCGCGCCACCTCGGCCGCCGCCGGACGGCCGGCCGACAGCGCGCCCCGTTCGCGGTCGACGACCAGGGCCAGGGCCCGGCGCCCGGCGACCGTGCCGCGCTTGTCGGCGAGCGCGCCGCGCATGCCGATGGACGCCTCCAGCTCGGCGCGGGCCCGGTCGAGGTTCCCGGAGCAGAGCGCGAGGACACCCAACTCGTGATGGAAATACGCTTCTTCGGCCACTTCGCCCGAAATGCGGGCCGCTTCCTGGCCGGTGCGGAGCGCCCGCTCCCAGGCGGCCCAGTGCAGCCCGGCCGCGAAGGCGGGCGCCGCGCTGCGGGCCAGCAGTACGGCCGCGCTCGCGTGGCCGGCCTCTCCCCCGGGCACCAGCGCGGCCATCGCGGCGAGCACCGCGTCCGCCTCGGCGCAGGCCCGCTCGGAGGTGACCGACGGGTGCGCGGCCCACCAGGCGTAGTGCTGCGCGGCGGTGTGGGCGCGGGCGACCGCGCCCTTGTCGTACCCGCTCCGGGTGAGCTGGGCGAGCACCCCGGAGGCGAGCCGGTGGCGTGAGCCGACCGGGGTGAGCAGCCCGCAGCCGAGCAGCTCGGCGAGGGCGGCGTCCGCATGGGTGTCGCCGACCAGCGCCGGCAGGTGCGCCTGGTGCGGCACCTCGCCGCCGAGGGCGACCGCGAAGCGCAGGGTCTCGCGCGCCGACTCGGAGAGCCGGGAGGCGAGCAGCGCCGCGGGCGCGGCGCCTTCGGCGAGCGTGGGCAGAGGGAGGGCTCGGGTGCCGGTGAAGACGTCGGCGTCGCCGGACGCGTCGTCCGCGAGCTCCTGGTCGCCGTCCTCGTCCGCGTCCGCGCTCCTGGTCCCGGCGCCCGCGCTCAGCTCGTCGCGCTGCCGCAGCAGGGCGCCGGCCTGGACGAAGCGCAGGGGCAGGCCCTCGGACTCGAACCAGAGGTCCGCCGCCCAGTTCGCCTCCTCGTCGGTGAGCGCACGGTCGACGCCGCGCTCCAGCAGCTCCAGGACGGAGCCCCGGCCGAGCCCGCCCAGGAAGACCTCTTCGAGGTGCGAGTCGGGCGAGGGCGCGGCGACGTCGGGCGTGGTGGCGAGCAGGAAGGCGCACTCGGGCGCGGCCTCGAGCAGCTCGTCCAGCGCGGTGCCGCCGAACTCGAGGTCGTCGACGACCACGACGGCGCCGATCTCCCGCACGGCGGCCGGCAGCCCCGCGCGGTCGGGCCGCTGCCCGGGCGCGCGGTACACGGTGGCGTAGAGCTCGTACAGCAGCTCGGCGGCCGTGCGGCGGTGGCCGCTGAGCCGTACGACGCCGTCGGGGGCGAGGTCGGCGCAGTCGGTCGCGACGGCGTCGAGCAGCGCGGTGCGGCCGGAGCCGTGGGGCCCGGTCAGCCGGACGGAGCGGCCGCGCGCCAGGAGCCGTACCAGCCGCTCGCGCTCCTCCTGGCGCTCCAGCAGCGTCAGGTGGCGGGCGGCGGGGCCGGGGGGCACGGGCGGGCCCGCGGCGCGGGCCCGTTCGACGCGCTCCTCGGCGGTGCGGCGGCCCGGCGGTGCGGGCTGCCGGCCGGGCGGGCACGGTTCGATCTCGCTGCCGTCTATCGGGTTGACGGTGAGCAGCAGGTCGCCCGCGACGATCTGGGCGGTACGGGCGGGGCCGGCCGGCAGGCCGCGCTCGGCACCGCGTTCACCGCCGCGTTCGCGCGGCGGCGCGTCGTCGCGCGACGCGGAGTGGGCACGGCGGGAACCGTCGCCGCCGGTGTCGTTGTCATCCTTGTCGTGGCCGTACTCAGCCGGCCCTCGGTTCATCGGGTTCATGGTGTGTGCCCCCAAAAGCGGTGCGCGCCGAAGTCCCTCCCGGCCGTTCCGCACGCCGCTGGCGCTTCTGGTCCGGTGCCCGCCGGTGGGTTCGTCATTCGGCAGGCGACCGAACCCTAGACGTTCGCCCAGTATCGAGGAAGCGCCGGGGTGCCGTGCCGCCCAAGACGTCACGGTCTTGTGAGGATTGTGCGCCTGTGGCGTACGGCCACGGCCTGCGACGGGCCGCCCGGTGTCAGACGCGGGGCAACGTTTCGGCGGCGATGCCGCCCTCGATGGCGAGGATGCGGTGCAGCCGGGTGGCCACCAGCAGGCGCTGCATCTGGGGCGGTACGCCCCGCAGCACCAGCCGGCGGCCGCAGCGGCCCGCACGCCGGTGAGCGCCCATGATGACCCCGAGTCCGGTGGCGTCCCAGGAGTCGAGGCCGGTCAGGTCGAGCACCAGGTCCCCGGCGCCGTCGTCGACGGCCGAGTGCAGGACCGTACGGGCGTCCGCCGCGCTGCGGACGTCGAGGCGGCCCCCGACGACCAGCTCGGCGTGGTCGCCCCTGATATGCATATGCGCTCCCCGAGAGTGCTGTGATGGTGCTGTGGTCGTCAGGTTCTTTCTATGCATCAACTGACTGCCGTACCGGTGGAGCAGTTGCGCCTTGTAAGCGAACCGATACCGAATTCACCCCTCGGGGTGATGGCGTAACCGCCGACACGGCTCAGTGCTTGTAGAAGCCCTGCCCGCTCTTGCGGCCGATGTCACCGGCGTCCACCATCCGGCGCATCAGCTCCGGCGGCGCGAACTTCTCGTCCTGGGTCTCGGTGTAGATGTTGCCGGTGGCGTGCAGCAGGATGTCGACGCCCGTCAGGTCGGCGGTGGCGAGCGGGCCCATGGCGTGCCCGAAGCCGAGCTTGCAGGCGATGTCGATGTCCTCGGCGGAGGCGACGCCCGACTCGTACAGCTTCGCTGCCTCGACGACGAGCGCGGAGATGAGACGGGTCGTCACGAACCCGGCGACGTCGCGGTTGACGACGATGCAGGTCTTGCCGACGGACTCGGCGAACTCGCGGGCGGTGGCGAGGGTTTCGTCGCTCGTCTTGTAGCCGCGTACCAGCTCGCACAGCTGCATCATCGGGACGGGCGAGAAGAAGTGGGTGCCGACGACGCGCTCCGGGCGCTCCGTCACGGCGGCGATCTTGGTGATCGGGATGGCGGACGTGTTGGAGGCGAGCACGGCGTCGTCGCGTACGAGCTTGTCGAGCGTACGGAAGATGTCGTGCTTGACCTCCAGCTTCTCGAAGACCGCCTCGACGACGATGTCGGCGTCGGCGACCGCGTCGAGGTCGGTGGTCGTGGTGATCCGGGCGAGGGCGGCCTCGGCGTCGGCGGCGTCCAGCTTGCCCTTGGAGACGAACTTGTCGTACGACGCCTTGATGCCGTCCGTACCGCGGGTCAGGGCCGCGTCGGTGACGTCACGCAGCACGACCTCCCAGCCCGCCTGGGCCGAGACCTGCGCGATTCCGGATCCCATGAGTCCGGCCCCGATGACGGCGAGCTTCCTGGCCACGTTCTACCCCTTAACGCCTGTTTACTTTTCGGCCCTTCGGCGGGAGGTTAGCGTCCGGCGGCGCCCGTGTGGCGGCGAAGAGATGCGCGTCACGTCTCACATGACGGACATCACACTGATACGGCCCGTCAGGTGAGACTTCCGGCGGGTCATCCCCGGCTTTTCACCCCATAGGTGAGCACCCGCTCGCCCAGCAGCTCCTCCATCTCGTCGAGGAGGACGAGCGCTTCGCGCGAGACCTCGGCGGGGTCGCGGCGGCGCAGCATCTGGGCGGTGATCCAGCGCATGAGGGTGGAGTGCAGCCAGTTGAGCTGGCCGGCGACGAGGAGGGGCACGGGGTCGGCGTCGTCCGCGCCGACCTCCGCCCGCACGGTGCGTTCCAGGTTCTCCAGGGCCTGCCCCTGGATCTCCCAGAGACGGGAGCGCAGGGTGGGCGCGTCCAGGATGACCTGCATGAAGTCGGCGTAGCCCGGGAAGAGCCCGACGGCGTTGGAGAGGCCCTCGACCGCCTCGCGCAGCTCGCGCAGGACGGCTTCGGCGGCCGACTCCCCCGGGCGCCGGCCCCTGACCCACCGGGAGACCCGGTCGACGAGGTCCTCGCTCCGGTCGAGGAAGAGGTCCTCCTTGGCGGGGAAGTAGTTGTAGACCGTGTTGACGGAGACGTCGGCGGCCCGGGCGATCTCGGCGATCGTCACCGCGTCGAAGCCGCGCTCCAGGAACAGGCCCGTGGCGACATCGGAGATGTGGCGCCTGGCCTGCCGCTTCTTGCGCTCCCTCAGCCCCTCGGGCGCCTCGGGCACCTCACGCGCCTCGCGCCCCCCACGCCTCTCGCTCGCCCCGTTCGGCTCCCCGGTGGTCGTCATGCCCTCATCCTAGCTTTCCTGGGATGACTGAAAACTTGGAGACATTGCAAAATTTAAGTCGCTCTGCTTTTCTGGGGTCATGCCCATCATCAGCGCGGCCGGACTGGCCCACACCTTCCGCACCCGCAACGGCCCCGTCGAAGCCGTGCGCGGCGTCGACCTGACCGTGCGGCCCGGCGAGATCCTCGGCTTCCTCGGCCCCAACGGGGCCGGCAAGACCACCACCCTGCGGATGCTCACCACGCTGCTCCCGCCGACCGGCGGCGCCGCCACGGTCGCCGGGCGCGACCTGGTCGCCGACCCCGCCGGCGTACGGCGGAAGATCGGGTACGTCGCCCAGTCCGGCGGCGTCGACCCGCAGATCTCGGTACGCGAGGAGCTCGTCACCCAGGGCCGCCTCTACCGGCTGTCCAAGGCCGAGGCGGCCGCCCGCGCCGAGGAGCTCGCGCGGGAGCTGGACCTGGCCGAACTGCTCGACCGGCCGTGCGCGGCCCTCTCCGGCGGGCAGCGGCGGCGGCTCGACATCGCCCTCGGGCTCGTCCACCGCCCCGAGGTGCTCTTCCTCGACGAGCCGACCACCGGCCTCGACCCCGGTAGCCGGGCGGACCTGTGGCGGCTGGTGCGGCGGTTGCGCGACGAGCACGGCACCACCGTCTTCCTCACCACCCACTACCTCGACGAGGCGGACGCGCTCGCGGACCGGCTCGTCGTCGTCGACAAGGGCGTGGTGGTCGCCGAGGGCACCCCGGCGGAGCTCAAGGAGCGGTACGCCGGCGCGGCGGACGCGTCCCTGCAGGACGCCTTCCTCGCCATCACCGGGCGCCGCCCCGCGCCCACCGACCCCACACCCCTCGCGGTCTAGGAGCCTGCCTTGTTGCTGCACGACACCGCGCTCGTCTTCGGGCGGTACGCCCGCGCGACGCTGCGCTCGAATTTCCACATGCTCTTCGGCGTGCTGATGCCGCTGCTGTACCTGCTCTTCTTCGGGCCGCTGCTCACCGGGCTGCCGCTCGGTGCGCAGGGCGACTCGTGGCAGGTGCTCGTCCCCGGGCTGCTGCTTCAGCTCGGGCTCTTCGGGGCGTCGTTCGCCGGTTTCTCGGTCATCGTGGAGAAGCAGACGGGCGTGGTGGAGCGGCTGCGGGTCACCCCGGCCAGCCGCCTCGCCCTGCTGCTGGGGCGGGTCCTGCGGGACGCGGCCCTCCTCGTCTTCCAAGCGGTGCTGCTGGTGCTGGCGGCGGTCGCGATGGGCCTGCGGGCGCCGCTCGGCGGGGTCCTCATCGGTTTCGGCTTCGTCGCCGTCCTGACGATGGCGCTGGCCTCGCTGTCGTACGCGCTGGCGATGAAGGTCTCGGCACCCCACGAGTTCGGGCCGGTCGTCAACGCCGTCACCATGCCGTCGATGCTGCTGTCGGGCCTGATGCTGCCGATGGCGCTGGCCCCCGCCTGGCTGGACGGGCTGTCGCACCTCATGCCGTTCCGCTACCTGGTGGACGCGGTGCGGGCGGCGTACGTCGGGGAGTACGCGAGTACGGCGATGCTGTACGGGGTGCTGGTCGCGGTCGCGTTCGCCGGGCTGGCCGTGACGGTGGGCACACGGGTGTTCCGGAAGGCCGGCGCGTAACTAGGGTGGCCGTATGGTCAATCTGACGCGCATCTACACGCGCACCGGCGACAAGGGCACGACGGCGCTCGGCGACATGAGCCGGACCGCCAAGACCGATCTGCGGATCGCGGCGTACGCCGACGCCAACGAGGCCAACGCCGTCATCGGCACGGCGATCGCGCTGGGGAAGCTCGACGCGGACGTCGTCAAGGTCCTCGTCCGCGTCCAGAACGACCTGTTCGACGTGGGCGCGGACCTGGCGACCCCGGTCGTTCCGGACCCGGAGTACCCGCCGCTGCGCGTGGAGCAGTCGTACATCGACAAGCTGGAGGCGGACTGCGACCGCTTCCTGGAGGACCTGGAGAAGCTGCGCTCCTTCATCCTCCCGGGCGGCACGCCGGGCGCGGCGCTGCTGCACCAGGCGTGCACGGTGGTCCGTCGCGCCGAGCGCTCGACGTGGGCCGCGCTGGAGGTGCACGGGGAGACGATGAACGCCCTGACGGCGACGTACCTGAACCGGCTGTCCGACCTCCTGTTCATCCTCGCCAGGACGGCGAACAAGGAGGTCGGCGACGTGCTGTGGGTCCCGGGCGGGGAGCGCTAGCTACGGCTCACCCGGATCGGTTCGCGCTGCTTCTCCGGCTCCTCCGGGCCCTTCCTCGGCCAGACGAAGTACGACAGGGCGATCAGCCCGTGGATCCCGGCGGCCCGCCACGCGCCGCCCATCCAGCCGCCCAGCGTGCCGGTGCGGCTCGGGTCGTCCACGTACAGGATCGCCAGCCACAGCAGGACCGTGGCGACCGCCGCCCCCACGAGGGTGCCGAGCCAGATGCGGCCCTCGTGGCGGGCGCGGGCCATGCCGTAGCGCGGGGGCGGCACCGGGCGGGGGCCGCCGCCGAGGCGGTGGGCGGCGTGGCCGTCGAGCCACTTCACGGTGCGGTGGCCGTGGCCGACGGTGTAGCCGATGTAGAGCGCGGCCAGGCCGTGCTCCCAGCTCGGCTCGGCGCCGTTCTTGAGGTCGATCGCCGTGGCGACCAGCAGTACGACCTCCAGCAGCGGTTCGCACAGCAGCAGCGCGGCGCCCGTGCGGGGCATCTTCAACAGGTAGCGGGTGGCGAGCCCGGCGGCCAGCAGCACCCAGAAGCCGACCTCACAGATGACGATCAGTGCGACGACCACAGCGGTTCTCCCTCCGGCGGCCCTCCGGCGGGCCTTCTGTACCCCTCCAGCCTCCCGGCGCCCGGCCGCCGTTTCGTCGTCGCCGGTGACGAATCGGTACTGCATCCTTCGATGTAGTCGACGCTCCGCCCGCGCGTGGACGCCCCCGGGCGGGCCACCGTGTTGGATGGACCCGTGAGACTCCCCCGTACGCATCGCGCCGATGCGCTGATCGCCGCGGCCGGGCTGGCCTGCGGCCTGGTGCTGTGGGCGTTCGGGCTGTACTCGCAGGGGCCGAGCTCCGGGCTGCCGGCCGGTGCGGTGGTGCTGGTGCCGCTCCTCGTGATGACCGCGCTGGCGCTGGTGCGCCGGACCATGCCGCGCACGGCGCTGGTCGCCGGCACGGTCGCCGTCGTCGGGGACCAGTTCACGCGCGGCAACCTGATGACGATCGTGATGTTCGCGGACATCGTGTACGCGGCCGTCGTGTACGGCCCGCCCGCCTCGGCGCGCCGCATCCCGGTCACCACCGGCCTGATCACCATCGGGGTGACGCTCGGCTTCCTGGCCTGGTACCGGGAGCCGATCGCCCTGCTGATCGGGGTGGTCACGGCCCTGATCTCCTTCTTCCCCGCGATCACCGGCGCGGTCGTCCGCAACCACCGGCAGGCCGCCGACACCGCGCGGCTGCGCGCGGAGCAGACGGCGCTGCTGGCCGAGCGGGACCGCCGGGAGGCGGTGATCGCCGAGCGGGCGCGGATGGCGCGGGAGCTGCACGACCTGGTGGCGGGCCACCTGTCCGCGATCGCGATCCACTCCACCGCCGCGCTGTCGCTGGACGACCCGAAGACCTCGCGGGAGGCGCTCGGCGTCATCCGGGAGAACAGCGTCGAGGGCCTCGCGGAGATGCGCCGCCTCATCGGACTGCTGCGCGACCGGGGCGAGCACGACGAACCCGCCCCCGCCCCGACCCTCGACGGCCTGGACACGCTGGTGCGCCACGCGCGGACGAACGGTGCCGGAAGCGGCCTGACGTTCCGGCTGTTCGACGGCCGCGCGCCGGACACCGTGCTGCCGGCGCCGGTCGAGCTGGCGGCGTACCGCATCGTCCAGGAGTCGCTGACGAACGCGCTGAAGCACGCCGACCCCGGCGAGGTCGCCGTCGTCCTGCGGTCGGCGGACCACGCGCTGACGGTGGAGGTGACGAGCCCGTACGGCGTCCGGCCCGGCCCGCGGGTGCCGGGCTCGGGCGCCGGGCTGGTGGGGATGCGGGAGCGGATCGCCCTGGTGGGCGGGGCGTTCGAGGCGGGCCCGGTGGTGGAGCGGGACGAGAAGATCTGGCGGGTACGGGCGGAGCTGCCCGTGACGGAGGACGACAAGGAGCCGGACGCATGACGGACAGCCGACACGGGCAACGGGTGCGCGTGCTCGTCGCGGAGGACCAGAGCGCGGTACGGGCCGGGCTGGTGCTCATCCTGCGCAGCGCGCCGGACGTCGAGGTGGTCGGGGAGGCGCGGGACGGCGAGGAGGCGGTGCGGCTCGCCCGGGAGCTGCGGCCGGACCTGGTGCTGATGGACATTCAGATGCCGCGGCTCGACGGGGTGTCCGCGACCCGGCAGGTGGTGACCGAGGGCCTCGCCGACGTCCTCGTCCTCACGACGTTCGACCTGGACGAGTACGTCTTCGGCGCGCTGCGCGCCGGGGCCGCCGGCTTCCTGCTGAAGAACACCGAGGCGCAGGACCTGATCGAGGCGGTACGGACGGTGGCGCGCGGCGAGGGCCTGATCGCCCCGGCGGTGACACGGCGCCTGATCGCGGAGTTCGCGGCCCCGTCGCGCCCGTCACGCCCGTCGGCGCGGAACGGCGCGGGCCCGGATCCGGCCGCGCTCGACGCGCTGACGCGGCGCGAGCGCGAGGTGCTGTCCTGCCTGGGCGAGGGGCTGTCGAACGCGGAGATCGCGGTACGCCTCGACATGGCCGAGGCCACGGTGAAGACGCACGTCAGCCGCCTGCTGGGGAAGCTGGAGCTGCGCAGCAGGGTGCAAGCGGCGGTGCTGGCGCAGGAGTTGGGCGTCTGACACAGCGGCCAACGACAGTCGAACTCTAATGGTCTGGACCTATTGACGATTGGTCCAGACCTTCCTACGCTCACGGCGCGCACCTTTCACGGACTCAACCGACCCCCACCATGTCCGTCCGCATCTTGAGGAGCACCGTTGAGCACTCAAGCACTCCCGCGCAGATCGCGATTCCGGGCCAGAGCCACGGCCGGACTCACCGCCCTTCTGCTGCCGCTGGCCGCCATGGTCGGCCTCGCCTCCCCCGCCCAGGCCGCGGCCTCCGCGACCGCCTCGTACACCAAGGTCTCCGACTGGGGCTCCGGCTTCGAGGGCAAGTGGACGGTGAAGAACACCGGTACCACCACCCTCTCCTCCTGGACCGTCGAGTGGGACTTCCCCTCCGGCACGTCGGTCACCTCGGCCTGGGACGCCACCGTCACCAACAGCGGCACCCACTGGACCGCCAAGAACGTCGGCTGGAACGGAACCCTCGCCCCCGGCGCCTCCGTCTCCTTCGGCTTCAACGGCACCGGCACCGGCTCGCCCACCGGCTGCAAGCTGAACGGCGGCTCGTGCGACGGCGGACCCACCGTCCCCGGTGACGCCCCGCCCTCCGCGCCCGGCACCCCCGCGGCCTCGGACATCACCGACACCTCGGTGAAGCTCAGCTGGACCGCGGCCACCGACGACAAGGGCGTCAAGAACTACGACGTGCTACGCGACGGCGCCAAGGTCGCCACCGTCACCGGCCTGACGTACACCGACACCGGCCTGACCGCCGGCACGGACTACTCGTACGCCGTCCAGGCCCGCGACACCGCCGGCCAGACCGGCCCGGCCGGCGGCTCCCGCGCGGTCCGCACCACCGGCGGCGGCACCGACCCCGGCCCCGGCCCCGGTCCCGGCTCCAAGGTCAACCTGGGCTACTTCACCAACTGGGGCGTCTACGGACGCAACTACCACGTCAAGAACCTGGTGACGTCCGGCTCCGCCGCGAAGATCACGCACATCAACTACGCCTTCGGCAACGTCCAGGGCGGCAAGTGCACCATCGGCGACGCCTTCGCCGACTACGACAAGGCGTACACCGCCGACCAGTCCGTCGACGGCAAGGCCGACACCTGGGACCAGCCGCTGCGCGGCAACTTCAACCAGCTGCGCAAGCTCAAGGCCCAATACCCGCACATCAAGGTGCTGTGGTCGTTCGGCGGCTGGACCTGGTCCGGCGGCTTCCCCGACGCCGTGAAGAACCCGACGGCCTTCGCCCAGTCCTGCTACGACCTGGTGGAGGACCCGCGCTGGGCCGACGTCTTCGACGGCATCGACCTGGACTGGGAGTACCCGAACGCCTGCGGTCTGTCCTGTGACACCACCAGCGGCCCGACGGCCTTCAGCACCATGATGAAGGCGATGCGGGCGAAGTTCGGCCCGAACAACCTGGTCACCGCGGCCGTCACCGCCGACGCCTCCGCCGGCGGCAAGATCGACGCGGCCGACTACGGCACCGCGGCGCAGTACATCGACTGGTACAACGTGATGACGTACGACTTCTTCGGCGCCTGGGCGGCGAAGGGCCCGACGGCCCCGCACTCCCCGCTCACCTCGTACCCGGGCATCCCGCAGGCGGGCTACAACTCCGCCGAGGCGATCGCCAAGTTCAAGGCGAAGGGCGTACCGTCCGCCAAGCTGCTCCTCGGCATCGGCTTCTACGGGCGCGGCTGGACGGGCGTGACCCAGAAGGAGCCGGGCGGCACGGCGACGGGCCCGGCGGCCGGCACGTACGAGCAGGGCATCGAGGACTACAAGGTCCTCAAGACCTCCTGCCCGGCCAACGGCACCGTCGCGGGCACGGCGTACGCGCACTGCGGCACCAACTGGTGGAGCTACGACACTCCGGCGACGATCGCCGGGAAGATGGCGTGGGCCAAGAACCAGGGCCTGGGCGGCGCCTTCTTCTGGGAGTTCAGCGGTGACACCGCCAACGGCGAGCTGGTCGGCGCGATCAGCAACGGGCTGAAGTAAGCCCCCCACAAGAAAGAAAAGAGGAGCCGCACCCCTCGGGGTGCGGCTCCTCTCGCGTCTCACGACTCACGTCTTACGACTCACGCCACATTGACTCGCTGGCCGGGGGGGGCCGCCTCCAGCCACGCCAGGAAGCCGGTCAGCGCGTCCTCGCTCATCGCCAGCTCCAGGCGCGTGCCGTGGTGCAGGCAGCCGAGGATCACCGAGTCCGACAGCAGCGCCAGCTCCTCCTCGCCCTCGGGCATCCGGCGCGCCAGCACCTCGATGCCGGAGCGCTCCAGGAGGCGGCGCGGACGGGGCGCGTAGGAGAAGACCCGGAACCAGGCGATGCGGTCGCCGCTGTAGCGGGCGACGCCGTAGACCCAGCCCTTACCGGAGAGGTCGCCCTCCTCCGGGACGTTCCAGCGCAGGCTGCAGTCGAAGGTGCCGCCGGAGCGCTGGATCAGCCGCCGGCGCAGTCCGAACAGGAAGAGCCCGATCACCAGCACGGCGACGACCACGGCGCTCACAAGCAGAGCGAGGAACATCTCCACCGACCTCCTCGCATCGTCCCGTACCGGCCGTACCGGAATCCGTATCGGATCACAACCTGCACCTGCACTGCACCTGTCTGCACTGCATCTGCATCGCCTCAGCCGCGGCCCGGTCTGGATGGTTCCAGCCGGGGCCGCGGCTGAGGGCACAACTGTTGGTGCGGTGCGTCAGCGTACCGCTGCCGTCACCGCACGCAGCCGGACGTCGGCGCGGCGCTCGGCCGCGGCGTCCGACTCCGCCTTCGCGCGCTCCAGCGCACGCTCGGCGCGCTGGGGGTCGATCTCGTCCGCCAGCTCGGCGATCTCCGCGAGCAGCGACAGCTTGTTGTCCGCGAAGGTGATGAAACCGCCGTGCACGGCGGCGACGACGGTCGCGCCCTCACTCGTACGGATGGTCACCGGGCCCGACTCCAGCACACCGAGCAGCGGCTGGTGGCCGGGCATGACGCCGATGTCGCCGGACGTGGTGCGCGCGATGACCAGGGTGGCCTCGCCGGACCAGACACTCCGGTCCGCGGCGACCAGCTCGACGTGCAGCTCAGCAGCCAAGGGTGGCTCCTCGGGTCACCACCCGGCCGCTCGGCCGGGTGTTGGGTCAATTCTACGGGGCGTGGAGAAGGGGGCGGGACGGACCCGCCCCCTTCCTTGAGTCAGCGGCGCTCGGAAGCGCGTGGCTCAGGAGACGCCCAGCTCCTTGGCGTTCTTCTTCAGGTCCTCGAGACCACCGCACATGAAGAAGGCCTGCTCGGGGAAGTGGTCGTACTCGCCGTCGCAGATCGCGTTGAACGCGGCGATCGACTCGTCGAGCGGCACGTCCGAGCCGTCCACACCGGTGAACTGCTTCGCCGCGTGGGTGTTCTGCGACAGGAAGCGCTCGACGCGACGGGCACGGTGGACAACGAGCTTGTCCTCCTCGCCCAGCTCGTCGATACCGAGGATCGCGATGATGTCCTGGAGGTCCTTGTACTTCTGCAGGATCCCCTTGACGCGCATGGCGGCCTCGTAGTGGTCCTGCGCGATGTAGCGCGGGTCCAGGATCCGGGACGTGGAGTCCAGCGGGTCCACGGCCGGGTAGATGCCCTTCTCGGAGATCGGACGGGAGAGAACCGTCGTCGCGTCGAGGTGGGCGAAGGTGGTGGCCGGGGCCGGGTCGGTCAGGTCGTCCGCGGGGACGTAGATCGCCTGCATCGAGGTGATCGAGTGACCACGCGTCGAGGTGATGCGCTCCTGCAGCAGACCCATCTCGTCGGCCAGGTTCGGCTGGTAACCCACCGCGGACGGCATACGGCCGAGCAGGGTGGACACCTCGGAACCGGCCTGGGTGAACCGGAAGATGTTGTCGATGAAGAAGAGCACGTCCTGCTTCTGCACATCGCGGAAGTACTCCGCCATGGTCAGACCGGCCAGGGCGACGCGCAGACGGGTGCCCGGGGGCTCGTCCATCTGGCCGAAGACCAGGGCGGTCTTGTCCAGAACGCCGGACTCCTCCATCTCCGCGATGAGGTCGTTGCCCTCACGCGTACGCTCACCGACACCCGCGAAGACGGAGACGCCCTCGTGGAGGTTGGCGACACGCATGATCATTTCCTGGATCAGCACGGTCTTGCCGACACCGGCACCACCGAACAGACCGATCTTTCCACCCTTGACGTACGGGGTGAGAAGGTCGACGACCTTCAGGCCGGTCTCGAACATCTCGGTCTTGGACTCGAGCTGGTCGAAGGCGGGGGCCTTGCGGTGGATCGGCCAGCGCTCACCGACGTTGGCGTTCTCCTCCGGGAGGTTCAGCACCTCACCGAGGGTGTTGAACACCTTGCCCTTGGTGAAGTCGCCGACCGGGACGGAGATGCCCGCGCCCGTGTCGGTCACCGGGGCCTGGCGGACCAGACCGTCGGTGGGCTGCATGGAGATCGCGCGGACGATGCCGTCGCCGAGGTGCTGGGCGACCTCGAGCGTCAGCGTCTTCTTCTTGCCGGCCTCGGCCGGGTCCGCGACCTCGACGGTCAGCGCGTTGTAGATCTCCGGCATCGCGTCGACGGGGAACTCCACGTCGACGACCGGGCCGATGACCCGGGCGACGCGGCCCGTGGCGGCGGCCGTCTCAACAGTGGTCGTCATTACTTGTCACTCCCCGCGGTCGCGTCGGCCAGGGCGCTGGCGCCACCGACGATCTCGCTGATTTCCTGGGTGATTTCGGCCTGGCGGGCCGCGTTGGCAAGTCGGGAGAGCGTGTTGATCAGCTCGCCCGCGTTGTCGGTCGCCGACTTCATCGCCCGGCGACGGGCCGCGTGCTCGGAAGCGGCGGCCTGCAGCAGGGCGTTGTAGACCCGGCTCTCGACGTAGCGCGGCAGCAGGGCGTCGAGGACGTCCTCCGCCGACGGCTCGAAGTCGAACAGCGGAAGGATCTCGCCCTTCTTGCCGTCCTCCTCCGCAGCCTTGTCGAGGCTGAGCGGCAGCATCCGGTTGTCCACCGGCATCTGCGTCATCATCGACACGAACTCCGTGAAGACGATGTGCAGCTCGTCGACGCCACCCTCAGCGGTGTCCTGCTGGACGGCCGCGATGAGCGGCGCGGCGACCTTCTTGGCGTCCGCGTAGCTCGGGCTGTCGGTGAAGCCGGTCCACGACTCCGCGACCTTGCGCTCGCGGAAGCCGTAGTAGGCGACACCCTTGCGGCCGACGATGTACGTGTCGACCTCCTTGCCCTCGCCACGCAGCCGCTCGGTGAGCCGGTCGGCCTGCTTGATGGCGTTGGAGGAGTAGCCGCCGGCCAGACCGCGGTCGCTCGTGATGAGCAGGACCGCGGCACGGGTCGGGGTGTCCGCCTCCGTGGTGAGCGGGTGGTTGGTGTTCGATCCGGTCGCCACCGCCGTGACCGCGCGGGTGAGCTCGGTCGCGTACGGCGTGGAGGCCGCCACCTTGCGCTGCGCCTTGACGATGCGCGAGGCGGCGATCATCTCCATCGCCTTGGTGATCTTCTTCGTCGCGGTGACGGACCGGATGCGACGCTTGTAGACCCGGAGCTGCGCTCCCATGAGTCAGGTCCCTTCCGTCGTCACTTAGAGGCGGCCGGGGCGTCCTCGGCAAGGAGCTTGCCGTCCGACGTCTCGAACTGCTTCTTGAACGCGGCGATGGCGTCGCCGACGGCCTGGAGGGTGTCGTCGGACATCTTGGCGCCCTCGCGGATGGAGGTCATCAGGCCCTTGTGGTCGCGGTGCAGGTAGTCCAGCAGCTCGCGCTCGAAGCGGCGGATGTCGTTGACCGGGACGTCGTCCATCTTGCCCGTGGTGCCGGCCCAGACGGAGACGACCTGGTTCTCGGTCGGCATCGGCTGGTACTGCGGCTGCTTCAGCAGCTCGACCATGCGCTTACCGCGCTCCAGGGCGGCCTTCGACGCGGCGTCCAGGTCGGAACCGAAGGCGGCGAACGCCTCCAGCTCGCGGAACTGGGCGAGGTCCACGCGCAGACGGCCGGAGACCTGGCGCATCGCCTTGTGCTGGGCCGAACCACCGACGCGGGAGACCGAGATACCGACGTTCAGGGCCGGGCGCTGACCGGCGTTGAACAGGTCGGACTCCAGGAAGCACTGGCCGTCGGTGATGGAGATGACGTTGGTCGGGATGAACGCCGAGACGTCGTTGGCCTTGGTCTCGACGATCGGCAGACCGGTCATCGAGCCGGCACCCATCTCGTCGGAGAGCTTGGCGCAGCGCTCCAGCAGACGCGAGTGCAGGTAGAAGACGTCACCCGGGTAGGCCTCGCGGCCCGGCGGGCGGCGCAGCAGCAGGGACACGGCGCGGTAGGCGTCGGCCTGCTTCGACAGGTCGTCGAAGATGATCAGGACGTGCTTGCCCTCGTACATCCACTGCTGACCGATGGCCGAGCCGGTGTAAGGCGCGAGGAACTTGAAGCCGGCCGGGTCGGACGCCGGGGCGGCGACGATGGTCGTGTACTCCAGGGCGCCGGCCTCCTCCAGCGCGCCGCGCACGGACGCGATGGTGGAGCCCTTCTGGCCGATGGCGACGTAGATGCAGCGGACCTGCTTCTTCGGGTCGCCCGAGCGCCAGTTGTCGCGCTGGTTGATGATCGTGTCGACGGCCAGGGCGGTCTTGCCGGTCTGGCGGTCGCCGATGATCAGCTGACGCTGGCCACGGCCGATCGGGGTCATCGCGTCGACGGCCTTGTAGCCGGTCTCCATCGGCTCGTGCACCGACTTGCGCTGCATGACCGTGGGGGCCTGCAGCTCAAGGGCGCGACGGCCGCTGGTCTCGATCTCGCCGAGGCCGTCGATCGGGTTGCCGAGCGGGTCGACGACCCGGCCCAGGTAGCCCTCGCCGACGGCGACGGACAGGACCTCGCCGGTACGGGTGACCGACTGGCCCTCCTCGATGCCGCTGAACTCACCGAGGACAATGGCACCGATCTCGCGCTCCTCGAGGTTGAGGGCGAGGCCGAGGGTGCCGTCCTCGAACTTCAGCAGCTCGTTCGCCATGGTCGAGGGCAGACCCTCGACCTTCGCGATGCCGTCGCCGGCCAGGCTGACCGTACCGACCTCCTCGCGCGAGGCCGCGTCCGGCTTGTACGACTGGACAAAGTTCTCCAGCGCGTCCCGGATCTCCTCCGGCCGGATCGTGAGCTCCGCCATCTGGGTTCCCTGCTCTCCTTGTTGGGCCCGAAGTATCTTTGGGGGATCTGGGGGCTCCCCCCAGAACTTCTGCATCCTGTGCACGGCCCAACCGGGCCGTAGGTAACGCTTGTTGAGTTGGTGGCCTCAGCCGGCCAGCCGCCGGGCCGCCTCTGCGAGACGGTTGACGACGGTGCCGTCGATGACCTCGTCGCCGACGCGCACGGAGATCCCGCCGAGGACCGTGGGGTCCACGTCCAGGTTCAGGTGCATCTGCCGGCCGTACAGCTTCGCCAGCACGGCGCCGAGGCGCTGCTTCTGCTGGTCGCTGAGCGGCACCGCCGAGGTGACGACCGCGACCATGCGGTCCCGGCGCGCCGCGGCGAGCTTGGACAGGGATTCGAGTCCCGCCTCCAGGCTACGTCCCCGCGGCTGCGTCACAAGACGCACGATGAGCCGCTCCGTGGCCGGATCGGCCTTGCCGCCGAGCAGGCTGCGCAGCAGCTCGCTCTTGGCGGACGTGGTGGCGGCCTTGTCGGTCAGCGCGGCCCGCAGCTCGGTGCTGGACGCGACGATCCGGCCGAACCGGAACAGCTCGTCCTCGACGTCGTCCAGCGCGCCGGCCTTCTGCGCGGCGGAGAGGTCGGCGGTGTTCGCCAGCTCCTCCAGCGCGTCGACCAGGTCGCGCGAGTACGACCAGCGGGAGCGGACCATGCCGGAGACCAGGTCGACGGCTTCCCCGCCCACCTGACCGCTCAGCAGTCGCGCGGCCAGCTCGGCCTTGGCCTCGCCGGCCTGCGCCGGGTCGGTCAGGACCCGACGCAGCGATACCTCGCGGTCGAGCAGCGCGGTGACGGCGGCCAGCTCGCCGGCGAGCTTCGCCACGTCGACCGACGTGTTGTCGGTCAGCGCGTCGAGACGCTCGCGTGCGGCGGCCAGTGCCTCGCGGCTCGCTCCGTTCATCGGGCGGCCTCGGCCTTCTCCTCGAGCTCGTCGAGGAAGCGGTCGATGGTGCGGCTCTGGCGGGCGACGTCCTCGAGGGACTCGCCGACCAGCTTGCCGGCCAGGTCGGTGGCGAGCTTGCCCACGTCCTGACGCAGCGCGGTCGCCGCGGCCTTGCGGTCGGCCTCGATCTGGGCGTGGCCGGCCGCGATGATCTCCTCGCGCTGGCGCTGGCCCTCCGCCTTCATCTCCTGGATGATCGCGGCGCCCTGCTCCTGCGCCTCCTGACGCAGCCGCGCGGCCTCGTGACGGGCCTCGGCGAGCTGAGCCTTGTACTGCTCCAGCACACTCTGGGCTTCGATCTGGGCCGACTCGGCCTTCTCGATGCCGCCCTCGATGGCCTCGCGACGCTCGTCCAGAACCTTGTTGATGTTCGGGAGGAGCTTCTTGGCCAGGAAGCCGAAGACGATGACGAAGGCGATCAGGCCGATGACGAGCTCGTCGAGATGCGGGATCAGAGGAGGCTGGGGCTCCTCCGCTGCCGCAAGGAACAGAGCGTTCACATCAGTGCCTTCCGTGAAAGGGGTTGGTCTGCCGGTCCGGATCAGGCGGACGGGTAGACGAAGCCCATGACGATGCCGATGAGGGCGAGCGCCTCACAGAAGGCGAAACCCATGATCTGGTTGGTACGGATCAGACCGGCCGCCTCGGGCTGGCGGGCGAGGGCCTGGGTGCCGTTACCGAAGATGATGCCGACGCCGACGCCGGGGCCGATGGCCGCGAGGCCGTAGCCGATGGAGGCGACGTTTCCGGTGACAGCGGCGAGGTTGTCGAGAGCGGACATGCCGGTTCTTCCTTCTCTTTCAAGGATCCGGTGGGGGTTGGCCACCGGACGTCTGGTGGTTTGGGGGGCGGGGGGCCCAGGCCGATCAGTGGTGCTCGGCGAGCGCGCCCTGCACGTAGTTGCAGGCCAGGAGGACGAAGACGTACGCCTGGACCGCCTGGATGAAGAGCTCGAAAGCGGTCATCACGACGACCATCACGAACGACGTGGCCGCGTAGGCGATGCCGATGCCGTTCAGCAGGTACCAGCTCGCCAGCGAGAACATCACGATCAGCAGGTGACCCGCGAACATGTTCGCGAAGAGTCGCACCGCGTGCGTGAACGGCCGGATGATCAGGTTCGAGAAGAACTCGAGGAAGACGATCAGCGGCAGGATCGCGCCGAGCGACTTGTCATAGCCGGTGATGTTCTTCCAGCCGCCCACGAAGCCGTGCTTCTTGAAGGTGAGGCTGACCCACATCACGTAGACGATCAGCGCGAGACCGGCCGGGAAGGCGATCAGCGAGGTGACCGGGAACTGGGCGAGCGGAATGATCGACCAGAGGTTCATGACCCAGACGAAGAAGAACAGCGACACCATGAAGGGGACGTACTTCTCGCCGTCCTTCTTGCCGATGATCTCGTAGACGATGCCGCGGCGCACGAAGTCGTACCCGGCCTCGCCGACCATCTGGAGCTTGCCCGGGACGAGCTTCGGCTTCGCGAAGGCGGCCCAGAAGAACCCGACGATCAGAATCGAGCCCAGCAGGGCCAGCAGCATCGGCTTCGTGAATTCGAAACCGCCGATGTTGGCGATGGGCTCGTACATGAACGTGTGGAGGCCCGGCGCCGGGAAGCCGCATCCGGTGAAGATGTGACAGCTCGGGTCGAAGGCAAGCGTCTGGTCAGCACTCACCGCGGGCTCCTTCAGCGTGGCGCATAGGTACGGCAACCTCGTTGTGTCGGCGCGGCACGCAGCCGCGGTTCGGCACTGGACTGGTCTTACGGTTGGGGGGGCGGCGGGTCGGCGTCTCGCCTCGCGCTGGGACAGGCGTCAGCTCGGATGCCCGCGCCCGCAGTGCCGCAGTTGGCACCGGACGATAGCAGCATCTCGAACGCGCATTTATCCCGGCCCTACCTCTCACGTCGTGGACCCCGATTTCTCGGGCTCGACGTAGAGGACCTTGGCTTTCATGTACGCACGCGCCTGCGCCGCGACCCACACGATGGTCGTCGCGAGCAGCGTGAGACTGAATGCCTTGAAGTCGAAGAGCGTGGTGCCCTTCAGCAGGCTCAGGAAGATGAAGAGCACCAGCAGCTGGGCCGTGTAGAGCATGAGGCCCATGGCCTGGAAGAGCTGCGGCATGGACTTCGCCGTCCGCTGGAGCACCACGAGCCCGATACCCATGAAGAGGACGACCACGAGCGTGCCCGCCACCGCGCCGATGGCTCCCTCGCCACCGGCGACCACACCGCTCACGACGGTCGCGATGGCGCCGGCGGCAACGGCTGGTACGGCGGTGTGCAGGAGGGTGCGGACGTCGTTGGAGGGCATGGCGGCATCTCCGCTTGCTGGTGGGGGCAGTGGTGTCGTCATGGACGAGCGTAAGCCCGGTCCGAGGTGGGTCTCGGGGCCAAGGGGCCGTCGCACTACGGCCCTTCGGCGGTGTCGCCGGGTACTCGTGAACGGTATCACAAACTATTTGAATAGGTCTTTACTCAGAGGTGTGCCAACTCTCACACATGAGAGTGACCCTGCGCGTGTGTGCGCGGCGGCGCGCCGTTCTGGGTGGTAATGGGCGCGTCCGCGGCGTTCGTCAACCGCGCGTTCCCGCCTTCCGCCGGTCGGGGAGGGTGGAACGGGCGCCCAGCGCGGTCGCCCCGTTGACACCCGCCGGGACGGGCACGCGCTCCTCGCCCTCCCCCTCGTACGCGAGCGGGGGCAGCGGCTCCACCGCCGGCTTGCGGCGTCGGTAGCGCGGCGGAACGAACGACTCCGCCCAGCGCGGGGCGCGCGGCGTGAAGCGCGGTAGCAGCAGGAGCACCAGGCCGATCGCGGAGAGCGCGACGATCACCAGCACGATCCACATCGACGCGGAGTGCACCGAGTAGGCCAGCGTGCCGAAGGCGATGAGCGCCGACCAGAAGTACATGATCAGAACGGCGCGGCTGTGCGAGTGCCCGATCTCCAGCAGCCGGTGGTGCAGGTGCCCGCGGTCCGCGGCGAACGGCGACTGGCCGTTCCAGGTGCGGCGCACGATGGCCAGGACCAGGTCCGCCATCGGGATGGCGATGATCGTCAGCGGCAGCAGCAGCGGGATGAAGACCGGCAGCGCGGCGTGCGTGGCCTGGCGGGTCGAGCCCTCGAAGATCTTCAGCGCGTCGGGGTCGACCTGGCCGGTGATGGAGATGGCGGAGGCGGCGAGGACCAGGCCGATGAGCATCGAGCCGGAGTCGCCCATGAAGATCCGCGCCGGGTGCATGTTGTGCGGCAGGAAGCCCAGGCACATGCCCATGAGGATCACCGCGAAGAGCGTCGCGGGGGCGGCGGCCTCGATCGTGTAGCCGAACCAGATCCGGTACGCGTAGAGGAAGAACGCGGCCGCGGCGATGCACACCATGCCGGCCGCGAGGCCGTCGAGGCCGTCGACGAAGTTCACCGCGTTGATGGTGATGACCACCAGGGCGACCGTCAGCAGCGTGCCCTGCCACTGGGTGAGCGCGACCGTGCCGACGCCGGGGATCGGCAGCCACAGGATCGTCAGGCCCTGCATCACCATGACGCCCGCGGCGATCATCTGCCCGCCGAGCTTGATCAGCGCGTCGATCTCGAACTTGTCGTCCAGCACGCCGATCAGCCAGATCAGCGCGGCGCCCGACAGCAGGGCGCGCGGCTCGTTCGACAGCTCGAAGACGCTGTTGAGGTTCTGCAGGTGGTCCGCGACGAGCAGCCCCGCGCACAGTCCGAAGAACATGGCGATGCCGCCGAGCCGCGGCGTCGGTTCTCGGTGCACGTCGCGGGCGCGGATCTCGGGCATCGCTCCGGCCGCGATGGCGAACTTCCGCACCGGACCGGTCAGCAGATAGGTCACCGCGGCCGTGACACAGAGCGTCAGCAGGTAATCACGCACGGGCTGCCCCACAGGAATCGCTGGCCATCTCAGCCCCACACCCTAGTCCCGGTCGCCCTGTGCTTGAGGACACGCGGACGGCCGCGACGGTTCCACGGCCCCGCTTCTACCCCCGATACGGGGGAAATCCTTCGGCGAGTTCCCGCACATCGGAGCGGACGCGCGGTGCCTTCTGCGCGTCGTCCGCCCGCAGCGCCGCCGTGAACAGCGCGGCGATCCGCGCCATCTCCGCGGGCCCCATCCCCTGCGTCGTCACCGCGGCCGTGCCGAGGCGGATGCCGCGCCCGTCGCCGTACGGCAGGGCGCATGTGTCCAGCACGATGCCGCAGGCCGCGAGACGGGCCTTGGCGACCCGTCCGTCCACGCCCAGGGGCGTGGCGTCGGCGCTGATCAGATGGGTGTCGGTGCCGCCGGTGGTGAGGGCGAACCCCTCGGCGGCGAGCGCCTCCGCGAGCGCCCGCGCGTTCGCCACGACCCGCCGGACGTACGCGCGGTACGCGTCGGTCGCCGCCTCCCCGAACGCCACCGCCTTCGCCGCGATCGTGTGCATCTGCGCGCCGCCCTGCGTGAACGGGAACACCGCCCGGTCCATCCGCTCCGCGAGCTCCGCGCCGCACAGCACCATGCCGCCGCGCGGCCCGCGCAGCACCTTGTGCGTGGTCGCGCACACCACGTCGGCGTACGGGACGGGGCTGGGCGCCATGCCGCCCGCCACCAGCCCGATGGGGTGGGCGGCGTCGGCGATCAGGCACGCCCCGACCTCGTCGGCGATCTCGCGGAAGGCCGCGTAGTCGATGTGCCGCGGGTACGAGATCGAGCCGCAGACGATCGCCTTCGGCCGGTGCTCGTGCGCGAGGACGCGGACCTGCTCGTAGTCGATGAGCCCGGACTCGGCGTCGACGCCATACGGGACGAAGTCGAACCAACGGCCCGAGAAGTTGGCCGGCGCGCCGTGGGTGAGGTGTCCGCCGTACTGCAGGCCCATGGCCAGCACGGTGTCCCCGGGCCTCAGCAGCGCCGCGTAAGCCGCGAGGACGGCCTGCGAGCCGGAGTGGGCCTGGACGTTCGCGTGGTCGGCCCCGAAGAGCGCGGTGGCCCGCTCGACGGCGAGCCGCTCGGCGGCGTCCGCGAACTCGCAGCCGCCGTGGTAGCGGGCGCCGGGGTAGCCCTCGGCGTACTTGTTGGCGAGCGGCGAGCCGAGGGCGGCGAGCACGGCGGGCGAGGCGAAGTTCTCGGCGGCGATGAGCTGCAGCCCGTCGGCCTGCCGCCGCGCCTCCCCGGCCAGTACGTCGGCGATCTGCGGGTCCTGCCGGCGCAGGGCGTCGGCGTCCGGACCGTACGCGGCGAGACGCGCGTCGGCGGCGGCAGCAGCGGTGACCGGCATCTGTGGCTCCAGGCGTGGGCGGGCCCCCGTCTACGCCCCAATGTAGGCCCGCACCGGGCTCTGCGCCGCACGGGAACACCCGTGAGGGGCTCAGCGCGGCGTGGGCACGCCCCCGACGGCCCTCAGCGCGGCGTCGGCACACGCACGAGCGGCCTCAGCGCGGCGTGGGCACGCCCGTCAGCGCCGTCACCACCGGGTCCAGCGCCTGCTGGAGCACCTTCCCGATGCGCCCCTCGCACTGCTCGGCCCCGGGGGGCCTCCCAGGCCGCGGAGCGCGCGCCGGACTCCGCCCGGCGGGAGATCCGGTCAGCGCGGCGTGGGCACCCCGGTCAGCGCCGTCACCACCGGGTCCAGCGCCTGCTGGATCTCGTCGCCGATCGAGCGGAAGAAGGTGATCGGGGCCCCGTACGGGTCGTTGACCTCGTCCGCCTCCGCGCTCGGGGCCAGCAGCCAGCCGCGCAGGGCCGCCGCCGCGCGGACCAGGGCGCGGGCGCGTTCGACCACGCCGTCGTTCGACGGGTCGGGGAGCGTGGCCGGATCTATCGCCCGCACCAGGCGGGTGAACTCCTTCAGGGTGAAGGTGCGCAGGCCCGCGCTGTGCCCCATCGAGATGACCTGCGCCCGGTGGTCGCGGGTCGCCGTGAGGACCAGGTCCGCGCGGATGACGTGCTCGTCGAGCAGCTCGCGGCCGACGAAGCCGCTCGCGTCCGCGCCGAAGTCGGCGAGGACGATCTCGGCGTTGGCCTCCATGGGGGCGCCTTCGTGGCCCCAGGTGCCGGCGCTCTCCACGACCAGGCCGCCGCCCAGGGGGTCGCCCAGGCGGTCGCAGAGGAAATGGCGGGTCAGCCGCTCGGTGATGGGCGAGCGGCAGACGTTGCCGGTGCTGACGTGGAGGATGCGGAAGGTGTCGGTCTCCGTGCCGCCTATGCCACGCCCCTCAGGGGCGGTCAATTGGCCACCTCGAGATCGGGTACCACCTTGTGCAGCTCGTCCGCGGAGAGCGCGCCCGCGCGCAGCAGGACCGGGACCTTGCCGGTGACGTCGACGATCGAGGACGGGACGTTGCCGGGGGTCGGGCCGCCGTCGAGGTAGACCGAGACCGAGTCGCCGAGCATGCCCTGCGCGGCGTCGCAGTCCTCGGGCGACGGGTGCCCGGTGAGGTTCGCCGAGGAGACGGCCATCGGGCCGACCTCGGTGAGCAGTTCGATGGCGACCGGGTGCAGCGGCATCCGGATCGCGACGGTGCCGCGGGTGTCGCCGAGGTCCCACTGGAGGGACGGCTGGTGCTTGGTGACCAGGGTGAGCGCGCCGGGCCAGAAGGCGTCGACGAGCTCCCACGCCTGCTCGGAGAAGTCCGTGACCAGGCCGTGCAGGGTGTTGGGCGAGCCGATCAGCACCGGGGTCGGCATGTTGCGGCCGCGCCCCTTGGCCGCCAGCAGGTCGGCGACGGCCTCCACGCTGAAGGCGTCCGCACCGATCCCGTACACGGTGTCGGTGGGCAGCACGACGAGCTCGCCGCGGCGGACGGCGGACGCGGCCTCACGCAGGCCGGTCGTGCGGTCGGTCGCGTCGTTGCAGTCGTATCGCCGAGCCATTTAACGGGCCTCCTCGTACACGTACACGGTCTCGTGTGTCATGGGGTCGCCTTGCGCGCGGTCGCGAAGCGCGGGCGGTTGTTCAGGTCCGGGTGGTCGGCAGCGTCCGTCCAGCCGGCTTCCTCGTTGAAGATCCACGGCACCTGGCCGCCCTGCGTGTCGGCGTGCTCGATGACGACGAGGCCGCCGGGGCGGAGCAGCCGGTGGGCGGTGCGCTCGATGCCGCGGATGGTGTCGAGGCCGTCCTCGCCGGAGAAGAGCGCCATCTCCGGGTCGTGGTCGCGGGCCTCGGGGGCGACGTACTCCCACTCGGTGAGCGGGATGTACGGCGGGTTGGAGATGACCAGGTCGACCTGGCCGTCGAGCTCGGGCAGGGCCGTCAGGGCGTCGCCGTGGTGGACGGTGACCCTGGACCCCTCGGCGTTCTTGCGCGCCCACACCAGTGCGTCCTCGGACAGCTCCACGGCGTGCACGCGCGAGCGCGGCACCTCCTGGGCCATGGCGAGGGCGATGGCGCCGGAGCCGGTGCACAGGTCGACGATGAGCGGCTCGACGACGTCCATCGCGCGGACGGCGTCTATGGCCCACCCGACGACCGACTCGGTCTCCGGGCGCGGTACGAAGACGCCGGGGCCGACCTGGAGCTCCAGGTAGCGGAAGAAGGCCCGTCCGGTGATGTGCTGGAGCGGCTCGCGGGCCTCGCGGCGGGCGATGGTCTCCCAGTAGCGGGCGTCGAAGTCCGCGTCCTTGACCGTGTGCAGCTCTCCCCGCTTGACGCCGTGCACGAACGCGGCGAGCTCCTCGGCGTCGAAGCGCGGTGAGGGTACGCCGGCGTCGGCCAGCCGCTGGGTGGCCTGGGCCACCTCGGCAAGCAGCAGAGTGCGGGGGCCTGGGGGTCGTCCCCCAGAATGTCGCTGCACGCTGGTCCTCCGTACGGGGTGTGTCTTACGCGGCCGCGGCGAGCTTCGCCGCGGAGTCGGCGTCGACGCAGGCCTGGATCACGGCGTCCAGGTCCCCGTCGAGCACCTGGTCCAAGTTGTACGCCTTGAAGCCGACCCGGTGGTCCGAGATCCGGTTTTCCGGGAAGTTGTACGTACGGATCTTCTCGGACCGGTCGACGGTGCGCACCTGGCTGCGGCGCGCGTCCGCAGCGTTGCGCTCGGCCTCCTCCTGGGCGGCGGCGAGCAGCCTGGAGCGCAGGATACGCATGGCCTGCTCCTTGTTCTGGAGCTGGCTCTTCTCGTTCTGGCAGGAGGCGACGATGCCGGTCGGCAGGTGGGTGATGCGGACGGCGGAGTCGGTGGTGTTGACGGACTGGCCGCCGGGACCGGAGGACCGGTAGACGTCGATGCGCAGGTCGTTGGCGTGGATCTCGACGTCGATCTCCTCGGCCTCCGGGGTCACCAGGACACCGGCGGCGGAGGTGTGGATGCGGCCCTGCGACTCGGTGGCCGGCACGCGCTGCACGCGGTGCACGCCGCCCTCGTACTTCAGGCGCGCCCAGACGCCCTGGCCGGGCTCGGTGGCGCCGTTGCCGCCCTTGGTCTTCACGGCGACCTGGACGTCCTTGTAGCCGCCGAGCTCGGACTCGGTGGCGTCGATGATCTCGGTCTTCCAGCCGACCCGCTCGGCGTACCGCAGGTACATGCGCAGCAGGTCGCCGGCGAAGAGGGCGGACTCGTCGCCGCCCGCGCCGGCCTTGATCTCCAGGATGACGTCCTTGTCGTCGCTGGGGTCGCGCGGCACCAGCAGCAGGCGGAGCTTCTCGGTGAGCTGCTCGCGCTGCTTCTCCAGCACCTTGACCTCGGCGGCGAAGTCGGGGTCGTCGGCCGCGAACTCCTTGGCGGTCTCGATGTCCTCGCCGGTCTGCTTCCAGGAGCGGTACGTGGCGACGATCGGGGTCAGCTCGGCGTAGCGCTTGTTGAGCTTGCGCGCGTTGGCCTGGTCTGCGTGGACGGAGGGGTCCGCGAGCTTCTTCTCGAGGTCGGCGTGTTCGCCGATCAGTTCCTCGACCGCCTCGAACATCGGTGCTCCTGGTTTTCGTACGCGGGTGGTGGCTGCTGCGGGAGTGAGACGGCAAACGCCGGTCCCGGCCGCCCCTCGCCGGGGCGGCCGGAGACCGGCGCAGGGGCTCGCTACTTGGCGGAGCCGGCAGCCTTCTTGCCGAAGCGGGCCTCGAAGCGGGCCACACGGCCACCGGTGTCGAGGATCTTCTGCTTGCCCGTGTAGAACGGGTGGCACTCGGAGCAGACCTCGGCACGGATGTTGCCGCCCTGGATCGTGCTACGGGTGGTGAACGACGCGCCACAGGTGCAGCTGACCTGCGTCTCGACGTACTCGGGGTGGATGTCGCGCTTCAAGGTGTCTCCTAGTTTCGGGAGGGCGCCGGGTCGCACGGGCGGGATGCGCGTGCGTGAACCGGGGCCGACGTACCAGTCTGCCAGGACTGGCCGTATCTCCCAAAACCGGGGTGGGTCCGGATCTATTCCGGGGCCGGGGCGGAGGGGGTGCGGGCTACTGGACCACGCCCTGGGCCGTGCCCGTGGCGGCGTCCTTCGTCGCGGACGCGGGGATCGGCCGGTCCTGCCGCAGGGCGGTCCACACCTGCCGGGACTGGGCCTCCAGCGGTACGACGCGGTTGAGGTCGGCGGGGTCGTACCGCACCGGCATCGTGATCATGTGGACGTCGTCGGGGCCGAGCTGCTGCAGGCCGCGCGCGAAGCCGACGAGCTCCTTGACGGTGTCGAGCTCCGCGTCGGGCGTGATGGCCTTGGTGGCGGTGTCGGCGAGGCCCCAGAGCTTCTGCGGGCTGGTGAAGACGCCGACGCTCTTGACCTGCTCGATGAAGGCCTTGATGAACGCCTGCTGGAGCTGGATGCGGCCCAGGTCGCTGCCGTCGCCGACGCCCTTGCGGGTGCGGACGAGGCCGAGGGCCTGCTCGCCGGAGAGGGTGTGGGTGCCGGCCGCCAGGTCGAGGTGGCTGGACGGGTCCTTGATCGCCGCGGTGGTGGTGACCTCGACGCCGCCGAGCTCGTCGATGAGCTTCTTGAAGCCGGTGAAGTCGACCTCGATGTAGTGGTCCATGCGGATGCCGGACATCGCCTCGACGGTCTTGACCGCGCAGGCCGGGCCGCCGACCTCGTACGCCGTGTTGAACATGGCCTTGCGCTGGCCGGGCACGGGGCGGCCGGCCTTGTCGGTGCAGTCGGGCCGCTCGATGATCGTGTCGCGCGGTACGGAGACGACGCTGGCCTTCCGGTGGCCCTCGTGGACGTGGAGGATCATCGCGGTGTCGGAGCGGGCGGCGCCCTCGTCACGGCCGTAGGCGCCGTTGGCGCCGGCGCGGGTGTCGGAGCCGAGGACGAGGATGTCCATCGAGCCGTTGTCGACGTCGTCGGGGCGGTTGTCGTCGCGCAGCTGGGCGTTGATGTCGACGCTGTCGATGTTGCCGTTGAGGGTGACGTAGCCGTACGCCAGCCCGCCGCCGCCGACCACCGCCAGTCCCGCCGCCGACCAGGCGGCGACGCGGAGCGCCCTGCGGCCCTTGGCGGGCGGCTTGCGGCGGCGCCCGGTGGCGCGTATTCGGCTGTGGCTGCGGTCCTGCTCGGCCATGGGTGTCCTCGGTCTCGTGGTCTTCGGGTCTCCCGTCCTTCCCCTGCCGCGTCAGACGGGGAAGCGGCCCACAGGGTTGCACGCGCCGATGAGGGGGGTTCCGGGAAACACCTGTGCCCACCGTGCGGCGCACGGTGGGCACAGGTGCTTGTTTTCCCAGGTCACAGCCAGGTCACGGGGGTGATGCGGGCCGACTGCCCGCCCGCGCCGACTGTGACACGGATCTCCGGCGGAGGGGGACCGAGGTCACGCCGCGGTCGGCCTCAGCCGAAGATGTTGAACGCGTTCCAGCCGCTGCCGATCTTCGTACGCGGCGAGAAGGGCGCCGAGGCGGAGCCACGGCCGGCGTAGAACCACAGGACGCCGTCCCGGTCGCGGGCGAACAGGTCCGCCCGGCCGTCACCGTTCACGTCGCCGGTGGCGGCGTACGCGGTGAAGTTCCAGCCCGTGCCGACGAAGGTCCGCTTCCCGAAGGGAGCGGTCGCCGAGCCACGGCCCGGGTAGACGTACAGCGACCCCGAGGAGTCCCGCGCCAGCAGGTCGGCACGGCCGTCTCCGGTGTAGTCGCCCTTGCCCGTGAGGGTGAGGACGCCCCAGCCGGAGCCCACCTGGACGCGCTTGCCGAAGGTGCCGTTGCCACGGCCCGGGTAGGTCCACATGACGCCGGCGGTGTCGACGGCGAGCAGGTCGGCCTGCGCGTCGCCGGTGACGTCACCGGGCAGGGTGATGGACTTCATCGCCCCCCAGCCGCCGCCGATGCGGGTCGCGACGTACTCGCCCGCGGCGAAGTCCGGGTGGAACCAGTGGAGGTCACCGTTGGTGGTGCGCACGATGAACTCGGCGTGGTTGTCCCGCTGCAGGTCGGCCTGACGGATCAGGTTCGTCCCGCTCCAGTCGCCGAGCGAGACGCGTCCGCCGACGGTGGTCCCCCGCGAGTAGTACTCGAAGAGCTCGCCCCCGCTCGTCCGGGCGAGAAGGTCCGCCCGGCCGTCGAAGTTGAGGTCCGTGTCGTCGATCCGCGGGTTGATGCGGCCCGCGTACGTGCTCGTCTTGGCGTAGACGCCGTACGCGCCCGACTCGACGCAGTCCTTGACGCCCCACGAGACCACACCGGCGATACGGCCGTTGACGACCAGCGGGCCGCCGGAGTCGCCGTTGCACGGCGACACGGTGCCGGCGTCCTGGCCGGAGGCCGGTTCGCCCGCGCAGACCATGTTGCCCGCGACGAAGTCGGTGCCGAAGTACGCCGAGCAGGAGCTGTCGGCCCGCATGGGCACGGTGGCCTTCTGCAGGGTCTCGGCCGACTCGTCGCTGGTGGAGCTGATCCGGCCCCAGCCGTAGACGGTGCCCGGCGTGCCCGCCTTGTACGACAGGGTGTCGTCGGCCGACGTCGTCTGGAGCGTCTTGTACGGCAGCGGCTCGGTGAGCGTCAGGACCGCGACGTCACCGTTGATGGTGGCGTCGTTGTACGCCGGGTTCACCCACTGGCGGGCGACGCCGACGGCCATGCCCTCGTCGGTCGTGGAGAACAGCTTCTCCGTACCGCCGATGACCGTGCCGTTGAGGGCCCAGTTGGTGCCGTACACGCAGTGCGCGGCGGTGAGGACCTTGTTCGGCGCGACCAGCGAGCCACCGCAGAAGAAGCCGGTGCCGTCGGCGGGGTCGTAGTAGTACAGCTGCACCATCCACGGCGCCTCGGCGATGGTCGCCGGGGTACCGCTGATGATCTTCGGGTCGACCGTGGAGGACGACGACGAGCCGCTCGGCGCGGGCTCGGGCGCGTCGCTCGACGCGTCCTTGGACGTGTCGCTCGACGTGCCCTCGGACGCGTCCTTCTTCAGGACGGATTCGACACCCTCGACCCGGGCCCGCAGCTCCGCCTCGGAAGACGTGGGCAGCGGGCGCACGGTCCGCTCGCCGGAAAGCGGCTGGGTGTCGGTCGCCTGGGCGGGGGCGCCGCCGAGCAGCGCGCCTCCCAGGGCGAATGCGGCGGCAGCCGCGGGGAGGGCTATGCGCGCCCTCCGCTGAGCAGATGTCACTCAGAAACTCCTCTCGATGTCCGCGCAGGGAGGAGAGGAGCCACGGAAGGCCACCGGAAAAGGACAACGGCGCGGAGCGGCCCGGTTCTTCAGGGCCCGGCTCCGTCGACTCAGTGAGCGCATTCGTAAATGCGTTCCCCCCCACTACGACGCGCTGATCCTACAACGCCGAACCGCCCCCGTCACTGGCGTAACGGGGGCGGTTCAGTGGTTCCTGACGGAGCGTCAGTCGTTGCCGTTTCCGGCCGACGGCGTCGTCTTCTGGATCTGGAGCAGGAACTCGGCGTTCGACTTCGTCTGCTTCATCTTGTCGAGCAGCAGCTCGATCGCCTGCTGCTGGTCGAGCGCGTGCAGCACCCGGCGCAGCTTCCAGACGATGGCGAGCTCCTCGCTGCCGAGCAGGATCTCCTCCTTGCGCGTACCGGACGCGTCGACGTCGACGGCCGGGAAGATGCGCTTGTCGGCGAGCTTCCGGTCGAGCTTGAGCTCCATGTTGCCGGTGCCCTTGAACTCCTCGAAGATCACCTCGTCCATGCGCGAGCCGGTGTCGACCAGCGCGGTGGCCAGGATGGTCAGCGAGCCGCCGTCCTCGATGTTGCGCGCGGCACCGAAGAAGCGCTTCGGCGGGTAGAGCGCGGTCGAGTCGACACCACCGGACAGGATGCGGCCGGAGGCGGGGGCCGCGAGGTTGTACGCGCGGCCCAGGCGGGTGATCGAGTCGAGCAGGACGACCACGTCGTGGCCCAGCTCCACGAGGCGCTTGGCGCGCTCGATGGCCAGCTCGGCGACGGTGGTGTGGTCCTCGGCCGGGCGGTCGAAGGTCGAGGAGATGACCTCGCCCTTGACCGACCGCTGCATGTCGGTGACCTCTTCCGGACGCTCGTCGACGAGGACGACCATCAGGTGGCACTCGGGGTTGTTGTGGGTGATCGCGTTGGCGATCGCCTGCATGATCATGGTCTTGCCGGTCTTCGGCGGGGCCACGATCAGGCCTCGCTGGCCCTTGCCGATCGGCGACACGAGGTCGATGATCCGCGTGGTCAGCACACCCGGGTCGGTCTCCAGACGGAGGCGGTCCTGCGGGTAGAGCGGCGTCAGCTTGTTGAACTCGGGACGGCCGCGGCCGGAGTCGGCGGCCATGCCGTTGGCCGAGTCCAGGCGGACCAGCGCGTTGAACTTCTCGCGGCGCTCGCCCTCCTTCGGCTGGCGCACGGCGCCGGTGACGTGGTCGCCCTTGCGCAGGCCGTGCTTGCGGACCTGGGCGAGGGAGACGTACACGTCGTTCGGGCCGGGCAGGTAGCCGGAGGTCCGGATGAACGCGTAGTTGTCGAGGATGTCCAGGATGCCCGCGACGGGGATCAGGACGTCGTCCTCGGAGACCTGCGGCTCGCCGGCCGCGAAGTCGTCGCGGCCACGGCGGCCACGGCGGTCGCGGTAGCGGCCGCGACGGCCCCGGCGGCCGCCCTCGTCGTCGAAGTCGTCCTGCGGGCCGGTCTGGCCCTGCTGGCCGCCCTGGCGCTGCTGGCGCTGGCCGCCGCCCTGCTGGTCGGCGCCTTCGCCCTTGCCGCGGTCACGGCGGTCGCGCTGGCGGTCACGGCGCTCGCCGCGGTCGCCGCGCTCCCCGCGGTCACGCTGGCGGTCACGGCGGCCCGCCTCAGCGGTGTCGACGGAGGCCTCGGCCTTGGCGTCGCCCTGCGCGTCGGTACGGGTCTCGGTGCGGGTCTCGGCGCGGACGTCGGTCCGCACGTCGGCGCGGGCCTCGGTGCGGGTGTCGCCCTCGGGGCTGCCGGCCGGCGCGGTGGCCCGGCGACGGCGGCGCTCGCCCATGCCCTGGTCGTCGGCGGCCGGCTGACCGGGGATCTCGATCTGCTGCTGCGCGACGGGCTGCCCGGCCTTCACGGTCTTGGGCGCGGCGTCGATGTCCTCGGCCTTGCCGGCCTTCTCCGCCTTGTCCGCGGCCTTGGTGGCGGCGGCCTTGCCGGCGGTGGCGCCCTCGTCGCCCGTACGGGCCTTGGAGGTGGCGCGGCGCTTCGGCTTGGTCTCGGCGGCTCCGGCCGCACCGGCGCCCGGCGCGGTGGCGGTGCCCCCGGCCTGCGCCTCCTTGATGACCTCGATCAGCTGGCTCTTGCGCATCCGCGCGGTGCCCCTGATGCCGAGGCCGGACGCGACCTGCTGCAGCTCGGCCAGGACCATGCCCTCGAGGCCGGTGCCGGAGCGGCGGCGCCGTGAGGTGGTGCCAGTGGCAGCACCTGCGGCGGGCGCGGGGGTGTCGACGCTGGTGTCGGCAGTCACGCCCATCAGATCGGTGGTGTCGCTCACGAAGGGTCCTTCCCTGGAGCGGACGTCGGCCTTCTGGCTCGGCGACCGGTTGTGCTGTCCGACAGCGGTCCCTGATCTGTGGTCCGTGTCGGGGCGGTGGTCCCGCCGGGTGCGGCGGAAAGAGAGATACGTGCTTGGGTCCGGCCCGAGGCCCCCTGCTCGGCCCGCTCCTGGGAAAAGCGAGGGGTGTCGCGCGCCGGTTCCGGAGCGTGCTCGAAACTGCTCAGGCAGGCTGCTCAGGCAGTGGAGGAGGCTCCCGGAAGAATGGTGGTCCCGGAAGGGGACACTCAGCACCGCGCCACAAAGACGTCGGGTGCAGACTTGAGGTTAACACTACCGGCTCCAACAAACATTCCCCCTCTCCAACACCGGCAATCCGTGTTCCGGCGGAGACCTACGGCGCGAGCGGCAGCACGCTCGCACCGGAGAGGTCGAGGGTGAGCCGGTTGGCCGCCCAGCCCTCGCCCGCCAGGAGCGCGACCTTCTCCGCCGCGCCGTCCTCGGCCAGCGCGAGCACCGTGGGGCCCGCACCGGAGATGACCGCGGGGACGCCGTCCGCGCGCAGTCGGTTCACAAGCGCGATGCTCTCCGGCATCGCGGGGGCCCGGTACTCCTGGTGGAGCCGGTCCTCGGTGGCCGCGAGCAGCAGCTCCGGGCGCCGCGTCAGCGCCTCGACGAGCAGGGCCGCGCGGCCGGCGTTGGCCGCGGCGTCCACATGGGGGACGGTGCGCGGCAGCAGGCCACGGGCGGTCTCGGTGAGCACCGGCTTTCCGGGGACGAAAACCACCGGAACGATGGACCGCGACGGCTCCATCCTGATCGCGCGGGCGGCGCCGCCCTCGGTCCAGGCGAGCGTGAAGCCGCCGAGCAGACAGGCGGCGACGTTGTCGGGGTGGCCCTCGATCTCGGTCGCGAGCTCCAGCAGCGCCGCGTCGTCGAGCTTGGCGTCGCCGCCTATGGTCACCGCGCGGGCGGCCACGATGCCGGCGCAGATGGCCGCCGAGGAGGAGCCGAGGCCCCGGCCGTGCGGGATGCGGTTGGCGCAGACGACCTCGAGGCCGCGGGGCTGCCCGCCGAGCAGGTCGAAGGCCGTGCGCAGGGAGCGTACGAGCAGGTGGCTCTCATCGCGCGGGAGCGAGTCGGCGCCCTCGCCGGCGATGTCGATGTGCAGCCCGGAGTCGGCGACCCGGACGACGACGTCGTCGTACAGCCCCAGCGACAGGCCGAGGGCGTCGAAGCCCGGGCCGAGGTTGGCGCTGGTGGCGGGGACGCGCACCCGGACGGCGGCGGCGCGGAACGCGGGACCGGCCATCGCTCGATGACTCTCCTTGACTCTGACGACGGGGTTTGTACGAGGTGTACGCGGGACCCGGGGGCCGTATCGGTGTCAACGGCATCAGTACCGCGGCATATGCGGACGCATACGCGACGGGGTGGGTTCGGTACAGCCTATCGAAGGAAGGTTCTGTGGCGACATAGGGCGCACAGGAGGCGCACGATGCGTGTCGCGAGCCGTCCTGTGCTCCTGTGTCCACAGCCGCCCGATGTGCGGCTTTTCCCCGCGCGGTCGCGCGGGGAACCGCTCACCGGCGGGTTACGCGAGGCCGAGCCGCTCGGCGGCCGCGGCCGCGTCGACGGGGACGGTGACCGGCTGGGGCGCTCCGGCGACCGCCCAGTCGGGGTCCTTCAGGCCGTTGCCGGTGACCGTGCAGACGATCGTCTGGCCCGGGTCGACCTTGCCCTGCTCGGCGGCCTTCAGCAGGCCGGCCACGGAGGCGGCCGACGCCGGCTCGACGAAGACGCCCTCCTGGGAGGCCAACAGGCGGTAGGCCCGCAGGATCTCACGGTCCGTCACCTCGTCGATGAAGCCGCCGGACTCGTCGCGGGCGGCGATCGCGTAGTCCCACGAGGCCGGGTTGCCGATCCGGATCGCGGTGGCGATGGTCGACGGGTCCTTGACGACGTGACCGCGCACGAGCGGCGCGGAGCCGGAGGCCTGGAAGCCCCACATGCGCGGCCGGCGGGTGGCGAGGGCGTCCGCCGCGTACTCGGTGTAACCCTTCCAGTACGCGGTGATGTTGCCGGCGTTGCCGACGGGCAGGACGTGGATGTCGGGGGCGTCGCCCAGCATGTCCACGATCTCGAACGCGGCGGTCTTCTGGCCCTCGATGCGGACCGGGTTGACCGAATTGACCAGCGCGACCGGGTAGTTGTCGGAGAGCGCGCGGGCGAGGTCCAGGCAGTCGTCGAAGTTGCCGTCGACCTGGAGGATCTTGGCGCCGTGGACGAGCGCCTGGCCCATCTTGCCGAGGGCGATCTTGCCCTGCGGCACGAGGACGGCGGAGACCATCCCGGCGCGCACGGCGTACGCGGCGGCGGAGGCCGACGTGTTGCCGGTGGAGGCGCAGATGACGGCCTGCGCGCCCTCCTCCTTGGCCCGGGTGATGGCCATGGTCATGCCCCGGTCCTTGAAGGAGCCGGTGGGGTTGGCGCCCTCGACCTTGAGGTGTACGTCGCAGCCGGTGCGCTCGGAGAGGACCTGGGCCGGGACGAGCGGCGTACCGCCCTCACGGAGCGTGACGACCGGCGTCGTGTCCGTGACCGGAAGGCGGTCCCGGTACTCCTCGATGATGCCGCGCCACTGGTGGGTCCTGGTCATGGGTCCTTACTCCCCTTCAACACGCATGATGCTGGCGACACCGCGCACGGTGTCGAGCTTGCGCAGCGCTTCGACGGTCCCGGAGAGGGCGGCGTCGGGCGCGCGGTGGGTGACGACGACGAGGGAGGCCTCGCCGTCCTTGCCCTGCTGGCGCACCGTATCGATGGATACGCCGTGCTCGGCGAAGACCGTCGCGACCTGGGCGAGGACGCCCGGCTTGTCGGCCACGTCGAGGCTGATGTGGTACCGCGTCACCACGTCGCCCATGGGGCTCACGGGCAGCTGGGTGTACGCGGACTCGCCGGGCCCCGTCGCGTCGTTGAGGCGGTTGCGGCAGACGGCGACCAGGTCGCCGAGGACGGCGGACGCGGTCGGCGAGCCGCCGGCACCGGGTCCGTAGAACATGAGCTGCCCGGCGGCGTCGGCCTCGACGAAGACGGCGTTGTACGCGCCGCGGACGGAGGCCAGCGGGTGGCTGAGCGGGATCATCGCGGGGTGCACGCGCGCGGTGACGGACCCGCCGTCGGCGGCGCGCTCGCAGATGGCGAGCAGCTTGATGGTGCAGCCCATGCGCTTGGCGGAGGCGAAGTCGGCGGCGGTGACCTCGGTCATGCCCTCGCGGTAGACGTCGTCGAGGCGGACCCGCGTGTGGAAGGCGATCCCGGCGAGGATGGCGGCCTTGGCGGCCGCGTCGAAGCCCTCGACATCGGCGGTCGGGTCGGCTTCGGCGTACCCGAGGGCCGTGGCCTCGTCCAGCGCCTCGGAGTACCCAGCGCCGGAGGTGTCCATCTTGTCGAGGATGAAGTTGGTCGTGCCGTTGACGATGCCGAGCACCCGGTTGACCTTGTCACCGGCGAGGGACTCGCGCAGCGGCCGGATCAGCGGGATGGCGCCGGCGACGGCGGCCTCGTAGTACAGGTCGCGGCCGTGCTGCTCGGCGGCGGCGTACAGGCTCTGCCCGTCCTGGGCGAGGAGCGCCTTGTTGGCCGAGACGACGGAGGCGCCGTGCTCGAAGGCGGTGGTGATGAGCGTACGGGCGGGCTCGACGCCCCCGATGACCTCGACGACGACGTCGATGTCGCCCCGTTTGACCAGGGCCATCGCGTCGGTCGTGATGAGCTCGGGGGCGATGCCCGCGCGCACCTTCGAGGGCCGGCGGACGGCGACACCGGCGAGCTCGACCGGGGCGCCGATGCGCGCGGCGAGGTCGTCGGCGTGCGTCGTCATGATGCGCGCCACCTCTGAGCCGACCACTCCACAGCCCAGCAGCGCCACCTTCAGCGGACGCGTACGCATCATCCGACCTCACTTCTCATACTTCTACGGTGTGGACCAGTCTCACTCACCGGACGGAAGTTTCTCCCTTCCGTCCGGATTATGAGACGTCTATTTCATCAGCCGACATCGAGACGCAGGAGATCTTCCTCCGTCTCACGCCGGACGATCACCCGCGCCTCACCGTCGCGGACCGCGACGACGGGCGGGCGAAGCGCGTGGTTGTAGTTGCTGGCCATGGAGCGGCAGTACGCCCCGGTGGCCGGCACGGCGATCAGATCGCCCGGCGCGACGTCCGCGGGGAGGAACGCGTCCTTCACCACGATGTCACCACTTTCACAGTGCTTGCCCACCACGCGGCTCAGCATCGGCTCGGCGTCGCTCGTCCGGGACACCAGCGCCACGGTGTACTCGGCGTCGTACAGGGCGGTGCGGATGTTGTCCGACATGCCGCCGTCGACGCTCACGTACGTCCGCAGCCCCTCGAGCGGCTTGACCGTGCCGACCTCGTACAGCGTGAAGGCGGTGGGGCCGACGATGGCGCGCCCGGGCTCGACGGAGATGCGGGGCGTGGCGAGACCCGCCGCCTCGCACTCCCGCGTCACGATCTCGGTCAGCGCCTTGGCGATCTCGTGCGGCTCGCGGGGGTCGTCCTCGGAGGTGTACGCGATGCCGAGCCCGCCGCCGAGGTCGATCTCGGGCAGCTCGACGCCGTGCTCGTCGCGGACCTCCTTGAGCAGGCCGATCACGCGGCGGGCGGCCACCTCGAAGCCGGAGGTGTCGAAGATCTGCGACCCGATGTGCGAGTGGATGCCGATGAGCTCGAGGCCGTCGAGCTTCAGCGCCCGCCGTACGGCTTCGGCGGCCTGCCCGCCGGCGAGCGCGATGCCGAACTTCTGGTCCTCGTGGGCGGTGGCGATGAACTCGTGGGTGTGCGCCTCGACGCCGACGGTGACCCGGATCTGGACCTTCTGCCGGACGCCGAGGGACTGGGCGATGTGGGCCACGCGCACGATCTCCTGGAAGGAGTCGAGGACGATCCGCCCGACACCGGCGCGGACGGCGCGGTCGATCTCCTCCACGGACTTGTTGTTCCCGTGGAAGGCGATGCGCTCGGCGGGCATCCCGGCGTCGAGGGCGGTGGTGAGCTCGCCGCCCGAGCACACGTCGAGGTTGAGCCCCTCCTCCTTGAGCCACCGGACGATGGCGCGGGACAGGAACGCCTTCCCGGCGTAGAAGACGTCGGCCTCGGCGCCGAAGGCATCGGCCCAGGCCCGGCAGCGGGCGCGGAAGTCGGTCTCGTCGAGGAAGTAGGCGGGGGTGCCGTACTCCTCGGCGAGGGTGGTGACGGGAATGCCGCCGACCGTCAGCACACCGTCGCCGTCCCGGGCGACGGTCCGGGACCAGACCTTGGCGTCGAGGCGGTTGAGGTCGGCGGGCGGAGCGGTGTAGTGCCCCTCGGGCAGGACGTCGGCGTGGCGGGGCCCGGCGGGGTGTGCGGAACGGCTCATGTCTCTCTCACAAAGTCACAAGTAGTCGGGAGCGCTGATGCCGAGCAGTGCCAGGCCGCCGGCCAGCACCGTCCCGGCGGCTTCGGCGAGGGCGAGCCGGGAGCGGTGGGCGGCCGAGGGTTTCTCGTCGCCGAGGGGCAGCACGGTGTGCTGGAACCCCAGGAACGCGTCGGCGGTGGCCTCCAGGTGCCGGGCGACCCGATCGGGGGCGCGGTGGCGTGCGGCGGCTTCGAGGACGGCGGGGTGGTCGCCGAGGGCGGTGAGGAGGCGGCCGGCGTCGACGTCCTCCTCGTACGCGGCGGTGACGCCGAGCTGCGCGGCGTTGCGCAGCAGGGCGCGGGCGCGGGCGTGCGCGTACCGCACGGTGAAGAGCCCGTTGGCCTCGGTCTGCGGGAGTACGTCGCGCGCTTCGAGGGCGCGGTCGTGCGCGGCGGGCCGGAGCAGCGCCCAGCGGGCGGCGTCGCGCCCGAGGGCGTACACGTCGTAGGTGACGGGCAGGGGCCTGACGGCTTCGGGCAGCGGGGTGGGCGGGGTGCCCTCGGCGTCGACGCGCACGCCGAGCGCGGCCCAGGCGGGGTCGACGGCGTCGCAGCCGACGCGGACGCGCGCGCCTTGGGCGGTCTGGAGGCGGGCCACCGCCTGGGTGACGACGGCGGCCCGCACCTCCCGCCGGTGGTGGTACTGCAGGATCTGCCCGGCCAGGGCGCTGCCGTGGCCGTAGCGGTCCCCGTGCTCGCGCACGCGGGCGATCAGCTGCGCGTGGCTGTCGCCCCGCAGGGTGAAGTTCAGGAACCCGGGCCCGGTGATCTCCACGGCCTCGATCCCGGGCACCCCGTCGAGCCGGTCCCGCAGGACCTCCGCGACCCGCCGCGCCGGCAGCCCGGCGACCCCGGCCAACTGGAGGGCGGCGCTGGTCGCGTAATCCCCTCTCCCGCCGGGGCGGGGCCGCTCGACCTTGACGCGCTCGGGGAGGGGGGCCTCCACCCGCAGGGCACCGTCACCGACCGCGCGGCGCACGGCGTGCAGCACGGTGAGGGAGAGATCTGCGGGGGTCACGGGACAAGCGTATGGGAGGAGGGGGGTGGGCATGCGAACCGGTTTCGCGATGCGGGCAGAAGGGGGCGGCGGCAGGGCTTGTACCTAGCCCCAGGGTGCCCCTGTCCCGGTCCCGCTCCCGGTCCCCGACCCGGACCCTGTCCCGGTCCCGGCATGGCCGGCGCCGCGGCGGCCCTCGGGGTCGCGCTCCATGAGCTGCCGCACGAGCCGCACGAGGTCGGCGGGCTCGAAGGGCTTCGCCAGGAACGCGTCCACCCCGGCGGCGAGCCCGCCGTCCATCTCGTGCTGCGTGCAGGCGCTGATGATCGCCACCGGTAGGTGCCCGGTCCGCGGATCCTCCCGGAGCCGCGCGGCGGTCCGCAGCCCGTCGAGGCGCGGCATGACGACGTCGAGCGTCACGACATCGGGGCAGACCCGATGCACGACATCCAGACACTCGGCACCATCGGCCGCGGTCACGACCTCGAAGCCCTCAAGCTCGAGATTGACCCTGATCAGCTGCCGGATGACCCTGTTGTCGTCCACGACGAGCACCCGGCCGGACGCGCCTGACACAACTCGAGAGTAGGTCGCGATCCGGCCCTGCGTCCGGGTTTTCCCCACTTCCACCCCTCACGGGCGACAGCCCGCGTGTCGCCCTCCGGAAATACCTGTTCACAGGCACCGCCCGAGAGCTGGTAGGGTTCTACCCGTCGCCGCCGATCACGGCGGACACGCCCCCGTAGCTCAGGGGATAGAGCAACGGCCTCCGGAGCCGTGTGCGCAGGTTCGAATCCTGCCGGGGGCACTCCAGCTCGGACTGCGTGATCAAGCCGCTGACCAGCGAGAGTGCCAAACATGGAGACCCGGACTCAGTCCCACTGAGTCCGGGTCTCTGTCGATGTGTGTCACTGATCGCGAGTGAGCGGCGAGTGACTCTACTTAGCACTCGCCCCTGCCAAGCCGTCGGTATCCCACCCGACTATTCGTATCCTGAGCAGCAGCGAGGCCCCCTCCACGTCGCATGTGAAGGGGGCCTCGCTGCTGTCCAATGGATCAGATAGCGGCAGGTGCCTTTTTGTACCAGTCGGTGATCACCTTGGTCAGGTGGACGATGTTCTGCTGGCGCATGATCGGGGCGGAGGCGTTGGGCTCGAAGTCCTCGTTCGCCGCGGTGGTGCGCCAGATGCTCTGCTCGGTGACCGGGGCGCTCATGTGGCGGTCGAGCCGCTTGAAGAACTCCTGGATGTCACCGTCCTCCACTCCGTCCTCCTTGAGGTTGCGGTAGACGCCGCCGAGGACGCGGAGCATTCCAACGGAGCCGAGGAGGGAGGACTCGCGGAGCTGCATCGCCTTGGTGGGGGGCGCCGGCGGCTCGTTCTTGCGCTTCTCGGAGAGAGAGGGGTGGTAGTTGTCGACGTCCTCCTCGGTGATCGCCGCCAGGTCGGTGAAGGCCGTGGAGATGACGTCCAGGAAGCCGCGGACGCTTTCGATCACCTCGTTGTCGGTGAGGGACTCGACCTTCTTGTTCACACGTCCGCCGGGACCGGCGATGACGGAGCGGGTGATGTCGGCGACGTGCTTGGCGCCCATCAGGTTGCGGTTAGCCAGAGTCATGCGGTCGCGCTCGATATCGATCTTCCCCGCGAAAAGGGGGTGGGCGACGATGTCGGTGAGCGTACGGTTGGCGATGCGCGAGGTGTCGAAGCGGGCACGGACAGCGCCGGAGATGCCCTTGGCGTTGTCGGCCACGTCGACGAACATCTGCTGCCCGCGGACGCCGTCAACCTCCACGTAGATGTCGACGCCGATGAACTCTTCCTTGAGGCGCTGGAGCCGGAGGATCAGGGCCTCGCGCTCCTCGTCAAGCTTCTGTCTCTTGGCCTCGTTGGCGCGGACTGCCTCACGGTCAATGCGTGCGATCTCGTCGGTGATGCGCTTCTTCTCCAGATGGACCCCGAGCACGCGGTGCTGACCGTCGATCGTAATCAGGCGCCCGATGCCACCGATGGCCCACGGCACAGTGAGGTAGCCGACGGTCCCATCCTCACTGATCGGCTCGAAACGGCAGCCGCCAGTGTCACGGATAAGGAGGGCCGGAGCTACCCAACCGGGGTTTTCAGCGAGGTAGTTGCCGAACCCCTTCGCGTGGTTGGAGTCGACACGGCGGTTGTCCGGGTCTGGCTTAGCCGGGTCCGGGATCGTGAGGATAACCGGGAGCTCGGACAGAGGGATGCGGGTCGTGTAGACCGTGCGTCCGCCTTGCGTAGTCCGAATCGCCAGGTAGGTGGACTCCTCGCGAGTCAGCGACAGACGGGAGGGATCGACGGTGATGCTCACCTTAACGTCCTTTCCAAGCCGGGGCGTTGATCCCCAGCCGTGACAGGGCGCAACCGTAGAGCTTTTGCTGATTAGCCGTCAAGATGACTTATTATCCTCGGCAGTTAGTGAACTAATGTTCGCCACTCCAGCCCATCGCTTTCTCGGTCTTCTGTTGTTCAGCTCCTCGTGGCCATCGATGCATCCCTCGTAGCGACGGTGGATGACCTCCGGCGAGTGGCCCGCACGACGGGCGACCTCGGCGACGGGGACACCCGCGTCAGCCAGTTCGTGATACACGTGTGCCGCAGGTCGTACGGGCGATTGGCAAGTGGGGACTCCGCCTTGCCCAGTGGCAGGGCAATCGGCCGGGCCTCCTGCCAGATTCTCCAGTAACTGGATGTCCCGAGTACGGCCCCGCGCTCGTTGGCGAAGAGCCGACCGCTCTTCGCCGTGCCGAACTCCGCTCTACAGGCCCGATGTCGGAGCCATGCGGTAGAACTGTCGTCGTACGATCCGTTGTTCGCGCCCGCAATGCGGGAAACGGGGAGGGCGACACAATGAGCGGACTGGCACCAGACCTCAGGTTCATCGCAGAGGGCATGATCAAAGGAGCGATGGGCCTGACAGACACCATGCGTGGAACCCGGGACACGGCCATCGCCCTGTTCCACGAGCTCGGTGAGCAGCTCGGTATGGCAGGAGACGACGACGCGGGGCGCGCATTCGCGAAGGTCTACCGATCGGCCGCCGCCGCCACGTTGGACAAGATCGGATCCAGCGCCTACGTCGTTGGCGAGGCCAGTCGTGGGCTCATGCGCACTGCGCGTGAGTTCATGGCGCAGGAGAGCGCCATGGTGGCAGCGCTGCTCGGAAAGCAGGTGGACCTGACCGCCGGTATGGGCGACCCCGGGCAGGGCTGCCCCGAGAACTACCTCGGTCTGGGCCGAGAGCTTCCCGAGGTGGTGGGCGAGACGGCGTGGTACGAGCAGTACGTCCCCGGCGGCGGCAGCGACCGTTACCGGGGCTCGCCGGAGAAACTGCGCGTGGTGGCGGGCTGCTGGCGGCGTGGCGGCAAGCTGATGCTGCGTTTCCTGGAAGATGCGCAGGCAGCCGCGATGACGGCGGACAAGGCGCATTCCGGGGAAGCTGCCGACGCCTTCCGGGCCTACTTCACGTTGTGCGTCGGGCTGGCCTGCCCACCCGCCCAGGCCCAGGAGGACGAACCACTCGTCGCCAACCTCGTGGCGGCCTGCAACGAAATCGCCAAAGCCTGCGACCGGTACGCCGAACACGTCGAGGTGGCCCAGAAGGCGATTCAGCAGCACCAGTTGGATCTCTTCGCAATGGACATGCCGTGGGACAGCCCCATGTTCGGTGGCAACGGCTTCGACGGCGGCCTCCTGGACGCCGTGCTGGGTGATCCCTGGATCCGGCGTCTCGGGGAGGTGGGCCATGCCCTGGACTCCGCCGAGAAGCGGGTCCGGCTCCCCGAGAGCGGTGGCGGCCCCACCACCCCCGGGCTCCCCTCCGTCCCCCCTCTCATTCCCCTGCCGGTTCCCGGGCCGAGGCCGGTGCCGCTCGTCCTCGCCTCGTACACCGGCGGCATGCCGGGGATGGTCCCCGCGATCTACCGGGACCCCGACCCTGGCATCCCGTGGCGAGATCCGATACCTCCGGCGGCCGTCCCTCCGCCGCGGCTCCTGACACCGGCCGAGCGGCAGGATTTCGTCACCTGGGTCAATACGCTCAAGCCGGCCGGATTCGGGGGAAAGGCAGATCCCCACACCAAGGAGAACCAGTACCAGTTGAGGATCGCCGGCTATCCCGAGCGAATCGTCCCTCTGCCCAAGGATTACGAGAAGCCGGCGATCGGAGCCGACGGGATGCGGCCGGCGGACGGAATGATGGTCGACGCCAAGTACGTGGAGGACGCGGACGATGACTGCAGGAAGACGACGTGGCGCCGCCCCTCTACGTTCGAGATCCAGGATGAATTCAAGCCGGACGGAACCAAGAAGTGGAACAAGAAGGACATCCTGATCGGTAGGGACGAGGCCGAACTCGAGAAGTACCGGCAGGCGATGATCGAGCACAAGGAGATTCGAGGTCTGGAGATCGTCACCAATGACAAGGAGGCCGCGGCTTATTGGCAGACACTGATGGCCCTCCAGCAGGTTTCCGGCTCGGCCCGGTACGTGAAGTGATCCAGCGCCGAGGAAGGACGATGCCCACATGACGCACGACGACGACCCGACCACCTTCCTGTTCTACGCGCCGGAGCGGGAGCCCCATGCCTGGGGGCTGGAACTAGCCGGCCTGGGCGAAGCTCTTAGGGAGGCGTTCCACGAGGCCCGCTACAAGGTCCGCCAGGACCGCACGCATCAGGGCGAGCCGTACCTCTCCTTCTGGGCGGCCGCCGAGGACGGCACCGAGTACGACGGCGCGGCCACGGTCCACGGGCGTGACTGCGTGATGCTCGCGGACACGACAGCGGGTGCGGCGGCTCCCTTCCTGGTCTGGCTACGGGACGGATATCTACCCGCCCGCAATCTCATCCGCTTCAGCAGTGAGCCGGCCGTGGAGCGGGGCATCGAGTCGGACTGGCGACTTCCGGCCGACGGGGACGCGGAGCGGGTGGCCGATGAACTCAGGCACCATCTGGCCGTGGTGAAGGGGACCTGAGTCAGGCGGCTGCACCGGTGTCGTTACGGCAGTCCGCGCAGAGCGCGGCCGGCCGGAGCCGGGGGCGGGTCGGTTCGGAGTCCGGCGGTCGCTGTTCTGAGGGAAGCGGTGGCGGCTGGAAGTGGCTGAGCCGGTACTCCACGGACCGCGCCGGGTGATGGATCCGCACGCGCCCGGACGGCAGGCCCGCCGCGGGGTACGGGTGATCTGCGCGGGCGTTACCGAGCGGGCGGGCCGGTGTGATCAGCCGGAGCGCGTGCCCGAAGGGGGATGCCCAGTCGACGTGCAGTGGCTGGAAGTGATCGTCGCCGCCGTTACCAGCAGCCCCTCCCCGCACAGCCACGTCCCCGTCAGCGTCGGGAACGGCGACGGGACCAGGATGCGGGCCGTGAAGGTGGAGGTGGTCGGGTCCAGGGTGAGGGTGGCCTCGTGGAAGTCGAGCCAGCGGTGGGTCAGGGGGTACCAGACCTTGTAGACCGTCTCCTTGGCGCTGAAGAGGAGGCGGTCCCACTGGACCTCGGGGTGGCGTGACGCCAGGGACGTCAGGTGGCGGCGTTCCTCGGGGAGGGTGACCAGGTCGAGGACGCCTTCGTCGGGGAGCGGGAGGTTCGGTTCGGCGTCGATGCCGAGGGCCGTGAGGGCGTCGGCGCGGGTCACCGCGGCCGCGCGGTAGCCCGCGCAGTGGGTGATCGAGCCGATGAAGCCCGACGGCCACTGGGGGGCGCCCTTGGGGTCGCGGAGGAGCGGGGCCGGCGGGGCGCCGAGTTTGGCGAGGGCCTCGCGGGCGCAGCGGCGGGTGGTGGCGAACTCGCGGCGGCGTGGCTCGACGGCGTTCGCCACCAGGGCCGCCTCTTCCGGGAAGAGGGAGTCGGCGGTGTCGTCGGTGAAGGATTCGACCGCGACGACCGAGGCGGGGAGGAGGGATTCGATCATTCCGGGTGTCCCAGGACGCGTACGGGCCGGTACTCCGCGCCGCCGCGGGGCTTCCACTCGCGGGGGTAGCCGAGCGACACCTCGTGGTGCGGTACGCCGTCCCGGTGGATGAGGCGCGGGATGTGGAGGTGGCCGTAGACCACCGCGGCCGCGCGGTAGCGGACCGGCCAGTCCTCCGTGGCCTCGGTGCCGCACCACAGCGCGAACTCGGGGTAGCGCAGGGCCCGGGTGGGTTCGCGTACGAGGGGGAAGTGGTTGACCAGGACCGTCGGCAGGTCCGGCGGGAGCTGCGCGAGCCGGGCCGCCGTGGCGGTGACGCGGGCGCGGCACCAGGCCTCCCGGCTCGGGTACGGGTCGGGGTGGAGGTAGTACTCGTCGGTGCCGACGATCCCGGCCCGCTCGGCGATCCGCAGGGCCTCCTCCTGGGTGCGGGCGCCCTCGGGGCGGTAGGTGTAGTCGTACAGCAGGAACAGCGGCGCGATCACCGCCGGGCCGCCCTCGCCCTCCCACACCCGGTACGGGTCCTCGGGGGTGGTGATGCCGAGGCCGCGGCACAGGTCGACGAGGTGGAGGTAGCGCTCCTCGCCGCGCAGTTGTACGGCGTCGGAGGGGGTCGTCCACAGTTCGTGGTTGCCGGGGGCCCAGATCACGTGGGCGAACCGGTCACGGAGCACGCCGAGCGCCCAGGCGACGTCCTCGACCGACTCGCTGACGTCACCGGCCACCAGGAGCCAGTCGTCGTCCGTCTCCGGCCGCAGCTTCTCGACGACCGCACGGTTCTCGCCGTGCCGTACGTGCAGGTCGCTGACCGCGAGGAGCCTTCCGGCCATCAGACGGTCTCCAGTCGCGTACGGATGATGCCGGCCACCGCGTCGGTGTGGTGGTCGAGGTAGAAGTGGCCGCCCGGCAGGACCCGCAGGTCGCTGCCGGCCGTCGTGTGTTCGCGCCACGCCGCCGCGGCCTCGACCGGGACCACCGGGTCGCTGTCACCGACCAGGACGGTCAGCGGGGTGCGCAGCGGCGGGCCGGGCTGCCAGGCGTACGAGCGCAGCGCGCGGTAGTCGGCGCGCAGGGGCGGCATGACGAGCTCCATCAGTTCGGGTTCGTCGAGGATCTCCCCGGCGGTGCCTCCGAGCAGGCGGATCCTCGCGAGGATCTTCTCGTCGGTGTCGAGCAGGTCGGTCACGGTGGCGTGCCGCGCCGGTGCGGACCGGCCCGACAGGAACAGGTGCCGGGGGCCGGGCAGTCCGCGCCCGTCCAGGGCGCGGGTGAGTTCGTACGCGAGGAGCGCGCCCATGCTGTGGCCGAGGAAGGCGTACGGCCGGCCGTCGTCGCACAGGGGTTTCAGCTGGTCGGCCAGGGCCTCGACCAGGCTGCCGACGTCCTCCAGCGGTGGCTCGTCGCGGCGGTCCTGCCGGCCCGGGTACTGGGCCGCCAGCACGTCGAACTCCGGTGCCAGCCGCCGGCTCAGCGCCAGGTAGGCACCGGCCGCGCCGCCCGCGTGCGGGAAGCAGAACAGCCGTACGCCGCTGCCGGGCGTCGTCGCGAACCGCCGGAACCAGTCACTGGCCATGTGCTTTTCCCCGTTTCCCCGATGACTGGCGCTCACATTACCGAGGCCGCCGCGGTTCCTCCGGCGAACGGTTGATCGAGTCGTTCTCGTGTGCGAAAGTTCGAGCCGCTGAGGAACCGTCAACGGAACCGTGAACGGAACGTCGGGGTCGTCATGCACAAGTCCTTACGTGTCAAGGGCGGCACCGAGTCACAAGCTCCCCGCCCCGGTCGCTTCGCGGGGATGGGGGGTTTCTCGGTCATCTGGGCCGGGCAGGTCGTGTCGCTGGTCGGCAACTCCGTGCTCCGGTTCGCGTTCGTCATCGAGGCCTGGTCGGCCGGTGAACGGGCGACCGCCGTCACCCTGCTCTCGCTGTGCGCCCTGCTGCCGCAGGTGGTGCTCAGTCCCGTCGCCGGAGCGCTGATCGACCGGTCCAGCAAGCGGACCGCCCTCCAACTCGCCGACGGCGGCGGACTCGTGGTCGTCGCCGCCCTGTGCGCCGTGCACTTCGCCGGGGACGGACTGCAGGCCTGGCAGGTGTATCCGGCCGTCGCCCTCCTCGGGGTGAGCGCGGCCTTCCAGTTCCCGGCGATGGCCTCCGCCGTGCCCATGCTGGTGCGTACGGACCAGCTCCAGCGGGCCAACGGCATGCTGGCGAGCGCCAAGAGCACCGCCGAGGTGGGCGGGCCCGCGCTGGGCGGCGTGCTCGTCGCCCTGTCCGGGGTCGGGGTCGTACTCGTCGCCGACCTGATCAGTTTCGTCCTCGCGCTCGTGACCATCCGGCTCGTGCGGTTCGCGGGGGACGCGAGGAAGGCGCGCGCGGCGGCCACCGGGCGGAAGCGGATCCTCCCGGACGCGGTGGCCGGGCTGCGGCACCTGTTCCGGCAGCCGAGCCTGCGCGATCTGATGCTGACGTTCTGCGTGGTGAACCTGGTGATGGTCTTCGGGTTCGCCGCCGTACAGCCCATGGTGCTCGCCCGCACCGGGAACGACGCCGCCGCGCTCGCCGCCGTCAACACCGCCATCGGCGTCGGCGGTGTCGCGGGCGGGCTGCTCATGGCCACCTGGGGCGGGCCGCGGGACCGGGGGCGCGGCATGATGCTCGGCATCATCGGCATGTGCCTGACCTCGCAGGTGGCGATGGCCCTGGCCGACGGGGTCGTGGGCTGGTGCGCGGCCATCTTCGCCGGGGCGCTGCTCATGCCGCTCGTCAACGGCGCCATGCACTCCCTCGTGCAGACCAAGGTGGAGCCGGAGTGGCACGGCCGGGTCTTCGGCGCCGTCATGTTCCTGTCGCAGCTCTCCGTGCCGATCGCCACCGGCGTGTCCGGGCCGCTCGCCGACACCGTCTTCGAGCCGCAGGCGGGCGCCGGGACCGGGCTGTTCACGGTGCTCGGGCCGGTCCTCGGGGACGGGCCCGGCAGCGGCATGGCGGGGATGCTGCTCATCGCCGGGCTGCTGGGCGTCGCCGTGGCCCTGTGGGGGCTCGCGCGGCGCTCCATACGCGAGATCGACGTACTGCTTCCGGACGCCGAGCCCGAGAAGCCGGAGAAGGGGGAAGAGGGATGAGCGACGTACGGACCAATCCGTTCGAGGACGAGGAGGGGCTGTATCTCGTCCTCGTCAACGGCGAGGGGCAGCACTCGCTGTGGCCCGACGGGATCGACGTCCCTGCGGGGTGGACCGTCGCCTTCGGGGCGAGCCCCCGCACGGACGCCCTCGCGTACGTGGAGGAGCACTGGACCGACCTGCGGCCGGTGTGACCGACATGGAGCGTGTGCACGAGCGGTTCGCGGAGCGGGCGCGCCGCGCCCCGGACGCCGTCGCGCTGGTCGACGGCGACGAGCGGCTGACGTACCGGCGGCTCGACGAGGCGGCGGAACGGTTCGCCGGGGCGCTGGCCGACCGCGGGGTGGTGCGGGGCTCGCGCGTGGGCGTGTACCTGGAGCGGTCCGCCGCGATGGTGGTGGCGCTGCTCGGCACGCTCAAGGCGGGCGCCGCGTACGTGATGCTCGACCCGGACTTCCCGGCGGCGCGGCTGCGGGCGATGGCGGCCGACGCGGGGGTCGGTGTCGTCGTGGACCGCGACGGCGCCCGGTGGGGGCACGGGCCGTCCGTCGACGTCGCGGCCGAGGGCGGGCCGTACGCCCTCGTCGGCGGCGACGCGGGTGACGCGGCGTGCGTGATGTTCACCTCCGGGTCCACCGGGCGGCCCAAGGGCATCGTCGCCTCCCACCACGCCGTCACCGCCACGCTGACCGGGCAGGACTTCGCCTCCTTCGGGCCCGGCGCGGTGTGGTTGCAGTGCGCGCCGGTGTCGTGGGACGCGTTCGCGCTGGAGCTGTGGGGTCCGCTGCTGGGCGGAGGGACCTGCGTGCTGCATCCCGGCCAGCGGCCGGACCCGGTGGTGATGGGCCGGCTCGTCGCCGAGCACGGCGTCACGTCCGCGTACCTGTCCGCCGGGCTCTTCAACGTGATCGTGGACGAGTATCCGCGCGCGCTGGAGGGCGTACGCGAACTCGTCGTCGGCGGCGAGGCGCTGTCGGCGGCGCACGTGGCGCGGGCGCTGGAGCGGTGGCCCGGGCTGCGGATCAGCAACGGCTACGGGCCCGTGGAGGGCATGGTCTTCCTCACCACCCACCGCGTCGAGCCCGCCGATGTGCGGGACGGTGCGACGTCCGTGCCCATCGGGCGGCCGCTGGCCGGCAAGCGGGTGTACGTCCTCGACGAGCGGCTGCGGCCCGTGCCGGACGGGGCCGTCGGCGAGCTGTACGCCGCCGGGGCCGGGCTCGCGCTCGGGTACGCCGGTCAGGCCGGGGCGAGCGCGGAGCGGTTCGTCGCCGATCCGTACGGGCCGCCGGGCGGCCGGATGTACCGCACCGGGGACCTGGTGCGGCGGCGGGCGGCGGACGGTGCGCTGGAGTTCGTGGGGCGGGCCGACGCGCAGGTCAAGATACGCGGCTTCCGCGTGGAGCCCGGCGAGGTCGAGGCCGTCCTGGGGAGCCGTCCGGGCGTCCGCCGGGTCGCGGTCGTCGCCCGCGAGGACCACTCCGGGGAGCGGCAGCTGGTGGCGTACGTCGTCGGGCACGAGGGCTGTCGGCAGGCGGAGCTGGAGGCCGGGCTGCGCGCGTACGCGAAGAGCGTGCTGGCCGACCACTTGGTGCCGGGGGCGTTCGTGACGCTGGACGCGCTGCCGCTGACGGGGAACGGCAAGCTGGACCGGGCCGCCCTGCCCGCGCCGGGGGCCGTGGCGGGAGGCCGGGGGCGGGCGCCCGGTGACGCGCGCGAGGCGGCGCTGTGCGGGCTGTTCGCCGAGGTGCTGGGCGTGGAGTCGGTCGGCGCCGACGACGACTTCTTCGCGCTGGGCGGGCACTCGCTGCTCGTGGCCCGGCTGCTGGGGCGCATCCACGCGGAGCTGGGCGCCGAGGTCGACGTACGGACGCTGTTCGAGGCGCCGACGCCGGCGGCGCTGGCGCCCCGGCTGGCGGCGGCCGTCTCCCCCGTGGAGCCGGGCGCCCCTGATGACGGTACGTCGGTGTCGTACGCCGAGCGCAGGCTGTGGTTCCTGGACCGGCTCGACGCGGGCGTCGCGTACAACATGCCCATGCTGGCCCGGCTGCGCGGGCCCGTGGACCCCGGCGCGCTGGGCGCCGCGCTCGGCGAGGTCGTCGCGCGGCACGAGGCGCTGCGGACGGTGTTCGACGCGGTGGACGGCGAGCCGGTGCGGCGCGTGCTGACGGGGGACGCGGCCCGGCCGCCGTACCGGCACCTGGTCGTGGGCGGCGAGGAGCTGGAGCGGCGGATCCACGAGGAGGCGCGGCACCGGTTCGACCTGAGCGCCGAACTCCCCGTGCGCGGCGCGCTGTTCACCGTGCGGGAGCGGCCCGACGAGCACGCGCTGCTCCTGGTCCTGCACCACATCGCGGCGGACGGCTGGTCGCTGCCGCCCCTCTTCCGCGACCTGTCGCGGGCGTACGCGGGTACGGCGCTGCCCGCCCTGCCGGTCGGGTACGCCGAGCACGCGCGGCGCCGGCGGGAGCGGCTGGCGGAGCTGCGCGAACCGCAGCTGGCGTACTGGGAGAAGGCGTTGGCGGGCGTACGGCCGCCGGAGCTGCCGTGGCGCGGCCGGAGCGCTGCGGAACGTGACGCCGGCACCGTCGTACGGAGCCTGGACGGCGAGGCGCACCGGCGGCTGGTGGAGCTGGGCCGCGCGCAGGGGGCCACGCTCTTCATGGTGCTGCACGCGGCGCTGGCCGCCGTGCTCGCCCGGGCGGGCGCGGGCGAGGACACCGCGGTCGCCGCGCCGGTCGCGGGGCGCGGGAACGACGGGACCGTCGACGACGTCGTCGGCTTCTTCGTCAACCTGCTGGTCCTGCGGGCCGACGCGTCCGGCGACCCGACGGTACGGGAGCTGCTGGCGCGCGTCCGGGACACGGACCTGTCGGCGCTCGCGCACCAGGACGTGCCGTTCGAGGAGGTCGTCGACACGCTGAACCCGGCGCGGCGGCCCGGGCGGCAGCCGTTCACGGACGTGGTCCTGGCGCTCCAGAACAACGCCCGCGCGGAGGTGGACCTGCCGGGCGTCGACGCCTCGGTAGAGGTCGTCCGCACGGGCGCGGCGCGCTTCGAGCTGCTGGTCGACGTGACGGACCGCTACGGGGCGGGTGGTGCGCCACAGGGCGTGGACCTCACCCTGGAGTACCGCACGGCCGCGCTGGACCGCGCGGTGGTGGAGTGGTTCGCCGACGCCCTGGTGGGGGTGTTGGGCGCCGCGGCCGCAGACCCCGACGTCCGGCTCTCGCAGCTGGGCCTCGGCGAGCCGCCCCGCGCCGCGGCCGCCGAGCCCGGTCGGCCCGTCCCGGCGCCCGCGCCGCGCCCCGCTCCCGACGCCGCGCTCGCGCGGCGGGTCGCGGCGGTGTGGCGCGACGTGCTCGGGGTCGAGGAGGTCGGTCCCCACGACGACTTCTTCCTGCTGGGCGGCAACTCCCTGCGCGCGGTGCGCGTCGCCGCGCGCCTGACGAACGAGGGGCTCGGGGGCGGGGCCGTCACGGCGGCTCAGGTCTTCGAGACCCCCACGGTGGCCGGCCTGGCCGCCGCCGTGGAGGCCGCGGCGGGCCGCGAGCGCCCCGCCGACGCGCCCATCCCCCGCCGGGCCCGGGTGCCCCGGCAGCGGAGGCCCGAGCCGGAGCAGGGCCAGGACCAGGACCGGCAGGGGGGCGAGCGGTCGTGGACCTGAGCGTGATGTTCTTCGGCGCGGACGCGCCGGCGGGTGGCGCGGAGGCCGGGGCCCCGGGCGGCGCTGAACGCGGGCGGCATGTGGGGGCGTACGACGACATCCTCGCCATCGCCCGCGCCGCCGACCGGCTCGGGTTCCACGCCGTGTGGACGCCCGAGCGGCACTTCCAGCAGGTCGGGCAGGTGTTCCCCAGTCCGCCCGTCCTCAGTGCCGCGCTCGCCGTCGCCACCGAGCGGATCGGGATCCGGGCCGGGAGCGTCGTACTGCCGCTGCACCACCCGTTGCGCGTCGTCGAGGACTGGGCGGTCGTCGACAACCTGTCGCGCGGGCGCGTCGGGCTGTCCCTCGCCACCGGGTGGCACTCCGCCGACTTCGTCGTCTCCCCCGGCGCGTACGCCGACCGGCGGGAGCGCATGCTGCGGGACGTGCCGCTGCTGCGGCGGCTGTGGGCCGGGGAGGCGGTGGAGTTCGAGGACGGCGTCGGCGAGGCGGTGGCCGTGCGGCCCACGCCCGCGCCCGTGCAGGACGCGTTGCCCCTGTGGCTGACCACCTCCGGGAGCCCGGAGACCTGGGAGACGGCCGGCCGGCTCCGGGCCGGGGTGCTGGGCGCGACCGTGGGCCAGAGCCGCGACGAGCTGGCCGGGAAGATCGCCCGGTACCGGGCGGCCTTCGCCGCCGCGCCCGGGCAGGGCGGGAGCGGGGCCGGGCCGCGTGGGCGCGTCACGCTCATGGCGCACACCTTCGTCGGGGAGGACGACGCGCACGTACGGCGGCTGGTGGCGGAGCCGTTGACCGCGTACCTGCGGTCGTACGTGCGGCAGACCTCCGCCAACCGGTCCGCCGACCGGCGCACCGCCGGGCTCACGGACGAACAGACGGCGCTGATGGCGGAGTTCGCCTTCCGCCGCTATCTCACGTGGGGCTCCCTGCTCGGCTCCGCCGAGACCTGCCGCACGATGCTCGCCGACCTGCGCGAGCTGGGCGTCGACGAGGTCGCCTGCTTCATCGACTTCGGCCTCGGCCGGGACGAGGTGCTGGCCGGGCTGCACCGGCTGGCGGAACTCCAGGAGGAGCTCTAGATGGTGTCGACGGCTGACCGCTTCCGCGCGCTCGGCTCCGAGCAGCGCGTACGGCTCATGCGGCGCCTGGTGGAGTCGGGGTGGGCGGGGACCGTACCCGCCGTCGTACCGGTGCGGGAGGGGGACGGTGGCGCTCCGGTGCGGCTCAGTCCCGCGCAGGAGGACCTGTGGGTGTACGACTCGCTGTATCCGGGGACCCCGGCGCTGAACCTGTGCTCGGCGTACCACTTCGACGGTCCGGTCGACCCCGCGCACCTGGCGGCGGCGCTCACGCTGGTGCGGCGGCACCACGACGTCCTGCGGGCGCGGATCCGGGGCCGGGCCGGGGACCTGTGGCTGGAGTTCCCGGACGAGGGGCCCTTCGTGCTGGAACGGGAGGACCTGCGGGGCACGGGCCGGGACATCGCACAGGCGCTGGAGGCTTTCCGGCGACGGCCGTTCGACCTGGCGGGCGACCGGCTGATGCGGGCGCGGTTCGTCACGGTCGACGACCGGCGGTCCACGCTGATGCTGAGCCTGCACCACATCATCACCGACTGGTGGTCCTTCGACGTGCTGCAGAGCGAGTTCGCGGAGGCGTACCGGGCGGTGCGGGACGGGACCGCGCCCCGGCTGACGCGCCCCGCCGTGCAGTACGCCGACTTCGCCGCCTGGCAGGGCGAACTGGAGGCCGCCGGGGTCTTCGAGGCGCGGCTCGGCTTCTGGCGGCGTTACCTCGCCGAGCCGCCGGGGGCGCTGACCGTGCCCGGTACGCCGGCTGGGTCCGGCCCCGGGATCGCGCAGGTGCCGTTCCGGGTGGAGCGGGAGACGGCGGACGCGGTACGGGCGCTGGCGCGGGAGCGGGGCGCGTCGGTGTACGTGGTGCTGATGGCGGCGTTCGCGGTGCTCGCGCACCGGCTGTCGGGCGCCGGGGACCTGGTGCTGGGCACGCCGACCGCGAACCGGGCCGCCAAGGGCCTGGAGCGGGTCATCGGATACGTCATGAACGCCGTGCCCACGCGGTGGCGGATCGGGCCGCAGGACTCCTTCGGGGAGGTGCTGGGCCGGTTCGCGGCCGACTTCCCGGAGCTGATGGCCCACGCCGACGTGCCGGTGGGGCGGATCGTCTCGGCGGTGGCGCCGGAGCGGGACGCGGGGCGCTCGCCGCTGTTCCAGTGGGTGTTCATGCACCTGGCGCAGCAGCGCAGTGTGCGGGCACTGAGCGAGTTCGCCGTACCGGAGCGCATCCACACGGGCGGTGAGCACGACCTGGTCGGCATCGTCCGGGACGCCGCCGACCCGGCCGAGGGCATGACGGGCAGCTTCGAGGTGCGGACCGAGCTGTTCGCGCCGGAGGCCGTGGCGCGGTGGGCCGAGGCGTACGTGGAGCTGCTGCGGCGGGTCACAGCGGCGCCGGACACGCCGGTGCGCGACCACGAGCTGATGCCGGCGGCGGAGCGGGCACGGCTGCTGGCCGCCTCGGCGGGACCGGCGGGGCCGGAGCCGGTCGCGCTGCCCGGTCTGGTGGCGCGGCAGGCGGCGCGTACGCCCGATGCCGTGGCGCTGGCCTGCGGTGAGGTCGCGCTGACGTACGCCGGACTCGCCGACCGGGTGGACCGGCTGGCCGGGCTGCTCGCGGCGCGCGGCGCCGGGCCCGGGCGGCTCGTGGCGCTGGCGCTGGGGCGGACGCCCGCGATGGTGGTGGCCGCGCTGGCGGTGCAGCGGGCAGGGGCGGCGTACCTGCCGGTCGACCTCGACTATCCGGCCGAGCACGTGCGGTACGTGCTGGAGGACGCGGCGCCGGTGCTTCTGGTGACGGACGGTCAGAACGTCGGCGTGCCCGGTGAGGTGCCGCTGCTCGTCCTGGACGAGGGGGTGTACGCGGCGCACGAGCCGCTCCCGGTACGGGAGGTGGGCCCGGACGACACCGCGTACGTCATCTACACCTCCGGCACCACCGGGCGGCCCAAGGGGGTCGTCGTCACGCACCGGGGCATCGCCGCGCTGGGGCACAGCTACGCGGAGCGGTTCGGGCTCGGGCCCGGCGACCGGGTGCTCCAACTGGGGTCGCCCGCCTTCGACATCTCGGTCGGTGAGGCGGCGATGGCGTTCGCGGCCGGGGCGACGCTGGTCGTGGCGCCGCCGGGGCCGCTGGTGGGGGCCGCGCTCGGGGACGTACTGGCCCGGGAGCGGATCACCTGCACCCTGCTGCCGCCGTCGGTGTTGGCGACCGTGCCGGAGGGCGCGTACCCGGACCTGCGGGTGATCGCCTCGGGCGCGGAGGCCTGCCCGCCGGACCTGGTGGCCCGCTGGGCCGGTCCCGGAAGCGGGCGGCGGTTCCACAACGCGTACGGGCCCACCGAGTCGACCGTCGGCGCCACCGCGTCGGGCCCGCTGGTGCCGGACGGGCGGACGCCGTCCATCGGGACGCCGGTGGCGGGGACGCGCGCGTACGTTCTCGACGCGCGGCTGCGGCCGGTGCCGGCGGGGGTGCGCGGCGAGCTGTACCTGGCGGGTGACGGGCTGGCGCGCGGCTATCTGGGGCGGCCGGGGCCGACCGCCGAGCGGTTCGTCGCCGACCCGTACGGGCCGCCGGGCGCGCGGATGTACCGGACAGGGGACCTGGCGCGGTGGCGCGAGGACGGGTCGCTGGACTGCCTGGGCCGCGCGGACGACCAGGTGAAGCTGCGCGGCTTCCGGGTGGAGCCGGGCGAGGTGGCGGCCGTGCTCGCGGAGCATCCGGCGATCGGGCGGGCCGTGGTGGTGGCGCGCGGCGGGCGGCTGGTGGCGTACGTGGTGCCGAACGGCTCCCTCGGTGCCGGCGACGTGCTCGCGTACGCGGCCGGGCGGCTGCCCGCGCACATGGTGCCCGCCGATGTGGTGGTGCTCGACGCTCTGCCGGTCGCCGCGAACGGCAAGCTGGACCGGGACGCCCTGCCCGAGCCGGGCGGCGTTGCGGAGGGCGGACGGGCTCCGGCCACCGGGCGCGAGGAGGTGCTGTGCGGCCTGTTCGCGGGCGTCCTGGGCAGGGCGTCGGTCGGCGCGGACGACGACTTCTTCCGGCTCGGCGGCGACAGCATCATGGCGATCCAGCTGGCCGGGCGGGCGCTGACGGAGGCGGGGCTCGCGTTCACGCCCCGGGACGTGTTCACGGCGCGGACCCCGGCGGGGCTGGCGCGCGTGGCGCGGGAGGCCCGGGAGGCGGCTCCGGCATCCGGGGACTCCGGGGTGGGGCGGCTGCCGCTCACGCCCGTCATGCGGTGGTGGCGCGAGCAACTCCGTGAACACGGCGGTGATCCGGCCGCCTTCACGCAGTCGATGGTCTTCCCCGTACCGGACGGGGTGCCGTACGAGCGGGTGACCGCCGCCGTGCAGGGGCTGGTGGACCGGCACGGGGCGCTGCGGATGCGGCTGGTCGGGGGCGGCCCGGGGCCAGCGGGCCCGGACGCGGAGGAGGAGTTGGAGGTCCGGCCCGTCGGGGACGTACGGGTGGAGGTCCTGCGCGCGGCTCCGGAGGACGAGCGGCTGGACCCGGCGCGGGGCGAGATGCTGAGGGCCGTCCTGGACGGTGACCGCTTGCTGCTGACCGTGCACCACCTCGCGGTCGACGGCGTGTCCTGGCGGGTGCTCGGGCCCGAGCTGGCCGCCGCGCTGGCGGGGTCCCCGGTCCGGGAGGCGGGCGGTACGTCCTTCCGGCGGTGGGCGCGGCTGCTGCGCGAGGAGTCGGCGAGGCCGGAGCGGGTGGACACCGAAGCGCCCTGGTGGGAGCGGGCGTTGGGGGGCGGCGGTCCGGACGGCCGGATCGCGGGCGGCCGCGGTGCCGGGGCGCCCCGGGCCGGCTTCACCGTGGAGTTCGGCGCCGGGGTGACGGAGGCCGTGCTGGGCGCCGTACCGGCGGCGTTCCACTGCGGTACGGACACGGTGCTGCTGGCCGCGCTGACGGCCGCCGTGGAGCGGTGGCGCGGCGGCGGCTCCGGTGTGCTGGTGCACCTGGAGGGGCACGGCCGCGAGGCGCCTGCGGACGGGGTGGGCGGGGTGGACGTGTCCCGGACCGTCGGCTGGTTCACCACCCAGTACCCGGTACGGCTGGACGCGGGCGGTACGGCGGGGGCCGCGGCTCCGGGCGAGGCGCTGAAGCGCGTCAAGGAGCAGCTGCGCGCGGTGCCGGACGGGGGCCTCGGGTGGGGGCTGCTGCGGTACCTGAACCAGGACACGGCGCCGAAGCTGGCGGCCCTGCCCGTGCCCGACCTCCGCTTCAACTACCTGGGGCGGCTGGGCGGGGCCGATGTGGCCGGGGGTGAGCTGCTGGGCGCGGCGGCCGCGACGATGCCGCTGGGGCACGCGCTGGAGATCGACGCGGTGGCCCTCGACCGGGGCCTGGTCGCCGGGTGGTCGTACGCGGAAGGCGTCCTGGCCGACGGCGAGGTGCGGCGGCTCGCGGAGCTGTGGCGCGAGGCGGTCGAGGCGCTGGTCGCGGAGGCGGCCCGGGAGGGCGCGGGCGGGCACACGGCGTCGGACTTCGACCTGGTGGAGCTGTCGCAGGAGCAGCTGGAGATGCTGGAAGGGGACTGGTGAGCGGGAGCGGGGACCACGGGGGCGGGGCCCGCCGGGTCGCGCCGCACGGTGGCGGGCCCGGCCCCACGGCCGGCAGCGGGGATCACGGCGGCCGGTCCGGCCCGATGGCCGGCAGCAGGGGCCACGGCGGCCGGTCCGGCCCGACAGCCGACGGCCGGTCCGGCCCGGCAACCGTCGGCGGGACCCACAGCAGCCGGTCCGGCCCCACAGCCGACGGCGGGTCCGGCGGCGGGCGGATCGCGGACGTCCTGCCGCTGGCGCCCGCGCAGGAGGGGCTGTACTTCCACGCCGTACGGGACGCCGGGGACGGCGAGCCGGACCCGTACGTGGTGCAGGCGCGCTTCCGGGTCGCCTGCGGCACCCCGGTCCCGGTGCGGCAGGCCGTGGCGGCGCTGCTGGAGCGGCACCCGAACCTGAAGGCGGGCTTCCGGCACGAGCGGCTGGCGCAGCCGGTGCAGCTGATCCCGCGCGAGGTGGCGGTCGAGTGGCGGGAGGTCGCCGACGGGGACGTACGGGAGGTGATGGCCGAGGAGCGGGCGCGGCGGTTCGACGTGCGGCGGCCGCCGCTGGTGCGGGGTGCCCTGGTGGCGGGCCGCGACCTCGTCCTGACCTTCCATCACCTGCTCCTCGACGGCTGGTCGCTGCCGCTCCTGGAACGCGACCTGGCCGCGCTCTGCGCCGGCGGGCCGCTGCCGCCGCCCGTCCCCTACCGGGACTACCTGGCCTGGCTGCGGCGGCAGGACGCCGACGCGGCGCGTGCGGCGTGGCGCGAGGCGCTGGCGGGCCTGGAGCGGCCCCGGCTGCTGTCCCCGTCCGGCCCCGCCGACGCGGCCGAGGTCCACGACGTGGAGCTCTCCGCCGCGCTCACGGCCGCGGTGGCGCGGCGGGCCGCCGCGTGCGGGGTCACCGTCAACACCGTCGTCCAGGCCGCCTGGGCACTGGTCCTGCACCGCATGACGGGCGGCGGCGCGCGTGACGTGGTGTTCGGGGCCGTGGTCTCCGGCCGGCCGCACGACCTGCCGGGCGTGGAGAGGATGGTGGGCCTCTTCGTCAACACGCTGCCGGTACGGGTACGGCTGCGCGACCGCGAGCCGGTGGGCGGGCTGCTGGCCCGCCTCCAGACCGAGCAGCTGCGCCTCGCGCCGTACCACCACGTGCGGCTCGCGGAGGTGCAGCGGGAGGCGGGGGCCGGGGACCTCTTCGACACGGTGCTGGCGTTCGAGAACTTCCCGCGCTCCGGCGCGGACGGTGCCGCCGCCGTGAGCCTCGTCGAGGCGGTGGACGCCACCCACTACCCGGTGACCGTGGCCGTCGTCGCGGGCGAGCACATGCTGCTGCGCATCGGCTGCCGCCGGGGCATCGCGCCCGGCGCGGTGGCGGCGCGGCTGGCGCACGCCCTGGAGGAGCTCGCGGGCGACCCGGGCCGCCCGGTGGCCCGGCTGGACATCCTGCCGCCCGAGGAGCGCGCCGCGCTGCGGGCGGCGGAGGCGGGGCCGGCGCGTCCGCCCGCCGAACCGGCGACGGTGGTGGAGCGGTTCGCGCACCAGGTCTCGCGCGCCCCCGGGGCGGTGGCGCTGCGCGCCCCCGACGGCGCGCTCTCGTACGCCGAGCTGGCGGCCGCCTCGGACGCGCTCGCCGGGCGCCTGGCCGCTTCCGGGGTCCGGCGGGGCGACACCGTGGCGCTGCCGCTGCCGCGCTCGCCGGGGCTGGTGGTGGCGCAGTTGGCGGTGGTCAAGGCGGGCGCCGCGTACCTCCCCCTGGACCCGGCCCAGCCGTCCGCCCGTCTCAGCCGGCTCCTGGCCTCCTCGGGGGCGCGCCTCGCCGTGACGGCGGGCCCCACGCCGTGGCTGCCGCGCGAGGTGGCCGAACTCCGCCTCGACGCGCCGGGCGCTGCGGAGGCTGCCGTTTCCTCACCGGCTCCCGCCCCCGACGACGCCGCCTGCGTCATGTACACCTCGGGCTCCAGCGGCGAGCCGAAGGGCGTGGTCGTCCCCCACCGCGCGATCGTCGAACTCGCCGCCGACCGGCGCTTCGAGGGCGGGGCCCACCGCCGCGTGCTGTTCCACAGCGCGCACACCTTCGACGCCGCCACCTACGAGGTGTGGGTGCCGCTCCTCACCGGCGGGACCGTCGTCCTCGCGCCCCCGGAGCCGGTCACGCCCGGCCTCCTCGAGCGGTTGCTGCCCGACGAGGGCGTCACCGCGCTGTGGCTGACCGCCGAGCTGTTCCGCGTGGTCGCCGACGTCGCGCCCGAGGTGCTGTCCGGTCTGCGCGAGGTGTGGGCCGGCGGCGACGTCGTGGCACCGGAGGCCGTACGCCGCGTACGGGAGGCCTGTCCCGGCACCCGGGTCGTCATCGGGTACGGGCCCACCGAGACCACCGTGTTCGCCACCGCCGGGCCCGAGGGCATCGGGCGGCCCCTCGACCGGACCCGTACGTACGTCCTCGACGCCGCCCTGCGCCCCGTCCCGGACGGCACCATCGGCGAGCTGTACGTCGCCGGGGCCGGTCTCGCGCGCGGCTACCTGCACCGGCCCGGGCTCACCGCCGAGCGGTTCGTCGCCGACCCGTACGGGCCGCCCGGCGCCCGCATGTACCGCACCGGGGACCTGGTGCGGCGCCGCCCCGACGGGGTGCTGGAGTTCGAGGGCCGCGCCGACGCGCAGGTCAAGGTGCGGGGCTTCCGCGTCGAGCCCGCGGAGGTCGAGGCGGCGCTGGGGCGCTGCGCCGGGGTCGTCCGCGCGGTCGTCACCGCTCGGGCAACGGGTCCGGACGGCGGCAGTGGTGGCGGCGGCAAGGTGCTCGCCGCGCACGTCGTCCTCGCGCCGGGCGCCGCGCTGAGCGCCGTACGGCAGGAGGCGGCGCGGGCCCTGCCGCGGCACCTGGTGCCGTCGCTGTGGGCGCGCGTCGACGCCGTACCGCTGACGGCGCACGGCAAGGTGGACCGGGCGGCGCTGCCGGAGCCCGGGGCACCGGCGGAATCGCGCCGCGCGCCCCGGCCCGGGCGGGAGGCGGCGCTGTGCGCGCTGTTCGCCGAGGTGCTCGGCGTGGACGCGGTCGGCCCCGACGACGACTTCTTCGCGCGCGGCGGCCACTCGCTGCTCGCGCTCCGGCTGGCCTCGCGGATCGAGACGGCGCTCGGCGTCCGCGTCCCCCTCGCCGCGCTGTTCGAGGCCCCGTCCCCGGCCGCGCTCGCCGACCGCCTCGGCCGGGACGCCGACGACGGGTTCGGGCCGCTGGTCACCCTGCGCCCCGGGCGGCCGGACCGTACGCCGCTGTTCTGCGTGCACCCGGGCTTCGGCCTCGGCTGGGCGTACACGGCGCTGCTGCCGCACCTCTCCCCCGGCGTCCCGGTCCTCGCCCTCCAGTCCCCGGCCATGCGCGGCGGGACGGACCTGCCCGCCGATCTGGGCGCGATGGCGGAGGGGTACGTCGAGCGGATCCGCGCCGTGCGGCCGCACGGCCCGTACCTCCTCGCCGGGCGTTCCTTCGGCGGGGCGCTCGCCCACGAGATGGCCGTCCGGCTGCGGCGGGCGGGCGAGGAGGTGGGACTGCTGGCGGTGCTGGACGCGATGCCGAAGCCGGCGGCGGCCGGGCCGCTCGACCCGGCGGCCGTCGAGCGGGAGGCGCTGCGGCTGCTGCTGCGCAACAACCAGGTGCCGCCGGGCGCGGGACCGCTGGTCCGGGCCGAGGTGTTCGCGCGCGTACGCGACGGGGACGGCGTCCTCGCCGGGTTCGACGACGCGCGGCTCGCGGCCGTGGCGGACTCGTTGGTCCACCACATCCGGCTGGCGCGCGCCTGGCGGCCGTCGCCGTACGACGGGCGGGTGACGCTCTTCTCGGCGACGCGCGCGGCCGAGGCGACGACGGAGGAGAAGGCGGCGGCGTGGCGGCCGTGGGCGGCGGCGCTGGACGTCCACGAACTGGACTGCGCCCACAGCGAGGTGCTGGACGCGGGACCGGCGGCGGCCGTCGCCGCCGTCCTCGACGACGTACTACGGGGGAAGTCGTGACGGATCCGGAAGAGCTGGACGAGGTGGAGGAGTACGAGTTCCCGGTCTCGGACGCGCAGAGCCGGCTGCTCGTCCTGGACCAGCTGGACCCGGGCTCCGCGCAGTACAACGTGCCCGCCGCCTTCACCGTGCGCGGCCCCTTCGACGTGGCCGCCTTCCGCCGCGCGATGGACGCGCTGGTGGCGCGGCACGAGGCGCTGCGCACCGTCTTCCGGATGTCGGAGGGCGCGCCCGTACAGATCGTCGCGTCGGCCGGCCGGGCGGCGGTGCGGGTGGAGACCGGCGTCCCGGCGGGCGAGGCGGACGCGCGGATACGGGCGGAGGCGGCGCGGCCGTTCGACACGGCGGCCGGGCCGCTGCTGCGCGCCACCGTGTACGTGCTGGACGACGGCTCGCACCGGGTGCTGCTCGTCGCCCACCACCTGGTGTGCGACGGCTGGTCGCTCCAGGTGCTCCTGCGGGACCTGTCGGCGGCGTACGAGGCGGAGGTGAAGGGGGTGCCGTCCGGCGCCGGCCCCGACGCGCTGCCCGAACCGCCGCTGCAGTACCCCGACTACGCGGCCTGGCAGCGCGAGCGGATGGAGGAGGGCGCGTACGACCGGGCCGTGGCGCACTGGGCCGAGCAGCTGCGCGGGGCGCCCGGCACGGTGGCGCTGCCGCTGGACCGGCCGCGCGCGGCGGTGCGGTCGGCGGCGGGCGGGAGCGTGCGGTTCCGGATCGGCGCGGTGGTGCGGGAGCGGCTGGCGGCCGTGGCCCGGACGCGCGGGGCCACGCCCTTCATGGGGCTGTTCGCGGTGTACGCGGCGTTCCTGGGGCGGCTTTCGGGGCGCGAGGACCTGGTGATCGGGTTCCCGGTGTCGGGGCGTGACCGGCCCGAGCTCCAGGAGACGGTCGGCATGCTCACCAACACGCTGGCGCTGCGCGTCGACCTGTCCGGCGACCCCTCGTACGGCGAGCTGGTCGCCCGGCTGCGCGAGCGGCTGGTGGCGGGCCGGCCCTACGAGGACGCGCCGTTCGAGGCGGTCGTCGACGCGGTCGCGCCGGCCCGGGAGACCAGCCACGACCCGGTGGTGCAGGTGGTGTTCGCGTACGACGACGACACCGAGCTGTCGGTGGCGCTGGCGGGCGCGGAGGTCTCGCGTGCCGAGGTGGAGGTGGAGGCGGCCAAGTTCGACCTGCACCTGCACGTGGAGCGGTGGGGGGAGGAGCTGGCGGCGCAGTTCATCTACCGCGCGGGGCTGTTCGACGCGGCGACGGTACGCGCGTGGGCGCGGTCCTTCGAGACGCTGCTGTCGAGCGCCCTGGCCCGGCCCGACGTGCCGCTGTCCCTGCTGGACGCCGTCCCGGCGGACGAGCGCGCCCGGGTACTGGCGGCGGCCGACCGTACGGCCGAGGCGGCTTGCGTGGACCGCCTGGTGCCGGACCTGGTCGCGGACCGCGCGGCCGAGCGCCCGGACGCCACGGCCCTCGTCTGCGGCGAGGTCCGCCTCACCTACCGCCAGCTGCTGGCCCGCGCCGACGCCCTGGCCTCCCGGCTCCGCGCCGAGGGCGCCCGCCCCGGCGTCCGCGTCGGCCTGCTGCTGCCGCGCTCGGCGGACATGGCGGTCGCGGCCCTCGCGGTCCTGCGCGCGGGCGCCGCGTACGTCCCCCTGGACCCGGCGAACCCGGACGCGCGGCTGCGCTACATGGCCGGGGACTCGGGCATGTCGCTGCTGCTGGTGGCGGCGGGGACGGCGGACCGGGACCTGGGGGTGCGGGCGCTGCGCGTCGACGAGCCGGACGGGGAGGCGAGTTCGGGCCAGAGGGCCGAGAGCCCCGGCCCGGGCGGCGCCCGAGGGGCCGGCACCGCGGCGTCGGCGCATGCCGCCCGCTTCGCGGCGGCCGAAGGCCCGGCCGGGGCGGCTGTGGCGAAGCCACCCGCCGTAGACCCGCCCGCGCCGCCGGGCGAAGCCCAGGCGGCCGGCGGGGCCCGGGGCGAAGCCCCGGCGCCCGCACCCGGGCCCGACGACCTCGCGTACGTCCTCTACACCTCCGGCTCCACCGGCGTGCCCAAGGGCGTGGCCGTGGCGCACCGGGCGCTGGTGAACCTGGCCGTCGCCGTGCGGCCGGTGTTCCCGGTCACGGCCGAGGACCGGGTGCTGCAGTTCGTGTCGTTCGGGTTCGACGTGGCCGTCTCCGACCTGTTCTTCCCGTGGGTCGCGGGGGCCGAGCTGCACGTCGCGCAGGAGCACGAGCGGCTCGGGGACGGGCTGTTCGCCCGGTTGCGGGACAGCGGGATCACCTACGTGTTCCTGCCGCCGTCCGCCGCGATGATGCTGCCCGAGGGGGCGGGGGGCGCGCTGCCCCGGCTGCGGACGCTCGCCGTCGGCGGGGAGGCGTGCCCGGCGGAGCTGGTGGAGCGGCTGGCCGCGCCCGGGCGGCGGATCGTCAACGCGTACGGGCCCAGCGAGGCCACCGTGTACTCCACCACCGCCGAGCTGCGCCCCCGCGAGCCGGTCGTCATCGGGCACGCCGTACCCGGCGCCCGCACCTACGTGCTGGACGCGCGGCTGCGGCCGGTGCCCGTCGGGGTCACGGGCGAGGTGTACGTGGCCGGGGCCTCGCTGGCGCGCGGCTACATCGGCCGCCCCGGCATGACCGCCGAGCGGTTCGTCGCCGACCCGTACGGTCCGCCCGGCACCCGCATGTACCGCACCGGGGACCTGGGCCGGATCGACGCGCACGGGGTGCTGCACTACCTCGGGCGGAGCGACGCGCAGGTGAAGCTGCGCGGCTTCCGCGTCGAGCTCGGCGAGGTCGAGGCGCTGCTGGCGGGCGTGGACGGGGTGGTGATGGCGGCCGCGGCCGTGCGCGGTGACCGGCTGGTGGCGTACGTCGTCGGGGACGCGCCCGACGAGGCGCTGCGCGCCCGGCTGGCGGAGCGGCTGCCCGGCTACATGGTGCCCGAGGTCTTCGTGCGCCTGGACGGGCTTCCGCTGAACCGCTCCGGCAAGATCGACCGGGCCGCCCTGCCCGAACCCCCGGCCGAACGGCCGCCGTTGGCGGAGTCGTACGCCGCGCCGGGCGGGGACACCGAGCGCCGCGTCGCGGAGGTGTGGGCGCGGGTGCTGACGCTCGACCGGGTGGGCGTGCACGACAACTTCTTCGAACTGGGCGGCAATTCGGTACGGCTGCTGGCCGTCCTGGCGGCCCTGCGCCGCGCCGGGTACGGCGAGGACGCGCTGACCCTCGTCGACCTCTTCCGGCACCCGACGGTCGCCGCGCTCGCCGCGCACCTGGACGGCGGCGCACGGCCGGCCCGCGGGACGTCCACGCGGCGGGACCGCGCCGCCACCGCACGAAGGCTCCGCAGCAACCGGAAAGGCCACTGAACGATGGACCAGCAGGTTCCCGAAGGCGCGATAGCCGTCGTCGGCATGAGCGGGCGCTTCCCCGGCGCCCCCGACCTGGCCGCCTACTGGGCGAACCTCCGGGGCGGCGTCTGCTCGCTCACGGACTTCGACGCCCCGGCGGGCGAGGTCGGCACCAAGGGCCTCCTCGCGGACGCCGACCGCTTCGAGGCGGACCTCTTCGGCTTCCACCGCACCGAGGCCGCCGTGCTCGACCCGCAGCACCGGCTGCTGCTGGAGACGGCGTGGGCGGCGCTGGAGGACGCGGGGTACGACCCGCTGCGGGCGCCCGCCCGCACGGGCGTGTACGTCGGCGGCTCGCCCACCGAGCACGCGCTGGCCGCCGCCACCGACCGCGAGTCGGCGGCCCGGATCGGCGCGACGCAGGTGCGGATCCTCACCGACCGGGAGTTCCTGGCGCCGTGGATCTCGTACCGGCTGGGGCTCGACGGGCCGAGCATGAACGTCCAGACGGCGTGTTCGACGTCGCTGACCGCCGTGCACCTGGCGGCGCAGGCGCTGCTGCTGGGCGAGTGCGACACCGCGCTCGCGGGCGGCGTCTCGGTCGACGCCGTACGGCCCCGGGGGTACGTCCACGTCGACGGTGGGATCTACGCGCCGGACGGGAGGTGCCGGCCCTTCGACGAGAAGGCGGCGGGGACCGTGCCCGGCAACGGCGTCGGCGTGGTCGTCCTGCGGCGCCTGGAGGACGCGCTGGCGGACGGCGACCCGGTGCGCGCGGTGCTGCGCGGCTCGGCGGTGACGAACGACGGCGCGACGAAGGTCGGGTTCACGGCCCCGGGCGTGGACCGGCAGACGGCGGCGATCGCGGAGGCGTGGGAGGCGGCCGGCCTGGACCCGGCGCGGGTGCAGTACCTGGAGGCGCACGGGACGGGCACGGAGCTCGGCGACCGGATCGAACTGGCGGCGGCGGGCGCGGCGTTCGCCGGGGCGTCCGGCGTGCGACTGGGGTCGGTCAAGTCGAACATCGGACACCTGGACGCGGCGGCGGGGGTGGCCGCCCTCATCAAGACGGTGCTGATGCTGGAGCACGGCGCGCTGGCGCCGACGGTCAACGTCGAGTCGCCCCATCCGGACCTGGAGTCGTCGCCGTTCCGGCTGGTCACGGAGGCGGGCGCCGCGTGGCCGCGCCCGGCGGACGGCTCGGGCCGGCTGGCGGGCGTGACGTCGGTCGGCATCGGCGGGACGAACGTGCACGTGGTGCTGGAGGAGGCGCCGCCGCGACCGGCCCCGGCACCCGCCCCTGGCGGTGGTCCGTTCGTCCTGCCGCTGTCGGCCCGGACCGAGGGGCAACTCCAGGTGCTCGCCGGGCGCTTGGCGGAGTGGCTGCGCACGGAGGGCGCGACCTCGTCGCTCGCCGAGGTGGCGCACACCCTGCGCACCGGGCGCACCGCCCTGCCGGTGCGGACGTACGTCGTCGCCTCCGGCCCGGCCGAGGCCGCGGAGAAGCTGGCCGCCGGGGTGCGGGACCCGCATCCGCTGGGCGAGACGTGGCTGGCGGGCGGGGAGGTGGCCTGGCCCCAGGCGGCGGAGGGCACGCGGCGGGTGAGCCTGCCGACGTACCCGTTCGCGGGCGAGAGCCACGGCGCGCTCACGCTCGACCGACCCGTACCACAGCCCGCCGCACCGGAGGCGGATCCGGAAGGGGACCTGGAGGCGGCGGTGGCGGGGGCGCTGCGGGAGGCGCTGGGGCTCGACGCGTCCGAAGCGGCCTTGGACCGGACGTACTTCGAGGCGGGTGGCGACTCGCTGACCGCCGTGCACCTGGTGTCCCGGATGAGCGACGATTTCGGCGTCGACGTACCGATCGACCTGTTCCTGGAGCAGCTGACGCTCGCCGAGCTGGCGGCCCGGATCGTGGAGCTGCGGTCCGGGGACGACGAACTCGGGGCGCTGCTGGACGAGTTCGAGGCGGAGGCGTGACCGTGGGGCGGGCGGCGGTGGACCTGCTCGATCCGCGCGTGCACGCCGAGGAGGACCTGCGCGGCGTGTGGCGGGAGTTGCGCCGCCGCGATCCGGTGCGCTGGCAGCCCGTGGACCCGGCGCGGGGCGCGGCCGTGCCGGGCTTCTGGGTGGTGACGCGCCACGCGGACGTGGTGCGGGCGCTGCGCGACGCGCGGACGTTCTCGTCGGAGGGCGGGAACATGCTGGCCACGCTCCTCCAGGGGTACGACCGCGGGGCCGGGAAGATGCTCGTGGTGACGGACGGGGAGCGGCACGCGGCGCTGCGGCGGCTGCTGTCCGGCGGGTTCGGGCCCCGGCAGCTGGGGCCGGTGACGGAGTCGATCGCGCGCGCGACGCGGGAGCTGCTGGCGGAGGCGGTGACGCGCAGTGGCTCGGGAGAGCCCGTCGACTTCGTGGCGGAGGTCGCCGCGCAGGTGCCGCTGCGGGCGATCTGCGAGCTGCTGGGTGTGCCGGCGGCGGACCGGGCGCGGGTGCTGGAGCTGACGAACGCGGCGATGCTGGGCGAGGAGAGCGCCTCGGCGTCCGTCGAGGTGCGGATCGCGCAGAGCGAGCTCCTGCACTACTACCTGCGGCTGGCGGCCGAGCGGCGCGAGGCGCCCGGCGGCGACATCGTCAGCCTGCTGGTGACCGGCACGGTCGACGGGCGCCCGCTCACCGAGGAGGAGACCCTCCTCAACTGCTACAACCTCATCATCGGCGGGGACGAGACGGCCCGGCTGTCGATGGCGGGCGGGCTGCTGGCGCTGGCCGCCCACCCCGAGCAGTGGGCGCGGCTGCGGGCGGACGCGTCGCTGGTCGGCCCGGCCGCCGAGGAGATCCTGCGCTGGACGACGCCGGTGGCCCACGTGGGCCGCACGGCCACGGCGGACACGGAGCTGGGGGACGGCACACGGATCGCGGCGGGTGACGCGGTGACGCTGTGGTGCGCGTCGGCCAACTTCGACGAGGAGGCGTTCGACGGCCCGGACCGCTTCGACGTGGGGCGCGACCCGAACCGGCACGTCACCTTCGGCTTCGGCCCGCACTTCTGCCTGGGGGCGCAGCTCGCCCGGGTGGAGATCCGGGCGATGCTGGCCGAACTGCGCGCCCAGGTGACCTCCTTCGAGGTGACGGGCCCGGCGCCGCGGCTGGCGTCGAACTTCGTACGCGGTGTGAGCGCGCTGCCGGTGGCGTTCAGCAGGTGACGCCGCGCCGCGCCTTCAGGAGGTGACGCGGCTCCGGTGGCGCTCCCCGGCGGAAGGCGCCGCGAGCGCGAGACGACGCCCCGCCCCCCCCGGCAGACCGCCTCTCAACCGCCCGCCGCCCGGCGCCGGTTGGCTGCCCGCGACTGGGCCGACGCCGCCCTCGCCGCGATCGGCGAGGGCGGCGAGGGCGGCGAGGGCGGTCTCGCGGCGGTCGCGGTGGAGCCGCTCGCCGCGCGCCTGGGCACGACGAAAGGCAGCTTCTCCTGGCACTTCGCCAACCGGGAGGCGCTGATCGAGGCGGCGCTGCTGCGCTGGGAGGAGACCGGCACCGAGGCGGTCATCACCGCGCTCGCCGCCGAGCCCGACCCGGAGAAGCGGCTGCGCACGCTGTTCCTGAACGCCACGGCCTCGGCGGCGGAGAACCCCCTGGAGGTCTCCCTCCTCGCCACCCCCGACCACCCCCAGGTCGCCGCGGTCCTGCACCGCGTGACCGAGCGCCGCGTCGCCTACGTCTCCCGGCTCTTCGAGGAACTCGGCTTCCCCCCGGCCGCCGCCGCCCGCCGGGCGCTGCCGGCCTACACCTCGTACCTGGGTCACACCCATCTGACGCACGCGGCCCCGGGGGCGCTGCCGCGGGACCCGGAGTACCTGGAGTCGGTGCTGGAGACGCTGCTGCGGAGGGGATGAAGGGCGCGGGCCGGACCGCCGTCACGCCGAGCGCTTGCGCGGAGTCGCCTTCTTGGCGGGGGCCTTCTTCGCCGCCGGCTTCTTCTCCGCCGCCTTCGCGGTCTTGGAGGTGGACTTGCGGGACGCGGCCGGCTTCTTCGCGGCGGACTCGGCGGACTTGGCGGTCTTCGCGGTGGACTTCTTCGCGCCCGTCTCCTTCGGCGCCGCCTGCGCCTTCTTGCGCGGCCGCGGGGACAGCTCCGTCACCGAGGCCTCGGCGGGGGCGGGCTCGCCGCGGGCCTCGCGGGCGGCGCGGACGCTGTTCTCCAGGGCGGCCATCAGGTCGATGACCTGGCCGCCCCCTTCCTTCTTGGGCTCCGCCGGGACCTCCAGGCCGCCCTCCGCCTTGGCGGCGATGAGCTCCTCCACCGCCTCCCGGTAGTCGTCGTGGAGGCTGTGGATGTCGACCTCGCCGAGCGTGTCCATCAGGGCGTCCGCGAGGTCGAGTTCGGCGTCCCGGACCGTGACGGCGGTGTCGGGGGCGACGCCCTCGGGGGCGCGGATCTCGTCCGGCCAGAGCAGTCCGTGCATGGCGATCACGTCGTCGACGACGCGCAGCATGCCCAGCCGCTCCCGTCCCCGCAGGGCGAACTTGGCGATGGCGACCCGGTCGCTGCGCTTGAGCGCCTCGCGCAGCAGGGTGTAGGGCTTGGCGGCCGGGACGCCGTTCGCCGCGAGGTAGTACGCCGCGTCCATCTGGAGCGGATCGATCTCCGACGACGGGACGAAGGCGACGATCTCGATCGTCTTGGCGGTCGGCAGCGGCAGCGCGGACAGGTCCTCGTCGGTGATGGGGATCATCGTGCCGTCGGCCTCTTCGTACGCCTTGCCGATCTCCGACGTCTGGACCTCCTCGCCGTCCAGCTCGCACACCTTGCGGTAGCGGATGCGGCCGCCGTCCTCGACGTGGATCTGCCGGAAGGAGACGGACTTGTTCTCGGTGGCGTTCACCAGCTTGATGGGGATGCTGACCAGGCCAAAGGAAATCGCACCATTCCAAATGGACCGCACGGCTCGTCCCTTTCATCCCGTTCGTCCCGGTTTCATGGGATTCTCATCGTATGACGCCGATCACCGAGGTGGAGGGGCGACGGCTGGCGCTCAGCAACCTGGACAAGGTCATCCACCCCGCCACCGGCACCACCAAGGGCGAGATCCTGCACTACTACGCGACCGCCGCCGCCTGCCTGCTCCCCCACCTCCAGGGCCGCCCGCTGTCCTTCCTGCGCTACCCCGACGGCCCCGACGGCCAGCTGTTCTTCACCAAGAACCCGCCGCCCGGCACCCCCGCCTGGGTGCGGACCGTGCCCGTCCCCCGGACGGAGGACAAGGGCACCCGCCAGGTGGTCGTCGAGGACCTGGCCTCCCTCATGTGGGCGGCCAACCTGGTGGTGGAGTTCCACACCCCGCAGTGGCGGGCCGACGCCCCCGCCGAGGCCGACCGGCTCGTCCTCGACCTCGACCCCGGCGCGCCCGCCACCGTCGTGGAGTGCTGCCACGTCGCCGTCTGGCTGCGCGAGCGGCTCGCCGCCGACGGCCTGGAGGCGTACGCCAAGACCTCCGGCGCCAAGGGGCTGCACCTGTACGCGGCGCTGGAGCCCGCGCCCTCCGAGCGGGTCTCGGCGTACGCGAAGAAACTCGCCGTCGAGGCGGAGGCGGAGCTCGCCGGGCTGGTCGTGCACCGGATGGCCAAGGCGCTGCGGCCCGGCAAGGTCTTCGTCGACCACAGCCAGAACGCCGCCGCCAAGACCACGGCCGCCCCCTACACCCTGCGGGCCCGCCGCGAGCCGGTCGTCTCCACGCCCGTCACCTGGGACGAGGTCGAGGCCTGCGGCCACCCCTCGCAGCTCGCCTTCCGCATCGAGGACCTCGCGCCACGCCTCCAGCGGTACGGCGACCTCCTCGCGCCGCTGCTCGACCCCGACCGCGCCGGGGTCCTGCCATGACGACGGCCGCCGCTCTGCGACCGCCCGTGCGGGTCGCGCTCGCCGAGACGGTGGGCGCACTGCCGCGCGAGGCGGGGCTCGCGTACGAACCGAAGTTCGACGGGCACCGGATGGTGATCTTCCGCCAGAGCGGTGACGACGTGGTGCTCCAGGCGCGCTCCGGGCGGATCATCACCGCCGCGTTCCCCGACCTCGCCGCGGCCGCCCGGCACCTCCCGGCGGGGACGGTCCTCGACGGCGAGGTGGTGGTCTGGCGCGAGGGCCGCACCGACTTCGCCGCCGTCCAGGGCCGGGCCTTCGCCACGCCCGGCCGCGCCCCCGCGCTCGCGCGGCGGCTGCCCGCCTCGTACGCCGCCTTCGACGTGCTGGCGGCGGACGGCGCCGACCTGCGGCAGGTGCGCTACGACTGGCGGCGCGAACGGCTGGTGGAGCTGCTCGCGGAGCTCGGGCCGCCGATCCAGGCGGTGCCGATGACGACCGACCCGGAGCTGGCGGAGACCTGGTACGAGACGCTCCCCGAGATCGGCGTGGAGGGGCTGGTGATCAAGCGGCTCGACCAGCCGTACAAGCCGGGCAAGCGCGTCTGGCGCAAGTACCGGCACACCGACACCAAGGACGCGGTGGTCGTCGGGTATACGGGCGCGCGGGAGCGGCCGGCCGCGCTGGTGCTGGTCCTGCCGGACGACGACGTCCCGGTGGTCTCCAGCCCGCTGCCGCCCGTCCTGCGCTCCCGCGCGGGCGCGGCGCTGCGGGAGCTCACCCCCGGCGAGCCGGCGACCGCGCAGGCGGTCGGCATCGGCGACGTCGCCTACCGGTCCGTGCCACCGGAGCTGACGGCGGAGGTGGCGACGGGCACGACCCGGCACACGGTGACGACGGTGCTCAGGCTGAAGGACTAGCGCTCGACCCGGAAGGCAGGCCCTAGACGGCCGCCCACGTGCGGCGGTCGCGTGCCGTCGCGTACAGCGCCTCCACGTCCGCCGGCTTCACTACACCGCCGAGCGCCGCGAGCGACGGGATCTCGCCGTCCCGCACCACCCGCACGTCCCGCGGGCCCCGCACGTCACGGACCGGGTCCAGGCGGGCCGCGTCCACCACCGCGAGGAGCGGCCGCACCGCCGTGGCCAGGGCATGTGCGGCCCGCTCGGCGTCGCGGCGCAGCCACCGCAGGTGCGGGCGCGGCTCGGCGCGGCCCACCACGACGTCCGGGTCGGCGATCCGCACCCGGTGGCCGCGCGCGGCGAGGGTGCGGACCGCGAACACCCCGCCGGGGCCGATCGCCAGGTGGTCCAGGTGCGACGCGCCCGGCAGCGGGACGGAGTGCAGGACGCGCCAGCCGGCGCGGTCCAGCCGGTCGAGGGCATCGCCGACGCGCTGCCGCGCCGCGAGCTCGGCGGGGCGCGGATCGCGCCCGAAGCGGCGCGGCGGGGTCCGGCCGAGCGCCAGGTGCAGGGCCTCGCCGGGGCGGTTGGGGGCCAGGTCGTCGTCGGGGTGGAGGGAGAGTCGCCGCAGGTCGGCGGGGGTGGGGACGGGCGGCGGCCCGATGGTGACGGTCCCGGTGACGAAGGGTGCGAGGGCCGCCATGACGGCGTCGGCGTACGCGTCCTGGAGCAGGCTGATCCGGCCGCTGTCCCGGTCGTACCAGGCGACCGCCCGGCCGTCGGGCAGGCTGACGTGCAGCCGGTCCCGGCCGTACCGGCGGGTCGGCGTGACCCGCAGTCCGCTCATGCGGCACCACCCCCACGCCCATGGGAACAGCCCCGCTCACGGGCGGCAAGACGCGGTACGGCGGGTTTCGGCGCCGCGTGCCGCGCGTGTCGGAAGGGTGGCGATGCGTGTCCGATTGGCAGGTCATGGTTGCCGCCCGTGTGGTGCACTATTGCCCCCAAGTGCAGTGTTCACGGGGAGGGATGGGCATGTTCACGGGGATCGACGAGGTCGACTGGGCCTCGCTGGGTCATGCCTACGGACCCGCCGACGACGTGCCCGCGCTGCTGCGCGGGCTGGCCTCCGGCGACCCGGCCGAGCGCGAGGCCGCGCTGGACGGGATGTACGGAACGGTGCACCACCAGGGGGACGTGTACGACTCGACGCTGGCCTGCATCCCGTTCCTGCTGGAGCTGGTGGCCTCCCCGGAGGTGCAGGACCGCGGCTGCATCATCGAGTTGCTGACCAGCATCGGCGGCATCGACCTGGGCGGCGACGACGAGGTGGCCGCGCTGGACCCGGAGGACGAGGGGTTCGAGGACGCGGCCAACTACGCGATGGCGTCGGCGGCCATCGCCGCCGGGTCGGACGTGTTCCTCGGGCTGCTGGGCGACAAGGACCGCGAGGTGCGGCTCGCCGCGCCCGGCGCGCTGGCCTCGCTGCACGGCGACCCGGCCCGGGTGCTGGTGCTGCTGCGGGAGCGGCTGACCGTCGAGACCGACACGGAGGTGCGGCTCGCGCTGGTCGAGGCGGTGGGCCGGATCGCCCTGCGCTACGAGTCGCTGCGCGACGAGACCGCCGAGTGGCTCGCCTGGCTGACGGACGCCGCGCAGGACCCGGCGCTGCGGCTGGCGTCGCTGGCGCAGCTGGCGCGGTGCGCGCCCGCGCGGCTGCCGTCGGACGTGGTGGGGCGGGTGACGGGGCTGCTGGCGGCGCTGCGGCGGACACCGCGTACGGAGCCCGCCCTGGAGGTGAGGCCCGCGCTGGAGGTGTGGCCCGCCCTGGAGGTGGAGCCGGCCCGGGAGACCGAGCCGTTCGGCCGCGCCCTGTGGTCCCCGTTGCCGGCCGGGTACGCGTGGGAGGAGTACGACGAGCACGGGTCGGGGGCGGGGACGGGGGCGGGCTGCGGCACGGCGTGGGCGGACGACCTGCTGCGGACGCTGCACTGCGCCCTGGACGACCGGGTCGACGACCGCATCGGGCTCGTCACGTACCAGCTGCGCAGCCCCGACTGGGGGCAGCGGGCCGACGCCGTGTGGATGTGCGGGGGCCTGGTCCAGACGTGGCGGGGGGCGTACGACGAGGTGGTGCGGCTCGTCGGGGCGCAGCTGACCGACCCCGAGCCGCGGCTGCGGACCGCGGCGGCGGCCTGGCTGGAGGGCCTGTTCGAGCTGGCGCGCCCGGCCGCCGACGCGCTGGCGGCGCGGGTGGCTGCGGATCCGGCGCCCTGGGAGCCGGAGCGGGTGGGCGGCCCGGCGTGGCTGGGCAGCGCGCTCCTCGCGCTCACGCGCGCGGGCGACGCCCGGGCGGTGCCCGCGCTGGCCTGCGCCCTGGACGAGCCCGAGCTCAACGTGCACCTGATGTACGCGGTGCCGCACCTGGGGGAGGCGGCCGCGCCGCTCGCGCCCGCGCTTCGGCGGCGGCTGGCCGGGCTGCCGCTGGACGACCGGCTGAGCGAGCAGGCGGGGCCGCTGCTGCTGGCGCTGGCGCACCTGCGGGCGGTGGAGGCGCTGCCGGAGGTGGTGCGGGTGCTGCGCGGGGCGCCCGCCTTCCGCCGCGAGTGGGTGGTGGAGTCGGCGCTGCGCGCGGTGGCGGCGTTCGGGCCGGCGGCCCGTGAGGTGGCCGGGGACCTGCGGGCGCTGCTGGGCGGCGGCTCGGCGGGGCTGGTGAGCATGGCGGCCCGGGCCCTGTGGGCGGTGGACGGTGACGCCGGGCCCGTACTGCCGAGACTCAGAGCCCTGCTGCGGGCGCCGGACGCGCACGAGCGGCGGGAGGCGGCGTGGGCGGTGGGCGCGATCGGCGGGGCGGCCCGCTCGGCGGCGCCGGAGCTGCGCGCCTGCCTGACGGCACCGGACCTGTGGCTGCGGGTGGACGCGGCGGTGGCGCTGTGCCGGGTGACCGGGGACGTACAGGAGGCGCTGCCGGTGCTGGTGGCGGCCTGGCGGGAGAACCGTTACACGCGGGTGGAGATCGCCGAGTGCCTCGCCGAGCTGGGGCCCGTCGCGGCCCAGCCGGCCGCGCCGCTGCTGCGCAGCGAGCTGGCCCGGCAGCGCAGGCACAACGTCTCGGAGGGCAGCTCCGGCGACCACGACATCCACCATGACGAGAAGCTGCTGGCGCTGTGCCGCCGGGGGCTGGGGCACCGGCCGGCCGCCGCCGGTCGGCAAAAAGGGCTTCCCCCCGAATAAGGTTGACGGGACGAACGAGGTCGACGAGACCGCCCCCGGCCGAGAGGCCGCCCGGCCGAGAGCAGGAGCACCAGGACCACCGTGAGCCGCCCGCACCGCCGCGCCGCGTACGCGGCGTTCCTGCTGCCCGCCGCCGCTTCGCTCGGCGCGCTGCTGCTGGCGGGCTGCGACGACCCGGGCGCCCTGGAGAGCGCGGGCCCCACGCCGACGGCGGTCGGGCCGGTACGCCTCTGGCCCGACCTGCCGCCGGTGACGGCACCGCCGATCGACTACGGCGAGAGCGACGCCGAGCGCGTCCCCGGCATCCGCGTCCCGGACGGCGATGTGCGCAAGGCGGACCCGGTGGCGGTGGTCCGCGCGGAGGTGGCCGCCCACCCGGACCAGTACAGCGGCCCGGACGGCATGTACGAGGAGACGGCACGGGCCGTCGAGCGGTGCGGCAGCGCGCCCAGGGCGTGCCCGGTGCTCACGCCGTACTACCGGGACCTGACCGGTGACGGCAGGGAGGAGCTGATCGTCGGCATCCGGATGCCGGACCAGCAGCTGGGGCTGCGCGTCTACCTGCCCGAGCGGGGCGGGCTCACGCGGATCATGTCGACGGTGGAGCAGATCGTGAGCGTGGAGCTCGCGGGCAAGGACCTGGTGACGCGCGTGGTCTCGGCGGGCATCCCCGGCTACGAGTACCGCACGGCGTGGACGTGGGACGGGCAGCAGCGGACGATGCTGCCGACGCGCGACGAGATCATCCGCGTCAAGCCGTCCGCGCCGCGCCCGGACACGGCGGCCCCGCGCCCGTCGGAGCCGCCGACCCCCGCGCCCGTGCCCTCCGGGGAGACCCCGTGAGCGCGGAGCGCAGCCGCCGGACCGGAAGGGCCCCGCGCCGGCCCCGCCGGCCCCGGCTCCCCGCCTGGACCGCGACGCTGACCTGGAAGGCCGCCGTCTTCATCGCCGTCATGTGCTGCGCCCTGGCGGCGCTCCTCGGCGCCCTCGTCCACGTCTCCGTGAGCCGCCAGACCGTCGAGACGGCCCGCGAGAAGGCCCTGGACCGGCTGGAGGAGGTCACCGACGCGTACGAGGCGGGCGAGCCGCTCCCCCGGTTCGCGGGCGTGGACCCGCCCGGCCTGCCGCCGTCCCTGCGCGACCTCGCCACCGGCGGCCGCCGCGGCACGGTGGTGGCGGACTTCGAGAACCGGCCCACCATGTGGGCGGCCGGGCCCGCCGACGGCCGGGCGCTCGCCGTACGCGTGGACTACTCGCTGAGCGCGCGCACCATCAGCGGCCTGGACCAGGCGATCGTCGGCTCCTCGGTGCTGGCGATCGGCGCGACGCTGCTGGTGGGCGCGTTCGCGGTCACCCGGGTCACGCGGCGCCTGCACCTCACGGCGCAGGTGGCGCGGCGGATCAGCGCGGGAGACCTGGACGCGCGCGTCCACGATCCCCGTACGAAGGACCCGTCGCGCCCCCAGGACGAGGTCGCGACCGTCTCGGTGGCGCTGGACACGATGGCGTCGAGCCTCCAGGACAAGCTGCTGAGCGAGCAGCGCTTCACGGCGGACGTGGCGCACGAGCTGCGCACGCCGCTGACGGGCCTGTCGGCGGCGGCCGAGCTGCTGCCGCCGGGCCGCCCGGCGGAGCTCGTGCGGGACAGGGTGCGGGCGATGCGCGCGCTGACCGAGGACCTGCTGGAGATCTCGCGGCTGGACGCCCGCACCGAGCAGGTCGACCTCGACGTCCACGACCTGGGCCCCCTCGCCGAGCGCGCGGCCCGCGCGGCGGGCGGCGAGACGCGCGTACACGTGGTCCGCGACGCGCGCGTGGAGACCGACAAGCGGCGCCTGGAGCGCGTGCTGGGCAACCTCGTCGCCAACGCCCACAAGCACGGCCGCCCGCCCGTCACCCTCACCGTGGACGGGCCGGTGGTGACCGTCCGGGACCACGGGCCCGGTTATCCGCCCTACCTCCTGGAGCACGGTCCGCAGCGCTTCCGCACGGAGAGCGGCACCAAGGGCCACGGCCTCGGCCTGACGATCGCGGCGGGCCAAGCGGCCGTCATCGGCGCGGAGCTGACGTTCGCCAACGCCCCCGACGGCGGCGCCGAGGCCCGCCTGACCCTCCCGGAGTACGTCGACCTCACGGACGACACCGCCTGAGTCGACATGGCGGGAAGCAACACGGCAGGAAGCGACACGGCGACAGGCGACACGGCGGGAAGCAACAGGGCGGGAGGCGACACCGCCCGAGGGCACAAAATGTGACATAACGCCAAATTCCACCCACCTCTTGCTACGTTGCGGAGCATGACCGCACCGAGTGCCCCGCCCCCGAGCAAGCGCCGCGGCGTGGAACTGTCGCTGCTCGTCGCGGCCACGCTCATCGCCGTGTACGGCTACGCCGCCGTCGGCCTCGCCCGCCACGGCGCCGTGCCCCCGGACACCGCCACCTACGGCGCCGGGCTCGGCCTCCTCGCGCTGCTCGCGCACCTCGCGGTCCGCCTCCGCGCGCCGTACGCCGACCCGCTGCTCCTGCCCATCGCGGTCCTGCTCAACGGCCTCGGCCTGGTCCTGATCTACCGCCTCGACCTGGAGACCCCGGGCGACCACGCCGCGCCCACCCAGCTCGTCTGGTCTACCCTCGGCGTCGGGCTGTTCATCGTCGCCGTCGTCTTCCTGCGCGACCACCGGCTGCTCCAGCGGTACGCGTACGTCTCGGTCGCCGCCGCGCTGGTGCTGCTCTCCGTGCCGATCTTCTTCCCGGCCGTCAACGGCGCCAAGATCTGGATCCGGATCGGCGGCCTGTCCTTCCAGCCGGGCGAGTTCGCCAAGATCCTGCTCGCCGTCTTCTTCGCCGCCTACCTCGCCGTCAACCACGAGGTACTGGGCCGGGTCCGGGGCCTCCGGCTGCCCGCCGGGCGCGTCCTCGGCCCGGTCGTGGCCATCTGGGTGGTGAGCGTCGGGGTGCTGATCCTGGAGCGGGACCTCGGCACCTCGCTCCTCTTCTTCGGCCTCTTCGTGATCATGCTGTACGTGGCGACCGGCCGCACCGGCTGGATCGCGGTCGGGGTCCTGCTCGCCGGGGCCGGCGCCTTCGTCGTCGGCAGCCTGGAGCCGCATGTCAACGGGCGCGTCGAGGACTGGCTGGACCCCTTCGCCTCCATCGAGGCGGGGCAGGGCCCGGGGCAGCTCGCCCAGTCGCTGTTCGCGTTCGCCGCCGGCGGGGTGCTCGGCACGGGACTGGGCCTCGGCGAGTCGACCCTCATCGGCTTCGCCGCCAAGTCCGACTTCATCCTCGCCACCGTCGGCGAGGAGCTGGGCCTCGCGGGCCTCACCGCGCTGTTCATGCTGTACGCGCTCCTCGTCGCACGCGGCTACCGCACCGGCCTCGAACTGCGCGACCCCTTCGGCCGGCTCCTCGCGACCGGGCTCGCCTCCATCGTGGCGCTCCAGGTCTTCGTCATCGCGGGCGGCGTGATGGGGCTCATCCCGCTCACCGGGATGGCGATGCCGTTCCTCGCCCAGGGCGGCTCGTCGGTCGTCACCAACTGGATCATCGTGGCGCTGCTGATCCGGGTCAGCGACTCGGCGCGCGCCCCCGCCGAGCCGGCCCCGGAGCCCGCCCCCGTACCCGCGCGGGGCCCTGGGGACAGGGCCCTGACGTCCGCCACCCGCACCGCCCCGACCGCCCCGAAGGACGCCCGGTGATCCGCTACATCCGCCGCGCCGCCGCGCTGAGCTTCGTCCTGCTCGTCGCGCTCCTCCTCAACGCCGCGCGCGTCCAGATCGTCCAGGCGCCCTCGCTCGACAAGAACCCCGCCAACCGCCGCCCCACGATGGCCCGGTACGCCCAGCCGCGCGGCGACATCGTCGTCGGCGGCCAGGCCGTCACCGGCTCCCGCGACACCCGCCAGCCACTGCGCTACGAGCGCACCTACCGCGACGGCCCGCTCTACGCGCCCGTCACCGGCTACGCCTCGCAGACGTACGGCACCACGCTCCTGGAGAACGCCGAGGACGCCGTCCTGTCCGGTACGAGCCCGCTGCTGGCGCCCTTCCCCTTCTGGAACGACCTCAGCCGCACCCGCCGCCCCGGCGGCCAGGTCGTCACCACCGTCGACCCGGTGCTCCAGCGGGCCGCGTACGAGGGGCTGGACGGCCGGCGCGGCGCGGTCGTGGCCCTCGAACCGTCGAGCGGCCGGGTCCTGGCGCTGGTGACGAGCCCTTCGTACGACCCCGGGCTGCTCTCCGGCACGGGGGAGGCGGTGACCGCCGCGTGGACGCGGCTGAACGCGGCGCCGGGGCGGCCGATGCTCAACCGGGCGCTCCGGCAGACGTACCCGCCGGGCTCCACCTTCAAGATCGTGACGGCGGCGGCCGCGCTGGACGCCGGGATCGTCACGGACGTCGACGCGCCGACGGGCGCCCCGGACCCGTACCTGCTGCCCCACACCCGCACGCCGCTCCCGAACGAGGCGAAGGGCTGCGCCGACGCCTCGCTCGCGTACGCCATCCGCTGGTCGTGCAACACCGTCATGGCGCACCTCGGGGTGAAGGTGGGGCTGGCCGGGATGCTGGACGCGGTGGCGCGCTTCGGCTTCAACGACGACGCGCTGCGCATCCCCTCGCGGGTGGCCCGCTCCAACTTCGACAGCGACATGACGGCGGACCAGCTCGCGCTCTCGGCCATCGGCCAGTACAACACGACGGCCACCCCGCTGCAGATGGCGATGGTCGCGGCGGCCGTCGCCAACGGCGGCGACCTCACCCACCCGTACCTCGTGGACCGCACCACCACCTCGGGCGGCCGGACCGTCGCCCAGACCGTACGCCGCTCCTACCGGCAGGCGATGCGGCCGGTGACGGCGATGCGGCTGCGGCAGCTGATGCTGGACGTGGTGGAGCACGGCTCGGGCGGCAAGGCGGCCATCGAGGGCGCCCGCGTCGGCGGCAAGACCGGCACCGCCCAGCACGGCGTGGGCAACACGGGCACGCCGTACGCCTGGTTCATCGGCTGGGCGGAGGCGCCGAACGCGGGCCGTCCGGCGGTGGCGGTGGCGGTGGTCGTGGAGGACGCCAGCGCCAACCGCGAGGACATCAGCGGCAGCGGCAGCGCGGCGCCGATCGCCCGCACGGTGATGGAGGCGGCGCTGGGCGCGAGTGATCGTCTCGCTCCGCGGAACGACCCCGGGCGGCCGTCCCGGCCGTGATTATCGTGCGCCCATGTCGACTGAACCCGCTTACGAACTCGCCCAGGTGAACATCTCCCGCCTCAAGTCTCCGCTCGACTCCCCCGAGTTGAAGGACTTCGTCGACGCGCTCGACCCGGTGAACGCGGTGGCCGACGCGGCGGACGGCTTCGTGTGGCGGCTGCAGAGCGAGGGCGGCAACGCCACGGACGTGCCGGTCTTCGGGGACGAGTGGCTGATCGTCAACCTGTCGGTGTGGCGGGACGTCGACGCCCTGACCGCCTTCATGTACGCGGGGCTGCACCGAGAGCTGCTCGGCCGCCGCAACGAGTGGTTCGAGCGGATCAAGGAGGCGATGACCGCGCTGTGGTGGGTGGAGGCGGGCCACCGCCCCACGGTCGAGGAGGCCGAGAAGCGCCTCGTCCACCTCCGGGAGCACGGCCCGACACCGCAGGCCTTCACCCTGCGCACCACCTTCCCGCCGGGAGCGGACCTGGGCTGACGGTCGAGCCGCCCGGGCTCAGCCCAGCGGCTTGCGGAGCTCCGCGCGCACCTTCGCGGTCGTCTCGGCGAGCGCGGCCAGGTCGACGTCCTCCGGTTGCTGCTCCGCGATCTCCGGCGTGACCAGGGCGACGAAGGAGGCGGTGTTGCCGTCGCCCCAGGCGCACATCGGCAGGGTGCTCGTCGTCCCCATGTCCGTGGAGCGCGTCACCTGGCAGCTGATGGTCACGTCCGCGCCGGACGGCTTGAAGTCCTTCGGCCGCACGGCGAGGGTGGTGCCCTGCCCGGTCGCGCCGCCCTCCAGGATCTGGCGCCGCGTCAGGTCCGGGGACCTGAGCTGCCCGTAGAACCCGGAGACCACCAGCGCGCTGCCCGGCTCGCCGGTGTAGGTGGCGACGACGGACTTGGTGACCCGCACGCTGGGGTCCTTCGCGTCCTCCGCCTCGACGTCCTTGCCGTCCTTCTCGGAGGTGTCGCTGGTCAGTTTGTACGTGCCGTCCAGCACGGTGACGGGGGCCGTCAGCTTGTACTCGGCGGCCGGGAAGGTGCCACCGGCCTCGGAGACGGCCTTGACGGCCTGCGTGCCGAGCCAGGCCAGCAGGCCCAGCACGGCGACGGACCCGGCGACGATCCCGATGACGAGCCCGGTCCGCTTCTTCCGCGGCGCGGGCGGCGGCGCCCCGTACGGGCCCGGCGCCTGGCCGTAGGGCCCGGGGCCGTACGCGCCGGGCTGCGGCGGATACGGCTGCGGCTGCGCCTGCGGGTGGGCCTGCGGCGGATACGGCTGGGGCGGCCCGTACGGGCCCGGACCGGGCGGCTGCTGGTGCGGCGGAGGCGGCATGCTCATGCCCGCAGGCTACGACACGGGTACGACAGCGGGCCGCGCCCTCGCCCGCGCCCACGGCTCGGGCCGCGCCCTCCCTGGCCGCGCCCACGGCCACGGCTCAGGCCGCGCCCGCGCTCTCGCCCTCGGCCTCGCCCTGGGCGATCGCTTCGGCCACCTCGGCCACGCGCTCCGCCTCCTCCGCCGCGAAGCGCTCGCGGTCGAGCCGTTCGGCGATCTCCTCGTCCTGCGTCATCAGCAGGTCCAGGTTCGAGTCGCCGAGGTCGAAGACGCCCAGGTCGAGGTACGCCCTCTGGAGCCGCTCGCCCCACAGGCCGATGTCCTTGACGCAGGGCACGATCCGGCTGAAGAGCAGCTTGCGGAAGAGGCGCAGCGTCCCGGACTCCTCCGCGACCTGCGCCGCCTCCTTCTTCGAGACGCCGAAGTTCTCCAGCACCTCCACCCCGCGCAGCCGGTCGCGCATCAGGTAGCAGCCCTCGATGACGAACTCCTCGCGCTCGCGCAGTTCGGCGTCGGACAGCTGCTTGTAGTAGTCGCGCAGCGCCATGCGCCCGAAGGCCACGTGCCGGGCCTCGTCCTGCATCACGTACGCGAGGATCTGCTTGGGCAGCGGCTTGTTCGTCGTGTCGCGGATCATGCCGAAGGCGGCGAGCGCCAGACCCTCGATGAGCACCTGCATGCCGAGATAGGGCATGTCCCAGCGGGAGTCGCGCAGGGTGTCGTTCAGCAGGCCCTGCAGGTTGTCGTTGACGGGATAGAGCATCCCGATCTTCTCGTGCAGGAAGCGGCCGTAGATCTCGGCGTGCCGCGCCTCGTCCATCGTCTGCGTGGCGGAGAAGAACTTCGCGTCCATGTCGGGGACGGACTCCACGATCCGGGCGGCGCAGATCATCGCGCCCTGCTCACCGTGGAGGAACTGGCTGAACTGCCAGGAGGCGTAGTGCCTGCGCAGCTCGGACCGGTCCCTTTCGGTCATCTTGGACCAGTGGGGCGTGTGGTAGAGGGCGAGCGCCTCGTCCGGTGTGCCGAGGGGGTCGTACGGGTCGACCTCCAGGTCCCAGTCGATGCGCAGGGCGCCGTCCCACTGCTTGTCCTTGCCCTTCTGGTAGAGGGCGAGGAGACGGTCACGACCCTCGTCGTATTCCCAGCTGAAGCGCGCGGCACCGGAGGCCGGCACCTCCCATATGCGCTCCCCCGGGGTCCCGGTGTAGAGGTCGTGCGTCGACACGGACGGCTCCTTCCTGTGCACAAGCGGTGGTTGGCAGGCTCACACGGTGGTAGACGCCGGGTCAACAAGTTCTCGCACAGGGGATTGACGGCCTTGCTGACACGCAGTCTTATAAGGGATGACCCCCAGTAACCCCAACTGCGTGAGGTGCCGTCCACCATGACCACCGTGACCGAACGCGACATACGACTCCTTCGCGACGCGCTCGGCCCGCTCCGGGACCGCGAGCAGGTCGCCGAGCGCCTGCTCGAATCCTCCGCCAAGCACTCCTTCGACCCCGACAAGGAGCTCGACTGGGACGCCCCCCTCGAAGAGGGCAAGTGGTTCTGGCCGCCGGAGCTCGTCTCCCTCTACGACACCCCGCTGTGGCGGAAGATGTCCGAGGAACAGCGCATGGACCTGGCCCGCCACGAGGCCGCCTCGCTCGCCTCCCTCGGCATCTGGTTCGAGATCATCCTGATGCAGCTGCTGGTGCGGCACATCTACGACAAGTCCGTCACCAGCAACCACGTCCGGTACGCGCTCACCGAGATAGCGGACGAGTGCCGCCACTCGATGATGTTCGCCCGCATGATCCAGAAGGGCGGGGCGCCGACGTACCCCGTGCCCCGGCTCTACCACAACCTCGCGCGCGTCCTGAAGACCGTCTCCACCACCCCCGGTTCGTTCGCGGCGACGCTGCTCGGCGAGGAGATCCTCGACTGGATGCAGCGCCTGACCTTCCCCGACGAGCGCGTCCAGACGCTGGTGCGCGGCGTCACCCGCATCCACGTCGTCGAGGAGGCGCGCCATGTGCGGTACGCCCGCGAGGAGCTGCGCCGCCAGATGGTGACGGCGCCGCGCTGGGAGCAGGAGTTCACCCGGCTCAGCTGCGGCGAGGCGGCCCGCGTCTTCTCCGTCTGCTTCGTCAACCCGCAGGTGTACGAGAACGTCGGCCTGGACCGCCGCGAGGCCGTCGCCCAGGTCCGGGCCAGCGGCCACCGCCGGGAGGTCATGCAGTCCGGCGCCAAGCGGCTGACGGACTTCCTCGACGACATCGGCGTGCTGCGCGGCCCCGGCCGCAGGCTCTGGAAGAGCTCGGGACTCCTCGCCTGAGCGGGGGTGCAACGGGCGTACGGGGCTACGCTGCGGGCATGACGAGTGCCGCCACGCCCGCGTCCAGTGCCGCCACGCCCGCCTACCGACGCCTCAGCGTCGGGGAGCGCCGCAGCCAGCTCCTCGGCGTCGCCCTCTCGCTCTTCGCGCACCGGGCGCCCGAGGACGTGTCGCTGGACGACGTCGCCGAGGCCGCCGGGGTCTCGCGCCCGCTCGTGTACCGCTACTTCCCCGGCGGCAAGCAGGAGTTGTACGAGGCGGCCCTGCGGTCGGCCGCCGACGAGTTGGAGCTGTGCTTCGCGGAACCGGCCGTGGGCCCGCCGACCGAGCGGCTCGCGCGCGTCCTCGACCGGTACCTCGCCTTCGTCGACGGGCACGACGCCGGGTTCAGCGCCCTGCTCCAGGGCGGCAGCGTCGCGGAGACGTCCCGGACGACGGCGATCGTGGACGAGGTGCGGCGCGCCGCCGCCGAGCAGATCCTGTTCCACCTCGGCGTACCGGAGCCCGGGCCCAGGCTGCGGATGATGGTGCGCACCTGGATAGCGGCGGTCGAGGCGGCGTCGCTCATCTGGCTGGACGAGGGCAAGCAGCCGCCCGCCGCCGAGCTGCGCGCCTGGCTGGTCGACCAGCTGGTCGCGCTGCTGACGGTGACGGCGGCGACGGACGAGGGGACGGCGCGCGCGGTGGCCGCGCTGCTGGCGCGCGAGACGGCGGACGGACCGGTGGCCACGCTGGCGCGCCGCGTGCTCCCCGTGGTGGGCGGGGCCGCGCACCTGCTGTGACACTGGGGGCGTGCGAAGCGAGAACACCCCCTTCTACGGCGGCCCGCTGGACGGCCGGGTCCTGCCGGTGCTGACCGGCCTCACCGGCCATCCGCCCAAGTGGTACGTGGTCCCCGTCCCCGCCGACGACGGCGGCCCGGCGACGGTCCACGCCTACCGCCGCGTACCGGCCGGGTACACCAGGCGGCTGGGGCTGCAGCGGGGGTGGAAGTACGAGTACGCGCCCGGGGGCCGGGAGCGGCGCGAGCTGAAGTGGCCGTGGTCCAAGCCGTCCCCGAAGCCCTCCCCGAACCCCTCCCACCGGGAGGACGACCACCCGTAGGAAGCCCTGCGCGGTGCCGCCGTTCTGGCGTACGCTCGCTGATCGTCGGGGCGTCCGGGCAACCGCCCGGGGGTGCGAGGGCGTTGGGGCGGAGGGACACGTGGAGCCGCTGCGCGACGAGGATCCGCGGGAGGTCGGGCCGTACACGGTGCTGGCCGGAGCCGGCGAGTCCGCCACCACCCGGCGGTACCTTGCCCGGGACGCCGCGGGGCGCACCGCGACGCTGCACGTGCCGCACGCCCGGCTCGTGGGTTCCGCCGCCTTCCGCAAGCGGTTCCGCGCCGAGGCCGAGCCGGCCGGGCGGCTCACCGGTGGCTGGACCGTGCCCGTCCTGGACGTCGGCCCCGACCCGGACGATCCCTGGCTGGCCACCGCGTACGTCCCCGGGGTGCCGCTGGGCACCGCCGTCGGCGCGCACGGACCGCTGCCCGAGCTGACCGTGCGCTGCCTGGGCGCGGCGCTCGCCGAGACGCTCGCCGTGCTGCACACCGCCTTGGGCGGCGCCCACCGCGGGCTCGCCCCGCACACGGTGCTGCTCACGGCGGACGGCCCGCGGCTGAGCGGCTTCGGGCCGCTCGCCGCCGCGTCCGCCGCCATGATCGGGGACGGCGGGCGGCCCGCGCTGACGCTCGACTTCCTGACGCCGGAACAGGTCGGCGGCGCCGCGCCCGGCCCGGCGTCCGACATCTTCGTGCTCGGCATGCTGCTGGTGTACGCGGCGACCGGGCGCGGTCCCTTCCCGGACGGCGGCGACCCGGCGCGCGGTGTCGCCGACGCGCCGCCCGACCTCGGGGCCGTACCGCCCCGTCTCCGCCCGCTGCTGGCGCGCTGCCTGGAGAAGGACCCGGCGTTGCGGCCCACGGCCGAGGTGGTCGCGGCCGGGTTCGCGCCGGGCGGCGCGGCGGCGCTGCTGCGGGAGGACGGCGGCTGGCTGCCGGCCGCGCTGGTGGAGCGGGTCACGGCGGAGGCGGCCGAGGTGGTGGCGCTGGCCGGCCTGGACGAGCCGGGCGGGCCGGACGGGGGCGCGGGTACGCGGCTGTCCGCCGTGCCGCCCGTGCCGCCTCCTCGCCCGGCGCACCCGCCCGCGGTGGCCGGCCGGACGGATTCGGCGGCCCGCCCCGCGACCGGCCCGGTGTCACGCAGGCAGGTGCTGGCCGTCGCGCTCGCCGGGGCGGCGGGGCTCGCGGCCGGGGCGATGGGCGCCTGGGCCCTGAGCGGTGGCGACGAGCCCGCCGCCGCCGCCGCGCCGCCGAAGCCGCGCCCGAAGCGGGTCCCCGGGACCTCGCCCGCCGCCCTGTGGCACTACCGCGTCGGCGCGTCCGGCCGCGGCGGCATCTCCGCCGACCCGGTCGTCTGGCAGGACAGGATCCTGCTCCTGCCGGTGGCGGGAGCCGTCATCGGGCTCGACCTGCGGACCGGGCGACCGGCGTGGGAGCAGCCGCTCGCCGTGCTCTCCCCGCGCCCCGTCCTCATCGAGGGCGGACTCGCCGTCTTCCCCACCCAGCGGGGGCTGGCCCACGTGGCCGTGGCCGACGGCACCGTCCGCTCCACGGACCCGGCGTACGCCGTCACCACACCCGCCCGCGTCCTGGAGGCCGGCGCGCTCCTGGGCACGGACGGCACCCGGATCTGGATGACCGCCACCGTGAGCAAGGCCCGCGCCCGCAAGTACAACGGCCCCTTCCTGATCTGCTACGACGCCGTCGCGCGCCGCGAGGTGTGGCGCGTGGCGCTGCCCCCGGGCTATCCGGGCGACGACCGCGCCGCGGGGGTGACGGGCGCGGTGCAGCCGGGCCAGGTCCTCGTGCGCCGCGAGCAGCCCGGCCGGCTGCCGCGCAGGGGCCCCGCGGAGTTCGCGGCCTTCCACCGCGACACCGGAAAGCCGCTGTGGCGCCGGCCGCTGGGCCGCGTGACGGCGTCCCGGCAGGCGTGGGCCGAGGCCGACGGGCGGGTCTACGCGAACGCGGACGGGCTGCGGGCGTACGACGCCACGGCCGGCAAGGAGCTGTGGGTCGCGGCGGAGGCGAGCGCCGTCGCCGCCGTGCTGCCGCGTGGCGACACCGTGTACGCGTCCGGCGGTTCGTACGTCCACGCCCTCGACGCGCGGACCGGCACCACGCGCTGGCGATCGAAGGCCGTGCGCGAGGTGACCGCCGGGGGCCCGGGGGGCGGCGCCTCGCTCTTCGCCGACCCGGCCGGGCGCACCCTGCTGACCGGGGACAGGCAGTCCGTCACGGCGCTCGCCGCGGACGACGGCGAGGTGCTGTGGAAGTTCGCGGGTGTCAGCGAGCAGTTCGGGTCGGCGTGGGCGGGGGCCGCCCTGCGGGAGCGGACGGTGGTCTGGCAGGGCCGGGACGTCTACGCGCTGCCTGTCGGGTGAACACGATGCCCCGGAACGCCCAGTAATCAGTTATTCGCACCATTGCCGCCGCAGGATGGGCGGCGGAGGTGACGACGTGTCAGGACGATTGCTGCGGAGCGTCTGTACGGCGGCGGTGGCGGCGGCGGTGCTGATCGCCGCCGGCGCCCCACCGGTCGCGGCCGAGCCCGTACCCGACGAGCCGACGACCGCCGGGTCGACGGCCGAGGAGCCGACGGCCGAGGAGCCGACGACCGGCGAGCCGACGACCGCCGGATCGACGGCCGGCGAACCGGGGGTGGCCGAACTCCTCGCCCGCCTGCGCACCCTGTACCAGCGGGCGGAGGAGGCGACCGAGGCGTACAACGCCGGCGAGGAGGCGCTCGCGGCGCACACCGCCGAGACCCGGCGGCTGACCGGTGACCTGGACAAGGCCCGCGAGGAGCTGGCGCGCGGCCGGGCGGACGCGGGACGGCTGGCGCGGGCGCAGTACCAGGGGCGTACGGACTTCTCCGCCTCCCTGCGGCTGCTGCTCGCCCGCGACCCGGACCACGCGCTCGACCAGGCCCACGTGATGCGGCGGGCCGCGCGTGAGCAGGCCGCGACGGTCGCGCGCCTGGAGCGCGGCGAGCGGCGGGCCGACGCGCTGGCGGCGGAGTCGCGCCGCGCGCTGGACCGCGAACGGGCCCTCGCCGAGCGGCTGCGCGAGGCCCGCGACGAGGCCGTGGCGCGGCTGAAGGAGGTCGAGGAGCTGCTCGCCTCCCTCACCGAGGAGCAACTGGCGGAGGTGACGGCCCTGGAGAACGCCCAGACCGCCGACGCCCAGGAGGAGCTGCTCGCGGCGGGCGCGCCGGACGCCGCCCTGACCCCGTCGGAGGAGGGCGACGAGGCGCTGGAGTTCGCGGCCGGACAGATCGGCAAGCCGTACGAGTGGGGCGCGGAGGGTCCGGACTCCTTCGACTGCTCGGGCCTCACCTCACGCGCCTGGGCGACGGCGGGCCGCCCGATCCCGCGCACCAGCCAGGAGCAGTGGCGCACCCTCCCGAAGGTCCCGCTGCGCGCGCTGCGCCCCGGCGACCTGGTGATCTACTTCCCGAAGGCCACGCACGTGGCGATCTACCTCGGCGACGGCAAGGTGATCCAGGCCCCGCGCCCCGGCGCCCGCGTCAAGGTCTCCCCGCTCGCCGCGAACCCCCTGCTGGGCGCGGTCCGCCCGGACCCGGACGCCCGCCCCCTGCGCGCGTACACCCCGCCGAGCCTGCCGACGGACGCGTCGACGGGCTCGGACGAGGGCTACGACGCTACGACCCGCTGACCGAGGCGAGGTACGCCGCGGTCTTCTCCGGCTCGTAGAAGAAGTTCTCGAAGTCGGCCGGGTCGTTGAAGCCGTTGGCGAAGCGGTCCGCCACCGGCGGGAGCTGCCCGGCCGCGCCGATCAGGTTCAGCACGTGCTCCGGCGGGACGCCCAGCATGGCGTTGGTCCACTTGGTGACGTGCTGCGCCGTCTCCCAGTAGCGGTCGAACGTCTGCTGCATCCAGGCCTCGTCGAACGGCCGGTCGCCGTGCGACACGATCGAGTCGAGGTACGACGCCGCGCACTTGGACGCCGAGTTGGAACCCTGGCCGGTGATCGGGTCGTTGGCGACGACGACGTCCGCGACGCCGAGCACCAGGCCGCCGCCGGGCAGCCGGCCGATCGGCTTGCGGACGGTCGGGGCGTAGCGGCCGGACAGCGTGCCGCCGGCGTCGGTCAGCTCGACGTTCGTCGCCCGCGCGTACTCCCAGGGCAGGAACTTCTCCATCAGCTCCAGCGTGAGCGCGAGGTGCTCGCCGGGGTCCTTGACGCCCTGGAAGACGTCGAGCGGTCCGCCCGGGATGCCCTCCCAGAAGAGGATGTCGGCCCGGCCGGTCGTGGTGAGGGTCGGCATGATGAACATCTCGCCGACGCCCGGCACCAGGTTGCACCGCACGGCCTCGAACTCCGGGTGCTCCGGGCGCGGGCCGAGCCCGTGCACGTACGCGACCGCCAGCGCGCGCTGCGGCTCGGCGTACGGGGAGCGGGCGGCGTCGCGCTCGAACATCGACACGAGCTCGCCCTTGCCGGCCGAGACCAGCACCAGGTCGTACGTGCGCGCGAAGTAGTCCAGGTCGGAGACGGCCGCGCCGTGGATCACCAGCTGGCCGCCGCGCTGGACGAAGGTCTCCATCCAGCCGGCCATCTTCACCCGCTGGTCGACGGACTGCGCGTACCCGTCGAGCTTCCCGACCCAGTCGATCACCCTCTGGGACTCCGGCCCCGCGACGGAGACGCCGAGGCCCTCGATCTTCGGGGCCTGCGTCTCCCAGAAGTTGATGCCGAGGTCCCGCTCGTGCTGGAGCGCCGTGTGGAACATGCACTGCGTCGACATGACCCGGCCGGCCCGGATCTCGTCCGCCGTGCGGTTGGACATCAGGGTGACCTCGTACCCCTGCGACTGGAGTCCGAGGGCCAGCTGGAGACCGGACTGACCGGCTCCGACGATGAGTATCTTCCGCATCGGGAGGGGTTCCTTACTCGTTGCTCGGGGTTACTCGGGGGTGGTTTCGAGCGCGCGGGCGACGAGCGCCAGCAGCGACTCGACGACCGTGTTCCGCTTCCGGGCGTCCATGATCACGACCGGCACGTCGGGCGGCACGGTCAGCGCCTCCCGGACGTCCTCGGCCTCGAACAGCTCCGTCCCCTCGAAGTGGTTCACGGCCACGACGTACGGCAGTCCGCAGCTCTCGAAGTAGTCGAGCGCCGGGAAGCAGTCCGTCAGCCGCCGCGTGTCGGCCATCACCACCGCGCCGATCGCGCCGCGCACCAGGTCGTCCCACATGAACCAGAACCGCTGCTGGCCCGGCGTACCGAAGACGTACAGGACGAGGTCGTCATCGAGCGTGACGCGGCCGAAGTCCATGGCGACGGTCGTCGTGGTCTTGCCGGGCGTGGCGGCGAGGTCGTCCGTCTCCGCGCTGGCCTGGGTCATCAGCGCTTCGGTCTGGAGCGGGGTGATCTCGGAGACCGACCCGACGAAGGTCGTCTTGCCGACGCCGAAACCGCCCGCCACGACCACCTTGGTGGCGATGGGAGCGCGGGTCCGGTCGAGCTCCCAGGCCTGGAGCCCCTCGTCGCGGAGCCCCTCGTCGCGGAGCGTGTCGTCGCGGACGACGTCAGAGACGGCGGAGTCCACCCAGCACCCTTTCGAGCAGTGCGCGGTCGGGCCGGCCGGTGCCGTGCTTGGTCCCGTACACACGTATCTTTCCCTGGTCGGCCAGGTCGCTGAGCAGCACCCGGACGACCCCCAACGGCATCTTCAGCAGCGCGGAGATCTCCGCGACCGTACGCATCCGGCGGCAGAGCTCGACGATGGCCCGCATCTCCGGCATCCCCCGGAGCCCCGGGCCGCCGTTGGCGAGCTGCTTTCGCTCCTCCGAGGCTTCGAGCGCGGCGACGAACGTCTCGACGAGCAGCACGTGACCGAAGCGGGTGCGGCCGCCGGTCAGCGAGTACGGGCGGACACGGGCGGGGCGCCGGCCCTCGCCGCGTATCGGGAGTTTGCCGGCGGCGGACGCGGCAGCGGCGGACATCACTGGGCGGCCTCCATCGACTTGCGCAGTTCACTGCGGAGTTCGGGGGTGAGGACGTGTCCGGCACGGCCGACGAAGAGCGCCATGTGGTACGCGATGACGCTCATGTCGCAGTCGGGCGTGGCGTGCACGCCGAGCAGCGAGCCGTCGCTGATCGACATCACGAACAGGCTCCCCTCCTCCATGGCGATCATGGTCTGCTTCACCCCGCCGCCGTCCATGAGCTTCGCGGCGCCGATGGTGAGGCTGCCGAGGCCGGAGACGATGGTGGCGAGGTCCGCGCTGGAGCCCCGCGGGCCGTCGGAACGGCGCGGGGAGGGGGCGGCGGGGGTGGTGCCCTCGGGGTCGGACGAGAGCAGGAGCAGCCCGTCGGACGAGACCACGGCTACGGAACGGACTCCTGGCACCTCCTCGACGAGGTTCCCCAGCAGCCAGTGCAGATTACGGGCTTCGCTGCTCAGCCCGGGTGTGCCGGTCGTCGCAGTCAACTGCGTGCCTCCTCGACTGTGTCCCCCGTCCGTTCGGTCTGGTTGTTGTCTCCTGTACGTACTGCCGCCTCGGCGATCTCGGCCTCGGCGTCGCGGCGCCCTTCCAGGGCGCCCCGGTGGAACCCGCCGAGCCGGCGGCGGAGCGCCTCGGCGTCGACGCCGCCCTTGCGCTCGGTACGCGGCTCGGACGTCGTCACGATCTTGGGTGTGCGCTTGGGCAGGCCCTTGTCGGTGAGGCGCTGGGGCTGGGACGCGCCGCCCGTCTCGTCGTCCGGCTCGCCGCCCGTCTCGTCGTCCGCATCGGCGGATGCCTCGTCGGACTCCTCGTCGTCCGGCAGGCGCGGGGCGCGCACCTGAAGGGTGGCCTCGGCGACCGTGAGGTACTGGTCCACCGCGTCCGTCTCCTGCGACTCCCGCGGCTCCTCGACCTCCTCGGTCTCTCCCGCCTCCTCGGCCTCCTCCGCCTCGCGGATGGCCGACTCCGCCGCCTCCACCAGCGGATCGGCCTCCGGAGCCGTGTCCGGAGCCGCAGCCGGTACGTCGCGGACGGCGGCCCGGCCGCCCGGCAGCGCGTTGGAGTTCGCCTCGGCGACGGAACCCGGCAGGTTCACCGTGGCCGCGGGCCCCGCGACGGGCTGCGGTGCCGTGGGCAGCAGCGCCTTCGGCAGCACGACGACCGCCGTGACACCGCCCTGCTTCTGCTCACGCAGCTGTACGCGGACGCCGTGCCGCGCCGCCAGCAGCGCGGCCACCCGCAGCCCCAGCCCCTCGCCCTCCTCGGCCTGCGGGTCGTGGCCGTCGGCCGGGTCGGGGTCGGCGAGGCGGGCGTTGAGCTCGGCGAGCCGGCCCTCGGTCATCCCTATGCCCTCGTCCTGGACGGAGAGCATGACCTCGCCGCTCTCCAGCAGCCAGCCGGAGAGCTGGACCTTGGCGTCCGGCGGCGAGAAGGAGGTGGCGTTCTCCAGCAGTTCCGCGAGCAGGTGGCTCAGGTCGTCGGCGGCGAATCCGGCGACGTACGCGTGCGGCGGCAGCGACTGGATCGTGACGCGCTCGTACCGCTCGATCTCGCTGACGGCGGCGCGCAGCACGTCCACCAGCGGCACCGGGCCCTGGTGCGCGTGGTTGTGCTCGTGCCCGGCGAGGACCAGCAGGTTCTCGCTGTGGCGCCGCATGACCGTGGCGAGGTGGTCGAGCTTGAAGAGGGTGGCGAGCCGCTCGGGGTCCTGCTCGCGCTCCTCCAGCTTCTCGATGACGCCGAGCTGCCGCTCGACGAGCCCCAGGGTGCGCAGCGAGAGGTTGACGAAGGTGTGGTGGACGCTGTGCCGCAGCCGCTCCAGCTCCGCGGTGACCTCGGCGGTCCGCTCGCGCAGCTCGGCGCGCTGCCCGGCCAGTTCGGCGGCGAGCGCCTCGCGGGCGGCGACCGCGTCCGCGCGCTCGGCGTCCAGCGCCTCGGCGCGCGAGCCGAGGTCGAGGAGCTTGCCGTGCAGCGTGTTGAGGGACCGTACGACCTGGGCGAACTCGTCGTTGCGGCCGGTGAAGCGGACCGGCTCCTCGACCTCGGGCGCGGCGGCGACGCGGGCGGCGCCGATGCGCAGCACGGCGAGCGGCCGGGTGAGCGTGCGGGCCACGGCGGTGGAGACGCCGATCGCGATCAGCAGACAGCCGCCGAGGAGCGCGATGCGCAGCTCCAGCGCGGTGACGTCGTCGTCGCGCAGCCGTTCCATGCGGGCGACCTCGCCGGTGGCGAGGGCGGACTCGACACCGCGCATCTGCTCGATGCGGGCGGTGAGCGCGGCGGCGGCCTTCTCCGCGTCGGTCTTCCGGTCGGCGCCCGACAGCTTGGGCTGGTCGGTGAGGCGGTCGAGGTAGTCCTCGGCGCTCTTGACCTCGGGGCCGGTGACGGTGCCCGCGAGCCGGTCACGGGCGGCGGGCGAGGCGTCCCGGCCGAAGTCGGCGAGGGCCGCCTGCTCGCGGACGCGGGCCTGCTGGGCGGCGGCGCTGAGCGCGTCCCGCGTGCGGTCGGCCTCGGCGGCGGCGGGGTCCTCCCGCTCGACGAAACGCCCGGTGGCGGGGTCGTAGACGGTCGTGCCGCCGTTCTTCTCGCCGGGGACGGCGAGGGCGGCGAGGAGCAGGCCACGGGTGGCGGAGGCCTGTTCGGTGGCGTGGCCGAGCTGGGCGGCGGCGCGGGTCCCGGCGTCGGCGGCGCGGGCGGGGGTCTTGTCGGCCAGCTCGGCGGCGAGCGCCTGGAGGCGGACGATGACCTCCGTGTAGGCGCGGTAGGCCTCCATGGCGGTGCCCTTGCCGGTGAGCGCGGCGCTCCGCAGGGCGGGCACGGCGTCGAGCTGCCGGCGCAGGTCGGCGGGCGCGTCGGAGCCCTCGGCGGTGAGCTCGTCGATCTGCCGGTCGACGCGGGCGGTGTGCTCGGCGCCGACGGCCTTGCCCTGGTCCTTCTCCTCCCGCCCGCCCGCGAGGTACGCGGTGACCTCGTCGCGCTCGTCGGCGAGCGAGTGGGCGAGGGTGACGGCCTGCCGGTTGAGCTGGGCGAGCGTCACCAGCCGCTGGGAGTCGTTGAGGTCCGCCGAGGCGGTGAGGACGGCAGGGGTGCCCGCCCCGATGACGGTGATGCCGACGAGCGCCACGCCGGCCACGAGCCGGCTGCGGACCCGCACGCGGCGGCCGCCCGGTGCCTGCTGAGGGTCGCCGGGAGTGTCACTGCGCTTCTGCACCGGTGCTCACATTCTTGAACTCGTCCACCCATGAAGCAGAGGTGACGGCCGCTCACCCGCGTCGACGGCCCACCCCTGGTACCTCACGTACCCCCTGGTACGGCTTCCGACCATTCCAGCGCTTTTGGGTAGGCAGCACGCATCGGCCACTCCGCCACCCGAACGAGTGAACAACACTCCGGAGTTGGCGAACAACTCGCCCGGAGGCCCGGCGTCCGGCCGTGTGCGCACCGGGCTGGATCTTCGGCGCGGGCTTTGGCAGGATGCGCGCCCGCACCTTCCCGGAGTCCGGCATTCCACGCGTACCGCATCCGCTCGCAGCGGCGCGGACCCACGGGTACAGGCCACTTCGCGCTCCTTGTGGGCCCTGTGAAGGAGTCGTGTGCGGTCCGGCAGACTGGGCGCCATGCACACCGAGATCTCCTGCGTCCCGGGCGACCGGGAACGCCCCAACGAGGACTGGGCTTCCGTGGTCGTACCGGCGTCGGGGCGGGGTGGCGTGGCGGTCGCGCTGGACGGGGTGACGCCACCGGAGAGCGCGGTCGGTTGTGTGCATCCGGTCCCGTGGTTCACGGCCCGCCTCGGTGGCGCGCTGACCGAACTGTCCGCTTCGCGGCCGGACATGGCGCTGACCGCCGTCCTGTCGGAGGCAATCCGGCGCACCGCGGACGCCCACCGCGACAGGTGTGACCTTTCTCACGTCCGCACGCCTCAGGCGACGGTGGTCGTGGCGCGTTGGGACGCGGAGGCCGTCGACTATCTGGTGCTCTCCGACTCCGTACTGTTGCTGGAGGGCTGGGACGGGTCGGTGCGGGCCGTGGTGGACGACCGGCTGGACCGCCTGCCGCCCGGTTCGCTCGCCTCGAACGCGATCGCCGACGCGACCGTGCGCAACCGGGAGGGCGGCTTCTTCACCGCGGCCGCCGACCCGTCCGTGGCGGCCCGGGCGGTGACGGGCCGTACGCCCCTGAGCGGGGTGCGGGCGCTCGCGGCCCTGACGGACGGGGCCACCCGCTGGACGGAGGTGTTCGGCGCGGGCGACTGGGGGGCCTGCTTCGCGGTGCTCCGCAAGGAGGGCCCGCGCGGCCTGATCGCCCGCGTACGGGAGCTGGAGCGTACGTGTCCGCCGCGGCGCGGGAAGCGGCACGACGACGCGACGGCGGTGTTCGTGGAGCTCGGATCCGGGGAGCTCTGATCCGGGGAGCCGTGAGGCATGGCCGCCCCTGGGACGGCAAGGGCGGCGGCACTCACTCACGCGTACGGCGACTCACGCGTACGGCGCCCGTGTCCCGTCACGGGCGGCAGAACTCCGCGGCGGCGACGTACCCGCCCTCGTTCTCGTCGTCCGTGGCGACGACCCCCTTGCGGGAGTGCGGCAGGCACGCGAGGGCCTCGATCTTGTGGCCCGGGAAGGTGGCGAGCCGGCGCGGGGAGCGGTGGACGGCCAGGTGGACCCGGTCGTCGCCGCCCGGCGACGCGGTCACGCGGCCCGCGTCGAAGAGGGCGGAGTCGAACGGGCCGTCGTCGCCCGGGTCGGACGCGGACGAGACGGTGATGCGGCCGGTGGCGGACACCTCGACGTCGGATATGTGCCGTACGTCGTTCGCCGGGTACGGGACGCGGAACGCGACGGAGGCCGGCGTACCGAAGGCGTTCCCGGCCGGGTTCCACTCCGCCGCGGAGAGGGTGGCGGGACGCTCGTCCTGCCCCCGGTCGGCCCACACGGCGATGATCGTGCCGTTCCGGGCGGCGGTGAGGGCGAAGCCCTCGTAGTTGGCGTCCGGGGAGACGCCGGGCACGGGGAACGCCGCCAGCACCCGGGCGGTGTCGCCCTTCCAGTGGATGCGGTACGCCGTGCCGTCGCTGGCGAGCGCGACGTACTCGTGCGGCCGGCCCGGGACGCCGTCGATGGCCTCCAGGTCCACGGCGGGCTCGCCGATCCAGGCCACGGGACGCTGCCGGGGCTGGGCGCCCGGGCGGTAGCTCAGGGCGACGAGCCGGTTCTCGCCGGGCTCCTTGTTGTCGCGCACCGCGAGCAGTTCCGCCGTGCCGTCGTGGCGGGTGGAGTCGACGGCGATGCCGCTGATGCCGGTGGTGATGTCGTGGCCCACGCGCTGCCAGCCGGCGGCGTGGGGGGTGGTGTGGGTGGTGGCGTGAGCGGTGGGGGTGAGGAGCGCGGCGCCCGCGAGGGCCGCGCTCAGCGCTTTCTTGATCATCAGTCGATCATGGACGGGAGGGAGTGCTTCCGACCACCGGCGGCCGGTGAGGACTTCGCAAAAACTCAGCGGGGGCGGGGGAGTTCGAAGCGCGGGTCCGTCCGGGTCGGGAGGCCCGTCCTCGGGGCCGCGTCCCACAGCGCCGCCAGTTCGCCGGCGAGCGTCTCGGCGAGGCGCCGTACGTCCTCGGTGCCCGTCTCGTGCATCGCCTCGGCGACGATGAGGACGCGGCTCGTCTCCTCCCGCACGGCGGACGCGCCGCTCTGCCGGTTGGTCCAGCGCCGGGCGTGCGCCTGTCCCTCCCGGTCCGCGAAGACCACTTCGCCGGGCGCCGGGTTCTCCTTCTCGCCGCCGAACGTCACGTACGTCTCGTCGCCGTGCGCGTACCGCACCTCCAGCGGCAGCGCGAGCGCGGAGACGTCGAAGACGCCGACGGGGATGGCGTACGCGACGGACACGGCGTTGCACAGGTCGATGAGGGGGTGGATCCGGGGCAGGGAGCCGTCCTTGCGCAGCCGCCGCAGCAACGACTCGGAGGCGCAGCGGTACTGCGTCGGCCTGAGCCCCATCCGGGAGAAGGCGCGTCGCCAGGCCTGGATCTCCGGCAGCCTCCCCTCGCCGCCGGAGGCGGCCGCGAGCCGGTCCGCGGCCCGCGCGGTGTACGCGGCCACCCGGTCGTCCACGGTGACATCGGGCGTGATGCCCTCGGCGTGGATCACGGCGGGTGCGAGCTCGGGGAAGTCACGCCAGAGCGCGCTCGCGTGCTGGAGGTACATGAAGGGCTCCATTCCAGAATCTCGTCAGAGGAAGGCGAGGCGGGCGCCGAGGGCCGCGAAGGCACCCGCGAAGACCCGGCGCAGCCAGGTCAGGACGCGGGGGCGGGTCAGGACGCGGCTGCGCATGGCGGCGGCGAACCGCCCGTAGGCGAGGAAGACGACGAAGGTGAGCGCCATGAAGGCGGCGCTGAGCTGCACCATGCGGGGCAGCGCGCCGGGCTCCCCCGGCGTGACGAACTGCGGCAGGAAGGCGAAGAAGAAGAGGGTCAGCTTGGGGTTGAGCAGATTGACCAGCACCCCGGAGACGATGACCCGCGCGGCGGACGGCGGCGCGTCCCGGTGCCGGTCCTCCACCGTGAACGCGTCCTTGTCGCGCAGGGTGCTCCACGCCATGAAGAGGAGGTAGGCGACGCCCAGGTAGGTGAGGATCCGGAAGGCCAGGGCGCTGGTGTGCAGCAGCGCGGCGAGGCCGGTGAGGGCGGCGGCCATGTGCGGCAGGGTCCCGAGCGTGCAGCCGACCGCCGCGACGGCGGCGGCGCGGGTGCCGCGGGACAGGCCGGCCGCGACCGTGTAGAGGACGCCCGTGCCGGGGGTGGCCACGACGACCAGCGACGTCAGCAGGAACTCGGTGTTCATGGCTCAACCCTCGCGCCACAATGGCCGGGTGCCCAGGTCCAATGGTGACGCTTCCGGCCGGTCCATAACGGCCGCCGGGGCGGACTTCCTCCAACTGAACCTCGCCGAGGCCCCGGTGGGCGGAAGGTCCGCCTGGCTGGCCGACCGGCTGCGCCGCGCGATAGCGGACGGCAGCCTGCCGGTCGGCAGCCGCCTGCCCGCGACGCGCGTGCTCGCGGCGGAACTGCGCGTCTCGCGCGGGGTGGTGACGGAGGCGTACCAGCGCCTGACGGAGGACGGTCACGTGGTGGGCCGTCGGCGGGGCGGGACGATCGTGGTCGCGTCCCCGGTACCGCCGCCGGCCCGGCCGCCGGCCACCACCGCGCGGCCCCCCGCGCCGGTTCCGTCACCGGCCCCCGCGGAGGGGTCGTCCGCACGACTGTTCACCTGCGCCCCCGCCGCCGACGTCTTCGACGCGCTCCGGGCCGCGCCCGCGCGGATCAACCTGGCGCCCGGCGTGCCGGACCTCGCCGCGTTCCCGCGCACGGCGTGGCTGCGCGCCGAGCGGGCCGTGCTGTACGAGCTGTCCGCGTACGACCTCGGGTACGGCGACCCCCGGGGCGCGCCGGAGCTGCGGCGGGCGGTGGCCGACTGGCTCGCCCGGAACCGGGGGTTCCGGGCGCATCCGGACGAGGTGGTCATCACCTCCGGCACCGCGCAGGCGTTCGGGCTGATCGCCGAGGTGCTGCGCGACCGGGACGGCGTCACGGCCATGGCGGTGGAGGACCCGGGGGCGCTCGGCGCCCGCCAGCACCTGGCGGACCGGCGGCTCCGGACGCCGCCGGTGCCGGTCGACGGCGAGGGCGTACGCGTGGACGCGCTGCGCGCGACGGGAGCGGCGGCGGTGCTGCTGACCCCGGCGCACCAGTTCCCCACGGGGGTGGTGCTCAGCGGGGCACGGCGCCGGGAGCTCATGGGCTGGGCGACCGGCACGGGGGGCCTGATCGTCGAGGACGACTACGACGCGGAACACCGCTACGACCGGCCGCCGGTCCCGGCGCTGCGGTCGGTGCTGCCGGACCACGTCTGCTACGCCGGCAGCGTCTCCAAGCTGCTCGCCCCCGCGCTGCGGATCGGCTGGATGGTGCCGCCGCCGGCGTACCGGGACGCCCTCGTGGACGCCAAGCGGTTCGCGGACCTGGGGAACGCCGTCCTGCCCCAGCTGGTGCTGGCCCGCCTGATGGAGTCGGGCGCGATGGAGCGGCACCTGCGCCTGCTGCGCCGCCGGCACCGGCAGCGGCGGGACGCGATGATGGCCGCGATCGGGGCGCACCTGCCGGGTGCGGTGGTCCACGGCGCGGCGGCGGGCCTGCACCTGACGGTCACGTTCGAGGGCCGTTTCGCGGACACGGAGCTGGCGGCCGCGGCGCTGACGCGCGGCGTGAAGACGCAGCCGCTGTCCTGGCACCGCCAGTCGCCCGGGCCGCCCGGGCTGGTCCTCGGTTACGCCGCCGGGACGCCCACCGCGGTCGGCGAGGGCGTCGCGCTCATCGGCGCGGCCCTGCGCGAGGTGGCCTGACGCCCTACGACGCCTCTTCCCCGCCCGCGTTCAGCTGGTGCAGCAGCCGGGCGAGCTCGGCGACTTCCGCGCGGTCCCAGCCGGCGAGCTTGCGGCGGTAGCGGGCGCGGCGGGCGTCGCGTACGTGGCGGAAGCGGGCGCGCCCCTCGTCGGTGAGGCGTACGAGCGAGGCGCGGCCGTCGTCGGGGTCGGGCTCGCGGGTGACCAGGCCCAGGTCCTCCAGGGCGCGCAGCTGGCGGCTCATGGTCGCCTTGCCGACGCCGAAGTACGCGGCGAGGTCGGTGGCGCGCTGGCTGCCGGTGGCGTCGAGGCGTACGAGCAGCCCGTACGCGGCAGGCTCCAGCTCCGGGTGGACCTCGCGGGCCATCTCACCGGACTGGGCGCGGGCACGGCGCAGGAAGACGGACAGTTCCCGTTCGAGGGCCAGGAACTCCTGGTCCGCTCCCGTTTCGCTTCCCGTACCGCTTCCGTGCACGTCAGCACCCCTCGCGCTTGCCTACTGAATCTGAAGGTCTCTCCCGGCGGCAGGGCGTCGCCGCAGCGTGCACAGTATTTCGCAGGCGCGGACCAACGGCGGTCCCCGGCTCCTCCTCCCCACCGCGTCCTCCGCACCGCAGCCAAGGGCCCGCTCGCCGGGGTACGGCGAGCGGGCCCTCGGTGCGGGGTGGGGTCAGGCCGCCGCCTCCACCGGGACCTCGGAGGTCGCCGGGGAGAGGGCGAGCTCCAGCACCTGGCGGACGTCCGTCACCGGGTGGACCTCCAGCTTGTCGAGGATCTCGGCCGGGACGTCGTCCAGGTCGGCCTCGTTCCGCTTGGGGATGATCACGGTCGTGATCCCGGCCCGGTGGGCGGCCAGCAGCTTCTGCTTGACGCCGCCGATGGGCAGGACGCGCCCGGTCAGCGAGACCTCACCCGTCATGGCGACGTCCGTGCGGACCAGGCGGCCGCTCAGCAGGGAGGCGAGCGCCGTCGTCATGGTGATGCCCGCGCTCGGGCCGTCCTTCGGGACCGCGCCCGCCGGGAAGTGGATGTGCACGCCCCGGTCCTTCAGGCCCGTGACCGGCAGTTCGAGCTCGGCGCCGTGCGAGCGCAGGAAGCTCAGCGCGATCTGCGCGGACTCCTTCATGACGTCGCCGAGCTGGCCGGTCAGGGTCAGGCCGGCCGCGCCCGTCTCCGGGTCGGCCAGGGACGCCTCGACGAACAGCACGTCGCCGCCCGCGCCGGTGACCGCGAGACCCGTCGCCACGCCCGGCACGGCCGTGCGGCGCTCGGCCGGGTCCTGGGCCGACTCGGGCACGTGGTGCGGCCGCCCGATGAGCCCGCGCAGATCGCCCTCGCCGATCGTGAAGGGCAGCTCCCGCTCGCCGAGCTCGTGCTGCGCGGCGACCTTCCGCAGCAGTCGCGCGATCGACCGCTCCAGGTTCCGCACGCCCGCCTCACGCGTGTACTCGCCGGCCAGCCTCCGCAGCGCCGGTTCGTCGATGGCGACCTCTCCCGCCTCGATGCCCGCCCGCTCCAGCTGGCGCGGGAGCAGGTGGTCACGGGCGATGACGATCTTCTCGTCCTCGGTGTAGCCGTCGAGGCGGACGATCTCCATGCGGTCGGCCAGCGCCTCCGGGATGGCCTCCAGGACGTTGGCCGTGGCCAGGAAGACGACGTCGCTCAGGTCGAGCTCCACCTCCAGGTAGTGGTCGCGGAACGTGTGGTTCTGGGCCGGGTCCAGCACCTCCAGCAGCGCCGCCGCCGGGTCGCCGCGGAAGTCGGAGCCCACCTTGTCGATCTCGTCGAGCAGCACCACCGGGTTCATGGACCCGGCCTCCTTGACGGCCCGTACGATCCGGCCCGGCAGCGCGCCCACGTACGTACGCCGGTGGCCGCGGATCTCCGCCTCGTCGCGTACGCCGCCGAGGGCGACGCGCACGAACTTCCGGCCCATCGCGTGGGCGACGGACTCGCCCAGCGAGGTCTTTCCGACGCCCGGCGGCCCCACCAGCGCCAGCACCGCGCCCCCGCGCCGCCCGCCCACGACGCCCATGCCGCGGTCGGTGCGCCGCTTGCGCACCGCGAGGTACTCGGTGATCCGCTCCTTCACGTCCTCCAGGCCCGCGTGCTCGGCGTCCAGCGTCTCCTTGGCGCCCTTGATGTCGTACCGGTCCTCGGTGCGTTCGTTCCACGGCATCTCGAGGACCGTGTCCAGCCAGGTGCGGATCCAGGAGCCCTCGGGCGACTGGTCCGAGGACCGCTCCAGCTTGGCGACCTCCTTCAGCGCCGCCTCGCGCACCTTCTCGGGGAGGTCGGCGGCCTCGACCCGGGTCCGGTAGTCGTCGGCCTCGTCGCCGTCCCCGGAGTCGCCGTTGAGCTCGCGCAGCTCCTTGCGTACGGCTTCGAGCTGACGGCGCAGCAGGAACTCGCGCTGCTGCTTGTCGACGCCCTCCTGGACGTCCTTCGCGATGGACTCGGCGACGTCCTGCTCGGCGAGGTGCTCGCGCAGCTGCTCGGTGGCGAGCCTCAACCGGGCGACCGGGTCCTCGGTCTCCAGCAGCTCCACCTTCTGAGCGGTGGTCAGGAAGGGCGAGTAGCCGGAGTTGTCCGCGAGGGCGGACACGCCGTCGATCTGCTGGACGCGGTCCACGACCTGCCAGGCGCCGCGCTTCTTCAGCCAGCTGGTGGCGAGGGCCTTGTACTCCTTGACGAGCTCGGTGACCGCGCCGGGCAGCGGATCCGGGACCTTCTCCTCGACCTGCGCGCCCTCGACCCACAGGGCGGCGCCCGGCCCGGTCGTGCCGGCGCCGATCTTGACCCGGTGCCGGCCGCGGATGAGCGCGCCGGGGTCGCCGTCGGAGAGCCGGCCCACCTGCTCGACCGTGCCCAGGACGCCGATACCGGCGTACGTGCCGTCGATGCGCGGCACCAGCAGCACCTTCGGCTTGCCCTTGGCGTCCCCCTCGGTCCGGGCCGCGGCCTGGGCGGCCTCGACGGCGGCGCGCACCTCGCTGTCGGTGAGGTCCAGGGGCACCACCATGCCCGGCAGGACGACCTCGTCATCGAGCGGCAGCACGGGCAGGGTGAGCGGTGTGGACGACGAAGCCATGATCTCCCCTTCGGCAGTCAAGTTGAGCTGTACCCACTCAATGCTTGCCAGCCGCCGAGTGTTCCCCGGTTCGCGTTCGCTGTCAGCGATCATCTGCGCGACGTCGCCGGAGCCCGCGGTTGTCAGAGGCGCCTGCCACCATGCGCGGACACCACCACACCGGGGAGAGCCGCATGGGCACCTGGGGCACCGGACCCTTCGACAGCGACACCGCCGCGGACTTCGCCGACGACCTCGACGAGGCGGCGGAGGGCGAGCGCGAGGGCCTGATCCGCGGCGCCCTCCTCCGCGCCGCCGACACCACCGGCCAACTGGACGCCGACGTGGCCGACACGGCCGTCGCCGCGGCCGCCCTGGTCGCCGCGCAGTGCCCCGGCGGAGAACCCGCCCACCCGGTCTACGGCCCGGAGGAACCCCTCCCCGACCTCACACCGCTGCGCGGCCTCGCCCTCGAAGCCCTGGACCGGGTCGTGACGGAGCCGTCCGAGCTGCTGGAGCTCTGGGCAGGGCGGGACGGCGCGCCCTGGCGCAGGTGCGTCGAGCGCATGCGGAACACGCTCCTCCCGCCACCGCCCGGCGAGCAGCTCGCCTTGTCAGTGGTCCCGCCTAGCATCCGCCCATGAGCATGATGGGAACATACGTCCGACTGTCCCCCGCCGAGCTGGAGCGCGCCCTCGGCGACCCCGCCTGGGCGAGGGAGTTCGTCGACGAACTGCTCAACGCGGAACCGGGCGACGCGCGGCGCCACAGCACCGACAAGGCGTGGGACGCCGTCCGCTTCCTCACGCGGCGTGCCGGCTTCCCCGTCGACGTCGTGCACGGCGAGCAGTCGGTGCCGTGGGACGAGGACTGGGGGTACGGGCCGCCCCGCTATCTGACTCCGGACCAGGTCCGGACGGCCGCCGAGGTCCTGGCGGCGACGGAGGGCGACCGCCTGACGGCCGGTGTCGGCCCGGCGGACCTGGCGCGGGAGCAGGTCTACCCGGCCATGATCTGGGAGCGCGGCGAGCCCCTGGACAACGTGGTCCTGCACTACGAGGCGCTGCGGCCCTTCTTCCGCGAGGCGGCGGAGGCGGGTGACGCGGTGCTGGTCTGGATCTCGTAAGGGCCGTGACACGGGTACGGCCCGGGGCGCGGGCGCCGCGCGGGGAAGCGCGGCCGCCACGCCCCGGGCCGGGAGGCCGGGAGGCCAGGCTCAGACGTCCTCGTAGAAGACGTACTCGTGACGGCTTGTGCACCATTGTCACACTGTTGCGCATCTGGCCACGTCATCGGCGCCAGCACCCGCCCCCACCAGGGGTTTCGTCAGAATCGGGGCCCCGGCCGCGCCGGCCCGCGTCGGGCCGCCCGCCGCACCAGGGGCCATCCGCCGACGCCGACCAACAGCGCCAGGGGGTGGCCCCAGTTGGTGAGGGGGTCCTCGAGCGCCAGCAGGTCGTGGAGCAGCATCACGGACACCCACGCCAGCACGACGGCGCGCGCCACCGGGGTCAGCAGTCCGGCCAGCGCGCCGACGCTCGCCATCAGGCCGAAGCTGATGCCGTAGTCGAGGCGGTGCAGGGACGTGTGGGGCAGATGGCCCGCCAGGACCGACAGCGCCACCGGGATCTCGGTGGCCAGCGTCGCCACCACGTGCCCCACCAGGAACACGGCGGCGGCCCGCCAGGCCCCGATGCGGCGCTCCAGCGCGGTGAGCACGAAGACGAAGCCGATGGCGTACGGCGAGAAGAGCCCGCCCGCGACCCACAGCGCGCTCGCGGCCAGCACGAGCAGCGGCGTCCGGGAGAGGTGGGCGACGTCCGTGCTGGAGCCGTGCAGCAGCGCCGAGACGGTGGCGGGGTCGCCGTACTCGGCGAAGAGGGAGGTGGCGACGAGGACGAGGGCGTAGCAGAAGGTGAAGGGCGTACCGGTGGGCGTGGGCAGCAGCCGTCCGGCGCCGCGCCACCGCCGCCGCTGCTCACGGAGAGCGGGTGCGTGCGCGGGCGCATCGCGGGTGGCGGCTGCGCGCTGGCGCGGAATGCCGCGGAGCAACTCGCCCCGCGCGAACCCGTCGTCCGCGAGCCGCGCGGCCACGCCGCCGTCGTCCGTCTCGCGCGCCGCCTTGAGCCGGTGCACCGCGGGCCGCCTTTCGCCTCTCCTCGACCAACCCCCTGGACACTCCCCCGACCACACCTTGCCCCATCACCCGAGGCGATCATCAACCGGCCGTCCATGATGTGGGTCACACCGGCGCCACGTCCCGCCCCAAGTCCCTGACCTGGGGCGGGACTTCCTCCGCCGCCGCCCCCGACTCACTAACCTGGACCCATGGCTGTAACGACGCTCGACCGACGCGAAGGCCCGTACGGCGAAGTGGTGCTGCGCCGACGCGACGACGACCACTTCGAGATCATCGCCAACGGCACCTTCCTGATGGACACCTCCGACGGCCGCTCGGAGCGGCTGCTCGTCGACGCGGCGCTCGCCGCGCTGCAGGCGCACGGGGAGCGCCCGGGCGCCTCCGTCCTCATCGGCGGCCTCGGCGTCGGCTTCTCCCTCGCCCACGCCGCCGCGAACCCCGTCTGGGGCCGCATCGCGGTCGTCGAGCGGGAACAGGCGATCATCGACTGGCACCGCGAGGGGCCGCTCGCGGCGATCTCGGGCGCGGCGCTCGCCGATCCCCGTACGGTCCTGGTCCACACCGACCTGGTCGAGTACGTCCGCACCTCGCCGGACACGTACGACGCACTCTGCCTGGACATCGACAACGGGCCGGACTGGACCGTCACCGAGGACAACGACGGCCTGTACGCACCGGCCGGCCTGGCGGCCTGCGCGGCCCGCCTCAACCCCGGCGGAATCCTGGCCGTCTGGTCCGCGCAGCCGTCCGCCGATTTCGAAGAGTCATTGCGGAATGCCGGATTCAGCGGGGTAAGAACCGAAGAAATCCCGGTTGCCCGGGGCGTACCGGACGTGGTCCACCTCGCCGTTCGCCCTGCGTAGCCGGGAGCCGGTCGGTGCCTTTAGGCTGCTGGCCTGACACACGGATCTACACGCGGTTCGCGACGTATGCGAGACGTATGCGAACAGGGGCGGGGCGATGGAGCAGACACACACCAGCAACACCGGTACGGCGGTCACGCCGGGTGCCCAGCGCCGCGTGCTGGTCGTCGAGGACGACACCACCATCGTCGAGGCCATCTCCGCCCGGCTGCGGGCCGAGGGCTTCCTGGTGCAGACGGCGACGGACGGCCCGGCGGCCGTGGACGCCGCCGAGGCCTGGCAGCCCGACCTGATGGTCCTCGACGTCATGCTGCCGGGCTTCGACGGCCTGGAGGTGTGCCGCCGGGTGCAGGCCCAGCGGCCGGTACCGGTACTGATGCTCACCGCCCGCGACGACGAGACCGACATGCTGGTCGGGCTCGGGGTCGGGGCGGACGACTACATGACCAAGCCGTTCTCGATGCGGGAGCTGGCGGCCCGGGTGCACGTACTGCTGCGCCGGGTCGAGCGGGCGGCGCTGGCCGCGGTGACGCCGCGCAGCGGCATCCTCCGCCTCGGCGAGCTGGAGATCGACCACGCGCAGCGCCGGGTCCGGGTGAAGGGTGACGACGTGCACCTGACCCCGACCGAGTTCGACCTGCTGGTCTGCCTGGCCAACACGCCGCGCGCGGTGCTCTCGCGCGAGCAGCTGCTCGCCGAGGTGTGGGACTGGGCGGACGCCTCCGGCACCCGGACCGTGGACAGCCACATCAAGGCGCTGCGCCGCAAGATCGGCGCGGAGCGCATCCGTACGGTCCACGGCGTCGGGTACGCGCTGGAGACCCCGGCGCCATGAGCCGGCGGCCAGCGCGGCCCGGCTCGCACCTCCGGACCGGTTCGCACCCCCGGCCCGGCTCCCGGCCGCCGCTCGGGCGCCGGCTCCGCTCGCGGCTGCGGCTCCGGCCGGTCACGATCTCGATCAAGACCAAGCTGGGCACGCTCGTCGTCGTCTCGGTCTTCATCACGACCGGGCTGCTGATGGTGGCCCTGCGCACCGAGACCGAGCTGCGCTTCATCACCGTCTTCTCGGTGATAGCCACGCTGCTGATCACCCAGTTCGTGGCGCACGGCCTCACCGCGCCGCTGGACGAGATGAACACGGTCGCGAAGTCGATCTCCCACGGCGACTACACCCGCCGGGTGCGCGGCGCCGACCGCCGCGACGAGCTGGGCGACCTGGCCTCCACGATCAACCGCATGGCGGACGACCTGGAGGCGGTGGACCGGCACCGCAAGGAGCTGGTCGCCAACGTCTCGCACGAGCTGCGCACGCCCATCGCGGCGCTGCGCGCGGTGCTGGAGAACGTCGTGGACGGGGTGTCGGCGGCCGATCCGGAGACGATGCGGACGGCGCTGAAGCAGACGGAGCGGCTGGGCCGGCTGGTCGAGACGCTGCTGGATCTGTCACGGCTCGACAACGGTGTCGTACCGCTCCGGTCGCGGCGCTTCGAGGTGTGGCCGTACCTCTCGGGCGTACTGAAGGAGGCCAACCTGGCCGCTTCGCAGCGCGCCCTGAGCTCAGGCTCCGGCAATCACACCCGCAAGGACGTGCACCTGCACCTGGACGTCTCGCCGCCGGAGCTGACGGCGCACGCGGACGCCGAGCGGCTGCACCAGGTCGTCGCGAACCTGATCGACAACGCCGTGAAGCACTCCCCGCCGCACGGGCGGGTGACGGTACGGGCCCGGCGCGGGCCGCAGCCGGAGTCGCTCGACCTGGAGGTCGTGGACGAGGGGCCGGGCATTCCGGAGTCGGAGCGGCACAAGGTCTTCGAGCGGTTCAACCGCGGCAGCGTCGCCTCCCCGCACGGTCCGGGCGGCGACGGCGGTACGGGCCTGGGGCTGGCGATCGCCCGCTGGGCCGTGGATCTGCACGGCGGCCGCATCGGAGTGGCCGAATCCGCACGTGGATGCCGGATTCAGGTCACTCTTCCGGGGATCCCGCAGCCACGTAATTGACGTAGGGTTCGAACCGGAAGCACGGGTTCTGCGTGGACGTGTGCGGGACCTGTCCGAGGATGCGCACCACTGCGGGGCGCAGCCGCGATGGCGCCTACCCGCATGCGGCGGAACCACGCTTGTTTCCCGCCATTTCGTGCCCCGAAACACGACGATCAATGTGATGTACGCGACGATGGCCCGCCCGGCCTGCACCTCCAGGCCGGGGAGGCGTAGCCTTTATTTCCGCTGTCCATCACCTTGTGAAGCGGAAGAGGGCGGTTGCCGCCGTGTCGTCTCAGTCCCCCAGTAACCCGAGTATCTCGACCGACCAAGACGGCCAGGGGCCTCAGAACCCCGCCGCCGCCTTCGGTGCCAATGAGTGGCTCGTCGACGAGATCTACCAGCAGTACCTCCAGGACCCGAATTCGGTCGACCGCGCCTGGTGGGACTTCTTCGCCGACTACAAGCCGGGTGCCGCCGGCGCGGCGGACAAGCCCGCGGGCGAGGCCGTAGGTACGGAATCCGCAGCAGGTACGGAATCCGCAGCCCCGACCGCCCAGGCCCCGGCCCAGGCCTCCACTCCGGCTCAGGCCCAGGCCCAGGCCCAGGCTCCGGCCACTCCGGCGAAGCCGGCAGCAGCGGCACCCGCACAGGCCGCTGCTCCCGCCCCCGCCGCGAAGGCCCCGGCTCAGGCCCCGGCCGCCGCGCCCGCCGCGAAGCCCGCCGCCCAGGCGGAGGCCCCGAAGGCCCAGGCCCCGGCCCCGGCCCCCAAGGCGGAGACCGAGGGCCCAGCCGGCCCCGAGTACGTGCCGCTGCGCGGCCCCTCCGCCGCGGTCGCGAAGAACATGAACGCCTCCCTGGAGCTGCCGACGGCCACGTCCGTCCGCGCCGTCCCGGTGAAGCTGCTGTTCGACAACCGCATCGTCATCAACAACCACCTCAAGCGCGCCCGGGGCGGGAAGATCTCCTTCACCCACCTCATCGGGTACGCGATGGTCCAGGCCATCAAGGCCATGCCGTCCATGAACCACTCCTTCGGGGAGAAGGACGGCAAGCCGGTCCTGGTGAAGCCGCCGCACATCAACCTCGGCCTCGCCATCGACCTGGTGAAGCCGAACGGCGACCGCCAGCTGGTCGTCGCGGCCATCAAGAAGGCGGAGACGCTCGGCTTCTTCGAATTCTGGCAGGCGTACGAGGACATCGTCCGCCGCGCCCGCGCCAACAAGCTGACGATGGACGACTTCACGGGCGTCACCGTCTCCCTCACCAACCCCGGCGGCCTCGGCACCGTCCACTCCGTGCCGCGTCTGATGCCCGGTCAGTCGGTCATCATGGGCGTCGGCTCGATGGACTACCCGGCCGAGTTCCAGGGCACCTCGCAGGACACCCTGAACAAGCTGGGCATCTCCAAGGTGATGACCCTCACCTCGACGTACGACCACCGCGTCATCCAGGGTGCGGCGTCCGGCGAGTTCCTGCGGATCGTCGCCAACCTCCTCCTCGGCGAGGACGGCTTCTACGACGACATCTTCGAGTCGCTGCGGATTCCGTACGAGCCGGTCCGCTGGCTGAAGGACATCGACGCGTCGCACGACGACGACGTCACCAAGGCCGCGCGCGTCTTCGAGCTGATCCACTCCTACCGGGTCCGCGGCCACGTCATGGCCGACACCGACCCGCTGGAGTACCGCCAGCGCAAGCACCCCGACCTGGACATCACCGAGCACGGCCTGACGCTCTGGGACCTGGAGCGGGAGTTCGCCGTCGGCGGCTTCGGCGGCAAGTCGATGATGAAGCTGCGCGACATCCTCGGCGTGCTGCGCGACTCGTACTGCCGCACCACCGGCATCGAGTTCATGCACATCCAGGACCCGAAGCAGCGCAAGTGGATCCAGGACCGCGTCGAGCGCCCGCACTCCAAGCCGGAGCGCGAGGAGCAGCTGCGCATCCTGCGCCGGCTGAACGCCGCGGAGGCGTTCGAGACGTTCCTGCAGACCAAGTACGTCGGCCAGAAGCGGTTCTCGCTGGAGGGCGGCGAGTCGGTCATCCCGCTGCTCGACGCGGTCATCGACTCGGCGGCCGAGTCGCGCCTCGACGAGGTCGTCATCGGCATGGCCCACCGCGGCCGCCTGAACGTCCTGGCGAACATCGTCGGCAAGTCGTACGCGCAGATCTTCCGGGAGTTCGAGGGCAACCTCGACCCGAAGTCGATGCACGGCTCCGGCGACGTGAAGTACCACCTGGGCGCCGAGGGGACCTTCACCGGCCTGGACGGCGAGCAGATCAAGGTCTCGCTGGTCGCCAACCCCTCGCACCTGGAGGCGGTCGACCCGGTCCTGGAGGGTGTCGTCCGCGCCAAGCAGGACGTCATCAACAAGGGCGGCACGGACTTCACCGTCCTGCCGGTCGCCCTCCACGGTGACGCGGCCTTCGCCGGCCAGGGTGTCGTCGCCGAGACGCTGAACATGTCGCAGCTGCGCGGCTACCGCACCGGCGGCACGGTCCACATCGTCATCAACAACCAGGTCGGCTTCACCGCCGCCCCGGAGTCGTCGCGTTCGTCGATGTACGCGACCGACGTGGCCCGCATGATCGAGGCGCCGATCTTCCACGTGAACGGCGACGACCCGGAGGCGTGCGTCCGCGTGGCGCGGCTCGCCTTCGAGTTCCGCCAGGCGTTCAACAAGGACGTCGTGATCGACCTCATCTGCTACCGCCGCCGCGGTCACAACGAGGGCGACAACCCGCAGTTCACCAACCCGCAGATGGTGTCCCTGATCGACAAGAAGCGCTCGGTGCGCAAGCTCTACACCGAGTCGCTGATCGGCCGCGGGGACATCACGCTGGAGGAGGCGGAGCAGGCGCTCCAGGACTTCCAGGGCCAGCTGGAGAAGGTGTTCACGGAGGTCCGCGAGGCCACCGCGCAGCCCTCGCCGGCGCCGGTCCCGGACGTCCAGGCCGAGTTCCCGGTCGCCGTCACCACCGCGGTCTCCCAGGAGATCGTGAAGCGGATCGCCGAGTCGCAGGTCAACATCCCGGAGCGGATCACCGTCCACCCGCGTCTGATGCCGCAGCTGCAGCGCCGCTCCGCCTCGGTCGATGACGGCACGATCGACTGGGGCATGGGCGAGACCCTCGCCATCGGCTCGCTGCTGATGGAGGGCGTCCCGGTCCGCCTGGCCGGCCAGGACACCCGCCGCGGCACCTTCGGCCAGCGCCACGCGGTGCTGGTGGACCAGGTGACCGGCGAGGACTACACGCCGCTGCAGTACCTCTCCGAGGACCAGGCCCGTTTCAACGTCTACGACTCGCTGCTCAGCGAGTACGCGGCGATGGGCTTCGAGTACGGCTACTCCCTCGCGCGGCCCGAGTCGCTCGTCATGTGGGAGGCGCAGTTCGGTGACTTCGTCAACGGCGCGCAGACCGTCGTGGACGAGTTCATCTCCTCGGCCGAGCAGAAGTGGGGCCAGACCTCCGGCGTCACCCTGCTGCTCCCGCACGGGTACGAGGGCCAGGGCCCGGACCACTCCTCGGCCCGCCCGGAGCGCTTCCTCCAGATGTGCGCGCAGCACAACATGACGGTCGCCATGCCGACCCTGCCGTCGAACTACTTCCACCTCCTGCGGTGGCAGGTGCACAACCCGCACCACAAGCCGCTGGTCGTCTTCACCCCGAAGTCGATGCTGCGCCTGAAGGCGGCGGCGTCGAAGGCGGAGGAGTTCACCACCGGTGGCTTCCGCCCGGTGATCGGCGACGCCTCGGTGGACGCGAACGCGGTCCGCAAGGTCGTCTTCTGCTCCGGCAAGGTCTACTACGACCTGGACGCGGAGCGGAAGAAGCGCGGTGTGACGGACACCGCGATCATCCGCCTCGAGCGCCTGTACCCGCTGCCGGGTGCCGAGCTCCAGGCCGAGATCGCCAAGTACCCGAACGCCGAGAAGTACCTGTGGGCCCAGGAGGAGCCGGCGAACCAGGGTGCCTGGCCGTTCATCGCGCTCAACCTGATCGACCACCTCGACCTGGCGGTCGGCGCCGACCTGCCCCCGGCCGAGCGCCTGCGCCGCATCTCGCGGCCGCACAGCTCGTCGCCGGCGGTCGGTTCGGCCAAGCGCCACCAGGCCGAGCAGGTCCAGCTGGTCAACGAGGTCTTCGAGGCCTGAGCCGTTTCCGTACGCACCGGAGGGCCCGGCCCCGCGAGCTGATCGCGGTGCCGGGCCCTCCGGCGTCCTGACTTAATCTGAGGGCATGTACTTCACCGACCGTGGCATCGAGGAACTGGAGAAGCGGCGCGGCGAGGAGGAGGTCACCTTCGAGTGGCTCGCCGAGCAGCTGCGGACGTTCGTCGACCTCAACCCTGACTTCGAGGTTCCCGTGGAGCGTCTGGCGACGTGGCTGGCGCGGCTGGACGACGACGAGGACGACGACCTGTAGGCAGCCCGTTCAACTCCTTCAGCCCGTTCGCCAGGCCGAGCAGCGCGCCGTTGGCGATGAGCAGGGCGCCGGCCGTGGCCCATCCGGCGCTGCGGCGTGACAGGGCCCAGGCGAGCAGCGGCACACCGGCCGCCACCTGGACGGCGGCGAGGAACCTCGGGACCGGGAAGCCGTCGTCGGCGCCGACCGCGCTGCCGAGGGTGTGCACCTCGTCCCGTACGGCTTCGCGCAGGCCCGGCCACTCCACCGGGTCGGCGCCCTGCTCCTCGGCGGCGGTACGCAGACGGGCGGCCGGTGCGCCGGGGGCGAGGCCGGGCGGCAGTGCGAGGTCCAGCCGGGCCAGGACGGCGAGCAGGCCGAGCAGCCGGGCGCGGGCGTCAGCGACCCGGTCGGGGCGCGTGAGCGGTTCGAGGTCCTGGACGTCCAGGACCGGGTCGAGGCCCAGGCGGGCGGCGAAGGTGTGCATCGCCTCGTCCTCGCCGGCGGGGGTGCCGTCGGCCAGCCAGGTGTAGCCGACGGGACGGCGGAAGCCGGAGGCCAGGGTGTAGCCCGCCCGGTCCGGGTCCCACCACAGCGCGAGCACCGGCCAGGGCGCCGCGACCCCCAGGGCCGCGGCCCAGCCCGCGGCGACCCGCTCGACCGGTTCGCCCTCGTCCAGCCAGGGGCGGCCCTCGGGTACGAGCACGCTCCAGCCCTGGCCGGCGGCGGTGAGGAGCAGGCGTTCGCGCAGGAGCTGCGCCGGCGCCCGTACGACCGCCGGCTCGGCCCGGCAGAGCAGCAGGGCGCCCGTCGATGTCGCGTCCATGCCCCATACGCTAGGCCACTTCGCCCGGGTTCGTACTGCTACGTACGCCGTACCGCTGCGCACCGATCGAGGGCCGCTTGACTTACCGTCACCGCGATATATCGTGTTTTCGACAGCGGACGCGATATGTTGCGTCATGCCCCAGGGAGGCCCCATGCCGGAGTGGTCCGTCACCGAGCCGCGCACCTTCGCCCTCGACGGCGCCGTGACCGCACTGAAGGTCCGTGTCGTGAACGGGACGGTCAACGTCGTGGGCGTCGACGAGGGCCCGGCGCGGCTGGAGGTCTCCGAGATCGACGGCCCGCCGCTGATCGTCACCCAGCGCGGCTCGACGCTCACCGTGTCGTACGAGGACCTGCCCTGGAAGGGCTTCCTCAAGTGGTTCGACCGCAAGGGCCGCGACCGCAGCGCCGTCGTCTCGCTCGCCGTCCCGGCGGACGCCTCTGTGGAGGTCGGCGTCGTGGGCGCCGAGGCCGTGGTCTCCGGCGTCCGCGGGCGTACGGAGGTGCGCGGCGTCACCGGCGACACCACGCTGGTCGGGCTCGCGGGCCCGGTCCGCGCCGAGACCGTCTCCGGGAACGTGGAGGCGCAGGCGGTCGCGGGCGGGCTGCGGTTCTCCTCGGTCTCCGGCGACCTGACGGTCGTCGACGGCACGGGCGCGTCCGTGCGCGCCGACTCGGTCACCGGCGACATGGTCATCGACCTCGACCCCACCGGCCCGGGCACCGACATCCGGCTCACCACGGTCTCCGGCGAGATCGCGCTCCGCATGCCGCACCCGACGGACGCGCGGGTGGAGGCGAACACCACGAGCGGCGCGCTCTCCAGCGCCTTCGACGACCTGCGGGTGGGCGGCCAGTGGGGCTCCAAGAGCATCAAGGGCACGCTCGGCGCGGGCACGGGCACCCTCAAGGCGACCACGGTCTCCGGCTCCATCGCCCTGCTGCGCCGCCCCGAGGCCACGTCCGAGTCCGCCTCCGGAAAGGTGCTGTGACATGCCGCCCGTCTTCGCCCACGGCCGTCTGCGGCTCTACCTGCTGAAGCTCCTCGACGAGTCACCCCGCCACGGCTACGAGGTGATCCGGCTGCTGGAGGAGCGCTTCCACGGCCTGTACGCCCCGTCGGCCGGCACGGTCTACCCCCGGCTGGCCAAGCTGGAGGCCGAGGGGCTGGTCACGCACACCACCGAGGGCGGCCGCAAGGTGTACTCCCTCACCGACGCCGGCCGCGCGGAGCTGGCCGGCCGCAGCGGCGAACTGGCCGACCTGGAGCAGGAGATCCGCGCCTCCGTCTCCGAGCTCGCCGCCGAGATCCGCGCCGACGTGCGCGGCGCGGCGGGCAAGCTGCGCAGCGAGATGCGCGCGGCGGCGAGCGAGACCCGCAAGGACTCCTGGCGGGAGCAGGCCCGGCGGGCGAAGGAGGAGTCCCACAGGGCCCGCGAAGAGGCGAAGTGGGCGCGCCGCCAGGCCGAGGAGACGCAGGAGAAGGCCCGCGAGGAGGTGCAGCGCCTCGCGCAGCAGGTCCACGACCACCTGACGACGGGCGAGTGGCCCGCGGCCCTCTCCGACCTGACGGGCCGCCTGGGCGGCCTGGGCGGCCTGTTCGGCGGTACGCCCCCGGCCGCGCCGACCGTTCCCACCGCGCCCCGGCCCCCGTACGACCGGCCGGCCGACACGCCCGCCTGGCAGGACATCCCGACCACGGAGGACCCGGCCCGCGACCTGGAGCGCCTGCTGGACCGCTTCCGCGACGACATCCGCGACGCGGCCCGGGACCACGGCGTCACCCCGGCCCAACTCGCCGAGTCCCGCCGTCACCTCTCGACGGCGGCGGCCCACATCGCGGCCCTGCTGCGCGGCGCGCCGCGCGACTGACGGACGCGCCTCGCGGGCGCGGCCGGCTCCGCACCGGGGCCCCGGAACACGAACGAGTGAGGCGCCCGGGCGCGGCCGGCTTCGTACCGCCGACCGGCGCAGGGGCCGGGACGGGGGGGGAAGGCCTCAGCCGGCCTTCGCCGCGCCCCCGGCAGTTCCCAGCACCCGCTCCACCCCCGCGTACGTCGCCCCGTGCTCCGCCAGCACGTCCGCCACCACGCCCGGGCGGGCCGTCAGGGCCAACAGCAGGTGCTCGTCGCCGATGTGGCGGTCCCCGCGGCCCAGCGCGACGCGCAGGGAGCGTTCCAGGACGTCCTTCGCGGGGCGACTGAAGGAGGGCCGGGACCCCGACCACCAGCGCTTCGAGCCGTGGTCGCCCGCCAGGACGCCCTCGCCGTGCACCGCCTCGACGCGCGAGACGATCGCGGTCACGTCGATGCCGATGCCCTCCAGCGCCTCCGCGTCCGCCTTGGTCAGGCCGCCGCGCCGCCGGGCGTCCGCCAGGTCGGCCTCGACCGACGCGCGGCGCCCCGCGACGCCCAGGGCGGCGAAGGCCGCGGAGGACGGCGCGCCCTCCAGGTCCAGCAGGGCCAGCAGCAGGTGCTCCTCCGTCACGGAGTCCGCGCCGGCCCCCTCCGCGAGGGCGACGGCGCCGGTGACCACGGTCCGGGCGCTCTTCGTGAACCTCTCGAACATCAATGCCTCCCGTACTTCTTGTGTACGGCCTGCCGACTGACGCCCAGCTCGGCCGCGATCTCCTGCCACGACCAGCCCTGGGCCCGGGCGCTGCGAACCTGTACGGCCTCCAGTTGCTCCAGCAGCCGCCGCAGCGCGGCGACCGCGCGCAGTCCGACCCTGGGGTCGCGGTCGCCCGCGCGGGCGGCGAGATCGGTTGCTTCCGTCATGGTGTCAACTTACGTTGACACCGGCGGGAGCGTCAACCCCGGTTGACGGTCACCGTGACCGTCGCGCCCGGCACCGCCCGCACCACCACCCGCCCGGCCGGGCTCGGGAGCACCCACGCGCGTCCCTCCACCGTCACCCGCCAGCCGCTCGGGCTCGGCAGCGACAGCTCCGTGGCGCCGCCGCGACCCGCGACGTACACCAGCCGGGACGGGCTCTGCTCGACCACCCGGCCCGCCACCGCCTCCGCGTACGGCGCGGCCGTCTGCTCCTTGTTCGTACGCCAGGCGCCCGAGGCGTCGACGGCGCAGTAGCCGCCGCCGTAACACCACACATAGCCCGCCCACCCCGAGCTGTAGCGGTTCAGGGAGGCGAGCGCCTCGCGGTAGAAGCGGCCCATGTTGGGCAGGGAGTTGTTCAGCGGACCCCACTCCCCCACCACCACCGGCACCCGGTACTCCTTCGGGTACGCCGTCACCGCCGCCTCGTACGCCTCGATCCAGCCGGCCGCGGGGTCGTAGTCCGCGCCCGCCTCCATCGCGGTGTTGTAGAAGTGCGGCGCGTAGACGACCTTCGGGTCCTCGACCTTCCCCAGCCCCGTCGGCACGCCCTCCCCCACGATCGGGGTCGGCTCGACGAAGACCCAGGTGTCGTCGTCGACCGAACGGACCGCGTCCGCCAGGCGGTTGTACATCGGGGTGAGCTGTTCCCGCTCGATGCGGCGGGCGGCCGCCGGCAGGTCCTCGCCCTCGCGCAGCTCGCCCATGGGTTCGTTGATGAGGTCGTAGCCGAGGACCGCCGGATGGTGCTCGAAGCGGTCGGCGAGCACCCGCCACATCCTCGCCTGGGCGCGCCGCAGGTCCTCGTCCTCGTACAGGTGCGTGAAGGCCCGCTGGACGGCGGGCTCGAAGTACTCGGCGAACCAGTCGTCCGGGTGCGGGGTGAAGGGCAGCCCGTCGGTGCGCGTGGCCCACTCGGGGATGCCGCGGTGGCCGAAGGCCGGTCCGAAGACGTCCTGGTGGGCGTCGATGACGACGTGGATGTCGTACGTGTGCGCCCAGTCGAGGATCCGCTCGATCTTGCGCAGGTACGCCTCGCTGTACCGGCCGGGCCGGGGCTCCAGGTCGTCCCAGAAGACCAGCAGGCGGGCGAAGTTGAAGCCCCGCGCGCGCAGGTCGCGGAAGTGCTTCTCGGTGATGGCGGACAGGGCGGCGTCGCCGCGGTGCGTCTTGTCCTCGACGTTCCAGCCGCGCAGAGTCAGGACGCGGCCGCGGTCGTCGGTGAGGCGCGGTATGTCGGTGGTGTCCGCATCCGCGTGCGCGGCCGGGGCGAGGGCCAGCAGGACGGCGGCGGAGAGGGCGAGTGCGAGAGCGCGCATGGGGGACCTCCGGCATCGGGTGCCGGAGATCCCATCAGCGCGGCTGACGCCCCATCAAGAGGTGGTGAGGACAATCTTTCCGAACAGGTCCCCGGCGGCCATCTTCTCGAAGCCCTCGCGCGCCCGGTCCAGCGGCAGCACCTCGTCGATGACCGGCCGTACGCCCGTCGCCGCGCAGAAGGAGAGCAGGTCCTCCAGCTCGTCCTTGGTGCCCATGGTCGAGCCCACGACCTTCAGCTCCAGGAAGAAGATGCGGGTCAGCTCGGCGTGCGAGGGCCGGTCGCCGCTCGTCGCGCCCGAGATCACCAGCGTGCCGGCGGGCCGCAGCGACTTCACGGAGTGCGACCAGGTCGCCGCGCCGACGGTCTCGATGACCGCGTCCACCCGCCGCGGCAGCCGCGCGCCGGGCTCGTACGCCTCGACCGCGCCCAGCTCCAGCGCCCGCGCGCGCTTGGCCTCGTCGCGGCTGGTGGCGAAGACGTTCAGCCCGGCCGCCTTGCCGAGGACGATCGCGGCCGTGGCGACGCCGCCGCCCGCGCCCTGCACGAGGACCGAGTCGCCGGGCCGGACACCGGCGTTGGTGAACAGCATCCGGTACGCCGTCAGCCACGCGGTCGGCAGGCAGGCGGCCTCCTCGAACGACAGCTCCTTCGGCTTCGGCAGGACGTTCCACGCCGGGACGGTGACGCGCTCGGCGAAGGTGCCCTGGTAGCGCTCGGTGAGGATGGAACGGGGCTCGTCCGGTCCGACGCCGTGCCCGCTCTGGCCGATGACGGAGTGGAGGACCACCTCCCGGCCCTGCTCGTCGATCCCGGCGGCGTCGCAGCCGAGGATCATCGGCAGCTTGTCCTCGGCGAGCCCCACCCCGCGCAGCGACCACAGGTCGTGGTGGTTGAGGGAGGCGGCCTTGACGGTGACGGTGGTCCAGCCGGGGCGGACCTCGGGCTCCGGGCGTTCGCCCAGCTCAAGGCCGTTCAGGGGCTGGTCGCGGTCGATTTTGGCGGCGTAGGCAGCGAACATGACCCGAGGTTAGGGCGGCACCGGTGCGCGGCGGAACCGCGCACCGGTGTGATGTCAGTCCCTGCGCCACTGCGCCGGCGAGGACTTCGTCGCCGGGTCCTCGTATGAGCCCGCCCTCCCCCGGTCCACGTGGAAGCTGGTCAGCGTCGTCACCGGTGACACCGGGTCGCGGCGGTCGGCGATCACCCGCATGTGGGCGGAGAAACGTTCCGGCGTGACCTCGTAGACGTCGTAGCCGTACCGGTTGCCCTCGAAGTACTTCAGGTGCGGGTTGGCCTTGCCCATCAGGGGGCCGTTGGTCGCGTTCCAGTCGGCGGAGTACGCGCCCGAGGTCACGGAGTGGGCGGTGAACTCCGTCCCGACGAGCGGCGACGACGTGTCGTCGAAGTCCACCCGGACGTCGTCGACGAACGCCGAGTGCCAGTCGCCCGTGATCACCACCAGGTCCTCCAGCCCACTGGTGTGCACATGGCCGAGGACCTCCTTCCGCTCCGCCAGGAAGCCGTCCCACTGGTCGGTGAACATGTACGAGCCGCCCGGCCGGCCCCGCAGCTGGCTGAGCATGATCGAGTTCGCCCACACGTGCCAGGAGTCGGGTGCGCGGTCGATGTTCCCCTTGAGCCACGCCTTCTGGGCGCCGCCCAGGATGGTGCCGTCCGCGAGGTTCTGCGCCGAGCGGTACGAGCGCAGGTCGAGGACCGTCAGCTCCAGCAGGTCGCCCCAGCGGCGGGTGCGGTGGATCACCGGGTCCGGCAGCGCGGACTCGCCGCCGTCCCGGTGCGGCATGTTCTCGTACCAGGCCTGGTACGCGGCCGCCCGCCGCTGGAGGAAGGGCGCCCCGCCGCCCGTACCGCTGTAGTCGTTGGCGACCTCGTGGTCGTCCCAGGTGAGGAACCAGGGGTGGGCGGCGTGCGCCTCGCGCAGGGAGGCGTCGCCCTTGTAGAGGGCGTGGCGGCGCCGGTAGTCGGCGAGCGTGAACACCGCGGGGCCCTCGTGGTCGCGTACGTGGTCGCCGCCGACCGGCCCGTGCTCGTAGATGTAGTCGCCCAGGTGCACCACGAAGTCGACGTTCTCGCGGGCGATGCCGCGGTGGGCGGCGTAGTACCCGTCGTGGAACGCCTGGCAGTTGGCGGCGGCGAACCGTACGCGCGCGACGGCGCCGACCGGCGCGGTCCGGGTCCGGCCGACCCGGCTCGTCACGCCCAGCGCCTTGAAGGCGTACCAGTAGGGGCGGCCCGCGCTCAGGCCCTGCACCGGGACGTGGACGCTGTGCCCGAGCGTCGCGGAGGCGGGCGCGGTGCCTCTGGCGACGATCCGGCTCATGGCCTGGTCCTCGGCCACCGCCCACTCGACCTCGACGACCTCGGGCAGCCGCTGCTCGGCCGCGAGCGGCTCCGGCGCGAGGCGCGTCCACAGCACGACGCCGGAGGGCTGCGGGTCGCCGGAGGCCACGCCGAGGGTGAAGGGCGCCGGGTCGTACTCCGCGCCGAGCGCCTCGGCGGCCTCGCGGGCCTGCGCGGGCGAGAGGCCGGCGCTGAGCGGCCAGACCACGTTGAGCGCGCCGGCGGCCCCGGCGGCCTTGAGCAGGGTGCGTCGGTCGAGCGTCACTTCTGTACCCCCGTGAGCGTGAGCGTGATCCCGTCGGCGTACCCGTCGTTGGAGGTCCCGCCCCCGGTACGGGTCAGGACGAGCAGCACCCGCGCGGTCCTGGCGCCGGGCGGCACGGCCGCGGCGGCCTTCCGCTCCACGAGCCCCGTCCGCCCCTTGCGCTCGGCGGCCGTCACCGGCCCGAGCACGCTGAGCGCGACGGGCGTCCCCTTGGCGTCCCGGAACTCCACCGAGAGCCGCGCTCCGTCCTCCTGCGACGCGTATCCGCCGAGCCAGGCGCCGACGGCGTACCGCACCTGCCCCGCGTCGACGGCCGCGTGACCGGTGGCGCCGGTCGCGGGCAGCACGATGTCCTGCACCAGCGCGGTGCGCGGCGCGTTCCCACCGGAGAAGAACCGGCTCCCGCGCTGCGCGGGGCCGGGGTCCGAGGCGGTGGGGTATCCCCCGCCGTGGCTGTACGCGACGAGGGCGGGCGCGCCCTGCACGACCCGCCAGCCGGTCACGGCCCCGACGGGTTCGGCGGTCCCTCCGGGCCCGCTCTCGGCGTCACCGTTGACGACCAGGTTCACTCGCGCCTCCTCTGCGTCGGGTGGGGCTTGGCGCGCTGCATCACAGCAGCCGCACATGAACCGACGGAAGCCCGCGGACGAACTTTGCCCGCCGGGTCCAAGGACCTCCGCCGAAAGTCCAAGCCCCTGAGCCTTGGAGGCCCACGCGCGGGGCGTCCGCGTGGGCGGCTCCTGTCGGTGCGGGGTCCGGGGCGGGGCCCCTCCGGGCTCGACTCCTCGGCGCCTCCGGCCTTGGGTACCGCGATTCGGCATGCTTTCGTAGCCGTCGGTCGCCTGCGGGGACGACCCTCCACGGCCCCACCCTCGGCCCGTCGCCCGGCTGCGGGTCGACGTCGGTTTCCCCGCCCGGGTACGTCGCACGGACGGTGGACCGGACCCGGTCACGTGAGGGGGACGGGGGCGGAGCGTGGGGGGGTGCTCGGGCGTAAAACGACTGAACTCGCGCGAAGCGCGGTGAACGAGAGCCCGAGTACCCCCCACCGGAGCCCCCGGCACCCGACCCGCACCCACCGGGCAGCAAGCCTCGCGCAGCGGCCCGCGGACACGCGAAAGGGCCGTGCCGCACCCCCGCGGGGATGCGGCACGGCCCTCGAAACCAGCTACGCCACAGCGGCAAGCGTCACGCGGCCGGCGTCACGCGGCGAGCATCACGCCCGGGCCACGCCCTCCGCGCGCGCCGCCGCCGCGACGGCCGCCGTGACCGCCGGGGCCACGCGCTCGTCGAAGGGCGACGGGATCACGTAGTCGGCCGCCAGCTGGTCGCCGACCACATCGGCCAGCGCGTTCGCCGCGGCGATCTTCATGCCCTCGGTGATCCGGGAGGCCCGGACCTGCAGCGCGCCGGCGAAGATGCCGGGGAAGGCCAGCACGTTGTTGATCTGGTTCGGGTAGTCCGAGCGGCCCGTCGCGACGACCGCCGCGTACTTGTGCGCCACGTCCGGGTGTACCTCGGGGTTCGGGTTGGCCATGGCGAAGACGAAGGCGTTCGGCGCCATGGAGGCGACGGCCGCCTCCGGCACCGTGCCGCCCGAGACGCCGATGAAGACGTCCGCGCCGGCGAGCGCGGTCTCCAGCGAGCCGGTGATCCCGGCGCGGTTGGTGAGCTCGGCGAGCTCGCGCTTGACGTCCGTGAGGTCGTCGCGGTCGCGGCTGACGATGCCCTTGCGGTCGGCGACGGCGACGTCACCGAGACCGGCCTCGAGCAGCATCTTGGCGATGGCGACACCCGCCGCACCGGCGCCGGAGATGACGGCGCGCAGGTCGCCGAGCGTCCGCCCGGTGAGCTTCGCGGCGTTGCGCAGCGCGGCGAGGGTGACGACGGCGGTGCCGTGCTGGTCGTCGTGGAAGATCGGGATGTCGACGCGCTCCTGGAGCTTGCGCTCGATCTCGAAGCAACGGGGCGCCGAGATGTCCTCGAGGTTCACTCCGCCGAAGGAGGGCGCGAGGCGGACGACGGTGTCGACGATCTCGTCGACGTCGGTCGTCGCGAGAGCGATCGGCACCGCGTCGACGCCGCCGAACTGCTTGAAGAGGATCGCTTTCCCCTCCATGACCGGAAGCGACGCCTCCGGGCCGATGTCACCGAGTCCCAGCACGGCCGTGCCGTCGGTGACGACGGCGACGACCTGGGACTTCCAGGTGTAGTCGTGCACGAGCTCGGGACGCTCGGCGATGGCGCTGCACACCTTGGCGACGCCGGGTGTGTACGCGAGGGACAGGTCGTCCTTGTCCCGCACCGGCACCGTGGCCTGGACGGCCATCTTTCCGCCCCGGTGGAGGGCGAATGCCGGATCGATGTCCAGGTCGAAGGACTCGTCGGCCGAGCCCTCCGCGCCGGCACCGCTGTCGGTGCGAGGATTGACGATCTCCGCTGCCATTTGTTTGACCCCTTAAGTCTTTACAGTTGAGGGTGGCCACTCCTGGTTGAGGAGGGGTGGGCGGGCACCGCGTCCGCGCCCCGGCCGGGCGTACTGCCCTGCCGGGAGGAGGTACGGACGCGTCGGACGCGCCGCACACGCGCCCTGAGCCCCGGATGAGGGGTGTAAAGGTCCTTCTTACCGGACGGACCTGTCCGCGGACGAGTCGGTATCCGGTGAGCCAAGGCACCGGATGATCCGGAGGACGCCGCCGCTTCTCTATTCCCCCAGGTGGCGAAGGTGCGACTCATGACCGAATATCTGGACAAGTCCGCACGCCACCCGGATTGCGACCGCAATCCCGTCCATATGACGAGATCAACCGGAGATTTTCCGGCCGGATGAAGGCAACCCCGTAGAAGGTCCGGCCCTGATGTACCGGCCTGTTGGGGTTCGGGGGTCTCCCGTTATCCGATTTTGACATGCGGAGGCCCCTGTTCGGGCTAGTCCGAATGGCAAGATGCCGGTAATCACACGAGGTCGCGACACCCGAAGGTGCGTGCCCGACCCCCGTGCCGACGATGGGCCACCCCTCATACGCCGCTTTTAGCCGGAGGAAACCGACCATGACCGCAAGCACCACCCGCAGTACGACCGCAGCGAGGGCCCGGACGCCGCACACGTCCAAGATGGCCGCGGTCGCCGCGATCGCGGTCGCCGGCACCATGCTGCTGACCGCCTGCGGTGACCAGACCAACCGCGCCAAGTCCGGCGGCAAGGAAGCCGCGGCCGCCCCGGCCGTGCCGCACCCGCTGGCCCACCTCCTCCCGAAGGACATCCGCGACAAGGGCGTCATCAAGGTCGGTTCGGACATCGCGTACCCGCCGGTCGAGTTCAAGGACAAGGGCGGCAAGGTCACGGGCATCGACCCGGACCTCGCCTACGCGCTGAGCAAGCAGCTCGGGGTGCGGTTCGAGTTCGAGAACGGCACCTTCGACACCCTGATCACCGGTCTGCGCGCCAAGCGCTACGACATCGCCATGTCGGCGATGACGGACACCAAGGACCGCCAGATGGGTATCGACTCCGAGACGAAGAAGAAGGTCGGCGAGGGCGTCGACTTCGTCGACTACTTCAGCGCCGGCGTCTCGATCTACAGCAAGCAGGGCGTCGACACGGGCATCAAGACCTGGGCCGACCTGTGCGAGAAGAAGATCGTCGTGCAGCGCGGCACCGTCTCCGAGGACCTCGCCAAGAGCGAGTCCGCGAAGTGCGTGGCGGCGAAGAAGGGCCCGATCGCGATCGAGGCCTTCGACACCGACCAGCAGGCCCAGACCCGTCTGCGGTCCGGCGGCGCCGACGTCGGTTCGTCGGACTACCCGGTCGCGGCGTACGCCGTGAAGACCTCGGGCGGCGGCAAGGACTTCCAGATGGTCGGCGAGCAGGTCGAGGCGGCCCCGTACGGCATCGCCGTCGCCAAGGGCAACACGCAGCTGCGCGACGCGATCAAGGCGGCCCTGGACACCATCATCGCCACCGGCGAGTACAAGACGGTCCTGGACAAGTGGGGTGTCGCCGCCGGTGCGGTGACCGAAGCGAAGATCAACGGCGGTTCCTGACCAGCCGGCCACACCAGCACCGCGTAGGCCTCTGAAAGGCACCACCGTGACTGACATCAAGAAGACGGACGCGGCGGACGCCACGCCGCCCGCCGGACCGGAAGCCCTCAAGGCGATCCCGGTCCGCCACTACGGCCGGTACGTCACCGCGCTCGTCGCCATCGCGGCCTTCGTCGCGATCATCTACGCCTTCTCGCAGGGCAAGATCAACTGGGACGCCGTCCCCACCTACTTCTTCGACGACCGGATCATCGAGGGCGTCGGCCAGACGCTCCTGCTGACCATCCTGTCCATGGCGATCGGCATCGTCGGCGGCATCATCCTCGCGGTGATGCGGCTGTCGAAGAACCCGGTGACCTCCTCCATCTCCTGGTTCTACATCTGGTTCTTCCGGGGCACCCCGGTCCTGGTCCAGCTGTTCCTCTGGTTCAACCTGGGCCTGGTCTTCGAGTACATCAACCTCGGCCCGGTCTACAAGGACGAGTGGTCCGACTTCATGACGCCGTTCCTGACGGCGCTGCTGGGCCTCGGCCTCAACGAGGCCGCGTACATGGCCGAGATCTGCCGCGCGGGCCTCCTCGCGGTCGACGAGGGCCAGACCGAGGCGTCCCACGCCCTGGGCATGAGCCACGGCAAGACCCTGCGCCGGATCGTCATCCCGCAGGCGATGCGCGTGATCGTGCCGCCCACGGGCAACGAGGTCATCAACATGCTGAAGACGACCTCGCTGGTGGCGGCCGTGCAGTACTACGAGCTGCTGCGCAACGCGCAGGACATCGGACAGACGTCCGGCGCCCCGGTGGAGATGCTCTTCGTCGCCGCCGCCTGGTACCTGATCATGACCTCGGTGCTCAGCGTCGGCCAGTTCTACCTGGAGCGGTACTACGCGCGCGGCTCCAGCCGCACCCTGCCGCCCACCCCCTGGCAGAAGGTCAAGACGACCCTCTCCACGTTCCGCCGCCCGGAGGTGGCCCGATGACCGCCATGGTGAAGGCCGAGGGCGTCCACAAGTCCTACGGCGCCGCACACATCCTCAAGGGAATCGACCTGGAGGTCGCCGCGGGCGAGGTGTTCTGCCTCATCGGCCCGTCCGGCTCCGGCAAGTCGACCTTCCTGCGGTGCATCAACCACCTGGAGAAGATCAACGCCGGACGGCTGTACGTCGACGGCGAGCTCGTCGGCTACCGCCAGAAGGGCGACAAGCTGTACGAGCTGAAGGACAGCGAGGTGGCGCTCAAGCGGCGCGACATCGGCATGGTCTTCCAGCGCTTCAACCTCTTCCCCCACATGACGGCCCTCGAGAACGTCATGGAGGCGCCGATCCAGGTCAAGGGCGAGGCGAAGGCCGTCGCCCGCGAGCGGGCCGGCAAGCTGCTGGACCGGGTGGGCCTGGCCGACAAGGCCGGCAACTACCCCTCGCAGCTCTCCGGCGGCCAGCAGCAGCGCGTGGCCATCGCCCGCGCGCTGGCGATGGAGCCGAAGCTGATGCTCTTCGACGAGCCGACGTCGGCGCTCGACCCGGAGCTGGTGGGTGACGTCCTCGACGTCATGCGGGACCTCGCCGAGTCGGGCATGACCATGGTCGTGGTCACCCACGAGATGGGCTTCGCCCGCGAGGTGGGCGACTCGCTCGTCTTCATGGACGGCGGCGTGGTGGTCGAGTCGGGCAACCCGCGCGACGTCCTGACCAACCCGCAGCACGACCGGACGAAGGCGTTCCTGTCCAAGGTGCTGTGACCCCGGCATGACGGAAGGGGCGGTACGGATCACCCGTACCGCCCCTTTCCGCGTTCGGTCTACTTCAGCGCCAGGACGAGCGAGTCCGACGGCGAGGACCACACGGCCCTGGCCTCGGCGAAGCCGGCCTCGCGCAGGGTGCGCGCGTGCCACTCCAGGGACGGGGTGTCGCCCTCGGCGTGCTCGCCGTAGATCGCGAACCGCTCGGCAGTCGGCGCGGCGAGCACCGGGTCCTCGGCGGCGAGCTCCCACCACTGGGTCCAGTCGAGCGCGCCGGCGGCCTTGGCGCGCTCCATGGCGGCGTGGCGGTGGGCGCGCTCGGCGGCGTTGATGCGGGGCGTGGACTCGTCGCGCATGTGGTCGGCGTTCATGAAGACGCCGCCCTCGCGGACGAGGCCGCCGAGCCGCCCGTAGAGGGCGGCGAGCGGCTCGGTCCGCAGCCAGTGCAGCGCCGTGGCGGTCAGGACGGCGTCGTACGTGTCGTACGGCAGCGCCTCGGTCCACGCGGGGTCGGTGAGGTCGGCCCGGACGAACCGGACGCGGTCGTCCCCGGCGAAGTAGCCTTCGGCGATGGTGAGGAGGGCGGGGTCGAGGTCGACGCCGGTGCTGGTGGCGTCCGGGAACCTTCTGAGGAGCCGGTCCGTGATACTCCCCGTACCGCACGCGAGGTCGAGGACCCGCGGTGCCGGGCCGACGATCGCCTCCACCATGTCGAGCATGACCCGGAACCGCTCCTCGCGGTCGGGCATGTACCACTCCTGCTGGCGGTCCCAGCTCTCCTGCCAGGCCCGCCAGTCCGTGCGCGCGAACGCCTCCGTCACCACGACCTCCGTAATACCCTCGTAGGAGATGGGTCTCTTACAGGACCTTAGACCGCTGCCGTAAGGACTACAAGTGGAACTGGCCTCTTACTCGGATTACGCCGTTCGACTGGTGAACACCGAGGAGCCGGCGCGCAACAAGGACTCCCTCACCTCGGTGGAGGCGGTACGCGCGCTGTTCGGCGAGGCGTCGCAGATGGCGCGGCGCGCCACCGACGCGGACGTGACCCGATTCCGCTCCGTACGGGCCCGGCTGCGCGCGGTCTTCACGGCGGCGGACGCCGGCGACCAGACGCACGCCGTGGACCTGCTGAACTCCCTGCTCCTGGAGTTCCCGGTCAGCCCGCAGATCTCCGGCCACGACTACCTCGACGAGGAGGGCCGGCCGCGCTGGCACCTCCACCTGGCCGACCACCCGTCCAACGCGACCGCCGGGTACGCCGCCATCGCCGCGATGGGCCTCGCCATCCACCTGACCGAGTTCGGCGCCGACCGGCTGGGCCTGTGCCAGGCCGCGCCGTGCCGCAACGCGTACCTGGACACCTCGACCAACCGCTCGCGCCGCTACTGCTCCGACCGCTGCGCCACGCGCGCCAACGTCGCCGCCTACCGGGCCCGCAAGCGCCTGGAGACCGAGCGGTCGGCGGGCACCGGCCGCACCGCCGACACCAGCCAGGAGAGCACCACCCCGAGCGACCGCTGACGCCCGGGCCGGATGCCTCGGTACCGGATCCGCACCCGGCCCAGCACGAGCTCGACGGGCACCGCGCCGAACGCCCGGCTGTCCACCACGTCCGCGTCCGGGTTGTCCCCCAGCACCCACCAGCCGTCGGCGCGCCGCTCGGCCAGCCGCTTCACGACGAGCAGATCCTGCTGGAGCGGGTGGCGCAGCACCGCCACGTCCCCGGCCCTGAGCTCGGCCCCGTAGTGCACCAGCAGCTGGTCCCCGTGCCGGAGCGTCGGCACCATGGAAACCCCGGTGACCTCGGCAATCCCGAACGACACCCTCGTTCCCCGCCCCTGCTCCGCCATGACGGCACCTCCCGGTCCTTCCTCCACGAGTCCCATGGTGACCCTGGACTTTTGTCCTAAGCACCCGGGGGCGCCCGCGAAAACCGGTCCCCCACGGAGTAATGTCCCACCTGAGAAGACGATCACGAGGAAGGACAGCTCAATGCTCTCCCGCCTGTTTGCCCCGAAGGTGAAGGTCAGCGCGCACTGCGACCTCCCCTGCGGTGTCTACGACCCGGCCCAGGCCCGCATCGAGGCCGAGTCGGTCAAGGCCGTCCAGGAGAAGATGGCCGCCAACGACGACCCGCACTTCCAGGCCCGCGCCACGGTCATCAAGGAGCAGCGCGCGGAGCTGGCCAAGCACCACGTCTCGGTGCTGTGGAGCGACTACTTCAAGCCCCCGCACTTCGAGAAGTACCCGCAGCTGCACCAGCTGGTCAACGACGCCCTGAAGGCCCTGTCGGCGGCGAAGGCCTCCACGGACCCGAAGACGGGTGAGAAGGCGCTGGAGCTCATCGCCGAGATCGACAAGATCTTCTGGGAGACGAAGAAGGCCTGACCCCAGGTCCCTCTTTCCCCGAAAAGACCGCACCCGGCCTCCCTTGGGGGCCGGGTGCGGCCTTGTTCGCCCGGCCACGGTTCGCGTCAGGCCTCCTCGATGTCGCTCGGCCCAACGGGTTCAGCGGTCCGCACCGCGAGCAACCGCTCCGCCCACGCCCGGGCCTCGGCCAGGTGTTCAGCCTGGAGCCCGGCGCGGGGATCAGGTTGGAGCAGCAGGGTCGCCGAGCCACGGGTGGTGCGCTCCGCGGCCCAGGCGTGGTCGAGGCCGGTGAAGTCGTCGTCGATCCAGACGGCGGGGGCGTCTGCCAGCCAGGCGTCGACGTGGTCACGCTTCCAGAGGTAGCCGTTGGGGTGGCTGGTGGTGATCTGTGGGCGCGGCAGGTCGACGTACGGCAGGTCCGGGAGACCCAGGAGAGGGCCGATCAGGGTGGTGGCGTCCTGCCGCCAGCTGGTGCACCAGACCGGGGTGACCAAGTTGGTGCGGATGACGTCCATGAGCAGGCGGCCGTGGTCGGGGTGGAGCCAGACGGTGACCGGGTTGTCGGCGGTGCGGCCGCTGGGGACGACGTCGTGGCGGACGTGGGTGGCCGGGATCGAGCCGTGCACGTCGGGGAAGGGTACGAAGACGCCGTCGACGTCGAGGAGCAGGTAGGGCGAGCGCATCGGTTCCTCCATGGGAAGCCGGGCGAATGGCTGATCAGAGCTTGCGAGCGTGGATCAGCAGGGTCGTGGGCCAGTGGCCCATGCGGGGGTCGTGGAACTCCTGGGCAGAGGTGAGCCAGAAACCCGCTCGGCTGAGGTGCTTCTCCCACCGGTCCGTGGAGAACTCCCAGCGGGCGACGGGGAGCCGGGTGCGGTCGGGAAGGTTGACGTAGTCGCGGCGAGGCCGGTCGTCCCCCGAGGGGCTTCGGCCGCCGCGCTGCGGGTGGGGGACGGAGAAGGCCAGCACCCGGCCGGGCGTGAGGCGCTGGGCGATGGCTGGTAGCAGCAGTTCGGGGGCGACGAGGCCGACGGCGCCGAAGACGGAGTAGATCGCGTCAAACTGCTCATTGGAGGCGTGCAGGTAGTGCAGCGCGTGGCCGGCCACGAAGGTGAGGTTGTTCAGCCGTCCGTAGTGGGAGCGGGCGCGGCGGACCTGGAGGCCGACCAGGTCGACGCCGGTGACGTGGGCACCGTGGCGGGTGGCGAGGTGGGCGGCGTTGTGGCCGGGGCCGCAGCCGAGTTCCAGGAGCCGCTTGCCGCGCAGATCGGGGCCGAGAATCTCGACCCCGGGCCCCTGGCCGGGCCTCGTGGTCCATTCCATCCGGGCGGGTACGGACAGGGGTTCGGCGCGTCCGGCGGCGGTGCGTTGGAGGGCGTGGGCGTGCCACGGGGAAGCCTGGGCGAGCACGTCAGACCTCCAGGAGGTGGAGGACGTCGGTGAGGTGGCGGCGGACGGCCTTGATGTAGGCGGGGTCGGTGGCCGGGTCGTTGATCCAGCGGATGGCCTGCTCCATGAACCACTCGACGGCCCACATACGGTGCCAGCCCAGGGCCCAGTTCTCGGCGGTGAGCCCGCCGCGCGGAGCGAGGGCGTCGGGGGTACCGCCGGCGGTCACATACTGCTCCAGGAAGACACGCAGGCGTACGGGATGCGGGGGTTCGATGGTGCCGTGCCAACTGGCGAGGTCGAGCAGACCGGGACCGGTGAAGGCACGAGCGAAGTCGAGCAGCCGCCAGCCGCGCTCCCCGATGTGGAGGCTCGTGGGGTGGAACTCGGAGTGCACCCAGCCGAAGGGCTCCATCGTCGTTCCGGCCGAGCGGGCCTCGGTGGCCTGGGCGATCCGGTCGAGCGCGTCCGCGACGTCGTCCACGTCCTGCCACCGGTCGGCCTTGCGCAGCCGTTCGAGATGCTCCAGAGCCCGGGCCGGGAGTGTGCACAGCCGCTCCTGGTCGACGACGGGCAAGGGCGGAGCCGCACGGGTGCCGTGCAGCACCACGGCCGCGGCGACGCCATCGAGGTCGTCGGCCTCGCGTACGGACGGTCCGAGATCCTCCATGAGCATGCCGAGCCAGCCGTCCAGGACGGCGGAGGCGTGGACCTCCGGGACTGGTACGCCGAGGGTGCGGGCCAGGCGAAGGGCCTGGTCCTCGCTGTCGAAGGGCTTCTTGGCGTACTTGAAGATGGCCGTGGAGCCGTCGGGGAAGGCCACGCGTTCGACGCCGGACATGGACCAGACGCGCACCTCCTCCCGTACGGCGATGGTCTGGCCGGCCACGGTGAGCAGGTTGTCGAGGAGTTCGGCGCTGGGGTTCGTGGTCACGTGAGGACTCCGTGGGGCTGGTGGCGTCCGGGGCGGGCGAGGGATGCCGGCCCGCCCCGGAGCCTGATCGGGTGGGTTACGCGGCGGGGTTCACGCGGTGGGCGTAGACCTGCTCGATCCAGCCCGCCTTGAACGCGGCGAGGTCGTCACGGAAGTTCGCCATCGAGGCACCGTAGGGCGCAACGACGCCGCCGGTCTGATCCGGAACGGACTGGCAGCCGTGCACGAGCCGGCCGCCGAGGGCGGCGTGGGCCTTGATGGACTCGATGCGGCGGTGCTCGTTGAACCAGCCGCCGTGGTAGACCTCGTCGAGCATCCCGCCCATGTCGTCGTTCAGGTCGAAGACGACGGAGGTGGCGGCGGGGAAGAACCAGCACGGGCCGACGTTGGAGATGTGCCCATCGAGCTCGACCTTGTTGAGCGCCATGAGCGTGGCGGCCTCGCGGAGCATCCGCAGGTGGTCGGCGGTGATCTGCGGCAGGCCGAGTCCGGCCAGGTGCTCGTCGCGGAAGAGGTACGCGTACACCTCGTACGCGGTGGCCACGACGCGGGCCGCGTCGGATGTGGACTCACCGTGGTGCTTGATGAAGTCGAGCGCGAGCTGCTCAACCGCGCTCTCGGTCGTCTCATCCACGTCCAGGAGCCGGGTCTTGACCAGCTCCCAGTCGGCGACGAGCCACGTGTTCGACTCGAAGCGGAAGAAGTACTCGGCCGGGTCGATGGTGATACGCCGGCCGTCGACCTGGATGCCGGGCAGGCGGCTCCAGCGCGGGTCGAACGCCTCGAGCAGCTCGACCGTGATGGCCGTGGTGTCGATGGTGGTCACCGTGTCTCCGTCTCTGATCGGCCGGACGCAGGCACAGAAATGCCCGAGCCCGGTGTGGGCGTACGGAACTTCGGGGTGCCGCCCGGACCAAGGGGGAGCCTGGATCACGGTCGCGGCGTTCCGGGCGGCTACTGATAAGTGAACCGGCGGTCACGCTCAGTGGGTACGCTGGATGGCAGTTGAAGCGGTATACGCGGTTTACATCTCCGGAACGGAGGCGATCGTGGCGGCGGCGCAGAGAGAACCCAATTCCCGTCTGCGCGACGTCATCGACGCGGCCGGCTGCACCTACGAGGCCCTCGCCAGGGACGTTCGGCGGGTTGCAGCCGAGAACGGCGAGATCCTCCAGACCAACAAGTCGGCCATCTCGCACTGGGTAAACGGCACCCGCACCCCTTCGGGCCGGGTAGGCCAGTACCTGGCTGAGGCGCTGTCCCGCCGAGCGGGGCGTACGGTCACCCAGACCGGGATCGGCCTCCGTTCCGCCGAGGCCGAACAGCAGGCGGAGTCAGACCCTGTCCTCGCCGTTACCGACCTTGGCCGGGCCGACGTCGAGCGCCGACGCTTCCTCGCCATCGCGGCCTTCACCACTGCCGGCGTCGCGATGCCGCTCGGATACGACCACGAGGCCACCGCCCGCATGCTCCGCGCCCGCACCGGCACGTCCGTGGTCGGCGCGGAGGAGGTGGACGTCGTACGGCAGATCACGGCTGCCTTCAGCGCGGCCGACGAGCGCCTCGGCGGCGGGCACGGCCTGACCACGGTCACCGCCTACCTCGCCGACACCGCCGCCCCGATGCTCCGCGGACGCTTCTCCAGCGAAGCGTTACACCGGGCCGCCTTCGGCGCCGTCGCCGAACTCGCCTACCTCGCGGGGTGGAAGCACCACGACCTTGGCCAGGAAGGCGCCGCCCAGCTCTACTACCAGGTCGGCTACCAGCTCGCCTGCGAAGCCGACCCCCATGGCCACGCCGCCTGGATGATGCGCGCCCTTGCCCACCAGGCCCTCAGCCTCAAGCAGCCCCACCACTGCGTCGACCTCGTCGAAGGCGCCCTCCGCACAGGCCTCGGCCACGTCGACGGCCAGACCGAGGCCCTCCTCCACATCACCCACGCCCGCGCCTACGCTGCGGTGGGCGCGAAGCCAGCAGCAGCCCGCGCCCTGCTCGCCGCCGAAGATGCCCTCCTGCGCGAGGACGGCCCTCAGCCCAGCTACTCCCGCGTCAGCGGCCCAGCCGCCGGCACCGTCGCCAGCCACACTGCCCGCACCTTGACCGACCTCGCCGACCACATCGGCACCGAGCAGCAGCACCGCGACGCCCTCACCCGCTGGGACCCGGAGAAGTACAAGCGCGTCCATGCCCTCACCCACGCCGACCTCGGTGACAGCCTCGCCGCCCAGGCCCGCGCCGACGAAGCCGTCGCCTCCTGGACCCAAGCCCTCGTCCTCATGGAGGGCATGACCTCCGACCGCACCCGCAAGGCGATCACCTCGATCCGCTCCACCCTCGCGGTCTACCAGCGCCGCCGCGTCCCCGGCGCCGCCGATCTCGCCCGCCGCGCTCGTGAGGCCCTCGCCTAACATGCCCAACAACCCGCCCGACGAAGGGAACACCGTGGCCCAACAGACCGACGACCAGCCGAAGGCGCTCAAGCCAGCCCTGGAATCCATGACCCTGCTGGTCGCCGCCGTCATCGTCCACGACAAGGCCACCAACCGCGTCGTCCTCCTCCAGCGCAGCGAGAACGCCAAGTTCGCTCAGGGCATGTGGGACCTCCCCGTCGGCAAGAGCGAACCGGGCGAGCCCATCACCGAAACCGCAGTCCGCGAGCTCTACGAGGAGACCGGCCTCACGGTGAAGCCCGAGTCCCTCAAGGTCGCCCACATCATCCACGGCGCCCGGGGCGTCGAAGCTCCCAACGGCTTCCTCACCGTCGTCTTCGCCACCCACGACTGGACCGGCGAACCCGAAAACCGCGAACCCCGCAAGCACTCCCAGGTGTGCTGGGTCGACGCCGACGCCATCCCCGACGCCTTCGTGGACACAACGGCCAGCGCCCTCCACAGCTATCTGACGGGCGGGCCCCACGTATCGCTGGACGGCTGGCAGTAGGCAAGCTAAACCTGTCGAGCATGGCATGGTAAGCCGAAGCCTCCCCGCCGAGAGCTTGGCCCGTCCCAGCGGAGACAGGCAGCCGCGGCAATTCACATGGAACACGACCCCACTGGCCCTGCACGCTCGGTACCGTCTGGAGTGTCCGTCACGACCCGAATCCAACATGGACGAAGGGGGGTTCAAGTCATGGCAGTGCCGACCAGTCGCCCATTGCGTGACCTCGGGGTCGTCAAAGGCACCGCCATCCTCGCCGGACAGTCCGCCTAATCGGCCTGCACCGAACGCGACGAGGCCGCGTCACGGGCGCGACTGGGCCGACCACCTACGACTGCGACATCGCCCGCCTCTTCCGCCACAAGATCGACTAACTCGACAGCCCGCTGTTCCCGGCTGACATGAGGCCCGCGTCGAGCCGATCCGTGTGGAGGAATGCCTGCCTACAGACCAACGGAGCCTGGGCCTAGAAGGGACACCCACCCGTGGAGCCTTCGGAATTGAAAAGCAACGCGCGGACCGCAGGACCGGTGTCGACCAACGTCACACGCGCAGCCATTGCCGTGTGCCGTGATGCATTGCATTGGCGTGACGATCTACGTGCCATCTTCTATACGGCGGGCGTCCCTCGGCAGCTATGCGACCGATACGATCAACCTGGCATGAGCAAGGCGAAGATCGCGCGGGCCATCTTTGACGAACTCCACGAGAAAGGTGCATCTGGATACACCATCCAACGCAAGATCATCGAAGAGCTTTGCCATATGCGGAAGCCGCATGCGGACGCACCTGACCAAAAAGCTGGCGCCGAGGCTCTCGCCGAGCTGAAGCAAGTAGCACAGGAACAAAAGGTCCTTATCGACCCGGAACGAGCAGCAGCTACTGCCCGCCGGGCCACTGAAAAGAGACGCCTCCAACTGCTCCAAGAACGCCAGGCCACGATCGGAGAGCTGCGTCTCGACTTCTTGAAGCTCCTTCAGCAAGGTGCAACCGAATCTGCGCAACGGCGTGGTTACGACTTGGAGAGGCTATTCGCACAGCTTTTCCGGGCCTACGACCTGGACTACCGCCCCTCCTACCGCATAGCCCATGAGCAAATCGACGGCTCTTTCCACTTCCGAGGGTTTACATATATCGTCGAAGCCCGATGGCGAACCGCGCAGCCAGACCTTGGGGACCTGCTCGATTTCAAGGGCAAGGTCGATGGAAAACTCGACAGCACGCGGGGTGCTTTCGTATCCATGGCTGGCTACGACCCCGGCGTCCTTGACCACTTCGTGCGCAACTCCCGAGGCAGTCGCAACAACGTCATCATGTTTACTGGGCAGGACGTATCCCAACTGTTCGAGGGCCGTATCGGCCTCATTGATGCACTGACCAAGAAAGTCGACGCAGCCGAGCAAGAAGGTCGAGCGCTGTGTGAACTCTGATCGGGACCCCTACGCCCTGGCGATCACCCTGTGCGGCGCCGCCCACCTCCAGGCCTACACCGAGCACCTCGCCGGCCCCGGGGCCCTCCGCGGCACCCGCGAGCACCGCGTCGCCGCGCTCGTCGACACCCTTCTGGCCGCCGCGGCACCGCCCGTCGCGCCAGCGTGACCATCACTGCCGACAGAAAGCCGCCGAAGATGACCGCCCAGCTGACCCTGGAAGCCGCCAGGACCCTCCACCGCATGCTCGGGGCCGACATCGCTCCCGGTCTCAGCGACGCGGAGCTCGACGCGGTCGAGGAGCGGTTCGGCTTCACCTTCGCCGCGGACCACCGGGTCTTCCTGGCGGCCGGTCTTCCGCGGGGATCGCGACACTGGCCCGACTGGCGCCACGGCGACCCCGAGGACCTGACCGAGCGGCTGGCCAGGCCGGTCGAGGGGGTGCTCTTCGACGTGGAGCACAACGGGTTCTGGCATCCCGCCTGGCCGTCGAGGCCGACGGAGACAGCCGAGGCACTGCGCGCCGCGAGGGCCGAGCTGGCGAGCGTGCCGCGGCTGGTCCCGGTCTACAGCCACCGCTACCTGCCCGGCACGGCGGGCGAGCACGGTCATCCCGTTCTGTCCGTCCACCAGACCGACATCATCCTGTACGGCAACGACCTCGCCGACTACATCCGCCACGAGTTCACCAGCCGCGCGGGCTCCTCCCTTTCCGCCCGCGCGACCGTCGACTTCTGGTCGTACTTCGTGGAGGGCGGCCCCGACTTCGACGCCACCGCGCCCACGCCGTACGCCCCGTACGCCGCGACCGCCCCGGAGGCCGTCGAGTGCCTCCGCATGCTGGCGCTGGAACGCCTGATCGGCCGCCGCCCCTCTCCGGAGCAGCTGATCGAAGCCGGCCTCACGGCCCTGGTCCTCGACGTCGAGGCCCCGTCCCTCCCCCTGCTCGCCGGCCTGTTGCGCGCCGAGCGCGACAAGGCGGACGCCCTCTTCGACGAGGTACTCGCCGAGCTGGACCTGGTGCAGGACCTCCCCGCCGAAGCGGCCCGCCGGCAACTGCTGCACTGGTGGCTCCGCCTCATCGTGTCCGGCAGCCTGGCCCCCGGCCCCGGGGGCGACCTGGTCAAGCACGAGGGCTGGGCCGCCCTGGGCCACCCCGAGGAGCTCAGGCCTCTGGTCGACGCGGTCGACGCGTACAACGCCTGGGCGGCGCAGCCGCCGAGCCGCCGCGAGCCCCTGGCGGAGGCGATCGTCACCGAGGCCGAGCGGCTGCTCTCGGGGGCTTGGCCCCCGGGGGCCTGACACCGCCGGGGCCTGACTCCGGCGTCGCCGTAGGAACCGCCGGAGCCGCAGCCGCCCGTCCCGCAGGACTTCGGCCACATCGCGGGACGGAACCCGCCATCCCCCCGGCGGCCGGTTGAAGGTGCGACGAGTCATCAACTGAACTGGGGCGCGGGCCCGCCGCCTTGCCGCGTCTCACGAGGACGCGCCCGTGCCGCTCCCACACATGTGTGTGGTGACATCGCCTCCTCCCACACGTTGGACAGTGCGCACGTACGCACCCCCAGTCCCACCGACGTCAGGAACCGCCCGCATGACGACCGACGCCGTCACCACCCAGCTCGCCGAACGCCGACTGACGCTCGGGATCGACCCGGAGATCGCCGACCGCTACCCCGACTGCCGGACCGCCGTCGTCCTGGCGCTGGGCGTGGACAACTCCCGTCCGTGGACGCGGACCGAGTCCGAGCTGGCCGCCCTCGAGACCGAGGTGGCCGACGGCCGGCGTGCCATGCCCGGCGAGGACCACCCGGCCATCGCCGCCTGGCACAGCCTGCTGCGCAGCTTCGGGACCAATCCGCGGCGGATGCGGCCGAGCGTCGACGCGCTGGGCCGGCGTCTCGCCAGGTCCGGGCGGCTGCCGCGGATCTCGCCGCTCGTCGACACCTGCAACCTCGTCTCCCTGCGGTACACCCTGCCCACCGGCGGCTACGACCTGGACCACATCCGCCACGGCTTCACGCTGCGCTACGCCCGCCCCGGCGACGTACACATCCCCCTGGGGCAGCCGGACGTGCGCGAGACCCCGCTGCCCGGGGAGATCGTGTACGCGGACGGCGGCCAGGTGCTCACGCGCCACTGGAACCACCGGGACGCCGACAACACCAAGGTCACGGAGGCCACCGTCGACGCCGTGCTGTTCCTGGAGGGCATCTCCCCCGCCATCGGGCCGGAGGTGCTGGAGCGGGCGCAGCGGGAGCTCGCCGACCGGGTCGCCCCGTACGCCGCGTCGGTCACCCTGCACGCCTTCGACCCGGCCCGGGAGACGACGGTCGCCTGGTCGCCCACACGCTGATCCGTGGAGACCTACTTCGCGGGGATGCTGCTCGGGCTGGCCATGATCACGCCGATCGGGCCGCAGAACATCTTCCTCATCAACCAGGGCTTCACCTTCGGCGTGCCGCGCGTCTTCGTCGCGGTCGTGGCCGCCGGGGTCTGCGACACCGTGCTGATATCCCTCGGCGGTGCCGGGACCTCGGCGGTCCTGACCCGCATACCGGGCCTCAAGACGTTCCTCCTGGCCGCCGGGGTGGTCTTCCTGACCTACCTGGCGGTCAAGTCGTTCCGGGTCCGGCCCGAGGACTTCGACCAGTCCGCCGCCCCCGAGATGCGCTGGCGGCGGGTGGTCGCCCAGTGCGGTCGCAGGTCGTCCACTCGCTGCTGGAGTGGATCGACGCCTCCGACCACCCCTCCGTCACCGCCTTCCGCGACGGCTTCCCGGTGATCGCCGAGTCGCCGGCCGTCGCGGCCGGACACCGCATGCTCTACGGCGACCCGCTGCTGGACCGCGAGATCGAACGGTGGTGGACGGAGACGGTCGTGGAGCGCTTCCCGGCGGAGTGGGCGGACGCGGGCCGGTACATGTACGCCTTCGAGCGCTGGAGCCGTCCCGTCTACCAGCCGCCGGGGGCCGCGCTGCCGACGGGATGGCGCGAGGCCGGGGACGGTACGTACGAGAGCGAGGAGGTCGCCTTCCCGTACCCCATGGCGGAACTCCTCGACGCCGTCGCCGCCGGGGACCTCACGCCGCCGCGCGCGGCGGAGACCCGCTATGTGTTCCGGGGCCTGCGCGGCTTCTACCAGCACCTCGACAACCACGAGACCGGCGCCCACTACTTCACCCGTGCCGCCCGCGTGCCCGTGCCGGCCTGAGCCGAGCCGCGCTCTCAGGCCGCGTGCGGGAGCGGGTTCCCGTGGCGCAGCAGCCACTGCCGGTACGGGGCCGCGCGCAGGGCCGCCTCGCGGTAGGCGGCCGCGAGCTCCGCGTACGCCGCCTCGGCGGCCTCGGCGCCCGGCCGGTGGTACAGCAGCAGGCGTACGGCGAGGGGGTCGTCGCGTAACGGGCGGATCGCCATGTCGTCGCGCGGCCCCGAGGTCGGCTGGCACGGGGCCACGACCTCACCGGCCACGATGAGCGACGCGGCCGTGTGGTAGTCGCCGTGCAGCACGGGCGGGTCGATCCCGGCCGCCCACAGCACCCGCCGCAGCCCGTCCCACTCGCCGTCCACGGTCGGGTCGACCATCCACCGGTCGCCCGCCAGGTCGGCGAGGTCCACGACGGGCGCGGCGGCCGCCGGGTGGTCCCGGGCCAGGGAGACGAACTGCGGCTCCCGCTCGACCAGCAGGCGCCGCTCCAGCCCCTCCGGCACGCGCAGCGGACAGCCCTCCACCTCGTGGACGAAGGCCACGTCGAGCCGCCCGGCCGCGAGGCCGCGCAGCAGGGCGCCCGCCGAGACGTCCATGTGCAGCGAGATGTCCGTGCCCGGCAGCCGTCCGCGCAGCCGCCGCAGCCAGCCCGCGAGCGCCCGGCTGGCGGTGGAGCCGATACGGAGCCGGGTCGTGCCGTCGGCACGCGCGGCGGCGGCACGGGTCTCGCTGACGAGCCGGTCCAGCTGTGCCACCAGGGGGCGGGCGCGGCTCAGTACGGCGAGGCCGATCGGGGTCGGCCGGCAGCCGGTCCGCTCGCGGGCGAAGAGCTCGGCGCCCAGGGCGTGTTCGATGCGGCGCAGCTGGGTCGTCAGCGACGGCTGGCTGATGCCCAGGTGCCGGGCGGCCTTGTGCAGGCTGCCCGTGTCGGCGATGGCGCACAGCGCCCGCAGATGCCTCACCTCCAGCTCCATGCCCCGAGGGTAGGGCGGGCCCCTGGCGTCACACCAGACTCAAGGACCGGGCGGGAACAGCCTGTTGAGGGGTGATGCGCTCGTCCTATCGCCCGTTGACATCATCCGTACGCGCGGTGGGCTCCTCGACACTCTGTCCCACCGACGTCCCGCCGGCGTCGGTCCGACATCCGACCGAACGCGTCCACCCAACCGTTCGGGAGCGAGTAGGAGCCCCCCATGAGACACCGCAAGGCCGTACTGGCCGCCGCCCTGAGCCTGACCGCGGCTCTGGCGGCCGTACCCGCCACGACCGCCACCGCCGCGCCCTCCCCGGCCCCCGGCTACGCGGCGTACGCCGGGTCGGCCGAGAACGCCAAGGCCAACAAGGCGTTCTACGAGGCCGTGATGCGCTCGGTCGCCGAGAAGCGCGCCGCCGACCCCGGCGCGCTCGCCGTCACCGTCGTCTACTCGGCGGCCAACGCGCCGAGCTTCCGCACCCAGATAGCCCGCTCCACGCAGATCTGGAACAGCTCCGTCAGCAACGTGAAGCTGCAGGAGGGCAGCAACCCGGACTTCCGGTACTACGAGGGCAACGACTCGCGCGGCTCGTACGCGTCGACCGACGGGCACGGCAACGGCTACATCTTCCTCGACTACCGGCAGAACCAGATCTACAACTCCACCCGGGTCACCGCCCACGAGACCGGCCACGTCCTCGGCCTGCCGGACCACTACTCGGGTCCGTGCAGCGAGCTGATGTCGGGCGGCGGCCCCGGCCCGTCCTGCCAGAACGCGCAGCCGAACGCGCAGGAGCGCAGCCGCGTGGACTACCTGTGGCGCAACGGCCTCGCGGCGGCGGTCGCGGCGGCGAAGGCCTCCTGACCCCCTGGTGGGCGCCCCGCGGCCTCGCGGGGCGCCCCGTCCGCCGTCAGGCGGCTTCCAGGAGCCTCCGGTCGAACCGCGCCCCGGGCGGCAGCTGACGCAGGATGCGGTCCAGCGCCAGGTCGAAGTCGCCGCCGGCCAGGCCGGACTCGTACGCCGCGCCGCCGAAGTGCAGGGTCAGCTGAAGATCCACCCGCTCGGGTGAGCCGTCGGACAGGGCTTCACCGAGCGCCAACAGGCAGCTGAGCGTGGACCGTTGGGGCGTGCCGTCGATGACGACGGGCAGTGGCAGGTCCCACTCCAGCACGCAACCCGCCAACGGCAGGCCGCCGTTCTCCTCCGCTGCCCGCAGCGCGGCGCAGCTCGCGCCCGCGTATTCCACGCCCCTGATACGGGTGGCGATGCGCTTCCCGTCGGACGTGATGGTGATGGCTTCCGCACCCCGGCGGTCCCGGTACCAGCCGGTCCAGACTTCCGTCGACTCCGATGACATGGCGCGGACTGTAGCGGTATGACTGCCTCCGACGTGCGGCCGGACACCCCCTCAGCCGGACTTCAGCCGGTCTTCGCCGTCTTGCCCGACTCGTCCGCGGAACCCTCCTCGTGGGGCTCGTGGGAGAGGTCGCAGCCGGGGTTCCGGCATGGCTGGGGCTCCCACACGGGTGCCCAGACACCGAGGATCTTGCGTCGTTTGAGCGCCGTACCGACAGGCTGTCCACAGGAGGGGCACACGTGCTCGGGCCCTTCCCGGGGGCGGCGGACGGTAGGGCGTCCTTCGCTGCTGCCCATGGACTCAGGATAGGGCGGTTTCCGCCGGCCGCACAGGCCGGTACGGCCGGCCGGGCGAGATCCGCGCGGAAGGGGCGGGAGCGTGCCCGTCCGGTGGGCCCGAAGGCTCCGGACGGGCACGCCGGGGCGCCTCAGCGCGTACGGCGGGTGACGAACTCCGCCAGGGCCAGCAGGTCCCCGGCCGCCGCCAGGTCCGGCACGGCCCGCGACAGCTGGTGCACCGCCCGGGCCATCCGGTCGGCGGCCTGCGCCTGGGCCCAGTCACGGCCGCCCGCCCGTTCCACGGCGTCGGCGGCGCGCCGTACGCCGTCCTCGTCCAGGGCGGGCCGCCCGTAGAGCTCGGCCAGCTCGGCCCCGGCCGCCGTCCCGGAGCCGAGCGCGGCGACCACCGGCAGCGACTTCTTGTGCGCGGCGAGGTCGGCCCCGGCGGGCTTCCCCGTCCGCTCCGGGTCGCCCCAGATGCCGATGAGGTCGTCGATCAGCTGGAACGCCAGGCCGGCCTCCCGCCCGAACGCGTCCAGCGCCACCACCTCCTCCTCCGCCGCGCCCGCGTACAGCGCGCCCAGGGCGCAGGCGCAGCCGAGCAGCGCACCCGTCTTGGCGGTCGCCATGGCGAGGCACTCCTCCAGCGACACCTCGTCGGGCCCACGCCCCTCGAAGGCGCAGTCCGCCTGCTGGCCCGCGCACAGCTCGATCACGCAGGCGGCGAGCCGGGCCGAGGCCCGCGCGGCCGCCGGGTGGCCGTCCTCGGCGAGCAGCCGCAGCGCCAGGGCGAGCATGGCGTCCCCGGCGACCAGCGCGTCCGGCATGCCGAAGACGGTCCACGCGGTCGGCCGGGAGCGGCGGGTGGAGTCCGCGTCGACGATGTCGTCGTGGAGCAGCGTGAAGTTGTGCGCGAGCTCCACGGCGGCGGCCGCCCGGACGGCGGCGTACGGGTCGCCGCCCAGGGCCCGCGCGGCCGCGAGCACCAGCGCGGGCCGGATCGCCTTGCCGCCCTGCTGCCCGGCGGCCGGGCTGCCGTCGGCGTGCTCCCAGCCGAAGTGGTACATCGCCACCCGCCGTATGGGGCCGGGCAGCGACTCCACGGTCGCGCGCAGCTGGGGCTGGACGACGGTACGGGTGCGGTCGAGGAGCGACGCCGCGGCCTCCGCGGCCTCTGCGGCCTCCGCGGTGGCGCCCCTGTCCGTGCTCGTCATGGTCATCGCCAGCGGCTGACTTCGACGTTCTCCAGCACGCCGAGGGCGTCCGGAACCAGGATCGCCGCCGAGTAGTAGGCGGTCACCAGGTACGAGATGATCGCCTGCTCGTCGATGCCCATGAACCGCACCGAGAGGCTCGGCTCGATCTCGTCCGGGATGCCGGTCTGGTGCAGGCCGATGACGCCCTGGTCGGCCTCGCCCGTACGCATGCAGAGGATCGAGGTGGTGCGGGCCTCGGAGATCGGGATCTTGTTGCAGGGGAAGATCGGCACGCCGCGCCAGGCCGGGATCTGGTGGCCCGCCACGTCGACGGTGTCGGGGACGAGCCCGCGCCTGTTGCACTCGCGCCCGAAGGCGGCGATGGCGCGCGGGTGGGCGAGGAAGAGCTTGTTGCCCCGGCGGCGGGAGAGCAGCTCGTCCATGTCGTCGGGGCTGGGTACGCCGTCGTGCGGCTGGAGCCGCTGCCCGTAGTCGCAGTTGGCGAGCAGGCCGAACTCGCGGTTGTTGACGAGCTCGTACTCCTGGCGCTCGCGCAGCGCCTCGACGGTGAGCCGCAACTGCTGCTCGGTCTGGTTCATGGGCTGGTTGTAGAGGTCGGCGACGCGGCTGTGGACCTTCAGCACGGTCTGGGCGACGCTCAGTTCGTACTCGCGCGGCGAGGCCTCGTAGTCGACGTACGTGTGCGGGACGACGGCCTCGCCGACGTGGCCGGCGGAGAGGTCGATGGCCTTCTCGCCGTACTTGTTGGTCCGCTGCCGCGGCAGGGCCGCCAGGCCGGCGAGGTGTCCGGCCAGGGACTCGGCCCGTTCGGCGAGGTTGGTGACGTCCGCGCGGCTGAGTTCCAGGACGGTGCAGGCGGTCGCCGCGCGAACCGTCCACTCCCAGGTGGCGTCCCGGTCGGTGAGGGAGTCGTCGCCGATGTACGCCCCGTCGGCGAGGACGCCGAGGATCGCCTCGTCGCCGTACGGACCGGTGCCGATCTGCTCGATCCTGCCGTGCGCCAGCAGGAACACCCGGTCCGTCGGCGCGCCCGCCTCGGCGATGACGTCACCGGGCCCGAACTCCCGCTGGACGCACCGCTGCGCCAGCTCGGCGAGTGCCGCGTCGTCCTCGTACCCGCGCAGGGCGGGCAGCTCCCGCAGCTCGTTCGGGATCACGGCGACGCGCTCGCCGGTCTGCACGAAGGTGACCCGTCCGTCGCCGACCGCGTAACTGAGGCGCCGGTTCACCCGGTACGTACCGCCCTGCACCTGCACCCACGGCAGCATGCGCAGCAGCCACCGGGAGGTGATCTCCTGCATCTGCGGGACCGACTTGGTGGTGGTCGCCAGGTTCCGCGCGGCGGCGGTGCCGAGACTCTGCTGCGGCGCCTGCTGCTCGGTGCGGACGTCCTCGCCAACCGAACCAACCGACATGTACTTCCCTCTCGATCATTGTCCGACCTTCCGAGGAAAAGCCTTTCAGCACGTGGCGTAGTCACGCCATTACACAAATGAGCGAGACTGAATCACCCGTCACGGGGCATGACACACGTTTCATGTCCGGATCGGTTCGTACGCCGCCCGAACGCCGTCGCGGTGCGGGGCCGGCTGGGGATGGCTCCGACAGGAGCCCCGGTACGGCTCGCTCACGTAAGGAGGCGGAGTGGCCACACCCCTGTCCGCGAACACTTTTCTCGACGCGCTGCGCGACGAAGGCCTCACGGTCGTGGAGGTCGGCGGATGGCGCACCCACAACCGCAACCACAAGGGGCCGTGGGGGCCGGTGCACGGCGTGATGCTGCACCACACCGCCTCGAAGGGCGGCGAACAGACCGTCCGCGTCTGCCGGGAGGGCCGCCCGGGGCTCCCCGGGCCGCTGTGCCACGGTGTGATCACCAAGGACGGCCGCGTCCATCTCGTCGGCTACGGCCGCGCCAACCACGCCGGCAAGGGCGACGACGACGTCCTGCGCGCCGTGATCGCGGAGAGGCCGCTGCCCCGGGACAACGAGGGGAACCGGGACGGCAACCGGTACTTCTACGGCTTCGAGTGCGAGAACCTCGGCGACGGCGAGGACCCGTGGCCCGCCGTCCAGCTGGAGGCGATCGAGAAGGCCGCGGCCGCGATCTGCCGCCGCCACGGCTGGTCGGCCCGCTCGGTCATCGGGCACAAGGAGTGGCAGCCGGGCAAGATCGATCCGCGCGGCTTCTCGATGAACACCATGCGGACGCGCATCCAGGAGCGGCTGAACTGAGCGCACGGGCCGGTGGCCGGGGCTGGTGGACCGGGCCGGGCCGGGTGCAGGGCCGGTGGCTGCGTGACAATGGCCGGGTGACCGCGCTCGACCTGCCCTCCCTCGGCCCGCTGCTCCCCTCCCCCCTGCGGGCCGTCGAGGACGAGCGCCTCGCCCGGCACGGCGTACGGCTGCTGCTCAAGCGGGACGACCTGATCCACCCGGACCTCGTCGGCAACAAGTGGCGCAAGCTCGCCCCGAACCTGGACGCCGCGGCCGGCCGCCCGGTGCTCACCTTCGGCGGCGCCTACTCCAACCACCTGCGGGCCACGGCCGCCGCCGGCCGCCTGCTGGGTTTCCCCACCGTCGGGGTGGTACGGGGCGAGGAGCTCGCCGACCGCCCGCTGAACCCGTCCCTCGCGCGGTGCGCGGCGGACGGGATGCGGCTGCTGTTCGTGGACCGGGCGACGTACCGCGCCAAGGACGACCCGGAGGTGCGCGCGCGACTGCTGGAGCGGGCGCCCGAGGGCTGCTTCGTCGTACCGGAGGGCGGCAGCAACGCGCTGGCGGTACGGGGCTGCGTGGAGCTCGGGCGCGAACTGCGCGACGCACCGGCCGGGGCGGACGGGCACGTGGACGTGGTGGCGGTGGCCTGCGGCACGGGCGGCACGCTGGCCGGCCTGGCCGCCGGCCTGGGCCCCGGACAGCGCGCGCTCGGCATACCGGTGCTCAAGGGCGGGTTCCTCGGCACGGAGATACGGGCCCTCCAGGAGCGGGCGTTCGGCGGCCCCGCGGGCGACTGGAGCCTCGACGAGCGGTTCCACTGCGGTGGTTACGCCCGCGGAACGCCCGACCTGGACGACTTCGCCGACGACTTCGCCCAGCGGCATGGACTCGCCATCGAGCGTATATATGTCGCCAAAATGCTGTACGGACTCTTCACCTTGGCCGCGGAGGGCTCCTTCCCGCGCGGCACCACGCTCGCCGCCGTGATCACCGGCCGCCCCGAGCCCTCTCAATCCGACGAGGTCCCCTCCCGGTAGGCCGCCGCCTCCTCCAGGTCGAGCCGGCGCAGCAGCGTGCGCATCATCTCGTCGTCGATGCGCCGCGCGTCGCGCAGCCGTACGAAGACCTCACGCTCGGCGTCGATCACCTCCCGCGCGAGACGCCGGTACGTGTCGTCCGCCGACTCCCCGGTGAGCGCGTTGACCGCGCCCAGCCGCTCCCAGACGGCGTTGCGCCGCCGCTCCAGGACCGTGCGGAGCCGGTCGGCCAGGGGCTGCGGCAGCGCGTTGCGCTCGTCGGCGAGGAGCTCCTCCAGCCGCCGTTCGGCGGCCCGGGACGCCTCGCTCTGGGCCTGCGCCTCGGCGAGGGTCTCGGCGGTGGCGTCCCGCCCGGGCAGCTTCAGGGCGCGGATCAGCGGCGGCAGGGTGAGGCCCTGCACCACCAGGGTTCCGATCACGGTCGTGAAGGTGAGGAACAGGACCAGGTCGCGCGCCGGGAACGGCTCGCCGTCCATGGCCACCGGGATGGAGAACGCGATGGCCAGCGAGACCACCCCGCGCATCCCCGCCCAGCCGACGATCACCGGCGAGGTCCAGGTGACCCCCGGCTCCCGCTCGCGCACGCGCCGCGACAGCCACCGCGGCAGGTAGGTGGCCGGGAACACCCACACGAACCGCACGACGACGACCGCGGCGAAGACCCCCAGCGCGTACCAGACGGCCTCCCCGGCGCCGTACGGATCGAGCCCCCGCACCACGTGCGGCAGCTGGAGTCCGATCAGCGCGAAGACGGACGACTCCAGCAGGAAGGCGACCACCTTCCACACCGCCTCCTCCTGGAGGCGGGTGGCGAAGTCGACCTGCCAGGAGCGGTGCCCCAGGTACAGGGCCACCACGACGACCGCGAGGACCCCGGAGGCGTGGACGCGCTCGGCCGCCGCGTACGCCACGAACGGGATCAGCAGGGAGAGGGTGTTCTGGAGGAGGGGTGCGCGCAGGCACCGGCGCAGCCAGTGGATCGGCACCATGAGGACCAGCCCGGCCGCGATGCCGCCGATGGCGGCGAGGGCGAACTCGGCGAGGGAGCCCGCCCAGCCGATGGACGCGCCGAGCGCCGCCGCGAGCGCGACCTTGTAGGCGGTGATGGCGGTGGCGTCGTTCACCAGGGACTCGCCCTGGAGGATGGTGGTGATCCGGCCCGGCAGCCCGAGGCGCCGGGCGACGGCGGTGGCGGCCACCGCGTCCGGCGGCGCGATCACCGCCCCGAGCACGAGCGCGGCGGTCAGCGGCAGGTCCGGCACCATCAGGTGCGCGAGGTAGCCCACGGCCAGCGTCGCGAAGAGCACGTAGCCGACCGACAGCAGCGCGACGGGCCGCACGTTGGCGCGCAGGTCGAGGTACGAGGAGTCGAGCGCCGCCGTGTGCAGCAGGGGCGGCAGCACCAGCGGCAGCACGATGTGCGGGTCCAGCGTGTAGTCCGGCACCCCCGGTACGTACGCGGCGGCCAGCCCGGCCGCCACCAGCAGCAGCGGCGCCGGGACCGGTGTCCTGCGCGCCGCCCCGGCGATCGCGGCGCTCGCCGCGACCAGCCCCACCAGGGGCAGCACGTCCATCGCCCCACCGCTCATCGTCTCCCCGCTCTCGCTCGTGCCGACTCGTCCGTCACCCGGGGCTCGTCCGTGCGCGGCCGGAACGCGCGCCCCCGTCGTAACCTGGCCATCGTGAGCCAGTGCCCCCACGTTGCCGAACTGCCGCGCCCCGAGCCGGTGCCGCTGAGCGAGACCTGCCCGGAGTGCCGGGCCGACGGTACGCACCCCGTCCAGCTGCGGCTGTGCCTGGTGTGCGGGTACGTCGGCTGCTGCGACTCCTCGGCGGGGCGGCACGCCACACGGCACTTCAAGGACACCGGCCACCCGGTGATGCGGACCCTCGAACCCGGCGAGAGATGGCGTTGGTGCTTTGTCGACGGTTCGATCGTCTGAGGCCTGGGTACGTCAACCCTCCGCCGGTTTCTCGCGATTGGGTGCCGCAACCCCCTAGCCACTGTCCGTACTCATGTGCTTACCATGAGTGACAGGCGTCGGAGCAGGAGGCCCCGGCGACACGGCACGATGGAATCGCGATAGCGTCACGGCGGACTACGCACACCCGCGTATACCGCACGGCCCGGCCCCGGGAGGAGCTTCCTTCCGCGAGCCGAGCCCCGAATGAGCTTGTGCCACCTTGGAGGTGAGGGTGTCCCAGATCGCAGGCGAGCCCGGGACCCAGGACTTCGTGGAAGTCCGGCTGCCCGCTGCGGGTGCCTACCTGTCCGTGCTGCGTACGGCCACGGCCGGCCTCGCGGCGCGCTTGGACTTCACCCTCGACGAGATCGAGGACTTGCGCATCGCGGTCGACGAGGCCTGCGCGATCCTGCTCCAGCAAGCCGTGCCCGGCTCGGTCCTGAGCTGTGTGTTCCGCCTCGTCGACGACTCCCTGGACGTGACCGTCTCGGCGCCCACGACCGACGGCCGGGCCCCGGAGCGGGACACGTTCGCCTGGACGGTGCTCTCGGCACTGGCCGGCAAGGTCGACTCGTCCGTCGCCGACGACCGGACGGTCTCCATCAACCTGTACAAACAGCGCGGCGCGGGACCCGGGCCGGCGTGAGGAACGGGGACGGTCCGGTGCGAAACGAGGAGCGCGGGCCCCGGGCGCTGAGCTCGCCGGAGGGCATCCCGGAACAGCAGGCGCGGCCCCACCCGGTGGACGGTCTCGTGGAGACGTCGGAGGGGGCCGCCACGGCGCGGGCCACGACGGCCCGGGCCTCGACGGCGCGGGCAGAGCAGGTGGACCGGATGAGCGAGCAGCACGAGCCACAGGAGCCGCAGGAGTCGCACGACCAGCACGAGCGGCACGAGCGGCCCCGGCAGGCGGCGCAGCACGACCCGCAGGACCGCAGCGGCGCACGGGCGATGTTCATCCGGCTGCGCGAGCTGCCGGACGGCTCCCCCGAGCGGGCCGAGCTGCGCAACCAGCTCGTCCGGATGCACCTGCCGCTCGTGGAGCACCTGGCGCGCCGGTTCCGCAACCGCGGCGAACCGCTGGACGACCTGACGCAGGTCGCCACCATCGGCCTGATCAAGTCGGTGGACCGGTTCGACCCGGAGCGCGGCGTCGAGTTCTCGACGTACGCGACCCCCACGGTGGTCGGCGAGATCAAGCGCCACTTCCGGGACAAGGGGTGGGCGGTGCGGGTGCCGCGCCGGCTCCAGGAGCTGCGGCTGTCGCTGACCACCGCGACGGCGGAGCTGTCCCAGCAGCACGGCCGCTCGCCGACCGTGCACGAGCTGGCCGAGCGGCTCGGCATCTCGGAGGAGGAGGTCCTGGAGGGCCTGGAGTCCGCCAACGCGTACTCGACGCTCTCGCTGGACGTCCCGGACACGGACGACGAGTCCCCGGCGGTGGCGGACACCCTGGGCGCGGAGGACGAGGCGCTGGAGGGCGTCGAGTACCGCGAGTCGCTCAAGCCGCTGCTGGAGGACCTGCCTCCGCGCGAGAAGCGGATCCTGCTGCTGCGGTTCTTCGGGAACATGACCCAGTCGCAGATCGCGCAGGAGGTCGGCATCTCGCAGATGCACGTCTCCCGGCTGCTGGCCCGCACGCTGGCGCAGCTGCGGGAGAAGCTCCTGGTGGAGGAGTAGCCGCTCCCGTGACCCGGGCCCGGCGGAGGTCAGGCGCGGCGGAGGTGGTCAGGCCCGGCCGCGGATGCCGAGGGCCCTCGGGGTCTCCGGGTGGAGCAGCAGCACCAGGCCGGTGACCGCGGCGGCGGCCAGGGCGATGCCGCCCGGGATGGCGGCGCTGTCCGCCTGGAGCAGGGTCCAGGCGACGGGCAGGGCCATCAGCTGCGTGATGATCGCCGGGCCGCGGCTCCAGCTGCGGCAGCGCAGCAGGCCCCGGGCGGCGAAAAACGGGATGAGGCCGAGTGCGATGAGCGTCACACCGCCGGTCAGGGCCTGGGTAAGGCCGTCGGGCTTGCCCGTGAGGCTCGTCACGAGCAGGTAGGCGCCGCCCGCGAACAGGGCGAGCGCCTCCAGCCCGGCGACGGCCGCTGCGGCCGTGACCCGGGCGGGGCGCTGGGCGTCGGCGGCGGTCTGGACGGGGGTCGGCTCCGTACTGCTCACCCCAGCAGGGTAGCGGCCGGGCCCGTCCACGTACTGGACAGGGGTCGGGAGCGCCTGTGCCCGGTACCGCGCGGTAGGTAACCTGGCGGGCATGCGCGCACTTCTCGTGGTCAACCCGGCAGCCACCACCACCAGTGCCCGCACCCGTGACGTACTGATCCACGCGCTGGCCAGCGAGATGAAGCTGGAGGCGGTGACGACCGAGTACCGGGGCCACGCCCGCGACGTGGGGCGGCGGGCGGCCGAGGCCTCCGACATCGATCTGGTCGTCGCGCTCGGCGGCGACGGCACGGTCAACGAGGTGGTCAACGGCCTGCTGCACCACGGCCCGGATCCGGACCGGCTGCCGCGCCTCGCGGTGGTGCCCGGAGGCTCCACCAACGTCTTCGCCCGCGCGCTGGGGCTGCCGAACGACGCCGTGGAGGCGACCGGCGCGATCCTGGACGCGCTGGGCGAGCGGCGCGAGCGGACCGTGGGACTCGGGCTGGCCTCCGGCACCCCGGGCTCCGAGGACGAGGCGGTGCCGGCCCGCTGGTTCACGTTCTGTGCCGGTTTCGGCTTCGACGCGGGCGTGATCGGCCGCGTCGAGCAGCAGCGGGAGCGCGGCCGGAGATCGACGCACGCGCTGTACATCCGGCAGGCGATGCGCCAGTTCCTGGACGAGCCGCACCGCCGGCAGGGCGTGATCACGCTGGAGCGCCCCGGCGCGGACCCGGTCCACGACCTGGCGCTGTCGATAGTCTGCAACACCGCCCCCTGGACCTACCTGGGCAATCGCCCGGTGTACGCGGCGCCCGAGGCGTCCTTCGACACGGGGCTCGACGTGCTCGGTCTGAGCAGGCTGTCGACGGCCGCGGTGGCGCGGTACGCGACGCAGCTGCTCACCTCGACCCCGGAGCGCGGACCGCGCGGCAAGCACGCCCTCTCCCTGCACGACCTGACCGACTTCACCTTGCATTCGAAGGTCCCGCTGCCGTTCCAGATGGACGGAGACCACCTGGGGCTGCGCACGAGCGTGACGTTCACAGGCGTTCGCCGTGCACTGCGTGTGATTGTGTGAGTAGAAGAGCCTCGGACCCTTTATCTCGAACGTATGGGCCAGGATCCACCCCATAGAAGTACGGCTGTGACCTAGCCGACACCGAGGAATCAAAAAAAACTTCCCGGAAGGGGTTGTATCCGCAGCCGAGGTTTGCGAATCTCTACATGGCGATCGGGACGGCCCGCAGAACCGGCCTCCAGGGAAAGCCAGAACCCCTCCTCAAATCACAGGACCACACGCCCACCCGGCGGTAGGCCCTTCACTTGTTGAGGGATTCGTGAAAGCGTTCACATTCACAAGCAACCTGAATGCAACACCAAGGAGAGGTAGCAGCCATGGACTGGCGTCACAACGCCGTTTGTCGTGAGGAAGACCCCGAGCTGTTCTTCCCCATCGGCAACACCGGTCCTGCGCTGCTGCAGATCGAGGAAGCCAAGGCTGTCTGCCGTCGCTGCCCCGTCATGGAGCAGTGCCTGCAGTGGGCGCTCGAGTCCGGCCAGGACTCCGGCGTCTGGGGTGGCCTCAGCGAGGACGAGCGCCGCGCGATGAAGCGCCGCGCCGCCCGCAACCGGGCGCGCAACGCCAGCGCCTGAGCGACGCCACCGCGACGAGCCTGAGGCCCGGCGGCGCGTACAGCGAGTACGCACCCACCCGCCTCCCGAGCCGCAGCGCGCAGCAGTAACCCCAAAGCGTTCGAGCCCCGGACCGTTCCCACGGTCCGGGGCTCGCTGCTGTGTCGGGGCTCGCTGCTTCTGGGCCCGGGGCCTCGTTACCGGGCCGGGGCCTCGCTACTTCTGGGCCCGCACCGGGACGTCGAGCACCACGCGCGTGCCGCGGCCGGGGGCGGGCTGCATGTCGAACGTGCCGCCCAGCTCCCCCTCCACCAGCGTCCGTACGATCTGCAGACCGAGGTTGCCGGCGCGCTGCGGATCGAAGTCCTCGGGCAGGCCGCGCCCATCGTCCTGCACGGTGATCAGCAGGCGGGCGTCGGCGGCGCGCGAGTCGCCGCGTACGGCGGAGACTTCGACGGTGCCGAGCTCGCCGGGGGCGAAGGCGTGTTCGAGGGCGTTCTGGAGGATCTCGGTGAGGACCATCGACAGCGGGGTCGCGACCTCGGCGTCGAGGATGCCGAAGCGGCCGTTGCGGCGGCAGGTCACCTTGCCGGGTGAGATCTCCGCGACCATCGAGATGACCCGGTCGGCGATGTCGTCGAACTCGACGCGCTCGTCGAGGTTCTGCGAGAGCGTCTCGTGCACGATCGCGATCGAACCGACGCGCCGCACCGCCTCGTTGAGCGCCTCGCGTCCCCGGTCGGAGTCCATGCGGCGGGCCTGGAGGCGCAGGAGCGCGGCGACCGTCTGGAGGTTGTTCTTCACCCGGTGGTGGATCTCCCGGATGGTGGCGTCCTTGGTGATCAACTCGCGCTCGCGGCGGCGCAGTTCCGTCACGTCCCGGAGCAGCACGAGCGAACCGATGCGAGTTCCCTTGGGCTTGAGCGGGATGGCGCGCAACTGGATGACGCCGCCACTGCCCTCGACCTCCGTCTCCCGCGGGGCGTAGCCGCTGGCCAGTTTGACCAGCGCTTCGTCGACGGGGCCGCGGGAGGGGGCGAGTTCGGCGGTGATCTGGCCGAGGTGCTGGCCGACGAGGTCGGCGGCGAGGCCGAGACGGTGGTACGCGGAGAGGGCGTTGGGTGACGCGTACTGGACCACGCCGTCCGCGTCGAGCCTGATCAGCCCGTCGCCGGCGCGGGGCGAGGCGTCCATGTCGACCTGCTGCCCAGGGAAGGGGAAGGTGCCGTTCGCGATCATCTGGGCGAGGTCGGACGCGGACTGGAGGTAGGTGAGCTCCAGGCGGCTGGGCGTGCGGACGGTGAGCAGGTTGGTGTTGCGCGCGATGACGCCGAGGACGCGGCCCTCCCTGCGTACGGGGATGGACTCGACCCGGACCGGGACCTCCTCGCGCCATTCGGGGTCGCCCTCGCGGACGATGCGGCCCTCGTCGAGGGCGGCGTCGAGCAGGGGGCGGCGGCCGCGCGGGACCAGGTGGCCGACCATGTCGTCCTGGTAGGAGGTGGGGCCGGTGTTGGGCCGCATCTGGGCGACGGAGACGTAGCGGGTGCCGTCGAGGGTGGGGACCCAGAGGACGAGGTCGGCGAAGGAGAGGTCGGAGAGCAGCTGCCACTCCGACACCAGCAGGTGGAGCCACTCGAGGTCGGAGTCGCTCAGGGCGGTGTGCTGGCGTACGAGGTCGTTCATGGAGGGCACGTGTGCGAGCGTACCCGTGCGGCCGCGCCTGGTGTTCTGTCGGCCGGTGAGGGAGGATGGGCGCGGGATTACCATCTGCTTACCGATGGACAGACCGGATTGGTCTAGTCCACAATGCGACAACGACCTCCGCCCTCCCCGCACAGGAGGGTGGATCGAGGACCCGGCGCTCTCTGCCCTGACTGCGCCCGGGACCTCCCACACGGCCGCGGGACCGCACACCCGACGGCCGGGCAACTCCGGGCTGCGGTGCCGGACGGGTTGAGGGTCCCGTCGGGCGCCGCGGCCCGCGGGTGCTTTCGGGCCTGTGACGTTTCCGGGCCCGTGACGCTTCCGGTCCGTGGCGCTTCCGGCCCGTGGCGCTTCTGGGCCCGTGACGCTTCCGGGCCCGTGACGCTTCCGGGCCCCGCGTGCTCGCGCGGCCCGCGGATGCTCGCGCGGCCCGCGGGTGCTTTCGGGAGCCGCGGCCGCGTTCGACGCCCGCGTCCCGGCCGCTACGCCGGCCAGGCGCGCATCGCGGCTTCGGCCACCGCCTCCAGCTCCTCCTTCGTCGCGCCGTCGCGCGCCTGCTGCGACATGCCCTGCAGTACGGCCCCGCTGAGGCGGGCCAGCGCGGCGGCGTCCGTGTCGGCCGGGAGGCGGCCCGCCGCGACGTCGGCGCGTATGCGGGACTCCAGGCCGGCCAGGTTGGCGTTGCGGCGCTCGCGGAGGCCCTGCTCCACCTCGGGCGTCGAGCAGTTGATCGCGGCCGAGATCACCAGGCAGCCGCGCGGGTGCGCCGGGTCGGTGTACTCGCTCGCCGCGTCCCGCAGCATCCGCGCGATGCCGGCGCGGGCGGTGGGCTCGGCGTCCAGGGCGCGGCTCCCGAAGGAGCCGTACCGCTCCACGTACACGCCGAGGGCCTCCTCGAACAGCGTCTTCTTGTCGCCGAAGGCGGCGTACAGGCTCGGCGCGCCGATGCCCATCGCGTGGGTGAGGTCGGCCACGGACGTCGTCTCGTACCCGTGCTCCCAGAAGGCCATCACCGCCTTCTCCAGAGCGGTGGCACGGTCGAAGGAGCGGGGCCTGCCGCGCTGTTTCGTCGCCATGGCCTCATTCTATAGCGCGCACTAAAGAAAGTCTGCTACCGTCTTTCTGTACCAATCGCTAGAAAAATCGGGGGGTGGCGTCATGGGCGCGCTCACGGGCAGGACGGCACTGGTCACGGGCGGGAGCCGGGGCATCGGGCGGGGCATCGCGGAGCGGCTCGGCCGCGACGGGGCGCGGGTCGCGGTGCACTACGGCACGAACGAGACGGCCGCGAAGGAGACGGTCGCCGCGATCGAGGCGGCCGGCGGCTCCGCCTTCGCGATCGGGCAGGAGCTCGGCACACCGGGGGACGCCGAGGCGCTGTGGGCGGCGTTCGACCGGCATGCCGAGGGCCTGGACATCCTGGTGAACAACGCGGGCATCGGCGCGTCCGAGCCGTTCGGCACGATCGGTGAGGCGGAGTACGACCGGGTGTTCGCGGTCAACACGAAGGCGCCGTTCTTCGTGACGCGGCTGGGCCTGGAGCGGATGCGGGACGGCGGCCGGGTCGTCAACGTGTCGACGGGGCTGACGCGGGCGGCGATGATGCCGGACGCGATGGCGTACGCGATGAGCAAGAGCGCGCTGGACACCTTCACGCGGTACCTGGCGAAGGTGGTGGGCGCGCGGGGCATCACCGTCAACACGGTGGCGCCCGGCATCGTCGACACGGACGTCAACGCGGCGTGGCTGCGCGCCGACGAGGCGGCGTGGGCGGGCGCGGAGGCCTTCTCGGCGCTGGGGCGGGTCGGCGTTCCCGCCGACGTCGCGGACGTGGTGGCGTTCCTGGCGTCGGACGGCGCCCGCGCGATAACGGGGCACTGGCTGGACACGACGAACGGCTCGCTGCCGTAGGGCCGCTCGCCGGGCCGGTCAGCGGGTCTCGGTGACCTTCGCCAGCGCGCGTGGGGCGTCGGGGTCCTGGCCGCGGGCGATGGTGACCTCGTAGGCGAGGAGCTGGAGCGGGAGGATCTCCAGGATCGGCTGGAGCTCCTCCGGGATGCCCTCCGTCGGGAGGACGAAGCCCGCGGAGGCCGCCGCGACCTGGGGCCGGGGGCCGACGACCACCAGGTCCGCGCCGCGGCCGCGGAGGCGGTCGAGGACCGGCTGGAGGGCCTCGCCGCCCTTGCCGTCCGGGACGACCGCGATGACGGGCGAGATGTTGTCGACCATGGCGAGCGGGCCGTGCAGCAGATCGGCGCCGGAGTAGGAGAGAGCCGGGATGTAGCTGGTCTCCATCAGCTTCAGGGCCGCTTCCTTCGCGGTGGGGTAGCCGTAGCCGCGCGAGGTGATGACCATCCGCTCGGCGAAGCGGTAGCGGGCCGCGAGGGCGCGGACCTCGTCGCGCCGTTCCAGGACGGAGGCCGCCCGGTCCGGGAGGGGCGCGGCGGCGGCGGGGCCGCCGTCGCCGGCCAGGCCCTCGATCAGGAGGTAGAGCGAGAGGAGCGAGGCGGTGTAGGTCTTGGTGGCGGGCAGCGCCTTCTCCGGACCCGCCAGGATGTCGATGTGGTGCTCGGAGACCGCCGCGAGCGACGAGTCCGGGTTGTTGGTGACCGCCAGGGTGATCGCCCCCGCCTCCCGGGCCGCGCGCGTGGAGGCGACGAGGTCCGGGGAGCCGCCGGACTGGCTGACGGTGACGACCAGGACGTCGGTGTAGTCGGGCTTGGCGCCGTACGCCGTGGTCGTGGACATGGACGTCAAACCGCAGGGCATGCCCAGCCGGATCTCCAGCAGGTACTTGGCGTACAGCGCCGCGTTGTCCGACGTGCCGCGCGCCGTCAGCAGGACGAAGCGCGGACGGCGCTCCCGGATCGCCTGGGCCACGGCACGGATCCGCGGCGCGCCCTGGTCGAGGATCCGTCGCAGCACCGCGGGCTGCTCCGCCATCTCCCCCGCCATGATCCGCCCCGGCTGCTCGCTCATGCGCACCAGTCGAACACGGGCCGCCGAGAAGCCGCCAGCGGAGAGGGCCATTCTGCTAGATTGGTCTATACCACCTTGTCATCCGTCACCCATCAGATCGGCAGGCCCAGCGTGGAAGTTGTCATCGTCCAGGACGCCAAGGCAGGCGGCGAGCTCATCGCCGAGGGCATCGCCGCCCTCCTGCGCCGCAAGCCCGACGCTCTGCTCGGCGTGGCCACCGGCTCGACCCCGCTGCCCATCTACGACGCGCTGATCGCCAAGGTCCGCTCCGGGGCCGTGGACGCCTCGCGCGCCCGCATAGCCCAGCTGGACGAGTACGTGGGGCTGCCCGCGGGCCACCCCGAGTCGTACCGCTCGACCGTGCTGCGCCAGGTCGTCGAGCCGCTCGGGCTGAGCCCCGACGCCTTCATGGGCCCCGACGGCTCCGCCGAGGACGTCCAGGCCGCCTGCGAGGCGTACGACAGGGCGCTCGCCGAGGCGGGCGGCGTGGACCTGCAGATCCTCGGCATCGGCACCGACGGGCACATCGGCTTCAACGAGCCGTGCTCCTCGCTCGCGTCCCGCACCCGGATCAAGACGCTCACCGAGCAGACCCGCGTGGACAACGCGCGCTTCTTCGACGGTGACATCGAACAGGTGCCGCACCACGTCATCACGCAGGGCATCGGCACCATCCTGGAGGCCCGCCATCTGGTGCTCCTCGCCACCGGCGAGGGCAAGGCGGAGGCGGTCGCGCAGACCGTCGAGGGGCCGGTCGCCGCGCTCGTACCCGCCTCCGCGCTGCAGCTGCACCCGCACGCCACGGTCGTCGTCGACGAGGCCGCCGCGTCCAAGCTGAAGCTCGCCGACTACTTCCGGCACACCTACGCCAACAAGCCCGCGTGGCAGGGCATCTGACAGGCGCACACGCGCACACGCACCACGCACGAAGGGCCCGGTTTCCCCCCGGAACCGGGCCCTTCGGCGTACGCGCGACCCTCAGACGGCGCCCGCGATCACCTCCGCCGCCGCGGTGCCGCAGACCCGCGCCGCGCCGTACGTGGCGATGTGCAGCGCCCCGCGCGCCGGCGCCTGGTTCAGGCCCATCTCCACGACGATCGTGTCGGGCCGGGCCACCAGCAGGGCGTCCAGCGTCCGCCCCATCCACGGGTGGCGGTGGGTGTCCCGCACCACCGCGACGATGGGCCGCTCCCCCGCGTCCCGCAGCACCCGGTCCACGGCCGCGTCGGAGGCGTACGTCCCGGTCGTCGTGGACGGCAGCAGCCGCGCCAGCTCCGGGCCGACGCCCCACGGGGTCTCGTCGCCGACCGCGAAGTTGGTGGCGGGGGTGAAGGCGGCGACGTACGCCGGGCCGGTGAGCGGCTCCCGCGTGCCCGTGACGGTCAGCGCCCGCCGGGCCGCCACGAGACCGATGTCGGTGCCGGGCGCGGTCCCCTCCTCTGAAGCCGCGCCCGGCCCCGTCTGAGCCCCCCTGGCCCGGTGCGCCCGGGTCCACGACGCCAGCGCGCGCACCCGCGCGGCCGCGTCGGCCAAGCGCTCCTCGGGCAGTTCGCCGGTCCGTACCGCCGCCACCAGCGCGTCGCGCAGCCGCAGTACGGTCCCCTCGTCCGCCAGGCCGCCGCCGACGCAGATCGCGTCGGCGCCCGCCGCGATCGCGAGGACGGAGCCGCGCTCGATCCCGTACGTCGCGGCGATGGCCTGCATCTCCATGCCGTCGGTGACGATCAGGCCGTCGTAGCCCAGCTCCTGGCGCAGCAGACCGGTGAGGATCTGCGGGCTCAGGGTGGCCGGGCGGTCGGGGTCGAGCGCGGGAAGCAGGATATGCGCGCTCATCACCGATTTGGAACCCGCCGCGATGGCGGCGCGGAAAGGTACCAGCTCACGGGCGTGCAGTGTGGCGAGGTCCACATCGATGCGGGGAAGCGCGTCGTGCGAGTCGACATTGGTGTCGCCGTGCCCGGGGAAGTGCTTGGTGCACGCGACGACGCCGGCGGACTGCAGGCCCTCGATGTAGGCCACGGTGTGGCGGGCGGCCAGTCGCGGGTCGGCGCCGAAGGAGCGGACGCCGATGACCGGGTTGTCCGGGTCGGAGTTGACGTCCGCGGAGGGCGCCCAGTTGAAGTCGACGCCGCAGGCGGCGAGCCGGCGGCCGAGCTCCGCCGCCACGGCCCGGGTCAGGCCGGTGTCGTCGACCGTGCCGAGCGCGTAGTTGCCGGGGAAGGACGAGCCGGTCCGCACCTCCAGGCGCGTGACGTCGCCGCTCTCCTCGTCGATCGCGACGAGCAGGTCGTCCCGCTCGGCCCGCAGCCGGGCGGTCAGCGCGGCCAGTTGCTCGGGGCCGGTGACGTTGCGCCCGAACAGGCCGACGGAGGAGAGCCCCTCGCCGATGCGGCGCAGCAGCCAGTCGGGTGGCGTGGTGCCGGCGAAGCCCGGCTGCAGGACGGCGAGCGCGTCCCGGACGAGGGTCGGGGAGGCGCCGCGTACGAGAGTCGTCATGGGGGCCGTTATCCCTTCACTGCGCCGGCGGTCAGACCCGCGGCCATCTTGCGCTGGACGAGGAGGAAGAGGATGACGACGGGGACGGCCATCATCGTGGCGCCGGCCATCATCGGGGCGTACTCGGTCCCGTTCTTGGTGGTGAAGTTGCCCAGCCAGACGGTGGCCGTCTGGTTCTGCTGGCTCATCAGCATCAGGGCGTACAGGTACTCGTTCCAGGCCTGGATGAAGCCGTACACGGAGGTCGCGACCATGCCGGGGGCGAGCAGCGGGAACACCACCCGGACGAAGGCGCCGGTGCGGGTGCAGCCGTCGACCATCGCCGCCTCCTCCAGCTCCTTGGGGATGTTGACGATGAAGCCGCGCAGCGTCCACACCGTGAAGGGGAGGATGAAGGTGAGGTACGTGATGATCAGGCCGGTGAGCTTGTCGTACTGACCGAGGTCGTTGAGCAGCAGGAACACCGGGATGATCATCGCGACGAGCGGGACCATCTGGACCGCGAGGATGCCGACGATGACGATCTTGCGGCCGCGGAAGGCGAAGCGCGAGATGGCGAGTGCGGCCAGCATGCCGACGACGACGCCGATGAGGACGACGACGAACGAGACGATCAGCGAGCGGCCGACCGGGCCCCAGAAGTCCGCGACCTGGAGGGCCCGCTCGAAGTTCTCCAGGGTGAACGTGCGGGGGAAGAAGTGCGGATCGGGGTCGATGGCGTCCTTGGCCGGCTTGAACGCCGTGTTCAGCATCCAGTAGACCGGGAAGCCGATGGAGACGAAGACGAGCAGGCCGATCAGGTTCCAGCCGAGCTTGCGGCCGGGCCTGCCCTCCGGCGTACGCCCGGGCCTGCCCGCGGAGCCGGCCCCCGGCGTGGCCCCGGACGCGGCGCGCGGCGCGGTGGTCGTGGCGCTCACTCGACTTCTCCGATCTTGAGCATCTGACGCATGTACACGGCGACGACACCGAGCAGCAGGACCACGGTGACGACCGCGATCGCCGAGCCGCCGCCGTAGTCGTTGACCACGAAGGCCTTGTCGTACGAGTACGTCGTCAGGAGCTGGAACTCGGCCTCCGGGTGGCCGTTGCGCATCACGAAGACCTGCGGGAAGACGCCCATGTCCCAGATCACCGAGAGCGTCGTGAGCATCACGATGATGGGCTTGAGGATCGGCAGGGTGACGTACCGGAAGACGCCCCAGGCGCCGGCGCCGTCGAGGCGGGCGGCCTCCTCCAGCTCCTTGGGCACTTGGGTGAGGCCGGCGCTGAGCGTGATGACGACGAAGGGCACCGCGCCCCAGACGACCAGCAGCATGATGACGGCGAGGCCCTGGGGACCGCTGGCGAACCAGTTGTGCCCGATCATGTCGACGCCCGGCACCTGGCTGAGCAGCCAGTTCAGCACGCCGTAGTCGGCGTCGAAGAGCCACTTGAAGATGGCGGTGGCGACGATGATGGGCATGCCCCAGCTCGCGACGAGCGCGATGTTGATCAGGGTTTTGACCCAGCCGGAGACGCGCTGCAGCAGCAGCGCGATCAGCATCCCGATGACCATGGTGAAGATCACCGCGCCGGCGGCGAAGAGCACGGTCCGCAGCACGACGGTCCAGAACTCACCGTCCCCGAGGATCTTGGCGAAGTTCCCGAAGCCGACGGACTCGGGCTCCTTGAAGCCCCAGAGCTGGGGCTGCTCGAACTTCTGGAAGGCGAGGGTGACCAGCCGCACCAGCGGATAGCCGAGGACCAGCAGGAGGACGAGCAGGCAGGGCGCGAGCAGCGCCCACGGCACCGCGGCTCCCCCGGTCCCGGGCTTCCCGGGCTGTGCGGCCCGCTTCGCGGGGCCACCGGGCGGGGCGGACTTCCGTACCCGCGATGGCCGCGTGGGCGGCACCTTGGCAGTGGTTGTGTCGGCGGCACTCATCGCGACAGCGGTCCCTCTTCTCGTACGGGCGCCGGGGCCCCGCCCGGCGGTGGCGGGGCCCCGGCGTCAGGTCACTTGGTGTTGATGACCTTGTCGATCGCGGCGTCCGCGTCCTTCGCGGCGGCCTCGACCGACTTCTTGCCGGTACCGATCTCCTGGAGCAGGGTCTTGAGGGTCTGCGCCTTCTCGACCTGGCCCCAGCCGGGCGCCATGGGGACGAACCAGTTGGACTCGGCCGCGGTGGCGGCGACCGTCGTCTTCGGGTCGGCCTTCAGGGTCGCGAGGTCCGTCTTGTTGTTGGGCAGGTTGCCCTTGGCGAGCAGGCCCTTCTGGCCCTTGGCGCCCGTGTAGGCGTTGATCCACTCCGCCGCGACGTCCTGCGCCTTGGACTTGACCGGGATGGCGAGGTCGGAACCGCCGAGGAAGACGGGGATGTTCTTGCCGGACGGGCCGGGCATCACGAAGTTCTCGAGGTTGTCCTTGAGCTTGCCCGTCTTGTCGTTCTTCGGGTCGGCGGCGGTGCCGCCCTCCCAGCCGGCCGCGAAGATCATGGCGGCGTTGCCCTGGCCGAAGACGATGGGACGGTCCGACTCGTCCTTGGTCTTGTCGGCCTTCATGTAGGTGTCGAGGACCTTCTTGTACTCGTTGAGCCCCTTGAGGGACTCGGGCGAGGACAGGTTGGCCTTCCAGGTGTCGCCGTCCTTCTTGGCGATGGAGCCGCCCGCGTCGTACACGAAGGACATCGCGGCGTACCAGTCCGGCGAAGGCTGGTACCAGGCGCTGAACTTGTCGCCCTTCTTCGCCTGGATCTTGTCCAGGGCGGCGGTGAGCTCGGCGTACGTCTTCGGCGGGGTCTTCACGCCGACCTCGGCGGCCAGGTCCTTGCGCCAGGTGGCCACGCGGCCGCCGGCGTAGTAGGGGACGCCGTAGGTCTTGCCCTCGTAGGTGACGGACTCCTTGAGGCCGTCCAGCCACTGGTCCGACTGCTCGAACTTCTTCGGGTCGACCTCGGCGAAGGCGCCCTTGACCATGTAGCCGAGCATCTCGGTGTTGCCCATCTCGACCACGTCCGGCGCCTTGTCCGTGGCGAGTACGGCGTCGAGCTTGGCGTTCTTGTCCGGCCAGCCGTAGTACTCGTGCTTGATCTTGATGCCCGGGTACTTCTTCGCTATCGCGTCGTCGGCCGCCTTCACCAGGTCCGGCCAGTTGTTCTGGGCGTCGACCGTCAGCCAGACGGTGAGCTCCTTGGCGCCGCCCCCCGCGGCGTCCCCGCCCTTGTCGGAACCACACGCCGCCACGCCGACCACCATGCCCGCGACGCCGATCGCCGCGATGAGCTTGCGCTTCACGCCACCCTCCTCAGGGATGCCTGCAACCCTTGCCCCCACCGCGAAGCCATACGACGGCCATACGACGTGTACTGGTGTACGTGTCCTGCCTGTGCTGCCCGTGGGACTGGGACCGGCCTTTAATGGTTTAGACCAGTAACCGGGAGCTTGGCCTAGACCTTTAGGGGTGTCAAGGGTGTATAAGAAGGGCAGTCGGCTCCGTTACGAGACCGACACCTGAGGAGGGGCGACGACCCGTGACCGGTCCGTGCCACCATGTGAGCCGCAAGGGACGGAGGAGCCGGTGACGGCAGCAGCACAGGAGTCGGGAAGGCGGGCGGCCATGGCCACGGACGGGGGCGGCAGCACCGAGAGCGAGAGCGGAACGGCCACTCGCACCGCACGCGTGCCCAAGTACTACCGGCTCAAGCGGCATCTGCTCGACATGACGCAGACCATGCCCCCGGGCACCCCGGTGCCCCCGGAGCGCACGCTCGCCGCCGAGTTCGACACCTCTCGCACCACCGTGCGCCAGGCGCTCCAGGAACTGGTCGTCGAGGGCCGGCTGGAACGCATCCAGGGCAAGGGCACGTTCGTCGCGAAGCCGAAGGTCTCGCAGGCGCTCCAGCTCACCTCGTACACCGAGGACATGCGCGCCCAGGGCCTCGAACCCACCTCGCAGCTCCTGGACATCGGGTACGTCACGGCCGACGACACCCTCGCCGGGCTGCTCGACATCTCGGCCGGCGGCCGCGTGCTGCGCATCGAGCGGCTGCGGCTGGCGAGCGGCGAGCCGATGGCCATCGAGACGACGCACCTGAGCGCGAAGCGCTTCCCCGCGCTGCGGCGGTCGCTGGTCAAGTACACCTCGCTGTACACGGCACTGGCGGAGGTCTACGACGTCCGGCTCGCGGAGGCCGAGGAGACCATCGAGACCTCGCTGGCCACGCCGCGCGAGGCCGGGCTGCTCGGTACGGACGTGGGCCTGCCGATGCTGATGCTGTCGCGCCACTCGCTGGACGAGGACGGCAAGCCGGTGGAGTGGGTGCGCTCGGTGTACCGGGGCGACCGGTACAAGTTCGTGGCGCGACTGAAGCGCCCGAACGACTGACGGCGAACGCCCGCCGCGGCGACGACGCGGACGAGGTACGAGGGGGGCCGGCGCCGCGCGCGCCGGCCCCTCCCGTCGTCTTCCCGCCCGCTCCAGGACACCTTGCAACGCCCCGCAATGCCCGCCCGAGACACGTCCGTTATGCGGACTGGGGTTCCATGGGGCGGGACGGTCCCTTAGATTGCGTGCGCATGACGCCAGGTGATCAGTGAGGGGACGGAACGCCGTATGACACAGGAGAAACAACCAGTGGTCACCCCCGTGCGGGTGGTGGTGGCGCTCTGCCTGTTCGCGCCCTTCGTCGCGATGCTCTGGGTCAGCTCGTACGCGAAGGTCGAGCCGAAGCTCGCGGGGATCCCGTTCTTCTACTGGTACCAGATGGCCTGGGTCGTCATATCGACCGTGTTGACGATGGTGGCGTACAAGCTGTGGCACCGTGACCAGCGGTCCCGCAAGGGGGGTGCGTCGCAGTGAAGGACGGCGTGAACGGCGTCGCGCTCGCCGTCTTCATCTTCTTCTTCCTGGCCGTCACGGTGATGGGCTTCATGGCCTCCCGCTGGCGCAAGGCCGAGAACGAGCACAGCCTGGACGAATGGGGCCTGGGCGGCCGGTCGTTCGGCACCTGGATCACCTGGTTCCTGCTGGGCGGCGACCTCTACACGGCGTACACCTTCGTCGCCGTCCCGGCGGCGATCTACGCGGCGGGCGCGGCGGGCTTCTTCGCCGTCCCGTACACGATCCTCGTCTACCCGCTGATCTTCACCTTCCTGCCGCGCCTGTGGTCGGTGTCGCACAAGCACGGCTACGTCACCACCTCGGACTTCGTGCGCGGGCGGTTCGGTTCGAAGGGCCTGTCGCTGGCGGTGGCCCTGACCGGCATCCTCGCCACCATGCCGTACATCGCGCTCCAGCTCGTCGGCATCCAGGCGGTGCTGGACGTGATGGGCGTGGGCGGCGGCGAGACCACGCACTGGTTCATCAAGGACCTGCCGCTGCTGATCGCGTTCGGCGTCCTCGCGGCGTACACGTACTCCTCCGGGCTGCGCGCGCCCGCGATGATCGCCTTCGTCAAGGACACGCTGATCTACATCGTCATCGCGGTGGCGATCATCTACATCCCCATCAAGCTGGGCGGCTTCGACGAGATCTTCAGCAAGGCCGGCGAGGCGTACGCGCAGATCAACCCGGCGACCGACAAGCCGCGCGGCGCCCTGGTGCCGGGCGAGATGGGCCAGTGGGGTTACGCGACCCTCGCGCTCGGCTCGGCGCTGGCGCTCTTCATGTACCCGCACTCGATCACGGCGACGCTCTCCTCGCGCAGCCGTGACGTGATCCGCCGCAACACCACGATCCTGCCGCTGTACTCGCTGATGCTGGGTCTGCTGGCGCTGCTCGGCTTCATGGCGATCGCGGCGGGCGTGAAGGTGCAGAACGGCCAGCTGGCCATCCCGCAGCTGTTCGAGAACATGTTCCCGGACTGGTTCGCGGGCGTCGCCTTCGCGGCCATCGGCATCGGCGCGCTGGTCCCCGCGGCCATCATGTCCATCGCCGCCGCCAACCTCTTCACCCGCAACATCTACAAGGACTTCCTGAAGCCGGACGCCACCCCGGAGCAGGAGACCAAGGTGTCCAAGCTGGTGTCGCTGCTGGTGAAGGTGGGCGCGCTGGCCTTCGTCCTCACCATGGACAAGACCGTCGCCATCAACTTCCAGCTGCTGGGCGGCATCTGGATCCTCCAGACCCTGCCGGCGCTGGTGGGCGGCCTGTTCACCCGCTGGTTCCACCGCTGGGCGCTGCTCGCCGGCTGGGCGGTCGGCATGGTCTACGGCACGGCCGCCGCGTACGGCGTCGCCAGCCCGACCCAGAAGCACTTCGGCGGCTCGTCCGCCGAGATCCCCGGCATCGGCGAGATCGGCTACATCGGCCTCACGGCCTTCGTCCTCAACGTCCTGGTCGTGGTCGTCCTCACCTTCGTCCTCAAGGCCGTCAAGGCCCCGGAGGGCATCGACGAGACCTCGCCGGAGGACTACACGGCGGACGCGGGCGACCCGGGCGTCCAGGTGGAGCTCCCCAAGGCCACGGCGGGCTCGGGCCACTGACCCATCCGCGTACGACGGGCCGTCGCGCCTCCCTCACGGAGGCGCGGCGGCCCGCTTCGTTGTGCACTCTGGCCCCATGGACATCACCATCAGGGCGGTACGGCCGGAGGAGCACGCGGCGCTGGGCGAGCTCACGGCGCAGGCGTACCTCGCCGACGGGCTGCTGGCCTTCGCCGACAGCGACGAGTATCTGATCGAACTGCGGGACGTGGCCGGGCGGGCCGCCGGCGCCGAGGTCCTCGTGGCCGTGGAGCGGGGCGGCGTGGAGCCGGACGCCGTGGAGCCGGGCGCGCCCGGCCGGGGCGAGCGGCTGCTGGGCGGCGTGACGTTCGCCCCGGGCGGCGGGCCCCTGGCCGAGCTGGCGGGGAACGGCGAGGCCGAGATCCGGATGCTCGCGGTCGCGCGCGAGGACCGGCGGCGCGGCGCCGGGGAGGCGCTCGTCCGGGCGTGCGTGGAGCGGGCACGGGCGGCGGACGGCTGCCGCCGGGTGGTGCTCTCCTCCCAGCAGGCGATGCGGACCGCGCACCGCGTGTACGAGCGGCTGGGGTTCGTACGCACCCCGGAGCGCGACTGGACGCCGGTCCCGGGGGTGACGCTGCGTACGTACGCGCTCGACCTCTGACCGGCGCGTCTTGTGGTGGCCGACACAAGATGTGGGGGGTGGCTCAGCGGCCGCCCCCCACATGTATGCTCATCTCGCTGTCGTCGCAGGGGAATCCGGTGCGAATCCGGAACTGTCCCGCAACGGTGTGTTGGTGTGCCTTTGGGCACCCACGAGTCCGAGCACCTGCCGGCAGCGCGCCCGGACCGTCCGGCCCGGGTGCCCAGACGTCCGGGCCTCGCGGAATGGGCCGGTGGACGCGGATACGTGCGCCCCCGTGCCGGAGGCGCCCCGCTCTGCCGTGCCCCGCCGCCGGTGGCCCCGAGCCGAGCGAGGGAGAGCCCCACGTGACCATCGCGCCAGCCGATCCGGTGTCAGCGAGCCAGAGCGACGGGAACGACGCGGGCGACGGTCCCGGGACCGTCCTGCTGCGCACCCTGACCGACCTGACCGCCGACCTCCCCGACACCGACCCCGGCCGGGTCGCCGCCGCCGCGCTGCGCGGCCGGCACGCCGGCTCGGACGAGGCGGAGCTGCGGGAGCTCGCCACCGAGGCGGCCGCCGGGCTGATCGCCGAGGACCCGGCGTACTCGCGGCTCGCGGCCCGGCTGCTGACCATCGGCATCGCGGCGGAGGCGGCCTCGCAGGGGGTCACGTCGTTCTCCGGCTCCGTCGCCGTGGGGCACCGCGAGGGGCTGATCGCCGACCGCACCGCCGACTTCGTCCGCGTCCACCGCGAGCGGCTGGACGGGCTGGTCGACCCGGCGGCCGACGACCGGTTCGGCTACTTCGGGCTGCGGACGCTCTACTCCCGCTACCTGCTGCGCCACCCGATCACGCGCAAGGTCATCGAGACGCCGCAGCACTTCCTGCTCCGGGTGGCGGCCGGGCTGGCCGAGGACGACAGCGTCCGCGCGCTGGACGAGGTCGCGGCGCTGTACGGCCTGATGAGCCGCCTCGACTACCTGCCCTCCTCCCCCACGCTGTTCAACTCCGGTACGCGCCACCCGCAGATGTCGTCGTGCTACCTGCTGGACTCGCCGCTGGACGAGCTGGACTCGATCTACGACCGCTACCACCAGGTGGCGCGGCTCTCGAAGCACGCGGGCGGCATCGGCCTGTCGTACTCGCGCATCCGCGCCCGCGGCTCGCTGATCCGGGGCACGAACGGGCACTCCAACGGCATCGTGCCGTTCCTGAAGACCCTCGACGCCTCCGTCGCGGCCGTGAACCAGGGCGGGCGGCGCAAGGGCGCGGCCGCCGTGTACCTGGAGACCTGGCACGCGGACATCGAGGAGTTCCTGGAGCTGCGCGACAACACCGGCGAGGACGCCCGGCGCACCCACAACCTCAACCTCGCGCACTGGATCCCGGACGAGTTCATGCGCCGGGTCAACGCCGACGCCGCGTGGTCGCTGTTCTCGCCGGCGGACGTGCCCGAGCTGGTCGACCTGTGGGGCGAGGAGTTCGACGCCGCCTACCGCGCCGCCGAGGCCAAGGGACTGGCCCGCAAGACCATGCCGGCCCGTGACCTGTACGGGCGGATGATGCGGACCCTCGCCCAGACCGGCAACGGCTGGATGACGTTCAAGGACGCCTCGAACCGTACGGCCAACCAGACCGCCGAGCCCGGCACGGTCGTCCACTCCTCGAACCTCTGCACCGAGATCATCGAGGTGACGAACGACGGCGAGACGGCCGTCTGCAACCTCGGCTCGGTCAACCTGGGCGCCTTCGTCAACGGCGGGGACATCGACTGGGAGCGGCTCGACGCGACCGTCCGCACCGCCGTGACCTTCCTGGACCGGGTCGTGGACATCAACTTCTACCCGACCGAGCAGGCCGGGCGTTCCAACGCCAAGTGGCGGCCGGTCGGCCTGGGCGCGATGGGCCTCCAGGACGTCTTCTTCAAGCTGCGCCTGCCGTTCGACTCCCCCGAGGCGCGCACCCTGTCCACGCGCATCGCCGAGCGGATCATGCTGGCGGCGTACGAGGCCTCCGCCGACCTGGCCGAGCGCAACGGCCCGCTGCCCGCCTGGGAGCAGACCCGCACCGCGCGCGGTGTGCTGCACCCCGACCACTACGACACCGAGCTCACCTGGCCGAAGCGGTGGGCGGCCCTGCGCGAGCGCGTCGCCGCCGTCGGCATGCGCAACTCGCTGCTGCTCGCCATCGCGCCGACCGCGACCATCGCCTCGATCGCCGGTGTGTACGAGTGCATCGAGCCGCAGGTCTCCAACCTCTTCAAGCGCGAGACGCTGTCCGGCGAGTTCCTCCAGGTCAACTCGTACCTGGTGGAGGACCTGAAGCGGCTGGGCGTCTGGGACGCGCAGACCCGTGAGGCGCTGCGCGAGTCCAGCGGCTCGGTACAGGGCTTCTCCTGGGTGCCGGAGGAGATCCGCACGCTGTACCGCACGGCGTGGGAGATCCCGCAGCGCGGCCTGATCGACATGGCGGCGGCCCGTACGCCGTTCCTGGACCAGTCGCAGTCGCTGAACCTGTTCATGGAGACGCCCACCATCGGCAAGCTGTCGTCGATGTACGCGTACGCCTGGAAGCAGGGCCTGAAGACGACGTACTACCTGCGTTCGCGCCCGGCGACCCGGATCGCCCGCGCCGCGTCCGCGGCACCCACCATCCCCGTGCAGCAGGCCGCCGACCCCGAGGCCGTCGCCTGCTCCCTTGAGAACCCCGAGTCCTGCGAGGCCTGCCAGTAATGAGTTCCCCCGAAAAGAACCTTCTCGACCCGGGCTTCGAGCTGACTCTCCGCCCCATGCGCTACCCGGACTTCTACGAGCGCTACCGGGACGCCATCAAGAACACCTGGACCGTGGAGGAGGTCGACCTCCACTCCGACGTCGCCGACCTCGCCAAGCTGACGCCCGGCGAGCAGCACCTGATCGGCCGGCTGGTCGCGTTCTTCGCGACCGGTGACTCGATCGTCGCGAACAACCTGGTGCTGACGCTCTACAAGCACATCAACTCGCCCGAGGCGCGGCTGTACCTGTCGCGGCAGCTGTTCGAGGAGGCCGTGCACGTCCAGTTCTACCTGACGCTGCTCGACACCTACCTGCCCGATCCGGAAGACCGTACGGCCGCCTTCGCCGCCGTGGAGAACATCCCCTCCATCCGCGAGAAGGCGCAGTTCTGCTTCCGGTGGATGGACTCGGTCGAGAAGATCGAGCGGCTGGAGACGAAGGCCGACCGCCGCCGCTTCCTGCTGAACCTGATCTGCTTCGCCGCCTGCATCGAGGGCCTGTTCTTCTACGGGGCCTTCGCCTACGTGTACTGGTTCCGGTCGCGCGGTCTGCTGCACGGCCTGGCGACCGGCACCAACTGGGTCTTCCGTGACGAGACGATGCACATGAACTTCGCGTTCGAGGTCGTCGACACCGTCCGCAAGGAGGAGCCGGACCTCTTCGACGACGAGCTCCAGCAGCAGGTCACCGACATGCTGAGGGAAGCGGTGGAGGCGGAGCTCCAGTTCGGTCGCGACCTGTGCGGCGACGGCCTTCCGGGCATGAACACCGAGTCGATGCGCCAGTACCTGGAGTGCGTCGCCGACCAGCGCCTGATGCGCCTCGGCTTCGCGCCGGTGTACGGCTCGGAGAACCCGTTCTCGTTCATGGAGCTCCAGGGCGTCCAGGAGCTCACGAACTTCTTCGAGCGCCGCCCCTCCGCCTACCAGGTGGCGGTGGAGGGCTCGGTCGACCTCGACGAGGACTTCTGAGACGCCGACGGGCCCCGCTCACCGGGTGAGCGGGGCCCGTCGAGCCGTACGGCGGCTCAGTCGTTGGCGACGACCGGGTAGCGCGGCGTACCCGCCTCCATCTGCTTCAGCGCGTCCTTGCGGTCGCGCTTCGACAGGCGGTCGATGTACAGGTACCCGTACAGGTGGTCCGTCTCGTGCTGGAGGCAGCGGGCGAAGTACCCGGTGCCGCGCACCTTGATGGGGTTGCCCTTGGCGTCCTGCCCGCGCACCACGGCGTAGTCGGGCCGGGCCAGCGAGGCGTACGCCGTCGGGACGGACAGGCAGCCCTCGTTGGAGTCGTCGAGCACGCGCAGCTCCGGCGGCAGCTCCTCCAGCACGGGGTTGCAGACGACACCCACGTGCCGGACGCCCTCGTCGTCCGGGCAGTCGTAGACGAAGACCTTCAGGTCCACACCGATCTGATTGGCCGCCAGGCCGACGCCCTCGGCGGTCCGCTGGCTGGCGAACATGTCGTCGATCAGCCGGGCCAGCGAGTCGTCGAACTCGGTGACGTCCTTGCACTCCTTGTGGAGCACCGGGTTCCCGACGACGGTGATCGGGCGGGACGTGCCGCGCTCCCGGTGGGCGCGCTCGCGCTCCTCGCAGTCCTCCGTGTCGATGATGAAACCCTCGTCGTCGACGTACGGATCCGTCTCCTGCTGCGCCATGTCCGCCTCTGCGCCTTTCTCAGTACCCGATGCATGCATGCTGATGTGCTGGTACAGCCTACGACCCGGCTCAGCAGACTTCTTCGAGATCGCGCCACTCACGGCTGTCCGGGCTGTCCGCCACCCAGCCGTCCAGCAGCCCGCGGACCAGGCCGGCGGGCGCCGCGATGCCGCACTCGCGCTCCGGCACCCACAGTTCGCCCGGCGAGCGGTGTCCGAGCGGGCCCGGGTGCCCCGGCTCGCTGTGGTCGTGCGGGTCCAGGTGCTCGCCCTCGCCCTCGGCGCTCGGCATCCGCGACTCGGAGCAGGGCCGGCACAGCAGCCGTACGGACGAGGACCAGTCCTCGGCGGCGAACCCGGCGTCGGCCGCGAGCCGTTCCAGGGCGTCCCGGTCGGCCTCGGTCGCCGCCTCCAGGAGCACCACCCAGGTCGGTACGGGGGACGGCGCCCACAGCTCGATCTCGTCGAACACCGGGAAGCTGTGCCCGGCGGACGTGGTGCGCTCTCCATGGGGGACCCCGTCGTGCAGCACGACCTCGCCCCAGCGCCGGCCCGAGGACGGCAGCGGAATGGAGAGCACCTCTATCCGGGCCGGGTCGAGCCGTCGGCCCCACACCACCTCGGCCTCGCCCTCCGGCGACAGCCGTACGGCGGCGCTGCCCAGCTCCATCCCGGTCGGCTCACCGCCCGCCGCGGCGGCCCCCGGCACCTTCAGGCCGTACGCCTGCCAGGCGCGGCGCGCCAGCGGCCAGTCCTGGAGCGCGGTGGCGGCGATGCCGACGTTCCACCAGTCCGGGGCGCCGGTGTCCTTGTCGAGGAGCGCGACCGCCCGCAGGCCCGCCGTGCGCGCCTGCTCCCAGTCGTGCCGGAACTTGTGCAGCAGCGCCAGGTTGAACCAGGACTCCGAGAGCCAGGGCTCCAGGTCCGCCGCCCGCGTCAGCAGCGCGCCCGCGTCCTCGTACCGCCCGTCCCCGATCAGCGTGAACGCGCGGTCGGTGGCCTGCCGCCACGAGGCGGAGGGCCGATGCCGTACCTTCCCGAAGATCCTCACGATTCCCGCCTGCCGGTCTGCCGGTCGCTTTCGCTGAAGGTCTCTGCCCCCGGACACCCTCTTGTTCGCATCCAACCATGCCGGGTCGGGCGCCCGCTCATTACCCATGGGTTACCCAGCTGCGCGACCGGTGACGCAGCCCCGGGCCACCACCCTGGCCAGGGCTTCCACCACCGCGGGGTGGTAGTCGCGCGCGGTGCCCAGCCTCAGCTGCTCCAGGGCGGTGAGGGATCCCTGGGCGGTTTCCCCGGCCAGATCGTCGTACGCGTTGACGGCGCGGACGATCCGGGCGGGCGGCGGCTGCTCCCGGTACGGGTCGGCCTGCCGCTCCACGACGACCGCGACGGCCGCCGGCACGCCGGTCTGGCGCACCACGGCCCCGCCGAGGAGGGCGATGCGCCGCTGCTCGGCGGCCGGGAGGAGGGCGGTGGCCCCCTCCGGTACGGGGTCTACGAGGGACAGCTGTCCGATGTCGTGCATCAGCGCGGCGTACTCCAGCACGGTCAGGTCGGGCTCCGACAGGCCCAGCTCCCGCCCCACGGCGAGGCTGAGCGCCGCCACCCGGTGGGCATGTCCCGGGGTCGTGTACCCGGCGATCTCGGTGGCACGCGCGAGGGAGGCGATGGTCTGGCGGTACGTCGCGCGGACGGCGGCGTACCGGCGGAAGGACAGCTGGGTGAGGAGCAGGGGTACGCAGAAGAGGGGAAGCGCCCACAGTCCGGCGGCCGCGACGGCGAGGGCGATGACGGCGCCGGTGGCGCACACCGCGGAACCGACGCCGAGCAGGGCGCGCAGTTCGTCGCGGAGGAGGGGCCCGTACCGGTAGCCCGTGCGGGCGCGCAGCATGAGGGCGGCGAGGACGGCGTCGCACAAGGCGGTCAGCACCAGCAGGAGCGCCAGGAACAGGGCGTAGTAGGGGCCCTGTCCGACGGTCTCGTCCAGTCGTCCGGAGTTGTAGAGGGGCTGGAAGCAGACGGCGGCGAACGCCGTGGTCAGCACCCGGCGGGCCAGGTGGTCCAGCGCCGGCCCGCAGCCCCGGGCGACGTGCGGTACGGCTCCGACGAGCGCCCCGGCGAAGACGACGGCGATCGTCTGGAGGACCCCGTGGGTGGTGGGCCGCCCGGCGGACTCGCCGAGCAGGGCGTACGCGAGGGCCCCGGCGGCGCCGAGGGGCGCGGCTTCCCGGCCCCAGGGCTCCGCGAGCACGGGCCCGGCCGCCACCCCGGGGCGGGCGGCCCAGCGGGCGAGCTCCCCGACGGCGATGAGCAGGCCGAAGGCGAGCGCGGTGCCGGGCTCGGCGACGCCGTGCCACAGCGTCCAGGCGAGTCCGGCGGCGGTGAGCGCGGCGGCGGCCGCGTGGGCGGCCCCGAGCGCCCTCACCGGGCCCGGCCCCGCGCGTCGCGGCCCCGCATGTCTCCGTCCCGCTCGGCGCCGTCCCGTGCGGCGGCGTCGGGCACGTCCTCGGGCGCCGGTCCCGGGGGCCGGGGCAGGTCGCGTGGTGGAGGGACGTTTCGGCGCGCCGGGTCGCGGGAGTCGTCGGCGGTGACCGCCGGCTCCCAGCCGTGCCGCTCCAGCGCCCGCACCAGGGCCCGCACCATCCGGGGGTCGAACTGCGTGCCCGCGCAGCGCTCCAGCTCCGCGAGCGCCGTGGCGACCGGCCGCGCGCGCCGGTAGGAGCGGGTCGACGTCATCGCGTCGAAGGCGTCCGCGACGGCCACCACGCGCGCGAACTCGGGGATCTGGCGGCCGCGCAGCCCGTAGGGGTAGCCGCTGCCGTCCATCCGTTCGTGGTGGTGGAGGATCGCCGCCCGCGCCTCGCCCAGGAACCCGATGCCGCGCACCATCTCGTGCCCGTACTCCGGGTGCAGCTCGATCACCCGCCGCTCCTCCGGGGTCAGCGGTCCGTCCTTGCGCAGCACCCGGGTCGGCACGCCGAGCTTTCCGACGTCGTGGAGGATCCCGGCGAAGCGGATCACCTCAAGGCGCGCCTCGTCCATGCCCAGTTCGCGGGCGATCAGCACCGACGCGTGGCCGACGCGCTCGCTGTGGCCGCGGGTGTAGGTGTCCTTGATGTCGACGGCCTGGACCAGCGCCCGGATCGTCGCCTGGTGGGCGGCGCGCTCGCGGTGGTACTGCGCGAACATCCAGCAGGAGACGTACATCGGCAGCAGCACGAACAGCGCGGCGGGCCAGCCGTACGGGCTGCGCCACAGCACGGCCATCATCAGCCCGGCCAGCCCGTGCACGGCGTGCGGCGCCAGCGAACGCGGCAGCAGCCCGCGCCAGGCGCTGCGCACCGGCAGGCGTTCGGCGGTGGCGAGGATGCCGCCGTCGAGGGCGGTGAGGACGAGGCAGAAGGCGAGCGCCGAAAGGCCGGCGGGGAGCAGGACGTACGGGAAGCCGGGCGCGGCCGACAGGGCGTCGGGGCGGCCGCTGCCGAAGGCGACCGCCGTCTGCGCGGCGGCCCACGCGGCCGCCCAGGCGGCGATGGCCAGCCGTGCGGCGCGCCAGATGCGGCGAGGGGTGGCGGGCCGGTGCTCAACGGGGGCGGTCAGCGCCCCGGGCACGGCCACGAGGGCGGCCGCGGCGGGCGGCAGCAGCAGCGCGGCGGCGAGCAGGACGGGGAAGAACGACCCGGCGCTCACCGGTACGGCGGAGCCGCCCGGGACGCGCCCGGTCGCCCGCCCGATGACCGACCACCGGGCGGGCCACTCGCAGAAGGCGTAGAGCGCGGCGAGGAGCACGACCGCGCCCCAGGGGGTCTCGGCGGCCGGGTCGAACGCGGGCAGCGCGCACGCGGAGGCGCACAGTACGGCGCCCGCGATGTATGCCCACGCCCCCACCGGAATGCCCGCCACCGTTTCCGCCTCCCGCCGGCCCTCCGAATCGAGCGCCAGGCTACGAGCCGGTGGCCTCCCGGTGGCGGCGGACGGAATCGATTAGCCCCTTCGGGTGACCACGCCCCGCGGTCGACCGGCGCGTGCGGACGACCGGCGCGTGCGGACGACCGGCGCAGTCGGCCCGGGCCTACTCCTGGGTGGCGGGGGCGGGCCCGGCGGACACGTCGTGGTCGGGCACGGTCTCGCCCGCGCGGATCAGCTCGATGCGCCCCATGACCTTGGCCCGCAGGTCGCTCGGTACGTCGTCATGGCCGCAGCACCGCTTGACCAGCTTCTTCACGGCCTGTTCGAGCCCGTACTTCTCGAGGCACGGGGAGCACTCCTCGAAGTGCACCTCGAACTTGGTGCAGTCGCTGTCGGGCATCTCACGGTCGAGGAACTCGTAGAGATGGTCCAGGACCTCTGCGCATTCCGTCTCGTGCGGCTCTCCGCAGCTCATGAGCCCGAGCCTTTCCCGTTGTTCGACGACTCTCCGGCGCCCGCGGGGACCAGGCCGCGTTCGCGGGCGTAGTCCTCGAGCATGCCGCGCAGCTGGCGGCGGCCACGGTGCAGTCGGGACATCACCGTACCGATGGGTGTCCCCATGATGTCCGCGATCTCCTTGTACGCAAAGCCCTCTACGTCGGCCAGATACACGGCGATGCGGAACTCCTCCGGGATGGCCTGGAGGGCTTCCTTCACATCGGAGTCGGGCAGGTGGTCCAGCGCCTGCGACTCGGCGGACCGCAGACCGGTGGACATGTGCGACTCGGCGCGGGCGAGCTGCCAGTCCTCGATCTCCTCCGCGGCGCTGCGCTGGGGCTCGCGCTGCTTCTTGCGGTACGAGTTGATGAAGGTGTTGGTAAGGATCCGGTACAGCCAGGCCTTGAGGTTGGTCCCCTCCCGGAACTGGTGGAAGGACCCGTACGCCTTGGCATACGTCTCCTGGACCAGGTCCTCGGCGTCGGCCGGGTTGCGCGTCATGCGCAGGGCCGCCGAGTACATCTGGTCGAGGTAGCCGAGGGCGTCCCGCTCGAAGCGCGCGTTGCGCTCGGACTCCGTCTCCTCGGGGCCTTCGTTGGTCCCTGTGTCGGTCCCAGTGACCGGACCCACCTCCTCCAGCGCTGTGGCGAGACCGAGTGCGGACCCGCTCGAATCGGAGAATAGTCGACCTTCCGGCGCCAGTCCCTTCAGATTCGCTCCGCCCGATGCCCGGACAGGGACGGTCCTGGCCGCGGGAAGCACGGTCCAGTCGAGCTCAGTGGCCTCGGACCGGCTCGGGCAGCTGATCGAACCCATGCGACGGACTCCCTCTCCTGGCTCTGCTCTGTTCACCGACGCCCGTCACAACAACGCCCCGGCCGCTTCTCATTCCCGCAGGCCACTCACCCACTTCGCGACCGCCCCGGTGATGACCGCGAGCGCCTCCTCCTGGGTCACCGCCGCCCGCTTCGGCACGGCGAACCCGTGGTCCCCGTAGGGGACCTCCACGAGCTCGTACCGCTCCCCGGGGCCTGCCTCCGGGAACTCCGCCGGCCTGCCGAAGGGGTCGTTCCCGCCCTGGACGACGAGGGTCGGTACGCCCGCGCCGAGGAGCTCCTGTGCGCGGGAGCTCTCCGGCCTGCCCGGCGGGTGGAGCGGGAAGCTCAGCGCGAGGACGGCGCGGGCGCCCAGCTCGCCGGCGGTGCGGCAGGCGACGCGGGCCCCGGCGCTGCGCCCGCCGGCCACGATCGGCAGCCCGGGCACGCGCAGGGCGGGCCAGAGGTCCCGCCAGGCGGCGTCCAGGGTCTTGGGCGCGGGGGCGAGCTTCTTCCCGGCGACGCGCCACGGCTGTTCGACGAGGGCGACGGTCACCCCGGCGGCCGGCAGGCTCGCGGCGAGCGCCCGCAGGTCCCGCGCCTCGACACCGCCCCCTGCGCCGTGGCCGAGGGCCACGACGAGGCGGGCGTCGCCCTCGGCGGCGTACCAGGTGATACGGGCGTCGCCGACGCCGGTCGGCACGATCTCACTGTTGGTCACGGTGCCATGGTGCCAAGCCGGGGCCCTGGAACCCGGTCCTCAGAAGAGGGTTTCCTCCACCGGGCCGGGCAGCTCCTCGACCAGCTCGGGGCCGTTGTTGCGGACGTTGCTGACGGCGGGCGTCACCGGATAGGCCCGCATCAGGCCGGCGGGCGGCGGCGTGAGCAGCGAGCGCAGGTCCTCCACCTCCGTACGGGCCGGGTCCAGCCAGGCGTCCCAGCGGTCGGGCGTCAGCATCAGGGGCATGCGCGGGTGGATGTCCGCCAGCGAGCGCGGGCCCTCGGCGGGGGCCACGCCCAGGGGGTCGGTGTCCGCCTCCGTGGTGATCACCGAGCAGGTGGCCCACCACGCCTGCGGGTGGTCGGGCGGAAGGGTGGGGTCGCGCCAGAACTCGTACAGTCCCGCCATCGCGAAGACCGAGCCGTCGGCGGGCGTGACGAAGTACGGCTGCTTGCGCGTGCGCTTGCGCTTGCCCTGCTCCTCCAGCTGCCGCTCGTCGGCGCCGGTCACCCACTCGTAATAACCGTCGGCGGGCAGGATGCACCGGCGCGTGGTGAAGGCCTGCCGGAAGGAGGGCTTCTCGTGGACGGTCTCCGCCCGAGCGTTGATCATCCGGGCGGCACCCTCCGGGTTCTTCGCCCAGGACGGGACGAGCCCCCACTTCAGGGCCCTCAGCTGCCGGACCGGGCGCCGGGAGTCCGCTCCCTTGAGGGGGCGTTCGAGGACCGCGTAGACGTCCTTGGTGGGAGCCACGTTCCAGTCGGCGTCCAGGGTCTCCTTGGGATCCCACTTCTCGACGCCGAAGAGACCCGTCAGGTCCTCGGGCCTCCGGCTCGCCGCGTACCGTCCGCACATCGTCTGACCACCCCTCCTGTGTGTGCGCACACGAGCCTAGGACGTGTGCGCGACGGACGGGGCTTGAGTCCGTGCCCGCCGGACGCGGAGGATGCTCCGTACGCCCACGACTCCAGGGAGCCGCCCCACCATGGACAGCACGAGCCTCGCCGCCCTCTGGGACCGCCTCATCGGTACCCAGCCGGCCCCCGACAGGTGGCTCGTGATCGCCACGGCCGTCGCCGCCCTCGCCGTCACCGCGCCGCCCGGGATATGGCGCCTCGCCCGCAACGCCATCACCATCGCCCACGAGGGCGGCCACGGCCTGGTCGCCCTGGTCAGCGGCCGCCGTCTGCAGGGCATCCGGCTGCACTCCGACACCAGCGGCCTGACCGTCAGCCGCGGCAGGCCGACCGGCCTGGGCATGATCCTCACCGCGGCCGCCGGCTACACCGCGCCGCCCCTGCTCGGCCTCGGCGGCGCCTGGCTGCTGGCGGCGCACCGCGTCACGCTGCTGCTGTGGGTGGCGACGGCGCTCCTCGCGGCGATGCTCGTGATGATCCGCAACGCGTACGGGGCGCTCACCGTGATCGTCACCGGCGCGGCCTTCCTGCTGGTGTCGTGGCTGACGGGACCGGACGTCCAGGCGGCGTTCGCGTACGGCGCGGTGTGGTTCCTCCTTATGGGCGGTGTACGCCCCGCCTTCGAGCTCCAGGCGAAGCGGCGGCACGGCGGGGCGCCGGACTCGGACGCCGACCAGCTCTCGCGGCTCACCCACGTACCGCCCGCTCTGTGGCTGTTCTTCTTCCACACGGTGTCGGTGTGCTCGCTGATCGGCGGGGGGCGCTGGATGCTGGGGCTGTGAGCACCGCGGTCGGCCGGCCGGTCAGCTGATCATGACAATCCGGCGCAGGTGACCTCTGGCCATAGGGCCCGTCTAAAGTGAGGGGCATGACCGATAGCAGCCCCGTGCCCTCCGATCTCTGGCCCGCTCCCCACGCGCGCGGAGCCGTCGACGCGACCGTCACCGTGCCCGGGTCCAAGTCGGTCACCAACCGCGGTCTGGTCCTCGCCGCCCTCGCCTCCGAGCCCGGCTGGCTGCGCCGCCCGCTGCGCTCGCGCGACACCCTGCTGATGGCCGAGGCCCTGCGCACCCTGGGCGTCGGCATCGAGGAGGGCGTGGGCCCCGACGGCACCGGCGAGCGGTGGCGGATCATCCCGGCGGGCCTGCACGGCCCGGCCACCGTCGACGTCGGCAACGCCGGCACGGTGATGCGCTTCCTGCCTCCCGTCGCCGCGCTCGCGGACGGCCCGGTCCACTTCGACGGCGACCCGCGCTCCCACGAGCGGCCGCTGCACGGCGTGATCGACGCCCTGCGCGCCCTGGGCGCCCGCATCGACGACGACGGGCGCGGCTGCCTGCCGCTGACCGTGCACGGCAGCGGCGCCCTGGACGGCGGCCCGGTGGAGATCGACGCCTCCTCGTCCTCGCAGTTCGTCAGCGCCCTGCTGCTGTCGGCGCCGCGCTTCAACCAGGGCGTCGAGGTCCGGCACACCGGCTCCAAGCTGCCGTCCATGCCGCACATCCGGATGACCGTCGACATGCTGCGCGCGGTCGGCGCCCAGGTCGACGAGCCGGAGACGGGCGGCGAGCCGAACGTGTGGCGGGTCTCCCCCTCCGCGCTGCTCGGCCGCGACCTGACCGTCGAGCCGGACCTGTCCAACGCGCAGCCGTTCCTGGCCGCCGCCCTGGTCACCGGCGGGCGGGTCACCATCCCCGACTGGCCGTCCAGCACCACCCAGCCCGGTGACGCGCTGCGCCGGATCTTCACCGAGATGGGCGGTTCCTGCGAGCTCACCGAGCAGGGCCTGACCTTCACCGGTACGGGCGCGATCCACGGCATCGACGTGGACCTGAGCGAGGTCGGCGAGCTCACGCCCGGCATCGCCGCGGTCGCCGCGCTCGCCGACTCGCCGTCGACCCTGCGCGGCGTGGCCCATCTGCGCCTCCACGAGACGGACCGCCTGGCCGCGCTCACCAAGGAGATCAACGAGCTGGGCGGCGATGTCACCGAGACGGCGGACGGGCTGCACATCCGTCCCCGCCCGCTGCACGGCGGCGTCTTCCACACGTACGACGACCACCGCATGGCGACGGCCGGTTCGATCATCGGCCTCGCCGTCGACGGCGTACTGATCGAGAACGTGGCGACGACCGCCAAGACCCTGCCCGACTTCCCGCAGATGTGGACCGGAATGCTCGAGGCCTGACGACATGCGCCGCTACGGCAAGCACACGGACGAGGACGACATCCGTTCGCGGCCCAACCGCAAGGGCAACCGCCCCCGCACCACCATCCGCCCCAAGCACGAGGACGCGGCGGAGGGCATGGTCCTGACCGTGGACCGGGGCCGGCTGACGTGCCTGGTCGACGGCCGTACGGTCATGGCGATGAAGGCCCGGGAGCTGGGCCGCAAGGCCGCCGTGGTGGGCGACCGGGTGTCGCTCGTCGGTGACCTGTCCGGCAAGAAGGACACGCTGGCCCGGATCGTACGGATCGAACCGCGCTCGTCCGTCCTGCGCCGTACGGCCGACGACGACGATCCGTTCGAGCGGGTCGTGGTCGCCAACGCCGACCAGCTGGCCATCGTTACCGCCCTCGCCGACCCCGAGCCGCGGCCCCGGCTGGTCGACCGCTGCCTGGTCGCGGCGTTCGACGGCGGCCTGGAACCGCTGCTGGTGCTCACCAAGTCGGACCTCGCCCCGCCCGAGAAGCTGCTGGAGCTGTACGGCGCGCTCGACATCCCGTACGTCGTCACCAGCCGCGAGGAGCTGTACGACGGGCACACCGCCGCCGACCGGGTGCGCGAGTACCTCGCCGGCCGCACCACCGCGTTCGTCGGCCACTCGGGCGTCGGCAAGACGACCCTCGTCAACGCGCTGGTGCCGGAGGAGCGGCGCCGGCTCACCGGTGACGTCAACGCCGTGACGGGACGGGGCCGGCACACCACCACCTCGGCGCTGGCCCTGCCCCTCGACCGCGCGGACGGATGGGTGATCGACACCCCGGGCGTGCGGTCCTTCGGGCTGCACCACGTCGATCCGTCCCGGGTGATCAACGCCTTCCCCGAGCTGGTGCCGGGCACCGAGGGCTGCCCGCGCGCGTGCAGCCACGACGAGCCGGACTGCGCACTGGACGAGTGGGTGGCCGAGGGCCACGCGGATCCGGCGCGGCTGTACTCGCTGCGGCGACTTCTCGCCACGCGTGAGCGACGCGAAGGCGACTGAGTCGCGCACGTTTGCGTTTCCCGCCGCCCGACGAGTGCATAATCGCACCAAGTCGGGCCAAGTCCGACGAAGCAGTCACGGATCACCACGGACGCGGGAGGCACTGTGAGGACGGCGTGGCTGCTGGTGATCGTCGCGGGTTTACTGGAGACGGGTTTCGCGGTCTGCCTCAAGCTCTCGCACGGCTTCACCCGGCTGTGGCCGACGGTCGCCTTCGCCTGTTTCGCGCTCGGCAGCTTCGGCCTGCTGACCCTCTCGCTGCGGAAGCTGGACGTCGGCCCGGCGTACGCCGTGTGGACCGGCATCGGAGCGGCGGGGACCGCCATCTACGGCATGATCTTCCTCGGTGACCTGGTGTCCGTACTGAAGATCATCTCGATCACGCTGGTGATCGTCGGGGTCATCGGCCTCCAGTTGTCCGGCTCCTCCCACTGAGGCGCGACGACGTACGACAGCGCGAGGCGTACGAGCAGCTCGCAGGCGTCCCGGTCCACGCCCGGGCCCGCCGCCTCGCCCAACCGGTCCCGCACCGCCGCCACCAGTTGCCCGGGCGCCGGGGCCCCCGCGTCGGCCCGGCGCTGCGCCGGGGGTCCCGGTACGCGCGTACGGGGCCGAGCGGGGCCCGGCACGGGGAGCCGTTCGCTCCAGCAGCCGGTGAGCAGGGCACGCAGGAGGGGTCTCGCCCGGGCCTCGCGGACGGTCCATTCGGTGAGCGAGAGGAACCGGTCGACGGGGTCGGTCCGTTTCGTGGGGTCGGTCCGTTCCGTGGGGTCGGTCCGCTCGGCGAGGATCCGTTCGACGCCGCACAGATACGCGTCGGCCTCGTGCCGCACCAGGGCACGGGCCAGACCCTCCTTGCTGCCGAACTCGTTGTAGAGGGTCTGCCTGGACACCCCGGCGGCGGCCGCGACCTCGACCATCCGGACCGCCGGCCAGGGCAGGTCCGCGAGCGCCGCACGGGCGGCGTCGAGCAGGGCGTCTCGGGCAGTGGGCATCGTCACCTCCCAGACCAGCGGCTCACCACTAAGGGGGTGTCCTGGCGGCTCTGCGCTCAGAGTTGACGGGTGGCCACGCACTGTCAAGACTCCCTGCGGAAGGTGCCGGTCCACCGGGATAGAGTGCGGGCCATGGCCGATTACCACGATGATCTGCGTCTTGCCCACGTCCTCGCGGATGCCGCCGACGCCGCCACCATGGACCGGTTCAAGGCGCTCGACCTCAAGGTCGAGACCAAACCGGACATGACGCCGGTGAGCGAGGCCGACCGGGCCGCCGAGGAGCTGATCCGGGGCCAGTTGCAGCGGGCGAGGCCGCGCGACGCGATCCTCGGCGAGGAGTACGGCGTCGAGGGCACGGGCCCGCGCCGCTGGGTGATCGACCCGATCGACGGCACCAAGAACTACGTCCGCGGCGTACCCGTGTGGGCGACGCTGATCTCCCTCATGGAGGCGGGCGAGGGCGGCTTCCAGCCGGTGGTGGGCGTGGTGTCGGCCCCCGCGCTCGGGCGCCGCTGGTGGGCGGCGAAGGGGCTGGGCGCGTACACCGGGCGGAGCCTGTCGTCGGCCACGCGCCTCCATGTGTCGCAGGTGGCGGACGTGTCCGACGCGTCGTTCGCGTACTCCTCGCTCAGTGGCTGGGAGGAGCAGGGCCGTCTCGACGGCTTCCTGGACCTCACGCGTGCGTGCTGGCGTACGCGCGGCTACGGCGACTTCTGGCCGTACATGATGGTCGCCGAGGGCTCGGTGGACATGTGCGCGGAGCCGGAGCTGTCGCTGTGGGACATGGCGGCGAACGCGATCGTGGTGCAGGAGGCCGGCGGTGTCTTCACCGGCCTGGACGGCAAGCACGGCCCGCACAGCGGGAACGCGGCGGCGTCGAACGGCCTGCTGCACGAAGAGTTGCTGGGGTACCTGAACCAGCGCTCCTGACGACCATGGCGCGCACGGAGCGTCGTGGCGTATGTGCGCCAGGTGATGCAGACCCCTTGTTGCGGCACCACCGGGCTGCCACTCTGAGAGTCCCCCCACTTGTGAACTTGTGAACCCGTTCTCGAAGTGAAGGTTCACCCAAGGAGGTGGCTCCATCCATGCTCGTCCGTGACGCCATGAGCACGGTGGTCCTCACCATCGGACCCGCGCACACACTCCGCCAGGCGGCCGCCCTGATGGCGGCGCGCCGCGTCGGCGCGGCCGTCGTCCTGGACCACGACACCAGCGGCCTCGGCATCCTCACCGAACGCGACATCCTCGTATCCGTCGGCGCCGGCCAGAACCCGGACCTGGAGACCGCCGGTGCACACACGACGACCGACGTGGTCTTCGCCGCCCCGGAGTGGACCCTGGACGAGGCCGCCACCGCCATGGCGCACGGCGGTTTCCGGCATCTGATCGTGCTGGACGGCACCGGCCCGGTCGGCATCGTCTCCGTGCGCGACATCATCCGCTGCTGGGCGTCGCCCGTACGGCGACGTGAGGCGGCGGCCGTCCTGGCGTAGGCCGCTGCCGGCGGGCGGCCGACAAGCACCGACGGGCACCGGAAGGCCGGAGGGCCGGCCCCCTTGCGGGAGCCGGCCCTCTTCCTACGACAAGCGATCCAGTGCTGTTCAGCCGCGCAGGGCCTGGACCGCGGCCTCCAGCCGCTTGCCGAAGTCTCCGTCGGCCTGACGGAAGTTGTTGATCGCGCGCTCGACGATGTCGTCGCGCGAGACCTTGGCGATGAAGCCGGAGAGGTTCTCGATCAGACGGTTCTTCTCGTCCTCCGACATCAGCCGGTAGAGGTTGCCCGCCTGGACGAAGTCGTTGTCCTCGGCGTGGACGGGCGCCGGCTGCTCGCCGGTCGCGCCGGTCACCTGGATCGGCGCCCACAGCGGGCGGTCGATCTGGTGCGGGCCGCCGAAGCTGTTCGGCTCGTAGTTTTTCGCGCCCTTGTGGCGGCCGTCGTACAGGAAGCCGTCACGGCTGTTCGTCCGCGCCTCGGTGGCGTGCGGGCGGTTCACCGGCAGGTGGTCGGCGTTGATGCCGACGCGGTAGCGGTGGGCGTCGCCGTACGCGAAGAGGCGGCCCTGGAGCATCTTGTCCGGCGACGGGCCGATGCCCGGCACGAAGTGGGCGGGGCTGAAGATCGACTGCTCGACCTCGGCGAAGATGTTCTCCGGGTTGCGGTTGAGCTCCAGCTTGCCGATCTCGATGACCGGGTAGTCCGCGTGCGGCCACACCTTGGTCAGGTCGAACGGGTTGAAGCGGTACGTCGCGGCGTCGGCGGCGGGCATGATCTGCACCCCGACGGTCCAGGACGGGTACTCGCCGCGCTCGATCGCCTCGCGCAGGTCACGCTGGTGCGAGTCCGGGTCCTCACCGGCGAGCTTGTTGGCCTCGGCCTGGGTGAGGCACTTGATCCCCTGGTCGGTCTTGAAGTGGTACTTGACCCAGAAGACCTCGCCGGCCTCGTTGTTCCACTGGAAGGTGTGCGAGCCGAAGCCGTCCATGTGGCGGTACGAGGCGGGGATGCCGCGGTCGCCGAAGAGCCAGGTCACCTGGTGCGTCGACTCGGGCGACAGGCTCCAGAAGTCCCAGACGTTGTCCGCCTCCTGCGAGCCGGTGTACGGGTCGCGCTTCTGGGTGTGGATGAAGTCGGGGAACTTGATGGCGTCCTTGATGAAGAACACCGGCGTGTTGTTGCCGACGAGGTCGTAGTTGCCCTCTTCGGTGTAGAACTTCAGCGCGAAGCCACGCGGGTCGCGCACGGCGTCGGCCGCGCCGAGGTTGCCCGCGACGGTCGAGAAGCGGAGGAAGACCTCGGTCTCCTTGCCTATCTCCGAGAGGAACTTCGCGCGGGTGTACGGGGTGACGTCCGCCGTCACCTTGAAGGTGCCGTACGCACCGGCGCCGCGCGCGTGGACCACGCGCTCCGGGATGCGCTCGCGGTTGAAGTGCGCGAGCTTCTCCAGCAGCAGCTGGTCCTGGACCAGAACCGGACCACCGACGCCCGCGGTCTCGCTGTTCTGGTTGTCGGCGACCGGCGCGCCGGCCTCCGTGGTAAGCGGTCCCTGCGTCACGTGCGCCTCCTGCGTCATTCCTGCAAGTCCTGTCCCTTGGCTAATGCCGTTCCCGATCCTACAATGGACATTGTCTAAGTCAAGCGTCTATCCAAAGCCACACCCGTTCGGGACTGAGTCCCCTCCCTGTTAGGCTGGTCTGCATGAGCGACCTGTTGGAACGACTGCGCGGACGCGGCTGGCGTATGACCGCGCAGCGCCGTGTCGTGGCCGAGGTCCTCGATGGCGAACACGTCCATCTGACGGCTGACGAGGTCCACGCGCGCGCGGTGGAGCGACTCCCGGAGATCTCCCGAGCGACCGTGTACAACACGCTGGGTGAGCTGGTGTCACTGGGCGAGGTCCTGGAGGTCTCCACGGACCGCCGCGCCAAGCGGTACGACCCGAACGCCCACCGCCCGCACCACCACCTGGTCTGCGCGCAGTGTGGCGCGATCCGCGACGTGCACCCGTCCGGTGACCCGCTGTCCGACCTGCCGGACACGGAGCGCTTCGGCTTCACGATCTCGGACGTGGAGGTCACGTACCGCGGCGTGTGCCCCAACTGCGCGACTGCCTGACTCGTCTTGACTCGCCCTGACCGTCTTGCCGAAAAGGCCCCCCGGAGAACCGGGGGGCCTTTTCGCATGGTGCTTTCGCATGCGGGCGACGGGCGTGATGCGACGCGCACATGCCGAAGGCCCGGATCCATCAGGATCCGGGCCTTCGGTTTCAGTAGCGGGGACAGGATTTGAACCTGCGACCTCTGGGTTATGAGCCCAGCGAGCTACCGAGCTGCTCCACCCCGCGTCGTTGAACACAACCTTACGGGACGGCGTGGACCAGCGCAAATCCATAAGGGGGCCTTGGAGAGTGACCCGCGTTACGCGACGGGTCGCGCTACGCCGTGAGCTCCTGGTGCAGTGCCTCGCTCAGCCGCGCCGCCCGCTCGGCCACCTCCGCCGGGCCCAGCTCGACCGCGCGCGTGCACCAGCGGCGCCCCTCGGCCAGCTCGCCCCGGCGGGCGGCGAGCAGCGCCAGGCGCAGGGCCGCCCGGCCGTGCCCGGCACGGGCGGCGCGGGTCCACCACAGGGCCGCCTCGCGCTCGTTCCCGTCGCGGGCGAGGAGCAGGCCGAGGTTGAAGGCGCCGTTCCGGCTGCCCGCCTCGGCGGCCACCCGGTACCAGCGGGCCGCCTCGGTGGTGTCGCCGCGCGCGGCGGCGAGCATGCCGATCCGCACCTGGGCGCGGCGGTGGCCCTGCTCGGCCGCCCGCTCGTACCACTCCTCGCACTCGCTCTTGGCCGCCTGCGGCTCGCCCAGTGCGGGCGCGCCCGGCGGCGGCTGGCGCGCGTCGAGGACGCTGGCCAGGCGGAACGCCGCCTCGGCACTGCCGCCGCCCGCGGCGATCCGCAGGTGGCGCTCGGCCTCCTGCTCGTCGCCGTCCCGGAGCTTGGCGATGCCGACCTGGAGCGCGGCCTCGGTGTGGCCGGCCGCGGCGGCGCGCTCGTACCAGGTCAGCGCCGTACGGTCGTCGTCGCGGCCCGCGTAGAGGATGCCGAGGTTGAAGGCGGCGTCGACGCTGCCCGCCTCGGCCGCCTTGGAGAACCAGGGCTCGGCGCCGTTCGGGTCGCCGCTCTGGAGGAGCAGGATGGCGAGGGCGTTGGCGGCCTCGCGGTGGCCGGCGTAGGCGGCGCGGCGGTACCACTGCTCGGCCTGGGCGACGCGGTTCTGGGCGGCGTACAGCAGCCCGAGGTTGTACGCGCCGTTGACGTCGCCCGCGTCGGTGGCCGCGCGGTACCAGCGCTCGGCGGTCTGGTGCTCGCCGCGGGCGGCGTGCAGGGCGCCCAGCGCGTTGGCGGCGTTGCCGTCGCCGTCCTGGGCGGCGCGCAGCCACCACACGGCGGCGCTGTCCTCGTCGCCGGCGTCGCGCAGCAGGAAGCCCAGCGCGCAGGCGGCGCGGGGCTCACCGTCCTTGGCGGAGGTGAGGTACCAGCGGCCGGCCTCCTTGAGCTCGCCGCGCTTTTCGAGGATGGCGCCGAGGTGGAGCGCGGCGCGGCGGTGCCCGCGCGCGGCGGCCTGCCGGTACCACTGCTCGGCGGTCTCGGTCGCGGCTCCGGCGCTGAAGCGGGTGCCGGTGCCGGTGCCGGCGCTGAGGCGGGTACCGGTTCCGGGGCCCGTGCCGGTACCGAGGCGGGTGCCGGTGCTGGGACCCGTGCCGGTCGCGGTGGCGCCGTCGCCCTGCTCCTCCGCCTTGCGCTCCAGGGCGCGGGCGAGGCGGTAGGCGGCCTCGCGGTGGCCCTGTTCGGCGGCGGCGCGGAGCCAGCGCTCGGCGCCGACGTCGCTGCGGTGCTCCAGCAGGTCGGCGAGGGCGTACGCGCCGAGGGCGTGGCCCTGCTCGGCGGACTGGCGCAGCCAGTACTCGGCGGCGGGTTCGTCGCCGCGCTCGCGGTGGTAACGGCCCAGCGCGTGTGCGGCGGCGGCGGAGCCGGCCACGGCGGCGATGCGCCACCAGCCGGCGGCCTCCTCCGCGTATCCGCGCTGGTGCAGCAGGACACCCAGGTTGTTGGCGGCGGCACGGTCGCCGTCGGCGGTGGCCGCGCGCAGGTACGGCTCGGCGCCGTCGAGGTCGCCGCGGCGCAGCAGCATGGCTCCGAGGATGCTCATCGACGCGGTGTCGCCGGCGTCGGCGGCGCGACGGTGCCGTGCCTCGGTCTCGACGGCGTCGCCGGTCTCCGCACCGTCCACAAACCGCCCTGTTTCCAAAAGCGTTGCCCTGTCCCCCATGAATTCCATCGTCGCACCACCCGCAAACCGCGTACACCTGGTATACCGCAGCCAGTGAGGTCACTTCAGCGTTTTGTCGACATGCCCACAGGGAGACAAGTCAAACACGAGTCACTCCAACTGCCCCCACCCGGCCGCCGCTTGGCGCGTCGTACCGTGCACTCCCCCGGCACACACCAAGGGCCCGGATCTCGAAAGATCCGGGCCCTTGGCTTCAGTAGCGGGGACAGGATTTGAACCTGCGACCTCTGGGTTATGAGCCCAGCGAGCTACCGAGCTGCTCCACCCCGCGTCGGTGAAACCACAGTATCACGACGCGGGGTGGGCCTTTAACCTGCGGGTTTCTGGTCGGCGGGCTTCTGGTCCGCCGGCTTGCCGTCGGTCGGCTTCGGGTCGGCGGGCTTTCCGTCCGCCGGCTTCTGGTCGGCCTTGGCCGCCGCGTCCGCCGCCGCGGCGCGCCGCAGGGCGTCCGCGAGGGCTTCCTGAGCCTTGCCGTACGCCGCCCAGTCGCCCTTCTTCAGCGCCGCCTCGCCGTCCGTGAACGCCTTCTGCGCGTCCGCGATGGCCTGCTGCAGCGCCGCGTCGCCGGTGGCCGGCGGCTTGGTGGTGTCACCCGGCGGGGGCGGCGTGGTGGGCGTGCTGCCCTCCACCCCGAAGACCGCGTTCAGCGCCTTGGCGAGGTTGTCCTCGAACACCGTGGTGTCCTTGGTGGTGTCGCCTTCCGGCTGGTCCGCGTCGACGTACGACACGGCCACCTTCTTCAGCAGCGGATAGAGGGCGTTGCGGCCCTGCGCGTACACCGGCTCGACGTACAGGAACCCGCCGTCGAGCGGCACCGTCAGCAGGTTGCCGTACTGGATGTCGGAGTCGGCGCCCTTCATGTCGCGGACGAACTGGGCGACGGACGGCAGGCCGTTGAGCTTGCTCTGGACCTGCGCCGGGCCGGGCACGTCCTGCGTCACCCGCAGCAGCCTTATCCGGCCGTACTCCTTGCTGTTGGCGTCGGCGTCGACCGCCATGAAACCGCCCAGGTTGGGCCGCCCGTTGGGGGTGAACGTCGTCGTCAGCGAGAAGCGCTGCGCCGTGTCACCCGGCATCTTCATGCTCAGGTAGTACGGCGGAACGGCTTGGCCGTTCTTGTTGGTCGGGTCGTCCGGCACCTGCCAGGCGTCACTGCCGCTGTAGAACTGCGCCGCGTCCTTGACGTGATAGCGGGTGAGCAGCTCGCGCTGGACCTTGAACATGTCCTGCGGGTAGCGCAGGTGCTCCTTGAGGTCCGCCTTGATGGCGTCCTTCGGCTGGACGGTCCCGGGGAACGCCTTCATCCAGGTCTTCAGGACCGGGTCCTCGGTGTCCCACTGGTACAGCTTCACCGTGCCGTCGTAGGCGTCGACGGTGGCCTTCACCGAGTTGCGGATGTAGTTGACCTGGTTCTGCTGGGCGACCACCGCGCGGGTCTCGTTGCCGGCGGTCAGCGAGTCCGTGGTCGTCGTACCCAGCGTCGTACGGGACGCGTACGGGTAGCCGTTCGTCGTCGTGTAGGCGTCGACGATCCACTGGATGCGGCCGCCGACGACCGCCGGGTAGGCGTCGCCGTCGATGGTCAGCCACGGGGCGACCGCCTCGACGCGCTGCTTGGGCGTGCGGTTGTAGAGGATCCGCGAACCGTCGCCGATGGCTCCGGAGTAGAGGATCTGCGGCTCGCTGAAGGCCACCGCGTACGCCGCGCGGTTGAAGGTGTTCTCGAGGCTGACCCCGCTCTTGCCCTTGTAGCTGGTGGTCTTCTCGCCGTTCTGCTCGTAGTCGAGCTCCTTCTGCGGGCCGCCGACGATCGAGTACTGCTCGGTCTTCTCGCCGTAGTAGATCCGCTGCTCGTACGTCTTGAGCTGGCCGGAGGTGGGCAGACCGGCCTCGGTGAAGACGGGCGAGCCGTTGGCGTCCGTCCCCGTGCCCGTGGCCATGATCGCGCCATAGCCGTGGGTGTACGTGAAGTGGTCGTTGATCCAGTTCCGCTTCGGGATGCCGCGGATGTTGAGCTCGCGCAGACCGACGACCGTGTCCTTGCCCTGGTACCGGTCGACGTCCAGGGTGGTCGGGAACTGGTAGTACTTCCGGCGCTGTTCGAGCTGCTGGAAGGTGGGCGAGACGATGTTCGGGTCCACCACGCGGTAGCTGGCGGCCGAGTCGGCGTCGCTGCGCAGCTTGTCCTTGGCCTTGACGGTCGACTTGCCGGAGTAGTTCTCCGGCTCCGCCTCGTCGATGTCGTACGCCTTGCGCGTCGCCTCGATGTTCTTGGCGATGTACGGGGCTTCCTTGGCCTGCTCGTTCGGCTGGACCTGGAACTTCTGCACGATCGCCGGGTACAGCCCGCCGATGAGGATCGCCGACAGCACCATCAGGCCGAAGCCGATGACCGGCAGCTGCCAGGTGCGGCGCCAGAGCGTCGCGAAGAACAGCACGGCGCAGATGGCGGCGATGCAGAAGAGGATCGTCTTGGCCGGCAGGTAGGCGTTGGCGTCCACGTACCGCAGGCCCGTCCAGTTGCCGGTCGCCTTGAAGTCACTGGACTTCACGGCGAGGCCGTACCGGTCGAGCCAGTACGCCACGGCCTTGAGCGAGACGAAGACGCCGAGGAGGACGGAGAGGTGTCCGGTGGCGGCTCCGGTGGCGCGCGCGCCGGGGCTGGTGATGCGCAGCCCGCCGTACAGGTAGTGCGTCAGGGCGGCGGCGATCAGCGACAGCACGGTCGCGGCGAAGCCGAAGCCGAGCAGGAACCGGTACCAGGGCAGGTCGAAGGTGAAGAAGGAGACGTCCAGCCCGAACTGCGGGTCCTTCTGGCCGAACGACACGCCGTTCACCCACATCAGCCAGGTGCGCCACTGGCCGGAGGCGGAGGCGCCGGCGATCAGCCCGACCAGGGCGGTGATCGCCAGGAACACCCACTTCTTGTAGGGCGCCACGCCCATCCGGTACCGGTCCAGGCTCTGCTGCTCCAGCGACATGGCGCTGAGCGGCGGGCGCAGCCGGTGGGCGAGCCAGATGTTCAGCCCGACGGCGGTCGCCATGAGCAGGCCGAAGACGGCGAACAGGCCGATCTTGGTCCACAGGGTGGTGGTGAAGACGGAGGAGTAGTGGACCGACCGGTACCAGAGCCAGTCCGTCCAGAACCCGGCGAACATGACGAAGAGCATGGCCAGCACGGCCAGCACCCCCAGCGTCATGAGCAGGGTGCGGGCCCGCCGGGACGGCCGGCCGACTCTGATCCGTGGCCCGGTCGGGCCTCCGCCGCGGTCCGGCATCTGGAAAGCCAACGTGCGCCCCTCGAAGTTCGCGGTCGTGTCTGAGCGGGCCCAGCGAGCGTAGGGCCCACTGATGCAACTTACTCAGGCTTTACCTAGTTCCCGTATCCGGGTGGAAAGGAGGCAGGATATTGCCCATGTCCAACGTTTCCCCCTCCGGCCCCCCGATGGCCGCCAGTCCGCTCACCCGCGCGGTGCTCGAAATCGACGAGTACGCGTCCGGCCTCGGCTGGGACCAGCCGGCCCGGCTCTTCGCCCTCGTCGACACCGCGCGGTTGCGCTCCCAGGAGCCGGGACTCGCGTCCCAGCTCGGTCTCGACGCGGACGAGGCCGCCGCGCCGCTCACCCCGATCGAGCAGGACGAGATCCCCGCCGACCGGCCCCTCGACGAGTTCCTCGCCACGATCGCGTGGCCGGATGCGGTCGCCGGGTGCGCGATGACGGTGGAGCGGCTGATGCTGCCGCCGTCCGCCGAGGCGTCCGTGCCGGAGGGGCTCGACGAGGCGGCGCTGGCGAAGTGGGTCGCCGGCCACCCGGACCGCCAGGAGGTCCGGATGACGGTGGCGGTGCTGCGCAACGGGGCCCGGGAGTCGGCGCTGCGGCTGCGCGAGAAGGACTCGCCGACGGAGGTCCTCACGGGCGCCGACCTGGTCCCCGGCTTGGCGGAGGCCCTGGCGGCGACGTTCGAGGGCTGAGTCGGCTGCGCTGAGACGGCGCGGGTACGGAGGGGGCGCGGCGGATGCCGCGCCCCTCGTATGTGCGCCGTTCACGGCGCAGGCGACCTCTCTACGGCGTGACAGCGCGTACGGCGCTTACGACGCCGAGCAGCTCGGGAGGCCCGCGGTGTCGCCCTTGCGGACCTTTTCCAGGGCCTTCACCGCACCGTCGATCGTCTCCACCTTGATCAGGGTGAGGCCGTCGGGCGTGTCCGAGGCCGCCGCGGCGCAGTTGTCGGCGGGCGTCAGGAAGTAGCGGGCGCCCGCGTTCCGCGCGCCGACCAGCTTCATGTCGATGCCGCCGATCGGGCCGACCTTGCCCTTCTCGTCGATGGTGCCCGTACCGGCGACGAACGTGCCGCCCGTCAGGTCGCCGGGCGTCAGCTTGTCGTAGATGCCCAGCGAGAACATCAGGCCCGCGCTGGGGCCGCCCACGTCGGCGAGCGAGATGTCGATGGGGAACGGGAACGCGTGATCGACACCGGCCTGGATGCCGACGATCGCCCGGTCGCCCTCGGGTGACTTCTTCGTGGTGATCGTGATCTGCTCGGTGGTGGTGGGCTCCTGGCCCGCCTTCTCCGCCGCGGCCGCCGCCTTCGCCGGGACGATGGTGAAGACGACCTTCTCGCCGGGCTGGTGCTTGGTGACCAGCTTCGCGACGTCCTGCGGCTGCTTGACGGCCGTGCCGTCCACCGCCTTGATGACGTCGCCGGCGTGGAGCGTGCTCTCGGCGGGGCTGTCCTTCTGGACGGAGGAGACCACGACCCGCGACGCCACCGGGATCCCCAGCTGCCCGAGCGCGGCCACCTTGGCGCTCTCCTGGGACTGGCTGAACTCCTCGGCGTTCTCCTGGGAGGACTGCTCCTCGGTCTTGCCGTTCGGATAGAGGGTCTCGTGCGGCACCACGACACTGTCGTGGGCGAGCCATCCGTACACGGCCTCGACCAGGTTCATCCTGTAGTCCGCACCGGTGACCCTGACCGTCGTCATATTGAGATGCCCGGACGCCGGGTACGTCTTGTGGCCGGAGATCTGCAGCACCGGCTCGCCGCCGGACTCACCGAGCGTGTTGACCGTCGGTCCCGGGCTCATCTCGGAGTACGGCACCTTGATGAACACGCCCGCGCAGAGCAGCGCGATGAGGATGAGGGTCGAAGCGAGCATCGTCGCAGTGCGGCGTGGCATGGAACGACAGTACGGGACGCGTCTGTCAGTGCACCCCTGGGGCCGGTCCGTACGGGGTGACTCCCGGGCCCTCAGACGGGGCCGCCGCGGGAGTGGGACTTCTCCATCGCGTCACGGAAGCGGGCGTACCCGGCGAGCTCGGCCACGTCCTCCGTGGTACGGGTGCGCGAGGCCCAGCTCCCCCATATCGCGGCACCGATGGCGGCGAACAGCGGAATCAGCAACCACGCCAGAACCGCCATCGCGACCTCCCGTCCCCATGAGCGAACGCCACCGGCTCACTCGCCACTGGCTGATCAGCAGATTAACCATCCGCCGTTTCAACGCTCGTGCCCGGGGTGCGGTTACGCAAATCGGACGATCGTCCCACCCGACCGGAGCTCCGGTCGGCCTCCGAGGCTCAGCAGGCCCCCACCCACTCCTCGGTGCCGTCGGAGAACCGCTGGTGCTTCCAGATCGGCACCTCGTGCTTGAGGTCGTCGATCAGCTTGCGGCAGGCCGCGAAGGCCTCCGCGCGGTGCGGGCACGACACGCCCACGACCACCGCCAGATCCCCGACGGCCAGATCGCCCACCCGGTGCACCGCGGCCAGCGCACGGACCGGGAACTCCGCGACGACCTTCTCGGCGACCCGGCGCAGCTCGGCCTCGGCGCTCGGGTGGCTGGAGTACCCGAGGGCGTCGACGTCGGCGCCGCCGTCGTGGTTGCGCACGGTGCCCACGAAGAGCGCGGTGCCGCCGGCCGCGTCGTCACCGACGGCCTGGAAGACCTCGTCCAGGGACAGCGGGGTGTCGCGGATCTCCAGCAGCCGGATCGGGTCCGCCGCCGCGTGCTCGCCGGGGTGGTCGTACGTGGGTGCCATACCGCCCATCGTGCCGCACGGCACTGACATCGCGGAATAGCGTTTTCGCCCGGCCCGTCCACGTGCGCGTTGGAGCCTTCTACAGCTCCGGCCGGTCGGCGCTACAGGCCGCGGCGCCTGCGGGCCCGCCGTACCAGTGCCGCCGTGCCGAGCAGCGCCACCGTCGCGCCCGCCGCGCCCGCCGCGGTCGCATCCTTGCGGCCGAGGCGGCGTCCGGCGACCGTGTGGCGGCCCTGGACCTCCTCCAGGAGCGCGGCGAGGACCTCCTCGTTGGTCCAGCGCGGGCGCCAGCCGGCGTCGTGCAGCCGTCCGACGCTCACCACCCAGGGGTGCATCGTGTACGCGAGGTCACCGGCGGGCGACGGCGTGAGGCCGATCCGGTGCAGGCGGGCCGCCGCGCCCAGGGCCACCGCGGACGGCAGCTCCATGCGACGGATGCCGCTGAGCTCCTCGACCTCCTCCTGCTCCAGCCAGCCGTCGCAGCCGACGGCGAACTCCCCCTCGACCTTCTCCAGCGCCGCGTACTCCAGGGCGCTGACCAGGTCCTCGACGTGGCAGAACTGCCAGGTGGGATGGGATCCGGCCACCACGAGCAGGCGCGGCGACTCGAAGTAGCGGGTCAGCGCCGTGTCCGTACCGCCGCCGACCAGGACGGTGGGGCGCACGACCGTGACGTTCAGGCCGGGGTGCGCGCGGGGCGCCCGGCGTGCGAGGCGCTCGATCTCCAGGAGGTCTCCCACCCCGGTGGCCTCGGCGGTGGCCCGCAGCTCGGCGTCCTCGGAGAGCGGGACGTCGTTGTCGGGCAGTGCCCCGTAGACCATGGCCGACGTGCACAGCACCACCCGGTGGACGCCCGCCGCCGCGGCGGCGGTCAGCACGGTCTGGGTGCCGCGGACGTTGTACGCCGTGCGGGCGGCCGCGTCGGTCTCCAGGTCGAGGTCGAGGGCGAGGTGCACCACCACGTCCGCGCCGCGCAGCTTCTCGGCGATGGCCGGGTCCCGGACGTCCAGGATGTGCCAGTGCGCTTCGGAGACCTCGCCTCTGCGCTCGTCGATGGCGATGACCTGCTTGATCTGCTCGGACTCGACGAGGCGCCGGGTCAGCAGGTCACCGACGCCGGAGGCGGCACCGGTGACCGCGACGACGGGCCGGCGGGCGGCGGACTGGGTTGAGAGGTTTCGCGCTGCGCGAACCTGCGGATCTGGGGAACTCACCGGGCGTCTCCAGCGGTTGTCTTCAGTACGTACGTGAATGACGCGTACGTACCAGGTGGCGTCCATCCTGCCGCAGGCCAGGACTCAGTGAAGCACCGAGCCCATGTCCGGCTCGGATGTCTACGCTGGTGGTGTTGTCGGGCAGCCGCCGCCGGCAGGAGCCGGCGGCCCTACGAGCCGAGGAAACCCGTGAGTGACACCCCATTCGGATTCGGCCTTCCGCCGGAGGAGCCGGAGGACGGCGACGAGGGCAAGAAGAAGCCCTCCGAAGGTGACAAGGGTGCCGGTGCCCCCGGCAACCCCTTCGGGTTCGGCGGTCTGCCAGGTGGCATGGGCGGCGCGGACAACCCGTTCGCCGCGATGTTCGGCTCGCTGAACCCCAACGATCTGGGGGCGGCCTTCCAGCAGCTCGGCCAGATGCTGAGCTACGAGGGCGGTCCCGTCAACTGGGACATGGCCAAGCAGATCGCGCGCCAGACGGTCGCCCAGGGCACCTCGGACGGCACCAAGGACTCCAGCGTGGGTCCGGCCGAGCGCGCCGCGGTCGAGGAGGCCGTGCGTCTGGCGGACCTGTGGCTGGACGGTGTGACGTCCCTGCCGTCCGGTGCGCACTCGGCCGTGGCGTGGAGCCGCGCGGAGTGGGTCGAGGCGACGCTCCCCGCCTGGCAGCAGCTGGTAGACCCGGTCGCCGAGCGCGTGGGTGCCGCCATGGGCGACGTCCTCCCCGAGGAGATGCAGGCCATGGCCGGGCCGCTGCTCGGCATGATGCGCTCCATGGGCGGCGCCATGTTCGGCCAGCAGATCGGTCAGGCCGTGGGCGTGCTGGCGGGCGAGGTGGTCGGCTCGACGGACGTCGGCCTGTCCCTGGGCCCGGCCGGCAAGGCCGCGCTGCTCCCGCTGAACATGGAGGCCTTCGGCAAGGACCTCGGCGTCCCGAAGGACGAGGTGCGGCTCTACCTGGCGCTGCGGGAGGCCGCTCACCAGCGGCTCTTCGCCCACGTGCCGTGGCTGCGCTCGCACCTGTTCGGCGCGGTCGAGGGGTACGCACGCGGGATCAAGGTCGACACGACCAAGCTGGAGGACGCGGTCAGCGGTCTGGACCCGTCCAACCCGGAGCAGCTGCAGGAGGCGCTCCAGCAGGGCATGTTCCAGCCGGAGGACACGGCCGAGCAGAAGGCCGCGCTGGCCCGCCTGGAGACGGCGCTGGCGCTGGTCGAGGGCTGGGTGGACGCCGTGGTGCACGAGGCCGCGAAGTCCCGGCTGACGTCGGCCGCCGCGCTGCGCGAGACGCTGCGCCGGCGCCGGGCCTCGGGCGGGCCGGCCGAGCAGACCTTCGCCACCCTGATCGGCCTGGAGTTGCGTCCGCGCCGCCTGCGCGACGCGTCCCGGCTGTGGGCGTCGCTGACGGACGCGCGCGGCGTGGACGGCCGCGACGACCTGTGGCAGCACCCGGACATGCTGCCGACGGCGTCCGACCTGGACGACCCGGACGGCTTCGTCCACCGCGAGCACCTGGACTTCTCGGAGCTCGACAAGATGCTCGGCGAGGCCGCGGGCAACCAGGACCGGCCCGAGGGGCCCCAGCGCGACGACGAGGACGACACCGACAAGTGAACCTGCACGACGACGCCGTCCTCGTACTGAAGGCGTACGAGGACCAGCCCGAGCTGCGGCAGCTCTATCTCGATCACCTGGCGGCGCACCCGGACGGCATGTGGAAGGCGTGCGAGGCCGGGCACCTGACGGCGAGCGCGCTGGTGGTCGATCCGGCGCGCGGCCGGGTGCTGCTGACCCTGCACAAGAAGCTCGGCATGTGGCTGCAGATGGGCGGGCACTGCGAGCCCGGCGACGAGACCGTGGCCGCGGCGGCGCTCCGGGAGGCGACGGAGGAGTCGGGGATCCCCGGGCTCGCGCTGCGTCCGGGCGGGCCGGTGCGGCTGGACCGGCACCCGATCCCGGCGCCCTGCCACTGGCACCTGGACCTGCAGTACGTGGCGGTCGCGCCGCCGGACGCGGTGGAGGCGATCAGCGAGGAGTCGCTGGACCTGCGCTGGTTCGCGTACGACGAGGTGGCGGCGGTGGCCGACGACTCGGTCGTACGGCTGGTGGAGGCGGCCCGGACGGTTCCGTAGCGGCGAGGGGCGGCTGGCCCTGGCGGCCGCCCCTCACCCGCCCACGGCGGTCAGTTCCAGGCGTTGTTCTGGTTCTGGGCGTGCGCGCCGTGCTGGCCCACGCCGAACTGCGCGCCGACTCCCTGCCCGATCTGGGCCGCCTGCGGCGGCATGACCTCGCTGGGCTGGACGAGCACGAAGCCCTGCCCCAGGAAGCTCAGCTCCCAGCCCTCCCCCGTGGAGCCGCGGCGGCGGCGCACGCTGGAGGAGTGGGTCTGGGCCTGCATCTGGACGCGTAGCGACGACGACCAGGCGACGACCGCGTCGGAGTCGACGCTGACGTACTTCTCCGGCGTGACGTGCATCATCAGCGGCTGTCCGGAGGTCATCAGGGCGACCTGGCCGCGGCCGGAGATGTTCAGCTGGTACTTGCCGGAGCCGGAGATGCCGTACTGGCTGTCCACGGCGATGACCTCGGTGTGCAGGGTGGAGTCGAGCGCCAGCACATAGGCGCTGTCCACGGTCATGCCCTCCTGGTCGACCTCCACGACGTGGATGTACTGCGCGAGGTTGGCGAAGTAGACGGTGCCCTGGCCGGAGCAGCGCATCAGGTCCAGGCCCTCACCGGTGTTGGCGCGGGCGCGGCGCTGCGTCTGGTTCTGGTACTCACCGTCGAAGTCGATCAGTCCCTGGTAGGCGACCATGGCCCCCTTGCGGGCGAGGACGTCGTCGTGGCCGGTGAGCGCCACCCGCAGGAGCTGCGGGTTCTGGACGGCGTACCGGTCCTGGGTCTGCTGTTCCGTGTAGCTGAAAAGCGGGCTCTGCATGATGTGTTCTCGCTCCCCTCAGCCCCGGATCCGCAGGCGGTCGGTGCTGTCCTCGCTCGGCTGTACGACGACGATGCCCTGGCCGGAGAAGGCCATCTGGTACGCCTCCCCGCTGCCCCGCCCGATCAGGGAGGAGGCCTTGAAGCTGCGCTTGCCCTTCACCTTGAGCGTCGGCGACCAGGCGACGAGCGCGTCGGGGTCGACGTACGTCTCGTCCTCGCCGCGGCCGCAGTCGACCACGATCGGGGTGCCGCGCGAGGTGAGGGCGACCCAGCCCGTACCGGCGATCTGTACGTTCCACAGGCCCTGTCCGGCGAACTTGGCCAGGCCCTTGACCCTCTCGGCGCCCCACTGGAGGTGCGCGTCGAAGGCCAGCACGTTGGTGCCGTTGACGGAGATCGCGTCGTTGTTGAGGTTGATGACCACGACGTCGGCGCCGTAGTCGGCGAGGTACAGCAGGCCGTCGCCGGAGCACTTCATGATCGGTGCGCCTTCGCCGGTGATCCACTGGGAGGCGATCTGGCGGACGGCGGGCGGGTTCGGCTCGTACTGGACGAAGCCCTCGTAGGACACCATCGAGCCGGTGCGCGCGTACAGGTCCTGGCCGGAGGCCATGGCGACCTTGAGCATGTGGCGGCCGTGGTTCTCCATCCGGGCCGCGACGGGGGTGGGGGCGTAGCCCGCGAGTTGCTGGTTCATTCTTCGGGCTCCCTCAGACCTCGTACGGCTGGACGACGATGAAGTTGCCGGGGGCGCCCCGGAACTGCAGGTTGACGGTCTCCCCGCTGTGGCCGGGGTACGCGTTGCGGCGCAGCCGGACCTGGCTGGAGAGGATCACCTGGGACGCCGACGACCAGGCGACGACGGCGTTGCAGTCGGCGAAGGTGGTCGGTGTGACGGGGAGGACGACGGGGACGCCGTGCGTCTTGACGACGACCGTGCCCGTGCCGGTGAACTGCATGGTGAACAGCGCGCCGCCCGGAATGCCGTGGCCCTCGATGCGGCGGACCTCGTACTGCAGCGACTCGTCGAACGCGAGGACGTTCTCGGCGGAGACGCAGATGCCGTCGCCCTGGAGCTCGATGGGGTGCAGGTGGGCGCCGTTCTCGGCGAGGAAGACCTGGCCGCGGCCGGTGCAGCGCATCAGCTGCATCTCCTGGCCGGTGGCGTTGCCGACGATGCGGCCGGAGAAACCGGCGCCCTTGTAGCCGAATTCGACCTTGCCCTGGTACATGACCATGCTGCCCTGGCGGGCGAGGACGGGCGTGCCGCCCATGGCGAGGTCGACCCGCATGAGCTGCTGGTTCTGCGGGGTCCAGCGCTGGCCGGTGGCGGTTTCGCGGTACTTCTGGAGCGCCGCCTCCAGTCCGGCGCCGCCGCTCGGCGCCATGCCGGCGGGCGGCTGCTGGCCGTACTGCGGCTGACCGTAGGCGGGCTGTCCGTACTGCTGCTGGCCGTACGGGGCCGGGGCCGGCTGACCGTACGGGGCGGGGGCCGGGGCCGGCTGGCCGTACGGCGGGGTCTGGCCGGGGACCTGGCCCTGGCCCGGGCCGAAGTGCGGCTGCTGCGGCGGCTGTCCGTACGGCGACTGTCCGGGCGGCGGCGTCGGCGTGGCCGGCGGGGCCATCGGTGCGGCCATGGTCGGGGCGGCGTGCATGGGCTGCGGCGCGGGCGCCGGGGGCTCCGGGGCGGGCGCGGGCACTGGGGCCGGGGCGACCGGGGCGACCGGGGCGACCGGGGTTCCGAACGACGGTGCCGGCTGCGGCGGCTGAGCCTGCGGCTGGGCAGGTGGTGCGGAGGGGGCGGGCGCGGCAGGTGGGGCGAACGCGGGCGGGGCGAAGCCCGGCGCCGCGGTCTGCGGGGCCTGCGGGGCGGCGGGCTCCTCCTCGGCGACCTCGCCGCCGAAGTTCTTGAGCAGCGCCTCCAGGCCGCCGTCGAAGCCCTGGCCGACGGCGGCGAACCGCCAGACGTCCTTGAGGTAGAAGTCGCCCAGCATGACCGCGCGCTCGGTGCTGAACTCGGCGCCCGTGAAGGCGTACCGCGCCACTTCCTCGCCGCCCGCGACGATGCGGATGTGTCCGGGCCCGACCTGCGACATCTGTCCGGCGCCGTCGATCGTCGCGGTGAAGGACAGCTTGTGGATGTGGGCCGGGACGCGGTCGAGCGTGACACGGAAGGACTCGGTGTCGCCGGCCTGCGGGCCCAGGAGCTGGATGGACTCCTCGGGCGACTTCGGCTGGTTGAAGAAGATGAAATACCGGTCGTCGGACAGCCGTTCGTCGGCGTCGAGACCGAAACAGCTGATGTCGAAGGTCAGACCGGGCGCCGCGATCTGCACACCCACGTACAGATCGGTCCCGGGCGTCAGATCACTGATCTTGGCCTTGTGGCCGCGTTGGAATTCCCTGGCCATGCGTAACGACCGTCCCCCATCCCGAAACATGAATCCGTCGCGCCAGGCTAACGGCTCCCTACGACATCGGGCCAAGCCGGTACACGTTCGGTACAGGATCGGTGAATATCACTCTCCGCGACCGGGCGGTGGATGCGGCAGGCGGGCCGCCGCGACGACGCCTTCGAGGTAGCCGCGGGCCCGCTCGGTGCGGGGGTACGCCTCCAGCAGCCGCCAGAACCGCGGCCCGTGACCCGGCACCAGCAGGTGGGCCAGCTCGTGGACGAGTACGTAGTCGATGACGTACTCCGGCATGCCCTGCAACCGGTGCGAGAGGCGGATGCTGCCCTCCCCCGGTGTGCAGGAGCCCCAGCGGGTGTTCTGATTGGTGACCCACCGCACGGACGTCGGCCTGGCCCGGCCCTCGAAGTACTGGTCGGACAAGCGCGCGGCGCGCTCGGCCAGTTCGCCGTCGCCCGGGGTGCGCTTGCTCTCCTGGGCCGCGAGTTTGTCGAGCATCACGGTCACCCAGCGGCGCTCCTCCGCCTCCGACATGCGGGCGGGGATGAGCACGATCGTCCGGTCGCCCTCGCGGTAGGCGGATACCGTCCGGCGGCGCCGGGAGCTCCTTCGGACCTCGACCGCGCCGGCCCCCGGAGGGCGTGACGGGTCGCTGGTCAGACTGGGCTGCGGGTCGGCGGGCACGCCCCGACGTTACCCGCTGTCAGCGGGGGAAGTCCTCCCTCCGGCCGGGTTCCCGCATGATCCATCCATAGCCCGCACCATTTGAACGACTAAACGACTAATACCTCGGCCCTGTGGACAACTTTCCACCGGTATCGGCCGCGACGGGCATTCTGGCCGCAACGGATCAACGGGGATTCGGGCAGGGATCACGGGGGCGGATATGCATCCGATGGTGAAGCCCGCACTGCGGCGGGCATGGCGGAATCTGCAGTACGTGCAGTTCGGGACGACACCGGCACACGCGGTGGTGCTGGGCCCGGTGGATACGACGACGGGCAGTCTGCTCGGCCTCTTCGACGGGACGCGGGGGCTGGGGCTCCTGCGTGAGGAGGCCCGGGCGCTGGGGCTGCCGGAGGGCCGGATGGAGGCGCTGGTGGCCCGGCTGGCGGGGGCGGGGCTGCTGGACGACGCGGCGGCGGGCGATCCGGCGGCGGACGCGCTGCGCAAGGAGGACGGAGCGCTCGACCGGCTGCGCGCCGACCTCGCGTCGCTCTCCGTCGTCCACCGCGAGCCGGGCGGCGCGATACGGCGGTTGGCGGCCCGGCGCTCGATGCGGGTGCAGGTGCGGGGCGCGGGGCGGGTGGGCGCGAGCATCGCGGCGCTGCTGTCGGCGTCCGGGGTCGGCCGGGTGGAGGTGCTGGACGGCGATCGCGTGGAGCCGTGGGACGTCGCACCCGGCGGGCTGCCGGCCCAGGCGGTGGGCGAGCGGCGGGACGCGGCGGCCCGGCGGCTGGTGAGCCGGGCGGCACCGGCCGGCCGCGCGCCGCGGACCGTACCGCGGGCGGGGCGGCCGGCGGGCTCGGAGCCGGGTCTGTCGCTGGTCGTGGTGGCTCCGCGGGACGGGCTGTCGGCGTACGCCCCGGACCCGTTGACGGCGGACGACTGGGTGGCCACGGGCACACCCCATCTGTACGCGGGGGTCATCGAGGCCACGGGTGTGGTGGGGCCGCTGGTGCTGCCCGGTGGCACGGCATGCGTACGGTGCCTGGATCTGGAGCGGGTGGACCGCGACCCGGCGTGGCCGCGGATGCTGGCGCAGTGGCGCTCGGGCCGGCGGAGCCGGGTGCCGGCCTGCGACCTGGGCCTGGCGACGGCGGCCGCGGGGCTGGCGGCGGCGCACGCGCTGGCGTTCCTGGACGGGGAGCTGCCGGCGAGCACGGGGACCCGCTGGGAGACGTCGCTGCCGCTGCTGGACTGGCGGGCGCAGCGGATCGCCCCGCACCCCGACTGCGCCTGTGGCGCGGCGGGCCGCGGCGAGGGGGAGCACGCCTCGGAGGCCGGGGCCGCGCAGGACACAATGGCGGGGTAACGGCGTCAACGCAGTCATGCCGGAGGCAACGCGGCACGGCGGCCTGGGATGTGGAGGGGCAACATGTCTGATCTTCCCCGGAAGGCGGTCACCCGTACCGCCAAGTTGGCCGCGTTGCCGCTGAGCTTCGCCGGTCGGGCCACATGGGGGCTGGGCAAGCGGATCGGCGGCAAGTCGGCGGAGATAGTGGCCCGGGAGCTGCAGCAGCGGACGGCGGACCAGCTGTTCCGCGTGCTGGGCGAGCTGAAGGGCGGCGCGATGAAGCTCGGGCAGGCGCTGTCCGTCTTCGAGTCCGCGCTTCCGGAGGAGGTCGCCGGGCCCTACCGTGCGGCGCTCACCAAGCTCCAGGAGGCGGCTCCGCCGATGCCGAGCCGTACGGTCCACTCGGTGCTGGAGGAGCGGCTGGGCGCGGAATGGCGCGAGCTGTTCCTGGAGTTCGAGGACAAGCCGTCGGCGGCCGCGTCGATCGGCCAGGTGCACCGGGCCGTGTGGCACGACGGCCGTCAGGTGGCGGTGAAGGTGCAGTACCCGGGGGCGGGCGACGCGCTGCTGTCCGACCTGGCGCAGCTGAGCCGCTTCGCCCGGCTGCTGGGGCCGCTGGTTCCGGGCATGGACATCAAGCCGCTGATCACCGAGTTGCGCGACCGGGTCGCGGAGGAACTGGACTACAGCCTGGAAGCGGAGGCACAGCGGCAGCACGCGGCGGAGTTCGCCGACGATCCCGATGTGGTGGTGCCGGATGTGGTGCACCAGTGCGAGCAGGTGCTGGTGACCGAGTGGATCGAGGGCATACCGCTGGCGGAGATCATCACGGACGGTACGCCGGAGCAGCGGGACCGGGCGGGGCAGTTGCTGGCGCGGTTCCTGTTCTCGGGGCCCGCCCGCACGGGTCTGCTGCACGCCGATCCGCACCCGGGGAACTTCCGGCTGCTGCCCGCGGCGGACGGTGGCGAGGGCGAGTGGCGGCTGGGGGTGCTGGACTTCGGAACGGTGGACCGGCTGCCGGGCGGTCTGCCGGACACCATCGGAACCTGCCTGCGGATGACCCTGGAGGGAGAGGCGGAGACGGTCTACGGACTCCTGTGCGCCGAGGGGTTCGTCAAGGAGACGATCGAGCTCGAGCCGGACGCGGTGCTGGAGTACCTGCTGCCGATCATCGAGCCGGCGGAGGTGGACGCGTTCACCTTCACGCGCGGCTGGATACGTGCCCAGGCGGCACGGATCGCCGATGTCCGGTCTCCCGCGTACCAGTTGGGCAAGCAGCTCAACCTGCCGCCGTCCTACCTACTGATCCACCGGGTGACGTTGAGCACGATCGGGGTGCTGTGCCAGCTGAACGCGACGGTGCGGCTGCGGGACGAGCTGGAGTCGTGGCTGCCGGGCTTCCTGCCGGAGGACGACGGCGAGGACGACGCGGCCGTGGTGGAGGCGCAGGCCTGAAACGGCCGGCGGGGCGGCGCCGGGCCCGCCGGCCGGCGGGCCCCGTCACCACCAGGCGGAGTCGAGTCTGCTCTCGATGGCTCTGAGGTGGGCGCGGGCGCAGTCGTCGCAGAAGTAGCGGCGGCTGCCGTTCTCCACGGAACAGGTCCAGGTCACCGGCAGCTTGTCGGCGGTCTTGCCGCAGCGGGAGCACACCACGCTCTGCTTGCCCTGCGGCTCGGGGGGAGGAGTCCGCTCGTTCACTACGAGACGATAACCCCGCCCGGGCCGGGGCCGCGTGCAACGCACCGCGGGGGCCGGTCCGTTCGGACCGGCCCCCGCGAGGTTCCACTGTCTGGCTCAGTGCCGTGGGGCACTTAGTGCATAACAGCCATGGCCAGAGCACGGCGGGCGCGCAGCGAGACACGCTCGGCGCGGCGCTGCATACGGCGGGCGGCGACCAGGCGCACGGCCTGGCGTTCCGCGTTCACTTCCCGCATGCGCTCGTGCATATGGGCACGGGCCAGGGCTTCTTGGAGGAGTTGCATCTCACGGTTCCTGTTCTGACGCGAGACGTTCGCGCCGATGGTGGTGGCAGCTGGGGTGGTGGCGGAGCCGTTGGGCTCGCTCGCGGAAGAGGACATGGGGGCCTGCTTCTGGGGATCGTGCGTCAGGGGGCGGTCGATGGTTCCGGCAGTGGCGTTCATGCCACGACCGGGTTCTTGCGCGGGCGGCCACGCGGCCGCTTGCGGGCGACGACGACGCCCTGGACGAAGAGCTCACCGCCCCAGACGCCCCACGGCTCGCGCCGCTCCTTGGCGCCCGCCAGGCAGGCCTCCATGAGGGGGCAGGTCCGGCAGAGGGACTTGGCGTACTCGACGTCGGCCGGCGACTCGGCGAAGAAGACCTCGGGGTCGTAAGCACGGCAGGGAACGGGTACGCCCAGGTTCTCGATGGCGTCGTCGAGCGCGGTGAGCGCGGTGAGGGGGGTCAAAGCGGGGTCCTCCGTGAGGCCGGGCGGTGTGATCGTCTGTGAAGGCGGTACGGACGGGGCGTGCGCTTCGAGTTGCACGGTTCTGTCTTCCTCGTCTGGTCGGTCCGGCCTGTTGGCCGGTGGGCTGGTACCGGGTTCTGCCTTGTCCCGAGGCCCCTTCGCTCCGTCTCCCTCATCAGGGAAAACAGAAGGGCCGCGGATCCCGGGTGGGGTTCCGCGGCCCTGAAGGCGCCGGCCTGATGCTGGATCAGGCTGGATCACTCCAGGGTTCGAGCCCACGGAAGGCCCACATCGTGTGGTGGTGCTGCGTCTGCTTCTTGGTTCCGGCACTGGCCGCCGCAAAGGCATAGGCCTGGGCCTGTGCCTTCACTACTGCTGCTTCCAGTGCCTTGGTCGGTCGCTCATTGCGCTCCCGGACGGGAAGATCCGTCGGAAGCATGGCGGGACGCTCGGCCACGAGGCCGGACATACCGGTGCCAATGAACGCCGAACCGGAGAGGCCGAGCGAGCAGGCGGAGACGACCGAGTGACCGGTCAGTTTGGCGGTGGTGCTGATGGGGCTGGTGTTGATGCTGATCACTGGAATCGCCTCCTCTCGGCGTCTTGGGGGGATCGGTTGGAGCCGGTCCCACGCGTATTCGGATAAGTACAGCACAAGGACAGGGCTTCAGAGAAGCCGCTGTTCTCGTGGTTAAGAACCTATGGGGATCACTGCTGTGGGCGCAAACTATTTTTCCGACGAGTTTTCAGGAGTCCTCCCCTCCGCTCTCGCCGACCTCCTGACCTGCGCAAATGGCCAGAACGTCGGCGCCGAAGCGGTCCAGTTTGCGCGCTCCGACGCCCGAGATGGCGGCGAGCTCGCCATCGGTCGACGGCACGGCCTCCGCGATCGCCATCAGGGTCTTGTCCGTGAAGACGCAGTACGCGGGCTGGCCGAGCTCCCTGGCCTGCTCCGACCGCCACTCGCGCAGGCGCTCGTAGAGGCCCTCGTCCATGTCGGAGGGGCAGCCCTCGCAGCGCATGAGCTTCATCTCGCCGGCGTCGGTGAGGGTGCTGCCGCACACCCGGCACTGCACCGGGCCCCGGCGCTTGCGGCGGGAGCCGCCGCTGCCGCGCTCGACGCCGCCGCCCCCGCCGGCGGTACGGGTGCCGGGGGACGCCGAGCCGGGGCGCAGTCCGGCGAGGAACCGGGTGGGGCGGCGGGAGGCGCGGCCGCCGGGCGAGCGCGACAGCGCCCAGGACAGCGACAGGTGCAGCCGGGCCCGGGTGACGCCGACGTACAGCAGGCGGCGCTCCTCCTCGACCTGCTCGTCCGTCTTGGCGTAGGTGATCGGCATCATGCCCTCGGTGAGGCCGACCAGGAACACGGCGTCCCACTCCAGGCCCTTCGCCGCGTGGAGCGAGGCGAGGGTGACGCCCTGGACGGTGGGGGCGTGCTGGGCGGCGGCCCGCTCGTCGAGCTCGGTCACCAGGTCGCCGAGCGTGGCGTCCGGGCGGGCGCGGGCGAAGTCCTCGGCGAGCCGGACCAGGGCGGCCAGCGACTCCCAGCGGTCGCGGACGGCACCGGAGCCGGCCGGGGGCTCGGTGGTCCAGCCCTTGGTCGACAGCACGGCCCGCACCTGCGAGGGCAGGTCGTCGGCGTCGTCGAGCAGCGAGTCGTTCCCGCCGGCGCGGGCCGCGCCGCGCAGGGCGACGCCCGCCTCGCGCACCTCGGCGCGCTCGAAGAAGCGCTCGGCGCCGCGCAGCTGGTACGGCACGCCGGCGTCTGCCAGGGCCTGCTCGTAGACCTCGGACTGGGCGTTGATCCGGTAGAGCACGGCGATCTCGCCGGCCGGCACCCCGGCGGCGATCAGGTCGCGGATGCGGCGGGCGGTGCCCTCGGCCTCGGCGGGCTCGTCGGCGTACTCCGTGTAGGCGGGCTCGGGGCCCGGGTCGCGCTGGGAGATCAGCTCCAGGCGGTGCTCGGCGGCCCGGCCGCGGGCCTGGGCGAGGAGCCCGTTGGCCAGGTGGACGACCTGCGGCGTCGAGCGGTAGTCGCGGACGAGCTTCACCACGGTGGCGTTCGGGTGGCGGGCGCGGAAGTTCAGCAGGTGGTCGGGGGTGGCCCCGGTGAAGGAGTAGATCGTCTGGCTGGCGTCGCCGACGACGCACAGGTTGTCCCGGTCGCCCAGCCACAGGTCGAGGAGCCGCTGCTGGAGGGGCGAGACGTCCTGGTACTCGTCCACCACGAAGTGCTGGTACTGGCGGCGGATCTGCTCGGCGATGTCGTGGCGGTCCTGGAGGATGCCGACGGTCAGCAGCAGCACGTCCTCGAAGTCGATGACTCCGCGGTCCCGCTTGAGCTGCTCGTACATGGCATAGATCTGGCCAATCTCGGCGGGGTCGCGCGGGGCGTCGCGCTGGGCCTTGGCGACCGCGGCCGGATAGTCGGCGGGGACCGTCTGGGTGACCTTGGCCCACTCGATCTCGCTGGTGGTGTCGCGCAGCTCATTGCGGTCGAGCCGGATGCGGCAGCGCGCGGCGGCCTCGGCGACCAGCTGGATCTTGCGCTCCACCAGGCGGGGCAGATCGCCACCGACCACTTTCGGCCAGAAGTACTGGAGCTGGCGCAGGGCCGCGGAGTGGAAGGTGCGGGCCTGGACGCCGCCCGCGCCGAGCTGGCGCAGCCGCCCGCGCATCTCTCCGGCGGCCCGGTTGGTGAAGGTGACGGCCAGCACACTGGCGGGCGCGAGTATGCCCGCCCGCACGCCGTACGCGATCCGGTGGGTGATCGCGCGCGTCTTGCCCGTGCCGGCACCCGCCAGCACGCACACCGGACCGTGCAGGGCCGTCGCCACCTCGCGCTGCTCGGGGTCGAGCCCGTCGAGCACCGCGTCGGCCGTCTGGGGGACCTGCGGGAAGAGAGTGGAGTCCGTTGCTGCTGTCACCCTGCCATGCTGCCAGGTCGGCGACGGCGGTCCCGCCGGTTGTCCACAGGACGGGGGTCCCGGTCGTATTAATCCTCTCGCTCGGCCGCTCGGTGCGACCCCGGGAATGACGGGCGGAGGGCGTACGTTCTGTCTCCTGGTGCCGCAACCGGCCGGCACCCACCCCCAGTGAACGCGAGGAGCGCAGAGACGATGCAGGGCACCCTGACGATGTACAGCACGACGTGGTGCGGCTACTGCCGGCGGCTGAAGAGCCAGCTGGACCGCGAGGGCATCGCGTACACCGAGATCAACATCGAGCTGGACCCTGAGTCGGCCGCGTTCGTCGAGAAGGCCAACGGGGGCAACCAGACCGTGCCGACGGTTCGTGTAGTTCCCACCAACGGTGGCGACGAGGTCGTCATGACGAACCCGAGCCTTGCCCAGGTGAAGCAAGCTCTCGCCGTCTGACGCTCCCCAGCACTGCGCCCCCTCTGGTCGAGGTACCGGAGGGGGCCGCTCTGTATGTAGAGGAGCGGGCAGTGGGCTGCGCACGCCTGCCAACCGCTGCCCGGCCGCCACAGCCCCGTACAGGGATCGCTGGACCACTTCATGCAAGGACGTGCATACCCACGTTCGTGCATGGACGCGTATGCATGACGCCCGTACGGTCGTGTCCAACGGCTCCAGCCGGGGCCACAGACCAGGGGGTTACGCATGTCCGAGCGTGCAGGACTTACCCGCCTCACCGGCAACGGGAACGGGGAGTGCGGGCAGGGCGACTGCCCGAACGTGTACCTCACCGAAAAGGGATCGTTCGTGGTGCAGGGCGACATGTTCAACGGGTTCACTCCGCCCGAAGGGGAGGGGCTTGTCGAGATCCCGGCAAGCGTGCTGAGGGAGGCTTTCCGTGTTCTTGGATGGTGAGGACTGGCAGGCCAAGTTCCGCGACTTCCGTACGGAAGCGTGGCGGCTGGAGACCCTGCCGACTTACCGGGTACCGCAAGAGGCTGAGGAGTTCTCCCGATTCCTGGCCGGCGAGCGGTTCCCGGGACCGTACGAGGATTCATGGACGGAGATGATCCGGCAGCGCAAGGAAAATGGGGGAAGTGTCGGGCGAGTGCACATCCTGACTCGACCGCTTTCCGACTACCTGCGCTTCGAGTTCGAGCGGTACTACCGCCATCAAGCACCCATCGGGGAAGACATCCGAATCCTCGACGTGACCGAGCGGGAGAATCCGCTCCCGGGAGTTCAAGACTTCTGGATGTTCGACCGCTCCACGGTCGTCCTCATGCACTACGAAGAGGACGGAACACAGATCGGGCGAGAGCTGTACGAGGGCGACCCCACACCGTTCATCGAATACCAGCGCATCGCCATCGCCGAGTCCGTCCCCTTCCTCGAATACGCGGAGCGCGTGACAGGGTGACGTTCGAGCCCGAGGAGTTTGGCCAGTCCTGGCAAGAGTTGGGGGCCATGCTCCGTGGTCTACGCAAAGCGGCCGGTCTCTCCGGAGACCGGCTTGCCGCGCGTTGCAACATGTCGCAGTCCAAGGTGAGCCGCATTGAGAACGGCCGGGCACGGCCGAGTCTCCTTGACATCGAGACCCTGTTGACTGCCCTCGACGCCCCACCCCAAGTCGTGGCGGAGGTGTCCGCGCTTGCCCGGACGGCGAACACGGAATGGCAGGATGCGAGAGCGCTCCGGAGAAAAGGGCTCGACAAGAAGCAACGAGAGTTGGCAGGACTCGAAGCGTCGTCGGCGGAGTTCCGGTTCTTCCTGCTCTCCATGATTACGGCTCTGCTCTCGACGCCTGAGTACATTCGGGCCAGCCTCGCTCACATCCCCGGAGACCACAGCAAAGCCATCGCCAGGAAACTGGAACGGCAAGAAGTCCTCTACGACCGGTCCAAGCGATTCACGTTCATTCTGACCGAGCAGGCGGCACGGTCCCCGTTCCTGCCTCCAGATGCGATGGCTGTGCAGCTTGACCGACTGGCATCACTTACTCATCTACCCAACGTGCGTCTTGGAGTGATCCCACTCGACACCCCAATGCCGGGATGTCCGCTGAATACCTTCACCATCTACGACGACCGATTGGCCACGGCGGAGATGTCGACAGGCGTGATGGTGTTTCGTGACCCGAGGGACGTACGGGCATACGCCGAGGAATTCGCCGGATACGAGGAACGTACGCTGTTCGGGGAGAGCGCCAGAGCGAAACTCTCGGAATGGTCGGCTGCCTGTCGAGCGTGATCTTTACCCAATGACGTGACTGGAGTGCACGAACGACCATCGCTCGGCGGATCATTGCTGGGCACGGACAACCCATGCCAGGGAGGTTCTCGGATGGCGGCACGCAGACAGCAGGGCTCCACGCTCTCGCCCTTTCAGCGGGAGCCTGCGCCCGTGCCCGGCTGTTCGGAGTGTCTCGGGCTGGCGAATCGTCGGCAGAACGCGCGGTCGGTGTCGGATCACAGCGCGGTGACGGACGCGAACGTGTACCTGCGTCGGCACCTGAAAGCGCAGCACGGGGAGGGGTGAGCGATGGCTACGCGCTCCGTGCTGCGGCATGTGAGACACCGGATCACGCAGCACCCGGACACCGACGTGACCTTTGAGGCCGAGTGTCTGTGGTGTGAGTGGAAGGCGACGCCTTCGACGGATGGCGCGGCGGTCGACGTGGAGTGCATGAGCCACACCGGGCGGAGTGGACACAAGGGTTTCCGGCGGATCTGCACGTCGTTCGCGATGGTGGTCCGGGACGAGTGACTGACAGACCCCCGGTGTGCTGAGGGGACGGCGAGCACCACGGCCCGACGCGCGCCGGAAGGGGCGCGGTTCGAGCGACATGCGCCCCTGTGCCTGCCTCTGTCGGCTCCCCCGTGGTCGGCAGGGGCAGGCATCGTGACGCCTGTCAGACGGCGTGACACACCCGTGCATGACAGCGGCCCCCGGCAGGGGAGCCGAGGGCCTGTCTGGTCCGCTGTGCGCCTGTCTCAGGCGCTCTCGCCGAGATGACGGTAGAGGGTGGCTCGGGAGATCCCGAGAGCCTTGGCAATGGCGCTCACGCTCTCGCCCTTCGCCTTCCTGGCACGGGCCACCGTGAGCACGTCCTCATCGACCACGGACGGCCGTCCGCCGGTACGACCCTGCGCCTTGGCTGCGTCCAGTCCGGCACGGGTGCGCTCCTTGATGAGGCTGCGCTCGAACTCGGCCATGGCTCCGACCACCTGAAGCATGAGCCGGCCGTCTGCCGTGCCGGGGTCGATGTTGGCCAGTGCACCTGTGAGCACCTTGAACCCGATGCCCCGCTCTCGAAGGGTGTCGACCATGGTCACAAGGTCGATGAGGGACCGGGCGAACCGGTCCAGCTTCCACACGCACAGGGTGTCGCCAGGCCGGGCGTAGTCGAGTGCGGCCGTCAGCTCAGGCCGGTTGGTGTTCTTGCCCGATGCCTTGTCCTCGAAGATCCGGGCGCAGCCTGCGGCCGTCAGTGCGTCGCGCTGGAGCTGCGCTTCCTGGTCGTCGGTGGAGACGCGGGCGTAGCCGATGAGCTGACCGGTGATCGTGTTCGTCGTCACGATCGAGACTGTCTCAGAACTCGTCTCAATACGTCAAGCCTGGGACGGAAGTTTCGAGACGGGTTTTGAACAGTGCTGCGCCCCCTTCCGGGGCGCCTGTCGTCTCGTCTCACAAACCTTGGTTTTCGAGACGCCCTGTCGTGATCACTCTCCGCGTTGCTCGTGGTCCTGGTGCTCGCGCTCGACGCCTTCGGCAGTGGGGCGCTGGCACGCCCCGTCACGCCTGCTCCAGGGGGACGGCGAGCGGACGGCGAGGCGTACGAGCGCGACGGCGAAGGGGGTGGGGTATGACCCCTTGAGCCCGGCAAGAGGGACCGCCGGGTCTTCCCGGCAAAGATTGCGCCACCATTCCAAGGTCGATCAGGCGCGGCGGGTGGAGAAGCACCACCGGTAGACCTTGGCGGCCTCCCCGCTGCCACGGTTCCAGGGTCGATTCATGCGGCAGTGAAGGCGCGAGCCCCAGGAAAAGCCCAGGTCAGACCCGGTGAGCCGCCTCGGCCGGCACCGGACGGATGCACGAGAACGCGACGTCGTACGCCCTCCCCGGAACGGGGCCAGGGAGGGCGCGCCGCTACGGCCTACGCGCCGTCATCCCTCATGCCGGGGCGGTCCGCGCAGTACGCCCACGCAAGGGCGAGCGCCGGGCGGGTGGTCGCAATCCCACTGGCCACCATGCGCGGCGCCGTGGTCGAGTCGAACAGTCGGTGACAGGCACGGCACAGGGGCAGGTTCCGCATCGGATCCGTGGTGTACGGCCTGCCCGCCTCCCTGCCGTTGTCCATGCGCTTCTCGTCCGGGTCGGTGTGCGAGTACGCCCAGTCCCGCGCCTTCCCTCCGCACTTCCAGCACCGGTACGAGCTGGCACTACCCCGCTCCGCCTTCGTGCGGTTGTGCGCACCGTCGTACGTGATGCCGCCCCCCTTCGCCCGTGGGTCGGGGTGCTGGCTCCGGTCCGAGCAACGCACTGTTGCCCCACTTACGAGGTTGCTCAGGCCGTACTCTCGCACGGTGCCGCAGTCGCACCGGCAGACGACGCGCTGAGAACCGTTCACCTCACCGCGCCGCTCGACCAGCACGAGACTGCCGAAGCGGTGCCCCGGCTTGTAGAGCTGCCGGTTCGGCCGGGTCTTGGGGTAGCCCTTGCGGGCATACGAGGAACGCCCCGCCTCCCTGTCCCTCCGCCGACGCGCCCGGTCTCGGCAACGCTCTCCGCAGTACCGAGCCTGCGGACGCTTGCCCGTCAGCGCTTCTCCGCAGTGAGTGCAACGGCGAGGGTCTGGCGTTGTCTTGGCCTTACTCAAAAGCGAATCGTCTCCTTCCAGGGTGGCGGCCGTAAGGCCGCCCCATCTGCTTACGTCTTGGGCTTGGGCCTTGCTCCCTCCATCTCTTCGCCGCCGCTCCCCCGAAGGGGGCAAAGTAGAAAGAGAGGACGCGAACGTTTTCCCAGGTCAGGGCCCATGTGGGTACGCGCCTGAGGTGTACTTGGTACACGTGGGAGGCGTACCCCCTCCGCCTACTGGCGGTCCTTGTGCACCCGGCAGAGGACAGGCGCCCCCTTCTCCTTCTGGAACAGGTGGCGAGGCAGGACGAGGCACGCGGCCGACGACTGCGGCGACACGAGGTCCAGCGCCTTCGCACGACTTACCGCGCCGGTCGTGCTCTGCTTGCTCAGCGGCTTGCCGTGCTTGTCGGCGAGGATGGCCGCGAGTTCGCCAGCCTGAAAGCTGGCGTGCCCGTCGCGGTCGGCCCATCCGATGGCGGCGTACTGGACGCGGTAGTGGTTGATGTTCCTCGCGTCCCGTGCCATGCGGCGGAACTCGTGCTGGGCAACGGCGCCCCATGGCCGGCCGTTACCGAAGTAGATCGCCACCCGTTGCGGCTCCCTTCCTGTGAGGCGCACGCGGGTGCGCCAGCGACCCCCGCCGGACGGCGGGACATGTGTCTCCCTTCTTCGCGGGGGTGGCCGTGCGGGAGGCACGACGCTTCACAGGTGGGCGCCCAAGGCTTCGGGCCTGGACTCGGTCTCTTGCGGTCGGGAGCGACGGCGGCGACCTGGCCCGGCATCGTACAACATGCTGAAACGGGAAAGGCCCCCGTGGTCGGGGGCCTTCCTTGCTTGCTCGCCAGCATCAGGCGGGAGCCGTGACCTTCTCGGCCTCGCCTGCTGCCTTGGCTTCCTCTTCGGCCTTCGCTCGCTGCGCGGCACGTTCGGCTTCGAAGTCCTCCCAACGACTGACGATCTCCCACTCCGCACCCGTAAGCGTCTTGGGCTTCTCGTACGCATTGCCATGCAACGAGATGGGCGTGATCGGTGAGAGCACCTGAGAAGCCTTGGAGGGAAGATCCCAGTAGGAAATTCCCTGCTGCTTGATGTTCGCGATCAGGTCGCCGGGGTCGATGGCCAGCACGTCACGTCCGAAGTAGGCCTTCACCCTGTGCTTGTTCAGCCATTCGCGCCGTTCATCGACAGTCGACCGCTGCCACCATTCCGCGTAGCTCTCTCCCGTGGGAACCCACACGGTCACAGGCTTGGGTCCTTCCTGAGTGGTGATCTTCTCCCGGTCCTGGGCAAGACTGGTCATCTGAGAAGCGTAGGCGGTGGCGCTCATTTGTCCCTGCTGGAACTCCTTGTTGAGCTGGTTCATCTTGCCGTCGATTACCGCCAGCTTCGCTGCCCGACTCCGGTCGATGGTGGTACTGGACTCCATCCTTTCAAGGTGTCCGATCTCTCCGAGCAGAGTGGATTCAAGCCAGGGGTAAAGGTCCTCGGCCCAAAACGTTTGCTTCGGGCACGCCTTGATTCCCTTGCTCTTGTTCCCGTGGCACCGGTACCGCTCACGCTTGCTCTTGGACGGGTCACCCTTGACGTAGTAGATGGGGTTCTTGCACAGGAGGCAGAAGGTTACGCCCACCGTGGGGGACGTAGACCCCTTCTGCTTCTTGTACTTGACGGTTTCGACGGAGGCTTGCAGCCTCTCCCACTCCGCGTCATTCAGCACGGCCGCAGACCTCATCACGGGTGTACCGTCATCGTTGCGTACGATCGAGCCGTCAGCACGGGCGTACTCTCCGAGAAGTGACCGGCTGGTCAATACCGCCTGCACAGAAGTCGGGGTCCACTTGCTTCCTCGCGGCGCGGGATTGGCAAGCCGAGTGGTGCTCTCACCCGCAGCCGCACGAATACGGGCGATGTCCTGCGTGGTGGGAACACCCTCCGCATTGAGCCAATCAGCGACGGCGGAGAAGTTCGGTTCCTTGTTGAAGCGCCGGATCATTTCCAGAAGCGTCGGCCCATACTCAGGATCGAGTTCGAGAGTAAATCCGTCTTCCCCCTTGATCGCCCTGCGACCGAACGGCACCAGACCACCGGGCCATCGACCACTCTTCCGCATGGTTTCCCGTGACGCCTGAATGCGAGACTTGATGGCTTCGAGTTCTGCTTCCGCCACCACGGCAAGGATCTTGGCGATCGTCTTTCCCCACGGCTTCGAGAGATCGAATCCCTCTTCGCAGGAGATGAGTCCCTTACCGTTCGCTTCGCACCACTCGATGATGTCGGAGAGGTGGCGGACCGACCGAGCGATACGGTCGATCTTCAGCACGATGATGTGGTCGAATTTGTCTTTCTTGTTGTTGAGCCAATCCCCCAACGACGGACGCATCCACGGCGAAATGGATGCGGAGACGTCGATGTCGACGGCGAAGTCAACAAGGTCCATTTCCTCGGCGTCGGCCCGCTTGCTGATACGGGTACGCTGCGTCTCCTCGCCGGTCTGGTTCTCGTTGCCGACCGACAGGCGGACCACACCAAGAGCCCTGGGCTTGTCGCTCACCCTTGCCCCTCCCACGAACAGGGGGCGGCCCCCTGGCCGCCCTCATCCGGAGGGAACTCTACAGACCGTGCCGACCGTGCTCTTCGCGGACGGCACGACGCTGACGAACCCCTCGCTGGCCCAGGTCAAGCAGAAGATCGGCGCCTGACCGAAACCGGTCCGGCCCAAACCGGTCCGGCCCAAACCGGTCGAGCCGAAACCGGGCCGAAACCGGTCGGGCCGGGCCCGCTCAGGCCGCGTTTCCGGGCCTCGGGAGCGGCTTGCCGTACCAGAGCTCGATCAGTCGGGCCGCGATCGAGATCCCGTACGGGGGAAGAACCTCGCCGGACTCGAACGCGGCCCGCAGCTCGTCACGGGAGAACCAGCGGGCCTCCTCGATCTCGTCGCCGTCCACGTTGATCTCGTAGGAGGTGGCGCGCGCCATAAACCCCAGCATCAGGCTGGAGGGGAAGGGCCACGGCTGGCTGGCGACGTACTCCACCTCGCCGACCGTCACGCCGGCCTCCTCGTAGACCTCGCGCGCGACCGACTGCTCGATCGACTCGCCCGGCTCCACGAAGCCCGCCAGTGTGGAGAAGCGGCCCTCCGGCCAGTGGACCTGGCGGCCCAGCAGCGCGCGGTCCTGGTCGTCCGTGACCAGCATGATCACCGCCGGGTCGGTGCGCGGGTAGTGCTCGGCCCCGCAGGCGGGGCAGCGGCGGATGTGGCCGGCGGCCGCGATCACCGTGCGCTCGCCGCAGCGGGAGCAGAACCGGTGCATCCGCTGCCAGTTCTCCAGCGCCACCGCGTGCACCATCAGCCCCGCGTCGCGCGGCGACAGCAGCAGTCCCGCCTCGCGCAGACCGGCCGGGCGGGCCGACTGGTCCATGCGGCCCGGCAGCGCGTCCTTCTGCAGCGCGAAGTAGCTGACGCCCTCCTCGTCCGTCCCCAGGAAGTACCGGTGGGTCTCCGTGACCGGGGCCTCGAAGGACGGCGTCATGACCAGTTCGGTGCGGCCGTCGGGGGTGTCGTCGACCAGGGCCTGGCCGCCGGAGACCACGAACACCCGGGTCGTCGGGTGGCTCCACGCCGCGGCCAGCCACGCCTCGTCGAGGCGGTGGTGTGCCGCGCGGTCGATGCCGCTCGGGGCCGTCAGGCTGATCGGCCGGTGCGCTTCGTTGCTCATGGTGGTCACTGGTGGTTCCAACTCCCCCGGGTGAATGGGTGTCTGTTCAGCGGAGTGCGGCGGCGGGCTGTGCCGCGGACGGCGCCGCGGGCAGTGCCGTCGAGAGGTCGCTCCAGAGGTGGGCGGTCGCCTCCACGCCCTTGAGCAGCAGGTCGAGCTCGACCTTCTCGTTCGGCGCGTGCCAGCCGTCGGACGGTACGGAGATGCCGAGGAACAGCACCGGTGCCCCGAGGACGTCCTGGAGGTCGGCGGCCGGGCCGGAGCCGCCCTCGCGCGTGAAGCGGATCTTGGCGCCGTCGAAGGCCGTGCTCATCGACCGTGCGACCGCCTGGAGGGCCGGGTGGCCGAGCGGCGTCAGGCACGGGCGGGTGGGGGCGCCGAAAACGATCTCGTGGCGGATGCCCGCCGGGAGGCGGGCGGCGACCCAGTCGCGTACGGCCACTTCGAGCTTGTCCGGGTCCTGGTCCGCGACCAGCCGGAACGACAGCTTCACCTGGGCCGTGGCCGGGACGATCGTCTTGCCGCCGGGGCCCTGGTAGCCGCCGCCGATGCCGTTGACCTCGGCGGTGGGGCGGGCCCAGACCCGCTCCAGGGTGGTGTAGCCGGCCTCGCCGAGGGTGGCGTACGACTTCGCCGTGGTCAGCCAGGACGCCTCGTCGAAGGGGAGCTCCGCGATCAGCTCGCGCTCGCGGTCGGTGAGCTCCGCGACGTCGTCGTAGAAGCCGGGGATCGTGACGCGCTCGTCCTCGTCGTGCAGGGCGGCGACGAGGCGGGCGGCCGCCGTGGCCGGGTTCGGGACGGCGCCGCCGAAGGCGCCCGAGTGCAGGTCCTGGTCGGGCCCGTACAGCGTGATCTCGCAATCGGCGACGCCGCGCATGCCGGTGCAGACGGTGGGCGTGGTCTCCGACCACATCCCGGTGTCCGAGACGATCACGGCGTCGGCGGCGAGGCGGGCGCGGTGCCGTTCGACGATCTCCCGGAAGTGCGTCGAGCCGGACTCCTCCTCGCCCTCGATGAGCAGCTTGAGGTTGACGGCGGGGGCGGTGCGGCCGGTCAGCGCGAGGTGCGCGCGGACGCCCAGGGTGTGGAAGAACACCTGTCCCTTGTCATCGGCGGCGCCGCGCGCGTAGAGGCGGTTTCCGAGGATGACGGGCTCGAAGGGGTCCGTGTTCCAGCCGTCCTCGCGGGCCGCGGGCTGGACGTCGTGGTGGCCGTAGACCAGGACCGTGGGTGCCGTCGCGTCCCCGGAGGGCCACTCGGCGAAGACGGCGGGGGCGCCCGCGCCGTCCCCGGTCTCCCAGACCTCGGCGACCGGGAAGCCGGTCTCCGTCAGCTTCGCGGCGAGCCACTCGGCACTGCGCCGTACGTCCGGGGCGTGCGCGGGCTGCGCCGACACGGACGGGATGCGCAGCCACTCGGCGAGGTCGTCGAGGAAGGCGGCGCGGTGCTGCTCTATGTACGTACGTACGGTCTGGACGGCGCTGTCCGGGGTGTCGCTCATGCCCTTGAGCCTATCCGGGATCGGGGGTCGGCCCGCCGGGCGTCCCACGGAGCAGGATGCGCTCGATCTCGGCGCGTCCCGGCAGGTGGTCCGGGCGGACGACGTCGCCCGTGCGGACGTAGACGAAGGCCGCGCCGACCGCCTCCGGGGGGAGCCCGTGCCGCTCGGCCCAGGCGAGGCGGTAGACCGCGAGCTGGAGGGGGTCGCCGGTGTGGGAGCGGTTCGTCTTCCAGTCGACGATCTCGTACGCGCCGGTGTCGCGGTCCCGGTACACGGCGTCGATGCGGCCGCGGACGACGCGGCCGGCGAGGGTGAGCTGGAAGGGCGCCTCCACGCGGTACGGGGTGAGGTGGGCGTACGGGGTCCGCTCGAACGCCTCCTTCAGCGCGGCGAGGTCCCGTTCGTCGGCGATCTCGGGCTCGTCGGCGTACGCCTCGCCGCCGGGCAGCTCGTCGGGCCCGAGCATCGGGAGCGGCACCGCGTCGAAGCGGGACTCCACCCAGGCGTGGAACCGCGTCCCGCGGCGCGCGGCGGGCTGCGGGGGGCGCGGCATGGGCCGGGCGAGCTCCTGAGCGAAGCCGTCGGGGTCGGCGGCGAGGCGCAGCAGCTGCGAGGCGGACAGGGACGCGGGGAGGCGCACCTCGCGCGTGGTGGCGCGGGCGCGGAGGAGCTCGGCGGTGAGGGCGTCGAGGTCGCGGTCCCAGGAGGCGATGGTGCGGCCGTCCTCGGGGGTGAGCCCCTCCCCCACCCGGCCGCCCCTTCCCGGAACCGGGGGTACGCCCCCGGGGCGCGCGGCGGGGCCGTCGGCGGCTCCCGCGCGCCGGGGCGCGGGCACGGCTCCGGTGCCGACGGCGGAGCCGGAGCCGGTGGCGGTGCCGGTACCGGCGTCAGCCCCCGGTCCGGCTCCGCTGTCGGTACCGGCGGAGGGCGGCCCGGGTGCGACGGCGTCCCAGTCGTCCCAGTCGTCCCAGTCCGCGAGGCCGTCGGGCCAGGCTTCGTCCACGTCGACGGGGTCGTCCGGGTCGACCGGCTCATCCGGGTCGACCGGCTCGTCCAGGTCGAAGGGTCCGTCCGGGTCGGCGGGCTCGTCGGGCCACGGCTCGTCGGGGTCGGGGTCCGCGGCGGCCGCCGCCGGAGGCGCCGCATCGCCCTCGGTGTCCAGGTACCGCAGCACCCGCTCCGCGGCCGTGCGGCGGCGGGCGAGGGACGCCGGGTCCAGCGGCAGGGGCCAGGGGCGGTCCGCCGCGGACTCCTCCAGGGAGGGGTTCTCGGCGCCCTCCTCGGGTTCGTCGGCCCAGGCCTCGATCTCGCCGAAGCCCGCCGCGCAGTGGTCGTACAGGGCGTGCAGGAACGGGGACGGGCCGCGCGGGCGCTTCTGGGTGGGGCCCCACCAGTGCGCGGAGGCCAGCAGGAGGGAGCGGGGGCGGGTGAAGGTCACGTAGCCGAGGCGAAGCTCCTCGGTGTGCTGGTGGTCCTTCATGGCGTTCTTGAAGGACGTGAGCGACTTCGCGTCCCAGTCCTCGATCGCCGGGAGGGTGGGGGCGTCACCGCGCAGCGCGTGCGGCAGGACCTGCGGCTGGGCCGTCCACGACTCGCGTGACCTGGTGCTGGGGAACTGGCCGGTGACCAGGCCCGGGACGGCGACGACGTCCCACTCCAGGCCCTTGGACTTGTGGGCGGTCAGGACCTTGACGGTGTTCTCGCCGCCCGGCAGGGCGTTGTCGAGTCCCTTCTCGTACTGGGCCGCGGTGCGCAGGAAGCCCAGGAACGCCAGCAGCGTCGCCTCGCCGTCCAGCGAGGCGAAGCGGGCGGCTATGTCGAGGAAGTTCGAGAGGGTCTCGCGGCGGCGGGCGGCCAGGGCGTGCGGGGAGGCGGAGAGCTCGACCTCCAGGCCGGTGGTGGCGAGGATCCGGTGCAGGACGTCCATCAACGGGTCGGCGAGGGAGCGGCGCAGGTCGCGCAGCTCGGCGGCGAGGCGGGCGAACCGGACCCGGGCGTCGGCGGAGAAGGGCAGGCCGTCGTCCTCGCCGCCCCCGTCCAGGAAGGTGTCGAGGGCGTCGGCGAGGGAGACGACCTCGGCCGGGTCCACGCCCTCGACCGCCGCCGCCAGCCGCTCGTCGGGGTCCGTGGCGCCGTCGCGGTCCCGGTGGACCAGGAGCCGCGCGCGGCGGCCCAGCAGCGCCAGGTCGCGGGGGCCGATCCGCCAGCGCGGGCCGGTGAGGAGGCGTACGAGGGAGGCGTTGGCACCCGGGTCCTGGAGGACCTCGCAGACGGCGACCAGGTCGGCGACCTCCGGGAGGTGCAGCAGCCCGGAGAGGCCCACGACCTCGACGGGGATGTCGCGTGCGACGAGCGCGGCCTGGATCTCGGGGAAGTCGGTCGCCGTACGGCACAGGACGGCGATCTCGCCCGGCTCCTTGCCGGTCCGTACGAGGTGGGCGATGGAGTCGGCGAGCCAGGCGATCTCCTCCGCCTGGGTGGGCAGCAGCGCGATCCGCACCGTGCCGTCGCGCTCGGCGCCGGGCGCGGGGCGCAGGGCCTCCACGCCCGCGTGCATGGCGCGCAGGGGGGCGGCGAGGCCGTTCGCGAGGTCGAGGAGGCGGCCGCCGCTGCGGCGGTTCTCGCTGAGCGCGAAGCGGGTGGCGGGGGTTCCGTCCGCGTACGGGAAGTGCTCGGGGAAGTCGTCGAGGTTGGCCACGGAGGCGCCGCGCCAGCCGTAGATGGCCTGGCAGGGGTCGCCCACGGCGGTGACGGGGTGGCCCGTACCGCCGCCGAACAGGCCGGACAGCAGGAGGCGCTGTGCGACGGAGGTGTCCTGGTACTCGTCGAGGAGGACGACACGGAACTCGTCGCGCAGGATCCGCCCCACCTCCGGGCGGGTCATGGCGAGCTCGGCGGAGAGCGCGATCTGGTCGCCGAAGTCCAGCAGGTCGCGCTCGCGCTTGGCCGCGCGGTAGCGGATGACGAGGTCGGCGAGCTCGCGGCGCGCGGCGGCGGCCTCGGGGACCTTGCGCAGGTCGGCGTTGGTGAGGCGGGCGTTCTCGAGGGCGGCGAGGAGGTCGGCGTCGTACGCGAGGAGGCCGGCGGGGCGTACGAGGTGTTCGGCGAGCTCGGAGTCGAGGGCGAGCAGGTCGCTGACGAGCGTCGGGAACGACTTGGTCAGCGCCGGGTACGGGCCGGGTGCCTCGCGCAGCACGCGGGCGGCCAGCTGGTAGCGCGTGGCGTCGGCGAGGAGGCGGGCGGTGGGCTCCAGGCCGAGGCGCAGGCCGTGGTCGGTGAGCAGCTGGCCGGCGAAGGCGTGGTACGTGGAGATGCGGGGCTCGCCCGGCGGATTGTCTGGGTCGATGACGTCGGGGTCGGTGATCCCGGCCCGTACGAGCGCCTTGCGGACGCGCTCGGCGAGCTCGCCGGCCGCCTTGTTGGTGAAGGTGAGGCCCAGGACCTGTTCGGGCGCGACCTGTCCGGTGCCGACCAGCCAGACCACCCGGGCGGCCATCACCGTCGTCTTGCCGGAGCCGGCTCCGGCCACGATGACCTGCGGGGCGGGCGGCGCGGTGATGCAGGCCGTCTGCTCCGGGGTGAACGGGATGCCGAGAAGCTCCTTGAGCTGCTCGGGGTCGGTGAGGCGAGTGGTCACGGTCATCGAGGCTAACCGGCCCCACTGACAGTCCCGACCCGACGATCAGCCGACGATCAGCCGACGGCCGGCCGACGGTCGGTCGGCGGTCGGTCGGCGGTCGGTCGGCGATCACTCGACGATGTGGCGGCCCTCGGGGCGGGCGCTGCACGAGGCCCGGAACGCACAGTGGTCGCAGTGCTTGCCGGTGGCCGGGGTGAAACGTTCGTCCAGGACGCGTCCGGCAGCGGTGGCGAGGAGGTCGCCGACCCACTCGCCGCTGAGCGGCGCCTGCGCCTGCACCTTGGGCAGCGCCTCCCCGCCCTCCTTCTTGGGGGCGGCCTGGCGCAGGTGGACGAGTTCGGCGCCGCCGGGTTCGGGGCGGCGGCCGTCGAAGACCTCGTCGACGGCGCCCTCGCGGACGGCGAGCTGGTAGACGGCGAGCTGGGGGTGGTGGGCGACCTCGTCCTTGGTGGGTGCCTGCTTGCCGGTCTTGAAGTCGACGACGTAGGCACGGCCGTGCTCGTCGGCCTCGACGCGGTCCATGGAGCCCCGGATGCGCACCTCGTACCCGCCCGCTTCGAGGGTGACGTCGAAGTCGTGCTCGGTGGCCGCGGGAGTGCGGCCGGCACGGTCCATGACGTGCCAGCGCAGGAACCGCTCCAGCGCCACGCGCGCGTGCTCCTTCTCCTGGGCGGACTTCCAGGGGGCGTCGAAGGCGAGCGCGTCCCAGACCGAGTCCAGGCGCTCCATGAGGACGGCGAGATCGGCGGGGGTGCGGCCGGAGGCGACCTCGTCGGCGAGGACGTGGACGACGTTGCCGAAGCCCTGGGCGGCGGTGGCCGGGGCGTCCGCCTTGACCTCCCGGCCCAGGAACCACTGGAGGGCGCAGGTGTTGGCGAGCTGCTCCAGGGCGCTCCCGGAGAGGGCGACGGGCCGGTCGCGGTCCCGGAGGGGCACGGCGGAGTGCGTCGGGTCGTACAGGCCCCACCAGCGGTAGGGGTGGGCGGCCGGGACGAGGGGCTGGCCGTCCTCGTCGGTGAGCGCGGCGAGCCGGGCGAGGCGCCGGGCGGCGGCGTCGCGCAGCTCCTCGGACGCCTCGGGGTCCACGGTGGTGGCGCGCAGCTCGGCGACGAGCGCGGCCACGGCGAGGGGGCGGCGGGGACGGCCGGTGATGTCCTTCGGTTCGACGCCCAGCTCGGTGAGGAAGCGGGAGGGCTGGTCGCCGTCGTCGGCGGGCGCCTTGACGGCGGTCACGACGAGGCGGTCGCGCGCGCGGGTGGCGGCCACGTAGAAGAGCCGGCGCTCCTCGGCGAGGAGTGCGCCGGGGGTGAGCGGCTCGGCGAGTCCGTCGCGCCCGATGCGGTCGGCTTCGAGGAGGGAGCCCCGGCGGCGCAGGTCCGGCCAGAGGCCCTCCTGTACGCCGGCGACGACGACGAGGCTCCATTCGAGGCCCTTGGAGCGGTGCGCCGTCATCAGCCGGACGGCGTCGGGGCGGACGGGCCGCTTGGTGAGGGTGTCGGCGGCGATGTCCTGGGCGTCGAGCTCCTCCAGGAAGTTCAGGGCGCCCCGGCCGCCGGTGCGCTGCTCGGCGCGGGCGGCGGTCTCGAAGAGGGCGCATACGGCGTCGAGGTCGCGGTCGGCGTTGCGGCCCGCCGCGCCGCCGCGGAGCGCCGCCCGCTGGAGCCTGGCCGGCCAGGGGGTGCCGTCCCAGAGGAGCCACAGGGCCTCCTCGGCGGTGGCGCCGGCCGCGAGCAGCTCGCGGGTACGGCGCAGGAGGCCGCCGAGCCGCTGGGCGCCGCGCGCGTAGGCGGGGTCGTGGGCGACGAGCCGCTCGGGTTCGGCGAGGGCGCGGGCGATGAGCGTGTCGGAGGGCGGCGGCAGCTTGTTCCCGCCGGCCCGCTCCTCGTCGCGCAGCGCCCGTCCCAGACGCCTGAGGTCGGCGGCGTCCATGCCGCCGAGGGGCGAGGTGAGGAGGGTGATGGCCGTCTCGGGGTCGAGCCACGGCTCGTCACCGGCTCCGTCGGCCGCCTCATCGGCGGGGGTCTCGGGCTCGGCGGCCCCAGGTTCTGCGGCTTCCGGCGCGGCAGCCTCGGGCACGGCGGCCCCAGGTTCTGCGGCTTCCGGCGCTGCGGCCTCGGACGCGGCGTCCGCGGCGGCCTCAGCGTCTTCGGGCGCGGCGTCCGCGGCGGCCTCAGATTCTGCGCCGTCCGGTGCCGCCGTGTGCCGCAGCGCGGCCGTCGCCGTGGCGCGCAGGGCCGTCAGCAGTGGGGCCACCGCGGGCTCGTGGCGCAGGGGGATGTCCGGGGCGTCGACCTCCACGGGCACGCCGGCGGAGGTGAGGGCGCGGCGCAGGGAGGGGATCGTACGGGCACCCGCGCGGACGAGGACTGCCATCTCCTGCCAGGGCACCCCGTCCTCCAGGTGGGCGCGGCGCAGGATGTCCGCGATGTTGTCGAGCTCCGTGGAGGGGGTCGGGAAGGTGTACGCCTCCACGCGGCCGCCCGCGCGCACCGCCGCGAGCTCGCGGTGGGCGCGGACCTTGTCGGCCGGGAGACGCGGCAGGGGCATCCGCGCGGTCAGCAGACGCGTGGCGGCCAGCAGGGCCGCGCCCGAGCGGCGGGAGGTGGTCAGGACCGCGACCGGCGCGGGGGCGCCGTCCGCGCGGCGGAAGGTGTGCGGGAAGTCGAGGATGCCGTTGACGTCGGCGCCCCGGAAGGCGTAGATCGACTGGTCCGGGTCACCGAACGCGTACAGGGTCCGCCCGCCGCCCGCGAGCGCCTTCAGTAGGCGGACCTGGGCGGGGTCGGTGTCCTGGTACTCGTCGACGAAGACCGCGTCGTACGCGGGCAGCGTCACGGAATCCGCCAGCAGCACGGCCCGGTGCACCAGCTCGGCGTAGTCCAGCACGCCCTGCATGTCGAGCACGTCGAGGTACTCGGCGAGGAACTGCGCCGCCGCCGACCAGTCGGGCCGTCCCTGACGCGCCGCGAAGGCACCGAGCGCGCGCGGATCCAGGCCGAGCTCACGCGAGCGGGCCAGTACGGCGCGCACCTCGTCGGCGAAGCCGCGCGTGGTCAGGCAGGCCCGCAGCTCGTCGGGCCAGTGGACCCGGGCCAGGCCCTCGCGCTCCAGGTCCAGCTGGCCGGCGAGCAGCTCACGCACGGCGAGGTCCTGCTCGGGGCCGGAGAGCAGCCGCAGCGGCTCGGCGAACAGCTCCGCGTCCTGGTGCGCGCGGATCAGGGCGTAGCAGTAGGAGTGGAAGGTGGTGGCCTGGGGGGCGCGTGCGCCGGGGATGCGCGCCGCCATCCGGTCCCGCAGCTCCACCGCCGCCTTACGGCTGAAGGTGAGCACCAGGAGCCGTTCCGGATCGGCGCCCTGGGCGATGCGGGCGGCGACCGCCTCCACCAGGGTGGTGGTCTTGCCGGTGCCCGGTCCGGCCAGCACCAGCAAGGGCCCGTGGGCGTGGTCAACCACCGCACGCTGCGATGCGTCCAGGAGAGGGGGGTTCACGGGAGCCGGCGGGGTACGCACCAGCCGGTACGCGCCGGGAGTGCGCTCCCGGTACGGCGTACGCCCGGTGGTGGTGGAGGAGGAGCTCACGTTGGATCGCCGGTCCTGGTGGGTGTGCTGGTGGTGAAGGGCAACAACGTTACGCGGACGGCGGCACCGTCATGCGCCGCTCGCCGCATCACCCCCGGGCACATCACCGAGAGAGATGTCACCCGGGGAGGCGTCACCGGCAGGGACGTCACCGGGAGAAGTGTCTCCGCCGTCCCACCGTGCCCGTCGCATGTCGAGGCGCGGCATGTGCCCCTCCTCGGTCCTCGGGGCGGGGCGCAGCGGGGTGCCCTCCTCGCGGTAGTGCGCGAGCGCCCGCTGTTCGTGGCCGGGCAGCAGCCGCCCGTCGGCCCGCACCACGCGCCACCAGGGCACGGCGCCGCCGTACAGCGTCATGACGCGGCCGACCTGACGCGGCCCGCCCACCCGTCGCCCACCACCACCCTCGCTCGAGAGCGCTTCGCGCTCCTCCTGTGCCACCCACTCGGCGACGTCCCCGTACGTCATCACCCGGCCGGGCGGAATCAGCTCGGCGGTCGCCAGCACCCGCTCCGCGTACTCCGGAAGCTCCTGCGCACTCATTCGGACCATCCTGCACCAACCCGCCGGCAAGACGGTCCGTGCACCCTGATGCCCCCCGCCGACGCCAGGGCATGCCACCATCTTCCGGGCGGTGAGGGCGGTGACCGGTGATACGAGATCAACAAGACAGAGGCACCATGAAGGGGCAGGATGTACGGCCTCTCGGGGAGAAGCAGAAGGAGACGGTATGCGTGAACGCGGAGGGGCCCATCGACCGCGTCTCCGGTGACGAGCCGCTTCTCGCCGCCCGCGTACACCGCCCGTCCGATCTGCTGCGGCTGCTCATCGGTCTCTTCGCGATCGCCGTCGTCCTGGCCATCGCCGCGTTCGCCCAGGCCACCACGTCCGGCCTGGAGCAGGACATCAACGAGCGCACCGGCCAGGCGTCCGACCTCTTCGTCAAGCTCGCCGGTCTCGCGTCCAGCATCGCCGTCCTCCTGGTGCCCGTCGCCTTCGCCATCGAGCGGCTGATCAAGCGGGACGGCCTGCGCATCGCGGACGGCGTGCTCGCCGCCGTACTGGCGCACGGGGTGACGCTCGCCACCGACCTCTGGGTGGCCAGGGGCGCGCCCGGCACCATCCAGGACGCGCTGACGCAGCCGCAGGCCGGGGGCGGTCTGACCGACCCCGTGCACGGCTACCTGGCACCGGTCATCGCCTATATGTCGGCCGTGGGGATGGCCCGCAGGCCGCGCTGGAGGGTGGCCCTGTGGGTGGTGCTGCTGCTCGACGCGTTCACCATGCTGGTGGCGGGGTACACCACTCCCCTCTCGATCATCCTCACCATCCTGATCGGCTGGACCGTCGCCTACGGCACGCTCTACGCCGTCGGCTCCCCCAACGTCCGGCCCACCGGGCAGACGCTCCTCGCCGGTCTGCGCCACGTCGGGTTCCGTCCGGTCAGCGCGATGCGCGCGGAGGACGTGTCCGAGTCGGCCGAGCAGGGCGACCGGGGCCGCCGCTACATCGTCACCCTGGAGGACGGCCCTCCCCTCGACGTCACGGTCGTCGACCGCGAGCAGCAGGCGCAGGGCTTCTTCTACCGCCTGTGGCGCCGGATGACGCTGCGCGGCATCACCACCCGCCGGTCCATCCAGTCGCTGCGGCAGGCGCTGGAGCAGGAGGCGCTGCTGGCGTACGCGGCGATCGCCGCCGGGGCCAACGCGCCGAAGCTGATCGCCACCTCCGAGCTCGGACCGGACGCCGTGATGCTGGTGTACGAGCACCTGGGCGGCCGCTACCTGGACGCGCTGGCGGACGAGGAGATCACCGACGAGCTGGTGCGGGGCGCCTGGGAGCAGGTCAGGGCGCTGCAGTCGCGGCGCATCGCCCACCGCAGGCTCACGGGCGACGCGATTCTGGTGGATCGTTCCGGCAAGGTGATCCTCACGGACCTGCGGGGCGGGGAGATCGCCGCCGGTGATCTGGTGCTGCGGATGGACATCGCGCAGCTGCTGACCACGCTGGGCCTGCGGGTCGGCGCGGAGCGCGCGGTGACCGCGGCCGTCGAGGTGCTCGGCCCCGACAAGGTCGCCGACTGCCTGCCGCTGCTGCAGCCGATCGCCCTCAGCCGCTCCACCCGCGCCACGCTGCGCAAGCTGGCCCGGGAGCGCGCGGAGCGCGAGCGCGAGGCGGTCCTCAAGGCGTCGGACGAGGCCCGCCAGGCCCGTCTGGAGGCCGCGGCGGAGCACGGGCAGCCGGAGGGCGCCGTCAAGCTCGTCAAGGACGAGAGGGCCGAGCGCAAGGCCGTACGGGCCGAGAAGCAGGCCGAGAAGCGGGCGCTGGACGAGGCGCTGGACGAAGCCCGCGAGGAGGACCTGCTCGCTCAGATCCGGCGGCAGGTGCTGCTGATCAGGCCGCAGGCGCCGGTGGAGCCGGTGCGGCTGGAGCGGATCAGGCCCCGCACCCTGATCAGCCTGATCGCGGGGGCCATCGCGGCGTACTTCCTGCTGTCGCAGATCGCCCGTACGCCGCTGTCGACGATCGCCGAGGCGCACTGGGCGTGGGTCGCGATGGCCGTGCTCTTCTCCGCGCTGAGCTATGTGGCGGCGGCGATGAGCCTGCTCGGGTTCGTACCGGAGCGGGTGTCGTTCCTGAGGACGGTGGTGGCGCAGGTCGCGGGATCGTTCGTGAAGATCGTGGCGCCGGCGGCGGTCGGCGGCGTGGCGCTGAACACCCGCTTCCTCCAGCGGTCGGGCGTACGACCCGGGCTGGCGGTGGCGAGCGTCGGCGCCTCGCAGCTCTTCGGCCTGGGCGCGCACATCCTGCTGCTGCTGGCCTTCGGCTACCTGACGGGTACGGAGAAGACGCAGGACTTCACGCCGTCCAGGACGGTCATCGCGGGCCTGCTGACAGTCGCCGTGCTGGTGCTGGTGGTCACGGCGATCCCGGCGCTGCGCAAGTTCGTCTCGACGCGGCTGCGCTCGCTGTTCGCGGGTGTGGTGCCGCGCATGCTGGACGTGCTCCAGCGGCCGGTGAAGCTGCTCACCGGCATCGGCGGCATGCTGCTGCTGACGGCCATGTTCGTGCTGTGCCTGGACGCCTCGATCCGCGCGTTCGACCAGGGCGACCAGCAGCTGAGCTACGCCAGCCTCGCCGTGGTGTTCCTGGCCGGCAACGCGCTGGGCTCGGCGGCGCCGACGCCCGGCGGTGTCGGCGCGGTGGAGGGCGCGCTCACCTTCGGCCTGGTGGCGGTGGGGCTGCCGCTGGAGGTCGCCACGCCGGCGGTGCTGCTGTACCGGCTGCTGACGCTGTGGCTGCCGGTGCTCCCGGGCTGGTTCTCGTTCAACTACCTGACGCGGAAGGACGCGCTGTAGGAAGGACGCGCTCCAGCAAGGACGCGCTCCAGGAAGGCCCGGTGCCGGGCCCGGCCACCCGCATGGACCGCCGTCGCGGGCGGCCGGCCGGGCACCGGCGCAGCATGGAGGCATGCCGACGCCCACCCGCGCCCACCGGCGTACCGCCGCGCTCGCCGTGGCGAGCGCCGCGACCGCCGCCGCCGTCCTGCTCGCCGCCGGCTGCTCCGACGGCGGCGGGGACGGCGGGGGCCCGGACCGGCCCACGGACCTGGCGGCCCAGGAGCTGGAGTGGTCCCCGTGCCGTGCCCCGTCCGTCGGGGAGGGCGGTGGAACGGCCCCCTCCCCGCTGCCGGGGGGCGGGCGGTGGGAGTGCGCCTTCATGGACGCGCCGCTCGACTACGAGGACGTGGAGGGCGACACGATCGAGCTGGCCCTGATCCGGGCCAGGGCCACCGATCCGGCCCGGCGGATCGGCTCGCTGATCTTCAACTTCGGCGGGCCCGGCGGCTCCGGCATCACCGCCCTGCCCTCCTCCGCGAAGGACTTCGAGGAGCTGCGCGCCCGGTACGACCTGGTGAGCTTCGATCCGCGCGGGGTCGGCCGCAGCGAGGGCGTGGAGTGCCAGGACGACCGGGAGCTCGACGCGTTCTTCGCCCTGGACGCGTCACCGGACGACGCCCGGGAGGAGGAGGCGTACGAGAAGGCCCTGAAGGACTTCGCGGCCGCCTGCGAGGAGAACTCCGGCCACCTGCTGCCCCACATCGGCACCGTCGACGCCGCCCGCGACCTGGACCTGATCAGGGCGGTGCTGGGCGACGACAAGCTGCACTACTTCGGCATCTCGTACGGCACCGAACTGGGCGGCGTCTACGCCCACCAGTTCCCCGAACGGATCGGGCGCGCCGTCTTCGACGCCGTCGTCGACCCCTCCGGGACCGTCGCGCAGGGGTCGGTCGCCCAGGCGAAGGGGTTCCAGCTGGCGTTCCGCAACTTCGCGGCCGACTGCGTCAAGCGCGGCGAGGCGTGCAAGCTGCCCGGTGGCAGCGTCGAGGAGGTCGAGAGGTTCGTCGCGGACCTGCTCGCCCGGCTCGACGAGAAGCCCGTCGCCGGGATGGGCGACCGCAAGCTCACCCAGACCCACGCGGCCAACGGCATCGTGCAGGCGCTGTACTCCAAGGAGTTCTGGCCGTACCTGGAGCAGGGCATCGACGAGGCCGACGGCGGCCAGGGCGCGTTGCTCCTCGCCCTGTCGGACTCCATGAACGGGCGCGACCAGAACGGCAACTACAACAACCTCCAGGCGGCGAACACGGCCATCAACTGCGTCGACGACAAGGCCCGGTTCTCGTTGGAGGACACCAAGAAGAAGCTGCCCGAGTTCCGCGAGGCGTCCCCGCTCTTCGGCACCTTCCTCGGCTGGCGTCTGAGCGGCTGCTCCGGCTGGCCCGTGCCCGGCACCTGGGACCACCCGGACGTCGGCGCGAAGGGCGCGGCGCCCATCCTCGTCATCGGCAACACCGGCGACCCGGCGACGCCGTACGGGGGCGCCAAGAGGATGGCGGAGGCGCTCGGCAAGGGCGTCGGGATCGAGGTGACGTACCGGGGCGAGGGGCACGGCGCCTACGGCACCGGCGACGCGTGCGTACGCAGGACGGTGAACGACTACCTGCTGGACGGCAAGGTCCCGCGCTCGGGGACGGTCTGCCCGTAGGCGGGGGGACCGCTCGGCGTCGTCACTGTCAGTGGCCGGGCCTACGATGGGCGGTCCAGTGCACACGTTGGGGGGACACATGTCCATGCGGGTACGAGCAGGGGCCCTCGCCGCGGCCGCCGTGCTGCTCGCCGGCGCGGCGGCCGGCTGCAGCTCCGAGGCGGGTTCGGGCACCTCGGGTGGCGGCGGTGAACGGCCGGCACCCGAGCGGCAGGCCCCGACCGGGCAGGCGGCCACGCTGCCCGCCGCGCTCACCGGGCAGCGGCCGGAGTGGCGCGCGTGTGCCGCGCCCGAGGGTGGCGAGCGGCCCGGCGGGGAGTGGCGGTGCGCGAGCGTCAAGGTCCCGCTGGACTACAAGCATCCGGAGGGCGAGACGATCAGCGTCGCGCTGATACGCCAGGAGGCGAAGGACAAGGACCGGCGCATCGGCTCGCTGCTGTTCAACTTCGGTGGCCCGGGCGCCTCCGGCGTGGAGCTGCTGCCCCAGTTCGCCGACCAGTACCGCAAGCTCAACGCACGGTACGACCTGGTCGGTTTCGACCCGCGCGGGGTCGCGGGCAGCGCGGGCGTGCGGTGCCGGGACGACAAGGAGCTGGCCGCCGCCGAGGCGAGCGTCGACCTCACACCGGACACGGAGGCGGAGACGGCCGCGTTCCTCCGGGACGGCGCCGACTTCGGCAAGGACTGCGCCGCCCGCAACGGCAGGCTGATCCCGCATCTGACGACCTCCAACACCGCCCGGGACCTGGACCTCCTGCGGCACGTGCTGGGCGACCGGAAGCTGAACTACTTCGGCATCTCGTACGGCACGCAGCTCGGCGGCACCTACGCGCACCTGTTCCCGAAGAACGTCGGCAGGACGGTCCTGGACGCCGTCGTCGACCCGACGGCCGACTCGGTGGCACACGCCCGCCACCAGACCACCGGGTTCCAGCGGGCACTGGACAGCTACCTCACCTCGACCGGCGAGAGCGCGAAGGCGGGCACCGCGCGCGTGGCCGGGCTGCTGCAGCGGCTCGACCGGCAGCCGCTGCCGACGAGCAGCGGCCGGCAGGTCACCGACAGCCTGGCGCTGACCGGCATCGCGCAGGCGCTGTACGCGGAGAGCCTGTGGCCGCAGTTGACGGGCGCGCTGGAGGAGGCCGAAGAGGACGGCACCGGTGACAAGCTGCTGGAGCTCGCCGACTGGTACAACAACCGCGACGGCAGCGGGCACTACAGCACCCAGGCCCATTCCCAGCGGGTGATCTCCTGCGCCGACAGCAACCGGCGGCCGACGACCGACGAGGTGAAGGCGCTGCTGCCGGAGTTCCGGCGGATATCCCCGGTCTTCGGCGACTTCCTGGCGTGGGACCTGGCCGGCTGGTGTGCGGACTGGCCGGTGAAGGGTGAGGCCGCGCGCTCCGCGGCGAGCGCGCCGGGCGCGGGCCCGATCCTCGTGGTGGGCACCACGGGCGACCCGGCCACGCCGTACGAGGGGGCGCAGAGGATGGCGGCCGAGCTCGGCGCGGGCGTCGGCGTCCTCATCACCAACAAGGGCGAGGGGCACGGGGCGTACGGTTCGTCGTCCTGCGTGACCGGGACGGTGGACGACTACCTGCTGGACGGCAAGGTGCCGGCGAACGGCACGACCTGCTCGGCGTGAGGCGCACGCGGAGGGGCCGGATCCAGCCCCGGATCCGGCCCCTCGGCGTGTGAACGGTCAGAAGACCGGCTCGGTCAGTAGACCGGCTTCTCCGGCTCGATCTGGTTGACCCAGCCGATGACGCCGCCGCCGACGTGCACCGCGTCCGCGAAGCCCGCCGACTTGAGCACCGCGAGGACTTCCGCACTGCGGACACCCGTCTTGCAATGCAAGACGATCTTCTTGTCCTGCGGCAGGTCCTGGAGGGCGCTGCCCATCAGGAACTCGTTCTTCGGGATCAGCCGGGCGCCGGGGATCGAGACGATCTCGTACTCGTTCTGCTCACGGACGTCGATGATGTCGATGCTCTCGCCCTCGTCGATCCACTCCTTGAGCTGCTTGGGAGTGATCGTCGAGCCGAGCGCCGCCTCCTGGGCCTCCTCGGACACGACGCCGCAGAAGGCCTCGTAGTCGATGAGCTCGGTGACGGTCGGGTTCTCGCCGCAGACCGCGCAGTTGGGGTCCTTGCGGACCTTGACCTGGCGGTACTGCATCTCCAGGGCGTCGTAGATCATCAGGCGGCCGACCAGCGGGTCGCCCACGCCGGCCAGGACCTTGATCGCCTCGGTGACCTGGATGGAGCCGATGGACGCGCACAGCACGCCCAGCACGCCGCCCTCGGCGCAGGAGGGGACCATGCCCGGCGGCGGGGGCTCCGGGTAGAGGCAGCGGTAGCAGGGTCCGTACTCGGACCAGAAGACCGACGCCTGGCCGTCGAAGCGGTAGATCGAGCCCCAGACGTACGGCTTGTTGAGCAGCACGCAGGCGTCGTTGACCAGGTAGCGCGTGGCGAAGTTGTCCGTGCCGTCGACGATCAGGTCGTACTGGCTGAAGATATCCATCACGTTGTCGGCTTCGAGCCGCTCCTCGTGAAGGATCACGTTCACGTACGGGTTGATGCCGAGGACGCTGTCCCGCGCGGACGCGGCCTTGGAGCGGCCGATGTCGGACTGGCTGTGGATGATCTGGCGCTGCAGGTTCGACTCGTCGACCTCGTCGAACTCCACGATGCCGAGCGTGCCCACGCCGGCCGCGGCCAGGTACATCAGGGCGGGCGAGCCGAGGCCGCCGGCGCCCACACAGAGCACCTTGGCGTTCTTCAGCCGCTTCTGCCCGTCCATCCCGACATCGGGGATGATCAGGTGGCGGGAGTACCTGCGGACCTCGTCTACGGTGAGCTCGGCGGCCGGCTCGACCAGGGGTGGCAGCGACACGGGGACTCCGTTGGTCGGTAGTCAGTACGGTTGTTCTCCCCGTAACACTGCCACGGCCCTCCTCATTCCGAGACACCCGGTCCGATACGCGAGACGATTTCGTCCCAGTAGCCGGGCAGCGCCGCGAATGGACTGGTTTGTCCGACCCGGTCTTCCGCCTGGTCGGTGAAGAAGATCGTCCCGGCGCCCTGCCACCGGGCGATGCGCAGCGCCTCGTCGAGATGGGTGCGCGGCACCCCGTGGACGAGGTGCACGAACCGTTCGGGCGGATGGTCCGCCGTCCACTCCGCCGCCTGCGACCAGCGGTAATCCGCCCAGGATCCAGAGAAGGTCACCAGCTGGCCGGCGAGCCGCGCGTACCCGGGGTGGGAGGGGCCGCCGTGGCCCAGCACCAGGTGCCCGCCGTCGGCGTGGTCCAGGAGCACCTCCAGGGTGCCCGCCGTACGCCGGACGTCGGCGAGGTGCGCCCGGTCCGCGGGACAGCGGTCCAGCAGGAAGCCGTCCACCCGGTACCAGTCGACGTACCGCTGGGCGTCGGAGACGACCTCCTCGAAGGGCCGGGCTCCGTGGCACAGGTCCAGATGCCCGAGGACCGTCACGCCGGCGTTGCGCAGTCGGCCCGCCGCCTCCAGGCAGTGCGGGTCGGGGCGCGTCCCGGGGCCGCCCGCGACATCGAGGACGACCCAGTGCAGCGGCGTGCCCGGGCGGGTCAGCGCGGCCCATTCGGCGGGGGCGACCAGCGGGTGCGCGTAGCCGGGCACGCCGAGGCCGAGCCGGTCCGGCCCGGTCGCGGAGAGGGCCGTGCCCTGCGCCGTGCCCAGGGCGGTGCCCGGGAGCATGCCCTGCGCGGTGCCCGGGACCATGCCCTGCGCCGTACTCCGTGTCGCGCCCTGCGCCGTACTCCGTGTCGCGCCCCGCAGCCAGGCGCCCGTCCCGGTCAGATGCGGCATGCCGCCTCCATCCAGATGTCGGCGAGGGACTCCTCCAGGTTGATGCGGGGCCGCCAGCCGAGCCGGTCCCGCGCGGTGCGGACGTCCGCCTGCTGCCAGCTGCCGCATCCGTCGGGGTACGGGTACGGCGGGGCGGCGGCCAGGTGGTCCGGCAGGCTTTCACCGCGCTGGGCCCCGATGGCCGGTCCGCCGACGGGGCCGCCGAGGGGCCCGCCGAGGGAGGGGCGTCCCGGCGGGGCGTCCAGCTCGTGCAGGGAGCCCGCGAAACCGGCGACGCGCGCGAGGACCGCGGCCGCGTCCCGGAGCCGTACGGCACGGCCCGTGCCGATGTTGACGATGCCCTGCGCGGCGGAGAGGGACGCGGCGTGCACGGCCCGCGCCACGTCCCGTACGTCGACGAAGTCGCGCTGCGCGCCGAGCCCGCCCAGCTTCAGCTCGCCGTCGCCGGCCTGCATGGCGCGGCGCATCGCCTCCGCGAGCCGGCCGAGCGGGGACGCGGCCGGGGTGCCGGGCCCGACGGGCGAGAAGACCCGCAGGACGACGGCGTCCAGACCGGAGCCGAGGACCAGCTCGGTGGCGGCCAGCTTGGACACGCCGTACGGCCCGCCGGGGCGCGGCACCGCGTCCTCGGCGGTGGAGGAGCCGGGCTGCGAGGGCCCGTACTCGGACGCGCAGCCGACCTGCACCAGGCGGGCCCCGCAACCGCTGCGGCGCAGCGCCTCGCAGACGGTGGCGACGGCCACGGTGTTGTGCCGGATCAGGTCGCGCGCCCCGCCCCGGGTGGTGCCGGCGCAGTTGATGACCACCCCGGGGTGGACGGCGTCCAGGAACCGGGTGAGCGCGCCGGGGCTGCCGCCGGCGAGGTCGAAGCGCACGTCGGCGTCGTCGCCGCGCCCGAGGGCGGTCAGGTGCACGGCCGGGTCGGCGAGCAGCCGGTCGGCGACGAAGCGCCCGATGAATCCGTTGGCACCGAGCAGAAGCACCCTCATCGCGCGGCCCCTTCGTGCCGACCGGCCGTTGCTGGGGTTCGGGGTGTCATGTCTGTTCTCTCCTAGGGGTGGTGTGACGGGGTGGGGCTGTACGCCGCGCCCGTACGGTGTCGGCTCCGCGAGCGGGCACGGCGAAGGCGGGCGCCGTGGGGGTCAGGGCGCCACGTGGGCGGAGGCCCGGCCGAGGACGGCCGCGGCACGCGCCAGCAGGGCCAGCGCCGCCACGCCGCAGGCGAGCGCCGGTACGGCTCCGGTCCCCCAGGCCACGACCGCGGCCTCGACGGGCCGGGCGAGGACGTCGCAGCCGGGCAGACGTCCGGCGAGCAGGGAGGCCGGTGCGAGCGCCTCGGCGGCGCAGGCGCCGAGCAGCCCGGCGGCGGCCGGCTCGGGGAAGCCGTGGACGGTGAGCAGCCGGGCGGCGAAGAGCAGGACCCCGAGGGCGACGGCGGCCAGGAAGCCGCTGACGCCGCCGAAGGCGCCCCAGCCGCCCAGGCCACCGCCCACGCCGCCACCGGAGGAGTCGGAGCCCGCCGGCCAGGCCGCCGCCACGGCCGAGCCCGCGGCCGGCAGCAGGGCGACCAGCGCCGCCGCGTACAGCACGACGACGAGGGCGAGGAGCGGGCGTACGGCGGCGGCGACGTCACGCAGGGTCCGGCCGGCCGCGAGCCGGCGGCGCGCCCGTACGGCGAAGAACCGCGCGCACCAGGCGGCGGGCGCCACCGCGAACGCCAGGCCCACCAGCGGTGCCGGGGCCGGGGGCCACGGCTCGTCCGGGCCGCCGCGGAGGAGCGCGGCGAGCAGGCCGTCGCCGTACGCGGCGTACGCGAGCAGCAGCAGGCCGGGCCAGGCGCGCAGGACGGGGAGCGTGCGCCGGGCGCGCGGCCGCAGCGGCCCGCGCCGCAGGCACCCGGCGAGCGCCGCGGCGGCACCGACGGCCCCGGCCACGCCGACGGCGGTGCGCACCGCCCCGTCCGTCACGGCGACGCCCGCCAGCGCGGCCGCGCAGACGGCGCCGGGGAGCAGCGTGAGCAGCACCCACGCGTACCGCCGCCAAGACGCCTCGGAACCGGGAACGGGAACTGCAGGGGTAGGGGAAGGAACGGCAGGGGCAGGAGGCCCGGCGGCACCTTCGGCGGGGCGGGGCACACGCGCGTACAGCTCCTCGGCCAGCGAGAAGACGTCACGGTGCCGGAAGCGGGCGGCGGTGCGGTCGGTGATGCCGTACGCCTCCAGGCCCGCGGCGATGTCCAGCGGGTCGACGGCGCGCTCGCAGAGCTTCCGGTGGCGGAGCAGCAGCGTCCTGACGGGGTCAGCCACGGCCGCCTCCCGCGTGTGCGCCGACGGGGCGCTCGACCCACCCGGGGGCGCCGGGGCGCCCGGTCCAGGTGCCCTGGAGGAAGTCCTCGGCCGGGAGGGCGAAGGGCACGGGGTCACCGGCGGCGTTCACCGCCTCGGTGGTGCGCCGCGCCGGAGTGTGCGACAGCAGCTCCAGGTAAATGCCGCGAAATGCCGCCACGTTCTGCTCGGCGGTGAACAGTTCGAGCGCCCGGGCCCGTGCGGCGGCGCCCAGGCGCGCGCGGCGCGCGGGGTCGCTCAGCAGGGCGAGGCAGGCGTCGGCGAGCACCGGCGCGTTGCGCGGGGGGACGACCAGGCCGGTGCCTCCGATGACCTCGACGACCGCGCCCACGTCCGTGGAGACCGTCGCCCGGCCGCAGAGCATGGCCTCGACGAGCCCGGCCGGAAAGCCTTCGGCGGCGCTCGACAGGACGCTCACACCGCCCGCCGCGTACGCCTGCGCCGGACCGCCGGACCGCCGCTCGAACACCACCGGCGCATCGGACGGACCGGAGGGGCCGGAGGGACCGGACGGACCGGACGGACCGGACGGACCGGAGGGGATGAGCCGTGCCGCCAGGGCCTCGCAGTGGGCGAGGTACGCCGCGGAGTTCCGCCCGCGCCCGGGTTCGGTGATCACCCGGAGCCGCGCGTCGGGCTCCCGCTCGCGCACCCGGGCGAAGGCGTGCAGCAGCGTGATCAGGTCCTTGGCGGGTTCGACGCGCCCCACCCACACCAGCGTGCGCGCGACACCGGGGTCCAGGGTGTCCGCCGCCTCGCCGACCGCCGCGAAGGGTTCGGCGTCGATGCCCGCGTACACCGTGCGCAGCTTGGCGCGGTCGGCGCCGCACCGCTCCTGCCAGCGGCGGGCGTGCGTGGTGCCGGGGGTGATGACGGCGGCCTGTCGGTACACCTCGGCGGCGTGGAGGCGGTGGAAGGAGGCGAGCAGGGTGCGTACGGGAGCGCTCAGGCGCGCGTCGGCACCGGCGAGGTAGTGCGCGCGCAGCTGTACGCCGTACTCCGTGACCAGCAGCGGGACCCCGAAGAAGCGTTTGGCCAGCAGCCCGGCCAGCGCGGGGCGCCCCGCCGACGTGGCGTGGCACAGGTCGACGGCGCCGAGTCCGTCCTCCTCGCCGTACCAGTCGAGCGAGAGGGGGCGCAGGGCGCGCTCCAGCCGGTCGGTGACGGCGAGGAGTTCGGTCACGGTGACGCCGTGCAGGCCCCGGCGTGCGCCGGGCGCGCGGCACGCCGACTCCAGGGCGCGCAGGGCGGTCTCGGAGCGCAGCGCCGGGGCGAGGCCGCCGCTCTCGCGCGCCAGCTCCGCGAGCCCGTACAGCGCTTCGGCGAAGGAGCCGCCCGCGTCCTCCCGGGTGCCGCACACCGCCTGCGCAAGCTGCCCGATGTGCGCGGCGAACCGGCGGCGGGCGTGCCGTCCGGGACGGCGAAGGCGACCGTCCACCGCGGGCTCCCACAGGGCCGCCGTCCGCACCCGCGCGACCTGCGGCGGGAGGGAGACCCAACCGCCGTCCTCCTGGCGGGCGCTGCGGCTGAGCGCGTAGACGTCGACGACGTGCTGCGCGAGCCCGCGCACGAGCCGGTCGCACCAGAGCCCGCCCTCGTGTGACGCATACGGGTACCCGCCCTCGGCCAGCAGTCCGATCCGCACGAGCACACCCCCGATCTCCCTTGAGTACGGCCGCCGTTCAGCCCGGCGGCGCGCGGCTCGGACGAACGTAAGCGGATATGCCGATGGCGCGACGGACGGTTGTCCATCGCGCCACCGGAAGGGGTGAATGCACGTAACTTTCCCGTACGCGACGCGTTTGGTCGCGCTACGGGGCAGCCCTCTCACCCATGGTGAGGGGGCTGCTCAGGAATCGCCGGGGTAGACCCAGGGGTTGGGCCGGCACTTCACGCCGTCGATCTCCAGCGACTTGGTCTGCTGCTGCATGACCGGCGCGAGCGCGCCCGGCGTGCGGCACGTGACGTGGTTGTGCCCGAGGCGGTGCCCGACCTCGTGGTTGATCAGCATCTGCCGGTACGCGTACATGGCGTCGGCGCCGTACGTCTCGGAGCCCTGCGCCCAGCGGTACGCGTTGATCATCACGCGTTCGGTGGCGGCGGAGTCGCACGAGACGTTGTCGATCGTCGTGTCGAGACCGGACTTGGCGCACCAGACGCCGGTCGTGCCGGGGCTGGCGAGGGTGACGACGAACCGCGCCTCGCCGCTCGACACCCGCTCGAACGCCATGGCACCGCCGTGCGCCCAGCTGCGGTCGTCGTTCAGGGTCTTGTGGACCGCCTCGGCGAACAGCCGCGCGTCGAGCCCGAGCCCCTTCTCCACGTCGACGCGGTAGCGCACCTTCTCGCCCCGCCCGGGCGCCTTGTCGAACCCGGGGACGACCTCGAACGCCCCGGACCCCTTCAGCGCCGGGTCCATCGGGAACTGCCGGGTCATGAGCTGCTCGTACGTCGCGGGCGCGGCCGGCTGCTCCACCCGGCCGGCCTCGGACGGCACGGCACGGCCGTCGGCGCGGTCGGAACGGTCGGAGCGGGCGGCCGAGCCATCGTCGTCACGCGGGGCGGCCTCGCCCACCGACCGGTTGGCGGAGAGGTCCGGTCCGGTGCCGGTGACCTGGCCGGCCACGACGACCGCGAGGACCGTGGTGACGGCGGCGGCCGCGATGCCGGTGACGGTGCGGCCCTTGCCGGACCTGCCCTCCTTGGGGGCGGTGGCCGATGCCTCCTCGGGCCGCTCCTCCCCCTGGTCCGTCCGCCGGGCGTCCTCGCCCCGGCCCTGGTCGAACGCTTCCACGAACTCGCGCCGCGGTCCCGGTATCCGCGCCCCGGCACCCACGCCGCTCCGGGGCCCCGGCGCCGTACGGGGTGCGCCCTGCCAGTCGCCGTACCGAGCGGGCTGCTCCTGGTGCGGGTGCTCGGGGTGGCCGCCGCGCGCGTGCGGGGCCTGGTGCCGCTCGTCGGCGTACGCCCGCGGCGGCTCGTACGCCTCCGGCGCCTCGTACGGCCAGGGAGGCGGGGAGGCGGGAGAGGCCGGAGACGTGGGCGCGGCGCCCTTGCGGCGCCTTCCGGTGCCGGGGCCGGGTACGGCTCCGGGAGTGGGTACGGCGCCGGAAGCGGGTACGGCGCCGGGAGCGTGTGCGGGCCGCTCCGCCGGGGCGGGTGCGCCCTCGCTCCCGGCCGGCACGGCGGGAGCGGAGGCGGCGGAGGAGCCCTTGCGACTATGTCGTCCCACGCCCTGGATCAGCTCCCGCCGTCGTCGTCGCCACCGCCACCGCCAGGGGCGTCGCTTTCGTCGATCAGTTCCCGTACGGCCTTCGCGACCGTCTCCGGATACTCCATCATCGCGACGTGCCCGGCGTCCGGAAGCGTCAGCAACCGCGCGTCGCGGAAGGCGGCCGCGGCCCGGCGCGCCATGCGGAACGAGACGAGCTGGTCGCGCCCGCCGTACACCAGCAGCGTCGGCGCGAGCACCCGCTCCGCCTGCCGCCACAGGTTGTGCTGGCCGCCCACGGTGTACGCGTCGACGATGCCGCGCGCCGAGCGGGCCATGGCGTCCCAGAAATAAGGGAGGGCGAGGCGCCGCTCCATCTCCTCCACGGCGTTGCGGAAGCCCTCGTCGGTGACGCGGCCGGGGTCCCCGTAACAGAGGGACATCACACCCCGGACGCGCTGCTCGGCCGTCCAGTCCCTGGTCAGCCGGGAGAACAGCGTCGAGACGCCCGGCAGCGCGAGCAGCGCCGTCGGCCAGGCGCCGCGCTGCGGGCGGAGCTCCGGCAGCGCGGGCGAGACGAGCGTCAGGGTGCGGACGAGGTCGGGGCGGACGGCCGCGACGCGGGTGGAGACGGCGCCGCCGAGCGAATTGGAGATGAGGTGGACCGGCCCCCGGTCGGCGGCGTCGAGGAGCCGGATGACGGCGCGGGCGTGCGCGGTCACCGAGTAGTTGCCGTCGTCGGGCGGCGGCGAGTCACCGAAGCCGGGCAGGTCGACCGCCTCGCCGTCCACGCGGTCGGCCAGGAGCGGCATCAGCGCGGACCAGTTCTGCGAGGAGCCGCCGAGCCCGTGCACGTACAGCGCGGGCGGCAGTCCGGCGCGGGCGGCGGGCCGCGCGCGTACGGTCAGGGTCAGTCCCGGCAGCGCCACCGTGCGCAGCCGCTCGCCCTCCGCGACCCGCACGGTGCTCACCCGCGGCGCCGCCGCGGCGGCGGCAGGGGTTTCCGGCAGCTCGGTCGAAGACATGCGGCAATGTTACGAGACGATCACGCGGCGATTGCTGTGTCGGCCATCACAGATCGCATAGCGCCGTTCACGGGTACCTCCTAGGCTCGTAGAGACGGGGCATTTCGCCCAGGCCCCCGCCCGTCCACGTGAAAGGGAGCCCATGACCGTCGACCCGACCGACTTCGAGACCTTCGACGAGACCGCCGACGAGATCGCGGACGAGACCACGACCGGCGCGTTCACCGAGGAGACCCCGGAGGCGGACGCCGCCGAACAGCACACGGAGCTGCGGCCGCGCGAGGACGATCCGCTCACCCGCATCGACCCGGCGCTGGTGAACCCGGCCGACGCGGCCGAGCAGACGCGGGTGGTGGACCTCGACGAGGACGACTACCGCTGAGACGACTACCGCCGGCGGCCGACCAGCGGTGGTTTTGGCCTGTTTGACATCGTTAAAAGTTGAATCTGATGGCACCAGGGAGCTACCACGAGCGTCCGGTACGTGAAATTCTGCGCTCGCACCGCGCACAGCCGGGTTACCCAAAAGTACGATGGCGGGCGTGGCGCACAGCGCCACATGGATCGATTTTGGGAGGCGGCGTGACAGCCATCGAGCAGACAGAGGCGGCGCGCCCGAGGGGTACACGCCTGCCGCGCCGTGCCCGACGCAACCAGCTTCTGGGCGCGGCCCAGGAGGTCTTCGTCGCCCAGGGGTACCACGCGGCCGCGATGGACGACATCGCGGAGCGCGCCGGGGTCAGCAAGCCGGTGCTGTACCAGCACTTCCCCGGGAAGCTGGACCTGTACCTGGCACTGCTGGACCAGCACTGCGAGTCGCTGCTGCAGGCGGTCCGTACGGCGCTCGCCTCGACGACCGAGAACAAGCTGCGGGTCGCCGCGACGATGGACGCGTACTTCGCGTACGTGGAGGACGAGGGCGGCGCGTTCCGCCTGGTCTTCGAGTCCGACCTGACCAACGAGCCGGCCGTGCGCGAGCGCGTCGAGCGGGTCAGCCTCCAGTGCGCCGAGGCGATCTCGGACGTCATCGCCGAGGACACCGGCCTGTCCAAGGACGAGTCGATGCTGCTGGCCGTCGGGCTCGGCGGCGTGTCCCAGGTGGTCGCGCGGTACTGGCTGTCCAGCGAGTCGTCGATCCCGCGCGAGCGGGCGGTGCAGCTGCTGACCTCGCTGGCCTGGCGGGGCATCGCCGGCTTCCCGCTGCACGGCTCGGAGTCGCACTGACACCCGACGTGTTCGCTGTTGGCGTGTTCGACTGACGGCTGCCGGGTCCCCTCTCCGGGCTAATGTGTGCTGCGTACGGCGCGGCGAACCGCGCAACGCTGACCGTTCGGAGGGACATAGCCGTGGAGGTCAAGATCGGCGTGCTGCACGCGCCCCGGGAGATCGTTCTGGAGTGCGGGCAGTCGGCCGCGGACGTCGAGGCCGCGGTGGCCGACGCTCTGGCGGGCAAGGCGCAGCTGCTCAGCCTGACGGACGACAAGGGCCGCAGGGTCCTGGTGCCGGCGGACCGTATCGCCTACGTGGAGATCGGCGAGCCGGCGGCGCGCCGGGTGGGTTTCGGCGCGCTCTGAGACGTACGGGGCCCACGGGACCGGTACGAGGAAGGCCCGGCGGATGCCGTCGCATCCGCCGGGCCTTCCTCATGCCGTGTCACCGGTCGACGACCGGGCCGACGGTCCGGTCGGCTCGACCAGGGTTGTTTCGGTCACTGATCGGGTAGTACGGCCTACGACCGTTTTGCCCGCCCGGCCCCACCGCGAGGTGATCAGTTGTGCTCGTGGAAGCTCTCGGCTCCGTCGTGCTCGGACTCGCACTCTCCTGGGCTGCCCTCCAGCGGCTGGCCGACCGGCTTCCGCCGCGCCGCGCGGTACTGATCGCCGGCGCCCTGGGCGGGCTGTTCGGCGCGCTCGTCACCCACGCGGCGCTCGGGCCGGGCTTCGTGCTGGGCACCCTGCTGGGTGCCCTCGCCGTGGACGCGGTCGTCCTGTCACTGCTGCTGCGGCCGACCCGTCGGCTGCGCCGCACGGCGGCGACGTAAGCCCGGCGGCGTAAGCCCGGCGGCGACGTAAGGCCAGCGGCGCGAGTGCGGGCGCCAGGGCAGGCGTCAGGGCCGGGCGCCAGAGCAGCGTCAGGCCGCGAGGCCCAGCGCCGCCATCCGCTTGGTGTGGGCCTTGGTGATCCGGGAGAACATCTCGCCGACCGCCGCCAGGTCGAAGCCGTCCGCGACCCCGCCCACCAGCATCGTCGACAGCGCGTCGCGCTCGGCGACCACCCGCTGGGCCTGCGACAGGGCCTCGCCCATCAGACGGCGCGCCCACAGCGCGAGCCGGCCGCCCACGCGCGGGTCGGCCTCGATCGCGGCGCGCACCTTCTCCACGGCGAAGTTGCCGTGCCCGGTGTCGTCCAGCACCGCCAGCACCAGCGCGCGCGTGTCGGAGTCCAGGCGGGCGGCGACCTCGCGGTAGAAGTCGCTGGCGATCGAGTCGCCCACGTACGCCTTGACCAGGCCCTCCAGCCAGTCGGACGGCGCCGTCTGGCGGTGGAACTCGTCCAGCGCCCTCGCGAACGGCTCCATCGCGGACGTCGGGTCCACGTCGATCGCGGTCAGCCGGTCCCGCAGCCGCTCGAAGTGGTGGAACTCCGCCGACGCCATCTTCGCCAGCTCCGCCTTGTCGGCGAGCGTCGGCGCCAGCTTCGCGTCCTCGGCGAGCCGCTCGAAGGCCGCCAGCTCGCCGTAGGCGAGCGCGCCGAGCAGGTCCACGACCGCCGCGCGGTACTGGGGCTCGGCGGAGGCGCCGGCCCAGTCGAGGGCGGCGATCCCGGTCGGTTCTGCGGTCGGTTCTCCGGCCGGTTCTCCGGCGGTGGCGGAAGCGGTGGCGTTGTCAGGCGTCTCCATGAACCGCACAATAGCCCGCCCGTCGGCGCCCGCACGGGCGAGCCCGGCGCACGCCCGGCGCGACGCCGCGGCGGCGCGGGCTCCGACGCCGTCGAGTGTGACCTGCCCCTCGTTATGAATTGGCCCAACACAGATGCGCGAATCCGGGGTACAGTGATATTGCGCCTGCTGAGTATTCAGTCGTCTTCGTACACATACTCGGCGGGCCATCTCATGAATGAGGATGCCCGGTCGGTGGCCCGATCGGCTCCGACCCGACAGCCCTCGGGGCGCCTGGTGCGCCACTTGAGGGGCCCCTCAGCGGTATGACGCTCGAGCGACGGCAGTGGTCCCGCGCCACCCGACTGCGGCCTTGACGGCCTGCGGCCGGCCGTAACTGGCACGGTAAGACCCCCAGCGTTCGCCTCGTACCGCGTCTCACAGAAGAGGCAGCACCCTGACTACGACTTTCCGAGAGCTCGGGATCCTCCCCGAGACCGCCGAGGCGCTCGAAGCCGTCGGCATCACGACGCCGTTCCCCATCCAGGAGATGACCCTCCCGGTCGCGCTCTCCGGCACCGACGTCATCGGCCAGGCCAAGACCGGCACCGGCAAGACGCTCGGCTTCGGCCTGCCGCTGCTGGAGCGGGTCACCGTCCCCGCGGACGTCGAGGCGGGCCGGGCCACGCCCGGGCAGCTGACCGACGCCCCGCAGGCCCTCGTGGTCGTCCCGACCCGCGAGCTGTGCACCCAGGTCACCAACGACCTGCTCACCGCCGGCAAGGTCCGCAACGTCCGCGTCCTCGCGATCTACGGCGGCCGCGCGTACGAGCCCCAGGTCGAGGCGCTGAAGAAGGGCGTCGACGTCATCGTCGGCACCCCCGGCCGCCTGCTCGACCTGGCCGGCCAGCGCAAGCTGGACCTGTCCAAGGTCAAGGCCCTCGTCCTCGACGAGGCCGACGAGATGCTCGACCTGGGCTTCCTGCCCGACGTCGAGAAGATCATCAACATGCTTCCGGCGAAGCGCCAGACCATGCTGTTCTCGGCGACCATGCCGGGCGCGGTCATCGGCCTGGCCCGCCGCTACATGTCGCAGCCCACGCACATCCGCGCCACCGCGCCGGACGACGAGGGCGCGACCGTGGCGAACATCGCGCAGTACGTGTACCGCGCGCACTCCATGGACAAGCCCGAGATGGTCTCGCGCATCCTCCAGGCCAACGGCCGGGGACTCGCGATGATCTTCTGCCGTACGAAGCGGACGGCCGCCGACATCGCCGAGCAGCTGGAGCGCCGCGGCTTCGCGTCCGGCGCGGTCCACGGCGACCTCGGCCAGGGCGCGCGCGAGCAGGCGCTGCGCGCGTTCCGCAACGGCAAGGTCGACGTCCTCGTCTGCACCGACGTCGCGGCGCGCGGCATCGACGTCGACGGCGTCACGCACGTGATCAACTACCAGTCGCCCGAGGACGAGAAGACCTTCCTCCACCGCGTGGGCCGCACCGGCCGCGCGGGCCGCAAGGGCATCGCCGTCACGCTGGTCGACTGGGACGACATCCCGCGCTGGCAGCTGATCAACAAGGCGCTGGGCCTGGACTTCCACGACCCGGTCGAGACGTACTCGACGTCCCCGCACCTGTACGCGGACATGGACATCCCCGAGGGCACCAAGGGCGTCCTGCCGCGCGCCGAGCGGACCCGTGCGGGTCTGGACGCGGAGGAGCTGGAGGACCTGGGCGAGCCGGGCGGCCGCGGCCGTTCGCCTCGTACGTCGCGCTCGTCGCGTTCCGACCGCCCGGAGCGTTCGGGCCGCTCGGACCGTTCGGAGCGCTCGGACCGTTCGGAGCGTTCGGAGGACGCGGCTCCGGCGCGGACGCGCACCCCGCGCCAGCGCCGCCGCACGCGCAGCGGCGCCCCGGTGGCCGCGGACGCCGCGGTGACCGCCGCGGCGACCGCGGTGGAAGAGGCTCCCGCCTCGGACGCGCCCCGCACCCTTCGCCGCCGTCGGCGCACCCGTGTGGGCGCGGCGTCGGAGACGGCCCCGGTGACGCCGGTGGCCGCGGAGCCCCAGGCCGCCGCTCCGGTGGCCCAGGCGACCGAGGCCGCTCCGGTGGCCGAGCCCGTCGCCCAGCCTGCCGTGGAGCCCGTCGCGGAGGAGCCGGCGAAGCCGCGCCGCCGCACGCGCAAGAAGGCGGAGCCGGTGGCCGAGGCCGCGGCGGCGCCCGCCGAGGTGGCCGAGGCCCCTGCCGCCGAGGCTCCGGTCGAGCCGAAGCCGCGTCGTACGCGGAAGAAGGCGGAGCCGGTGGTGGAGGCCGCGGAGGCCGAAGCGCCGGCCGAGGCCAAGCCCCGCCGCACGCGCAAGAAGGCCGTCGCCGCCGAGCCCGCCGCCGAGACCGCGGAGGCACCCGCCGCCGAGGCGAAGCCCCGCCGCACGCGCAAGAAGGCGGAGCCGGTCGTGGAGGCCGCGGACGCCGAAGCCCCGGCCGAGGCGAAGCCCCGCCGCACGCGCAAGAAGGCCGTCGCCGCCGAGCCGGCCGTCGAGGCCGCCGAAGCGCCGGCCGAGGCCAAGCCCCGCCGCACGCGCAAGAAGGCCGTCGCCGCCCAGCCCGAAAGCTGAGTGCTGAGCGACCCGGCTTCGATGGCCCCCGCGTCCTCCTCCCGGAGGCGCGGGGGCCATCGCCTTGTGCAGGGCCCACCCGACCCACCGGTAACCTCGGGGCATGAGCCGGCCGCCCACGTTCACGCCACCCCCCTGCGCCCGCGCCTCCCGTCTGCGGACCGCGCGCGGCGACTTCGCCGTCCTCGACGCCCGCCCCGCCGAGGGCGTCCCGGTGAGGGGCACCGCCCTGCTGCTGCCCGGGTACACCGGCAGCAAGGAGGACTTCATCGCGATGCTCCAGCCGCTCGCCGACGCGGGCTACCGGACCGTCGCCGTGGACGGCCGGGGCCAGTACGAGACCAAGGGCCCGGACACCGAAGGCGCCTACGCGCAGGCGGAGTTGGCACGCGACGCGATCGCGCAGGCCGAAGCGCTCGGTAACGACGGCGGCAGCGGGCCGGTCCACCTCCTCGGGCACTCGCTCGGCGGCCAGATCGCCCGCGCCGCCGTCCTCCTCGACACCGCGCCCTTCGCCACGCTCACCCTCATGTCGTCCGGCCCCGCCGAGGTCGCGCCCGCCCAGCAGCAGAAGATCAAGCTGCTCGGCGACGCGCTGCGCGTCATGACCATGGACCAGGTCTGGGAGGCCATGCGCGCGCTCGACCCGCCGGAGGAGGCCGAGTACCTGCGCAGCACCCGTGAGGACCTGCGGCAGCGCTGGCTGCGGCACCACCCGCTCCAGCTGCTGGTGACGGGCCGCCGGCTGACCGTGGAGCCGGACCGGGTCCACGAGCTCGCCGCCCTCCGCCCGGCCCTCCCCTTGCACGTGGTGTCCGGCGAGAGCGACGACACCTGGCCCGTCCCGCTGCTCGACGCCATGGCGGAGCGCCTCGGCGCCCACCGCACGGTCATCGAGGGCGCCGCGCACTCGCCGAACACCGACCGGCCGGCGGAGACCGCGGCGGCCGTCGCGCGCTTCTGGGATACCCGGGGGTCTCGGCGGCAGGAGCTTCAGAACCGCGACTGAAGCTGCTGCCAGAAGCCGTCCCGCAGCGCCCGCCGCAGCACGGCGTGCCCGCGCAGCGAACGGCTCAGCAGCCGTTCGGCCTCCATCAGGAGGTCCTGGTCCACGGGCCCGGGCAGGTACGGGTGGCTCGGCAGCAGCTCGGCCATGGTGACCGGGCCCCGCTCCGCGAGCCAGGTCTCCGCGATCCGGGCGCCGAGGAAGCGCACCTCGTCGCGCGACGGCGGCGGCTCGCCCTCGTTCTCGTACGTCGTGACCGGGCGGCGCGTGACGTACGGGCGGCAGAAGTCCAGGTCGAAGGCGCGCCGGCTGTCGACCTCCCACAGCAGCGGCTCGGCCTGGTTGCGCCCGTCCGCCGCCTCGATGCCCCACAGGTGCACGCGCGCGCCGTAGCCCTGGGCCGCCTCGACCGCCGAGACCAGGTCCTCGTCGCCGCCGACGAGCGCCGCGTCGCTGATGGCGCGGTGGCGGGCGAGGGACTCCAGGTCGGAGCGGATGAGGGAGTCGACGCCCTTCTGCTGGTTGTTGGCGTTGAGGTTGCCGAGCCGGACCTTGACGTCGGGCAGTTCGGCGATGGCCTGCTGCTCGGGCGTGTGGATGCGGCGCCTGGCGCCGTCGTACCAGTACACGCGCAGCAGCCGGCTGTCGGCGAAGATCGTGCGGGCCTTGTCGATGAAGGCCTCGATCAGGCCCTCGGCGTCGAGGTCGAAGGCGCGCCGGTCCTCGGTGCCCGCCACCAGCAATCCGGCCGAAGCATAGACGTAACCGGCGTCGACGAAGATGGCATGCGTCGAGGGCGTCTTCGCCACCTCGACGAGCATGCGCTGGAGGAGCTCATTGGTGCGCTCCAGGCGACGGGACAGCTCGGCGGCTTCGTTCGCGGTGGGTTCGTTCACGGCGGCTTCGTTCATACCGGCTTCATTGTCCGTCGGCGGCTGACATGCCGCCAGTAGTTAGACACGTAAAAAATTTCCTTAGCGTAGGGAATGTTTAAGGTACGCAGGTCGTTGCACCCGTATGGAACACGACGAAGGGAGAAGCCCGTGCGCTTTGAGATCATGCGACTCGACGACGTCGACGGCACCGCCGTGGACAGCACCGTCGTGGACGCCGCCTCCGTCAACAGGATGGTGCAGCAGGCCGCCGCTATCGGCCAGCGCATCTATATCCGCCCGGCTGAGACCACGGCGTCGTAAGCGCCTGGGCATCGCCCACACACCGCCGCGCCCCCGCACGGAACGACTCCGAGCGGGGGCGCGGTCGTGCGCGGACCGCCGCGTCACGCGGCCTGGATCGTCTGCATCACGCCGTTGATGATCTGCTGCACCGCGATGGCGGAGAGCATCATGCCGGCGAGCCGCGTCACCAGCACCACACCGCCGTCCTTGATCACCCGGATGATCACCAGCGAGTAGCGCATGGTCAGCCACAGCACGACGTGCATGGCGGCGATCGCGCCCCAGACCGAGATCTGCTCCCCGACCCCGTCCGCGTGCTGCACGGCCAGGATGACGGACACGATCGCGCCGGGTCCGGCGAGCAGGGGCATGCCGAGCGGGACGAGGGCGACGTTGACGTCCTTCGTCTGCTTCGGCTCGTCCGTCTTGCCGGTGAGCAGGTCGAGCGCGATGAGCAGCAGGAGCAGCCCGCCCGCGATCATCAGCGCGGGAACGGAGACGTGCAGGTAGTCCAGGATCTGCTGGCCGAGGATGCCGAAGACGGTGATCACGCCGAACGCGACGGCGACCGCCTGCCAGGCCATGCGGCGCTGCGTCTTGGCGGGGCGGCCGGAGGTCAGGGCCAGGAAGATCGGGGTGATCCCGGGGGGATCCATGATGACAAAAAGGGTGAGGAAGAGGGAGCCGAAGACGGCAGCGTCGAACACAGTGTGGCCTTGCGGGAAGAGGTGCGAACAAAAAGGGAGGGGGGAGGGCGTCGCGGTTCACGGGCAGCGGAGGAACGCCCGGGCCGCCCACCACGCGGGGTCGTCACGGGCGTCCTCCCCCGGAGCTACGCCGGGGAGGGACCCCCGGTGCCCGGCACCGGGAACGCGCCGGTGGCGCGCCGGGTGATCTCGCCGTAGATCTCCGGGTCGGTGGTGTACTCGCCGAGCCGGCAGGTCTTGCGGCTGCCGTGGTAGTCGCTGGAGCCGGTGGTCAGCAGTCCGAGGTCCCCGGCGAGGCCGCGCAGCCGCGCGCGCGTCGGCTCGTCGTGGTCCATGTGGTCGACCTCGATGCCGTCGAGGCCGTGCGCCGCGAGGTCGGCGAGGACCGCCTCGGGCACGGTGCGGCCGCGCTTGACGGCGAGCGGGTGCGCGAAGACGGTGACGCCGCCGGCCGCCTTGACGAGGCGGATGGCGGTGTACGGGTCGAGCTCGTGCTTCTCGACGTACGCCCGGCCGCCGTCGGCGAGCCACTCGGGCGTGAAGGCGTCCGAGACGGAGCCGACGACACCGAGCTCGACGAGCGCCTCGGCTATGTGCGGGCGGCCCACGGAGCCGTCGCCGGCGATGGCCGCGACGCGCTCCCAGGTGACCGGTACGCCCAGCTCCTGGAGCTTGCCGACCATCGCCCGGGCGCGCGGCACACGGTCGTCGCGCACGAGCTCGCGCTCGCGGGCCAGCTCGGGCTCGTCCGGGTCGAAGAGGTACGCCAGCATGTGGACGCCGACGCCGTCGATGCGGCAGGAGAGCTCGGCGCCGGTGACGAGGGTGAGCCCCTCGGGGGTCGCCGCGAGGGCCTCCGCGTATCCGCGCGTGGTGTCGTGATCGGTCAGCGCGACGACGTCGAGCCCGGCCGCGGCGGCGGCGCGCAGCAGCTCGGCGGGGGTGTCCGTACCGTCCGAAGCCGTGGAGTGGGTGTGCAGGTCGATGCGCACGACGCGTGACTCCGGGGCTCGGTGACGGACAGGGGACACCCCAGGATAACCGCCCCGGAAGCCGCGTTCCGCACGTCAGAGCAGGCGTGGCGTCAGCGCGCCGCACGGCAGGAGCTCGACCTCCGCGCCCGACTCGCGGACGTCGGTCAGGACGAGTTCGTCGTACAGCAGCATCCCGGAATGCTCCGGCCAGACGATCGCCCACAGCCACAGCCCACGCGCCTCGCCCGCGAAGACCGCGCGGTCCTCGGGCGCGTCGGTGACGTGCCACAGCGGTGTGGGGCGGCCGGCGGCGAGGACCTTGGTCTGCGGCGGTTTGTCGCCGCAGATGTGCGGGCCCGGGTCGGGGCCGTCGATGCCCGCGTACCGCGCGCCGAGGCCGACGCCCAGCTCCTCGGCGATCAGCAGCAGCTCGCCGACGCCACCGAGCGGGCCGGGGCCCGAGCAGGCGACGGCGGTGGCGCGCCCGCCGCTGCGGTCGTCACCGGCGTACGCGACCCCGGTGAAGAGCCAGCCGAGCGGCAGGGGCCAGGGCATCCAGACGGGGACTCTCGCGCGGTGCGTCACGACGCCGAGCGCCTCGACGCTGGGTGGCAGCACGGGCTGCAGCGGGTGCACGGGGCCGTGCACGGCGCACTGCCAGGAGTCGGAGAAGAGGCCGGGCGCCCGGACCCGGCCTCCGCACTTCGGGCAACTGGGTTCGCCCCTCATAGCGTTCAACGGTCCTACCCTGCCGTCGCCGCGTCAAGGACGATCACCCTTCCGGTGTGCCATCCGGCCCAGGAAAAGTACATGTAATTTGCATCCATTAGCCTCTCTAATTTATTGTGTGCATACAGCACTCATCTCTGACTCCGGAGAGGACACCCCCGCATGACGGCTCAGGCACCCGACCCCCTCGACGCGGGCGCACAGGGCGGGCGCGGCATCCTGCGCCAGCCGAGGGCGGTGTGGGCCACCGCCGGCGCGTCCGTCGTCGCCTTCATGGGCATCGGACTGGTGGACCCGATCCTGCCGTCCATCGCCCAGGGCCTGCGGGCCACGCCCAGCCAGGTCTCCCTGCTCTTCACCTCGTACTTCCTGATCACCGCCGTCGCGATGCTGGTCACCGGCTTCGTCTCCAGCCGCATCGGCGGCCGCCGGACACTCCTCGCCGGCCTCGCGCTGGTGATCGTCTTCGCCGCCCTGTCGGGCACCTCCGGCTCGGTCGGCGAGCTCGTCGGCTTCCGGGCGGGCTGGGGACTCGGCAACGCGCTCTTCGTCTCGACCTCGCTCGCCGTGATCGTCGGCGCGGCGGCCGGCGGCAGCGCGGCGGCGATCCTGCTGTACGAGTCGGCACTCGGCCTCGGCATGGCGTGCGGGCCGCTGCTCGGCGCGGTCCTCGGCGACGCGAGCTGGCGCTACCCGTTCTTCGGCACCGCCGCGCTGATGGCGATCGGCTTCCTGTGCATCGCCGCGTTCCTGCAGGAGCAGCCGAAGCCCGCGCGCAAGACGGCGCTGCTCGACCCGCTGCGGGCGCTCGGGCACGGCGGTCTCGCCTCCGCCGCCGCGTCGTCGTTCTTCTACAACTACGCCTTCTTCACGGTGCTGGCCTTCACGCCGTTCGTGCTGGACATGACGCCGTACCGGTCCGGCGCGGTCTTCTTCGCCTGGGGCGTGCTGCTCGCGGTCTTCTCCGTGCTGGTCGCGCCGCGCCTCCAGGAGCGGTTCGGGTCGCTGAAGGTGCTCGCCGGCTCGCTCGTGCTGCTCGCCGCCGACGTCGTCGTGCTCGGGTACGGCGACCACACCACGGCCGTGGTGTGCACGATCCTGTCCGGCGCCTTCATCGGCGTGAACAACACCGTCTTCACCGAGTTGGCCCTCGGTGTGTCGGACGCCCCGCGCCCGGTGGCGAGCGCCGGCTACAACTTCGTGCGCTGGTTCGCGGCGGCCGCCGCCCCGTACTTCGCGCCGAAGCTCGAGGAGTGGAGCGACGTCCACCTGCCGTTCCTGGTGGCGGGCGCGGCGGCGCTGATCGGCGCGGGCATCGTGCTCGTACGGCGGCGCTCGCTGGCCCACGAGGCCGAGGAGCACCTGGAGGCCCGGCCCGAGCCCGCCCTCGTCAACTGACGTACGTCAGTCCAGGGTTACGGACCTGCGCAGCGGATCGCGCAGGTCCGTACCGGCGTTGAGCCACCGTTCCTGGAGCGCCTGCGCGCCGTGCACCCGCTTCCACGCCGCCTCGTTGGGCGTCATCGGCAGCAGCGGCAGGAACCGCACCGGGTCCCTCGGCTCGTCGAGTTCGAGGTCCTCGACCAGGCCCCCGGACTCCGCGACCAGCACGGAGCTGAACGGCGCGCCGGGCCACAGCGGTTCACCGAGGTCCAGGGACGCCCCCGGCGCCACGACCACGCCTTCGACCTGCGGCGAGGCGGCCAGCACGGCCAACGGGCGCAGCACCTTGTCGGTGTCGGCGATCCCCGCCCGTACCGTGAGGAGAAGCTCCGCGCGCGGGCCCTTGACCGGGTCGGCGAGCGCGGCCGTGGGATCGTTCATGGGCTGGGCCGACATGCCGAGGGTGGCGTACCGCACCACATCGCCCTCGGTGAAGCGCAGCACTTCGATGCGGTCCGTGCCGAGGAAGGTCACGGCGGCGCGCGCGTCCGGTTCACCGAGGGCGGTGCGCAGCCGGGCCTCGACCAGTGCAAGAACTTCTTCCATCCGCCGAGCATAAAGCGCGTATGGAATGGGCAAAGTAAGGGATTGACCGTCAGTCGGCTGATAGTCTTGGCCGCTGGTCGGGGCAGCAGGCCGAGCCTGCTTTCCAGCCCCGACGACACGTCGTCCCCCACGGGGGACCGGCCGGAGGAGGTGGGGCTGCGGTGGATCGAAGTCGATCGTGCAGTACCAACGGTTCTTCCGCCCGCTGCCCGGCTTCCTGGGCTTCCGCTCTGTGAGCTGAGGCACACCAGCCACTCCACACACGGCGACGCGCACGACGGAAGAGCACACCCTTTTTTGCCTGTCTGTAGCGAACGCCGTCACCGCGAGCACACCGCGGTGCCGCCCGCTTTGCGGACGTCATGACGCCACGTCCCCATTCCGGGCTGCGCCGGCCTTGTCCCGCGCCGCGCCGACGGCCTCTCCGTGAAGGAGCCAGCCATGTCGATGATCCGTGACCTGCGCGCAGCGGTACGCCCGTCCCTGCGCAAGCGCACCGGAGCCCCGTACAACGCGTACAACTCGTACGACGCCACCCGCGACCCGTCGGCGTCGAGCGCCGTCGTCGACTGCGCCGTCTACCGCGACGGCCGCCGCCTCAAGGAGGAGGCGTGCCTGACGCCGCGCGAGGCGATGCGGCAGGTGCGCGAGGGCGGCGGATTCGCCTGGATCGGGCTGCACGAGCCGACGGAGGCCGAATTCGCGGGCATCGCCGCCGAGTTCGGGCTGCACCCGCTGGCCGTGGAGGACGCGGTCCACGCCCACCAGCGGCCCAAGCTGGAGCGGTACGACGACACGCTCTTCACCGTCTTCAAGACCATCCACTACGTGGAGCACGCCGAGCTCACCGCCACCAGCGAGGTCGTCGAGACCGGCGAGGTGATGTGCTTCACCGGCCGGGACTTCGTGATCACCGTCCGGCACGGCGGGCAGGGCTCCCTGCGCAACCTGCGCCACCGGATGGAGGGCGAGCCCGAGCTGCTGGGCAAGGGCCCGTCGGCGGTGCTGCACGCCATCGCCGACCACGTGGTGGACGGCTACATCGCGGTCGCCGACGCCGTCCAGATCGACATCGACCAGATCGAGATCGACGTGTTCTCGCCGCCGACGAAGGGCTCGACGCGCGGCGCCGACACCGGGCGGATCTACCAGCTCAAGCGTGAGGTGCTGGAGTTCAAGCGGGCGGTGTCGCCGCTGCTGCGCCCGATGCAGCTGCTGAGCGAGCGGCCGATGCGGCTGGTGGACCCGGACATCCAGAAGTACTTCCGGGACGTCGCCGACCACCTGGCCCGGGTCCAGGAGCAGGTCGTCTCCTACGACGAGCTGCTGAACTCCATCCTCCAGGCGAACCTCGCGCAGGCCACCGTCGCGCAGAACGAGGACATGCGCAAGATCACCTCCTGGGCGGCGATCATCGCCGTCCCGACGGCGGTGTGCGGCGTGTACGGCATGAACTTCGACTACATGCCGGAGCTGCGCTGGAAGTACGGCTACCCGCTGGTGCTGGCCGGCATCTCGGTCATCTGTTTCGTCATCCACCGCACCCTCAAGCGCAACGGCTGGCTGTAGCGGCCGGCGCGGCTTCTTCTAAGCTGCGGGGCATGACACACGACGCGCTGCTCGGCCCCGCCCTCGTCGAGGAGGCCACCAAGAAGTCCGGCCTGATCTGGGTACGCGGCGAGGGCGGCCCGGCGCGCGCCCTGTGGCACGTGTGGCACGACGGCGCCGCGTACGTCATCGGCGACGGCCCCGGCGAGCAGCCGCTGCCCCCGGGTCTCGCCGACGGCTCCGCCGCCGAGGTCACCGTGCGCAGCAAGGACAAGGGCGGCCGGGTCGTCGCCTGGACCGCCGCGGTCACCGAGCCGGCGCCCGGCTCGGAGGAGTGGCGGGCGGCCGTCGACGAGCTCAAGGGCAAGCGGCTGAACGCCCCCGACGCCGAGACGATGACGGACCGCTGGGCCCGCGAGTGCCGCCTGCTGCGGCTGACCCCGGGTGAGGCGACGACGGCCCACCCCGACGGCTCGCTGTCGGCGGTCCCGCTGCCCAGCCCGGCGACCACCCGCCACCCGATCCCGGCAGCGCTGCCGCGGCTGCTGCTGAAGCGGCGCAAGCAGGCGAAGAAGGGCTAGTCGCTGGTGCGCGGCAGCTGGCGGCCGTAGTCGAGGGTCTCGTCCTTGGCGGGCTCCGCCAGGGGGAAGTCCTGGTTCCAGTCGGAGAGGGCCACCACGCCCCCGCCGCCGCCACGGGCGAACTGCAGGGGGTACGGGGTGCCCTCCAGGGACACGTCCAGCGTGCCGCCCTCGCCCGCCTTCCCGCCCGAGACCTTGATCGTGCGGATGCCGCCGATCTTGTCGCGGTCGCCCTTGACCACCTCGCCGTGCAGCTCCAGCAGGCCGCCCAGCAGGACGTTCATCTCGGTGAAGCCGCGCAGCTGCTTGTACGAGGGGTCGTCCTGCGGGACCTTGACGTACTTGTCGTCGAGCTTGTCCGCCGCCTGTGTGTCGGACTCGTCGGGCCCCTTCTCGTCCGACTCGCTCTCCGCGTGCGTCCAGAAGTCCGCGTCCGCCTTCAGGAACAGCGCGTCGCCGACCCGCAGCAGCTCGAAGGTGCTCGTACGGGAGGAGACGGAGCCGGTCGCGCCGGTGGCCTTCAGCCGCATGTCGAGCTTGTACGTGCCGCCCTTGCTGACCAGCGTCCCCGACAGCCGGACCGCCTTGGCGGTGTCCGCCGCGCCCTGGGCCTTGGTCTCGATCTCCGAGGCGGACAGCTTGCCCAGCCCGTTGGTTCCCGCGTCCGGGTCCTCCTCGCCACCGCACGCGGTGAGCATCGCGGTCAGTCCGGCGCAGAGTGCGACGGGGAGGGATGCCCGGACTGCCCGGCGGGCGCGCGAAGCCGGGGGGAGAGCGGTCACCTGCGCACTGCCTCTCGTCTGCTGGTGAGGGGTTGTGAGACCGCAGCGTACCGGGGCCTTCCGCGGGGTCCGGCAGAGAGCCGGACGGACGCCCTGCCTGGGCGACCCGCATCGGGACGGGCTAGCCTGAATCGTCGTAAAGCACTCATCGGTGTCGATTTCCGGCCGCCCGGTGGGACGGTGGCGGGCGAGGAGGTGTACGGCATGGCGTCAGGCACCGCCCGGGTCTTCGTCTCCCACCTCGCCGACGTCCCCGTCTTCGACCCCAACGGGGACCAGGTGGGCCGCGTCCGCGACCTCGTCGCGATGCTGCGCGTCGGCCGCCGCCCGCCCCGGCTCCTCGGCCTGGTCGTCGAGGTGATCGGCCGGCGCCGGATCTTCCTGCCCATGACCCGGATCACCGGCGTGGAGTCCGGCCAGGTCATCACCACGGGCGTGCTCAACGTCCGGCGCTTCGAGCAGCGCCCCACGGAGCGCCTGGTCCTCGGCGAGCTGCTCGACCGCCGGGTCCGGCTCGTCGAGGACGGCTCCGAGGTGACCGTCCTCGACGTGTCCATCCAGCAGCTCCCGGCCCGGCGCGACTGGGAGATCGACAAGGTCTTCGTCCGGCGGGGCGGCGGCGGGGCGCTGCGCCGCAAGGGCGAGACGCTGACCGTCGACTGGTCGGCGGTGACGGGCTTCTCGCTGGAGGAGGAGGGCCAGGGCGCGGAGAGCCTGCTCGCCACCTTCGAGCGGATGCGCGCGGCCGACCTCGCCAACGTCCTGCACCACCTGTCGCCCAAGCGCCGCGCCGAGGTCGCCGCCGCCCTCCACGACGACCGGCTCGCCGACGTACTGGAGGAACTGCCCGAGGACGACCAGATCGAGATCCTCGGCAAGCTGAAGGAGGAGCGGGCCGCGGACGTCCTGGAGGCGATGGACCCGGACGACGCGGCCGACCTGCTGTCCGAGCTGCCCGAGGCCGACAAGGAGCGGCTGCTCACCCTGATGCGGCCGGACGACGCCGCCGACGTACGCCGCCTGATGGCGTACGAGGAGCGGACGGCGGGCGGGCTGATGACCACCGAGCCGATCGTGCTGCGCCCCGACGCGACGGTCGCCGACGCCCTCGCGCGCGTACGCCAGCGGGACCTCTCCCCCGCGCTGGCGGCGCAGGTGTACGTCTGCCGGCCGCCCGACGAGACGCCGACCGGGAAGTACCTGGGGACGGTGCACTTCCAGCGGCTGCTGCGCGACCCGCCGTTCACGTTGGTGTCGGCGATCATCGACACCGACCTGGAGCCGCTCTCCCCCGACACCCCGCTCCCCGTCGTGACCAGCCACCTCGCCACGTACAACCTGGTCGCCGCCCCCGTCGTGGACGACGGCGGGTCGCTGCTCGGGGCCGTCACCGTCGACGACGTACTGGACCACCTGCTGCCCGAGGACTGGCGCGAGGCGGAGTTCGACCCCGAGGGCGGGGTGTCGCATGGCGGCTGAGCGCAAGCACGACCGGACGGAGCGCGCGGACCGCATGGACCGGGTGGAGCGCATGGACCGGGTGGGCGAGGCGCCCGCGCCGCGCATCCGGCTGGACCAGCCGCGCATCCGGCGGCCCAAGCTGCTGCCGGCGTACGACCCCGAGGCCTTCGGGAGGCTCTCGGAGCGGATCGCCCGCTTCATCGGCACCGGGCGGTTCCTGGTCTGGATGACGGTGGTCATCATCGTCTGGGTGCTGTGGAACGTCTCGGCGCCCGGCCACCTGCGCTGGGACGAGTACCCCTTCATCTTCCTGACCCTCGCCCTGTCCCTCCAGGCCTCCTACGCGGCCCCGCTGATCCTGCTGGCGCAGAACCGGCAGGCCGACCGGGACCGGGTCACGCACGAGCAGGACCGCAAGCAGAACGAGCGCTCGATCGCCGACACCGAGTACCTGACCAGGGAGATCGCCGCCCTGCGCATGGGCCTGGGGGAGGTCGCCACCCGCGACTGGATCCGCTCCGAGCTGGAGGACCTCGTACGGGAGCTCGACGAGCGGCGGGAGGCCTCGGCGCGCGGAAGTGACGAAGGCGACCGCTGACGGGCTTACCGGAGGCCGGGGGCGGCGCCGTACCATCTCCGTATGGTTACGGAAGACGCGGTGCGCGAGGCACTGGCGACGGTGAACGACCCCGAGATCAACCGACCGATCACTGAACTCGGCATGGTCAAGTCAGTGGAGATCGGTGCGGACGGTGCGGTCGCCGTCACCGTCTACCTCACGGTCTCCGGCTGCCCGATGCGCGAGACGATCATTACCCGCGTGACCGAGGCCGTCTCCCGCGTCGAGGGCGTCACCGGCGTCGACGTCACGCTGGACGTGATGAGCGACGCGCAGCGCAAGGAGCTGGCCGCCGCGCTGCGCGGCACCACCGCCGAGCGCGAGGTGCCGTTCGCCAAGCCCGGCTCGCTGACCCGCGTGTACGCCGTGGCCTCCGGCAAGGGCGGCGTCGGCAAGTCCTCCGTGACCGTGAACCTGGCCGCGGCGATGGCCGCCGACGGGCTGAAGGTCGGCGTCGTGGACGCCGACATCTACGGGCACAGCGTGCCGCGCATGCTCGGCGCGGACGGCCGCCCGACCCAGGTCGAGAACATGATCATGCCGCCGTCGGCCAACGGGGTGAAGGTCATCTCCATCGGCATGTTCACCCCGGGCAACGCCCCGGTGGTGTGGCGCGGCCCGATGCTGCACCGCGCGCTCCAGCAGTTCCTCGCCGACGTGTACTGGGGCGACCTGGACGTGCTGCTGCTCGACCTGCCGCCGGGCACCGGCGACATCGCGATCTCCGTCGCGCAGCTCGTGCCGAACGCCGAGATCCTCGTCGTCACCACCCCGCAGCAGGCGGCGGCCGAGGTGGCCGAGCGGGCCGGCTCCATCGCCGTACAGACCCACCAGAAGATCGTGGGCGTCGTCGAGAACATGTCGGGCCTGCCGTGCCCGCACTGCGACGAGATGGTCGACGTCTTCGGCACGGGCGGCGGTCAGAAGGTCGCCGACGGCCTGACGAAGACCACGGGCGCCACGGTGCCGGTCCTGGGCCAGATCCCGATCGACGTACGGCTGCGCGAGGGCGGCGACGAGGGCAAGCCCGTCGTGCTGTCCGACCCCGACTCGCCGGCGGGCGCGGCGCTGCGCGCCATCGCGGGCAAGCTGGGCGGCCGTCAGCGCGGCCTGTCGGGCATGTCGCTGGGGATCACCCCGCGCAACAAGTTCTGATCGCGTACGCGTGAGAGGGGGCGGCCTGCGGGCCGCCCCCTCTCATGTGTCCGGCGCCGTCGCTACGTGTACGCCGTGATGTCCCGGATCACCGCGAAGCCCAGGCCGTAGGCGCTCATCCCGCGGCCGTACGCGCCCAGGTGGACCCCGGCCCGTGTCGTGCCCGCCAGCACCCAGCCGAACTCGGACTCGCGGTAGTGGAACGGCACCGGCACGCCGTCGACGGGCAGCGACAGCGACGTCCAGGGCTGGCCGGTCAGGCCGTCGGCGAGCTCGAAGGCGGTCTCCGTCTGCTGGTCGAGCCAGTTGTCGCGCAGCGTGTGGTCCAGCTGGGGCGGCCACGTGTACGCGAGGAGCCCGGAGCCGGCCAGCCAGGCCGCGGAGGAGACGCTCGTGGCGTCGAGCACGCCCGTGCCGTCGCCGCTGCGCCGTACGGGGTTGGCGGCGACCGTGACGACCACGGCGAAGCGCTCCCGGTCGGCGGGGGCGCCGATCGCCTCGGGCCTTATCGACGGCTCGTCGCCGTGGCCGGTCGAGCCGTGCTGGACGGTGCCGTCCGCCGAGACCCCGACCTGCATCAGCCAGCGCGGGCCGGTGAACGCCTCGTCGAGGCCGTACCAGGGGAAGGGCGCCCGCAGATAGCCGTCCACCGTGCGGCGGGCGCCCGGCACCCCGTCGGACGCGGATCTGGCGCTGGGTGCGGCGCTCTGCGCGCCCACCCGACTTGTCGTCTCCATCTGTCCGGCCGCCTCCTCGATACGTGGACAGAGGGAGAGCTTAGCCACCGCGCGCCGCGGAAGGGCTCAGGTGGCGTCGGCGTCGAACGGGGGACGCTCGCCCGGCTCAGGGGTGTCGCGCTTCTTCAGCAGATCCGGGCCGCCTCCGTTGACGGTCGCCGGGACGGAGGAGTCGCCGCGGTCGTTGACCGCGTCCGCCACCTCGGTGATCTCCTTCTTGAGATCGAAGCTGCTGCGGATCTCCTTGAGGTCCTCGTTCTCGGTGAGCTGCTTGCGGATGAACGTCTTGGGATTGAGGTCCTCGAAGTCGAAGTCCTTGAACTCGGGGCCGAGCTCGCTGCGGATGTCCTGCTTGGCGTTCTCCGAGAACGAGCGGATCTTCCGGATGAAGCGGGCGGCGTCCTGGATGACCTTCGGCAGCTTCTCCGGCCCGAAGATGAGCACGGCAAGGACCACGAGCGCCACGAGCTCGAATCCGCCTATGTCGTTGAACACCTTGCCGCTCCTTCACAGGGTCCGGTTCCACAGGGGTCGGTACCGAGGGCCCGGGGCCCGCTCCACGGTACCTGGCCGGGCTGCCGGGACGGTACCTGGTGGTTACCGTCAGGTTGCCGTTCCACCACCGGCGGCAGCCACCGCCTCGGTCATCGCCTCGGTCATCGCGGCAGCCACCGCCTCCGTCATGGCGTCAGTCATCGGAGGACGAGCCCAGGGTGAGCGTCTTCGTCTGCTCCTTGCCGCCGCGCTCCAGCGTCAGCCGGAGCCGGTCGCCGGGACGGTGGGCGCGGATCTTCACGATGAGCTCCTCGCCGCTGTGCACCCGCTGGCCGTCCACCTTGGTGATGACGTCGCCGGGGCGGACGCCGGCCTGCGCGGCGGGTCCGCCGGGGACGACGGACGGGCTGCCGTCCTGGGCCTTCTCGCCGACCCGGGCGCCGTCGCCGCCGAACTTCATGTCGAGGCTGACGCCGATGACCGGGTGCGTGGCCTTGCCGGTGTTGATCAGCTCCTCGGCGACGCGCTTGCCCTGGTTGATGGGGATGGCGAAGCCGAGCCCTATCGAGCCCCCCTGGCCGCCGTCGAGACCCGCGCCGTTGTCGGCGGCGCGGATGGCGCTGTTGATGCCGATGACCCGGGCCTTGGAGTCGACGAGCGGGCCGCCGGAGTTGCCGGGGTTTATCGGCGCGTCGGTCTGGAGCGCGTCGACATAGCTGACGTCGCTGCCGTCGCCCTTCTCGCCGCCCGCCGTGATGGGCCGCTCCTTGGCGCTGATGATGCCGGAGGTCACGGTGTTCTGGAGGTCGAAGGGCGCGCCGATGGCGACGACCGGGTCGCCTACGCGGACGTTGTCGGAGTTGCCCAGGGGCAGCGGCTTGAGGTTCGAGACGCCGGTGACCTGGACGACCGCGAGGTCGTAGCCGCTGTCCTTGCCGATGAGCTTGGCGGAGGCCGTCTCGCCGCCGCTGAACGTCACGGTGATGTCGCCCGAGGTGCCGGCGGGGTCGACGACGTGGTGGTTGGTGAGGATGTGGCCGCGCTCGTCGAGGACGAAGCCGGTGCCGGTGCCCTGTTCGCCGCCGCCGCTCACGTGGATCGTGACGACGCTGGGCAGGGCGCTGGCGGCGATGCCGGCGACGCTGTCCGGGGCCCGGCCGGAGCCCTCGGGGCCGGCCTGGGGCAGCTCGACGGTCGTGAGCCCGCCGTGGCGCTCGACGTACGCGCCGACGCCGCCGCCGAGTACGCCGCTGACCAGTGCGAGCAGCAACGCGCCGGTGAAGGCGAGCCCGCGCCGCGGGGCCTTGCGGGCGGGCGGCTCACCGGCGTGCGTGAGCGGCTGCGGACGGCCGCCGGGGCTGCTCCAGGGGTCGTACTGCAGCCACTGCGAGGGCGCTCCCGGAGTCCCGTACGCGGGAGGTACGGCGGGTGCCTGCGGCGCCGGGGGCACCGGTGTGCCGTGCGGCGGGGTCGCCACCGGCCGCTGCACGGGCGGCGCGGGCGCCCAGGGCCCGGGCTCCCCGTACGGCGGCGTGCGGTACTCGTCGGGCTCGTGCAGCGGCTGCGGGCGCGCGGCCGGTGCGGGCTCCGCGGCCTGTACGGCCTGTACGGGCTCGGCGCCCGCCGGTACGACCGGTGCCGCCTCCGCGACTGGTACGGGCGTCGCAACCGGTACGGGCTGGTGGTCGGGCGCCGGGGCGGGGCGAGCCGGACGGCTCCACCATTTCGGCTTCGGACCGGTGGGCTTCCCGTCGTTCATGTGCTCCCCGCTGCGGCGCTGCTGTCCCGTCCCGCGCCCCAGCGAGCTGGAGGCGCCCTGCGGCATGGATTCAACCAGGTCCGGTGGTCCCGCGCAGGGCTCCCGGTCAGCGTCGGGCGATCAGTGGCAGAACGCCCGACGACGGTGTGGCCGTGGCGACCGGTCCCAGCCCCGGGGCGTTGGCGAGGTGGAGCAGCGGGGCCAGCGGCGCCGGAGGGGCGACCCCGGTCAGCGCGGTCGGCGGGAGGGTCGCCGGGAGAAAGGGAGGGGCTCCCGACTGCCGCGACTGCGCCCGTACGACCGGGGCGGGCGTGACGGCGCCGTGGGCGGCGCCACTGCCGTTGCCGTTGCCGTTGCCGTTGCCCGGGAGGCTGCCGCGGCGGCGGTCACTCGCGGAGTTGGTGGTGGCGTTCGCCGCCTGGCCGGGGGTACGCAGCGGGTTGACGCTGTTGCCGCCCTCGCCCCGGGCGTCGAGCGTGGCGGCCGTGGGCAGCGCGCCGCCCAGGGCGATCGCCGCGAACGACACGGCGCTCGCGGCGGCGAACGCGAACCGGCGGCCGCGCCACGGCGAGCGGTCCGCGGCCGGGCGTGCCACGTCGTGCACCTCGTGGATACGGAAGCCGGAGCCGGGCCCGCCGGGCAGCGCGAAGCCGTCGTGGGTCACCTCGAAGACTCCGTCGGCGAAGGGTCTGCGCCCGGCCGGTCCGCTCGGGCCGCCGCCGGAGCGTCGTTCGTCGTCGTCATCGCGGCCGACAGGACCCCCGGGCAACCCCTGGAGGCGTGCGAGCAGCCCCTCGGAGGGCGGCGGCGGGGCGGCCTGGGCGAAGACGCTCTTCACCCGGCGCTGGGCGTCGGCCTCGGCCTTGCACCGGGCGCAGGTGGCCAGGTGCGCGAGGACCCGCTCGCGGGCGTCATGGCCGAGCTCGCCGTCCACCAGCGCGGCGAGCCGGTCCCCCAGATGCTGCTCCGCGGGGGTCGGACGTGTGCCACTCACGCGGGTCCGCCCTCCCCGCCCACGGCCGCGAACGCGCGCCCCTCGGCGCGGGCCTCGGGCGACCGGTGCTTGAGGGCCTTGCGCAGGTGGGAGCGGCCGCGGTGGATGCGGCTGCGGACGGTGCCGAGCTTCACCCCGAGGGTCGCGGCGATCTCCTCGTACGACAGCCCCTCGATGTCGCAGAGCACGACCGCGGCGCGGAACTCGGGCGCGAGCGTGTCGAGCGCCTGCTGCACGTCGGCGTCGAAGTGCGTGTCGTGGAAGGCCTGCTGCGGGGACGGCTCGCGGCTGGGCAGCCGCTCCGCCGCGTCGTCGCCGAGCGCGTCGAACCGGATGCGCTGCTTGCGGCGGACCATGTCCAGGAAGAGGTTGGTGGTGATGCGGTGCAGCCAGCCCTCGAACGTACCCGGCGTGTACGTCGACAGGGAGCGGAAGACGCGGACGAAGACCTCCTGGGTGAGGTCCTCCGCGTCGTGCTGGTTGCCGGTCAGGCGGTACGCGAGGCGGTAGACGCGGCCGCTGTGCGTGCTGACGATCTCCTCCCACGAGGGCGGAGCCCACGCCTGCGATTCCGCATCCGAGGCGAAGGTCGCGGTGGTGGGTGCGGAGTCGTCGACGGCGTGAGAACGGTCAGCGGTGTAGGTCACGGATTTCGGCTCACCCGCCGACCTGAGAAAGCGCCGCAGCAGCGGCACTCCTCCCCGATCCACAGGCGCAGCCGCACCTCCCCTGTCGGCTCTGGTGGTGTCCAGTGGAGCCCCTACCATAGCCACCTCGCCCGTTAGCTCCGGATAAGAATCTTTACGTGAATTTGGGACCGTCTCCCGTGTCTTGGTCCCTCTGCCCCTCCCTAACGCCCGGTCCCATCTGCGGGTTCCCGGCCCCGAGCGGATACAGTCACCGTTGCGCCAACTACGGGGACAGGAGAGGGTCATTACCGCCAACCGGCAGACGAGCTGGGCGTTCGCCGACGCCTTTGTCGCCGAGGACGAAGCACTGCGCTGGGCCCGTGACCGGGCCCGGGAGGCAGGGCTGCCCTCGGTGTCGCCAGGCACCGGCGCCGCGCTGCGTTTGCTGGCGGCCACCGCGGACGCCAAGGCGGTGGCCGAGATCGGGACCGGGACGGGGGTGTCCGGGATCTACCTCCTGCACGGCATGCGCCCGGACGGCGTCCTGACCACGGTGGACCCGGAGCCGGAGCGGCAGCAGTTCGCCAAGCAGGCCTTCCGGGCGGCCGGCTTCGCGGGCAACCGCGCCCGGTTCATCCCCGGCCGGGCCCTGGACGTCCTGCCCCGGCTCGCGGACGGCGGCTATGACCTGGTCTTCTGCGACGGCGACCGCACGGAGTGCCTCGACTACCTCGCTGAATCGTTGCGCCTTCTGCGGCCCGGCGGGCTCGTCTGCTTCGAGGGCGTCTTCGCGGACGGCCGCACGGTCGACTCGGCGGCCCAGCCGGCCGAGGTGCAGCGCCTGCGGGAGCTGCTGCGCACCGTACGGGAGAGCCAGGAGCTGCTGCCGTCGCTGCTCCCGGTGGGTGACGGCCTGCTCTGCGCGGTACGGCGCGGCTAGAGGGCGTCCAGGCCTGTCTTCCGGATCCCGCACGGGAACACGACGGCCCCGGCGCGTACCTCCACGCCGGGGCCGTCGGAAAAAAACTGCGCGCAGTGTCAGGCCGTGACCTTCTCCAGCGCCTCGCCCAGTGCCTTCGCCTCGTCCGGAGTCAGCTCGACGACAAGCCGACCGCCGCCTTCGAGCGGAACGCGCATGACGATGCCCCGCCCCTCCTTGGTCACCTCGAGCGGGCCGTCGCCCGTCCGCGGCTTCATGGCCGCCATGCTCGTTCCCCTTCCTGAAACCAGCTCATCGTCGCCGACGGCCCTCTGGCATGGGCACGCATCACCGGCATCGAACACATTGCTTCCAGGTCATTATCCCGCATGGCGGGACCCGATGACCAACATCGGACCGCATCGCTTCCGCAACGCGCTCTCGCAAAACCGCATAATTCGGCGATCCGCCTGCGATACTTCGCCGCTGCGTACGGCCGCGTCACCGGAGTTTCTTTGACGCAGGTCACATGGAGGGGGGCGGAGATCTCCGCCATGCTGAGCGGACATCGTCGTCATCGAATGAGGGGATCCGCCATGGCCGACACCGTGCTGTACGAGGTGAGCGAGGGGCTCGCGACGATCACGCTCAACCGGCCGGACGCCATGAACGCGCTGAACATCGACGCCAAGGTGGCCCTCCGGGACGCGCTGCACGCCGCCGGCGACGACCCGGCGGTACGGGCCGTGCTGCTGACCGCGACGGGCCGCGCCTTCTGTGTCGGCCAGGACCTCAAGGAGCACATCTCGCTCCTGGGCGACGGCTCCGGCCGGACCATGAGCACGGTGCGGGAGCACTACAACCCCATCGTCCGGGCGATCACCGGAATGGAGAAGCCGGTGGTGGCGGGGGTGAACGGGGTCGCCGCGGGAGCCGGTTTCGGCTTCGCGCTCGCCGCCGACTACCGCGTCGTGGCCGACACCGCGTCCTTCAACACCTCCTTCGCCGGCGTGGCGCTGACCGCCGACTCGGGCGTCTCCTGGACGCTGCCCCGCGTGGTGGGCCCCGGGCGCGCCGCCGACCTGCTGCTCTTCCCGCGGTCGATCAAGGCACAGGAGGCGTACGACCTGGGCATCGCGAACCGGCTGGTCCCGGCGGCGGACCTGCCCGCCGAGGCCGCCTCGGTCGCCCGGACCCTCGCCTCGGGCCCGACGCTCGCGTACGCCGCGCTGAAGGAGTCCCTGGCGTACGGCGCGTCCCGGACGCTGGAGGAGGCGCTGGAGAAGGAGGACGAGCTCCAGACGAAGGCGGGCGCGTCGGAGGACCACACCATCGCGGTCCAGGCCTTCCTCGCGAAGGAGCAGCCGAAGTACCTCGGCCGCTAGCCGGAAACCCCCTAGGCCCGGCGGGCCACGCAGTCCGCCAGGTGGTCGTCGACCAGTCCGCACGCCTGCATCAGGGCGTACGCCGTCGTGGGGCCGATGAAGCGCAGCCCGCGCTTCTTCAGGTCCTTCGACAGCGCGGTCGACTCCTCCGTCACCGCCGGCACCTCCGCGATCGTGCGGGGCGCCGGCCTTCCGGCGCGGTCGGGGGCGTGGCCCCAGACGAGGGCGTCGAGCTCGCCGGGCGCCCAGTCCGCCAGCAGGCGCGCGTTGGCGAGGCAGGCGTCGATCTTGGCGCGGTTGCGGATGATGCCCTCGTCGCCGAGCAGCCGCTCCCGGTCGGCGTCGGTGAACTCGGCCACGGCCTCGATCCGGAAGTCGGCGAAGGCGCGGCGGAAGCCCTCGCGGCGGCGCAGGATCGTGATCCAGGACAGGCCGGACTGGAAGGCCTCCAGGCAGAGCCGTTCGAAGAGGGCGTCGTCGCCGTGGACCGGCCGCCCCCACTCCTCGTCGTGGTACGGCACGTACTCGGTCGCGGAGACGCCCCAGGGGCAGCGTGGCCTCCCGTCCGGGCCGGGTACGACTCCGCCGGTCACCGGCCCGGCTCCTCGTCGTCCCCGGAGCGCGTTTCCGGACGGGTTTCCGGACGGATCTCCGGGCGCGTTTCCGGGCGCGTTTCCGGGCGGGCGGGCCGCTTGTCGAAGAGGTCCGGCCCGCCGACCGCGGTGGCCTGCGCCCCGGCGAGCGCCGCCTCCAGCTCGGCGATCCGCGCGTCCCGCTCGGCGAGCTCCGCGCCGAGCCGGCTCAGCACGTCGTCGACGTCCGCCATCCGGTACCCCCGCGGCGCGACCGGCAGCCGCAGGGCGTCGACGTCGGCGCGGCCCACCGGGCGGGTCAGCGGCAGCGGGTCCACCAGCTGCTCGGGCGCCGCCTCGGGAAGGACCTCGCTCTCACCGCCGCCGACCACCGCGAGGGTGACCGCGGCGATCACCACGACCATCGCGATCATCAAGAACCAGAACACAGGCGTGCCTCTCCCGGTAAGAGCCGAACCGTCCGCTCCCGATCGTGCCATGCGCCACCGACAGCTAAGGTCGCAGTCGACGTAACGCGAGGAGGACGTACGGGATGCTGCGCTTGGGACGGCGTGAATTCGGCGCGCACGAGCCGGTGATCATGGCGATCGTGAACCGGACCCCGGATTCGTTCTACGACCAGGGCGCCACGTTCCGCGACGAGCCCGCGCTCGCCCGCGTCGAGCAGGCGGTGGCGGAGGGTGCCGCCATCATCGACATCGGCGGCGTCAAGGCCGGCCCCGGCGAGGAGGTCTCCGCCGCGGAGGAGGCGCGCCGCACGGTCGGTTTCGTCGCCGAGGTGCGGCGCCGGCATCCGGACGTCGTGATCAGCGTGGACACCTGGCGGCACGAGGTCGGCGAGGCGGTCTGCGAGGCGGGTGCGGACCTGCTGAACGACGCGTGGGGCGGCGTGGACCCCAAGCTCGCGGAGGTCGCCGCGCGGTACGGCGCGGGCCTGGTGTGCACGCACGCGGGCGGCGCGGAGCCGCGCACGCGGCCGCACCGCACCACGTACGACGACGTGATGGCGGACATCCTGCGCGTCACCGTGGGTCTCGCGGAGCGCGCGGCAGCGCTCGGGGTGCGGCGCGACGGGATCCTCATCGACCCGGGCCACGACTTCGGCAAGAACACCCGGCACAGCCTGGAGGCGACGCGCCGCCTGCCGGAGATGGTGGAGACGGGCTGGCCGGTCCTGGTCTCCCTGTCCAACAAGGACTTCGTCGGCGAGACGCTCGACCGGCCGGTCAAGGAGCGCGTCCTCGGCACGCTGGCCACGACGGCGGTCTCGGCCTGGCTCGGCGCGCGGGTCTACCGCGTCCACGAGGTCGCCGAGACGAGGCAGGTCCTCGACATGGTGGCCTCCATCGCCGGCCACCGGCCGCCGGCCGTCGCCCGCCGGGGGCTGGCGTAGGCGTGGCGAGGGGCCGGGGCACGAGCCCCGGCCCCTCGCAGCGCGGACCGGCTAACGCGGAGTCGCGCCCGTCTCCTTCGTCACCAGCGCCACCGCCTCGTCCACGTCGTCCGTCACGTGGAAGAGCATCAGGTCCCGCTCCGAGGCCTTGCCCTGCGCGATGACGGTGTTCTTCAGCCAGTCGACCAGGCCGGACCAGTACGCCGTGCCGAAGAGCACGATCGGGAAGCGGGTGACCTTTCTGGTCTGCACCAGGGTGAGGGCCTCGAAGAGCTCGTCCAGGGTGCCCAGGCCGCCCGGCAGGACGACGAAGCCCTGCGCGTACTTCACGAACATCGTCTTCCGCACGAAGAAGTAGCGGAAGTTGACGCCGATGTCGACGTGCGGATTCAGCCCCTGCTCGAAGGGCAGCTCGATGCCGAGTCCGACGGAGATGCCCTTCGCCTCGCGCGCGCCCTTGTTCGCGGCCTCCATCGCGCCCGGCCCGCCGCCGGTGATCACCGCGAAGCCCGCCTCCACCAGCGCCTTGCCGATCCGGACGCCGGCCTCGTACTCCGGCGAGTCCACCGGTGTGCGGGCGGAGCCGAAGACGCTGATCGCGCCCGGGAGTTCGGCGAGGGCGCCGAAGCCCTCCACGAACTCGGACTGGATGCGCATGACGCGCCACGGGTCGGTGTGCACCCACTCGGAGTCGCCCGCGGTGTCCAGCAGCCGCTGATCGGTCGTACCGGGCTGCACCTGCTCACGGCGGCGCAGCACCGGCCCCAGTCGCTGTTCCGCGAGCGCCCGCAGTCCTTCGGCCTCGGCCTCGGGGTTGCCCATGACCTGCTCCCTCCGCTGAACATCGTTTCCCGCTCAGGGTAGGGCGACGCACATGACGAATGGCGAAATTACGGTGGTCAGGCAGTGAGCCAGTCGTACAGGCGCCGCTCGCAGTGGGTGATCTTGTCGACGGCGACGTGCTCGTTCCGCTTGTGCGCGAAGAGCGGGTCGCCGGGGCCGTAGTTGACCGCGGGCACGCCCAGCGCGCTGAACCGGGCCACGTCCGTCCAGCCGAACTTGGGCCGCGCCGCGCCGCCCACGGCCTCCATGAAGGCCGCCGCGGCGGGGTGCGAGAGGCCCGGCAGGGCGCCGCCGGTGTGGTCGTCGACCACGAACTCGTCGACGCCGCAGTCCGCGAAGACCTCGCGCACGTGGGCCTCGGCCTCCTCCATGGAGCGGTCGGGCGCGTAGCGGAAGTTGACGACGACGGTGCACTCGTCGGGGATCACGTTCGTCGCGACGCCGCCCTCGATGCCGACGGCGTTGAGCCCCTCGCGGTACTCCAGCCCGTCGATCACCGGCCGCCTCGGCTCGTACGCGGCCAGCCTGGCCAGGACGGGGGCCGCGGCGTGGATGGCGTTGGAGCCCATCCAGGAGCGCGCGGAGTGGGCGCGCTCGCCCGTCATCCGCAGGTGGACCCGGAGGGTGCCCTGGCAGCCGCCCTCGACCTCGCCGTCGGAGGGCTCCAGCAGGATCGCGAAGTCGCCCGCCAGCCACTCGGGGTGTGCGGCGGCCACATGCCCGAGGCCGTTCAGGTGGGCGGCGACCTCTTCGTTGTCGTAGAAGACGAACGTCAGGTCGCGGTTGGGCTCCGGCACGGTCGCGGCGATGCGCAGCTGGACGGCGACGCCCGACTTCATGTCCGAGGTGCCGCAGCCCCACAGGATGCCGTTCTCGTCCAGGCGCGAGGGGACGTTGTCGGCGATCGGCACGGTGTCGATGTGCCCGGCCAGGACGACGCGCTCGGGGCGGCCCAGGTTCGTACGGGCGACGACGTTGTTGCCGTACCGGTCGACCGTCAGGTGCGGAAGGGTCCGCAGCGCCTGTTCGATCGCGTCGGCGAGGGGCTTCTCGGTGCCGCTGACGGAGGGGAAGTCGACGAGCGCGGCGGTGAGCGCAGGACCGTCCAGGGTCAGGTCGAGCGTGGCTGCGGAGGCGGTCGCGGGCATGGTCTCGGACATGGTGACGAGCCTATCCCGGCCTCCAGTACGGTGGGCTCGTGTCCGAGTCCACCCGCCCCCGCAACCCCAGGATCGTCCGCACCGCCGTCGCGTTCGCCGTACTGCTGGCACTCGCCGGGTACGTGGTGGCGCAGTACATGACGACGGGCAAGGGCGGCCCGCAGTGCACGGTGGGCACCGGCTCGCACACGTACCGGCTCACCCCCGAGCAGGCGTCGAACGCCGCGACGATCTCCGCCGTCGGCACCACGCGCGGGCTGCCGGAGCGCGCGGTCACGATCGCGCTGGCGACCGCCCTGCAGGAGTCGGCGCTGCGCAACATCCGGCACGGCGACCGGGACTCGATCGGCCTGTTCCAGCAGCGCCCGTCGCAGGGCTGGGGCACCGTGGAGCAGATCATGGACCCGGTCTTCTCGGCGAGCCGGTTCTACGAGCGCCTGGCCGAGGTCCCGGGGTACTCGCGCCTGCCGCTGACGGTCGCCGCGCAGCGCGTGCAGCGCAGCGGGTTCCCGCAGGCGTACGCGAAGCACGAGCCGGACGCCGCGCTGCTGGCCGCCGCGCTGACCGGGCGGTCGGCGGCGTCGCTGACGTGTACGCCGGGCAGCGCCGTACCGGAGGCGGGCGATCCGGCGAAGGTGCGCGCGGAGTTGGTGCGGTCGTTCGGCGAGGAGGTGCTGCCGGAGGCCCAGGGCGCGGCCTCCTCGGAGATCGCCCTGCCGGTGGCGGCGCTGGTGGAGTCCGCCGGGCCGGAGGGCACGGCCACGGGCGACGACGGCGCGGAGGGTTCGCGGCGCGGCTGGGAGCTGGCGCAGTGGGCGGTGGCGCAGGCGGACGCGCTGGGCATCGCGGAGGTGTCGTACGCCGGCCGCGTATGGAGCGTGGAGCGGTCGGCCGAGGGCTGGCGGGCGGATGACGATCCCCGCGAGCCGGGCGATGCGCACACCGGCGAAGTCCGTATCCGGGTCGCACAGTAGCCCGTATCCGGGTCGCACAGTAGCGCTGGAATTCACTCTCCCGAATTACTCGGCGGCTCCCCCTCGCCCTTTTTTCCGCCGACCTCGCGCCGCCCCTCGCCGATCCTCGCCCTTTTCCTTGCGGCGCCTGGGAAGTGACGGTTCTGCGCAGGGTTGCGGCCCCTCGCCCCTACACCTCACTTTGCCCGTTTTTGCGTGAAGCAGATAATGCGATGCATTACCAACTCTTTACCTTGGGCCACCGCAACCTCCCCCGCCCTCCGACCGGTTGTCACAGCGTCCGATCGTCGGACAGACAACGACCTCTCCCGTCGAAGGAGCATCATGTCCCTCCCCCTGACCCGTCGGATCGCCCGTGCCGCGCTGCTGATCGCAGCGGGCGCAGCTCCCGTGGTCGGTGCGGCCGGCTCCGCAAACGCCGTGGATCTGCCCCAGGCCACCGACCTCGGCGGCGTCTCCAGCCTCGACACCGCTTCGGCCTCCGACACCGTGGGCGGCGCCTCCCGTGGCGCCACCGACCTGGCCGGCGAGGCCGGCGGCTCGGCGGTGAAGAAGTCCGTGCCGGCCGTCGGCGACACCGTCGCCAAGACGGGCGAGACCACGACGCCCGCCGCCCAGCAGGCCGTCGGCGACGCCGCGGGCAACGCCGGTGACCTCGTCGGCGGCGCCGCCTCCGCCGCCCCGACCGACGCGCTCGGCGGCGGCCTGCCGGCGGCCCCGCAGCTCCCGGCCGGCGGGCTCCCGGCGCTGGGCTGACGCCGCCGCGTACACGCCGAAGGGCCCGGGGAGCGGCGCATCCGCTCCTCGGGCCCTTCGTGGTGCGTGTGCCGGGCGGGCGTCAGCCCAGCCGCTTCACCGCGGCCTCGATCCGCTCGTCCGTGGCCGTGAACGCCACCCGCACGAACCGCTCCCCCGCCTCGCCGTAGAAGTCCCCCGGCGCCACCAGGATCCCCGACTCCGCCAGGTACGCCACGGTCTCCCAGCACGGCTCGTCGCGCGTCGCCCACAGGTACAGGCTCGCCTCGCTGTGCTCGATCCGGAAGCCGTGCGACTCCAGGGCCCCGCGCAGCGCCGCGCGCCGCGCCGCGTACCGGGCACGCTGCTCCGCCACATGGGCGTCGTCGCCGAGCGCCACGACCGTCGCCGCCTGCACCGGCGCGGGCGTGATCATGCCGCCGTGCTTGCGGATCTGCAGCAGCTCGCCGAGGACGGCCTCGTCGCCCGCGAGGAACGCGGCGCGGTAGCCGGCCAGGTTGGAGCGCTTGGAGAGCGAGTGGACGGCGACGATGCCCTCGTACGAGCCGCCGCAGACGTCCGGGTGCAGGACGGAGACGGGGTCGGCCTCCCAGCCGAGCTCCAGGTAGCACTCGTCGCTGAAGAGCAGCACGCCGTGCTCGCGCGCCCACGCGACGATCCGCACCAGCTCGTCCTTGGCGAGCACGCGGCCCGTCGGGTTGGACGGCGAGTTCAGCCACAGCAGCTTGAGGTTGAGCCCGGCCGGGTCGAGCTCCGTCGGGTCGTCGTACACGACCGGGGTCGCGCCGCACAGCCGCGCGCCGACCTCGTACGTCGGGTACGCGAGCCGCGGGTAGGCGACCGCGTCACCCGCGCCCAGCCCCAGCTGCGTGGGCAGCCAGGCCACCAGCTCCTTGGAGCCGACCACCGGCAGCACGTTGGTGTGCGCGAGCCCGCGCCCGCCCAGGCGCCGCTCGCACCAGCCGGTGATCGCGTCGCGCAGCTCGGGCGTCCCCCACACCATCGGATAGCCCGGCGAGTCGGCGGCGCCGGCCAGGGCACGCCGGATCAGCTCGGGGACGGGGTCGACCGGCGTACCGACGGACAGGTCCACGATGCCGTCCGGGTGGGCGGCGGCCGTCTTCTTGTACGGCTCGAGCTTGTCCCACGGGAAAACGGGCAGGCGCGAAGAGACGCGCGAGGAGGCGGGGGACACGGTGCGGGCTCTCTTTCTCTACGTACGGCTTCTCTGCGTACGGCTTCTGTGCGTACGGGTACGGCGACCACGGCCACACCCGTACGGCCAAACACGTCGGTCCCGTACAGCGGACGAAGCCGTACGGGACCGAGGGCGCGCCGTCAGCCGTTAGGGTTGGCCGGAAGCGCGGCGATGAAGGGGTGGTCGCGCTCGATCAGGCCGAGCTTGGAGGCACCACCCGGCGAGCCCAGGTCGTCGAAGAACTCGACGTTCGCCTTGTAGTAGTCCTTCCACTCCTCCGGGGTGTCGTCCTCGTAGAAGATCGCCTCGACCGGGCAGACCGGCTCACAAGCACCACAGTCGACGCATTCGTCCGGGTGGATGTACAAGGACCGCTGGCCCTCGTAGATGCAGTCGACGGGGCACTCCTCGATGCACGCCTTGTCCTTCACGTCGACACAAGGCTGTGCGATGACGTAGGTCACGCTGTCGTTCCTCCTTGGTAGGGCTCTGGCTTGCGCGGGAGCGCGGCGTCGTCGATGCCCGCACCTAGTATCTCCGTTCTTGGTAACGATCCGAACATGAGGGGCGCGCGGAGCTGTGGAATTCACTGCTGGCGGACGGCTGGAGGTCCGCATCACCCCAGCTGACGTGGGGAAACGCGTCTCCGTCCGCCGGTTGGGCGACCCCGGTGCGGGCCGGGAGACGTTCACCGACGCGGTCGGCGTTCTCACATCATGGGACAAGGGTGTGCTGCTGATCACACGCCGGACCGGTGAGACCGTCCGCATCCCGGAATCCTCGCTGGTCGCGGGCAAGGTGGTCCCCGCGGCGCCGGCCCGCCGCCGCGGCCCCGCCGCCGACTTCCCGGAGCTCGCGCCGGTGCTGGCGCGCGCCTGGCCGCCGGTGGAGAGCGAGCCGCTCGGCGAGTGGACCCTGAGGGCGGCGTTCGAGGAGGTGCCGCCCGAAGGGCGTCCGGGAGGGGTGGTGGCCGGGCGACGGGTGGGCTTCACGCGGCGGGCCAACTCGGCGCTGCCGCTCGGCGATCCCGGCATACCCCTGGACGAGGCGCTCGCGCGGGTGCGCTCCTGGTACGGGGAGCGGGGCCTGCCGCCGTACGTGCAGGCCGCGACCGGGGCCGAGGGCACGCAGGAGCGGCTGTGCGCGGCGTTGGAGGAGCGGGGGTGGCGGCGCGAGGTGACCGCGGAGGTGCGGATCGGCGCGCTCGCGCCGGTCGCGGGCCTGGTGGAGCCGGAGGGCGTCGTCCTGTCCCGGGAGCTCGACGAGGCGTGGCTGCGACGGTACAACCGGTCCGGGGTGCCGGGGCCGCACGTGCTGAAGGTGCTGGCCGGCGGACCGTCGGTGTGGTTCGCCTCCGTACCGGACCCGGAGGGCGGCGAGGTGCCGGCCGCGATCGGGCGGTGCGTCGTCGACGGGCGGTGGGCCGGCTTCGCGGCGGTCGAGGTGGACCCGGCGTACCGGCGCCGGGGGCTGGCCACGGCGGTCATGGCGGCGCTGGCGCGCCGCGCGCTGGAGGAGGGCGCGTCGGCGGCCTGGCTCCAGGTGGAGGAGGACAACGGCGGTGCCCGCGCGCTGTACGACGGGATGGGCTTCGCCCTCCACCACCGCTACCACCACTTCCGGTCCCCCGAATCGGGTACGTGACCGGTATGCAACACACGAGCGAATGGCAGCGCCGGTTCGCCGAGGCGGCCCGCGAGGAACGGCCGGACCTGGCGACACTGTGCCTGCTGGTGGGCGCGGAGGCCGACCCGGAGCTGGGCGAGGCCGGGATCGACGCCGCCGAGATCGAGCTGGACCGGCTGGCCGGGCTGGTGCCGTACGGCCTGCGCGAGCCGCATGACTGGGCCGCCGCGCTCGCCGAACTGCTCGGTGAGCGGTGCGGCTTCCACGGCACGCCCGGCGACTACGAGCGTCTGGAGTCGTCGCTGCTGCACGAGGTGCTGCGGCGCCGCCGGGGCCTGCCGATCCTGCTGTCCGTCGTCTGGATCGAGGTGGCGCGGCGGGCGGGAGCGCCGGTGCACGGCGTCGCGCTGCCGGGCCACTTCGTCGTGGGCTTCGGCGGACCGGACGAGCGGGTCCTGGTCGACCCGTTCGACCGGGGCCGGCTGCTGACCGGTACGGACGTGGAGCTGCTGGTGGCGGGCGCGACCGGCGAGCCGCTGCGCCCGTCGATGCTGCGCCCCGCCGACCCGTTGGACGTCGTGCTGCGGATCCTCAACAACATCCGCGCCTGGGCCGCCGCCCGGCCCGAGTGCTCGCACGTGGCGCTGTGGGCGGTGGAGCTGTCCCTGCTGCTGCCGTCCCATCCGGCGCGGCTGCGGTACGAGCGCGCCCAGCTGCTCATCCAGCGGGGCGACTTCGTCGCGGGTGCGGCGGAGATGGACGCGTACGCCGAGGTGGTGGCGGGGGTCGAGCCGGTGGCGGCGGGGAAGATCCGGGACCTGGCGCGGGCGGCGCGGGCGATGCTGAACTGACGGCCCTCCCGTCGCGAGGTCCTAGTCGCGGTCGACGTGCTCGCGCAGGATCCGGCCGTTCGCCGCGTCGACGTCGTACGTCGTCTTGTACCAGTCCTTGGTGGTGACGACGTCGACGGACCAGACGAGGCGGTTGGCGTCGTCCTCGTCCAGCTGGACCGCGGTGACGGTGCCCTTCCTCTTGTCGGTGGCGGTCTTCGCGGCCTGCTGCGGGGTCCGCTTGGCCCGGCCCAGCCGGCCGGTGAGCTCGCGCTTGTCGTCGGCGTCTTGGCCGGGCTCGACTCGGGAGCGGGTCACCTTGCCGGTGACGGCGTCGATGTGGAGGGTGCGTACGGTGCCGTCGGTGCCGGCGACCTTGGCGACCCACTCGGGCGCGCCGGGTGTGGGGCTGGTGCCGGGGCCCGGGCTCGCGGGGGTCGGCGTGGCAGGGCTCGGGTTGAACGGGTTCGCGGTGTCCCCGGGGCTGGGCGATCCGGGGCTGGGGCTCGCGGCGGTCGCGCGCTTGAGCTCGATCTCCACGAGCTTGCCCCGCCGCACCTCGCCGACCGCCGTCGCGGCCGCCTTGTCCCAGCCGACCTTGGCCGCCGGGACGAGGGCCTTGCGCTCGGCCTGGTCCTGGGTGAGGCGCGGGCTCGGCGTCGCGTGCGTGGGGGTGGGCGCGGCGGCACCGGCCCGGTTCGTCTCTTCGGCCCCGCAGGCGGTGACCAGCGCGGCGGAACCGGCGAGGGCGCACACGGCGGCGATGGCACGGACACGGAGGGTGCGGTTCGTCACGCTCATGTGGCCACCCGTACCGCCGGCGCCGGACCGCCATGCGGAGGGAGCGGAAGCCAACCCGATCGGCCGAAGCCGTCACCGGGGCCCGCGTCCGTGTGGCCGGGGCTCCGGTGACGGCCGGCGCTTCGCCCGTTACGGGCAGCTGAGGCGGGTGTCGCCCGGGTCGGTGGTGCAGGTGTCGGAGTCGGGGCCTCCGTTGACCCGGGAGTTGTTCACGGTGGTGGTCGCCGTGGCGGTGTTGTCGCCGAGGTCGGGGCCGTCGGGTTCGGTGGTGGCGTCGACCGTGGGAATATCGGTCAGCGTGCCGGTCGACCGCGGCTCGGCGCGTTCAGCGGACCGAACCGCCCGCCCTCGGGGAGGTGTTCGGGCCTGTCGCGGCCGACCTGCCCGAGAGAGACGATGACGCACCCTTCCCTCGCCCGGCTCACCGCCCTCGTGCCTCCCCCCTCGACCCGCCGGAGCCCCGACTGGGCGCCCGTCGAGGCCGCACTCGGCAGTCCGCTGCCCGACGACTACAAGCGGATCATCGAGACGTACGGCGGCGGGGTCTTCGACGAGACCATCTGGGTGCTCGAGCCGGGCTGCTCCGACGAGGACTACGACCTCCTCGCCGAGGCCGAGGCGTGCGGCGACGCACTGGCCGGGCTCTGGGCCGCGGGCGAGCCCCAGCCCGCCGCACTCCGGGCCGAGGGCGCACGGGTGATCCCCTGGGCGTACGTCGAGGGCGCCGGCCACTACCTGTACTGGCTCGCCGGGCCGGGGCAGGAGCCCGCGGAGTGGACGGTGCTGCTCAACGAGGGGCGAGGGCCGGAGTGGGAGCACCACGCCCTGACGTGCGCCGGCTTCCTGGTGGGGGTGCTGACGGGCGAGGTCGAGTCCTGCTACGTCGGCGGCCTGGCGGACGGGCCTCACACGTTCACGCCGAACGCCGACATCCTGTGAGAGCGCCCCTGCGCGCCGCGCAGACGCAAGGAGCCCCCGCCCGGTCCGGGCGGGGGCTCCTTCGCGTACGGGAGGGTCAGCCCTCGCCGTCGAGGTCGATCTCCTCCGTGCGCTCCGCCGGGGTCTTGCCCAGCAGGGCCGTCTGGAGGGCGTGGGCGACGTCGTCGGCGGAGACCTGGTGCTGCTTGCCGTCCGCCTTGGTGATCATGACGCCGTCGAAGACCCCGTCCAGCAGGTCGTTGATCGCCTTCTTGTCGTAGACCTCGACCAGGCGGCCGTTGACCGGCTTCATGGAGAGGATCTTCGGCAGCGAGCGGCCCGGGCCGAACTGGATCTGCTTGCCGCCCGCCTTGATCGTGACGAGGCCGGACATCGCGGGCTTGGCGAACTCGTTCATCGCCCGGTCCAGTTCGGCCTGGGTGATCGTCGGCTGCTTGGTGGTGACGGGGAGCTCGACGACGTTCTCCTTGCCCGTCTCGACCTGGGCGCGGTACGCGTCGCGCACCGAGATCATCGAGCGCGGGACGTCGAGCGACTTGCCGGCCTTGCCCGGGACCGCGACGGGCTTGTTCGGCTGGAAGGTGATCGTGCCCTCGGTGGCCGAGCCGGAGGCGCCCGCCAGGTCCGTCAGGGCGACGCCGAGCTTCTCCTCGTCGACCGGGAACACCGGCTGGGCCGCGCGCTCGGCGCCGAAGAGGGAGCCGATGACGGAGACGGGGTTGTAGTCGCTGCCCGCGGCCGCGCGGACCGTCTCCTCGGCGTCCAGGGAGAGGCCCGCCTTGTCCGGGGCCAGCTCCTCCTTCTCGCCGCCCACGGACAGTTGGAGCGGGGCGGTGGCGCGCTTGCCGAAGGCGGCTTCCATCTTCTGGACCGCCTCCTCCTTCGTACCGCCGCCGATGTCGACGCCGAGCACCGTGGTGCCCTTCGGGACCTCGGCGTGGTTGAGGAGCAGGCCGGCGCCGTACGCCACACCGGCGAGGCCCACGACGCCCGCACCGAGCAGGACCAGCTTGGAGCGGCCCTTCTTCTTCGGGGCCGGGGCGGCCGCGGGGGCCGGTCGCGCGGGCGCCGGGGCGGCGGCGGGCTCGGCGGTGGCGTGGGTCGCGGCCACCTGGGCCGGGCCCGTCACCGGGAACGGCGAGGGGGACGGGGACGGGGCGCCGTGGTCGGCGGGGATCACCGGGAGGCCGCTGGTCAGCGTGTCCCCGGAGACGTGCCCGCCCGGCGGCGGACCCACCGGACCCGGAGCCACCGGACCCGGGGCAACCGGACGACCCGGAACCGGGGTGTAGGCGTGCTCCGCGGGCTCGGGGGCCGGCTTCTGCGGTGTCAGTACGGCGGTGTCGTCCGACATGCGCGGGACGGTGTTCATGGAGCCGGTCGCCGGGCCGGTGGTCGGCCCGTTGGGGCCGCCGCCGTGGCCGGGCCCCTGCCCTGGGCCGTACGCCGGCGCGTCCACCGTCCCCACGAGGTCCCGGAGGGCCGACGCGGGCGCCTCGGGTGCGGGCGCCTGGGGCGCGGGGGCGGCGGGCTCGGGTGCGGGCGCGGGGGGCTTGCGCGGGGCGAACCAGTCGCTCGCCGGCTTGTCCTGCGCCGGAGCCGGGCTCTGCGCCGGGCTCTGCGCCGGGACCTGTGCCTGCGCCCGGCCCTGCGACGGGGCCTGGGAGCGCGCCTGCGGCGCGTCCCCGGCGGGCTCCGGCGCCGCCGCGGACGCCGCGGTCCCGGCCCCGGCGTCCGCCTCGCTCATCGGCTTGCGCATGACGACTGGCGGGATCGGCCGCGAACCCGGGATGTTGATCCGGATGCGCGTCGTCAGCGTGGTTTCGGTCCTGGGCTCGTCCGGCTCCGCGACGGCCCGGGCCGCCTCCTCCGGAGCGTCGTACTGGCGCGATCCGTACGGCGGTGTACCCGAGGGGTACGCGGCTCCGCCGCGCCCCTGGGGGCCGGAGGACGAACTGTCAGTTTCACGACTCAAAGCAGGTTCTCCCGGTTGGCTCCGCCGCCCGCACTCACACCCGCGGGCGCCCGGCGGCGCGCACCACCATACTGGCCGCCGCCGGGACGTACCCCGTGCCCGGGAGAACCGGAACGGTCATTCCGGACGAAGTCCGGCGGGTCCGGGCACGTCACACGCCAAGTCGGCCGCTCGGGCCGCCCGATGGCGGCACCCGCACCATGGTGGCGCAGATCACAGCGACCGCCATCCCGCCCAGCAGGTAGACCAGCTCGACGACGCCGCCCGCGAAGGCCCCGTCGCCCTCCGGGCGGCCGAGGTTCAGCAGCAGGACGGCGACGAGCCAGCCGGCCCCGGCCGCCCCCACGCCCGCCGGGGTGCCGGTGAGGCGCAGGGCGCCGTAGAAGAGGCCGGCGGTGCCCGCCAGTGCGAGCAGCAACCCGCCCGGCACCCAGGCGCCTTGGACCAGCGAGCCCGCGATGCCCACCAGGAAGCCCAGGACGGCGAGGCCCGCGTACGAGGCGGCGCGTGCGGCGCTCACGCCCCGGTCCCTTCCGCGTGCGCCGCGCGCCCCGGGAGCGCCGCAAGCCCCGAGAGCCCCGCGAACAGGTCGTGTTCCCGCTCCCCGGCGGGCGCGCCGGAGCGGCCCTGCACCAACTGGTAGTACTCCGTGGTGAAGAGGGGTTGGCCCAGCTTGTTCGAGAGCGCGAAGAACGCGCCCTCCACGGTGATTTGCGTGGCGTGCGCCCGCATCGCGGCCGCCTTCCGCTCCGCGTACGCCGTCCCGTCGATCTCCGCCGTGACGAGGGTGTCGTCGGACCCGTCGTCCACGAGGCCGGGTACGTCCTCGACCGCCGCCACCTCCGGGAAGGCGCCGGCCGCGCGCAGCCGTGCGAAGCCCTCCTCGGCGACCGCCCGCGGCACCCGGTTCCAGTAGATCTTGGCGATCTCGTAGGGGTCGCCGAGGTCGCGCCGGTAGGCGGGTTCGGCGGCGAGTTCGGCCGCGCGCATGGCGACGCGGTGGGCCTGGATGTGGTCGGGGTGGCCGTAGCCGCCGTCGGGGTCGTACGTGATGAGCACCTGGGGCCGTACGGAGCGGATGACCTCGACCAGGTACGGCGCGGCGTCGTCCACGTCCGTGTGCCAGAAGGCGCCGTCGCGGTGGTTCTGCGGGGCGCCCATCATCCCGGAGTCGCGGAAGCGGCCGGGTCCGCCCAGGAAGCGGTGGTCGGTGACGCCGAGCTCCTTCATCGCGGCGGCCAGTTCGCCGACGCGATGAGGGCCCAGCCGGTCCTCCCGGTCGGGTGCGAGATGGGCGAGGCCGGGCGGGATGACCTCGCCCTCCTCGCCCTGTGTGCAGGTCACCAGGGTGACCTGGGCTCCCTCGGCCGCGTACTTGGCCATCGTGGCGCCGTTGTTGATCGACTCGTCGTCGGGGTGCGCGTGCACCAGGAGCAGACGACGGGAGGGCAGTTCCGTCATACGGACACCCTAGAACGGACGGGGTGCCCGGTACGGACGGACGGCGCCCTAGGACGGCCCGCGACGGGCGTCTAGAACTTGATCCCGCCGATCATGCCCGCCACGTTGGTCGTCAGCTCACTGATGGTGGGCGCGATGGAGGAGCTCGCCAGGTAGAAGCCGAGCAGCATGCAGACGGCCGCGTGCCCGCCCTTCAGCCCCGACTTCTTGATCAGCAGGAAGACGACGATCGCCAGCAGCACAACCACCGAAATCGAGAGTGCCACGGCGGTTCACCTCCATAGATATTCACGTCGGACCGGGCAGCGCGCATGTGCCGGAGGGTACATACCCATCTGGCCGTACGGATCATAACTATCCGATCTCACGCATCGATCGGTGCACGGCAGCACATGGGGGCGCACGACCGCTAGTTTCGGACGCATGACCTCCAGGCAACAGACCTCAAGGCAACAGCTTTCGTTCCCCCGTCAGTACGCCAGGACCCAGCGCTTCACCCTCGGCGCACCCCGGGCGTTCACCGTCTCACCCGACGGTCACCGGGTCGTCTTCCTCCGCTCACCCGGCTCCACCCACCGCGCCCACCAGCTGTGGCTGCTCGACCTCGAGGGCGAGCCGCGCGAGCGCCTCGCCGCCGACCCGGAAGCGCTGCTCGGCGGTGCCGAGGAGCAGTTGCCGCCGGAGGAGCGGGCGCGCCGCGAGCGCAGCCGGGAGGGCGCGGGCGGCATCGTCGGCTACGCGGTGGACGGCGCGGTGGAGTTGGCGGCGTTCGCGCTGTCCGGACGCCTGTTCGCGGCGGAGTTGCGCGCCGGGACGGCGCGCGAACTGCCCGCGCGCGGGCCGGTGATCGACCCGCGCCCCTCCCCCGACGGCCGGCACATCGCGTACGTGGCGCAGGGCGCGCTGCGGGTGACCGGCGCGGACGGGGAGGGCGACCGGGCCCTGGCGGAACCGGAGGACGCGCACGTCACCTACGGGCTCGCGGAGTTCGTCGCGGCCGAGGAGATGGGCCGCTCGCGCGGTTTCTGGTGGTCGCCGGAGTCGGACCGCCTGCTGGTCGCGCGGGTCGACGACAGCGACGTACAGCGCTGGTGGCTCTCGGACCCGGCGCATCCGGACCGGCGGCCGGCCGAGGTGGCCTATCCGGCGGCGGGCACGGCCAACGCCGACGTACGGCTGTGCTTCGTCGGGCTGGACGGGTCCCGTACGGAGGTGGAGTGGGACCGGGCGCGCTACCCGTACCTGGCGCGGGTGCACTGGTCGTCGGCGGGGGCTCCGCTGCTGCTGGTGCAGGCGCGGGACCAGCGGACGCAGGCGTACCTGGCGGTGGACACGGCCTCCGGGACGACGCGGACGGTGCACGTGGACGAGGACCCGGTGTGGCTGGAGCTGCTGCCGGGGGTCCCCGCCTGGGCTCCGGACGGCCGGCTGGTGCGGATCGCGGACGAGGCGGGGGCCCGGGTGCTGGCGGTCGGCGACCGCGCGCTGACCGGGGCGCAGACGCAGCTGCGGGCCGTGCTGGACGTCGGCGACAACGATGTACTCGTCCAGGCGTCGGCGGGCGAGGAGGCGCCCGGACCGGATCTGGAAATTGGCGAGATTCATGTGTACCGGGTCAATGAACTCGGCGTCGAAAGACTGTCCGAGGGCGCGGGGGTGCACTCGGCGGTGCGGTGCGGTGCGGTGACGGTCCTGGCGTCGTCGCGACCCGACGCGCCGGGGCAGACCGTGCGGGTGCTGCGCGACGGCAAGCCGGTGGCGGAGATCGCGTCGTACGCCGAGACGCCGGTGCTGTCGCCGCGCCTGACGCTCACCGAGTCGGGCCCGCACCGCATCCCGTGCGCCGTGCTGCTGCCGCGCGGGTACGAGGAGGGCGACGGGCCGCTGCCGGTGCTCCTGGACCCGTACGGCGGGCCGCACGGGCAGCGGGTGCTGGCCGCGCACAACGCGCACCTGACGTCGCAGTGGTTCGCCGACCAGGGGTTCGCGGTGATCGTGGCGGACGGGCGGGGCGCGCCGGGGCGGTCGCCCGCCTGGGAGAAGGCGGTCAAGGACCGGCTGACGCTGACGGTGGACGACCAGGTGGAGGCGTTGCACGGGCTGGCGGACCGCTTCCCGCTGGACCTGGACCGGGTGGCGATCCGGGGCTGGTCGTTCGGCGGCCTGCTGGCCGGTCTCGCCGTGCTGCGGCGGCCGGACGTGTTCCACGCCGGCGTGGTGGGGGCGCCGGTGACCGACCAGCGCCTGTACGACACGCACTACACCGAGCGGTACCTCGGGATGCCGCAGGAGGCGCCGGAGGTGTACGAGGCGAACTCGCTGGTGGGCGACGACGGTCTGGTGGCGCCGCAGGAGCCGGCCAGGCCGATGATGATCATCCATGGTCTGGTGGACGACAATGTGGTGATGGCCCATACGCTCCGGCTGTCGTCGGCGCTGCTGGCGGCCGGCCGACCCCATGAGGTGCTGCCGCTCACGGGCGTGACGCACATGACGCCGCAGGAGCAGGTGGCCGAAAACCTGCTGCTGCTCCAGGTGGACTTCCTGAAGCGGTCGTTGAACCTGGCCTGAGAAGGCGACCGGCCGGGGCGAGCTCGCTGCGCCCCGGCCGGTCCACGGCACCCGCACGGCCGTACGCCCTCCAGACTGGCGTGTCCGTATATCGGAGCGAAGTCCGTGCCGTTACCCGGCTGTTAAGCACTGAGTGCCCGTCAGGTGAGCCGGTCAGAGGGACGGCCCGGGCGCCACCACCCGCCTCTCCTCCGCGAAGTGGCAGGCCGAGTCGTGCCGCGCCGGGCCCTCCCGGTGCGCCAGCGGCACCGGCACGGCCAGCGGCGGCACCTCCAGGGCGCAGGTGTCGCGCGCCTTCCAGCAGCGGGTGCGGAAGCGGCACCCGGAAGGCGGGTCGGCGGGGGACGGCACGTCACCCGTGAGCAGGATCCGCTCGCCCCGCGACGCCCGCGCCGCCGGGTCGGGCACCGGCACCGCCGACAGCAGGGCCTGGGTGTACGGGTGCGTGGGGTGGTCGTAGATCTCGGTGTCGGTGCCGGTCTCGACGATCCTGCCGAGGTACATCACGCCGACCCGGTCGGAGATGTGCCGCACGATCGACAGGTCGTGCGCGATGAAGACGTAACTCAGGCCGAACTCGTCCTGGAGGCGCTCCAGCAGGTTGATCACCTGCGCCTGTACGGAGACGTCGAGGGCGGACACCGGTTCGTCGGCCACGATGACCTCGGGGCGCAGGGCGAGGCCGCGCGCGATGCCGATGCGCTGGCGCTGGCCGCCGGAGAACTGGTGGGGGTAGCGGTTGATGTACTCGGGGTTGAGGCCGACGACGTCGAGCAGTTCCCGCACCCGGCGGCGCCGGTCGCCCTTCGGCGCGGCCTCGGGGTGGATCTCGTACGGCTCGCCGACGATGTCGCCGACCGTCATGCGCGGGTTGAGGGAGGTGTACGGGTCCTGGAACACCATCTGGATGTTGCGGCGGACGGCCTTGAGGGCGCGGCCGGAGAGCCGGGTGATGTCCTCGCCCTTGTACAGGATCCGCCCGGCCGTGGGCCGTTCGAGGCTGACGAGCATCCGGGCGAGGGTGGACTTGCCGCAGCCGGACTCCCCCACGATGCCGAGCGTCTCCCCCGCGTCCAGCGTGAGGTCGACGCCGTCGACGGCCTTGACGGCGCCGGTCTGCTTCTTGAACAGGACGCCCTGGGTGAGGGGGTAGTGCTTGACGAGCCCGCGCACCTCAAGAATCGGCGGCATCGAGGGTCTCCTTCCAGAAGTGGCAGGCGCTGCCCCGTTCGTCGGACACCTCGTGGAGCGGCGGTTCGTCGATGCGGCACACGTCGCGGGCGCGCGGGCAGCGCGGGTGGAAGGGGCAGCCGGGCGGGATGTCCAGCAGGCTCGGCGGCAGGCCCTTGATCGCGTACAGCTCCCTGCCCTTGTCGCTCAGGCGCGGGATCGAGTCGAGCAGCCCGGCGGTGTAGGGGTGGGCGGGGGCCCGGTAGAGGTCGTGGACGGGCGCGGTCTCGACGATCCGGCCCGCGTACATGACGGCGATCCGGTCGGCGACGTCGGCGACGACGCCGAGGTCGTGGGTGATGAGGATCAGTCCCATGCCGAGGTCGCGCCGCAGCTCGGCGAGGAGCTCCATGATCTGGGCCTGGACGGTGACGTCGAGGGCGGTGGTGGGCTCGTCGGCGATGATGAGGGCCGGTTCCAGCGCCATCGCCATGGCGATCATGATGCGCTGGCGCATGCCGCCGCTGAACTGGTGCGGATACTGCCCGACCCGCTCGCGGGCCGCCGGGATGCGGACCCGGTCCATCAGCTCGACGGCCTTGGCGCGGGCGTCGCGCTTCGACATGCCCCGGTGGACGACGAACATCTCGCCGAGCTGGTCGCCCACGGTGAGCACCGGGTTGAGCGCCGACAGGGCGTCCTGGAAGACCATCGCCATCTCGGCGCCGCGGATCCGGCGCCGGGCGTCCTCCTTGAGGGTGAGCAGGTCGCGGCCCTTGAAGAGGATCTCGCCGCCCGTGATCCGGGCCGGCGGCGTGTCGAGGATGCCCATGACGGCCTGCGCGGTGACGGACTTGCCGGAGCCCGACTCACCGAGCACGGCGAGTGTCTCGCCGGCGTCGACCGCGTACGAGACGCCGTTGACGGCCTTGGCGATCCCGTCGCGGGTACGGAACTCCACGCGCAGGTCGCGTACCTCCAGCAGGGTGTCGGACATGGCGGCGGCTCCTGGGGATCAGCGCAGCTTCGGGTCGAGGGCGTCGCGCACGGCGTCGCCGAGCATGATGAAGGCGAGCACGGTGAGGGACAGGGCTCCGGCCGGCCAGAGCAGCATGTGCGGGGCGTTGCGGATCTGCGGGGCGGCGTTCGAGATGTCGATGCCCCAGGAGACGGTCGGCGGGCGCAGGCCGACGCCGAGGAAGGACAGCGTGGCCTCCAGGGCGATGTACGTGCCCAGCGCGATGGTCGCCACGACGATGACGGGCGCGACGGCGTTGGGCGCGACGTGGCGCAGCAGCATGCGCCCGCTGCCCGCGCCGAGCGCCCGCGCGGCCTGGACGTAGTCGTGCTCCCTGGCGGTGATGACGGCGCCGCGGGCGATGCGGGCGACCTGGGGCCAGCCGAGCAGCACGATGAAGCCGACCACGGGCCACACGGTGGAGCTGGTGACGACGGAGAGGAACACCAGGCCGCCGAGGACGACGGGGATGCCGAAGAACACGTCGGCGGTGCGCGACAGCAGCGCGTCCGACCAGCCGCCGAAGAAACCGGCGAGCCCGCCGAGCAGGCTACCCAGCAGCGCGGCGCCGAGGGTGGCGCACACGCCGACGGTGATGGAGGCGCGTGCGCCGTACACCGTACGGGTGTAGACGTCACAGCCCTGGGTGTCGTACCCGAACGGGTGACCCGGTGCCGGGCCCTGCTGCGACCTGGACAGGTCGCAGCGCAGCGGGTCGCCGGAGGTGAGGATCTGCGGCCAGAGGGCGATCAGGACGAGAAAGACGATGAGGAGGGCGGAGACGACGAAGACGGGGTTGCGGCGCAGCTGGTGCCAGGCGTCGCTCCACAGGGAGCGGGGGCGGCGGTCGTCGGCCCCGAGCGTGCCGGCCTCGGCGACGGCGAGGTCCATGGCGCCGCCCGCGCCGGTCGGGGCGACGGCGTCGAACCGGTCGCGTGCGGGTTCAGGCATAACGGATCCTCGGGTCCAGGACCGCGTACAGCAGGTCGACGAGCAGGTTCGCCACCAGGAAGACGATGACCAGGATCGTCACGAAGCCGACGACCGTGGGCGCGTTGTTGCGGAGGATGCCCTGGTAGAGCTGGTAGCCGACGCCGTGGATGTTGAAGATCCGCTCGGTGACGATGGCGCCGCCCATGAGCGAGCCGATGTCGGCGCCGATGAAGGTGACGACGGGGATGAGCGAGTTGCGCAGCACGTGCCGGGTGATGACCCGGTGGCGGGGCAGGCCCTTGGCGATGGCGGTGCGGACGTAGTCGGCGCGGAGGTTCTCGGCGATGGACGTACGGCTCAGGCGGGTGACGTACGCCAGGGACACCAGCGCCAGCACGGTGCCGGGCAGGAGCAGTTCGTCGAAACGGGCGTCCGGGGAGACGGAGGGGCGCACCCAGCCCCACTGCACGCCGAGGAGGTACTGGAGGAGGTAGCCGGAGACGAAGGTGGGGACGGAGATCACCACGAGCGTGAGGACGAGCAGGCCGGTGTCGAGGGGACGGCCGCGCTTGAGGCCGCTGACGACGCCGAGGGTGATGCCGATGAGGACCTCGATGACGATGGCGACGAGGGTGAGGCGGAGGGTGACGGGGAAGGCGGAGGCCATCAGTTCGGTGACGCGGCGGCCGTTGAAGGCGGTGCCGAAGTCGCCGCGGAAGATCTGGCCCATGTAGAGCAGGTACTGCTTCCACAGGGGTTCGTCGAGGTGGAGTTCCGCGCGGATGCGGGCGGCGGTGGCGGGGTCGGGTTCGCGGTCGCCGAAGAGCGCGGCGACCGGGTCGCCGAGGGCGTACACCAGGAAGAAGATGAGGAAGGTGCTGCCGATGAACACCGGGATCATCTGGAGCAGCCGCCGGATCACATAGCGTCCCATGGGAGCTCCGGTCGTCGTCGGGCGCGGTCGGGGCGGAATGCTCGCGCGGGCGTCAGCTGACCTTGATCCGGTCGTAGACCGGGACGCTGAACTGGTTCAGGGCCACGTCGGACAGGCGCTCGGAGTAGCCGGCGCTGCCGTTCTGGTACCAGAGCGGGATGACCGGCATCTGCTCCGCGAGGATCCGCTCGGCGGCCTGGAAGTCCTTGACCGCCTGGGCCTGGTCGGTCGTGCGGTTGGCCTTGTCGACGAGCGCGTCGAACCGCTGGTCGCTGAACTTGCCGTGGTTGGCGGAGCCGCCGGTGTAGTACAGCGGCTGGAGGAAGTTCTGGATGAGCGGGTAGTCGGCCTGCCAGCCGGAGCGGAAGGGGCCGGACATCCGGAAGGTCGTGGTGCGGTTGCGGTAGTCGGCGAAGGTGCCGACGGGGTCGACGGTGCAGACGGGCCCCTTGTCCAGCGCGTTGTTGACGCTGTTGCAGACGGCGTCCATCCAGGCGCGGTGCGAGCCGGTGTCGACGTTGGAGGTCAGCGTCAGCCGCCCGCCGGGCAGGCCGCCGCCCTCCTCGATGAGCTTCTTGGCCCGGGCCGGGTCGTACGCGCACGTGTCGCCGCACAGCTGCGTGTGGCCGCCCTCGCGGCCGAGGGCCGGGGAGGTCCAGTCCTTCGCGGGCGTCCGCGTGCCCTGGTAGATCTGGCGGGTGATCTCGTCGCGGTTGATGGCCATGGACAGGCCGCGGCGGACCTTCTCCATGCCGGGCTTGGCCCACTCCGGCCGGTACATCGGGAAGGCGAGGGTCTGGAGGATGAGGGCGGGCTGGTTGATGTAGCGGTCGCCGAGGTCGTTCGCGGCGTTCTTCAACTGCTGCGCGGGGACGTCGTCGACGAGGTCGAGGTTGCCCGCCATCAGGTCGGTGTAGGCGGTGTTGTTGTCGGTGTAGACGACGAGGTCCACGCCGCCGTTGCGCGCCTTGTCGGGGCCCCGGTAGCCGTCCCAGCGGCGCAGCTTCATGGCGGAGCCCTTCTGGTACGACTCCACGGCGTAGGGGCCGTTGCCGACCGGCTTGTCCAGCCAGCCGTCGTGGTCGGTGAAGAAGGCGCGGGGCAGCGGGACGAACGCGTGGTAGCCGAGGGTCTCGGGCCAGCTGGAGAAGGTGTCCTTGAGCGTCACGGTGAAGGTCCGGTCGTCCTTGACGACCAGTCCGCTCATCGTCTTGGCCCGGGGGGCGCCGGAGGTGGGGTGGACGTCGTCGTAGCCGGCGATGTCGCTGAAGAAGGGCGCGTTGTTCTGCTTGTTGTCGATGTGCGCCGCGTAGTTCCAGGCGTCGACGAAGGAGCGGGCGGTGACGGGCTCGCCGTTGCTGAAGGTCCAGCCGGGCTTGAGGGTGATGGTGAAGTTCTTCGAGTCGGTCGTCTCGATCTTCTCGGCCAGCAGGTCGCGCGCCTCGCCGGTCTCGGGGTCGTACCGCTTGAGGCCGCGGAAGACCATGTCGAGGACCTTGCCGCCCTGGACCTCGTTGGTGTTGGCCGGCTCGATGGGGTTCTGCGGGTCGCCCCAGGAGGAGCGCACGATCCCGTCGGCGCCACCGTCGGCGGCGCCTCCGCCGCAGGCGGTCGCCGCGAGGGCGACGGCCACGGCGCATGCGGCCGACCTGACGTACGTGGCTCCGCGCATGGGGTGCCTCCCGTGGGGGGTCGTCGGTCCCCGGGCCTCCGTCCTCGGTCCCGGCCTGGACCCACATACCACCGCATACCGGGCGGGCCCGCACGCCCATCGCGTCCGCAGGAGTGGCGGGGGCACGCGAAAGGGCCCCGTTCCGCCGCGGGTGCGGCGGTGCGGGGCCCTCGGGCGCACAAGCGGCGCTGCGCCGTGGCGCTACACCGTCTTCTTCGGCGTCGCCTCCGCCTCCAGGGCGGCCAGCGCCGGGTCGAGGACGATGTCCTCGCCGCGCGCCTCGGTCGTCGGCTCCTCCGGGAAGTGGCACGCCGTCAGGTGACCGTCGCGGTTGCCCTCCACCTGGACGAGCGGCGGCTCCTCGCTCGCGCAGATGTCCTGCGCCTTCCAGCACCGCGTACGGAAGCGGCAGCCGGACGGCGGCATGATCGGGGAGGGCACGTCTCCGTAGAGGCGGATGCGCTCCCGGCGCTCGGTGTCGAGGTCCGCCTCCGGCACCGCCGACAGCAGGGCGTGCGTGTACGGGTGGCGCGGGCGGTTGTAGAGCGAGTCGCGGTCGGCGACCTCCACCACCTTGCCGAGGTACATCACGGCCACGCGCTCGGAGAAGTGGCGTACGACGGCGAGGTCGTGCGCGATGAACACGAACGCGATGCCCATGTCCCGCTGGAGGTCCTGGAGCAGGTTGACGACCTGCGCCTGGATGGAGACGTCCAGCGCGGAGACCGGCTCGTCCGCGACGATCAGCTTCGGCTCCAGGGCGAGCGCCCGGGCCACGCCGATGCGCTGCCGCTGGCCGCCGGAGAACTCGTGCGGGAAGCGGTTGTAGTGCTCGGGGTTGAGCCCGACGATCTCCAGCAGCTCCCGGACGCGCTTCTCACGGCCGCCGGGCGGGTTGATGCCGTTGATCTCCATCGGCCCGGAGATGATCGTGCCGACGGTCTGCCGCGGGTTCAGCGACGCGTACGGGTCCTGGAAGATCATCTGGATCTCGGACCGGATCGGCGCCAGCTGCTTGCGCTTGGCGTGCGTGATGTCCTGGCCGCGGTAGGTGATGGTGCCGCCGGTCGGCTCCAGCAGGCGCGTCAGGAGCCTGCCGGTGGTCGACTTGCCGCAGCCGGACTCGCCCACCAGGCCCAGGCTCTCGCCGGGGTAGACGGTCAGGTCCACGCCGTCGACGGCCTGGACCGCGCCCACCTTCCGCTTGATGGGGAAGCCCCCCATGATCGGAAAGTGCTTGGTCAGTCCTTTGGTCACCAGCAGCGGCTCGGCCGAGGACCGGTCGCGCTGCTGCGGCACCGCTTCGCCGGCGGCCTTGGTGGTGTTGTTCTCGCTCATGGTCTTTAGCCCCAGTCGCCGGTCGTCAGCCCAGCCGGGGCTGAATCGTCTCGATGAAAACCTGCTGCTTCCGCTCGGGCGCGAGGTGGCACGCCGAGCCCCGTCCCGCGGGCAGCAGCGGGCGTTCGGTCACGCAGCGGTCGCCCTCGACCAGGTCCCGGAACTCGCACCGCGGGTTGAACGGGCAGCCGGGCGGCGGGTTCAACAGGCTCGGCGGAGAGCCGGGGATCGGGCGCAGCGGCTCGTTGACGTCTCCGGACAGGCGGGGCATGGAGCTGAGCAGACCCCAGGTGTACGGGTGCTGGGGCGCCTTGAGCACCTCGCGCACGGAACCGCGCTCCACGGCCCGGCCGGCGTACATCACCAGCAGGTCGTCGGCCATGTTGGCGACGACGCCGAGGTCGTGGGTGATCAGGATGATCGCGGAGCCGAACTCCTGCTGGAGGTCCTTGAGCAGGTCGAGGATCTGCGCCTGCACGGTCACGTCGAGGGCCGTGGTGGGCTCGTCGGCGATGAGCAGCGCGGGGTTGCAGACCAGCGACATGGCGATCATGGCGCGCTGGCGCATACCGCCGGAGAACTGGTGCGGGTAGTCGTCGACGCGCGTCTCGGGCGACGGGATGCCGACCTTGCCGAGCATCTCGATGGCCCGGTCGCGGGCCTCCTTCTTGCTGGCCCCGGTGTGCTTGCGGAACGGCTCCGAGATCTGGCGGCCGATCGTGTAGTACGGCGACAGGGCGGTCAGCGCGTCCTGGAAGATCATCGCCATCTTGTTGCCGCGCAGCGTCTCCAGCCGCTTGGTCGGGGCGTCGGTGATCTCTTCGCCGTCCAGCTCGATGGAGCCGGTGATCGTGGTGGAGCGCGGGTTGTGCAGGCCCAGGATGGACAGGTTGGTCACCGACTTGCCGGAGCCCGACTCGCCGACGATGCCCAGGGTCTTGCCCGGCTGGAGGTCGAAGGAGAGCCCGTCCACGGCCTTGACGATGCCGTCCTCGGTGGAGAACTGGACACGCAGGTCGCGCACCGACAGGAACGCGTCCGGCTCGGTCGGGGCCGGGGCGTCCTCGGTCTTGGTGAGTGTGGTCACGGTCGTTCTCCTAGGACAGACGCACGCGCGGATCGATGATGGCGTACAAGGCGTCCACGATGATGTTGAACAGAAGGATGAGGGCGGCGCTGAAGACCATCACGCCCATGGTCAGCGGCAGGTCCTTGTCGACGACCGAGTCACGGGCGAGGCGGCCGATACCCGCCAGGCCGAAGGTGAGCTCCGTGACCATGGCGCCGCCGAACAGCGCGCCCAGGTCCATGCCGAGGATGGTGACGATCGGGATGAGCGAGCCGCGCCACGCGTAGCGGAAGAAGACGAAGCGGCCCGACATGCCCTTGGCGCGGGCGGCGCGGACGTGCTCCTCCTGGAGCTGCTCGATCATCGTGGAGCGGGCCATACGCGTGTAGTTGGCCGTGAAGATCACCGACATCACGAGCCAGGGGATCAGCAGACCCATGAACCAGCCGCCGGGGCTCTCGCTGAACGGCACGTACTTCGGCTTGTTGAGCCAGCCCGTGCTGTAGACGAAGATGCCGAGCACCACCGGGCCGAGGAAGTAGATCTGCATCGAGGACAGCACCAGCGAGCCGCCGCTGAAGATCTTGTCGACGGCGGTGCCCCTGCGCCAGGCGGCGATCATGCCGGCGGCGAGGCCGACCGTCAGGAAGACGACGAGGCCGCCGAGCGAGAGCGAGACCGTCAGCGGGAGACGGTCGATGATCGTGTCCCACACCATCTGCTGGTTGTCGAAGGAGACACCGAAGCAGGGGGCCGCGCAGTGGCCGACCGAGAACTCGCGTCCGGCGAAGATGCCGACCATGTACGCCCAGAACTGCACCGGCACAGGCTGGTCCAGGCCCAGGTTCTTGTGAATGATGGCCAGCGCGTCAGGCGTGCAGTTCTTGCCGCAGGCCAGCAGTGCGGGGTCCTGCGGGATGGCGAAGAACATGAAGAACGTGAAGGCGCTGATCAAGAAGAGGATCAGGACTGCGCCGAGCGTCCGGCGCAGAAGGAATCGAAGCATGGCTGGTCGCTGCTCTCAGGACGGCGGCTGTGAGGGGTCGTGCGGGGGCCGGGGTTTTCCGGGGGTGTGCGCTCCGCCGGGCGCACACCCCCGGAAAACCGGCCTGCCTGAGCTGTCGTTACTTCTTCAGGTACAGGCGCGTGATGTCGATGACGCTCATCTCGTGCGAGTAGCGCGCACCGCCCACGTTGGAGCCCTGGATCTGCAGCGACTTGGTGAAGTACAGCGGAGCCGCGGGGTTGATGCGCTCCACGATGTCGTGGTGCAGCGCGGTCCACGCCTTCTGGGCCTCGGCCGGGTCCGTGATCTTCTTGATGCGGGCGATCTCGGCGTTCACCTTGGGGTCGTTGATGTGGGAGTACACCGACGAACCGTCCTGCAGCTGCGTACCGTCGAACAGCGGCGGGATGACCGTGGACATGGACGGCCAGTCCTGGCCCCAGCCGGTCATGTAGAGGTCGAGACCGTTGTCGACCTTGCCGACCTGCTCGTACCAGGTGGCGCCGTCGATCTCCTTCTTCTGGACGTCGAGTCCGATCTTGGTGAGCGCGTTCTCGATGACCACGGCCTGCTGCTGACGCTTCGGCGTGTTGGCGTAGGCGTAGACGACCTTCTTGCCCTCGGCGCCCGCCTCCTTGATCAGCTTCTTGGCCTTCTCGACGTCACCGAGCGGCTTCTTCAGCTTGCCGAACGGGTCGTAGTCCTTCTCGAAGCCCGGAACGGTGGGGGCGATCAGGCCGGTGGCGATCTCGCCGCCGTACGCGCCGCCGTCAGGCTGGAAGACGTTCGCGTTCGGCATCGCCAGCGCGATGGCGTCGCGGACCTTCTTGTCCTTCATCCGGTCGAGGTTGAAGTTCAGCTGCCAGACGTAGGGCTGGTAGCCCTGGATCGTGCGCTTCTTCGCCTCGGGGTTGGAGATGACGTTGCGGACCTGGGTCGTGGCGACCGTGCCGGTCAGCTGGATGGCGTTCTGCGCCTCACCGCGGTCGGCGAGGATCGCCTTCGTCTGGGCCTCGTCGTCCAGGTTGAAGGAGATGTCGAAGCCGTCGACGTACTGGTGACGGACCGAGTCGGTCTTGGGGTCCCAGTGCGGGTTCTTGACGAGCTTCATCGACTTGCCCGGCTTGAACTCGGCGATCTTGTAGGGGCCGAGGGAGCTGGGGGCGGTGTCGTACTTCTCCTTGGTGTCGGCCTTCTGCGGCACGATGGAGTAGCCGACCATGGCCAGCGCCTGCGGGAGGTCCGCCTGCGGCTCCTTGAACTTGAAGACGACCGTCTTCGGGTCCGGCGTCGCGAGGACCGTGTCCGGCAGGTGCTTGCCCTTGTACGGGCCGTCGGGCAGGGCCTTGCGGTACGTGGTGCCCTCACCGGACAGCCAGTTCTGCAGGTAGACCGGGCCGTCGGTGACGAACGGCGCGTACAGGCGCTCGATGGTGTGGCGGACGTCGGCCGAGGTGATCTCGGTGCCGTTCTGGTCCTTCACACCGCTCTTGAGCGTGTAGGTCCAGGTCTTGCCGCCGTCGGTGGTCTTGCCGGAGTCGGTGGCGATGTCACCGACGACGGTGAGCTTGCCGTTGTCGTCCTCCTGGTACTGCGTCAGACCGCGGTGGAGCAGGCGGCCGAGGGCACGGCCGTCGCTCACGTAGGTCTGCGCCGGGTCCAGGTGGGAGAAGTCGTCCGTCTGGTAGACGTTGATCGTGCCGCCGGGCTTGGCGCCCGGGACCTCCGCCGCCGGGCCGGTCGACGCCTTGGCGTCACCGAAGGAGACGGCCGCGGCCTGCTTGGCCGCGTCCTCCTTGCTGTGTCCCTTGGACTGGGATTCGCCCTTGCTGTTGCCGTTGTTGCCGCTGCAACCGGTCAGCGCCAGCGAGCCGGCCGCCAGGACGACCACGGCAGCACGTGCCGCGCGCGTGCCAAAGATGCTCATGGTGATGAGTACCTATCTGTCAGTAGTGATCCAACTGTGCTGTCCGGGTACGCCGCGGGTACGCGGCGAGGTGACAGCTATCCCGCTGGTATGACGTCAGCGACCGGACTTCGGGTCGAACGCGTCGCGTACCGAGTCACCGAGCAGGTTGAAGGCCACGACGAAGATGACCATGGCGACCCCGGGGAAGAACATGTACGCGGGGTCCTGCTCGTAGATGTCCGCACCGATGGCGAACATCCGGCCCCAGTCCGGAGTGGGCTCGACGAAGCCGACACCCACATAGGACAGGAAGGCCACCGACAGGATCGTGGCGGGCAGCATGAGCGTCGCCTGCACGAGAATCGGGGTGACCAGGTTGGGCAGCAGCTCCTTGCGGATGATCCGCCAGGGAGAAGCGCCCGCGATCTTCGCGGCCTCGACGAACTCCCGCTCACGCAGGGAGAGGGTCGCGGCCCTGATCAGCCGTGACAGGCCCATCCAACCCAGGAAGGAGAGGACCACGATGATCGCGCCTGCGCGCAACGCCGTGGGCGTCTCCTCTTCGGGGTTGACGAACGCGGCCACGACGACGGGCATCGACGCGATGAAGAACAGCTGGCTGGGGAAACCGAGCAGGAAGTCGGTGAACCGCCCAAGCCAGAAGTCGACCTTCCCGCCGTAGTACCCGCCTACCAGGCCCATCACCACGCCGACGACGACCATGAGGATCGTCGCGGCCAGAGCCGTGTAGATGGACGTACGCATGCCGTAGAGCAGCTGCGTGAACACGTCACGGCCCAGGATGGGCTCGATACCGAACCAGAACTCGCCGGACATACCGCCGAACGACCCGGTCGGGATGGAGAACTCGTCGAGGAGTCCGATGGTCTCCTGCCCGTAGAGGGTGTACGGGTTCTTGCCGTACACCTTCGCGATGAGCGGGGCGAGGAGAGCGATGACGAAGAAGAAGATGACGATCACAGCGGAGACGACTCCGGTGCGGTCACGCTTGAATCGACGCCACATCAACTGCCCGGGAGAGAGCCCGGCGGGGTCCTTGGCCGACGACGCCTCGTCCTTCGACGGGGCAACTACTTCCAAGACGGCGGACGCTTCAGCGCCCTCGGTCTGCGCTGGACTTGTCACGGTCGTTCCGCCCCCGTGGGGATCACTACCGCAGACACGACCCGATCGGTGCTTATGGCACCACGCATGGGGTCCTCCTCATGAGTTCACTTGTTACCGCAACAGGGATACGCGGCATCCCGCCGACACCCCTGACGGCGAGATCCCCAAGTACCCCGGTGTGCTCGTGAGTCGGCGCACTCCCCACAGTGCGTGACCCATTGACCCGAGCTCAATGGAGCCAACTATTAAGTACAGCCGGGCCGTAAACCACACTTAAAGGGTCTCGTTTTGACAACATCGCCAAGACCCCGAAGCCCGAAATCCGGACAAAGTGAGTCCAGACAGACACCCGCGAAACGGACCGTTAGACCACGTTCCGGAGAGCGACGGTCGATATGCGGACGCTTCGGCAGGGAAAAGGCATTGACGCGGGCCGTCCGCAGCCCTAGGACTCGTCCGGAGGGCGCCTCTCCGGCCCGCTCCCGCCCTCCGGCCCATCCTCCCGGTCCGGGAACGCCGAACGGCCGCCGGGGTCGAAACCCCAACGGCCGTTCGGTACAAGGACGTACGGCTCAGCCGTACCGCGGCTCGGTCAGCCGTGCTTGGCGCGCGAGGCGGCGCGGGCGCGCTCGCGCTGGTCCAGGTTCACCTTGCGGATGCGGACGGCCTCCGGCGTCACCTCGACGCACTCGTCGTCGCGGCAGAACTCCAGCGACTGCTCCAGCGAGAGCTTGCGCGGCGGGACGATCGCCTCGAAGGAGTCGGCCGAGGACGACCGCATGTTGGTGAGCTTCTTCTCCTTGGTGATGTTGACGTCCATGTCGTCGGAGCGGGAGTTCTCACCGACGATCATGCCCTCGTACACCTCGGTGCCCGGCTCCACGAAGAGGACGCCGCGCTCCTGGAGGTTGGTCATCGCGAAGGCGGTGACCGCGCCGGAGCGGTCGGCCACCAGCGAGCCGTTGTTGCGGGTCTGCAGCGGGCCGAACCACGGCTCGTGGCCCTCGTGGATGGAGTGGGCGATGCCCGTGCCACGCGTCTGGGTCAGGAACTCGGTACGGAAGCCGATGAGGCCGCGGGACGGCACGACGAACTCCATGCGCACCCAGCCGGAGCCGTGGTTGGACATGTTGTCCATGCGGCCCTTGCGGACGCCCATGAGCTGCGTGACGGCGCCCATGTGCTCCTCGGGCACGTCGATGGTCATGCGCTCGACGGGCTCGTGGACCTTGCCGTCGATCTCCTTGGTGACCACCTGCGGCTTGCCGATGGTCAGCTCGAAGCCCTCACGGCGCATCTGCTCGACCAGGATGGCCAGCGCCAGCTCACCGCGGCCCTGCACCTCCCAGGCGTCGGGGCGCTCGGTGTCCAGGACGCGCAGCGAGACGTTACCGATGAGCTCGCGGTCCAGGCGGTCCTTCACCTGGCGGGCGGTGACCTTGCGGTCCTTGACGGCGGCCTTGTTGTCGGCGCCCTTGCCGGTGGCACCGCGGCCGACCAGCGGCGAGGTGTTCGTACCGATGACCATCGAGATCGCCGGCTCGTCGACCGTGATCAGCGGCAGCGCGATCGGGTTCTCCGGGTCGGCCAGCGTCTCGCCGATCATGATGTCGGGGATACCGGCGACGGCGCAGATGTCACCGGGGCCCGCCACCTCGGCCGGCTTGCGGGTGAGCGCCTCGGTCATCATCAGCTCGCTGATGCGGACGTTGGAGATGGTGCCGTCCCGCTTGATCCACGCGACCGTCTGGCCCTTGCGCAGCTCGCCCTGCTCGACGCGGAGCAGCGCGATGCGGCCGAGGAAGTTGTCGGCGTCGAGGTTGGTGACGTGGGCCTGGAGGGGGGCCTCCTCGTCGAACACCGGGGCCGGGATGTGCTCCAGGATGGCCGAGAAGAACGGCTCCAGGTTGGTGGAGTCGGCCGGGACGGTGCCGTCCTCCGGCTTGGTCAGCGAGGCGATGCCGTCGCGGCCGCAGGCGTAGACGATCGGGAACTCGATCTGCTCCTCGTCGGCGTCCAGGTCCAGGAAGAGGTCGTACGTCTCGTTGACGACCTCGTCGATCCGGGAGTCCGGGCGGTCCGTCTTGTTGATGCAGAGGATGACCGGCATCCGGCGCTGGAGGGCCTTGCGGAGCACGAAGCGGGTCTGCGGCAGCGGGCCCTCGGAGGCGTCCACCAGCAGCACGACACCGTCGACCATCGACAGACCGCGCTCGACCTCACCGCCGAAGTCGGCGTGGCCGGGGGTGTCGATGATGTTGATCGTGATCGGGGCGCCGCCGTCCTTGGGGTGGTACTTCACCGCCGTGTTCTTGGCGAGGATCGTGATGCCCTTCTCACGCTCCAGGTCGTTCGAGTCCATGACGCGGTCATCGACGGAGTCGAGCTGGTGCGCGGCGAAGGCACCGGCCTGCTTGAGCATGGCGTCGACGATGGTCGTCTTGCCGTGGTCGACGTGGGCGACGATGGCTACGTTACGGATGTCGTGGCGCGTGGGCATAAGTGGCTGGCGCTTCTCTCAAAATCGTGGGTGCGGCGTCTCTTGGTCCTCGTACGCCCGCCGGGCGGTCGCGCCACGGCTGTGTTCCATGGTACGGGCCATGCGCGGAAGCGGCTTCCCGGCCCATTCGGGAAGCGCGAACCTCTGTCGGGTGGAGCCGGTGTGCGGCACTGGGGGTGCTGGTGAGGAGGGCCTGCGGGGGCCGGACGTGAGCTTGCCCACCGGGGTGTCCGGTGGGCAAGCGACTTGAGCGGATTCTGAGCTTGACCTGCTCTTTACGCAGTCGGTGTGCGCGGCGTCGTCACTTCCGCCGGAAGCCGATGTCCTCGTAGCGGGGCGTCGCGAAACCGAAGGCCCCGGCGTTGACCACGCGCGGCCGGGCCGCGACCAGCTGGGGCCGCTGGTAGAGCGGGATGGAGCCGGCGGCGGCCCAGAGCCGGGCGTCGGCCTGCTTCACCAGCTCCCGCGCCGCCTTCTCGTCGAGCTCGGCGGCCGCCTGGTCGAAGAGCTGGTCGATGTGGTCCGTACCGACCCGGGTGTAGTTCTGCTCCACGAGCAGGGACCCGTCCGTGGCCGGCTGCGGCTTGGCGAAGATCGGCCGCCCGTCGGTCGCCGGGTAGGCGGTGGCGGGCCAGGAGTAGAGGGCGAGGTCGTAGTCGCCGGCGGCGATGTGGTCCTTGAAGTAGCTCTCGTCGGAGACCTTGACGATGTGGGTGCGGATCCCGATCCGGTCCAGCATCCCGGTGATCTTGGCGCCGACGGTCCGCAGCGCCTCCGAGCCGGGCCCGGACGGCAGCACGAACCGCAGGCTCAGCTCCTTGCCGTCCTTGCCGAGCGGCCCGCCCGCCGCCTTCGCGGACGGCGAGGCGGGCCCGGGCGCGGCGGTGCCACGCGGGGCGTACGCGCCGGGGACGCCGCCCTTCGCCTTGTCGGCCTGGTCGGAGGTGTCCGCCTTGCCGGGGTTCTCGGCGTCGTCGGTCCCGCCGACGGCGGCCGCCTGCAGCAGCAGCGCGCCCCGGACCGCCTCGACGGGGGCGGGGGCCAGGATGCGGGTGCCGTCGTCGCCGCGGGGCGACTTGTCGTCGCCCACGATGTAGAGGCCGTCGTTCGAGGGCCGGTCCGGGGCGCCCTGGGTGTGCGCGGCCGTGCGGGCTCCCGGCAGGGACGCGGCGCGCGGCGTGCCCGGGGAGGCCTCGGCGCCCGCCTTCGTACCGTCCTTCGGCGCGGCGGGCCTGCGGGCCGCGCCGCCCGGGGTCCAGCCCGCGTCCGCCAGCAGGGCCCGGGCCTCCTCGGTGTCCTGCTCGCCCAGGGCGCCGCTGCTGTCCGCGTACGCCCACTGGCCCGCCAGCGCGAGGTGGCTGCCGACCGGGTGCGCGGGCAGCCCCAGCGGCTTCAGCACGGCCTCGGCGAGCTTCCGCCGGTCCAGCGCCCGGGCCACGGCCCGGCGTACCCGCTCGTCCGCCAGGGGCCCGGACTCGCCGTTCAGCGCGAGCTGGGTGTAGGCGGGCTCCAGCGACTTGCGGACGGTGAAGCCGCGCAGCGCCTCCCGCTCGGCGGCCTGTGCCGCGGCCGCCTGCCGCTCCTTCAGGCGCACGGCCTGGACGCGCGCGGCCGTGACCTCGTCGGAGCCGTACGCCAGCGCCCAGGACTTCAGCGCGGCGGACGGCGGGAGGGCGGCGGACGCGGGGCCCGCGGCGGCCGGCGGGGCTGCGGCGGCCGCGGGGCCGGCCGCACCCTTCTTGCGCTCCTCCGCCGCGAGCGCGATCCGGTCGGCCGTCGCGCGGTCGATCTCGGCCAGGTCCACCGTCCCGGCGGCGAGCGCGGCGGCGCGCCCGGTGCGCGGGACGGCGCGCAGCACGAGTGTGTCGAGCTTGGCGGGCTTTCCCCACCAGCGCGTGTTGCGTACGAGGGTGACGGTGCCGGCGTCGGTGTCGACGGCCTTCAGGCGGAAGGGCCCGGCGGAGGTGGCGAGCCGCGTCCGGGCGCCGTCGTTGAAGGTGTCCGGCTTGCCCGTGACGTCCTTCGGGTAGAGCGGCGTGAACAGGGCGCGCCAGTCGGCGTACGGCTTGTTGAAGGTGACCCGCACCTCCAGGTCGCTCGCGCCGCGCTCGATCTTCTCGATGCGTTCGTACCCGGCGTTGCGGGCGGTCCAGTACGCGGAGTCCTTGCCGCTGAGCGCGCGCCACTGGGCGGCGAAGTCGGGGGCCCCGATCTCGCGGCCGTCGCTCCACACCGCCTGCTGGTGGAGCTTGTAGAGGACGACCTGCTTGGGCTCGGTCTCGATGATCTCGGCCGATTCGAGGTAGTCCGGGTTGCGCTGCGGGCGGCCGCGGTCGTCGAGGGTGAAGAGGGCGGGCAGCACGGCCCCGGCGATGCGGGCGGTGGTGGCGTCGGCGTCGGCCTGGAAGGCGTTGAGCGTGGCCGGCACGGTGTCGACGGCCCAGCGCAGCGTCCCGCCGTCGGCGATCCGGTCGCGCGCGGCGGGGGCGATGTCCTGGGGGACGGGCCGCGCGGTGCTCTCCTCGTCGCCGGAGGCGCATCCGGTCAGGGTGAGGACGGAGGCGGCGATGACGCCCCCGGTGAGGAGGGCGACGGACCGGAGAGGAGCGCCGAGGTGGGACATGTCTTATACCTCTTCGTCCTGTTTTGTGGCATTTAGAGATGATCAGACCTATTGCCCCTACACTGAAAACCACACGGCCGGGCCCGCGGCGGCGACACGGCGACAGTGCTCGCGAAATGCCACCCGGGCGGCCCAACGGTGCCTCCAGAAGAGTGGAATCCGTGCACGCGGCTTCCCAATGGGCGATGTGACGCGCAACACTCGCAGGCGCGTGTTTGCCACCCCTTTGCCACCCCCGCGAGAGCGAAGTGAGGGTAACCCATGGCACTTCAGGACGATTTGACCGAGGTCAAGCGGAATCTCGAAGAGCTCGCCCGTTCGATCATCCGGCTGGAGCAGAACCTCACGCAGCAGCGCGAGGGGACGCCGGCGGCCGTCGGCCGGCCGGAGGGCCTGGTGACCATCTCGGACGACCCGTACGACTCGTCCCTCTGGATCGACACGGACGACGAGGGTCTGGGCGCCCGGGGCCGGCGCGCCCCCTGACGGGACCGGGGGTCGGCACGCTCGCCCACACCCACCCACAGGCCCCTCCTAGGAGACCCCGTTGGCCACAGGGACCCAACAACCACACACCGAACCGGCGGACCCCTCACGCACCGGCGTGCACAGCGCCACCCGTGCCGCCATCGCGCCCCGCCATCTGCGTACCGACCGCTGGTGGCTCGCACCGGCCGCCACGGCCGCCGGGCTCCTGGCGTTCATCGTCTACTCCACCTGGCGCGCCTTCGCCAACAGCGACTACTACGCCGCCCCGTACGTCTCGCCGTTCTACTCGCCGTGCCTCGCCGAGAACTGCGCGCCGATGAAGGACGGCCCCAACTGGGAGATCTTCGGCAGCTGGTGGGGCCTCTCCCCCGCCCTGCTGATCCTGATCTTCCCGCTGGGCTTCCGGCTGACCTGCTACTACTACCGCAAGGCGTACTACCGGGGGTTCTGGGCGTCGCCCCCGGCGTGCGCGGTCGCCGAGCCGCACAAGAAGTACACCGGCGAGACCCGCTTCCCGCTGATCCTGCAGAACATGCACCGGTACTTCTTCTACGCCGCGCTGCCGGTCGCCGGGATCCTCACGTACGACACCGTGCTCGCGTTCCGCGACGCGTCGTACGCGTGGGGGCACATGGGCCTGGGGACGCTGGTCTTCCTCGTCAACATCGTGCTGATCTGGGCGTACACCCTCTCCTGCCACTCCTGCCGGCACATCGTCGGCGGCCGGCTGAAGCACTTCTCGAAGCATCCGGTGCGCTACCGGCTGTGGGGCTGGGTCGGCAAGCTGAACGCCCGTCACATGCAGCTGGCCTGGGCGTCGCTGCTGAGCGTCGCGCTCGCCGACTTCTACGTGTACCTGCTCGCCACGGGCGCTTTCGAGGATCCGAGGTTTTTCTGATGACGCAAGCGGAACGGCAGCAGTGGGACGTCGTCGTGGTCGGCGCCGGCGGGGCGGGGCTGCGGGCCGCCATCGAGGCGCGCGAGCGGGGCGCCCGTACGGCCGTGATCTGCAAGTCGCTGTTCGGCAAGGCCCACACCGTGATGGCGGAGGGCGGCATCGCCGCCTCCATGGGCAACGCCAACGCCGGTGACAACTGGCAGGTGCACTTCCGCGACACCATGCGCGGCGGCAAGTTCCTCAACCAGTGGCGCATGGCCGAGCTGCACGCGCGCGAGGCACCCGACCGGGTGTGGGAGCTGGAGACCTGGGGCGCGCTCTTCGACCGCACCAAGGACGGCCGCATCTCGCAGCGCAACTTCGGCGGTCACGAGTACCCGCGCCTCGCGCACGTCGGCGACCGGACCGGCCTGGAGCTCATCCGTACGCTCCAGCAGAAGATCGTCTCCCTCCAGCAGGAGGACAAGGAGCGCTTCGGGGACTACGAGGCCCGGCTGAAGGTCTTCCAGGAGTGCACGGTCACCCGCGTCCTCAAAGAGGACGACAGGGTCTCCGGGGCCTTCTGCTACGAGCGCGAGTCCGGCCGCTTCTTCGTCCTGGAGGCCCCGTCGGTGGTCCTCGCGACCGGCGGGATCGGCAAGTCCTTCAAGGTCACGTCGAACTCCTGGGAGTACACCGGCGACGGCCACGCGCTGGCGCTGCTCGCGGGCGCGCCACTGGTGAACATGGAGTTCGTCCAGTTCCACCCCACCGGCATGGTCTGGCCGCCCTCCGTGAAGGGCATCCTCGTCACCGAGTCCGTCCGCGGCGACGGCGGCGTGCTGCGCAACAGCGACGGCAAGCGGTTCATGTTCGACTACGTCCCGGACGTCTTCAAGGAGAAGTACGCCGAGTCGGAGGAGGAGGGCGACCGCTGGTACGAGGACCCGGACAACAACCGGCGCCCGCCCGAGCTGCTCCCCCGTGACGAGGTCGCCCGCGCGATCAACGCCGAGGTGAAGGCGGGGCGCGGCTCCCCGCACGGCGGGGTGTTCCTCGACGTGTCGACGCGCATGCCGGCCGAGACCATCAAGCGGCGGCTGCCGTCGATGTACCACCAGTTCAAGGAGCTGGCGGACGTCGACATCACCGCCGAGCCGATGGAGGTCGGCCCGACCTGCCACTACGTGATGGGCGGCGTGGCCGTCGACTCGGACACGGCCGCGGCGGTCGGCGTCCCCGGCCTGTTCGCCGCCGGCGAGGTCGCGGGCGGCATGCACGGCTCCAACCGGCTCGGCGGGAACTCCCTCTCCGACCTGCTGGTCTTCGGCCGCCGGGCCGGGCTGTACGCGGCGGAGTACGCCGCCGGCCTCGGCGAGCGCCCGCGGGTGGACACCGCGCAGGTGGACGCGGCGGCGGCCGAGGCGCTGCGGCCGTTCGGCACCGAGTCCGGTGCCGGGGGCCCGGAGCCCGGCGAGGTGCCGGAGAACCCGTACACGCTCCACCAGGAGCTCCAGCAGACGATGAACGACCTCGTCGGCATCATCCGCCGCGAGGAGGAGATGGCGCAGGCCCTGCGCACCCTCGCCGAGCTGCACCGGCGGGCCCGGCGGGCGGTCGTCGAGGGCCACCGGCAGTTCAACCCCGGCTGGCACCTGGCCCTGGACCTGCGCAACATGCTGCTGGTCAGCGAGTGCGTGGCGCGCGCGGCGCTGGAGCGCCGGGAGAGCCGCGGCGGCCACACCCGGGAGGACTGCCCGGGCATGGACCGCGAGTGGCGGCGGATCAACCTGCTGTGCAAGCTCGCGGCGCCGGACTCCGCGCGCGGGCGGATCACCCTGGAACGCACGACGACCGAGCCCATCCGTACCGACCTGCTCGCCCTCTTCGACAAGGAGGAGCTGGTCAAGTACCTCGCCGAAGAGGAGCTCTACGAGTGACCACGTACGACGCGAGCTTCCGGGTGTGGCGGGGCGACACGGCCGGCGGCGGCCTGAAGGACTTCACCGTCGAGGTCAACGACGGCGAGGTCGTGCTCGACATCATCCACCGGCTCCAGGCCACCCAGGCCCCGGACCTGGCGGTGCGGTGGAACTGCAAGGCGGGCAAGTGCGGCTCGTGCAGCGCGGAAATCAACGGACGTCCGCGGCTGATGTGCATGACGCGCATGTCGACCTTCTCGCGGGACGAGACGATCACGGTGACACCGCTGCGGGCCTTCCCCGTGGTGCGGGACCTGGTGACCGACGTGTCCTTCAACTACGAGAAGGCGCGCGAGGTGCCGTCGTTCGTGCCGCCGCAGGGGCTGGCGCCGGGCGAGTACCGGATGCAGCAGGTGGACGTGGACCGTCCGCAGGAGTTCCGCAAGTGCATCGAGTGCTTCCTGTGCCAGGACACCTGCCATGTGGTGCGCGACCATGAGGAGAACAAGACGGCCTTCGCCGGGCCGCGCTTCCTGATGCGGATCGCGGAGCTCGACATGCACCCGCTGGACGCGGCGGCGGACAGCGGCCTGGACCGCAAGGCGACGGCGCAGGACGAGCACGGACTGGGCTACTGCAACATCACCAAGTGCTGCACCGAGGTCTGCCCCGAGGGCATCAAGATCACGGACAACGCCCTGATCCCGCTGAAGGAGCGGGCCGTGGACCGCAAGTACGACCCGCTGGTGTGGCTCGGCAACAAGATCGGCCGGCGTCCGGTCGCGAAGCCCCAGAAGGGGACATAGCCTCACAGGTGTGACGCTGGGTACCGGCCCCCCGTACGCGTACGGGGGGCCGGTGTCATCGAGGAGAGGTGCCATGACCACCAAGCAGACCGTCCTCGGCCGGGTGGCCCAGCTGGCGAAGGCCGACGTCAACGCCCTGCTGGACCAGGCGGAGGACCCGCGGCGGATGCTGGACGAGCTGATCCGCGACTACTCCACGCACATCGCCGAGGCCGAGCGGGCGGTGGAGAGCACCCTCGACGGCCTGCGGCTGCTGGAGCAGGACCACGGCGAGGACGTCACGGCGGCCCACGAGTGGGGCGTCAAGGCCCGTGAGGCGAGCCGCAAGGCGGACGACCTGCGCAGGGAGAACCGCGGCGGCCTCGCGGACAAGTTCGACACCCTCGCGAAGGTGGCCCTCGGCCACCAGCTCCAGGCCGAGGAGGACGCACGGGCCGCCGAGCCGACGATCACGGCCCAGCGGGAGCTCGTGGCGACACTGCGGGACGGCCTGGAGCGGATGCGGCGGAAGCTGACGGAGCTCGAAGGGGTGCGTACGGACGCGACCGCCGTCAGCCGTACGCCGAAGCTGGACGTGGTCCGCTCGATCGACGTCCTCGACCCCACGAGCGAGCTGAGCCGCTTCGACGACAAGGTCCGCCGGGAGGAGGCCAAGGCGCTGGGCAAGCAGGAGCTCGCGGCGTCGTCCCTGGACGGTCTCTTCGAACGGCTGGACCTGCCCGACCTCGCCACCCGCCGCACGGAGATCGAGGCGCGGCTGGCGGCGCTGAAGGCGGCGGCCTGACCCTCGTTCCCGGTCAGAACATGCTCAGGAGCTGGTCGACCGTCGGTTCCGAGGGGCTCGTGCCCGACGGGAGCGGGAGGTCGAACCAGACCGTCTTGCCGCGCGGTGTGCGCCGCGAGCCCCAGGAGGTGGAGAGCAGGCCGACCAGCTGGAGGCCCCGGCCGCCCTCGTCGGTGTCGCGGGCGCGGCGGCGGCGGGGCTGGACCAGGCCCGCGTCCCACACCTCGCACACCAGGGTGCGGTCGCGCAGCAGGCGCAGGCGGATCTCGCCCTCGCCGTACCGCAGGGCGTTGGTGACGAGCTCGCTGACGAGCAGCTCCACGGTGTCGACGAGCGGCTCCAGCTCCCAGGCGGTCAGCTGGGCGCGGGCCAGTTCGCGGGCGCGGCCGACGGAGCGCGGTTCGCGCGGCAGCCGCCAGTCGCCGACCGCCTCGGCGGGCAGGCCCTGGACGCGGGCCATGAGCAGGGCGATGTCGTCCTCGCCGTGGCGGGTGTCCAGGGTGGTGAGGACGTGGTCGCAGACGTCCTCCAGCGGGCGCTCCGGATCGGTCAGCGCGCTGCGGAAGGCCCGCAGGCCCTCGTCGAGCGGATGGTCGCGGGACTCGACGAGCCCGTCGGTGTACAGGGCGAGCAGCGCGCCCTCGGGGAGCTCGATCTCGACCTCCTCGAAGGGCTCGCCGCCGACGCCGACGCCCAGCGGCATGCCGGGCGGTACGTCGAGGAGGAGCGCCTCCTCGCCTTGTTCGACCAGCACCGGCGGGAGGTGGCCGGCGTTGGCGAACGTACAGCGGCGGGTGACGGCGTCGTACACGGCGTACACGCAGGTGGCGAGGTAGACCTCGGAGCGTTCCGCCGTGCCGCGGCCGGCGCGGCCGGCGCCGGTGGGGGTGCCGAGGCCGCGGGCGATCTCGTCGAGGTGGGAGAGGACCTCGGCCGGCTCCAGGTCGAGCTGTGCCAGGGTGCGGACGGCCGTGCGCAGTTCGCCCATCGCGACGGCGGCGCGCAGTCCGCGGCCCATGACGTCGCCGACGACGAGCGCGGTGCGGTGCCCGGGCAGTTCGATGACGTCGAACCAGTCGCCGCCGACCTCGGTGGCGGTGTTGCCGGGCAGGTAACGGCAGGCGATGTCGAGGCCGGCGGCCTCGGGGTCGCCGGGGGGCAGCAGGCTGCGCTGGAGGATCACCGCCCGCTCGTGCTCGCGGCGGTAGAGCCTGGCGTTGTCGATGCAGACGGCGGCGCGGGCGGCGAGCTCGACGGCGAGGGCCCGGTCCCGTTCGCCGAAGGGCTCGCTGCCCTTCGTACGGGAGAACTGGACCAGTCCGACGACGGTGTCGTGCGCGACCATCGGCACCACGAGGGTGGACTGGACGAGGCTGCCGTCGGCGGGCGGCAGGGTCTGCGGGCGGCCGGTGCGCAGGGCGGTCGCGCACGGTGAGTTGAAGGGGTAGCGGTGGACGGCGCCGACGTCGATGGGCGCGGTGTCGCAGCAGCCGGGCGCCTGGGCGGGGTTGACGCTCGGGCTGACCAGCGGGGTGTCCGAGACGGCGCTCGCGAAGGCGACGCGGCGCAGGTCGGCGCCCCCGTCGGCGGCGCGGCCCGGCGGGGCCTCGTCGCCGGTGAGCAGCCCCTGGTAGAGGTCGACGGAGGCGAGGTCGCAGAAGCCCGGGACGGCGACGTCGAGGAGCTCGCGGGCGGTGGTCTCCAGGTCCAGGCTGTTGCCGATGCGGGCGCTGGCCTCGTTGAGGAGGGCGAGGTTGCGGCGGGCGCTGGCGGCCTCGCGGGCGGCGATCTGGCGCCGGGTGACGTCGGTGCCGAGGCCGGCGACCCCGATGGGGCGGCCGGTGCCGCTGTGCACCCGGTAGAGGTTGATCGACCAGTGGCGATGCTCGTTGCCGCCGGGCACGGAGCCGGTCAGCTGGAGGTCGGTGACGGCCTCGCCGGTCTGCAGGACGCGCTTGAGCGCGGCGGTCATCCGCTCCGCCTCGGGGCGCGGGAGGTAGTCGTGGACGGTACGGCCCCGGTGGTCGTCGACGGAGCCGCCGAAGACGGTGGCGAAGCGGCGGTTGGCGCGCTGGACCGTCAGGTCGGTACCGAAGAGGAGAAACCCGAAAGGCGATTGACCGAAAATCGCCTGTGATGCGGCAAGATCGGTCTCGATCCGCCGGAGGGCGCGGACGTCGACGACGATGCACAGCGCGCCCCGCTCGCCGTCCGCGGTCTCGCTCGGCATCACGTACAGCTCGGCTATGCCGCGCGTGGTGCGCTCACCGGGGATGCGGAAGGGGACGAGGCCCGTCCACTCCTTGCCGTCGAGGATCTCGGCGACCTTGCGGTGACCGCGTGCGCGCAGGTCGGGGGGCATGAAGGCCTCGACCGGGTCCTTGCCCCTGACCTCGCGGGCCGGGATGCCGAACAGCTCGGCGGCGCGAAGGCTCCACTGATCGACCAGGCCGTCGGGGCCTATCGAGAAGGACGCGACTCTGATGTAGTCGTAGATCGAGCCGGGCGGGCTGCTCTGCCACATGACGCCGCTCGCCGTCTCAGGTATCTCGCTCACGCGACCGTCCCCTCCAGCTCACCGCACCGGACCGGCCATTCCCGCAGTATTCAGCACTACGGCCCCCGTCGGCACGCCGTTCACGATCACAGGGTGGTCTCGGTCGTTTTGAGCCTGCCCGAAAAGTGATCGTCCCTTCACTCTTCTAACCAGGCAGGGCCAGCTCGAACCACACGGTCTTGCCCGCGCGACCGCGGCGGGTCCCCCAGCGCCGGGCGGAACAAGCCACCAGCTGAAGCCCGCGACCGCCTTCCTCGTCGGGGCTGGCGGACCGCGTCAGGGGCGGATCCGGAAGCGGATCGGAGACCTCCACAGTGAGGGCGGGGGCCCCGTCCCCGTGCGGCGGCCGGCTCAGCCGGACCCCGATGGGCCCGGTGGCGTACCGCATGGAATTGGTCACCAGCTCGCTCACCAGCAGCACCGTCACGTCTCCGACGGCCGCCTCCAGGTCCCAGCCGCGCAACGTCTCGCGCACGGCGTGCCGGGCGGTCCGTACGGCGTCGAGCTCGGCCGGGAAGGTCCACTCGGCGACGCACTCGCCTTTGGTGTCGATCACGCCGACCACTTCCCAGAGCGAGGCAGACCCACGTCCATTTTTGGGGGGTTAATCAGGACATACCCGATATTCGGGGCGCGCTATCGCGCCCGGGGGCGCACGGTGGCACGAACGGCGTACACGGGGGTCCTTGCGGGCGGCATCGGGGTACGGGCGCCAGGGCGTCAGACTCCGGGGCGGGAGGGCTTCTCCGCGGGGAAGTGGCGCGCCGCGGCGGCGACGGCGGGGCGGTCCTGATCCAGCCAGTCGACACTGTCCAGTTCATGGCGGTCCAGCCACCGCAACGCGTCGTGGTCCTCGAGCGCCTGAGGTTCCCCCGCGAGGAGCCGCGCCGTCCAGACCTGGAGGACGTACCCCGGCGCGAGCGGCCACTCGCCGGGCACGCGCTCCAGCGGCTCGGTCTCCACACCCAGTTCCTCGCGCAGCTCCCGTACGAGCGCCTCCTGCGCCGTCTCACCCGGCTCCAGCTTGCCGCCGGGCAGCTCCCAACGGCCTGCCAGCGCCGGAGGGGCGCTGCGGCGCGCGGCCAGGAGCCGCCCCTCATGGAACACGGCTCCGGCCACCACCACACGATCCGTCATGCGCCGGAGCGTAACCCGCACCTGGTCAGACGGTCACACCGTCGTCTGGCCCACCCGCTCGACCCAGTACATCTGCTCGCGCCCGCGCGAGTGGAGGCTGTCGGCGAGCTTCTGCGCCTCGTCCCTGGTGGCGCACCTGCCCACCCGGTACTGGTTGCCGTTGTCGTCCTGGCGAATGACCAGCCACGGGAGCACCGCACCGCTGTCGCTCATCGCACCTCTCCCCCCGCCGACGGGCATATCTCCAAGAATGCCGAGGAAACCGCAATCCGCATATGCCCGAGCCTACGCCTGACCTTTACGCAGCGGATACGGGTTTTCACAAAGAGATACGGTTCCGGCCAGGAAATCGGCACAGAAAGGGGGCGCACTCGGCCGAGTGCGCCCCTTGCGCCGGAGCTGAAAGCCCGTCAGGGCCCCCGGCCGTCAGGGCCCCGGCCGTCAGCACACCGGGTCGTCAGCACACCAGGCGTCGTCAGCACACCAGGCGCCGTCAGCGCACGGGCAAGTGGTACGAGAGCCGGTAGCGGTCGGCGGGGACCACCACATCGGCCGTCTCCACGGCCCGCCCCGACGCGAAGTACGTCCGCTCCACCACCATCACCACGTGCCCCGGCACCCCGCCGAGGGTCAGCAGCTCCTCCGCGAGCCCCGGCCGCGCGCCGACCTCCTCCACCACGTTGTCCACGACGACGTCGATGGCGGCCATCCGCTCGACGACCCCGCAGCCGCCGAGCGGCCCCTCCTCCGGCAGCATGACCGGCGTGCGCCCGGTGACGGCGAGCGGCTCCCAGGAGGTCGAGAGCATCATCGGCTCGCCGGCCTCCCGGAAGACGTACCGCGTGCGCATCACGCGCTCGCCGGGCGCGATGCCGAGCCGCTCGGCGATGGCCGCGCTCGCGCGCTCCTGCTCGCTGCTGGACTCCCAGGTGCCGCGCGCCTCCTCGTCCGCCTGCTCCTGCCGGAAGGGGCTGGCCCCGGACGGCCGGCGGTAGCCGGAGCGGGCGATCCGGCGCGGCACGGGCCGCTCCCGTACGTACGTCCCCGAGCCGGAGCGGCCCTCCACCAGGCCCTCGGCCATGAGCACCTTGCGGGCCTCCAGCGCGACGGTGTCCGAGACCCCGTACTCCTCGCGGATGCGGGCCTGCGAGGGGAGCCGGGTGTGCGGCGGCAGCGAGCCGTTGACGATCTTCTCCCGAAGATCGCTCGCAACGCGCAGATAGGCGGGCTGCTCACCGAATGTCACGGGCCACTCCCATCAGCTTGACAGACAGCTACAGCGTGGCAACCGACGGTTGAGCGCCGCAAGCATGAGCCAGAGATTCACCCAAAGTGATGACGGCCGTTCAGACGGCCGTCCCCGCCCCGGAACCCGGCGCCGACCCCTCCGATTCCTCCAACTCCCCCGACTCGCCCGGCTCGTCGGAGCCCTCCGGGTCCCCCGGCTCCTCGACGGGGGCGTCCGGCGGGGTGTCCGCCAGCCCGAGCGCGGTGCGCGCCTCGAGCCCCAAGTCGTGCGGAAGGGCGTCGTACCCGTCGGTGTAGTACTCCCAGAAGGCGTCGGGGTCGGAGGTGTCCGCCGCCTTCTTCCAGTGCCCGCGGGCGGTCTTCAGCTGCGTCGCGAGGTCCGTCACGGCCTTGTCGGCCGCGGCCGGCCACTGGTGCTTCTCCAGCGCGGCGACCGACGCCGTCAGGGTCGACTCGACGTCGGCGGCCCAGGCGGCGTTCCCCTCCGGGTCGTCCTCGACGGCCTCCTCCGGCTCCTCCATCAGCGCGGTGTCGATCGGGTTCAGCGCCTGGAGGTACGCGAGCTGGTGCGGGTCGAGGGTCGTGGCGTCCGCGCGGACCGACCCGGTCAGCTTGCCGGTCTCGGCGGTGACGGAGCAGGTCACCTCGCGGTCGCCGTACCGCCAGCTCTCCTCGCTCGGCTTGTAGTAGTACAGCCACGCGTTCTCCGGTCTCGCCCAGGAGTCCATCGCGTACGCGTCGCTGATCGGCTGGCAGCGCTCCTCGGCCTGCTCGTCGATGCGCTTGTCGCCGGGCCACTCCTTGCCGAAGCCGGTGAGCGTGAAGGAGCCGCTGACCTCGCCGTCGTGCGGTCCGGAGCACGCGACGATCCGCACCTCGGCCGCCTCCGTCTCGCGTACGCCGCCGGGCCGGTCGAAGCACTGCCCCTTGCGCAGGTCGAACGTGGAGCGGGAGCTCTGCGCCTCCCGCATCCCCTTCCGGAAGCCGTCGTAGGCCTCGCGGAAGCCGCCGCTGGCGATCCCCGCCGTCACGAGCAGCGTGCCGACCAGGGACATGATCATGCCGCCGATGGCCAGGCCCTTGCCCCGTTCGCCCTTCTTCTTGATCCGGGCGAGGGCGATGGCCCCCAGGATCATGCCGAGCGGCGGTATGCAGCACAGGATGCCCACGACCAGGGACGCGATGGAGAGCCCGTTGATGGGGGGAACGGGCGGCGGGAGCGGGCCGGGCGCCCCGGGGAGGCCGTAACCCGGTATGCCGTAGGCGGGGTGGGGCTGCTGGGGCGGGGGCCACCCCTGGGAGGACGGTTCCACGGCGTGCGGTGCTCCTGTCGGGGGCGGATTCGAGCATGTGATCGGGCGCGCGGCATCGTACGCGACGCGACGCGCGAAAGGGCGGCCGCCATGGGATGGCGGCCGCCCTTCACGTGCCCTTCACGTGCGGTGGGTCGGGAGCGTCAGGACATCAGAACTGCAGGGCCCAGGAGTCGATCTTCCCGGTGTCGTAGTTCGCGTTGTCGCTCACCCGCAGCTTCCACGTGCCGTTCGCGACCTCCGAGGAGGCGTTGACGGTGTACGTGGTGTTGATGTTGTCGGCGCTGCCGCCGGTCCCGTACGCCTTCAGTGTGTACGCGGTGCCGTCGGGCGCGATCAGCTGCACCTGGAGGTCACCGATGTACGTGTGGACGATGTTCACGGGCACCTGGAGCGCGGAGGGGGCGTTGCCCGTGACGCCGGAGACGGTGACGGGCGACTCCGCGGTGGCGTTGTCGTTGATCGCGTAGTCGGCGGTGTTCTCGAACCGCTTGCCGGGCGGCGGCGTCGTACCGCCGTCACCCACGTACAGCAGGCGGTTCGGGGAGCCGGTGCCCGGGTTGGTGACCACGCCGGTGGTGGCGGCGGAGGTCAGGGCCGAGGCGACCTGGGACGGGGTCGCCGTCCGGTTGTTGGCCAGGTACAGCGCGGCGGCGCCCGCGACGTGCGGGGTGGCCATCGACGTACCGGAGATGGTGTTGGTGGCGGTGTCGCCGGTGTTCCACGCGGAGGTGATGGAGGAGCCCGGCGCGAAGATGTCCACGATGGAGCCGTAGTTGGAGAAGCTGGACCGCGCGTCGGTGTTGGTGGTGGAGCCGACCGTGATGGCCTCGCTGACGCGGGCCGGCGAGGTGCCGGAGGCGTCGCGGCCGTCGTTGCCCGCCGCGATGGCGTAGGTGACGCCCGAGGCGATGGAGTTGCGTACGGCCGTGTCGAGCGCCGAGTCGGCGCCGCCGCCGAGGCTCATGTTGGCGACGGCCGGCTTGACGGCGTTGCGGGTCACCCAGTCGATGCCGGCGACGACCTGGGCGGTGGTGCCGGAGCCGGAGTTGTTGAGCACGCGGACGCCGACGATCTTGGCCTTCTTGGCCACGCCGTACGCGTTGCCCGCGACGGTGCCGGCGACGTGCGTGCCGTGGCCGTTGCCGTCCTGCGCGGTGTTGTCGTTGTCGACGGCGTCGAAGCCGTACGAGGCCCGCCCGCCGAAGTCGCCGTGGGTGATGCGCACGCCGGTGTCGATGATGTACGCGGTGACGCCCTCCCCGGCCGGCTCGGGGTAGGTGTAGCTCTGGTTGAGCGGCAGGGCGCGCTGGTCGATGCGGTCCAGGCCCCAGGAGGGCGGCGAGGGCTGCGTGCCGTTGATGCTGAAGACGCGGTTCTGGACGACGGAGTCGACGGCCGGGTCGGCGGCGAGCTTCTTCGCCTGGGCCTCGGAGAGCTCGACGGCGTAACCGTTGAGGGCCGAGGTGAACGTCTTCTCGATCTTCGCGCCGTACTTCGCGGCGACCGCGCGGCCCGCCTTGGATTCGGCGGGAGCCTCGGACTCGTCCAGGGTGACGATGTAGCTGCCCGCGACGGCGTTGGGAGCGCCCGCGTACTGGATGACGCCTTCCGGTGCCACCTCGGCCGCGGCGGACGGCAGGGCGGACGCGGTGCCGAGCGCCAGGGCGGCGACGGCTATGGCGCTGGCCGCGGCGAGTCTTCGCCGCGAGGTACGCATCACTGACATGTGAGGGGTCCTCCTCATCGGGTGGTGCGTTGCTGTGGGGGTGCGGCACCCAGGCATGGACGTGCCCATGACAAACGACGTGACGGATGAACGCCGTCGTGTACGGGGTGTTTCCCGTGCCTGACCGCCGAGCGAAAGATTGGCTGATCCATAGGAATCGCACAAGGGTGCCGACGTGCCGGTAACAAGGTCGCCATACGGCCGCCACACCGGAACGCGCGCTCGCGACGGGGTCGTACGCCTGCGCACGATGCGGAGTCCGGTCCCCCACTTCGGCCCTGACCTGGTCCGGCGCCACCGGACATGGCCGGACGAGCTTGCTTGTCGAACCCACGGGCGCGGCGCGCAGGGGGCCGATTTCGGGTGCAGCATGGAAGTGAGCCCACAACCACAACCCCGGAGGTGCGGGAGCCATGGGTACGTACATGGACGTCCACCGCGGAATGAAGGGCATCACGTCCGACCAGCTGCGCGAGGCGCACGAGGCGGACCTCGCCATCGAGAAGGAGGAAGGCGTCCACTTCGAGAGGGCATGGGCCGACCCGCAGTCCGGCACGGTCTACTGCCTGTCCACCGGCCCCTCGGCGGACGCGGTGAAGCGCATCCACGAACGGACCGGCCACGCGGCCGACGAGATCCACGAGGTGCCGCTGTCGGTGTGAGCGCCTCGGCGCGCCGGCACCCCGACGGCTACGGCCGGCGGTTACGGCCGGCGGCGGGGCTTGCCCCGCTTGGCGCCGCTCTTTCCGGCCGGCTTTCCAGCCGACTTTCCCGTCGCCTTTCCGGCCGACTTTCCGGTTGACTTGCCGGTTGACTTGCCGGGAGCGGGCTTCCGCCGTGCGCCGGCTCCCGTCGTCTCGGGACGCTTGCGCTGCTTCGGCTGAGCGGCCGGGGCGGCGGCGCGACCACGCGTGCTGTTGACGGTCCGCCCGCGGACGATCCCGATGAAGTCCTCCACCCTGTCGGTGGTGGCCTCCTCCGGCCACGACAGGGCGACGCGCGACTGCGGAACACCGGTGACCGGCCGGTACGTGAGGTCCTTGCGGTGGTGGAGACGCGCCAGCGACTGCGGGACGAAGAGCAGGCCCACCCCCGCCGCCACCAGCTCGATGGCGTCCGCCGTCGTGGCCGGGCGCTCGATCGCGGGCCGTCCCGGGGGGTGCTCCCAGTCGAGGGTGTCGTCGAGCGGGTGGAAGACGACCTCGTCGGCCAGCTCCTCGGCGGCGACCTCCTCGACCGCCGCCACGATGTGGTCCTTCGGCACCACGACCACCGTCGTCTCGGTGTAGAGCGGGATCGCGCTGAGGTCGGTCCCGTCGACCGGCAGCCGCAGGAAACCGGCGTCGGCGTCGCGCCGGCGCAGTACGTCGGGGGCCTCGGCGGCCGGCACCGCGACGAGCTCCAGCGGGATGTCGGGCAGGCGCTCCTGCCAGATCCGCACCCACTTGGCGGGGGTCACGCCCGGGACGTACGCGAGCCGGAACGGGGAAGGTGCTTCCGAGCCTGTCACCCGGCCAGGTTACCGGGCGTGGTCGGCGGTCGCGCGCATGCTCGATATCCTTGGTCCCATGACGTCGCACAAGACCGCCCAGACGATGAAGCCCGCCACCGCGGCGAAGAAGCTGGGTGTGTACCTCGAGGCCACCCCCGCCGAGTTCCGTGAGGGTGTCGTCACGCGCGACGAGCTGACCGCCCTCCAGACCGACCCCCCGGAGTGGCTCCGCGAGCTGCGCCGCAACGGCCCGCACCCCCGCCCGGTCGTCGCCGCCAAGCTGGGCGTCTCCATCTCGGGCCTCGCCCGCGGCGGAGTGACGGAGGCCCTCACCACGGAGCAGATCGAGGCGCTGAAGCAGGAGTCCCCCGAGTGGCTCCAGAAGGAGCGCGCCACGCAGGCCGAGGTCCGCAAGGAAGCGGCCCGCCTGAAGGCGAAGCAGGCGGAGCAGGAGAATCAGGGCTAGCAAGCCCGCGACACGCACTCCCGACCGCGCTCACGGTACGTAGCGAAAAGGGGGCCGGCCCCGGAGGGAGCCGGCCCCTTTTCGTATGCGCATGCGGACGCATGCCCAGCCGCACGATCTCGCGCCCCCGGGCATCGGCGAGTCGCTACGGTAGTGCCACGACCGCGCTGCCCGACTGGATGCGCCCGCCGCGCGCGGAAGGCTGGTTCGCGGAGGACCTGGACCGCCTCCCCGAGGCACCGCGCCACACCGAGCTGATCGACGGATATCTCGTCTTCAGGATGGTGCCTCAGGGGTGGTGGCATAGCCACCTCGTCACCGGGCTCACCATGGCCCTCATGGAGCAGGCGCCCGCCGACGTCAGCGTCGGTCGCGAGATGACCGTAAAGCTGGATGAGCGCAATCGTCCGGAACCGGATCTGCTGCTGACGACGGCCCACTTCGACGGCGACCGCACCTGGTTCCTTCCGGACGAAGTGCGACTGGTCGTCGAGGTTGTGTCCCCCGAGTCCGCGCACCGTGACCGCACGGTCAAGCTCCGCAAGTACGCGGAGGCCGGCATCCCGCACTACTGGTGCGTCGAGGACGAGGACGGCTCCCCGGTCGTCCACGTCTACGAACTCGACGAGCCGACGCGCGCGTACGCGCCCGCCGGCATCTTCCGGGGGGAGCTCCGGCGTCCGGTGCCGTTCGAGATCAGCCTCGACCTGGACAAGCTGACTCCGCCCCGCAGGGGCTGACGGAAAAGGGGCCGGACTCGGGTGAGTCCGGCCCCCTTCGCTGTCCGAGGTTCTACAGGGTGCCGGTGAGGTGCTCGGGGCGGACCGGCGTCTTGTTCAGCTCCAGGCCCGTCGCGTTCCGGATCGCCGCGAGGACGGCCGGGGTGGACGACAGGGTCGGGGCCTCGCCGATACCGCGGACGCCGTACGGAGCGTTCGGGTCCGCCAGTTCGAGGTAGTCGACGGGGATGGTCGGGGTGTCGAGGATGGTGGGGATCAGGTAGTCCGTGAAGGAGGGGTTCTTCACCTTCGCGGTCTTCGGGTCGACGATGATCTCCTCCATGACCGCGACGCCCAGGCCCTGGGTGGTACCACCCTGGATCTGGCCGACGACGGACAGCGGGTTGAGGGCCTTGCCGACATCCTGGGCGCAGGCCAGCTCGATGACCTTGACCAGGCCCAGCTCGGTGTCCACCTCCACGACCGCGCGGTGCGCGGCGAAGGAGTACTGGACGTGGCCGTTGCCCTGGCCGGTGCGCAGGTCGAAGGCCTCGGTCGGGCGGTGACGCCACTCGGCCTCGACCTCCACGGCCTGGTCCTCCAGGACGTCCACCAGGTCGGCGAGGACCTCGCCGCCGTCGGTGACGACCTTGCCGCCCTCCAGGAGGAGTTCGGCGGTGGCCCACGCGGGGTGGTACGTGCCGAACTTGCGGCGGCCGATCTCCAGCACCTTCTCCCGCACGAGCTCGCAGGAGTTCTTGATGGCGCCGCCGGTCATGTAGGTCTGGCGGGCCGCCGAGGTCGAACCCGCCGACCCCACCTGGGTGTCGGCGGGGTGGATGGTCACCTGCTGGACGCCGAGTTCGGTGCGGGCGATCTGGGCGTGGATCGTGACACCGCCCTGGCCGACCTCCGCCGCGGCCGTGTGCACCGTGGCGACGGCCTCGCCGTTGATGACCTCGATACGCACCTTGGCGGTGGAGTAGTCGTCGAAGCCCTCGGAGAAGCCGACGTTCTTGATGCCGACCGCGTAGCCGACGCCGCGGACGACGCCTTCGCCGTGCGTGGTGTTCGACAGACCGCCGGGCAGCGCGCGGACGTCGGCGCCCGCGGTGGTCTCCCACTGGCGCTCCGGCGGCAGCGGACGGGCCTTGACGCGCCGCAGCAGTTCGGCGACCGGGGCGGGCGAGTCGACCGGCTGGCCGGTCGGCATGAGCGTGCCCTGCTCCATGGCGTTGAGCCGGCGGAACTCCACCGGGTCCATGCCCAGCTTCGCCGCGAGCTTGTCCATCTGGGCCTCGTACGCGAAGCACGCCTGGACCGCGCCGAAGCCGCGCATGGCGCCGCAGGGCGGGTTGTTCGTGTAGAGGCCGATCGCCTCGATCTCGACGTCGTCGATGACGTACGGACCGGCCGAGAGGGACGACGCGTTGCCGACGACCGAGGCCGTGGACGACGCGTACGCGCCGCCGTCCAGCACGATCTTGCACTTCATGTGCGTGAGCTTGCCGTCCTTGGTGGCGCCGTGCTCGTAGTAGAGCTTCGCCGGGTGCCGGTGGACGTGGCCGAAGAACGACTCGTAGCGGTTGTAGACGATCTTCACCGGCTTGCCCGTGCGGAGCGCGAGCACGGAGGCGTGGATCTGCATCGAGATGTCCTCACGACCGCCGAACGCGCCGCCGACGCCGGCCATCGTCATCCGCACCTTCTCCTCGGGCAGGCCGAGGACCGGGGCGATCTGCTTGAGGTCCGAGTGCAGCCACTGGGTGGCGACGTACAGGTCGACACCCCCGTCCTCCGCGGGCACGGCGAGACCGGACTCGGGGCCGAGGAAGGCCTGGTCCTGCATGCCGAAGGTGTACTCGCCCTCGACGATCACGTCGGCGCGCTTGCGCGCCTCCTCCACGTTGCCGCGGATGATCGGCTGACGGTGCACGATGTTCGGGTGCGGTACGTGCCCGGCGTGGTGGTCGGTGCGGTTCTCGTGGACGAGGACGGCGTCGGGAGCGGTCGCCGAGGCCTCGTCGGTGACGAGCGGCAGCTCCCGGTACTCGATCTTGATCTTCGCGGCGGCGCGGCGGGCCGTCTCCGGGTGGTCGGCGGCCACGAGGGCCACCGGCTCACCGTGGTGACGGACCTTGCCGTGGGCGAGGACCGGGGTGTCCTGGAACTCCATGCCGTAGTACTTCATCGGGGCCGGGAGGTCGTCGTACGTCATCACCGCGTAGACGCCGGACGTGGCCAGGGCCTCGGAGGTGTCGATGGAGACGATCTCGGCGTGCGCGACCGTGGACCGCAGGATCTGGCCCCAGAGCATGTCCTCGTGCCACATGTCCGAGGAGTAGGCGAACTCGCCGGTGACCTTGAGGGTGCCGTCGGGACGGAGCGTCGACTCGCCGATACCGCCCTTGGCCCGGGAGCGCTGGGTGACGTTGGTGGGGATACCCGTGGTGGTGCCGGCCATGATCAGACCACGCCTTCCTGGAGTCCTTGACCTTCTCGGCGGGCCGCGGCCAGACGGACCGCGTCGAGGATCTTCTCGTAACCGGTGCAGCGGCAGAGGTTGCCGGAGAGCCCTTCGCGGATGTCCTCGTCGGACGGCGACGGGTTGCGCTCCAGCATCTCGTCGGCCGCGACCAGCAGACCCGGGGTGCAGAAGCCGCACTGGACGGCGCCCGCGTCGATGAAGGCCTGCTGGATCGGCGAGAGCGCCGTACGCGGGGAGCGGCTGCCCTCGCCGGTCCGCGTGTCGGTGGCCGCGCCGGTGACCGCCTCGCTCGGCTCGCTCGCCTCGCTCGCCTCGCTCGCCTCGCCGTGGTGGGTGCCGCGACCCCCGTGCGCGGCACGCTGTTCGGCGTAGTCGGCGAGGCCCTCGACCGTGACGACCTCGCGGCCCTCGACCTGCCCGGCGGCGACCAGGCACGAACACACCGGGACGCCGTCGAGGCGGACCGTACAGGAGCCGCACTCGCCCTGCTCGCAGGCGTTCTTGGAGCCGGGCAGACCCACGCGTTCGCGCAGGACGTACAGGAGGGACTCGCCCTCCCAGACGTCGTCGGCTTCCTGCGGACGTCCGTTGACCGTGAAATTGACGCGCATGGTTATGCAGCTCCTTCAAGGGTGCGGCCGGTGCCGCGGTACTGCTCCCAGGTCCAGCCGAGCGTGCGGCGGGCCATGATCCCGACGGCGTGACGGCGGTACTTGGCCGTGCCTCGTACGTCGTCGATCGGGTTGCAGGCGGCGGAGGCGAGCTCCGCGAACTGCTTGGCGATCGAGGGAGTGATGATCTTGCCGTTGTCCCAGAACCCGCCCTCTTCGAGCGCGGCGTTCAGGAACTCCTCGGCCGCCTTGGCCCGCACCGGGGTGGGAGCCGCGGAGCCGATGCCCGTGCGCACGGTCCGGGTCTCCGGGTGCAGCGCCAGGCCGAAGGCGCAGACCGCGATGACCATGGCGTTCCGCGTGCCGACCTTGGAGTACTGCTGCGGGCCGTCGGCCTTCTTGATGTGCACCGTCTTGATGAGCTCGTCCGGGGCGAGCGCGTTGCGCTTCACACCGGTGTAGAACTCGTCGATCGGGATGAAGCGGGAGCCGCGCACGGACTCCACCTCCACCTCGGCACCCGCCGCCAGCAGCGCCGGGTGGGCGTCACCGGCCGGGGACGCGGTGCCCAGGTTGCCGCCGACACCGCCGCGGTTGCGGATCTGCGGCGAGGCGACGGTGTGGGACGCCAGGGCCAGGCCCGGCAGCTCGTCACGGAGGTTCTCCATGATCCGCGTGTACGGCACGGAGGCGCCCAGACGGACGTTCTCCTCGCCGATCTGCCATTCCCGGAGCTCGGCGATACGGCCGAGGTCCAGGAGGTGTTCGGGGCGGCGGTGGTCGAAGTTGATCTCGACCATCACATCGGTGCCACCGGCGATCGGTACTGCCGTGGGGTGCTCGGCCTTCGCGGCGAGCGCCTCCGCCCAGTCGGCGGGGCGAAGAAATTCCATGAGCGGCTCTCCTGGTCGGTCTTCTGGGGTGGTTCGTGGCGAGTCGTTCGTCCGGGCGCTGCCCCGAGTGAGGGGCCCGAAGTCGCTGTCGGCCGCACGCGGAGAAGTAGACAGCGCGATGACCGGGGCGAGGCAGTCACCGATCGCTCAGAAGCGCCTTCTCCGCCGCCTGTGGACGACCGTGCTTTCCCACCGTCTCAAAGCGGTGAACTGCGGTGATTCCCGCCCGACATGCAGCGCCGCATGAGAGAGTGGCGCTCATGCGGCTACGCGAACTCCTGGGCATCGAGGAGCTGGGACTGCTCCTTCTCGTGGGCCCGGACGCCGACGAAGGCGTCCTCGATCGAGCCATACGCGCCGTTCCGACCATCGACCTGGCCGACCCCGGCCGCTTCCTCACCGGCGGCGAACTCGTCCTCACCGGGCTCGCCTGGTGGCAGGCGGACGGAGACGCCGAGCCTTTCGTACGCATCCTCGACCGCGCGGGCGTCACGGCTCTCGCCGCCGGCGAGGTGGAACACGGGTGCGTGCCGGACGACGTCGTACGCGCCTGCCGGCGCCACGGCCTTCCCCTCATCGCCGTACGGCCGGAGACGTCGTTCGGCGCGATCACCGAACACGTCCTGCGCCGCGTACAGCACCGGCCCGGCGGCGACCTCGCCTCCGTGGTCGAACGCCACCGCCGGCTCCTCACCGACCAGGGCGCCCCGGACGCCGTACTGGAGCTCCTGCGCAGCAGCCTCGGCCTCGACGTGCGGGTGCTGTCCGCGACCGGGCGTCAGATCGCCGGGGCGCACCCCGCGCTGCGGCCCAAGACGGCGGTGGCGCTGGCCTCCCGGTACCTCGCGGCACGCCGCGCACACGAGGCGGCGCCCCACCGGGTCGCGCTCGGCGACCGGCTCTACTCGCTCGTGCCGGTACGCGACACCGCGACACTGTCGACGCCGTCGGCGGCGCCTGCGGCGTCGGCAGCCGCATCGGCCGCCGGGGGGCACGCCGCCGAGCTGGGTGACTGGCTGCTCGTCGTGGACGCCGACACGTCGCGGTGGCCCGCGGCGGACGCTGAACTCCTCGACCGGATCGTCGAACTGGTCGCCGACGCGCGCTCCGTACACGCCCAGGAGAAGGCGGTGCTCAGCGACCTCGCCCGCCGCATCCTCGACCTCCTGTACAGCGACGTCCCACCCGACGAGTGGCCCATCCGGCTGCGCAGCACCGCGCACTGCGTCGTCACCCGGCGCGACCGCTGGCAGCGCAGCCAGTTCGTGGTGGCCGAGGGGCAGTGGGACGCGGTCCGCCCCGTTTCCGCCGCCGCCCTGCGCGTCCTGCTGGAGGAGGCCCTGATCCACGAGGACGGCCCGGTGCTGGTACCGCCGGAGGACGTCGCCGGAACCGTCGACGGCGAACAGGCCGTCCTCCTCGTACGGTTGCCCGAGCGCCCGGGCGCGGCCCCCGACCCGGTCCTCGACTGCGCCGCCCTGCAGCGCAAACTCGCCGCGGTGCTCACCCGCTGGCTCGGCCCCGAGGGCAGCGTCTCCCTCGGCGTCAGCTCTCCGGTGTCCGCCCCCGGGAACGCCCGCCGCGCGCTCGAGCAGGCCCGTACCGCGCTGCGGGTCGCCGCCGACGGCCCGGACCGCGTGACCGTACGCGGCCCCGACGACCTCACCTCGCACATCCTGTCGCTACTGCCCCTCATCCCGGCCGAGACGCGGCACGCCTTCGCCACCCGACTCCTCGGTCCGCTGCGCGACCACGACAGCCGCCACCGCACGGACCTGCTGCCCACGCTGGAGGCGTTCCTCGACTGCGACGCGTCCTGGACCAAGTGCGCCGCCCGCCTGCGCCTGCACGTCAACTCGCTGCGCCACCGCATCGCCCGCATCGAGCACCTCACCGGCCGCGATCTGACCCGGCTGGAGACGAGACTGGACTTCCTCGCGGCGTTGAGGGCGGGCTGAGTGGCCACCGATGGAACGCGAGACGAGTCGCCCGGCTCGTACGCGCCCGGCCCCGACCGCGGCCTTGAGCTCGGCGGCCCGGGTCCAACTGACGGACCACAGAGGCCAGATGACACGGTTGTGCCGGGACGGATCATGCCAGGCGATCTCTCTGTCGGCGCGCCCGGTCCGACGGCAGTATCGGTGTCGCCGGGGAACACCGGCAGCCACGACCCGTCACTTAGCGAATAAGGGATTCCGCATGCTTCGCGCCGCCGTCACCGCCACCGTCACCGCTGCCGCCCTCGCCCTCGTCGCTCTGGGCGGTACGACCGCCGCCGCGGAGCAGCAGACCGGTCCGGTCCTCGCGACCACCGCCTCCATCAACTCCACCGGCTCCACCACCAACAACGAGCCGATCTGGGGCTGACGCCCCCGCCCTCTCGCCGTGACGGCCCAAGGCCACCGCACCCGCTGCCCGGGTGCGGTGGCCTTGGCCGTTGCCTTGCCGTCGCGGGTGTTGCGGCAGTTTCGCGCGGTGCGCTTTCGTGCCGGAAAGGGCGCGTGGCGCATCCCGGTGCGGCGGCGGAGGGCCCGTCCCCCACGAACGCCGAGGATTGTCTACACATGGCACACTCGGTGCACTTAACGCATGACGCAGCCGCTACCCATAGAGTCCATCCGCGACGTGCGCGCACACTTGGCGGAGGTGGTGGAGCGCGCGGACCGCGACGACGTGCCCACGGTGATCACACGTCGAGGCAAGGAAGTCGCCGCCGTCGTCTCGACGGTCGACGCCGTCGGCGTCGGCGTCGGCGTCGGCGTCGGCGGCATCGGCGGCGCCTGTCCTGCCCCGGGACTGTGCGCGCCGTTCATGATGTCGTGGCAGCGGTCCCAGGCTGCGGGGACAAGCCAGCCGTGGACGTCGGCGGTGGGCGAGTCGCCGGGAGACCTCGGGAGGGGGACGCTGTCATCGGCTTTTCCCTGTGTTCACGGACTCCACGTCACGAGGGGACGGACACGAGGATCTTCCCTCTGGGACGTCCCTGTTCGCCGTGGGTGTGCGCGGAGGCGAGGTCGGCGAGGGGGAAGGAACTATCGATCCGGGTACGGAAGACGCCTGCCGCCACCAGGGGGAGCACGGAGGCGACCGGTTCGGCGTTCGGGGTACGGCTCCCGGTGGAAGTACGGACGCCGAGCGAGGCGGCCTCGAACCCGGCGACGGTCAGGACGCGCTGCGGATCGCCGGTCAGCCGGACGGCAGTGGCGGCGAAGCCGTGGCCGGCGGCGTCGTAGACCGCATCGACACCGCGCGGGGCGAGGCCGCGGATTCTCGCCTCGACGCCGTCGCCGTACCGGACGGGGACGGCGCCGAGGGAGGTGACGTACGGGTGATTCTCCTCGGACGCCGTGCCGATGACCATGGCGCCTCGTGCGGCGAGCAGCTGCACGGCCGCGCCGCCCACCGCGCCGGACGCCCCGTTGACCACCACGGTCCAGCCCGGCCGTACCCCGAGCGCGCTGATCCCCCGCGTCGCGGTCTCCACGGCGACCGGCAGGGTGGCCGCGGTCTCGAAGGACACCCCGTCGGGCAGGACCGCGAGCGCCTCGGTCCTGGCCACGCAGTATTCCGCGTAGGCGCCGGAGTCAGCGAAGCCGGCCACCCGGTCCCCCACCGTCAGCCCGGCCGTCCCCGGCCCCAGGGCCTCGACCGTACCCGCGACCTCCTTGCCGAGCACGGCCGGCAGCGGCGTCGGGAACATGCCCTCCAGCCGGCCGCTCCGGATCATCCGCTCCAGACTGTTGATCCCGACCGCCGAGATGCGTACGAGAACCTGGCCACGGGCCGGGACGGGGGTGGGCACCGTGGACAGCTCGAAGTTCTCGGCGCTGCCGAATGCGGTGAGGAGCTGGGCCTTCATCGTGTCCGTGACTTTCAGGGGCGGGGGGATTCGGGGTGCTGTCCGGAGCGCCGGTTCATCCACGCCGCGACCAGCGCACCGGACAGGTTGTGCCAGACCGAGAAGACCGCGGCGGGCAGCGCGGAGAGCGGGGAGAAGTACGTCGCGGCGAGCGAGGCGGCGAGCCCGGAGTTCTGCATGCCCACCTCGAAGGCCATCGCCCGGCTGGCCGCCGGTTCCAGCCGGGCGGCCCGGCCCGCCGCATAACCGAGTGCGAGGCCGAGGCCGTTGTGGAGGACCACGGCGAGCAGCACGGCGAACGCCGCCTCCTTGAGCGCGGAGGCGCTCGCGGCCACCACGATCAGGACGATCACACCGACGGTGACCGCGGACAGCCAGGGCAGTACGGGCAGACAGCGGCGTATCGCTCCGGCGGCCAGGCGCCGTACGAGCAGGCCGGCGACGACCGGGGCGAGGACCGTCTTCAGGATGTCCAGGACCATGGCGCCGGCCTCGACGTCGAGGAGGTGCCCGGCGAGGAGCAGGACGAGGTAGGGCATGACAACCGGGGCGACGAGGGTGGAGACGGTCGCCACGGACATCGACAGCGCAACGTCCCCGCGGGCCAGGAACGTGACGACGTTGGACGCCGTCCCGCTCGGAGCGCAGCCGACGAGGATCACACCTACGGCCAACTCGGCCGGAAGGTCGAGGAGTTGGACGATGAGCCAGCCGAGGCCCGGCATGATGACGTAGTGGGCGACCAGGCCGAGGCCGACCGCCCAGGGTCTTCCGGCGACGATCCGGAAGTCCTGTGACGTCATCGTCAGCCCCATGCAGAACATGATCAGGCCGAGCAGATAGGGGATGGCCGGTTTGCCTCCGTCGAACGCCGACGGTGCGGCGAGACCAAGACCACCGGCCGCGAGCACGAGCAGCGGGAAGACGGTGACGGCGAGACGGGCCGTGCGGTCGGCTCCGGTGGTCTCTTCGGCCCGCGGCCCGGACGCGACCGGGGCGTGAAGGTCGTCCATGGTCTGTGTGTCTCCTGATGCGGTGTCCGCCGTGGGGCCCGCCGCGTAGGGCGGCGGGCGGTGGGTGTCCGTTCCTGGTGATGGTCGTTCCCGGCTCGGGCGGGGCCGAGCCGGGAGGGCCGGGGGCGGCGGTGACCGGCCGGGCTACCGACCTTCCGGGATTTCCGCCGGTGCCGGCCGGGACGTCGGCCGGCCGGGACGTCGGTCGGCCGGGACGTCGGCCGGCCGGGACGTCGGCCGGCCGGGACGTCGGCCGGCCGGGACGTCGGCCGGCCGGGACGTCAGTCGGCCCGGACACCGTTCGGCCCGGATGTCAGTCCGCGGGCACGGCGCGCACCGCGCCGGTGTCGGCGGACTGGGCCCAGGCCGCGTACGCGCGCAGTGCGGTGGTGACGGGCCGGTCGGCGCGGTTCGGACGGTAGCCCGTGGCCGCCCGCTCGGCGCGGCGCGCGGCGAGCTCCGGCTCGGGGACCTGGAGACGTAGGCTGCGCCCGGGGATGTCGACCGTGATCAGGTCGCCTTCGGCCACCAGGGCGAGCGGGCCGCCGGCCGCCGACTCCGGCGAGACATGGCCGACGGAGAGGCCCGAACTCCCCCCGGAGAAGCGCCCGTCGGTGACGACCGCCACCGACTCGGCCAGGCCGCGGCCCTTGAGGTAGGCCGTGGGGTACAGCATCTCCTGCATACCGGGGCCACCGCGCGGACCCTCGTAGCGGATGACCAGGACGCTGCCGGGCTTGACCCGTCCGGAGAGGATCGCTTCAGACGCCTCCTCCTGGGAGTCGGTGACCACCGCCTGCCCGGTGAAGACCTCCATGCCGTCGGCGACGCCCGCGGACTTGACCACCGCCCCGTCCGGCGCGAGGTTGCCGCGCAGTACGGCGAGGCCGCCGTCCTCCGAGAAGGCGTGCGCACGGTCGCGGATGCAACCGCCGGCCGCGTCCAGGTCGAGGGAGTCCCAGCGGGCGGACTGGGAGAAGGCGGAGGCCGAGCGTGCGCCGCCGGGCGCGGCATGGAAGAGCTCGACCGCCTCGGCAGCGGGGGAAGCGCCGCGCACGTCCCAGTCGGCGAGCCACTCGCTGAGCGAGCCGGCGTGCACGGCGTGCACATCCGTGCGCAGCAGCCCGGCGCGGTGCAGCTCGCCGAGGAGCGCCGGAACTCCGCCCGCCCGGTGCACGTCCTCCATCAGGTACGCACTGCTGGGCGCCACCTTGCACAGGCACGGCACCTCGCGCGAGCGCGCCTCGATGTCGGCCAGCCGGTAGTCGAGCCCGGCCTCGTGTGCGGCAGCCAGCAGATGCAGCACGGTGTTGGTCGAGCCGCCCATGGCCAGGTCCAGCGCCATCGCGTTGTCGAAGGCCGCCCGGGAGGCGATCGCCCGCGGCAGGACGGTGGCGTCGTCCTTACCGTAGTACCGGTCGGCCAGTTCCACGACGGTACGTCCGGCCTGCTCGTACAGCGTCTTGCGGGCGGTGTGGGTGGCCAGCGTGGTGCCGTTTCCGGGCAGCGCCAGTCCGAGCGCCTCGACCAGGCAGTTCATAGAGTTGGCGGTGAACATCCCGGCGCACGACCCGCAGGTGGGGCAGGCCGATTCCTCGATGGACTCCATGTCCGCGTCGGAGACCGCGGAGTTGACCGCCTCGGTGATGGTGTTGACCAGGGTCAGTCCGGTCCGCACGGTGCCGTCCGTCATGACCGCCCGGCCGCCCTCCATGGGGCCGCCGGAGACGAACACGGTGGGGATGTCGAGCCGCAGCGCGGCCATCAGCATCCCCGGGGTGATCTTGTCGCAGTTGGAGATGCACACCAGCGCGTCCGCACAGTGCGCCTGGACCATGTACTCAATGGAGTCCGCGATCAGCTCGCGGGAGGGCAGTGAGTACAGCATCCCGGAGTGCCCCATGGCGATGCCGTCGTCGATCGCGATGGTGTTGAACTCCCGGGCGATACCGCCGGCTTCACGTACCGCCTCGCTCACGATCCGCCCCACCGGCTGCAGATGCGTGTGGCCGGGGACGAACTCGGCGAAGCTGTTGGCCACCGCGACCACCGGCTTGACGCCTATGTCCGCGCTGGGGACGCCGGAGGCGCGCATCAGGGCGCGAGCTCCGGCCATGTTCCGGCCATGGGTGACGGTGCGGGATCTCAACTGCGGCATGTTCCGCATACTCGGGGAAGTTCCGACCGGGCGGGAAGACGCCCTCGCTGCTATCACTCCCACTACCAGCACTTATCCTGCGTGCATGGAATCAGCGGCGGAACGGCGTAAGGAACTGGGCGGCTTCCTGCGCGCCAGCCGCTCCCGTCTGGAGCCGACCGAGGTCGGCCTTCCCCCGGCCGGCCCGCGCCGCCGTGGCGGCCTGCGCCGCGAGGAGGTCGCCACGCTCTCCCAGGTCAGCGCCACCTGGTACACCTGGCTGGAACAGGGCCGGGACATCCAGCCCTCCCGCGAGGTCCTGGACGCACTCGCGCGCACCTTGCGCCTGACCCCCGCCGAACACGGCTATGTGCTCTCGCTGGCCGGCTACGCCCCCCGCACCGAAACCGCGGGTCCGGCCACCCACACCGCGCCCGCCCACGTCCAGCGGCTCCTCGACGCGCTCGTCGGATTCCCCGCGTACGCCATCGCACCCGACTGGACGATCACTGGCTGGAACGCCGCCTACCTCGACCTCTATCCGAATGTCGCCACCGTCCCGCCGACCGAGCGCAACCTCCTCTGGCTGGTCTTCACCGACCCCTACGTCCGCGGCCTGCTCCCCGACTGGGATGTGACGAGCCGTCGGTTCCTGGCCGAGTTCCGCGCCGAGGCCGGGCCGCGACTGGGCGACCTCTCCAACTCGTCGACCGTGCAGCGCCTTCTGGAGGTGAGCCCGGAGTTCCGGGCCGCCTGGCAGGACCACTGTGTCGAGGGTTTCGCCTCCCGCCTGCGCACCTTCGACCACCCCACTGCGGGGCCTCGCCACTTCGAGCACCACCGCCTCTCCCCAGCGGACCACCCCGACCTCCATGTGGTCGTGTACACCCCGACCACGCCGCCCGCAATGCCGGAATCCGGGCGATAAGTCCGCGACTTTAAAGATCGTTTACGATTGACAACGGCCTCCGCCGTGATGAACGATCACCACCGCGCCGAGGGGAACAGGCTTCCCCGAGGGTCGGCCGGGCCTCCGAAAGAGGCCCTCTCCCCTCTCGCCCTGAACCGGTATGTCCGTTGCCGTACGCATCGGCGCCAGGAGCGCGCGCACTCGACGCCCTATCCGGGCCAGCCCCCCACCTCCCGCTTTCCGTCACGGCGATCGGCCGCGCCCGGCACCCCTCGGGCGCCGGCCAGGAGTTGATCCAAGGAGAATGAATTGACCGTCCTCTGCCGTCCCGCCGTCGCCGTGCCCGAGCACGTCATCACCATGGAGCAGACCCTGGAGTTCGCCGCCGAGGCCCATGCGGGAAAGCCGCAACTGGCCCTGGCGCTCCGGCTCATACAGAACACCGGGGTACGGAAACGGCATCTGGTCCAGCCCATCGAGGAGACTCTGAGCCACCCCGGCTTCGAGGAGCGCAACCGCATATTCGAGACGGAGTCCAAGAAGCGCTGCCCGGACGTGGTCGAGGAAGCCCTGGCCAACGCGCAGCTGCGGGCCCGTGACATCGACGCCATCATCTACGTGTCGTGCACCGGATTCATGATGCCGTCGATGACCGCCTGGCTGATCAACACCATGGGGTTCCGCTACGACACCCGGCAGATCCCCATCGCCCAGCTGGGCTGCGCGGCCGGCGGCGCGGCGATCAACCGGGCCCACGACTTCTGCGCGGCCCACCCCGGCAGCAACGTCCTCATCGTCTCCTGCGAACTGTGCTCGCTGTGCTACCAGCCCGACGCGGACGACGTCGGTTCGCTGCTCTCCGACGGCCTGTTCGGAGACGCTGTCGCGGCCGCCGTCGTGCGGGGCGAGGGCGGAACCGGCATCGCGCTGGAGCGCAACGCCTCCTACATCATCCCGAACACCGAAGACTGGATCTCCTACGCCGTCCGCGACACCGGGTTCCACTTCCAGCTCGACCGCCGCGTCCCGGGCACCATGGAACCGCTCGCACCGGTGCTGCGCGAGCTCGCCGCGGGCCACGGCTGGGACGCCGGCGACCTCGACTTCTACCTCGTCCACGCCGGCGGCCCCCGGATCCTGGACGACCTCGCCACCTACCTCGGCGTCGACCGTACGGTCTTCCGGCACAGCTGGGCGACGCTGACCGAGTACGGGAACATCGCCAGCGCGGTCGTCCTCGACGCGGCCCGGCGGCTCTTCGACGAGGCCGCCCCCCAGCCCGGCGCGACCGGCCTGATCGCCGGCTTCGGCCCCGGCATCACCGCGGAGATGGCGCTCGGGCGATGGAGCAGCGACGCCGTCCGGGCCGAGGGCGGCGGCCGGAGTGGGCAGTACGCACATGACTGATCTCGTCGTTCCGCCGGGCGCCGGACGCAAGCTGGTCACCCCGGCCCAGGAAGTCACCTTCAAGGCGACCCGGGAGATGGGTTCGGCCGTATCCGTCTTCGAGGTGGTCGTCCCGCCCGGATTCGATGTCGGCGCGCATGTGCACACCCGGTCCCAGGAGTTCTTCTACGTCCTCCGGGGCGAGCTGGACGTGCTCTGCTTCGAGCCGGTCGAACGCACCCCGGACACCTGGCACCACTGGACCTCCCCCAAGGGCGACCGCGTCGTCCGAGCGGAGGAGGGGAGCTGCATGTTCGTACCTCCGGGCACCCCGCACGCGTTCCGCAACGCCACCGACAGGCCGGTGAAGATGCTCTTCCAGAGCTTCCCCTCACCCGATCACGAGCAGTACTTCGAGGAGATCGCGGAGATCTGGTCCCGCGGCGCCACGGTGGACGCCGCGGCCGTGGAGGACATGCGCAAGCGGTACGACGTCAGCCAGATCACCCCCCTTCGTTTCGAGCGCCCGCAGCCGGACGCCCCCGCACCCCGAGCCGAGGAGAAGTAGGACATGACCACAGCCGTAGGGATCGACGAGATCTACGCCGCCATCGAGGAATCCGCCCAGCTGCTCGGCCTGCCCATGGAACCGGCGAAGGTGAAGTCCGCCCTGATCGCCTTCGAGGACGCCTTCACCGACTCCACGGTGGCCTTCCGGATAGCCACCGGGACGCGCCGCGAGCAGCTGTTCGGCTACCGGTACATCAAGTACCGCGGCGATCTCGACCCGCTGGAGACCGCGATCGCCGCGGGAATGGTGGAGCCCAGCGACCACCCCGCCGCGCGGCTCTTCCACGAGGTCAAGGAGCGCCTCCCCATCGAGGGCACCGGCGGCGACTTCGAGATGGGCGCCGGTTTCCAGAAGATCTGGTGCTTCTTCCCCAGCGGCCGGCAGCAGCCGCTCGACGAGTTCGCCGCGCTGGAGTCGATGCCTCGCGCGGTCGGGGACAACCTCGGACTCCTGGCGCGGTACGGGCTGACCTCGGCGAGCCTCTTCGCGGTCGACTACACCTCCCACACCCTCAACATCTACTTCGACGGCCTCCCGGCCGGCACCTTCGCACCGGACAGGGTCCGCGCACTCACCACCGAACTCGGCATTCCCGAGCCCACCGAGGCCGAACTCGACCTGTGCGCCAAGGCGTTCGCGGTCTACTTCACCTTCTCCTGGGACTCCTCGGAGATCGACCGGGCGTGCTTCCCCGTGCTCGTCCCCGACCCCGGTCAGGTGCCCACCACCCTGGGCCCGACCATCACCCGCCTTGCGAACGGGGTCCCGTTCGCCGGTGTGGACCGCAAGTGCATCTACGCGACGACGCTGTCGGCGCGCGGCACGTACTACAAGCTGGAGCCCTTCTTCCACTGGAAGCCGGAGCTGGTGAACGCCATGCACCTGGACGGCGCCCCGGAGCAGCGGCCCGCCCGGTGACCTCTGACGTCACGACGTCTCCGCACGTCCATCGCAGACCAGCCATGAGAAGGAAGCCCATGTCCCTCAGTCCGTCCACGCCCCTTGCCGACCCGCCTCCCGCCGTGATGCTGGAGCTGGTGGACGAGGAGGGCACCACGATCGGCACCGCGGAGAAGCTGTCGGCGCACCAGGCGCCGGGGCGGCTCCACCGGGCTTTCTCGGTGTTCCTCTTCGACTCCGAAGGCCGGATGCTGCTGCAGCGCAGGGCGCTGGGCAAGTACCACTCCCCCGGCGTGTGGTCGAACACCTGCTGCGGGCATCCGTATCCGGGGGAGCTCCCCTTCGTGGCGGCGACCCGCCGCACCGGGGAGGAGCTGGGGCTGGCGCCGGAGCTGCTCCAGGAGGCGGGGACGGTGCGCTACAACCACCCCGATCCGGCGTCCGGCCTGGTGGAGCAGGAGTACAACCACCTCTTCACGGGTCTGGTGTCCCAGCGACCGCGGCCCGACGCCGGGGAGATCGCGGAGACCACGTACGTGACCGCGCGGGAACTCGCGGAACTCCAGGGGCGCGAGACGTTCTCCGCCTGGTTCCCCACGGTTCTCGACGCGGCGCTCCCGCAGATCCGCAAGCTGGCCCCGCGAGGCGGCTGGTAGTCCGTGACCAGCCAGCAGATCGTCGTCTTCCTGCTCGATCTCGCACTCGTCCTCACCGGGTGCGCCCTGCTCGGCGCACTTGCCACCCGCCTCGGGCAGCCCGCCGTGATCGGCGAACTCCTCGGTGGCATCCTGCTCGGCCCGACCCTGCTCGGGGCATGGTCGCACCTGGTGGTCCCGGACACCGTCCGGCCGCTCCTCGCCGGGGTCGGCGATCTCGGCGTCGCCCTGTTCATGTTCGGTCTCGGCCTGGAGTTCCGGCGGGGCTCACTGCGCGGTGGCGGGCGACGGTCGGCCGGTATCGCGTTGGGCTCGCTGCTGCTGCCCTTCGTACTCGGCTCCCTGCTCGGCGGGTGCCTGGTGCTGACCGGCTACTGGCGGCAGCCGGACCCGACGGGCTCCGTGCTCTTCATGGGCATCGCCATGTCGGTGACCGCGTTCCCGGTCCTGTCCCGGATTCTCACCGACCGGGGCATGACCGCCACCGAGACAGGCACGTTGGCGATGGCCGTCGCCGCGGTGGCCGATGTGCTCGCCTGGTCCGGGCTCGCCGTGGTCGTCGCGCTGGCCGGGGACCACAGCGGTTCACCGTGGCGGGTGGCTCTTGTGGTGCCGTTCGCCCTGGTTCTAGGAGGGGTCGCGCCGCCGCTGCTGCGGTGGCTGACCTCCGTGGGCTCGCCGGCCATGTCGGCCGCCTGTCTGTTCGGCGGCGCTCTCGCGAGCGGTGCGGTCACCGAGCTGATCGGACTGCACTTCATCTTCGGTGCCTTCCTGTTCGGGCTGGTCAGCCCACGCGTCCCGGCGACCGCGCAGGTGGCGGAGCAGGCGTCCGTGGTCAGCCGGTTCTTCCTGCCCGTGTACTTCGTGGTCGCGGGGCTCCAGGTGGACCTGGACCCGACCGGCGGGGCGCTGGGGCTACTCGCCGTCATCGTGCTTGTCGCCGTGACCGGCAAGGTGGTGGGCACCTACGCCGCCGCCCGGATGTGCCGCCTGCCCCGTGAGCCGTCCGTGCTGCTGGCCCTGCTGATGAACACCCGGGGGCTCACCGAGTTGATCGTGCTCACCACCGGCATGGAACTCGGCCTCATCGGCCAGGAGCTCTACTCGGCCATGGTCGTGATGGCCCTCCTGACCACCGCGGTAACCGGACCGCTGCTCACCCGGTACGGAACACGCCGAGCGGTACCGGTCTGACCCGTACGACTTTCTTTCCGTACAGCGCCCGGACCGTACGGAATCGCACCACACACCGACGTCATGACGTCATGACGCCTTCCGCGTTCATGACGTCATCCGAGCGAACGACGAGACGAGGAAAAGACTTTGTCGAACAATGTCCTGGTAGTGGGCGGAGGCCCGGCCGGCTCGGTCGCCGCGACCTTCCTGGCGCAGGAGGGCTTCTCGGTCCGGCTGATCGAGCGGGACCACTTCCCCCGGTACCACATCGGGGAGTCCCTGACGCCGGCCAGCCGCCATGTCCTGGAGGTCCTCGGCGTGGCGGACCGGCTCGACGAGCTGAACTTCCAGCGCAAGCGCGGTGCCGTCTTCGCCTGGGGCGAGGACACCTGGGTGATCGACTGGAGCAAGATCTTCGGCAAGGACATACACACCTGGCAGGTCGACCGGGGCCGGTTCGACACCTTCCTTCTCGACAACGCCCGTGAGAAGGGGGTCAAGGCCGAGCACGGTGTCACGGCCCGGTCGGTGACGTTCGGTCCCGACGGCCGCCCGTCCGCGGTCGAGTGCAGGTCGGAGGACGGAACCGCCTTCACCATCGACGACTTCGACTTCCTGGTCGACGCCTCCGGGCGGTCCGGTCTGCTGAGCAAGCAGTTGCGCAACCGCCGGCAGCACGAGCTCTTCCGCAACGTGGCGATCTGGGGCTACTGGGACAACGCGGGCGCACTGCCCGACTGCCCCGAGGGCGGCATCAATGTGATCTCCTCCCCCAAGGGCTGGTACTGGGTCATCCCGCTGGGCGACGGCCGCACCAGCGTGGGGCTGGTCACGCACAAGGACCTGTTCGCCCAGGACAAGCGGCAGCACGCGGACACCGAATCGCTCTACCATGCCTACCTCCAGGAATCCGCGGAGGTCATGGGGCTCCTTGCGGACGCCACCTACACCGCGCCGGCCCGGGTGGAGACGGACTACTCCTACATCGCCGACGAGTTCTCCGGCCCCGGCTACCTCATGGTCGGGGACGCGGCCTGCTTCCTCGATCCCCTCCTTTCCAGCGGAATCCACTTCGCCATGTACGGCGGGATGGTGGGCGCCGCCGCCCTGGCCTCGGCCAGGCGGGGCGAGATCACCGAGGCCGAAGGGCTGCGCTTCTTCGAGTACGCCTACAAGCGGGCGTACAACCGCACGCTGACCCTGGTCAGCAACATGTACCAGGGTTATCGCGGCAAGGACGACTTCTTCTGGACCGCCGACCGCCTGGTCGGCAAGGCGCCGACCGGCCAGGAGGAGGCTTTCGGCGAGGTCATCGGCGGCCTCACGGACATACGGGAAGTCACCGACGCCTCGACCCGGGTCGTCTCCTCCCAGCTGGAGGAAGAGGCCCGCCGCATCCACCAGGACCAGGGATCCGACCCGAACCGCCCTCTCTTCCTCGCCCAGCCCCGGCTGGCCCAGGTCGAGGACCCCATCGACGGCCTCCAACTGGTCACCTCCCCCCACCTGGGCCTGCAGCGCGTCCCGGAGGCGTGACCGGAAGACACGTGACCACCGCGTTACCCAGGTGCCGACGGTCACGTACACGAGGGAGTCGTCGGGCCGGGCTACGCGGATGCTCTCGAATCTGGCCAGGGTGTGGTCGGCTCCCTCAGGGGCGCGGACCACACCCCACCCCGGTCGCCACCATCGACAACGCCCCGGTGACCAGCGGTGATGAGCCTCGAACGTGACGACGCAACGTATGACCACAGCAGGCCCGGAATGCGGAAATCCCCCTCTGACCCGCACTTACGCAAGCCAGAGGGAGATCCTGGAACTCGACTACACGTTGAAGCGGAACTCCACCACGTCGCCGTCCTGCATCACGTACTCCTTGCCCTCCATGCGGGCCTTGCCCGCCGCGCGGGCCTCGGCGACCGAGCCCGTGGCGACCAGGTCGTCGAAGGAGATGACCTCGGCCTTGATGAAGCCCTTCTGGAAGTCGGTGTGGATCACACCGGCCGCCTCGGGGGCCGTCGCGCCCTTCTTGATGGTCCAGGCGCGGGACTCCTTCGGGCCCGCCGTGAGGTAGGTCTGGAGGCCCAGGGTGTCGAAGCCGACGCGGGCCAGGGTGGCCAGGCCGGGCTCCTCGGCGCCGACGGACTGGAGGAGCTCCATGGCGTCCTCCTCGTCGAGCTCGGCGAGGTCCGCCTCCAGCTTGGCGTTGAGGAAGATCGCCTCGGCCGGGGCCACCAGGGCGCGCTGCTCCTCCTTGAAGGCCTCGTCGACCAGCTCGTCCTCGTCGACGTTGAAGACGTACAGGAACGGCTTGGTGGTGAGGAGGTGCAGGTCGTGGAGGAGCTCGGCCTTCTCGGAGCCCTGGACGATGCCGTGCGAGAAGAGCGTGTCGCCCTTCTCCAGGATCTCCTGGGCCGCCTCGACCGCCGCCACCTTGGGGGCGACGTCCTTCTTGATCCGGGACTCCTTCTGGAGGCGCGGCAGGACCTTCTCGATCGTCTGGAGGTCGGCGAGGATCAGCTCGGTGTTGATCGTCTCGATGTCGTCCTTCGGCGAGACCTTGCCGTCGACGTGGACGACGTTCTCGTCCTTGAAGGCGCGGATGACCTGGCAGATCGCGTCGGACTCGCGGATGTTCGCCAGGAACTTGTTGCCCAGGCCCTCGCCCTCGCTCGCGCCGCGCACGATGCCCGCGATGTCGACGAAGTCGACGGTCGCCGGGAGGACCCGCTGCGAGTTGAAGATCTCGGCGAGCTTGGTGAGGCGGGCGTCCGGGACACCGACGACGCCGACGTTGGGCTCGATGGTGGCGAACGGGTAGTTGGCCGCCAGCACGTCGTTCTTGGTCAGGGCGTTGAACAGGGTCGACTTGCCGACATTCGGCAGGCCGACGATTCCGATCGTGAGCGACACGTTGGCGACTTCCCTAGAAGTGTGGATGGTGGGCCGACCCCCCAGTTTACGGGCGTGCCGGGGCGGGCGGCGACGGCCGGAGGGGGCGTCGCCCGGGCGAACTCCCGGCCAAGGTCGTATAAACGGCGTGTCCGATGCCGGATTCCCGCCCGCTCGCGACCTACGTTGTCCACGTGGAGCAGCAACGGAACAGTCCCCCTCGGCGCCGGCAGCGACCGCGCCAGCGCCCCCCGGTCGCCCCGCCGCCCCAGGGTGCGCTCGTCGAGGGGCCGCCCCGCCCGGTGGTACGGCGGGGCCCACGGCCCGGTCCCGGTGCCCGGCCGGAGCGGCCGCGCGGCGGGCCGGTGCGCCGCCCCCGGCCCCGGCCGGTGCCGCCCGTCGTCCTCGCGCTGCGGCGGCTGCCCCGGCCACGGCTGACCGGGCTCGGCGCGGGGCTGTTCGCCGCCGGGGCCATGTTCGTCGTCGGCTGCCTGGACTGGCTGCTGTTCGACGGCTCGCCGCTGGTGTACGGGCTCCTCTTCCTGCCCGTCAGCGCGCTCACCGCGCTGTGGGTACGGGAGGCCGACCTGGTCACGGCGCCGATCAGCGTGCCCATCGCCTTCGCCGTCGGCGTCGTACCGATCGCGGGCGGCGTCGGGGGCGTCGGCGGCCGGACCATGGCCGTGGTCACCGCGCTCGCCGTCCACGCCGGGTGGCTGTACGGCGGCACGCTGGTCGCGGGCCTCATCACCTGCGTACGCAAGGTGCGCGAGATGGGCCGGCGCCAGCGCGCCGCGGCCGCCGCGCGCCTGGCGCAGCGCCGCACCACGCCGTAGCGCCGCACCACGCCGTAGCGCCAGGCCGCGGCGGGCGCGGGCGACGCCCGGCCCGGCGGGGGCCTTCCCCGCCGGGCCTCCTGCGTCTCAGCGCTGTGCGGCCGCCATCGCCGCGCCGACGATGCCCGCGTTGTTCTGCAGCTGCGCGGGAACCAGCTCCGCCCGGACGTGCTTGATCAGCGGCAGGAACTTCTCCGCCTTGCGGCTCACGCCGCCGCCCAGGATGAAGAGCTCCGGTGAGAAGAGCATCTCCACGTGCGCCAGGTACTTCTGCACCCGGTGCGCCCACTCCTCCCAGCTCAGGTCCTTGTCGTCCTTCACCTTCGTGGAGGCGCGCTTCTCCGCCTCGTGGCCGTCCAGCTCCAGGTGGCCCAGTTCCGTGTTGGGCACCAGGTGCCCGTCCGTGAAGACGGCGCTGCCGATTCCCGTGCCGAGGGTCAGCACGATCACCGTGCCCTTGCGGCCGCGCCCGGCCCCGAAGGTCATCTCGGCGAGGCCGGCCGCGTCGGCGTCGTTGAGCACCGTCACGGGCGGGGAGCCGTCCAGCAGCTCGCGGATGAGGGCCGCCGCGTCGACGCCGATCCAGCTCTTGTCGACGTTCGCCGCCGTACGGATCGTCGAGCCGGTGACGACGCCGGGGAAGGTGACGCCGACCGGGCCCGACCATCCGAAGTGGGCGACCACCTCGGCGACGCAGCCCGCGACACCGTCGGGTGTCGCGGGCTGCGGGGTCAGTACTTTGTGGCGGGCCTCGGTCAGATCGCCGCGCTCCAGATCCACGGGAGCGCCCTTGATCCCGGACCCGCCGATGTCCACTCCGAAGACGTTCATGGACTCAACGTTACGGGGCGGCACCGACACGTCACGAATCACCGCTTCTCGGCGCGGGCCTCCGCCTGTGCCACCAGCGCCGCCGCCTCGGCGCGCAGGTCGCGCCGCAGTTCCTTCGGCAGCGAGAAGGTGATCGACTCCTCGGCCGCCTTCACGATCTCGACGTCCTCGAAGCCGCGCTGCGCCAGCCACTCCAGTACGCCCTCGACCAGGATGTCGGGGACGGACGCGCCCGAGGTGACGCCGACCGTCGCGACGCCCTCCAGCCAGGCCTCGTCGATCTCGTCGGCGAAGTCCACGAGGTGGGCGTCCTTCGCGCCCGCGCCCAGGGCGACCTCGACGAGGCGGACGGAGTTGGAGGAGTTCTTCGAGCCGACGACGATGACGAGGTCCGCCTCGGCGCCCATCTGCTTCACGGCGAGCTGGCGGTTCTGCGTCGCGTAGCAGATGTCGTCGCTCGGCGGGGAGACGAGCAGCGGGAACTTCTCCTTCAGGGCGTCCACCGTCTCCATCGTCTCGTCGACGGAGAGGGTGGTCTGGGAGAGCCAGACGACCTTCGACGGGTCGCGGACCTCGACCTTCTCGACGTCGCCCGGGCCGTCGACCAGGGTGATGTGGTCGGGCGCCTCGCCGGACGTGCCGATGACCTCCTCGTGGCCCTCGTGGCCGATCAGGAGGATGTCGAAGTCCTCCTGCGCGTACCGGATGGCCTCCTTGTGGACCTTGGTCACCAGCGGGCAGGTCGCGTCGATGGTGGCGAGCCGGCCGGCCGCCGCCTCGTCGTGGACGACGGGTGCCACGCCGTGCGCCGAGAACATCACGATCGAGCCGGGCGGGACCTCCTCCGTCTTCTCGACGAAGACGGCGCCCTTCTTCTCCAGCGTCTGGACCACGTACTTGTTGTGCACGATCTCGTGCCGTACGTAGATCGGCGCTCCGTACTGCTCCAGGGCCTTCTCGACGGCGATCACGGCGCGGTCCACGCCCGCGCAGTAGCCGCGGGGGGCGGCGAGGAGGACGCGGCGGGCGGCAGGCGTAGCAGCAGTCATGCGTCCCATCGTAAGGGCGCGTCGGACAGGCGCATGATCCGCCGCGTACGGAGACTGGGTCGCATGGTCGGCACCAGTACGCAGGAGGCGGAGCCGCGGCACGGCGGGGGCGGGCTGCGGCGGACGCTCGGGTTCCGGGATCTCGTCGTCTACGGGCTGCTCTTCATCGCGCCCATGGCCCCGGTCGGCGTCTTCGGCACCCTGGACGCCAAGTCGGGCGGGGCGGTCGCGCTGGTCTACGTCGTGGCGACGGCCGCGATGGCGTTCACCGCGTACAGCTACGCCCAGATGGTGCGGGTCGCCCCGCAGGCGGGATCGGTCTTCACGTACGCGCGCAAGGGCCTGGGGGAAGGGCCGGGGTTCGTCGCCGGGTGGATGGCGGCGCTCGACTACGTGCTGATCCCGGCGGTCGCGTACCTCTTCGCGGGCATCGCGATGGAGGCGCTGGTGCCGTCCGTGAACCGGTGGGTGTGGACGGCGCTCGCCGTGGTGATCACGACGCTGCTCAACCTGTGGGGCGTACGGGCGGCCGCGCGCGTGGGCTTCGCGGTGCTGGCGCTGGAGATCGCGGTGCTGGGTGTCTTCGTGGTGGCGGCGGTGGTGGTGCTCGTACGGGACGGGGCGCGGCGCGGCTGGCTGTCGCCGCTGACGGGCGATGCGGGGTTCTCCATGGCGGCGGTGCTGGGGGCGGTGTCCGTGGCGGTGCTGTCGTACCTGGGTTTCGACGCGATCGCGTCGTTCGCGGAGGAGGCGACCGAGGGCTCGCGGAAGGTGGCCCGCGCGGTGCTGTTCTGCCTGGCCCTGGCGGGCGTGCTGTTCGTGGCGCAGACGTACCTGGTGGCGCTGCTGGAGCCGGTGCCGTCGGCGCGGCTGGCGGCGGAGCCCGGGCGGCAGGGGTCGGCGTTCTACGACGCCGTGCAGGCGTCGGTGGGCGGCTGGCTGCACGACCTGGTGGCGACGAGCAAGGCGATCGGCGCGGCCTTCGCGGCGCTCGCGGGGCAGGCGGCGGCGGGCCGGCTGCTGTTCGCGATGGCGCGCGACCGGCGCCTGCCGCGGGTGCTGGCGCGTACGGACGGCGGGGTGCCGCGGGTGGCGCTGGCGGTGGCGGCCGTGGTCACGATGGTGGCGGCGGTGTGGGCGGCGCGGCGGGACGACGGGATGGACCACCTGGTCTCGGTGGTAAACATGGGGGCGCTGACGGCGTTCGTCCTGCTGCACGCGAGCGTGGTGGGCTGGTACGCGGTACGCAGGGGCGGTACGGGGCGGCCGCCGCACTGGCTGAAACACGTCGTCCTGCCGGTGGTCGGTGCCGCGATCCTGGTGGCGGTGATCGCGGAGGCGGCGACGTCGGCGCTGGTGGTGGGGTCGTTGTGGCTGGCGATGGGGCTGGTGGTGCTGGCGGTGCAGAGGGGACGGCGGGACAGGACGGCGTAGGGGGCGGCCCCGGGACCGGGGGCCGGGACCGGGCCTCGGGACCGGAGTCGCCCCCGGCCCCGGGGTCCACCCGTTCAGCTTGCGGGCGCGTACGGCAGGAGCCCCGCGTCGATCCGCTCCCACCGGGCCCGCAGGTCGGCCAGGAGCGCGGGCTCGGCGGTCGCCCTGTCGGCCTGTTCCCGCTGGTCCGACGGAAGGTGGAAGAGCCGGTCCCGGCCGTCCTTGCCGCGGTGGTACTTCCACTCGCCCCGCCGCAGCGCCCGTTCACCCCGTACGCGCCAGAACAGCGACCGTTCCGGGAGTTCCCGCCCGTGCAGGAGGTGGCCGGCGAGGCTCGTCCCGTCCAGGGGGTACGCGGGATGGGGCCGCGCACCCGCGACGTCCAGCAGGGTGGCCGTCCAGTCCGGTGAGAAGACCGGCTCGTCGGTGACCTGGTGCGGATCGATGCGGGCCGGCCAGCGCACGATGGTGGGGACGCGGATGCCGCCCTCCTGGAGGGAGCCCTTGGTGCCGGACAGCGGCCAGGTGTAGGAGAAGCGCTCCCCGCCGTTGTCGCTGGCGAAGACGACGAGGGTGTCCCGCTCCTGTCCGGAGCGCCGGAGCGCGTCGAGGACCGTGCCTATGGAGCGGTCGAGGTCCTCCACCATCTGCGCGTACTTCTCGACCGAGCCGCCGTCCGCGTGCCACAGGGCCCGGGTGTCCCCGGACTTGATGCGCCGCACGAGGTCCGCGCTCGCCTCGGTGTCGCCGTCGGCGATCCAGGGCCAGTGGGGGGTGGTGTAGTTCAGGTTGAGCAGCCAGGGCCGGTCGTGGTCCGGCCGCAGGACGTACTCGGCGGCCCGCTCCGTCAGGATGCGGGTGTAGTAGCGCAGGTCCTTGTACTGCGCGTCCCCTTCGTAGAGGTCGTACTCGCCGCCGAGGCCCAGCTTGGAGTAGTACTCCAGGGCACCGCCGAAGTTCCCGAAGAACTCCTCCCAGCCGGAGCGGACGGGGCTGTAGTCGGGCAGGTAGCCGCAGTACCACTTGCCGATGAGGGCGGTGCGGTACCCGGCGGCGCGCAGCAGGGACGCCAGCGTCGGGTGGGTCGGCTCCAGGCCCTGGGACCTGTCCGCGATGGGCTCGGCGAGGCCGCCCTTCGTACGCCCCGGGTAGCGGCCCGTGTAGAGGCTGAAGCGGGTCGGCGAGCAGGTGGACGATCCGGCGTACGCGTGGGTGAAGCGCAGCCCCTGGGCGGCCAGCCGGTCAAGGTGCGGGGTCCTGATGTGCCGGGCGCCGTACGAGGACAGGTCGGCCCAGCCGAGGTCGTCGCCCAGGATGAAGAGGATGTTGGGGCGCGGGGAGCGCCTCCCGGCAGCGGCGCGGAAGGGCCGCTCGCGCGTGTGCTCCGCTCCCGCGGCCTCACCCGCGGTCGGGCCGGCGACGGTGACGGCCGCTGCGGCGGCTGCGGCGGCTGCGGCGGCGCCGAGGGCGCGGCGGGACAGGCTCGGGCGGTCGGGCGAAAGGGAGGGCGAGGGCGAGGGCGTGGGTGAGGGCGAGGGCGTGGGTGAGGACGTCATGGGGTCTCCAGACACGGCGGTGCGTCCGCAGCGCATGGCAGGGCGCTGCGGCGCACGGCGAGGGACAGCCCCGGGAAGGGCTGGAAAAGGGTGAGAGGGAGGATTCAGCGCGCCGTCAGCAGGGCGACCGCCTCATGCCGGCGGCAGGCGAAGGGTGGGACGGCGGTGCGTCAGGCGCGCACGAGGGCGCGGCGACAGATGGCGCTCGCGACACGGACCAGGTCGACGTGGCGGCGCTCCACGAGCGTGACCGCGCGGTCACGGGAAGCCTGCATGGGGCAAGAGCTTCACGGAAGACGGTGTACCTGTCAACGCCGGATCGGATCGCGGACGGCCCGGCGGGGCCGCGGCGGTGTCGGTGCGGGCGCGTACGCTCGCTCGCATGGGTCTGAATACGTCTGCCGAAGCTCCGCTGCCCGTCGGTGAGGTGTCGCGGCTCATCGGAGGGTGGATCGACCGGCTCGGCGCCGTGTGGGTCGAGGGACAGATCACGCAGTTGTCGCGCCGGCCGGGCGCGGGGGTCGTGTTCATGACCCTGCGCGACCCGTCGTACGACATCTCCGTGAGCGTGACCTGCTACCGGCAGGTGTTCGACGCGGTCGCGGACGTCGTCGCCGAGGGCGCGCGGGTCGTCGTGCACGCGAAGCCGGAGTGGTACGCGCCGCGGGGGCAGCTGTCGCTGCGGGCCGCGGAGATAAGGCCCGTCGGGATCGGGGAGCTGCTCGCGCGGCTGGAGATGCTGAAGCGGTCCCTGGGGGCGGAGGGGCTGTTCGCGGCGGAGCGGAAGAAGCCGCTGCCGTTCCTGCCGCAGCTGATCGGGCTGGTGTGCGGCCGGGCCTCGGCGGCCGAGCGCGACGTGCTCGAGGTCGCGCGGCGGCGCTGGCCGGCGGTCCGCTTCGAGGTGCGGAACGTCGCCGTGCAGGGCGTGCACGCGGTGCCGCAGGTCGTCCAGGCGGTCCGGGAGCTGGACGCGCTGCCGGACGTCGACGTGATCGTCGTCGCGCGCGGCGGCGGCAGCGTGGAGGACCTGCTGCCGTTCTCCGACGAGCAGCTCGTACGGGCGGTCGCCGCGTGCCGTACGCCGGTGGTGTCGGCGATCGGGCACGAGCCGGACTCGCCGCTGCTGGACCTGGTCGCGGACCTGCGGGCGTCCACGCCGACGGACGCCGCCAAGAAGGTCGTGCCGGACGTCGGCGAGGAGCTGGAGCGCGTGCGCTCGCTGCGGGAGCGGGCCCTGCGGACGGTGCGCGGCCTGCTCGACCGCGAGGAGCGGGGCCTGGCGCACGCGCTGCACCGGCCGGTGATGGAGCACCCCCAGCGGATGGTGGACGAGCGGGAGGCGGAGGTCGACGCCCTGGTGGCGCGCAGCCGCCGGGTGCTCGGGCACCTGCTGGACCGGGCCGACTCCGAGCTGTCGCACACCCGCGCCCGTGTGGTGGCGCTTTCGCCGGCGGCGACCCTGGAGCGGGGGTACGCCGTGCTCCAGCGCGCGGACAGCGCGGTGGTGCGCTCGCCGGAGGAGGTCGCGCCGGAGGAGGAACTGCGGGCGCGCGTGGCGGAGGGCGAGTTCGCCGTGCGCGTGACCGCCGACGGTGTCGTACCCCGCCCTTAGGGTGGTGCGCATGGCAGCCAACACGACGGACACGGACACCGGCACGGGCCCCGGCGCGGACTCGGGAGCCGGCGCGGGCGCGGGCGCGACCGAGGCGGCGATCGGTTACGAGCAGGCGCGCGACGAGCTGATCGAGGTCGTACGCCGCCTGGAGGCGGGCGGCACGACGCTCGAGGAGTCGCTGGCGCTGTGGGAGCGGGGCGAGGAGCTGGCGAAGGTGTGCCGCCACTGGCTGGAGGGCGCCCGCGCCCGCCTGGACGCGGCGCTGGCGGAGCAGCGGCCGGAGCGCGACGACCACTGAGACGGTGGCGGCGCGACGGCTACGGAAACGGGCGACGGGATCCGGAGAGCCGGGTGACATGGATCACTCGGACCCCGATTTAGTTGAAAGTTAATACATCTCGGGGGTACGGTCGTGACATCGCCTGATACCCGCATCACGAAAGGCACCAGCATGTCCCTCGTTCTCGACGCCGCCGCCCAGGACCTCCTCTTCCGCGAGGCCCGGACGGCCAACACCTTCACCGACGAGCCGGTGACCGAGGAGCAGGTGCAGGCGATCTACGACCTGGTGAAGTACGGCCCCACCGCCTTCAACCAGACCCCGCTGCGCGTCGTCCTGGTCCGTTCCGCCGAGGCCCGCGAGCGCCTGGTGAAGCACATGGCCGAGGGCAACCAGGCCAAGACCGCCTCCGCCCCGCTGGTCGCGATCCTCGCCGCCGACAACGAGTTCCACGAGGAGCTCCCGCAGCTGCTGCCGCACTTCCCGCAGGCCAAGGACATGTTCTTCGCGGAGCGCCCGGTCCGCGAGCAGTCCGCCGCCCTGAACGCCGCCCTGCAGGCCGCGTACTTCATCGTCGGCGTCCGTGCCGCGGGGCTCGCCGCCGGCCCGATGACGGGCTTCGACTTCGCCGGCGTCCAGAAGGAGTTCCTGGACGGCGACCACACCCCGCTGATGGTGGTCAACATCGGCAAGCCGGGCGAGGACGCCTGGTTCCCGCGCAGCCCGCGCCTCGCCTACGACGAGGTCGTCAAGACCGTCTGAGCCGTACCGCCCCGTGGGCCCCGAGCGCCGTGCGCTCGGGGCCCACGGGCGTTCACGCCTTCTTCGGGGTCTTCGACGAGGTGAGCGCCGCCGCCATCTCGGCCAGCCGCTCGTACGACGCCGTGCCCGTCACCACCGTCGTGACGCCCTTCTCACGCCGCACCAGCGCGTCGTACTTCGGCCCTTCCCAGCGCTGCCACACCTCCGCGCCGACCTGCTGCGTACGGCCCGTGTCCCGCGCCTCGTGGCTCACCTCGGCGATGAACTTCTCCGGCCTGGCCGTCGACTGCTCCACCGCCACGTACTGCCGGTCCGGCGCGTCCGGCGACAGGAAGCCGAGGTGCCAGGCGTTGCCCTCCGCGCGCTCGTACGAGACCGAGGTCGGCGTCCACCCCTTGGCGAGGCCCTCGGGGGCCAGCACGGGGTACGGGGCGGCGCGCTGGGCCGTCACCAGCTCGACGCGGTAGTCCACCGGCTTGACGGGGTCCGCGTTCTCGTCGTGCGGAATGAAGAAATAGATCACGCCGGAGGCAGCCAGGATGACCGCCATCGACTGGAACATCCCGCGCACTGTCCGGTTGCCTCGCATACCTGCCACGCCCCCTATGGTCGCATCAGCGTGGCCTGCTCATACGTGGGCCCCTCTGCTCAATATGTCGACCTACCGATAGAGTCGCAGCACCCTCTTCACCACTTGCGGCCGTCGCCGTACAGAAAGGTGCGTACCGATGACCGACAATCATCTGCCGTCCGAGCTCGAGGTCTCCCCCGAGGCTCCCGACCGCAACCTCGCCCTCGAACTGGTCCGGGTCACCGAGGCCGCCGCGATGGCCGCCGGCCGCTGGGTCGGCCGCGGGGACAAGAACGGCGCCGACGGCGCGGCGGTGCGGGCCATGCGGACCCTCGTCTCCACCGTGTCGATGAACGGCGTCGTCGTCATCGGCGAGGGCGAGAAGGACGAAGCCCCGATGCTGTTCAACGGCGAGCGCATCGGCGACGGGACCGGCGCCGAGTGCGACATCGCCGTGGACCCGATCGACGGCACCACGCTCACGGCGAAGGGCATGCCCAACGCCATCGCCGTCCTGGCGGCCGCCGACCGCGGCACCATGTTCGACCCGTCCGCGGTCTTCTACATGGACAAGCTCGTCACCGGCCCGGAGGCCGCCGACTACGTCGACATCAACGCCCCGGTGTCCGTCAACATCCGCCGCGTCGCCAAGGCCAAGCACTCCTCCCCCGAGGACGTCACGGTCGTCATCCTGGACCGCCCCCGCCACGAGGGCATCATCAAGGAGATCCGCGAGACGGGCGCGCGCATCAAGTTCATCTCGGACGGCGACGTGGCCGGCTCCATCATGGCCGTACGCGAGGGCACCGGCGTCGACATGCTGATGGGCATCGGCGGCACCCCCGAGGGCATCATCAGCGCCTGCGCGATCAAGTGCCTGGGCGGTGTGATCCAGGGCAAGCTGTGGCCGAAGGACGCCGAGGAGCGGCAGCGCGCGCTCGACGCCGGCCACGACCTGGACCGCGTGCTGTCCACCAACGACCTGGTCAGCGGCGACAACGTCTTCTTCGTCGCCACCGGCATCACCGACGGCGAGCTGCTGCGCGGCGTGCGCTACCGCGCCGAGACGGCGACGACGTCGTCGCTCGTCATGCGCTCCAAGTCGGGCACGATCCGGCAGATCGACTCGACGCACCGGCTGTCCAAGCTGCGCGCGTACAGCCAGATCGACTTCGACCGGGCCAAGTAGAGCCCGAAGGCACGAAGAGGGGCGCCCCCATGTGCGGTGGGAGCGCCCCTTCCCGTACGGGCCGGGCGGTGGCCGTCAGGACGGTGGTCGTCAGCCCGCGGCGGCGATCTGCCGGCCCGTCGAGGCCGCCGCCTTCTTGAGTTCGACCTCGCGGCGCCTGCGCCGGGCCAGGACCACGCGGCGCTCGGCCGCGGTCAGGCCGCCCCACACGCCGTACGGCTCGGGCTGGAGCAGCGCGTGCTCCCGGCATTCGACCATCACGGGGCAGCGCGCGCAGACCCGCTTGGCGGCCTCCTCGCGGGCCAGCCGGGCGGCCGTGGGCTCTTTGGACGGGGCGAAGAACAAGCCTGCTTCGTCCCGGCGGCACACCGCCTCGGTGTGCCACGGCCCGGCCTGGTCCTCTCGCGCGGGAAGGCGCGGGGCAGGGACGGTGGCGACCTGGAGGGGCTGATGCGGCAGTTGCAGCACGGTCTACTCCTGACGACGGCTTCGCGAGCGAGAGACGATGCAGCAAGGCTTACCCGTTGTGCGCGCGCCTATGCCGTGCGTGGCGTTCCGGTCCGGCAGGTGGGATTCCGGTCGGCCGAAAGCCGCCGCGGGGCAGGTCGGCCCTGGGCGGGACGGGCCGTCCCGGCGTCAGTGGCCGAGGTGCTTGCGCATCCGGTCGTGCAGGTCGGCGATCCGCTTGCCGCGCTTGGGGCGGACCTCGGCGCTGCCGAAGACCGCCGCGCCGTTGACGACCACGACCGGCGCCTCGGGGTCGGTGGCCTCCAGGGCGGTCACCTCGAAGGTGCCGAAGACGCCCGTGCCGCCGCCGCGCAGGGTGATGTTCTCGGGGACGCGGACCTCGACGCTGCCGAAGACGGCGACGGCGTTGAGGATGGTGAGCCGCTGGGTGAAGATCGCCTCGCTGAGGTCGATCTCGACGCTACCGAACAGCGAGAAGGCGTGCGTCCGGCGGCCCACGCGCCAGCGGCCCTTGCGGGTCGTGCTGGAGAAGACCGCGACCACCTTGTCGGCGGGCCCGGCGTCGTCGTCGGGGCCGTGGGCGTACGTGTACGACGGCGGGGTCGCCGGTCGGCCCGGCGGACGGGCGGCGTGCGCGGCGGGCAGGTCGCGTACGAGCGGTTCCAGCTCGCCCATGGTCTTGGCCCGGTAGACGGCGTCGATGCGTTCGGCGTGCTCCTCCGGGTCGATCCGGCCCTCGGCCAGGGCCTCCCGGAGGATGTCCGCGATCCGGTCCCGGTCGGCGTCCGAGGCCCGCAGGGCGGGCGGCTCGGCGGGCGCGGCTGCGGGCGCGGGCGCGGCCGGCTTCTGGGGCTGCTTCTCGAAGTCCACGGGACCAGCCTGCCAGACGCGATACATCGCGACCAGTCCCCGCGCACCGTGGTGCCGGCCCGGAGCGCCGTGGTGCCGAGGCGCCGAACCGGCGCAATCGACTCCGGCAACTGAGCCTTACCTCACAGGTTCGGGCGGCTCGGGGCGTTCTACGCTTGTGGGCGCGCTGCCAACGGAGGCCGCGCCACCGCCCGCCGAGTGAGGAATGGCCGTAATGCCAGAGTTTGCGTACTCCGATCTGCTCCCGCTGGGAGAGGACACCACGCCCTACCGCCTGGTGACCGCCGAGGGTGTCTCCACCTTCGAGGCCGACGGCCGTACGTTCCTCAAGGTCGAGCCGGAGGCGCTGCGCAAGCTCGCCGAAGAGGCGATCCACGACATCCAGCACTACCTGCGCCCCGCGCACCTGGCGCAGCTGCGCAAGATCATCGACGACCCGGAGGCGTCGAGCAACGACAAGTTCGTCGCGCTCGACCTCCTCAAGAACGCGAACATCGCCGCCGCCGGCGTCCTGCCCATGTGCCAGGACACGGGTACGGCCATCGTCATGGGCAAGCGCGGGCAGAACGTCCTCACCGAGGGCGAGGACGAGAAGGCCCTCTCGCGCGGCGTCTACGACGCGTACAAGAACCTGAACCTGCGCTACTCGCAGATGGCTCCGCTCACCATGTGGGAGGAGAAGAACACCGGCTCCAACCTCCCCGCCCAGATCGAGCTGTACGCGACGGACGGCGGCGCGTACAAGTTCCTGTTCATGGCGAAGGGCGGCGGCTCGGCCAACAAGTCGTTCCTCTACCAGGAGACGAAGGCGGTCCTCAACGAGGCCTCCATGATGAAGTTCCTGGAGGAGAAGATCCGCTCCCTGGGCACCGCCGCGTGCCCGCCGTACCACCTCGCCATCGTCGTCGGCGGCACCTCCGCCGAGTACGCGCTGAAGACCGCGAAGTACGCCTCCGCGCACTACCTCGACGAGCTGCCGGAAGAGGGCTCCATCCTCGGGCACGGCTTCCGCGACAAGGAGCTGGAGGAGAAGGTCTTCGAGCTGACGCAGAAGATCGGCATCGGCGCGCAGTTCGGCGGCAAGTACTTCTGCCACGACGTGCGCGTGGTGCGCCTGCCCCGGCACGGCGCGTCCTGCCCGGTCGCCATCGCCGTCTCCTGCTCGGCCGACCGCCAGGCCGTCGCCAAGATCACGGCCGAGGGCGTCTTCCTGGAGCAGCTGGAGACCGACCCGGCGCGCTTCCTGCCGGACACCACCGAGGACCACCTGGACGAGGGCGACGTCGTCAAGATCGACCTCAACCAGCCGATGGACGACATCCTCGCCGAGCTGGCCAAGTACCCGGTCAAGACCCGGCTCTCGCTGACCGGCCCGCTGGTCGTGGCGCGCGACATCGCGCACGCCAAGATCAAGGAGCGGCTGGACGCGGGCGAGGAGATGCCGCAGTACCTGAAGGACCACCCGGTGTACTACGCCGGTCCGGCCAAGACCCCCGAGGGGTACGCCTCCGGTTCCTTCGGCCCGACGACGGCCGGCCGCATGGACTCGTACGTGGAGCAGTTCCAGGCGGCGGGCGGCTCCAAGGTCATGCTGGCCAAGGGCAACCGCTCGAAGCAGGTCACGGACGCGTGCCACGCGCACGGCGGCTTCTACCTGGGCTCCATCGGCGGCCCGGCGGCGCGCCTCGCGCAGGACTGCATCAAGAAGGTCGAGGTCGTCGAGTACGAGGAGCTCGGCATGGAGGCGGTCTGGAAGATCGAGGTCGAGGACTTCCCGGCGTTCATCGTGGTGGACGACAAGGGCAACGACTTCTTCCAGGACCCGGCCCCGGCGCCGACGTTCACGTCGATCCCGGTGCGCGGTCCGGGCCTGGCGTAACCCCCGGATCCCGTACGGGCCCGGTCACCTCGCGGTGGCCGGGCCCGTCCGCGTCCGCAGCGGTTACACGAACCGCTGCTTCGCCGAGCCGTCGCACGGCTGGAGCCTCAGCGGGTCCTTCGCCGCGCCCAGGGTGAGGCACAGCGAGGGGGCCGCCGCCGGGCGCAGGGTGGCGTCCTGGCGGACGAACTGCTGGTTGGCCGCGCCGGAGCAGTTCCACAGGATCAGGGCCTTGCCGGCGGTGTACGCGGCGCCGGGGACGTCCAGGCAGCGGTCGTGCGTGAGCTCCGTGCGCAGGGACTTGCGCGCGCTGTCGTACCACCAGTTCTGGTTGCGGCCGCCGTGGCAGTCCCAGCCGCCGACCGCGGTGCCGTTGCGGGTGACGGAGGCGTTGACGTCGACGCAGGTGCCGGTGGCCTCGTTGCGCAGTGGCTTGAACTTGTCGTCCCAGGCGCCCGGGATCAGCTCCGGCCTGCCCGTGGAGGCCGGGTCGGCGCAGCTCGCCTCCCGTACGCCCGCGCCCGCCTGGTAGAGCTGCGTGAGGCAGGAGGCGAAGGCGGCGTGGCCGGCGGCGTTGGGGTGGAAGGACTGGCGGACGGAGTTCTCGTCCGGCAGGCCAGGCTTGGAGAGGTCGATGTAGAGCCCGCGCGCCCAGGCGCTGTCCATGCAGACCTCGTGGCCGTGGAAGAGCCGGGAGTTGTCGAGGTAGACGGCTCCGGTGTTCGCCGCGGCGCGCCGCATGCCGCGTTCGAAGGCGGGGACGGCGGTGTTGCGGCCCCAGACGGTGTCGGAGTCGTAGCCGAGACCACCGCAGGCGATCTTGGTGCTGAAGTTCGGGTTGTCGTAGAAGTCGGGGCCGATGGGGCTGGGGTAGCCCATCGCCACGAGCTTGTAGTCGCCGTCGGCATACCCGGCGTCGCGCATCACGGTGCGCAGGTCGCGGAGGGTCTGCTCGACCTTGGGGACGAGGCCGTCCACGCGGGCCTGCCAGCCGGGCGCGTACTTGGGCTCGCAGGGGCCCTGGAGGGTGAGGTAGCGGACGACGCAGTCGGTCATCACGGGGCCGAACTGGAGGTCGTCGTTGGCGCCGGCCACCAGCAGCACCATCTTGATGCGGGTGTTGCGCGCCTTGATGGCGAGGCTGTCGCTCTGGACCAGTTCGTCGGCGTACTGCTTGCTGCCGCCGATGCGGATGTTGGCGGTGGACGCGCCGGAGCACGAGACGTTGTACGTGACGTCGGCGGGGATGCCGGTGCGGTGGATGGCCGCCTCGGGCGAGCGGTGGCACCAGTTGTCGGGTCCGTTGGTGGGCGGTTCGTACGTACCGACGCCCTCGCCGGATATCTCGCTGTCGCCGAGCGAGATGAGCCCGGTCTTGCGCTCGGCGAGCGGGCGTTCCTCGGGGCTTCCGTACAGCGCGGTGGCCTCGGCCGCGCGGATCCGTTCCAGTTCGGGCGGAAGGGGTACGGATGCGGTGGTACGAGGGGCTTGTGCCGTGGCGTTCGCGGGTGACGTGGCGGCCGTCATCCCGGCGAGCGCGGCGGCGAGCGCGGCCACGGCCGCGACGGGCCCTCGCACCCGGTGACTGGTGCGCGTCATTGCGCCTCCTGGAAGTGGGGTTACCCACGGTTTTTACTGGCCGGTACGCACCTTGGGAATACGCGGAACAAGACAAGTGCTCAACTTTCGCAGGAGGCTGACGACATGACGGATGCGCCGGAGTACCGGATCGAGCACGACTCCATGGGAGAGGTGCGGGTCCCCGCCCACGCCAAGTGGCGGGCCCAGACCCAGCGGGCGGTGGAGAACTTCCCCATCTCCGGCCAGCGCCTGGAGCGCGCCCACATCGAGGCCCTGGCCCGCATCAAGGCCGCCGCGGCCAAGGTCAACGCCGAGCTCGGGGTCCTGGACAAGGAGATCGCGGACGCCATCCAGGAGGCGGCCGCCGAGGTCGCCGAGGGCCGCTGGGACGAGCACTTCCCGGTCGACGTCTTCCAGACCGGCTCCGGGACCTCCTCCAACATGAACACCAACGAGGTGCTCGCGACCCTCGCCGGGGAGCGGCTCGGCGCGAGACTCGGCCGCCCGGACGCCGTCCACCCCAACGACCACGTCAACGCCTCGCAGTCGTCCAACGACGTCTTCCCCTCCTCCATTCACATCGCGGCCACCGCCGCCGTCACCAAGGACCTCGTCCCGGCCCTGGAGCACCTCGCCGCCGCCCTGGAGCGGAAATCGGCCGAGTTCGCCGACGTCGTCAAGTCCGGCCGTACGCACCTGATGGACGCGACGCCCGTGACGCTCGGTCAGGAGTTCGGCGGCTACGCGGCCCAGGTGCGGTACGGCGTGGAGCGGCTGCGCGCCTCGCTCCCCCGCCTCGCCGAGCTGCCGCTGGGCGGCACGGCGGTCGGCACCGGCATCAACACCCCGCCCGGCTTCTCCGCCGCCGTCATCGCCGAGGTCGCCCGCGCCACCGGGCTGCCGCTGACCGAGGCGCGCGACCACTTCGAGGCGCAGGGCGCGCGCGACGGGCTGGTGGAGACGTCCGGTCAGCTCCGTACCATCGCCGTGTCCCTCACGAAGATCGCCAACGACCTGCGGTGGATGGCGTCCGGGCCGCGCACGGGCCTGGCCGAGATCAACCTCCCCGACCTCCAGCCCGGCTCGTCGATCATGCCGGGCAAGGTCAACCCGGTCATCCCCGAGGCCGTGCTGATGGTCGCCGCGCAGGTGACCGGCAACGACGCGACGGTGGCGGTGGCCGGAGCCGCCGGGAACTTCGAGCTGAACGTCATGCTCCCCGTCATCGCCAAGAACCTGCTGGAGTCCATCCGGCTGCTCGCCAACGCCTCCCGCCTCCTCGCCGACCGCACGGTCGACGGCATCACCGCCAACCGCGAGCGGGCGCGCGAGTACGCCGAGTCCTCGCCGTCCGTCGTCACCCCGCTCAACAAGTACATCGGGTACGAGGAGGCCGCGAAGGTCGCCAAGAAGTCGCTGGCCGAGCGGAAGACCATCCGCGAGGTCGTCCTCGAGTCGGGCTACGTGGAGCGCGGGGACCTGACGCTCCAGCAGCTCGACGAGGCCCTCGACGTCCTGCGTATGACCCGCCCCTGACCTGCGGGTTCGTACGCCGCCGACCTCGCTCGCGGTGATCCGCGCCGCAGCGGGGCCGGGGAGGGGGGTCCTAATATCTGCACATGACAGCCGAGACGACGGGACGACGCGGGGCGGGAGCGGGTGCGGACGGGCGCTGGGCGCCCGGTACGCGGATTCTGTGGCGGTACCGGGACAACGGCGGCGACGGCGTCCACATCTGCCGGCCCGTGACCGTCGTCCAGGACACCGACGACCTCCTCGCCGTCTGGATGGCGCCCGGCACCGAGTGCGTCAAACCCGTGCTCGCCGACGGCACTCCCGTGCACGAGGAGCCGCTCGCCACCCGCTACACCGCGCCGCGCACCACCACGCGCACCCGGTGGGCGGGCAGCGGCGTGCTGAAGCTGGCGCGCCCGGAGGAGCCGTGGTCGGTGTGGCTGTTCTGGGAGCACGGCTGGCAGTTCCGCAGCTGGTACGTCAACTTGGAGGAGCCCCGTCTGCGCTGGTCCGGCGGTGTCGACTCCGTCGACCACTTCCTGGACATCTCGGTCTATCCGGACCGTACGTGGCTGTGGCGTGACGAGGACGAGTTCGCGCAGGCGCAGCGCAGCGGGCTGATGGGCCCCGCGCAGGCGCGGCGGGTGCGGGAGGCGGGCCGGGCGGCGGTCGAGGTGATCCGGGCCTGGGGCACGCCGTTCGCGGACGGCTGGGAGGACTGGCGGCCCGATCCGCGCTGGACGGTTCCGGAACTGCCCGCGGACTGGGATCGCAGCCCGGCGCAGACGGCTCCGTGAGACCCTTGATGCGCCCCTGGGGGTCAAACGTAGGATCGTCCTCCGCAAGGCCGCGTGTCCGTAACGACTGAGCACCGAGCAGGACCTGACCGTAAGTCATCCATGAGGGGGTGGAGCGTGCCTGATCTGCGCACGGATCCCCCGCCCCTTGTCAACGCCGCCCTCAGAGCGGGTATAGCGCCTGACAGAGCGATTGCATCGCCCAACCGGCCCGGATGGACGGAATCCCACGCGTGACGGAGCATCCCACGTCCCATGACGGCAGGCAGCCGCTCGCTGCCCGCCCGCAGGAGCGCACCCGGACGCGGCAGGAGGCGCCCCCGGCGGCGCCCGCCGCGCCCGCGGCGCCCCCCGCAGGCGCGGATGCCGGTGCGCGGCGCGACCACGCGCCGGTGGCCGCGGCGGCGGGCGCCGCGGTGCCCGGGTGCCGGTGCGGGCACGGCTCCGACGACGTACAGGCGGCGAGAGCCGCGGCGGCCCCGTCCGGGCAGGGGCACGACAGCGGTGACGGTGGCGGTGGCGGGAACGGCCGACGGACGGGCGCGGCGCCCGCCGGTGGGCGCGGGGACGGAGGCGGCGGCGTGGTCGCGGCGGCAGGAGGGCTCGGCGGGCTCGGGGGCGTCCCCGCGCAGACGGGGCACGGGCACGGGCCGGACGGCCACGAACCGGCGGGCCACCAGGCGGTGGGGCGCGAGCCGGCCGGTGGTGTGCGCGACCCCGCCGGTGGTGTGCGCGAGACCGCCGCCCACGAGCCCGTCGGCACCGCGCGGCGCGAGGGCGACCGGCTGCGGTTCGTCGGGGCCGCCACGCGGCGCATCGCGCGCGGCATAGACCTCGACGAGATCGTGCTGGGCCTGTGCCGGGCGACCGTGCCCACGTTCTCGGACGCGATCCTCGTGTACCTCCGCGACCCGCTGCCCGTCGGGGACGAGCGGCCCGTCGACCCGTTCGTGCTGCGGCTGCGCCGCACCGACCGGCTGCGTTTAACGGACGACGACTCCGAGTTCGCGCTGGCGATCGCCTCGGACACCGACCTCGACCTCGGGCCGGCCGCCGAGCTGTGCGAGGTGCGCCCGGGCGGCGCGCTCGCCGAGGTCCTGCGCGGTGTGCGGCCCGTCTTCGGGGACTCCGCCGCCGCGCGCGCCGCGCTGCCCGAGCTGCTCGGCGACGGCCGTTCCGTGCCGTCCGGCCACCGCGCGATCCTCGCGCCGCTGCGCGGGCGGCGCCGGGTCATCGGCGCGGCGGTCTTCCTGCGCCGCCCGGACCGGCACGCCTTCGATCCGAACGACCTGCTGGTGGCGGCGCAGCTGGCCACGCACACCGCGCTCGGCATCGACAAGGCGGTGCTGTACGGGCGCGAGGCGTACATCGCGGACGAGCTCCAGCGCACCATGCTGCCGGAGAACCTGCCGCAGCCGACGGGCGTGAAGCTCGCCTCCCGCTACCTGCCGGCCGCGGAGACGGCCCGGGTCGGCGGTGACTGGTACGACGCGATCCCGCTGCCCGGCAGCCGGGTCGCCCTGGTCGTCGGCGACGTGATGGGCCACTCCATGACGTCCGCGGCCATCATGGGCCAGCTGAGGACCACCGCGCAGACCCTCGCCGGGCTCGACCTGCCGCCGCAGGAGGTGCTGCACCACCTCGACGAGCAGGCCCAGCGGCTCGGCGAGAACCGCATGGCGACCTGCCTGTACGCGGTGTACGACCCGGTCGCGCACCGGATCACCATCGCCAACGCCGGCCACCCGCCGCCGGTGCTGCTCCACCTCGGCGGGCGGGCGGAGGTGCTGCGGGTCCCGCCGGGCGCGCCCATCGGCGTCGGCGGCGTGGACTTCGAGGCGGTCGAGCTGGACGCCCCGGCCGGGGCGACGCTGCTGCTCTACACCGACGGCCTGGTCGAGTCGCGGCTGCGCGACGTCTGGACGGGGATAGAGCAGCTGCGGGAGCGGCTCGCCGCCACCGCCCAGCTGACCGGCCCCGACCACCCGCCGCCGCTGGAGGCGCTCTGCGACGACGTGCTCGACATGCTCGGGCCCGGCGACCGGGACGACGACATCGCGCTGCTCGCCGCCCGCTTCGACGGGATCGCGCCGAGCGACGTCGCCTACTGGTTCCTGGAGCCGGAGGACGCGGCGCCCGGACGGGCGCGCCGCCTTGCGCGGCGGGCGCTGGCCCGCTGGGACCTGGAGGAGCTGTCGGACAGCGTGGAGCTGCTGGTCAGCGAGGTGGTCACCAACGCGGTGCGGTACGCGGAGCGGCCGGTGACGCTGCGGCTGCTGCGGACGGACGTGCTGCGCTGCGAGGTCGGTGACGACTCTCCGCAGCTGCCGCGCCAGCGGCGGGCGCGCGACACCGACGAGGGCGGCCGCGGGCTGTTCCTGGTGAACCGGCTGGCCCGGCGGTGGGGCGCGACGCGCCTGTCGACGGGCAAGGTGGTGTGGTTCGAGCTGCCCACCCGCGTGTGACGGTGCGCAGGTGACGGTACGACGAAGGCCGGGCCCCTCGCGTGGAGGGGCCCGGCCTTCGTCGGCTCACGGGCCGTACGTCACGGCCTGGGCGGCTTGATGTCGCCCGGCTTCGCCGGTTCGTCGACGTCCCCGCCCGGGTCGCCGTCGTCACCGCCGGTCGCGCCGTCGGTCGGCCCGCCGGTCGGCACGCCGGGCGTCGTCGGCGTACGCGTCGGCGTCGGCTCGTCCGCCGGTTCGCTGGGCTCCTCGGTCGGGGTCGAGGTCTCGCTCGGCTCGTCCGCGGGCTCGGACGCGTCGTCGGTGGGCTCCTCGGTCGGCGTGGGGCTCTGCGTCGGCGTGTTCGTCGGCTGCGGCTCGGAGACGACGGTGTCGGCGGCCTCCAGGTCGAAGCGGGCGTCGGAGCCGCCGCCGAGGGCGCCGGTGGTGTACTCGCGCCAGATCTTGGCGGGAACGCCACCGCCGTTGGCGCGGCCCGGGTTGATGGTGTCGGTCAGCGTGACCTGCCCCGTACCGTCGGGCTTCTCGCCGAAGAGGCCGACCGCCGTGACCAGTTCGGGCGTGTAGCCGACGAACCACGCCGAGCGGTTGTTCTCCGACGTGCCGGTCTTGCCGGCCGCCTGGTAGTTCCCGGCCGCGTTCACGCCGGAGCCGCTGGAGACGACGCCGGTCAGCGCCTTGGTGACGGTGTCGGCGGCCTCGCGGCTCAGCACCCGCTCGCCGATCGCGTCGACGGGCTCGACCTTGCGGTCCTTGTGCTCGGCGGACTGCACGATCGTCGGGGTGACCTTCTCGCCGTGGTGGGCGAAGGTGGCGTACACGCCCGCCATGTCCCAGGGGGAGGCGCCCATGGTGCCCAGCGACATCGCCGGCTGCTCCCCGAAGCCTTCGCCGTCCTTCAAGCCGAGGTCCAGCGCGGTCTTCTTCACCTTCTTGGGGCCCACGTCCACGATCATCTGGGCGTAGACGGAGTTGATCGAGCTGTTGGTGGCCCTCTGCACGGTGACGGGTCCGTAGCTCTGGTTGTTGAGGTTCTCGGGCGCGAACGGCGTGTCGCTGCCCTCCACGGGCCGCTTGCTGGTGCCGTCGTAGACGGTGCCGAGGCCTATCTTCCGGCCGTCCTGGGTCGTCGCGCCGTTGTCCAGGGCGGAGGCGAGGACGACCGGCTTGAAGGTCGAGGCGGGCTGGTAGTCGCGGCGGGTGGCGTTCGACATCCAGTGCTCGGTGGCGCCGATGCCGCCGTAGAGGGCCACGACCTTGCCGGTCTTCGGGTCGACGGAGGTGGCGCCGGCCTGGACGGTGGCGTCGGCTTTGTCGCCCTTGCGGTCGAGCTTCTCCTCCAGCTGGTGGTCGACCGCGGCGACGAGCTCCTTCTGGCGCTTCTCGTCGATGCTCAGCGTGATGGACCAGCCGCCGGCCTTCAGCTGCGCCTCGGGGATGCCCTGGCGCATGAGCTCCTGGTTGGCGGCCTCGACGAGGTAGCCGTTCGTGCCCTCCGCGCCGGGCGCGGCCTTCGGCTTGCCCGGCACGGGGAACTCCTGCTTCGCCCGCTCGGCCTGGGAGAGCCAGCCCTCCTCGACCATGTTGTCCAGGACGTAGTTCCAGCGCTCGGTGACGAGCTTGCGGCCGGTGGCGTTGGCGGAGGTCCAGTCGTACTGGCTGGGCGCCTGGAGGACGGCGGCGAGGTACGCGCCCTGGGCGACGTTCAGCCTGCTCGCGTCGACGCCGTAGTACGCCTGGGCCGCGGCCTGGACGCCGTACGCGTTGCGGCCGTAGTAGCTGGTGTTCATGTACCCGGCCAGGATCTCGTTCTTGTCGAGCCGCTGGTCGACCTTGAGGGAGATCACCATTTCCTTGAGCTTGCGGCTGACCGTCGGGTCCTGGGTGAGGTAGTAGTTCTTGACGTACTGCTGGGTGATGGTGGAGCCACCCTGCTTGCCCTTGCCCGTGATGGTGTTGAGCACGCCGCGCGCGGTGCCCTTGATGTCGACGCCGGAGTCCTCGAAGAAGGTCTTGTTCTCGGCGGCGACGAAGGCGTACCGGACGTCCTTGGGGATCTTGTCGAGGCCGACGATCTCGCGGTTGACCTCGCCGGTGCGGGCGAAGATCTTGCCGTTGCTGAACTTGTAGACGTTGCTCTGCTTGGTCGCCATGGCGTTGGCGTCGGGGACGGGCACGAGCAGGTAGAGGACGTAGAAGGCGCCCATCACGAGCAGGCAGAAGCCGAAGAAGGTGCCCAGCAGCTTCTTCCAGGTGAAGAAGCGGCGTATGCCCCCGCCCTCGCTCTTCGTCCCGCGGGCTTTCGCTTGGCCCATCGCTTCGTCGCTCCGCTCTTCGTCGACCAGATCAGCAGCTCAGCAAACTAACACCGGGAGAACCGGCAAACCTCAACGGATCACGCCTTTTCGGGACGTGAGAATCAGCACCCGTGTCAATGGAACCGACTCCTGAGGATGCCGAACGGTTGCGATCACCGTTAAAGTGATATCAGTTTGCTAGACCACACGAACGGGGGACACCCATGTCCGACACCACACCGACGCCCGACGCGCCGGACACGCCCGAGGTCCCGGAGATGCCCGAGCCGAGCGTCCGGGAGTTCGCCGCGCACAGCATCGGCGGCGGCCTCGCGCTGCTCCTCGGCCTGGTCGGCCTGGCGGCCGGCGTCTGCCTGGTGGTCGCCGGCGCGGCCATCGGCTCGACCGGCGCGAAGGTGGCGTTGGTCCTCACCGGCGTCGCGGTCGGGATCGCGGCGTTCCTCGCCATGTGCGGGCTGAACATGGTGGCGCCCGGCGAGGCCCGGGTGGTGCAGCTCTTCGGGCGCTACCGCGGCACGATCCGCGACGACGGGCTGCGCTGGGTCAACCCGTTCACCTCCCGCCAGAAGATCTCCACGCGGGTGCGCAACCACGAGACGGCGGTCCTCAAGGTCAACGACGCGTACGGCAACCCGATCGAGCTCGCCGCGGTCGTGGTGTGGAAGGTCGAGGACACGGCGCAGGCGACGTTCGAGGTGGACGACTTCCTGGAGTTCGTCTCCACGCAGACGGAGGCGGCGGTACGGCACATCGCGATCGAGTACCCGTACGACGCCCACGACGAGGACGGCCTGTCGCTGCGTGGCAACGCGGAGGAGATCACCGAGAAGCTCGCCGCCGAGCTGCAGGCTCGCGTGCAGGCCGCGGGCGTGCACATCATCGAGTCCCGCTTCACCCACCTGGCGTACGCTCCGGAGATCGCCTCCGCGATGCTCCAGCGCCAGCAGGCGGGCGCCGTGGTGGCGGCGCGCCGGCAGATCGTGGACGGCGCGGTCGGCATGGTCGAGGCGGCGCTGGACCGCCTGGAGGAGCGGGACATCGTGGAGCTCGACCCGGAACGGAAGGCGGCGATGGTGTCGAACCTGATGGTGGTGCTGTGCGGTGACCGTGCGGCCCAGCCGGTGCTGAACACGGGCACGCTCTACCAGTGACCGAGCGCTCGCAGCGCAAGCAGGTGCTGCTCCGCCTGGACCCGGTGGTGCACGAGGCGCTGGCGCGCTGGGCGGCGGACGAGCTGCGCAGCGCCAACGCCCAGATCGAGTTCCTGCTCCGCAAGGCCCTCGCGGAAGCGGGCCGCCTCCCGGCCGCCCCGGGCCCGCTCCCGCGCCGGGGCCGGCCGCCGAAGGCGGCGAGGCCGCAGCAGCAGCCACCGGGGGAGCGGCCGGAGGAGCGGGCCTAGGCTCCCCCCTCCGGCGGGAGTATCCGCACCGGCAGGTCCGCCATCGCCTCGCGCAGCGCGCCCGCCAGCTCCTCGAACTCGGCTTGGCGCGCCGCGCCCGTACGCATCGCCAGGGCCACCCGCCGCGACGGCGCCGGGGCGGCGAACCGGCCGGTCAGCAGCCGCTCGTTGCGGCCGGTCTCGACCGTGACCGCCGTCCGCGGCAGCAGCGTCACGCCGAGGCCGCCCGCGACGAGCTGCACCAGCGTGGAGAGGCCCGCGGCGGTGGTGGTGACGGCGGCGCCGTCCTGGCGGCCGGCCTCACGGCAGATGTCCAGCGCCTGGTCGCGCAGGCAGTGCCCCTCGTCCAGGAGCAGCAGCCGCAGCTCGCGCAGCGCCTCGCGCGGGATGTCGTCGCGGCCGCCCAGCTCGTGCCCCTCGGGCGTGACGAGCACGAAGTCCTCGTCGAACAGCGGTAGTTCGGTGACCCCCGGCACGCCCAGCGGCACCGCGAGCAGCAGCAGGTCGAGCCGCCCCGCCGCCAGGCCCTCCAGCAGCGAGGAGGTCTGCTCCTCGTGGACCTGGAGGTCCAGCTCCGGGTAGCGCTCGTGCACCAGGCGCAGGACCGTGGGCAGCAGGTACGGCGCGACGGTCGGGATCACCCCGAGCCGCAGCACCCCGGTGAAGGGCGCGTGCGCCGCCTCCGCCTCCTCCATCAGCTCACCCACCGTGTCCAGCACGGCCTTGGCCCGTACGGCGAGCCGCTCACCCGCCGGGGACAGCAGCACCTTGCGTGTCGTACGCTCCAGCAGCTGGACACCGAGTGCCTCTTCGAGGGCCGAAACCGCGCCCGAAAGCGCCGGCTGGCTCATGCCGATCGCCGCCGCCGCGTCCCGGAAGTGCAGATGCTCGGCCACCGCCACGAACGCGCGGAGCTGGGCCAGACTGGGCTGCTTACCCTTATATACGGACACCACTGATAACCACCTTCGATCAACACGACCCAGTCTAGCTATTTCACTGATCAATGCACGCCGTGCCATGCTGGGGCTCCGTCCAACCCCCACGGAAGACCCCAAAAGGGACTTCCCCGCTGCAAGGAGAGCGTGTGCTCACTGTCGGTGACCAGTTCCCCACGTACGACCTGACCGCCTGTGTGTCGCTGGAGAGCGGCAAGGAGTTCGCGCAGATCGACCACAAGTCCTACGAGGGCAAGTGGCGCGTGGTGTTCTTCTGGCCGAAGGACTTCACCTTCGTCTGCCCCACCGAGATCGCCGCCTTCGGCAAGCTGAACGACGAGTTCGCCGACCGCGACGCCCAGATCCTCGGTGTCTCGGGCGACTCCGAGTTCGTGCACCACGCCTGGCGCAAGGACCACGCCGACCTGCGTGACCTGCCCTTCCCGATGCTCGCCGACTCGAAGCACGAGCTCATGCGCGACTGCGGCGTCGAGGGCGAGGACGGCTTCGCGCAGCGTGCCGTCTTCATCGTCGACCCGAACAACGAGATCCAGTTCTGCATGGTGACCGCCGGCTCCGTCGGCCGTAACCCCAAGGAGGTCCTGCGGGTGCTGGACGCCCTGCAGACCGACGAGCTGTGCCCCTGCAACTGGACCAAGGGCGAGGACACCCTCGACCCGGTCAAGCTGCTCTCCGGCGAGTGACGAAAGCGACCCTGACATGGCTCTCGACGAACTGAAGTCCGCCATACCGGACTACGCCAAGGACCTGAAGCTGAACCTCGGCTCGGTCATCGGCAACAGCGAGCTCCCCCAGCAGCAGCTGTGGGGCACGGTCCTCGCCTGCGCGATCGCCTCGCGCTCGCCGAAGGTCCTGCGCGAGCTGGAGCCGGAGGCCAAGGCGAACCTCTCGCCCGAGGCGTACCAGGCCGCCAAGTCCGCCGCCGCGATCATGGCGATGAACAACGTCTTCTACCGCACGCGCCACCTGCTCTCCGACCCGGAGTACGGCACGATGCGCGCCGGTCTGCGGATGAACGTCATCGGCAACCCGGGTGTGGAGAAGGTCGACTTCGAACTGTGGTCGCTCGCCGTCTCCGCCATCAACGGCTGCGGCATGTGCCTCGACTCGCACGAGCAGGTGCTGCGCAAGGCCGGCGTGGAGCGCGACACGATCCAGGAGGCGTTCAAGATCGCCTCGGTGATCCAGGCGGTCGGCGCGACGCTCGACGCCGAGGCCGTCCTCGCGGAGTAGTCAGCCGTACGCGTACGAAGGGGCCCACCGACCCGCAGGTCGGTGGGCCCCTTCTCGTACCGCTACTCCCCCGGCGCCACCCGCGGCTCCCCCGGCGGCGCGTGCCGCAGGGCCTGCTCGTAGCTGAACGCCCGCAGGTAGCCGACGACCGTGTTGGTGACCGCGACCAGCGGGACCGCGACCACCGCGCCGCCGATGCCGGCGATCAGGCCGCCCGCCGCGACGGTGAGGACCACCGCGAGCGGGTGGACCCGCACCGCCCGGCCCAGGATGAACGGCTGGAGGACGTGGCCCTCGATCTGCTGGACGGCGAGCACCACGACCAGCACCATCAGCGCGGTGAAGACGCCCTGGGTGACCAGGCCGACGATCACCGCGAGGGCACCGGAGATCACCGCACCCACCAGCGGGATGAAGGCGAAGAGGAAGATGAGCACGCCGAGCGGAACGGCCAGCGGCACATCGAGGAAGTAGATGCCGAGCCCGATGAAGACGGCGTCGATGAGGGCCACGATCAGCGTGCCGCGTACGTACGCGGTGAGGGTGCGCCAGGCCCGCGGACCGGCGCCCGCGACGCCCGGACGTGCCTGCGCCGGTACGAGCTTGAGCACCCAGCTCCAGACCTTCTTCCCGTCGTACAGCAGGAAGAGCGTCGAGAACATCGTCAGCAGGATGCCGGTGATCACCTCGACCAGCACGGTCACGCCCTGGAGGCCGGCGGTGGTGATCTCCTCGGTGTTGGTGCCGATGGTGTCGCTGAGGTTCTTGGCGATGTCGTTGATCTGCTGCTCGGTGACGTGGAAGGGGCTGTTCAGCAGCCAGCGCTTCAGCTCGTCGATACCGTCCCGGAGGCGGTCGGAGATGTCGCCGAGGTTGTCCAGCACCTGCCAGACGACGAACCAGCCGACCAGGCCCATGATGATGAAGCCCGTGATGGCCGTGACGGCGGTGGCCACGCCGCGCGGCAGGCCCCAGCGCGTCAGCCGGGCCACGGTGGGCTGCAGCAGCGCGGTGATCAGCAGGGCGGCGACGAAGGCGAGCACCACCAGCTGGACGTTGCTGATGGCCTTCATCAGCAGCCAGAGGGCGCCCGCGAGGACGAGCAGCCGCCAGCCGGCCTCGGCCGCGACACGGATGCCCCAGGGGATGGCGTCGACGGGGTCGGGGCGGGCGGCGACGGCGGGGGCGTACGCGGGCGGGGCCGGAACGCTGCCGGGTGCCGGAGCACCGCCGTTCTCGCCGGTCGCGCCGGAGCCGCCGGCACCACCCGAGCCGCCGGCCCCCGCACCGCCGGCCGCGCCCGGGAAGCCGGGGCCGCCCGGACCGGCGGGCACACCGGGCACGGCCGGCGCATCGGGCGCACCGGCCTCGCTCTCGGCTCGGCGGCGCTCCTCCAAGCGCCGCCCCATCCGGCTCAGTCCGGCACCGAGCCGGCCCAGCCACCCTGGCACTTTCGACATGATCTTCTCTCTTCCCCCCACCGCTCCCCCGGGAGTACGGGCTCCACGACGGTACACGCACGGAGCCCCTCACCGTAGGACGGTGAGGGGCTCCGCGGAGTCGAGCCGGGTGGCGGCCCAGTACCAGGGGGTGGCCTAGTACCAGTGGTTGGCCTAGTACCAGTGGTTGGCCTGCCAGAAGCTCCACGCGCCGCACGGGCTGCCGTAGCGGTCGTTCATGTAGTTCAGGCCCCACTTGATCTGGGTGGCCGGGTTGGTCTGCCAGTCGGCACCGGCGGACGCCATCTTGGAGCCCGGGAGCGCCTGGACGAGGCCGTACGCGCCCGACGAGGGGTTCGTCGCGCGGTAGTTCCAGTCGGACTCGTGGTCCACGATGTTGCTGAAGCACTGGAACTGGTCGCCCGGGATCATCTGACGGGCCATCGCCTGGACCTCGGCGACGCTGTACGACGACTGGGTCGCGAAGCTGGTGGCCGAGCGCACCTCGTCGCGGCTGGCGCGCTCCTGCTGCTCCTTGGCCTCGCGCTCCTCCCGCTCCTTGCGCTCCTTCTCGGCCTTCTCCTCGGCGGCTTCCTTCTTCGCCTGGGCGTCCTTGGCGGCCTGGAGGCGGGCGGCCTCCTCGGCGGACTTCTGGGCGGCGGAGTCGGCGGCGGCGGCCTGGGCCTCGGCCTGCTGCGTCAGCGACGAGACCTGTACCTGGGCCTGCTGGCCGACGGGGATGTCCGCAAGGAGCGTCGCGTCGGCGGCAGCGGCCTCGAAGTTGTTCTCCGAGGGCTGGGCGTTGCCCGAGGCAACACCGACGACGGCGCCGACAGTGGTGACCGCGGTGGCCGACGCCACCGCGAATCCCCGGACCGAGATCCGGCTCACACGGTTTCCTTCCAGCATCGCCCGCTTAGGTGACCTCGCGGGCGAAAATCGTGCCCCTGGCGCTGGTCCCCCCACTGCTGGGTCACGGGGGACACGGGCCCGGTGGGCAACTCCCTTGCGGGAGCGCCGCGTGGTGCTCGGGCGGCATACGGCGAACAGGTCTTGAGTTGTTACAGGTGTGCCGTATGCGGGGCCTGACGGAAGCAAGACTCTGCCCGACCGCGACACCGCAAGGCAATTATTCGTTGCGTGGGAAAGCTCACACGCCCTTTCCGGCAGGAGTTTTGCGGAAGGGGGCGCGCGACACGACGCCGCCCGGCTAAGCTCTCGCGCTTTGCCGGGCGGCGCCAACTGCCGGGTCTCATTACGGGCGTTCGCGGATCAAATCGCCCCGTCCTCCAGCATTTCGGTCACGAGCGCGGCGATCTGCGAGCGCTCCGAGCGGGTCAGGGTCACGTGCGCGAAGAGCGGATGGCCCTTCAGTTTCTCGACGACGGCGACGACTCCGTCGTACCGGCCGACCCGCAGATTGTCGCGCTGGGCCACGTCGTGCGTGAGGACGACCCGGGAATTCGACCCGATACGGGACAACACGGTCAGCAGGACGTTGCGTTCGAGCGACTGGGCCTCGTCCACGATGACGAACGCGTCGTGGAGGGAGCGCCCGCGGATGTGGGTGAGCGGCAGGACCTCCAGCATGCCGCGGCTGAGGATCTCCTCGATGACCTCCTTGCCCGCGACCGCCGACAGCGTGTCGAAGACCGCCTGCGCCCAGGGGCCCATCTTCTCCGCCTCGGTGCCCGGCAGATAGCCGAGCTCCTGGCCGCCGACGGCGTACAGCGGCCGGAAGACCATCACCTTCTGGTGCTGCCGCCGCTCCAGGACCGCCTCCAGGCCGGCGCACAGGGCGAGCGCCGACTTGCCCGTGCCGGCCCGGCCGCCCATCGAGACGATGCCGACGTCCGGGTCGAGGAGCAGGTCGAGCGCGATGCGCTGCTCAGCGCTGCGGCCCCGGATGCCGAACGCCTCGCGGTCGCCGCGCACCAGGCGCACGTTTCCGTCGGGCGCGATGCGGCCGAGCGCCTTGCCTCGCTCCGACGACAGGACGAGACCGGTGTGCACCGGCAGCCCGACCGCTTCGGGGACGTACAGCGACTCCTCGGTGAACAGGAGGTCGATCTGGTCCGCCGAGAGGGGCAGTTCCGACATTCCGGTCCAGCCCGAGTCGGTGATGGCGAGCTCGGCGCGGTACTCCTCGGCGAGCAGGCCGACCGACGACGCCTTGATGCGCAGCGGCAGGTCCTTGGAGACGACCGTGACGTCGTACCCCTCGGCCTGGAGGTTGCGGGCGACGGCGAGGATCCGCGAGTCGTTGTCCCCGAGGCGGTAGCCGGCCGGGAGGACGGCGGGGTCCGAGTGGTTGAGCTCCACACGCAGGGTCCCGCCGAGCTCGCCGATGGGCAGCGGGGCGTCGAGGCGGCCGTACCGGACCCGCATGTCGTCCAGCAGGCGCAGCGCCTGCCGGGCGAAGTAGCCGAGCTCCGGGTGGTGCCTCTTGGCCTCCAGCTCCGTGACCACGACGACGGGGAGCACGACCTCGTGCTCGTCGAAACGGGCCATGGCACCGGGGTCGGCCAGCAGGACGCTGGTGTCGAGGACGTAGGTGCGCCTGTCGTTGAGGCGGCGCTTTGTGCTGGTCACCACGGTAGGACGGACCCCCTCTGATAGAGGTGCATGAGGTCGGGGTGCGACGGCGGCGGCGACGGCGGTTTCGGCGACGGCGGCGGCGTCGCGGGAGATGGAGCCGGGCTCCGGCCACCTTGCGCGGGCCGAGCTCCGGCCCTCCGCGTCGTCCGTACACGGGGTGCACGGTCGTCCTGGTGCAAAGGGCCTCCCGGGCGAGCGGGCTTGAGTGCCGCTCACTCTGGGAGGGGTATTCCCGTACTACCGCAGGTCCATGCCATGGCATATGACGACGCGTCGGTGAACGGGGAGTGTCCTGGGGGCGGGGTGTCGGTGCCGTGGTGCGGCGGTGGCGTCAGGTGCCGTAGCGCCGGTGGCGGGCGGCGTAGTCGCGCAGGGCACGCAGGAAGTCGACCTTGCGGAAGGCCGGCCAGTGGACCTCGCAGAAGTAGTACTCGGAGTGGGCGCTCTGCCAGAGCATGAAGCCCGACAGGCGCTGCTCGCCGCTGGTGCGGATCACCAGGTCCGGGTCGGGCTGGCCGCGGGTGTAGAGGTGCTCCGAGATGTGCTCGACGTCGACGATCTCGGCGAGCTCCTCGAAGCTCGTGCCCTTCTCCGCGTGTTCCAACAGCAGCGAGCGGACCGCGTCCGCGATCTCCTGGCGGCCGCCGTAGCCCACGGCGACGTTCACGAGTATGCCCGTGTGGTCGCGGGTCTTCTCCTCGGCCTCCTTCAGGACGGCCTGGGTCCGCGCGGGCAGCAGGTCGAGCGTGCCGACGTGGTGGACGCGCCAGCGGCCGTCGGCGGCGAGGTCGCGCACGGCGTTCTCGATGATGCCGAGCAGCGGGACCAGCTGCTCCTCGGGCCGGTTGAGGTTGTCGGTGGACAGCATCCACAGGGTGACGACCTCGACGTCCGTCTCGGCGCACCAGCCGAGCAGCTCCTGGATCTTGCTCGCGCCGGCCTTGTGACCCTGCTCCGGGGTGCCGCCGGACGCCTTCGCCCACCGCCGGTTCCCGTCGAGGATGACGCCGATGTGCTTCGGCACCTGGGCGTGGTCGAGGCGGCCCTCGACCCGGCGTGCGTAAAGCCTGTACACCAGGTCGCGCAAGTTCACCGATCTCACCTCTCGATTTGCGTGCGGGCCCGCAGCGGCGTCGGCCCAGGGGGATCGATTCCGGCTCACCGCCGCCGTCCCCGAGGCCGCCACATTACTGCGCGGGGGTCACGGCGGCCCAACCCGGCCTGTCACAGGTCCGTGATAAGGAGAGAGACGTGACTGATACCGCCGCATACCGACCCGCCGCCGACCGCTACGACTCCATGGAGTACCGCCGCACCGGCCGCAGCGGCCTGAAGCTGCCCGCCGTTTCGCTGGGCCTGTGGCACAACTTCGGCGACGACCGTACGCTCGCCTCGCAGCGCGCGATCCTGCGCCGCGCCTTCGACCTCGGTGTGACCCACTTCGACCTGGCGAACAACTACGGGCCGCCGCCCGGCTCCGCCGAGCTGAACTTCGGCAAGATCTTCGCCCAGGACTTCGCGCCGTACCGTGACGAGATCGTCGTCTCGACCAAGGCCGGGTATCTGATGCACCCCGGCCCGTACGGCGAGTGGGGCTCCCGCAAGTACCTGCTGTCCTCGCTCGACGCGTCGCTGCAGCGGATGGGCCTCGACTACGTCGACATCTTCTACTCCCACCGCTTCGACAAGGACACCCCGCTCGAGGAGACCATGGGCGCCCTGGCCTCCGCCGTGCAGCAGGGCAAGGCGCTGTACGTCGGCGTCTCCTCGTACAGCAGCGAGCAGACCGCCGAGGCGGCCCGGCTGCTGCGGGAGATGGGCGTTCCGGCGCTGATCCACCAGCCGTCGTACTCGATGATCAACCGTTGGACCGAGGAGGACGCCCTCCTCGACACCCTGGAGGAGGCGGGCATGGGCTGCATCGCCTTCGCGCCGCTCGCCCAGGGCCTGCTCACCGACAAGTACCTCACGGGCATCCCGGAGGGTTCGCGGGCCACGCAGGGCAAGTCCCTCGACCCGAACCTCCTCTCCGACGAGGTCGTCCGCCGGCTCCGCGGCCTGGACGACATCGCCCGCCGCCGCGGCCAGTCGCTCGCGCAGCTGGCGCTGACCTGGGTGCTGCGCGACGAGCGGATGACGTCGGCGCTGATCGGCGCGTCCAGCGTGACGCAGCTGGAGCAGAACATCGCGGCGCTGGGCGGGGCGCCGCTCACCGAGGAGGAGCTGAAGGAGATCGACTCGTACGCGGTCGACACCGCCGGCACCAACATCTGGGCGGCGCGCGGCTGACCGGAGGCCCAGGTCGGCGCGGGAACGAAAAACGGGCCGGTCCGTGGGGGGGATACGGACCGGCCCGAGGGGGGGTTTCCACCATAACCCTTCGTGAGACGTGCTGCGTGCCGCGACAGGCCGCCACTACGCTCCGAAAACGCGGGACCGCGCTGCGGACACGGCGGGGAGCCCGCGGGCGGGGCGCGGCGCCTGTACTCCCCAAGGGGGACCCGGCTCCGGGGGCGCCGCGTTGACGGCCCCGCGGCGGGCCGCGGCTACCGCCGCCGGAGGAGCGTGATGCCGTCCCGCCGGGCGACGCGCTCGTAGCCGTACCGCTTCTCGGCCGCGGCCAGTTCGGCCAGCTGCTGCTTGATCGGGTACGGCCAGTGCCCCGTCCGGTACGGCCACGCCTCGGGCGGGCGGCGGTCGAAGACGATCCACTCGGCGGTGGGGCGCGGCAGGCGCTTCCTGTCGTACTCGTAGAGCTTCCCCGCCACCGGGAAGGCCGGGAAGACGACGACCGTGCAGCGGGAGGTCAGCTGCGGGACGAGCCGGTTGGAGGCGGCGACGGTCGCGCCGTCCGGGATCCTCGCGAGCAGCGCGCGGGCCGCCTCGACGTGCGGGGTGGTACGCCAGGTCGCGCGCTGGGCGAGCAGCGCGAGCGGGAACGACGGCAGCATGACGAGGGTCACGGCGAGGGCGGTGGCGAGCGAGGCGCGCACATGGCGGTGGGCCAGGGGGTGGGCGGTGCGGCGCCAGGCGGTGAGCGCGTCGATCAGCCCGGCGGTGACGACGGGCATGAGCACGGCGCTGTAGTGGAAGGCCGTGCCCCAGTGGAAGGCGTTCTGCGACAGCATGCGCCAGGCGAGCGTCGGTACGGCGATCAGCGCGAGGGGCGAGCGGAGCGCGAGCAGCGCGGAGGGCGCGAAGACCAGGACCAGGGTCATGGCCTTGATGTCGGGGCGCAGCGCGTCGAGGGGGGCGTGCGCGAGGGTGGAGAGCAGTGAGCCGTGCCCCTCGGTGAGGTTGCCGCCGTGCGCGTACGCGTCGCCGGGGTGGAAGGCGGGGAGCAGGAGCAGGATCTCGACGGCCGATCCGGCGACCCCGACGACGGCGGTGGCGATGCCGAGCCGTCGCGGACCGCCCCGCCAGGCGATGTACGCGCCGATGGCGGCGAGGGTGAGGCCCAGGTCCTCCTTGACCAGCAGCAGGGGCGCGGCCCAGGCGACGGCCGCCCGCCAGCGCCGCCGGGCCAGCGCTTCGAGCGAGCAGGCGAGCAGCGGTACGGCGAGGGCGACCTCGTGGAAGTCGAAGGCGGCCGCCGACGCGATGCCCCAGCTCAGCCCGTACACGGCGGCCACGGCGTGCGCCGCGCGGCGGCCGAGCGCGCGGGCGGCCCAGCGGGCGAGGGGGACGACGGCGACGGCGAGCAGCGCGGACTGGGCGACGAGCAGGCACAGCGGGGACGGCCACAGACGGTAGAGCGGCGCGAGGGCCGCCAGCAGCGGGTGGAAGTGGTCGCCGAGGAGGTTGAAGCCCTCGCCGCGCAACGGCACGACGGGGGCGCGGAGTTCGGCGTACGCCCGTACGGCCTGCTCGAAGATGCCGAGGTCGTAGCCGGTGGTGCGCAGGAGCTGGTGGCGGCGTACGGCGACGGTGGCGTACAGCACGCACAGCGCGGCGGCCCACCCCCAGGCGAGGAGCCGGGGGGAGGGCGTGTGCACCGTGACGGGGGCGGCGGCCGGCGGCGAGACCTTTTGGGTGGGGAATGTCCGCATACGCCGGATGCTAGGGGGTGTCTTGTCGATCAGGCCGCGGACGGCGCGGGTCAGGTGAGGGCGTGGCCCGCGGTGCTGTCCACGTGGGCGGGGAGCTCCCCTTCATGGCGGTCGCCGGTGGACACCGTCCCGGACGGCTCGAACATCAGGATGTCCGCCCCCTCCGGCGCGGACGGCCGGTGCTCCGTCCCCTTCGGCACGACGAAGGTGTCACCGCGCCGCAGTACGACGCTCCGCTCGGTGCGGGTGGTGGCGTCGCGCAGGGCGATCTCGAACCGCCCGTCCAGCACCAGGAAGAACTCGTCCGTCTCCTCGTGGACGTGCCAGACGTGGTCACCGACGGCATGGGCGACGCGTACGTCGTAGTCGTTCATGCGGGCGACGATGCGGGGGCTGTAGACGTCGTCGAAGGAGGCGAGGGCTTGGGTGACATTGACCGGGTCTGTGCGCATGGCCGGCATTTTGTCAGTCACCACGGTGCCGAGGAGGCGGTGAACGCGCCGAGCAGCAGCCCCACCAGCGCCCCGCCGATCATGAACGGCCCGAACGGGATCGCGCTCTTGCGGCTCGCCCGCCGCAGAAGCACCAGGCCCATCCCGTACGCCGCGCCGAAGAGGAACCCGGCGAAGGCACCCGTGAAGAGGATGTCCCAGCCGTACCACCCGAGGGCGACCCCGAGCGACAGCGCGAGCTTGACGTCTCCGAAGCCCATGCCGTTCGGGTGGATCAGGAAGAGTGTGAAGTACGCGCCGCCGAGGGCGAGTCCGCCGAGCAGGGCGGAGGGCCACGACCCGGCGTGCCCGGGCAGCAGCGCGGCCACCCCGAGGAGCCCGGCGGCCGCGCCGGCGAGCGGCAGCGTCAGCCGGTCCGGCAGCCGGTGCACACGCGCGTCCACGGCGGCGAGCAGCACGGCGCACGGCGCGAGCAGCAGCCACACGGCGAGCTCGGGCCGCGGCCCCGTCGCGGCGGCGAGCACGGCGCACGCGAGGGCGGCACCCAGGGTGAGGGCGTTCCCGGTGGGCAGGGCGCCCGCGGTCCCGGGGCCGGGTACGCCGCAGGGCGCGCAGCGCGCGGGGCCGACCCAGCCGCGCGCCGGTCCGGTGAAGGCGTGCCCGGCGGGGCAGGTGTCGCGCCACGCCTCCTCCGGCTCGACCGACAGCCGGTACGCGGCGCGCGGCAGGAGCAGCCCGGTGGCGGCGCCCCACAGGGCGGCGACGGCGATCAGCGTGGCGTACACGCAGCGAACCCTAGGGCGACGCGGGGCACCGGTCATGGGCCCGTGGGCCCATTCCCGTACGCGGCGGGCACCGCTACGGTCCTGCTCCATGGGGAAGACGGGGAACACGGGGAACACCGGGAAGAGGACCAAGTGGCGCAACGGCACGGCGCGGTTGGCGGTCGCGGGCGGCCCCGCGGCCGTCCCGGTCGAGGTCGCGGCCTCCTACGGCACCCGGCGGCGGGGACTGCTCGGCCGGGACGGCGTCGAGGGCGCCATGCTCCTGACGCCGTGCAACAGCGTCCACACCTTCCGGATGCGGTTCACCATCGACGTCGCGTACCTGGACCGCGAGCTGAACGTCCTCGCCGTCACCACCATGCCGCCCGGCCGCCTCGGCCTGCCGCGCCCGCGCGCCCGCCACGTACTGGAGGCGGAGGCGGGGGCCATGGAGCGGTGGGGTGTGCGCCCGGGCGTCCGGCTGACGGTCAGCGAGGGCTGAGCTTGGCGGCCTGCGCGGTGATCAGGGCCGCGGGCATCTCCGGCGTCTTCGGTCCTTCGAGGTTCGCGGTGTAGAAGGTCGCCACCGTGGCTCCGGAGCGCACCACGTGGAAGACCAGCGGCACCGGGTCGCCCTCGAAGTCGGCCGTCAGCTGGTACGCCACGCCGTCGTCGCCCGCCTTCACCGGCGGCAGCGCGCGCACGCTCCGGTACGTGGAGGGGCCGGTCGGTCCGGTGGTGGTGAAGCCGTCGCGGCACGCCGTCACGGCGGTGCGCAGCCGGTTGAGGACGGTGGCCGCGCCCTGGTTCCCGTGGGTGGTGAGGAACACGGAGACGGCCGGGCGGCTCTCGGCGTTCGCGCCGGTGATCTGGCGGTACGCGGACGCCTGCGCGGCCGGCTCGGGCTTGCCGTTGAGCAGGGCGGTGAGCGGCGCGCACGCCTCCTCGGCGGGCGTCTCGCCCTGCGGGGGCGGCGGGTCCATGGGGCCGACGGCGTAGCCCGGTACGTCGGCGGTGGCGAGGATCGCCCGGTCGAGCTCGGCCCGGGTGAGGGGCTTCGACGCGCCGGGGACGCCGGGGTTCGCGGTGCCGCCGGGGGCGGGGGCGGCGGGTGTCGTGGCTTCCGGGGTGCCGCGGCTTCCGGCGCCCGGGGCCGCGCTCGTACGCGGGCTCGCGTTGTCGCCCGCACCCGTGGGCTTCTCCGGCTCGTCGGGTCCGCACGCCGCCAGCACCACCGACGCGAGGGCGGCGACGGCCACCGCTCGTGCCGTACGTTCCGTACGCCTGGTCATGGCCGGACGCTAGCAACGCCGTTCGGCCGGGCGCATGGGTCCACGGGCCCAAAGCGGCTACGGCGGCCCGGCCCCCAGCAGCGTGAACGCCCCATACGCCCCCGACGCGAGCGCCAGCCCCGCCACCACGAGGACCAGGTTCCGGTCGCGCAATCGGGCGAGGGCGACGGCCGCCGGGAGCAGCAGCGGGAAGGCGGGCATGATCAGGCGCGGGCGGGAGCCGAAGTACGCGGCGCCGACGAGCGAGACGACGACGATCGCGAGCCCGTACACGAGCACGGGCAGCGGCTGGCACTGCCGGACGCACAGCCACACCACCCAGCCGAGCAGCGCGAGCGCCGCGCACAGCCCGACCCCGGCGAGCGGCTGCGGCCCGGTGAGGTTCCGCCAGACGAAGCGGCCGAGGGCCACGCCCCCGTCGATGCTGTTGCCCCAGGCGGCCTGGACGTCGAAGTACGCGGTCGGGCTGGACTTCCGTACGGCGACGAAGACGACGTACCCGAGCCAGCCCAGCGGTGCGAGCAGCACGCCGACGGCCATCCGGAGCGTGAGCCGCCGCTCGCGTACGACCGTCACCAGCGCCGTGACGCCGAGCGCGGCGATCAGCGCGGCGGCCGAGGGACGGGTGAGCCCGGCCAGGACGCAGAGGGCGCCCGCCCGGATCCAGTGGCCGCGCAGCACGGCGTGGAGCGACCAGGCGGCGAGCGCGGTGAACAGGCTCTCGGTGTACGCCATCGACTGCACGAACGCCGTCGGGTACACCCCCCACAGCACCGCGAGCACCACCCCGGCGCGCCGCCCGGCGATGTGGGCGCCGACGGCGTAGACGCCCCACGCGGCGGCGAGCGAGGCCACCCACGCCACCAGGAGCCCGGCGTCGTCGGCCCCGAGGGGCAGCACGGCCGCGAGACCCCGCTCCAGGGCGGGCAGCAGCGGGAAGAAGGCCAGGTCCGAGTGGAGGCTTCCGTCGGGGAGGCGGACCTCGTGCCCGTATCCGTGCTCGGCGATCCGTACGTACCAGACGGAGTCCCAGCGGCCCTTGAGCCGGTGGAGGGCGTCCTCGCCGGTGACGGCGGCGGCGACGGCGAGGACCGCCATGCCGACCAGCCGTACGGCCGCGTACCCCCACAAGGCGGGCGCGGCCCCGCTGGTCTGTCTGTCTTCGGGCATGCAGCCGATTATGTGCCGCTCATGTCCAGGGCAGGTGCGGGGGCCGCCGACGCCACCACCAGCCGCGGTCCAGGACGGCCGCGCCCGAGCCGGTGAGCCGTCCCAGCAGCTCGCCGCGGTCGTCGCGGGTGTGGACGCGGAAGAGGGCGTCGAGGTCGTCGACGGCGCGGGCGAGTGGTTCGCGGAGGCCTTCGGGCGCGGCCGCCAGTCGGTGGGCGAGGGCGTCGCGGGTCCGGAGGTCCTCGACGTACGACTCCTGCGGATAGCGGCCGGTGGGGGCCCAGTCGCCGGCCATGCGGCGCACCAGCCTCTCCCAGAGCAGCAGGGCCTCCCGCGCGCGGTTGACCCGGCTGCGCGCGGGCGCGACGCGGTCCGGGTCCGTGGCCGCGACGAACGCCTCGGTGGCCGGGACGGGCACCTTCTCGGCCCGGTACACCTCACGGAGCAGCTCCACGCGGGCGCCGGGCAGCTGCGGAACCGGGGCTTCGACGGCGTCGACGGTGAGGACGGGCTCCTCGTCGTCCGACTCGTACAGACGGGCCCGGGCGACCGCGCCCTCGGGTGTCGCGGCCCAGTACGCCGAGGGGTTCTCCAGGTCCGTCGCCGGATACAGCACGGCCGTCCCGGTCGCGGCCGCGACGCGGCGGGCCGCCGTCGGCTCGTCGGGCGCCGTGGGGACGGCGCCGTCGGAGACGTACACGTCCCACGACAGCGCGAGGTCTCCGTGGACCGCGTGATAGCCGCACAGGACGGGGGCGTCCCAGTTCCGGCCCTCGGGGTCGGCCTCCTCGTCGGCGACGTCCACGTCCGTCACGGGCACGCCCACCGCACCGGCCAGCGCCGCCGCCATGCCGGCGGGGGACGGCCGGTGCACGGTCAGGAGGTTGTAGAGCACCGCACCGCTCACGGCCCGACGTCGGTGTCGCGCCCCTCGCGCAGGTCGAAGTACGTGACCCGCCAGCCCGCGCCGAGCTCCCGCCGCAGCCGGCCGGCGAGCTCCGCGCCCCGGGCGGCGAAGGCCTCCTCGTCCTGCGGCGTCCGGAAGCCCGACGCCATCGGGTCGTCGCGGTCGAGCGTGGCGTCGAAGGCGTCGCCCCAGCGCTCCAGGTCCTCCCGCAGCTCCGGGCTCACCGGGAGGTCGGCGGGGGCGATGTTGTCGAGCCCCTCGTCGGACCGGATCCACACCGGATGGCAGTCGTAGTCCGCCGCCACCCGTACCGTCCTGCCGCTGACCATCGTGCCACCCATCATCCGACGCTCTTGGGGTTCGCCCCGACGACGAACCCATTGTTCCCGACGGTCACGGCCACGCGCCGCTTCTGCCCCTTGAACTCGACCTCGTAAACCGGCCGGCCCTCGCCCTTGCCCTGGTAGCCGACCTTCTTGCCCTTGGTCGCCGCCGCCATCACCAGGTCGGGGATGTCCTCCCTGGCGACACCGGCGCGCTCGAAGTCGTCCGCGTGCTCCTCCAGGATGTGCTTCAGGCCGGCGCGGGAGTTGCCCTCCTCCAGGAAGACGATCTTCCCGTCCGCGTTCCGCTCGGCCCGGAGCACCTTCTCCGGGTCGAACTTGACGCCCTGCTCCTTCATTTCGTCGAGCAGCGCCTGGTCCACGCAGTCGTTGTTGTGGACGAGGGACGCGCTCCGCGCGCCGACCGCGACGTAGTACGTGTGGAGGCCCGCGACGCTCAGGTCGTGCGTGGTCTGCCGCTGCGTGTAGCGCTCGACCGCCGTGACCCGCAGGACTCCGCCGGCCGGCGTGCGCAGCGCCGCACCGGGCCGGATGTCGCCCGCGTCGGACCAACCGCCCTCGTCGCTGAGCCAGAAGGGGTGCGTGTCGGTGGCGGTGACCGTCCCGGCGGCCGTGGTCAGCCGCGTGAACTCCTTGTCGTCGTGCGTCGTGAAGGTGCGCGTGACGGTGCGCGGGGCCGTCAGGCCGGTGGCCGGGTCGGTGGCGAGGACCTGGTCCCCGATGCGCACCGACTCGATGGGGACGCTGAGCCCGCCCGCGACGAGCACCCTGGTGCCGGGCGGGAAGCTGTGCCCGACGGGACAGGTGACGGGCTTCTTCGGCTCTTGCTGCTCCTTCTGTTTCTCGGGGTCCCATTTCTTCTTGGCGTCGTCGAGCTTGTCCTGCGCCTCGGCGACCCTCTTGCGGTTCTTGATGAGGCCGGTGAGGCCGTCGTAGAGGTCGCCGCCGTGCTTCTTGAGCCTGCGGACGAGCTCGACGGCCTGCTTCCACTTCCACGGAGCCCCGTACTTCGCGGCCAGCTTGCCGACCGCGCCGCCGATCAGGCTCGTCAGGACGTTGATGAGCGTGTCGGTGCAGGCGCCCATGTCGCCCTTGGTGATGCAGTCCAGGGCGTCGGTGATGCCGAGCTCCTCGGCGAGGATCTTCGCGAGCTCCTTCGCCGCCGCGATGGCCTTGTCGCGGTCCGCCTTCTCGGCGGCCTGGGCGTCCTGGAGCTCCTTCAGCGCCTGCTCGTAGGCGAGCTGCTCGGGCGACTTGCCGGTGTCGTCGGCGGCGGGTTTCCGGCCGCCGGGGTTGTCGTCACCGGGACCGTCGTCACCGGGACCGTCGTCACCGGGCTGGTCCTGCGCCTGCGGCTGCTGCGTGTTCCCGCCGCAGTTGTCGCCGCCGGTGACGCGGCACACCTGCGTCTTCAGCTCGGCGGCGATGGTGGGACCGAGCCCGGTGGCCAGCAGCGCACCCACAATCGCCACGACGACGGCGACCAGCCCGACGTACTCCAGCGTCGACTGACCGGACTGCGCAGCCTTCCGCCGGCGCAGCCCCAGCAGCCGCGCCTCGGTGCGCGGCATCCGCCACGCCTTCCATGCCCGTACCCGACGACACGACATACCGCCGACGGTAGGAGCGCGGCCCGCGGAAGTCTTGGGCCCAGGGGCCCAGGGACGGTCTCATTCGCGGCGCGGGGCCTGCGGTTCTACTCGCCGGCGGCGTCCACCAGATCGTCCCTCGTCGTGGTCGCGTCGATCGTGACGTCGAAGTGGTAGCCCTCGTCGCAGAAGACGAGGTCGATGCCGGCCGGGACGAATTTGCGGTACCAGAGAGCGAAGTCGGCGACCAGGCCGATGTCCCCGTCCAGGTAGAGGCACCGCCCGTCGACGTGGGAGCGGCCCTCCAGGTCGGCGTCGCCGCGCCGCAGCTCCCACTCGACGTCGCCGTACTTGTCCCCGTCGGACAGCTCCCTGCGGCGTACCGCGGCGTCGGGCCACTCCGCCGCCAAGGAGGCCACGAGCAGGTCCTGCCCGACGCGCCACTCGTCGCTGTCGAACGCCACCAGATAGCTCATGCCTGCAGGTCCGCCCTTCGTCCGTCCGTCGCGTCTGTCGCGTCTGTCGCGTCTGTCAGCCGCTTCTACCCTGGCACGCGGTTGTCCACAGGGGATGACGCGTGCGGGGCGGCCCCGGGACGATGGTGTCCATGCGGGGGGACCTGGTCGGCCTGGTCACACAGGATGTGCTGCTCACACGCGACGCGGTCGCGGCGGGCTGGCACGGCGGCGCCCTGTCCCGGGCCCTGCGCGGGGAGGGCTGAGCAGCCGGGGGTACGCGGCGCATGGGCGCGCCCGGGCACAGAGGTGACCGCACGGACGGTGCTGCGGGCCCTGCAGATGCTCCAGCCGCGCCTGGTGGTGAGCCACCGTTCGGTCGCGGCCCTGCACCTCGTCGAGGTCCTCCGTTACGAGACCGAGTTCACGGACCCACACGTGTGCGTCAGGGGCAAGCGGCACGGGCTGCGCGTCCGCCGAATGCCACTACGGGACGACGAGGTGGTGGTGCGGCGCGGATTGCGTACGACGGCGGCGGTGCGCACGGTGGGTGACCTGCTCCGCGCCGGCCCCGTGGAGGAGGCGGTGGTCGCCGCGGACTCCGCGCTCGGCCACCGGACCGTCGGCGGGGTGAGCCGCCCGCCGCTGACCACGATCGCCGCGCTGGAGACCGAAGTCGCGGCCGACGGGCCCGGGCCGCGGCGCGGCTCGGCGACGGGACGACGCCCGCTGCGCCTCGCCGAACCGCGGTGCGGCTCCCCCGCCGAGACCCTCGCGCGCCTGCGGATACACGAGGCGGGGCTGCGCCCGGAGCCGCAGGCGTGGCTGCGTACGCCTCGGGGGCGGGCGCGACGCGTGGACTTCCTGTTCCGGAGGGAGCGGCTGGTGGTCGAGATCGAGGGATACGCCTTCCACAGCAGCCCCGAGGCGCACCGCAAGGACCTGGAACGCTTCAACGACCTGGCCTCCTGCCCCGAGGTCGGCACGATCCTGCGCTACCCGGCCTCGGTGGTGTTCCGCACGCCGGACCGCATGGTCGCGGAAATCCGCGAGGCCTTGGCGGCGGCGAGCTGGAGCACGGCTACGTGAGGGGGCGGTTCCGGGAGCTCGGGCCCCGGGCGGGGCGAGGTGTGGCCGCCCTCCTTCCCGAGAGTCGCGGCCTCCGCCGCCCCGTCAAGGGCGCTTCCGTTGGTCGCGTCGGCTGCGCCGATGGGCTTCGCCCACCCTTGACAGGCCGCCTCCACCCGCGGTTTTTCTCTCGGGAGGGCGGCCGGGGGTGAGGGCCGGCGGCGGACGTGCGTGGGTGGCGGGGGCGCGTGGCCGGGCGCCGGGCCGGTGGGTGGGGTGTGCGGCAGTGGAATGGGGCGGCTGATCTCTGCTTGGCGGCTGGGGCCCGTCGATCGGCCGGGGTACAGGACCTCGCTTCTGCCCGGTGTCCCTCGGGGTGAGTCAGTCTGGCTAGGGGGTGTGCCCATGGGTCACACCAGCCACACGCTGTTGCACGATTGGGCACTTCGGCCCAACGCCGAGCTCCCGGAGGCTGCTGTGAGCCCCAGGCTTGGGCCCAAGTGCCCACACACGTGAACCGTGTCTGGATCACCCGTCGTGGACCCTCGCGCGTGGGCCCACAAGGGCCGATCAGCGCTGATGGCCGCCCACCATGTGCGCAGGTTCTGCCCGTCCGGCACCGCCGAAGACCAGCACCGCATCAGCTCGTGGCGCGATGCACGGACAACCCACGCAGTAAGCCGCACGGCCACACCCACCACCGGGCAGAAGCGAGGTCCTGCCCCCCAGCCGACAGGCGGACCGCAGCCGCCTAACCAAGCCGGACCACCCCATTCCGCTGCCGCGCACACCACCCACGCTCCCGCGCCCGGCAGCGGACCCGCGCTGCCAACAGCCCTCCGCCGGGACCCGTTCCCCCGGGCCGCCCTCCGCGTGTGAAAAGGCGGGTGGAGACGGCCCGTCAAGGGTGGGCGAAGCCCATCGCGAAGCGACGCGACCAACGGGAGCGCCCTTGACGGGCCGACGGAACCCGCCACACTCGGAGCGAGGGCGGCCCACACCGCGACCCACCGCCGCCGCCCCACCCCGAGGGCCAAGCCTCAGCCCGCAAGCGGCAAGGCCACCCGAGACCTGGTTCCGGTTGGGGATGGGTTGTAGCCGGCGCGACGCGCAGGCTCAGGGACGGACCAAGCGACCGATGGCGTCCACCACCGCGGCGTGGGCCGCGCGGGCCCGGGCGGATCGGGCTGCCAGGTCCTCCCCGTCGGTGGCGTAGTGCAGCGTGAACGAGGCCTCTGCCAGCTCCGTGAGCCGCTCCCGCGCCTCGGCGTCCTCGGTCAGCAGCTGGACCTCAGCCAAGGCGGCTATCACCTCCGACCGCGCCCCCAGCGCGGCTGCCGTTGCCGCGTCCTTCTCGGGGGCCGGAGCGTCACGCGCTCCCCACCGGTCGTACTGGAGGCGACGGAAGGTCGCCTCGGCGGCGAGGAGGCAGCCCGTGGCCTGGCGCAGTTCGCGTCGGGTCTCGGCGCCGATGGCACCGGCATGGAGCCGTGTGGCCGTACGGGACTGGAGGACGTGTGAGACGACCGCGCCCAGCAGCGTGCCGGCGACGGCGATGATCCCCACCCATAACTCCATGCGGCCCCCTTCAGCGGAACTCGTGGACGACCTCGATCGTGCCGACGATGTGCGCGTTGAAGTCGTCGAGCTCCTCCGCCGGAACCCAGAGCTCCAGGATGGTGCGACCGCCGGCCTGCTGGACCGGGTAGCGGCTCAGGAAGTCCGACTCGACCTCGAAACGCGTCACGAAGCCGGCCCCGTCGTGCTGGACGTTCCAGTCCCGTGCGATGCGGATCGCGTAGTCCTCGTTGAGGACCGGATAGAAGATCGGCTGCTCCGGAAGCCGGGGCGGCCAGGCGCGCCACTCCAGCTCCTCGACGAGCGCGAGCTCCTTCGGGCCGGTGGGGCGCCAGAGAGTCGTCGTCGCAGGCTGGAGGGACATGAGCTTCGCTCTCTGACGTGGGGATCGGAAACCTGGACGATACCGGCGCCTTGATCGTCCGGCCAGGCGGTTTCGTAGCCGTGCGGCCCCATGCGGCTCGGCCGTGACCCCACACATCGACACGCTGCTCTACCGGCGCCGCAGTCAGTCGGCGAAGCGGCGGACGTAACGCTTCTGCCAGGGCGTCTCGACGGCGTGACGGTCGTAGTGCCGGCGTACGTACTCCACGGCCTCGTCGGCCGGGACCCCGTCGAGTACCGCGAGGCAGGCCAGCGCGGTACCGGTGCGGCCGCGACCGCCGCCGCAGGCGATCTCAACGCGCTCGTCGGCAGCTCGCTGCCACGCCTCTCGGAGGACGGCCGCTGCCTGGGCGCGGTCGCCGGGCAGCCGGAAGTCGGGCCAGCGCAGCCATCGGGTTTCCCACGGCACCTCCGGGGGCTGCTTGCCCAGCAGGTACACGGCGTACGTCGGCGTGGGCCCTGCGGGCAGCGGCTTGCGCAGTCCGCGGCCTCGGACCAGGCGCCCGGAGGGCAGCCGCAGCACGCCCGGGTCGGTGGCGTTCCAGGTCTGGGTCACTTCGGTCACCCGTTCACCGTAGTCATCACCCCGGCGAGCGAAGGCGTTTTACTCCCTTTGCCAGCAACCACCTTTGCATGGATGTCCGCCAGCCGTTCCTGGGGCTTCGTCGAGCGGCGGACGGGCCGCGTCCTGTGACACGGCCCGTGCCGTTCTAGTCGCCTGCCGCGCCGCGCTGGAAGGAGACCTCCACGCGGCGGTTCTTCTTGCGGCCCTCTTCCGTGCTGTTGTCGGCGATCGGGTACTGCTCGCCGTAGCCCCGGATCTCGAAGGTGATGCCGTCGGCGGCCAGCTTCTTCGACAGGACGTTGTGCACGGCCTCGGCGCGCTGCTTGGACAGCACGTCGCCGTGGGCGGAGGAGCCGAGGTTGTCGGTGAAGCCGAAGACGCGGACCCGCTTGGCGTCCTGCTTCTTGATCTCGGCGGCGATCGCGGAGATACGGGCGTTCGCGCTGCTGGACAACGCGGCGCTGTCCTTGCCGAACAGCACCTCCGCCTGGAGCGCGAACTTGATGTCGGCGTTCGTGTCCTCGCGGCGCTCCTCACCCGCGAGGTCCTCGACGACCGACTTGATGTCGAGCACCTTGGGCGGCGCGAGGGTCGCCCCGTCGGGCAGCTTGAGGTCAGCGTCGTTCGCGTCCACCTGCACCGGCGGCGCGGCGGACGCGGACGGGTACGGGCTGTCCTCGGCCAGCGCCTCGGGGGCGAGCCCCACCCCGAAGGCGAGCGCCCCGGAGAGGGCGGTCACCGCGAGGCGGGCGGCCGTTCTCTGGTGGGTGGTGGTGCCGCTCATCAGGAGATCTCGATCGGGGCGTTGGGGAAACCGGGGAACTGGAGGTCGACGGTGGTCGTGGTCTGCGGCGGTGCGGGGAACTGGGCGAAGAACGTCATGCTCTGGCCTGCGGCAATACTCGGCTCGTAGCCGCTGGTGGTGAGTGGACGGTTATCGGTGTCGCGAAGCACGTAGTACCGCTTCTTCTCCTTGGAGTCCACAAGCGTCATCGCGGCCAAGGAGCGTCCCGTACCCGCTACGGCCGTCTCCTGACCACTCCACTGGATCGGGGTGGTGTACAACGAGCCCCCGGTGTTCTGGAATTTACCGCTCACGGTGACGAAGCCACCGCCATCGCGCCGCACCTCATGGATCACCATTTCGATGCCACGGTCACCTTTAAGCGTAGCCACGATTTTACTCGTATCCGGAAGTGTCTTTCCGTCAGCCGCCGGAGAGCCTGTGCTGCCTGCCGGTGCTGATGACTTCCGGGCGTCGTCCTGTTTGGCTTCATCCGCCCCGTCGTTGCCGCACGATGCAACGGTGAAGACCAGGCATGTGGCCAACAGGGCGGCGACGACACCCCGGCGTACGCCCGTTACGTGCCGAACACTCATTCTCGCTCTTCCTTTGCGCTCGTCATCTGCGGTCAGTCCTCGGCCAGCCTGACGGTGAAGAGGTCGGCAATATCGGGCAGCAGCTTGAGGTTCTCGGGATCGATATCCCATGTCTCACCGTCGCAGACGAGCTCGCCCGGGGATACCGGCTTCTCGGCGCCCGCCTCGTCGCCCCCGTCATCCAGTTCGTCGTCCTGCGTGTTGCGCTCGAAGGTACAGCGCGGCTCGACCAAGGCTGTGGCCTCGGTCTCCGCGTGTTTCCTGTCCGTGCCCTCGATGATGCTCGTGCCCATCGACTCCTGCGACTTGACCTTCACCGTAAAGCCCCAGCGGCCACCACCTGCCCAGCGGCAGTTCTTCACCTCGGCCTTGTTCTGTGCCGCGTACTGGCCGGCGGCGTTGCAGCCGTTTGCCGTGCCGATCACATCACCGTTGAAGACGTCCTCAAGGTAGTCAGGATCGAGGACGCCCCCGAGAAGAATCTGCTCGAACCGGTCGCGCGACTCCCTGGCGGCCGCCAGGGCAGCGGCATCAGCAGCAGATTGCGTTCCGTTGCGCGAGACGTCCGCCTGACCGAACGCGAAGAAGGCCAACCCAAGAAAGAGCAGGCCAACGACCGCCATGATGTACAGCGGTGTGGCCTGCCCTGCCTCGTGGCGTGACGCCATCGTCATCCACCGTTGTTGAGAACTTCGTTGATCTTTTCGGTGAACTTGTTGGCGATCGACTCGCCCATCTTCGTGTTCATCACAGCCACCACGATCGCGACCACCAGAATCGTGATCCCCACGTACTCGATCGCGCCCTGCCCCCGGTCCCTGCGTGCCTTCATCTTCTCGACGCGGGTGTTCGCCCAGTGCCCGATGTAGACCTGCGTCGTGGTGACGGCCTTCAGCGTGGCGTCCTTCATCATGGTGTGCCCCTCCCGGTCCGGCGTGAGTTCTGGTGCCGTGTGCGGGACCGGGTTCCTCCTGGCCGGTCTCGCTGGCGACACCGAGAACGTACGGCCGGGCGGGGGCCGGGGGCATGGGCCTGCGGGCCCAACCGCGGGCCCATTCCGGGGATTGGGTCCGGGGGGTCATGCCGGGCCTCCTCGGCGGAGGGTGTGCCAGAGGGCGATGGCCTCGCCGCGGCTCGTGGCGTTGAGTTTGGCGAAGATGCGGTTGATGTGGTTCTTGACGGTCTTCGGGCTGATGAAGCACGTGGCGGCGATCTGCTGGTTCGTCATGCCCGCCGCGATCAGGTCCATCACCTCCACCTCCCTCTGGCTCAGCTCCGTCAGGACACCCGGAGACGAATGTGCCACATTCGCTTGCGGAAGCGAAGCGTTTTGAGCAGATCCCGGTGCGGCCAAGTCCCGCCGAGCAGCGTTTACCTGGGCGTCTGGCGCCGAAATTGCATGTGCGGTTGCAGATGGTTGACGGTGCGACGGCGTCGACGTGAACGCCGCGCCCAGGCCGTCCGGCAGCGGGCCCGGCGGGGCGGCGGCGGGGGTGCCGTCGCGGACCGTGGCCAGGAGGGCGCCGGCGGCCGTGGGGGTGAAGTGCGGGCGGCCCCGGCGGACGTCGCGGACCGCCGCGACCAGTTGGTCCGCCGTGAACTCGCCGTGGACCAGGTAACCGCCCGCACCCAGGCGCAGCGCCTCGTGGACGATGGCGCTCTCGCGGCTGTAGGTCATCATCAGCACCGGTGCCAGCCGCACCAGGTGCGGCAGTGCCGAGATGCCGTCGACGCCCGGCATGCGGACGTCCAGCAGGATGACGTCCGGTCGGTGCTCGACCGCCGCGGCGTAGGCCTCGCGGCCGTCGCCCGCCTCCGCGACGACCTCGATGTCGTCGCGGCCGGACAGCAGGACCGTCAGGCCCGCCCGGACCACCGGGTTGTCGTCCGCCACGACCACCCGCAGTAAGGGTGGGGCGGGGAGCGACGGGAACTCCGTGCTTTCGGTCGGCATGGGGCGGCGCCTCCTCTCTCAGGTGGTGATCGGCTGTTTCGGGATGTACGGGAGCGGCGACGGGCCCGGTGTGAGGGCCCGCACCGGGATGTCGAGGCGCACCTCGGTGCCGTGGGCGGCGCGGCCCCGGCCGATGCGGATGCGGGCGCCGATCGACGCGGCGCGCTCGACCATGCCAACAAGGCCGAAGTGACCGGCCCGCTTGAGTTCGTCGAGGGTCGTGCCGGCCGGCAGGCCGCAGCCGTCGTCGTACACGCTCAGGCGCAGGACCTCGCCGACCACGCCCGCCGAGACGTCGACGTGCGTGGGGTGGGCGTGGCGGTGGGCGTTCTCCATGGCCTCGGAGGCGATGGTGAGCAGCTGCCGGGCGACGATCTGCGGGACCGGCGGCGGGGTCGCGGTGCCGAGGCGCCGGAAGTCGGCGCGTACCGCGTGGCGGCGGGCGAAGTCGGCGGTGCGGGCGGCGAGTTCGGCGAGGACGTCGACGCCGCCGTCGAGGCCGGACTCGCGGCGCAGGTCCGAGAGGAGTTCGCGGGACTCGGCGGCGGCGCGGCGGGCCGAGCGGGCCACCATCTCCGCCTGGCGCTTGAGGGTGGGCGGGTCCATCCGGTCGGCGGAGGCGACCAGCCCGTCGGCCTGGAGGGCGATGCCGTGCAGGGTCTTGGCGACGGAGTCGTGCATCTCGCGGGCGAGGCGGGCCCGTTCCTGCTCGATGGCCTCGTGGACCGCGAGCCGCGCCCGCGCCTCGGTCAGCGCCTGGCTGGCGGCCCCGAAGCCGAGGACCAGGCCCCGCAGCGTACTGCCGACCGCGCCGGTGATGAGGCACAGGCCGGGCAGCAGGAGGGCTCCCGCGCTGAGCGCGACGCGGTCGCTGACGCCGTACGCGCCGGCCAGGACGAGCGACTGGCACCCCGCGAAGAAGGCGGCGCCCCGCCAGCCGTAGACCAGGCCCGCGAGCAGCGGCGTACAGATCGTGACGTACGCGAGGGTCGACTCGGGCGACGCCGTCACCAGCAGCAGCGCGCCGAAGAGCATGTCGACGGCGAGGAGCGAGGGGTGGCGCAGCAGGACGGGGCCGAAGCGCTCCCAGTCGCGGAGCAGCGCGTACGAGGCCATGAAGGTGGCGGTGACGGCGGCGACGACCAGCCACATGCCCACGCCCGCCCGGATGCCGCCCAGGGAGAAGGGGACGGCGAGCGCGATCATCGCCATGCGGAAGCCGAAGACCTGGCGGCACATCGCCTGCAGCGCGTTGACCTGGAGGGCGACCGAAGGGCCGCCGGGGACGGTGGCGGTGGCGGTGGCGGTGGTGTCCATCAGCTGCCGCCGAACATGTCGTCGAAGTTGACGCCGGACGCGTAGTAGAAGCCGACCGCGATGAGGATCATCGTGCCGGGGAGCATGAAGCTGGTGACGATGAGCGTCGCCTTGGGGACGGCCTTGGCGGCCTTGCGGCGGGCGTTCTGGGCGTCCGTACGGCGCATGTCGTCGGCGATCTGGATGAGCGTGTCGACGATGGGGGCGCCGAGCTCCTCGCCCTGCTGGAGGGCGGAGACGAACATGGACACCTGCTCGGACTGGTTGCGGCGCCGCAGCTGTTCGAAGGCGTCGCGGCGGCTGACGCCCATGTCCATCTGGCGCAGGGTGATGCGCAGCTCGTCGGCCCAGGGGCCCTCGTACTTCTCGGCGACACGCTCCAGGGCCTGCCGGAAGCCGAGGCCGGCGGAGACGACGACGGCGAGGACGTCGAGGAAGTCGGGGAGGGTGCGTTCGATGTCGTCCTTGCGGCGGCCGATGGCGGACCGGATGACGACGTCGGTCCAGAACCAGCCGTAGACGAAGAGCAGGACGGCGAGGACGAGCTGGCCGTTCATCAGCATGGCGAGCGCGGAGATGGTGCCGAGGCCGGTGTAGACGGCGCGGCGGGCGGCGTACCGGTCGACGGTCATTCCGCTGGGGTTGCCGGCCATGTCGAGCTTGCGGCGCACCTTGTCGACGCGCTTGGGGCCCATCATGCGCAGCACGCGTGGGGCGTACCGCATGCCGACGCGGTCGATGGCGGAGCCCGCGGCGGTGGTGCGGGTGGCGCCGACCTCCAGGGCGATGGCGAGGTCGCCGGGGAGTTTGGCGTCGGCGCGGTACATGCGGACGCCGTGGAAGGCGCCGTAGACGGCGAGTCCCGCGATGGCGGCGAGGAGCAGTTCCATGTCCCATCCCCCTAGATGCGTACGCGGGTGAGGCGGTTGATGAGGAAGAAGCCGAGCGCGTACAGGCCGGCGGAGATGATGACGGCGACCTTGCCCGCGAAGGCGCCCGTCATGTCGTCCAGGGCGCCCGCACGCATGGAGTTGATGAGCATCAGGAAGCCGAGGCCGAGGACGGGCACCATCACGGCCGTGACCTTGACCTGGGAGAGCAGGGTGGAGACCTCGCGCCGGGTCTCCTTGCGCTCCTCCAGGGTCTCGGTGAGGTTGCGCAGCGAGGAGACGATGGTGCCGCCGGCGCGGTTGGAGAGGATGAGGGTGGTGACGAGGACGGTCAGCTCGCGGGAGGGGAGCCGTTCGACGAGGTCGCCCAGCGCGTCGTCGAGGGAGCGGCCGACCGCCAGCTGGTCGGCGACCCGCTTGAGCTCCTCGCCCGCCGGGTCGTCGAGCTCCTCGGCGGCCATGGCGATGGCGGTACGGAGCGCCAGGCCGGCCTGGGTGGCGTTGGCGAGGACGCGGGTGAGCTCGGGGAGCTGGTTGATGAAGCCCTCGGTACGCTTGAGCACCTGCCAGTTGAGGAAGGCGTTGGCGCCCCACAGGCCGATGACGGCCGCGATGAGGCCGAAGAAAGGGGCGAAGACCGAGCCGACGACGAAGTACAGCGCGAGCAGCGCGGCGATGACGTAGACGACGTACTCGCCGACCGTCAGGTCCAGGCCCGTGGTGGTGATCTTGCGCTCGATGCGCTTGCCGAGGGTGGTGCGGCGCAGCCGGCGGTCCACGCCCGCGAAGCGACGGCGGCGGCCCGGGAGCGCGAGCTGCCCGGTCTGGGACATGCGCTCCAGGAGGGCCTGCTGGTGGGCCTTGCCCGAGGTGTAGACGTGGACGCCGATGACGGCGGTGAGGCAGGCCAGCAGGGTGACGCCGATCGTCAGGAGGGTGAGGTCAGTCATGTCGCGTGTCCATGTCCGGTGCCTTCGGGGCTCAGAGGGGTGAGGGCTGCGTACGGGTCAGGCGGCCGCCCTGCGCAGGGCCAGCTGCTCCTCGGACTCGGCGACGCCGAAGGCCGCCGGGATCGCCTCGCCCTTCATGTACAGCCGCTCGGCGGTGCCGCGCGGCAGCGGGTAGTACGCGAAGTGGCCGTGGATCCGGCCGTCGGCGGTCATCGGCTGGGCGTGGAACCGGCAGACGGTCACGATCCGGTACTCCTCGCGGCCGTGCGAGTCGACGACGGCGATCTCGGTGATCTTGCGGGCGCCGTCGGCGTTGCGGGTGAGCTGGACGATGACGTCGACGGCGCTGTTGATCTGGTCCTTGATCGCGACGAACGGGATCTCGACCTCGGACATCGAGCCGAGCGTCTGGAGGCGCATCAGCGCGTCCTCGGCGCTGTTGGCGTGGACGGTGGCGAGCGAGCCGTCGTGGCCGGTCGACATCGCCTGGAGCATGTCGAGCGTCTCGCCGCCGCGGACCTCGCCGACGATGATGCGGTCGGGGCGCATGCGCAGGGAGTTGCGCACGAGGTCGCGGATGGAGACGTGGCCCTTGCCCTCGACGTTCGCGGGGCGGGACTCCAGGGTGATGACGTGGGACTGCTGGAGCTGGAGCTCGGCGGAGTCCTCGATCGTGACGATGCGCTCGCCCTCGGGGATGAGGCCGGAGAGGGCGTTGAGGAGGGTGGTCTTGCCGGTGCCGGTGGCGCCGGAGACGATCACGTTGAACCGGGCCCGGACCAGCCCCGCCAGCAGCATCATCATGTGCTCGTCCAGCGAGCCGAGGGCGATCATCTCCTGGAGCGTGTACGCCCGGGGGAAGCGCCGGATGGTGAGGATGGGGCCGCTGAGCGAGAGCGGCGGGATGATGACGTTGACGCGCTCGCCGCTGGGGAGGCGGGCGTCGACCATCGGGTTCGCCTCGTCCACGCGGCGGTTGACGGTGGAGACGATGCGCTCGATGGTCTGCATCAGCTGCTCGGTGGAGGAGAAGCGGAGCGGGAGCTGTTCGAGACGGCCGCCGCGCTCCACGAAGACCTGGTCCGGGCCGTTGACCATGATCTCGCTGATGGAGGCGTCCTCCAGGAGCGGTTCGAGGATGCCGAGCCCGAGGGCCTCGTCGACGACGCGCCGGATGAGCTGCGAGCGCTCGACGGTGGAGAGGACCGGGCCCTCGCGGCTGATGATGTGGCCGAGCACCCGCTCCAGGCGGGCACGGCGCTCGGCGGCCGCGAGGGCCGACATCTCGGCGAGGTCGATCTCCTCGAGCAGCTTGGCGCGGTAGACCCCGACGAGGTGGTCGGTCTCGGTGTGGCCCTTCGCCGGCTCCGGGCTGGTGATGCGCGCCCGCAGGCTCATGTGGTCCTCAACTCCCTGAGCTCTCTCAACGGTCCATGGGCATGGTGGTGCTCTGGCGAACGGGGCCGAAGGAGAGTCCGGGCACCACGGAGGGGACCTCGACCCTGGCCGTGACCTGGACTCCGTCACCCGTCCTGGCCTCCTCGAAGGACGCCTCCAGCCAGTCGCTCATCGCCGCCCTGCCCGCCTGCTGGGCGCTGCCCTGGTCGAGGGAGACCGCCCGGGCCGCCGCCCGTGACGCCGTGCCCGCCTGCTGGGCCGCGTACACCGCGAGGCCGAGCTGGACGACGGCCATGGCGACGAACAGCAGCAGCCCGAGCATGCCGACGTACTCGATGGCGGCCTGGCCCCGCTCCCTGCGGGAGGTACGCGTCGCGCGCACGGTCACCACCTGCTCTCGACCGGTACGGCGGCTTCGCCGGGGATGGTGATCGGCAGGTTGAAGCCGCCGGGGAAGAGGAGCGGGACCTGGACGCGGGCTTCCGCCCGGTAGGTGTCGCCCTCCTCGCGGCAGGCGTAGTCCGCGTCCCACGCTCCCGGCATGTCCTCGGCCGCCGCGGCCCGGCAGGCGTCCTGCCCGCCGACCGTGCCCGCCCGCACGCCCTTGTCCGCGGCGTTCCCGGCCAGCGAGAAGGTGTAGCCGACGAGCGCCGCCTGCCAGAGCAGCGCCAGGGTGATGAGAATCAGCGGCAGCGTGCCGGTGAACTCGACGACCGTCTGTCCCCGGTCATCGAGGCGTGTCCGTGCAAGTGGGAGTGCCATGACTCAACGTGCCCCCTCGGTCCGCCGACGGCGTCGCCGTCGCCCGTCACTTGTTCCTGGTACGAAGCATGCCGATCGAACCCCGGTCGCCCCGGAACTTTCCCTGTTTCTCCACGCCCTCGGGTGCCTTGACCAAGCCGAGCTCGCCGGCCAGCGCCCACATCGCCTGCTTGACCGCCGACTTGGCCTCCAGGTCCTGCATGCGTCCCGCGTCGACCGCCGGCTGGAGCTCCTTGAAGCCGGAGGGCACGGCGGTCCGGGCGACGCGGGTGCCGGTGATGCGCTCGACGAGCGGCGGCTGGATCTCCGTGGAGCGGGTGTGGCGGTTGACCACGGTGACGGTCTCCTCCGCCTTGCGGATCTGGAGCCGGTCCCAGAGCCGCACCATCCGCTTGGCCGCCCGGACCGTGACCACGTCCGGGGTGGTGACCAGCAGCGTGAGGTCGGCCATCTCGATGGCGGCGGCGTTGGCGCCGGTCATGTGGGTGCCGCAGTCGACCACGACGATCTCGTAGCGGTGACGCAGGGCGCTGACGATCTGGCGTACGGCGCGCTCGTCGACCTCCTCGCCGCGCTCGCCCTCGCCGGGCGCGAGCAGCAGGCCGATGCCCGTGGGGTGGGTGAAGAGCGCGTCCTGGAGCACCCGCGGCGCGACGTCCTGGATGCCGGCGAGGTCGACGACGGAGCGCCGGAACTGCACGTCGAGGTACGAGGCGACGTCGCCGGCCTGGAGGTCGAGGTCGGCGAGCGCGGTGTTCTTGCCGGAGGCGCGGGCGGCGAGCGCCAGCTGGACCGCGAGCACCGTCGTGCCGACGCCGCCCTTGGCGCCGCTGACGGTGACGACGGTGCCGCCGGGGCCGGTGAGGGCCTCCGCGGCGCCGTGGCCGAGGTGGCGGCGTACGCCGGTCGACCAGGAGGCGGCCGCCTGGACGCGCTGGGCGAGTTCCTCGTACGACATCGGCAGCCCGACCAGGCCGCGGGCGCCGGAGTCCATGGCGGCCGAGTACAGGCCGGTGCCGGCGTCGGAGGTGACGAGGATGACGCCGACCGCGGGAAAGCGGAGGGCAACCTCCCGGATCAGCTCCAGGGCTGGGACCGGGCCGATCCGTTCGTGGACCAGGACGACTTCGGGCAGCTCGTCGAGTGACTCGGCGGCGAGCCGGGCCAGGGTGTCGAGCAGTGAGGTCGAGTCCCCCACCGGCCCGGCCGGCTCCGCGTCGGGGAGCTGGCTGAGCAGGGTGGTGACGGATCGGGCGGCGTCGGCGTCACCGACGGCCGGGAGGATGCGTGTGGTCATCCGGCCCTCACTTGTTCTTGTCTTCGTCGAGGGTGTACGTGCCGTCGCCGGGGCGCAGGGTGGTCGGGCTGCCGTCCGCGACCAGGGCGAGGCGTACGTGGACGGCGAACGACTCGGCGAAGGCGACGCGCTGGGCGTCGAGGGTGTTGAGCGCGAAGGTGATGGGCACGGCCTCGGTGGCGCGGCTGCCGCGGTCGTCGCGGCTCGGCTCCAGGGCGGTGAGCTTGCCGACGTCGATGACGCGGGCGTTGGTCACGATGATGCGGGACTCGGCGAGGGCGCCCTTGCCCTTCCCCTCGTCGTCGAAGGTGGCGAAGATGTTGACGAGCGAGCCGGGGGTGATCTTGCCGGCGACGCCGGTGGCGGCGTCGATCATGATGGCGATCTCCTGCTGGCCGTTCTCCAGCGCCGGGCGCTTGACGATCATGTCGCTCTGGAGCAGCGAGCCCTTGCGGAGCTGGGTGACGGCGATCTTCCCGTCGAGTACGCCGAGGTCGGTCACGGCGTTGTCGGAGAGCCAGCGCTTGGGCATTTTGATCTTTTCGAACTGGCCCGGCGCGAGGGCCGTATAGGCGGCCACATCCGATTTGACGCGGTACGCGGTCACCTCCGGCCCCACCTTGGAATTCACATCGCTGATCACCGAGAGAACTCCGGCGAACGCGCCGAACGCGCAGAGCACGGAGAGGAGGAGCAGAATGACGCCGCGGCGTTGCCGTGAATTCATGGGCAGGACGACCTCGTGGGAGACGGGGACTGACGAGCGGGCGATTCGGGCGGTCGGTCCGAGCGGTCGATTCGAGTGGTCGACGCGTACGAGCCGAGCCGGTGGTGCGCGCTTACGACCCGTGGCGCATCGGTGTTCCATGGTTCAGGACACCGTCGGGCTGTTGTCGGTTCTCGGGCGGCGCGAGCGGTGCGGAGCAGAAACCGCAGCGGTCACCGATGAGTTCGATCCCGCACCAGGTGCACATTTCCCGGCGTACCGAGGAGACCAGCTGGTAGAGCACGGAAACGTCCGGCAGGAACGCCGCGAATTCGATCATCTTCGCCGTGCCCCACCATCTCGGCGAATCGGCCGGCAGCGGGGATTCCTGAACTCCCTGGACGCGCCACGCGGGTGCGAGGACCGCGGTGACCCAGTCCGATTGCAACTGCCCTTTGGCGACGAGGAGCTGGGTGCCGAATTCGGGCCCGGCGAGCTCGCCGCCGCCGATCTTCACCAGCTGGGGGTCCGGATGGGCGAGCACCCCGAACTGCGAGCCGGGCACCCACGACTTGGCGTGCGTCTTCAGGCTCACCGGCACCCGGTCCAGCTTGGTCACCGAGTTGAGCAGGGCCCCCGCGTAGATGTAGTGCGCGAGCAGCCGCGCCGCGGAGGCGACGACCCCGGGGCTGAAGTCGAGGACCGACAGCTGGCGCAGTTGGCGTACGAGGACGGCGACGCCCAGCGGTGGCAGGTCGAGCTTGAGCAGCGCGATGCGGTCGCTCTCCAGGACCGAGCGGACGGTGTGCAGCCGCCGCTGGTGCGCGACCGGGATGGACGCCGGGTACAGGGCGATGACGTAGCCGTGCTGTTCGACCAGCACCTGCATGTCGGCGAGCGCGGCGTCCAGCGGCTGGCCCTCGGGCGGTGGCAGCACCGCCGCGGGGGGCGTCTGGCGGTCGGTCGGCGGCAGCACCAGATCGGCGCTGGTCACGGCTATTGCGGTCGGCACGCTGGTTCCCCGTTCGGCTCCGGCCACCGGGGTTCCGGCGGGCCGCAGTTACGTATTGCTACGTCGTGCTTCCGTGCTGCTCCTGCAGCAGCACTTTATCCACGTCCTACGTGGCGGAGAACACCTTTCGGCACCCTTGCGGAACCGGAATCGGCGGTGGGCGCCGGCGGGCCCGCCCGTGGCGCGCCTGGGCCCGTGCGTCTGGGCCCGGATTGGGGCCCGAGGGCCCACGTCCCCCGCCGGGTCGCTGCGTAATCTCCGCTTCCGGTCATCCGAATCATCCGAACGGGCGACGGGGGCATGGGACATGGGACCGAGACGTCTGCGCCGCGACCGCGGCGCGACCACGTCCGAGTACGTCGGGGTGGTCGTGGTGGCCGCGGCGATCCTCGGCGCGCTCGTCGGGACGAACGTCGACGCGGCGATCGCCGCCAGGTTCCGCTGCCTGCTGAGCTTCTCCACCGGCTGCTCGGCGGCCACCGGGGGCGGCGGGCGGGACGAGGCGGGCACGCCGAGGACCGACGCCGACTACGAGCCGCCGCTCTGCCAGATCTCGGCGCTCTCCGACAAGGCCGGCGCCAAGGCGAAGGTCCTGTTCGTCGAGTGGGGCGAGGAGTACGGCTTCCAGCAGCAGACGTTCCGCTCCAGCACCGACCAGAACGGCGACGGCAAGGTCGACGACGGCGACCGGCTCGTCATGATGACCTTCACCGACGCCGCGTCCCTCGCCGCGAAGAAGGACTTCAAGCCCGGCGCGAAGATCGGCAGGTTCGGCTCCGACAAGGTCGAGCTGGGCGCCGGCATCAAGGTCACGAACGGCGACACCTGGGTCTTCCGCAGCGAGGAGGAGGCCAGGGCGTTCCGCGACGACATCGAGAAGCTGAAGACGTACGAGCTCACCAACCGGCACGCCAACGCGCGCGGCGGCGGCCTGGGCAGCAGCATCCTCTACCTCTTCGGCAAGGGGCCGATGGCGGAGGAGGAGAAGCTGCGCGACCGCATCGAGGAGAAGCTCGGCAACCGGCACATCGGGTACGGCAAGGTCGGGCTGGAGGCGAGCGCGGCCGGCGGCCTCAAGGTCGGCCCCGGCGACGAGAAGAAGCTGAGCGCCACGCTCGGCGGGAAGTTCACCTTCTCCCCCGAGGTGACCTGGACCGACAACGACTACAAGGGCACCAAGTCGTACACGTACAGCGCGGCGATCGAGTACGGCTCGAAGGTGGGGTACGAGGCCGGGCCGGTCGCCGGCGAGTCGTCGGCGGCCACGACGCGGACCGGCACCCTCACCGTCACGCACGACAAGAAGACCGGCGAGCTGCTGCGCATCGACATGACGCGGACCGTGGAGAAGGGTGCCGTGAAGGACGGCGTCAAGGTGGGCGGCGACAACGGCGGGACCGGGGACGGCAAGCGCGGCGGCAGCGGCGGTGTGAAGGGCGGGGACCACGGTGTCGGCATCGAGGTCGTGACCCACTCCGTCGTGCTCAAGCCCGGCCCGCAGGGCGACGCGCACCGGAAGGTGGCACAGGCGTGGCTGGACGGCAACGGGCAGTACGGAGCACCCTTCGCCTACATGTTCGACGACCATGCTCCGACGACGCGACCCGGGAACGACGACCCGTTCGGGCAGCTGCTCTTCGACGAGGGCCTGTCGAGCCGGATGACGTACACGGGGCGGACCCAGGCGGCGGAGTACGGCTTCGAGCTGAACCTGGGGCTGAGCCTCGGCTTCTCGGTGTCGACCGAGAAGAAGGAGGAGACGCTCGACCGGGCCCGCTTCCTGGGGGCGCCGACCGGGAACACCCGCAGCTATGTGCCGTACAGCTACTGTGCGAACTGACCTGCCTGGGACGGGAGTGCCATGAGTGCCACGAGCTTCGTGCAAGGTGTCGTGCAAGGTGTCGTGCAGGGCGAAAGGACCCGGCTGCCGGCCGTCGCGCTGCTGGCCGCCGCCCTGGTCGTCGGGTGCGGGACCGGGGACACGGGCGGCGACGGCCCGGTGCCGGAGGGCTGGGGGACCCTGAAGACCCGGGCCGTGACGGTCGCGCACCCGCCCGCGTTCACGCCGCAGGGCGACGCCGAGCGCAGCAGGCACAACGCCGCGGCCGCGGTCCGCACCGAGGGCGGCAAGGCGACCGGGATGCTCTCGGTGCAGCTGGACTTCACCCACGCCGACTCGGTCGAGGAGGCGGCGATCGGCGCGGAGGCCGGGATCGCCCTCGGCTCGACGCTCGGCGAACAGGAGGACATCGAGGTCGCCGGGCCCGAGGGCGCGCGGGAGGCGCGGCGGATCGCGTTCGCCTTCACGGAGAAGGGGACGCGGTACGCGGGCGTGATCGTGGCCGGGCTGGACGCGGGGAAGAAGGCCTACGCGGTGCGGGTCGACGCGGCCGAGGGCACGCTGAGCGACGCCGACGTGGACCGGATCGTCCGCTCGATCACGGTCGTGGGGTAGGGGCGGCGCGCATGGAGGTGCCGGGCGGGGACCACCTCTTCTTCGGCTTCATGGTCGCGCTCTTCGGCTGGCTGACGGTGACGTACGCCAGACGGCTCGCGGCGGTGGTGCGCGGGGTGCGGGGCGGCGAGCGGGCCACGGGCGAGTGCGTGCGCGTGGAGTCGGAGCCGTACGGCCGCTCCGACGCGGAGCGGCACTTCTTCGCCTTCCGGGCGCGGGACGGGCGGCGGGTCGAGTTCGAGGACCTGGCGGGCCGGTCGGTGACGGCCGGGACGCGGGTGACGGTGTCGTACGACCCTTCCGACCCGGAGGGGACGGCGACGATCGCGGGGCGCGGGCGGTGGTCGACGCTCGTGCGGTACGGGGTGCTGGTCGCGGGGTGCGGGTTCGGGACGGCGGGCTTCGCGGTCGTGTTCCTGCTGACGTGGGGGGAGGGCCGATGACCCGGGGTGCGGGTGTCCTCGCGCTGACGTGGGCGTGGGCGGTGGGGATCGTGGTGCTGGTGGTGACGGAGTACGCGCAGGCCACGCTGGTGTACGAGCACCTCGCGTCGGAGGCGCGGCTGGAGACCTTCGGGGGCCGGTTGCTGTTGATCCACCTGCCGAACGCCCTGTGCGTGGCGCTGGCGGCGTGGGCGGCGGGGCGGTCGCACCGCGAGCCGTACCGGGAGCGGCCGGCCCGGCACCTGGCGGCCGTGCTGGCGGTGCCGGTGGCGGCGCAGGCGCTGCACATGGCGTTGCAGTGGCGGGAGCTGGCGGCGGAGGGGCTGTTCCTGTCGAACGCCGTGCTGGCGGTGGGGTGCGTGGCCGGATACGCGGCCGACCGGCTGCAGGAGAACGCCGCCTGACAGCCCGTCATATGACGGGGATCGGCGCCGGAAGTCTTGACAACACGATTGGTCTGGACCAACTTTACGGCAGCGGTGGCCACCGTTCTCCGTCCGTACCCCCCACTCCCCCACTCCCCACCGGAGGCAGCAAGTGGACCGCATTCGCGCACGCAGATGGCTCGGGGGCGCACTCGCGCTCGCCGCCGCCCCCGGGCTGGCGCTCACCGGCGGCGCGGGCACCGCGCAGGCGGCCGGCGCCGCCGCCGACGTCAACGTCGCCAGGAACGCGGGCTTCGAGTCCGGCCTCGCCAACTGGAGCTGCTCGGCGGGCAGCGGCACCACCGTCTCCACCCCCGTGCACGGCGGCACCGCGGCCCTCAAGGCCACGCCGAGCGGACAGGACAACGCGCGCTGCGCCCAGAGCGTGACGGTCAAGCCGAACTCCACGTACACGCTGAGCGCCTGGGTGCAGGGCGGGTACGCGTACCTCGGCGCGAGCGGCACGGGCACCACCGACGTCTCGACCTGGACGCCCGGTGCGGCCGGCTGGCAGCAGCTGACCACCCGCTTCACCACCGGCGCGAACACCACCTCCGTGACGGTCTACACGCACGGCTGGTACGGGCAGGCCGCCTACCACGCCGACGACGTCTCCGTCTTCGGCCCCGACGGCGGCGGGGGCGGCGACCCCGACCCCGTGGTGCCCGCCACCCCGGCCGGGCTCACGACCGGCGCGGTGACCTCCTCGTCCGTCGCCCTCGGCTGGAACCCCGTCCAGGGCGCCACCGGCTACCACGTCTACCGCGACGGCACCAAGGCCCAGACCGTGACCGGCACGTCGGCGACGGTGACCGGGCTCGCGGCGAACACCTCGTACAGCTTCCAGGTCAGCGCGGTCAACGCCGCCGGCGAGTCGGCGAAGTCGGCGGCCGTGACCGGGAAGACGGCCCCGGGCGGGACCAACCCGAACCCGGCCGTGCCGCGCCACGCCGTGACCGGCTACTGGCAGAACTTCGACAACGGCGCGACCGTGCAGAAGCTGCGCGACGTGCAGGCGCAGTACGACATCATCGCGGTCTCGTTCGCGGACTCGACCGCCACGCCCGGCCAGATCGTCTTCAACCTCGACCCGGCCGTCGGCTACGCCTCGGTCGCCGACTTCAAGGCCGACATCGCCGCGAAGAAGGCCGCCGGCAAGTCGGTGATCATCTCGGTGGGCGGCGAGAAGGGCAACGTCACGATCAACAGCGACGCCTCCGCGACCGCCTTCGCGAACAGCGCGTACGCCCTGATGCAGGAGTACGGCTTCAGCGGGGTCGACATCGACCTGGAGCACGGCATCAACTCCACGTACCTGACGAAGGCGCTGCGCCAGCTGTCGGCCAAGGCCGGGCCCGGCATGGTGCTGACGATGGCGCCGCAGACCATCGACATGCAGAACACCGGGACGGAGTACTTCAAGACGGCCCTGGCCGTGAAGGACATCCTCACGGTGGTCAACATGCAGTACTACAACAGCGGTTCGATGCTCGGCTGCGACGGCAAGGTGTACGCGCAGGGGTCGGTGGACTTCCTCACCGCGCTCGCCTGCATCCAGCTGGAGGGCGGTCTCGACCCGTCCCAGGTCGGCCTCGGCGTCCCGGCCTCGCCGCGCGGCGCGGGCAGCGGTTACGTCGACCCGTCGGTCGTGAAGAACGCGCTGGACTGCCTGACGCGCGGCACCGGGTGCGGCTCCTTCAAGCCGTCGAAGACGTACCCGGCGCTGCGCGGGGCGATGACCTGGTCCACGAACTGGGACGCGACGGCCGGCAACGCCTGGTCCAACGCGGTCGGCCCGCACGTCCACAACCTGCCGTAACTACCGCCTTCCGGCGAGGTAGTAGTGCAGTACGGGGCCCAGCTCCGCCAGCCACTGGTGGAGCTGGGCCTTGCGGCGCGCGGCGATCCGGCACTCGTAGAGCATGCCGCCGGGGTGGCGGACGGCCACCATCAGCACGTGGCCGTGGGGGGCGGGCGCGAAGTGCACGGTCGCGACCGCCTCCCACGGGAAGTCCATGGGGTAGCCGTTGACCTCCAGGCCGACCCCGGAGGCGTCGACGACCACGGAGTTGTGCTTGTCGTGCGCGACGAACTCGGGGCCGCCGGTGGGGTGGAGCGGTGGTACGGGTATCGGGGGGCCGAAGCCCGGAGGGGGCGGCTGGGGCGGCATGCTCATGCCGCAGTTCTACCAGGGGCGTTCCCGGGGTCCCTACCAGGGCAGCTCACGCACCTGCTGCACGCACAGCACCACGAACAGCAGGCCCGCCGCGACGAGCATGCCGTTGCTCAGCCAGCCGTTGCGCCACTCGCGCGGCGTACGGTCGGAGTTGAGCAGCCATACGAGGGTGAGCGCCAGGAACGGCATGAAGAACGCGCCGATCAGGCCGTACACGATCACCAGGCCGAACGGCTGGTCCAGGAACAGCAGGCTGATCGGCGGGAACGTCAGCCACAGCAGGTACGCGCGGAACGGCAGCGACTTCTCGCGCGCCACGACGTCGGCGGCTTTGCCCCCGCCCCTCCCCTCGCGGAAACGGGCGACGAAGTCGGCGAACATCAGGCTCACGCCGTGCCAGACGCCGATGAGGGAGGTGAAGGAGGTGGCGAAGAAGCCGATCAGGAACAGCTTGGCGGTGGCGGCGCCGTACCGGTCCTCCAGGACCTTGCCCAGGTCCAGCAGGCCCTTGTCGCCCTTGGTGAGCGCGACGCCGGAGGAGTGCAGCAGCTCGGCGCCGACGAAGAGCATCGCGACGACGAAGACGCCGGTGGTGAGGTAGGCGACGCGGTTGTCGAACCGCATGACCTTGATCCAGCTGATGTCGGTCCAGCCCTTGGCGTTGACCCAGTAGCCGTACGCGGCGAGCGTGATGGTGCCGCCGACGCCGCCGATCAGGCCGAGGGTGTAGATCAGCGAGCCGTCCGGCAGGACGGGCGCGAGACCGGCGACCGCGTCGCCGAGGTGCGGGGTGACCCGGACGGCGAGGTAGACGGTGACCAGGAACATCACGCCGACCAGGACCGTCATGACCTTCTCGAAGACGGCGTACCGGTTGAACCAGACGAAGACCAGGCCGACGAGGCCGCACAGCACGGCCCACCACTTCAGGTCCATGACGCCCGGGAAGAGCGCGCTCAGCGGCAGCGCACTGGAGGACATGGCGGCCGCGCCGTAGACGAAGCCCCAGATGACGACGTATCCGACGAAGTAGACGGTCGTCCAGGCGCCGAGGCTGCGCCAGCCGTCGAAGAGGGTGCGGCCGGTGGCCAGATGCCACCGGCCGGCGGCCTCGGCGAGCGAGATCTTGACGAGGCAGCCGATGACGGCGGCCCACAGCAGGGTGTAGCCGAACTTGCTGCCCGCGATGAGCGTGGCGATCAGGTCACCGGCACCGACGCCGGTGGCGGCGACGACGATGCCGGGGCCGATGGAGCGCCAGCTCGCCTTGCGGGGCGGCACCCCGGGGGCACCGGGGCTGCCGGGGGCACCCTCGCCCGTCCCCTCCGTCCGTGCCGTGTCCGCGTCCGTCATGTCCGGCCACCTTCCCCTCGCGCTCATGTGACGTCAGGTCACGTAACCGGGTGCGGGGTGATCGCGCAAGGGGCCGTGCGGGGTGAGGCGGCGGCGGCCGGCGGAGCGACCTTGGCCGGAGTCAGGCTCTTGACGCGGTCATGCCACGGCCGCACGATGCCTCGCACGGGGAGAGCCACCCCGTACCCCCCACCCAGGAGACTCAGCATGCGACTTCGCATACGCGGCTCACGCGGCAGAAGGTCCGCCACCCTCACGGCCCTGCTGGCGCTCGCCGTCGTCGTGCCCCTCGGCGCCTCGACCGGCACCGGAACCGACGCACCGGCCGCCCCCGCCGCCACCGCGGAGGAGGTCGTCCGGCAGTACGAGATCCACGGCCCGTCCACCCCCGCCGAGCGCACCGCCCTCGCCGCCACCGGCGTCTCGATCGACGAGGCCGACTCCCACGCGGTCGTCGTCAGCGCCACCGCCGACCAGGCCCGCCGCCTGCGCGCCCTCGGACACAAGCTGGAGGTCCTGCCCGGGCCGCCCGACCGGAGCGGCGGCAAGGCGTCCGGCACCTCCCTCGGCGCCCTGGACTTCCCGTCCGCCGACTCGCGGTACCACAATTACGCGGAGATGAACGCGGAGATCACCCAGCGGCTCCAGCAGTACCCGAACATCATGAGCCGCCGCGTCATCGGCAAGAGCTACCAGGGCCGCGACATCGTCGCCATCAAGATCAGCGACAACGTGGCGACGGACGAGAACGAGCCCGAGATCCTCTTCACCCACCACCAGCACGCGCGCGAGCACCTCACCGTCGAGATGGCGCTCTACCTGCTGCGCGAGCTCGGCGCGGGCTACGGCTCCGACTCCCGGATCACCAGCGCCGTCAACAACCGCGAGATCTGGATCGTGCCGGACCTCAACCCGGACGGCGGCGAGTACGACATCGCCTCCGGCTCCTACCGCAGCTGGCGCAAGAACCGCCAGCCCAACGCCGGCTCCACGTCCGTCGGCACGGACATGAACCGCAACTGGAACTTCAAGTGGGGCTGCTGCGGCGGCTCCTCCGGCTCGTACGGCTCCGAGACCTACCGCGGCTCGGCCCCCGAGTCGGCGCCCGAGGTGAAGGTCGTCGCCGACTTCGTACGCTCCCGGGTCGTCGGCGGCACGCAGCAGATCAAGGCGGGCATCGACTTCCACACGTACAGCGAGCTGGTGCTCTGGCCGTACGGCTACACGTACAACGACACCGCCCCCGGCCTGACCCAGGACGACCGCGACGCCTTCGCGGCGGTCGGCCGCAAGATGGCCGCGAGCAACGGCTACACGCCGCAGCAGTCGAGCGACCTCTACGTCACGGACGGGTCGATCGACGACTACCTGTGGGGCGCGCACAAGATCTTCGGCTACACCTTCGAGATGTACCCGCGCGGCTCGAGCGGCGGCGGCTTCTACCCGCCGGACGAGGTGATCGAGCGGGAGACCAGCCGCAACCGCGACGCGGTGCTGCAGCTGATCGAGAACGCGGACTGCATGTACCGCTCGATCGGCAAGGAGCAGCAGTACTGCGCGTAGGCGTCCGAGACCGCCGTGGCACGGACTTCCCTGCCGTGCCACGGCGGTCGCGTGCGTGTCAGCCCAGGACCGCCAGGGCGTCGATCTCGATGAGCAGGCCGGCGGGGAGGCCGACGTAGACCGTGGTGCGGGCCGCCGGGGGCGCCTTCAGGTCCTTGAAGTAGGCGTTGTAGATCTCGTTCATCTCGGCGAAGTGGTCCGTGTCGGTGAGGTAGACGCGGATCATGATCACGTCCTCCCAGCTCGCCCCGCCTTCGGTGAGGACCGCCTCGACGTTGGCGAGCGTCTGGAGGGTCTGCTCGCGCAGGGTGGGGCCCGCGACGGCCGGGGGTTCGCCCTCGACGGCCGGCAGGAAGCCGACCTGGCCCGCCACCTGGAGGATGTTGCCCTTGCGGACGCCGTGCGAGAAGGCGGCCGGGGGCGCGGTGTGGGTCGGGGGCGTGAGCGCGGTCTTCTCGGTCATGCGGCGTCCTTCGGTGTCGGTTGCGGGGTCGTGGTACCGGAGTAGTCCCGCGTGACGGCGTCGGCGGTGCGGCGCACCAGCGGGAGGAGGGCGACGAGTTCGTCGGCGGTGACGACCACGTTCGGGGCGGAGATCGACATGGCGGCGACGACACGGCCGTCGGCGCCGCGGATGGGCGCCGCGACGCAGTTGATGGACTCCTCGTGGCCGCCGAGGTCCGTGGCCCAGCCCTGTTCGCGTACGGTCGCGAGCTCCTGGAGGAAGGCGGCGGCGTTCGGGGTCGAACGGGCCGTGTACATCGGGTAGTCGAGCTTGGCGGCGACGGCGCGTCGCTCGGCCTCGGGCAGGTCGGCGAGGAGCAGCTTGGCGACGGCGGCGACGGTGATCGCGACGGGCTTGCCGATCCGCGAGTACATGCGGACCGGGTAGCGGCTCTCCACCTTGTCGAGGTAGAGCACCTCGCCGTCCTCGTACACGGCGAGGTGCACGGTGTGCCCGGTCCGCTCACCGAGCCGTACGAGGTGGGGGTGGGCGATCTCGCGGACGTCGAGGCTCTCGACGGCCTCCTGCGCGAGCGCGAAGAGCCGGGCGCCGAGGCGGTAGCGCTGGTCCTGCTGGCGGTAGACCAGGCCGTGCTCGTGGAGCGTGCGCAGCAGGCGCAGGGCGGTGGACTTGTGCACGCCGAGGGCGTCCGCGACCTGCCCGAGGTCGGCGGGGCCGCGCGCGAGCAGCGGCAGAATGCTGAGCGCGCGGTCGACGGTCTGGCTCATGGCGTGCGTGCCTCCTGGTCGTTCCCGGTTCCGTTTCCCGATCCCGGCCCCGTCACCGGCCCCGTCGCCGTCCAGCCCGGGCCGAGGTGCAGTCTCCCCCAGGCGGCGTCGTCGAGCTCCACGAGCCGGTCCGCGTACGCGGTGGCGGGTGGCGCGCCGAGGTCCCCCGGCACGGTGAGCGCGGCGGCGGCCATCAGGTGCCCGTGGCGCAGGCGCCGGCGCAGGTCGAGGCCGCGGAGGGTGGCGGCGAGGAAGCCGGCGGCGAAGGCGTCGCCGGCGCCGGTCGCGGCGACGACGTCGACGCGGGGCGCGGGGACGTGGGTGTAGCCGCTGCGCGTGTCAGCCCGCCCGGCGTGTGAGGACACGCGCGCAGCGCGTACGGGGTCCGGGGCGCAGCCCCGGTTACGGGAAGGGGCGGGGTGGGGAACAAGCCCCGCGCAGCGGCTCGATGCCATCGCCCCGGCCCCGCCCTGCTTCACGACCACCACGCACGGCTCCGGCAGCGCCTCCCGGATCTCCGCCGCGCCCCGCACACCCCACACCGCCTCCGCCTCGTCCTCGCCGACGAAGACGACGTCCGCGCCCCGCGCCAGCTCCAGCAGGACGTCGGCGGCGTCCGGGCGGCCGTGCCACAGGGCAGGCCGGTGGTTGACGTCGAAGGACACGAGCGGGCGGCCGGGCCACCGCCCCGTCAGGCCGCGCAGCAGAGCGAGGCAGCCGTCCGACAACGCGGCCGTGATGCCCGACAGGTGGAGGACGCGGGCCGGGCGGAGGTCGTCGTACGCCACGGTCTCGGGGGACATCGCGGAGGCGGCGGACCCGGCGCGGTAGTAGACGACCTCGTGTTCCGCCGCCGCGCGGTCGGTGGCCGTGCGGAAGTACACGCCCGTCGGGCGGTGCGGGTCGCGGCGCACGGCCCCGGTGTCGACGCCGTACGCCGCGATGGCCGCGACCAGGTGGTCGCCGAAGCCGTCGGTGCCGACGCGGCTCACCCAGCGGACGCGGTGCCCGCCGGCGGCCAGCGCGCAGGCGACGTTGGACTCGGCGCCGCCGATGGCGCGGGTGAAGGAGGGGACGTCGGCGAGCGGGCCCGGCCGGGAGGGCAGGAAGGTGACCAGGGACTCGCCGAGGCAGACGACATCGACTTCGATCACGCTGGGGGCTCCTCACGGGCCACGCGCATCCGGGTCCATTGACCCGGCGTTGAGCCGGATGTTAGACAGCGGCAAACGGCATACGCAACGAGCATTGCGCACCACGCAACGCTACTCCAGCAGGAGGAGGGGCCCGCATGACGGACGACCTCAAGGACGAGCGCGTCGACCACCGCTTCAAGGGGCTGCCGGTCGACGCCGAGGGCCTGACCGTCGGCGCGCTGGCGGCTCAGCGCCGCAACCTCTTCACCGGCGGCTTCACCACGCCCGTCCTCGCGCTCTCCGCCGAGTCCGTCGAGCACAACCTCGCGCTCCTGGAGGCGTACTCCGAGCGGCACGGCCTCGCCTTCGCCCCGCACGGCAAGACGTCCATGGCGCCGTACCTCTTCGACCGCCAGATCGCCCACGGCGCGTGGGGCATCACGGCGGCGGTGCCGCACCAGGCGCGCGTGTACCGGGCGTTCGGCGTGCGGCGGATCTTCCTCGCCAACGAGCTCGTCGACGCCGCCGCCCTGCGCTGGCTCGCGCGGGAGCTCGCCGACGACCCGGACTTCCACTTCGTCTGCTACGTCGACTCGGTACGCGGCGTCGAGCTCATGGAGGAGGCGCTCGACTCCGCGGAACGCCCCGTCGACGTCGTCGTGGAGCTCGGCGCGGGCGACGGCGCGCGCACCGGGGCGCGTACGGAGGCGGACTGCGCCGCCGTCGCCGACGCCGTCGCCGGGGCCCGCCACCTGCGCCTGGTCGGTGTCGCGGGCTACGAGGGCGAGGTGCCGGACGCCACGCCGGAGACCGTACGGGCCTGGCTGCGCCGGCTGACCGCGCTCGCGGTCGACTTCGACAAGGCGGGGCGCTTCCCCGCCGGCCTGGACGAGATCGTGGTCAGCGCGGGCGGCAGCGCCTGGTTCGACACGGTGGCCGAGGTCTTCGCCGAGCTGCCGCCGCTGTCCCGCCGGGTCCTGAAGCTGCTGCGCTCGGGCGCGTACGTGTCACACGACGACGGTCAGTACCGCAACCTCACCCCGTTCAACCGCGTGCCCGAGGAGGGCGCCCTCCAGCCCGCCTTCCGCCTCTGGGCGCAGGTGGTGTCCCGTCCCACGCCCGAGCAGGCCTTCGTCAACGCGGGCAAGCGGGACGCGGCGTACGACCTCCACCTCCCGGAGGCGCAGGTGGTGCGCTCGGCGCGCGACGGGTCGGTGCGGCCCGCGGCCGGGATCACGGTGACGCGTCTGTCGGACCAGCACGCGTGGCTGGAGACGACGGCGGAGGCGGCGGAGCTGGAGGTGGGCGACTGGGTCGGCATGGGCCTGTCGCACCCGTGCACCATCTTCGACAAGTGGCAGCTGATCCCGCTGGTGGAGGCGGACGGCACGGTGGTCGACTACATCCGGACGTTCTTCTAGAACGGCCCGGCGGCCATGGACCTCGTCATACGCGGCGCACGCGTCGTCGACGGCACCGGAGGCCCGTCGTACCGCGCCGACGTCGGCGTCAGCGGCGGCCGCATAGCGGCCCTGCGCCGTGCCGGTGACCCGGCGCTGTCGGGGCGGCGCACGCTGGACGCGCACGGGCTGGCGCTCGCGCCCGGTTTCATCGACATGCACGCCCACAGCGACCTCGCCCTCCTGCGCGACCCGGACCACAGCGCGAAGGCGGCGCAGGGCGTCACGCTCGAAGTGCTGGGCCAGGACGGCCTGTCGTACGCGCCGGTCGACGCGCGGACGCTCGACGGGGTCCGCGCGGCCATCGCGGGCTGGAACGGCGACGGCTCCGACATCGACTTCGACTGGCGGAGCGTCGGCGAGTACCTCGACCGCCTGGACCGCAACTTCGGCGGCCAGGGCATCGCCGTCAACGCCGCGTACCTGATCCCGCAGGGGACGGTCCGCGCGTACGCCATGGGCTGGGACGACCGGGCGCCCACCGACGCCGAACTCACGCGGATGAGGGAGCTGGTGGCGCGGGGCCTGGAGGAGGGCGCCGTCGGCCTGTCGTCCGGGCTGACCTACACGCCGGGGATGTACGCGCGCGACGCCGAACTGGCCGCGCTGTGCCGGGTGGTGGCGGCGTACGGCGGCTACTACTGCCCGCACCACCGCAGTTACGGCGCCGGGGCGCTGCGGGCGTACGAGGAGATGATCGCGGTCACGCGCGAGGCGGGCTGCGCGCTGCATCTGGCGCACGCCACGCTCAACTTCCGCGTCAACGAGGGCCGGGCGCCGGAGCTGCTGGCGCTCCTGGACGCGGCGCTGGCCGAGGGCGCGGACATCACCCTCGACACGTACCCGTACACGCCCGGCTGTACGACGCTGGTGGCGCTGCTGCCGAGCTGGGCGAGCGAGGGCGGGCCGGAGGCGACGCTGGCGCGGCTGCGCGACGAGGCGACCGCCGCCCGGATCCGGCACGGCCTCGAAGTGACCGGCTCGGACGGCTGTCACGGGGTGCCGGTCGAGTGGGACACCGTCGAGATCTCGGGCGTCGGCGACCCGGCGCTCGCCGGATACGTCGGCCGTACGATCCGGCAGTCGGCGGCCGCGCGCGGCGAGGAGCCGTGGACGACGGCCCGCCGCCTGCTGCTCGCGGACCGGCTCGCCCCGACGATCCTGCAGCACGTCGGCCACGAGGAGAACGTCCGCGCGATCATGCGCCACCGCACGCACACGGGCGGCTCGGACGGCATCCTGCGCGGCGCCAAGCCGCATCCGCGCGCGTACGGCACGTTCCCGCACTACCTGGGGCGGTACGCGCGCGAGCTGGGCGTGCTCTCCCTGGAGGAGGCGGTCGCCCACCTCACCGGCCGCCCCGCGGCCCGCCTCCGGCTGTCCGACCGGGGCCTGGTCCGCGAGGGCCACCGCGCCGACCTGGTGCTCTTCGACCCGGCCACGGTCGCGGCCGGCGCCACCTTCGAGGCCCCGCGCACCGCCCCGACGGGCATCCCGTACGTCCTGATCGACGGCCGCTTCGTCATCGCGGACGGCCACCGCACGGCCGTCCTGGCGGGGCGATCGGTCCGGCGGAGCCAGGAGAGCCGGTCGACCGTGGCCTGACGCGGTGTTAGAGCGCTGTTGGTGATCCGTTGCGCCGGCCCGTCAGGGTGTCTCAGCAGCAACGTGTTGCATACGCCGTGACCGGCATGGGCCACGGCCGACCGAGGCAGCACCCGAAGAGATGTTGAGACAGTCATGAAACCCCTGCGTCTGGCCACCACCGTCGCCGCGTCCGCAGCGCTCGTCTTCGGCGTCGCGCCGTCGGCCTCCGCCAACGGAAACGTCACCTGGGAAAGCGTCGCCCAAGGCTCCTGCATCGCCACCTCCCACAACACCGATGCCGTCATGAAGAGCTGTGGTGCTTGGGAGTCCCTCTGGTACGACCAGCAGGAAAGCGACGGCTCCTGGACCCAGCACGTCCGAGGTGACCACTCCTACTGCCTGGCCGCCTACTCGGACCACGACGTGTACGTGGAGGAGTGCACCGCCAACAACCCCTGGCAGCGCTTCCGCGAGCAGTACGACGGCTCCCGCGGGATCTGGCGACTCCAGCACGTGGCCACCGGCTGGTACGTCACCGTCTACGACAACGGCTACCGCATCGGCGTGGACCCGCTCAACGAAGGCGACAAGCGGCAGTACTTCCGCTGACCACCCCGTCGACCCCGCCTCGCCATCCACCCACAGGAGACCCCATGCGCAAGCTCACCCGCGTCCTCGCCACCGCCGCTGCTTCCGCCGCCCTCGTCGTCGGCTTCGCCCCCTCGGCCTCCGCCAACGGAAAGGTCACCTGGCGCAATCATTTCAACGGACTGTGCCTGGGAACGACCACAGCCCACAACGACGCCGTCATGCGCGGCTGCAGTTACGGTGAAGCCCAGTGGTACGACCAGCAGGAAGCCGACGGTTCCTGGACCCAGCACGTCAACAACGACCGCTCGTACTGCCTGGCGGCCTACTCGGACCACGACGTGTACGTGGAGAAGTGCACCGCCAACAACCCCTGGCAGCGCTTCCGCGAGCAGTACGACTCCCAGCGAGGCCTCTGGCGGCTCCAGCACGTGGCCACCGGCTGGTACATCACCGTCTACGACAACAACTTCGGTATCGGCGTGGACCCGCTCAACGAAGGCGACAACCGGCAGTGGTTCGCCTGATCCGACCGCCCCTGAACAGGCAGCACCCCCTGGAGGGATCCTCCCGGGGGTGCTGCCGGGCCCCGGACGGCGCACGGTCCCGTACACCGCGTCGATGAAACGGCGACACGCGCCTCATCCACCACGGTTGGAAACTTTTCGCCCCTGTCACGACACCTCATTAGCATGCCGCTAACAGCGGGTGCCGGGGGGTGAGCGTGGGATACACATGCCCGGCCTGGTCGGGGGGCGATGTCGGTGGCGGTGCGGTTCGGAGTTCTCGGTGGTCTGACGCTGTCCGTGGAAGGAGAGCCGAGACGGATACCCGGGCCGAAGACCGCGGCGGTGCTGGCCTCGCTGTTGCTGCGGCCCGGCTCGCCCATGTCGATGGACTGCCTCATGGACATGGTGTGGGGAGACCGTCCTCCGCGGACCGCGTTGGCCTCCCTGCACAACCACTTAGGTCGGCTGCGGTCGGCGCTGGGGCCGGAGCGGGACCGGCTCCGCGTCGTCCGGAGCACGTGCTCGCTGGACGTCCGTCCCGGCGAACTCGACGCCGAGGTGTTCGAGTCGCGGGTGAGGCGGGCACACGACGCGCACTGCGCGGGTGACTGGGAGGCTCTCGGAGAGGAGACCGCCTCGGCGCTCATGCTGTGGCGCGGCCGCCCCGTGCCGGAGTTCCCCTCGCTGCAGGAGATTCCCGAAGTCACCTACCTCGTCGAGCGGCATCTGCAGGCCGTCGAGTGGCGCTTCGAGGCCTGCCTCCGGACCGGCCGGCATCAGATGATCATCGCCGAGCTGGCCCGTTACGCCGCCGACCATCCCCTGCGCGAGCCCTTCCACCGGCAGCTGATGACCGCACTGCACCGAGCCGACCGCACCTCCGACGCGATCGCGGCTTACCACCTGCTGCGCAGGACACTCGCCGACGAGCTCGGCCTGGATCCCGCCCCGAGCACGCAACATGTGTTCCACGCGCTGCTCGCCGCTGAAGACGCCGACACACCCGGGCCGGACCCGGCACTCCCGGCGCCCCCTCCCGCCACGCTGTTCCAGACCCCCCGGGACACCGCCGACTTCACCGGCAGGGAAGCCGAGCTCGCGGCCGTACGCGAGGGACTCCTGGCCGCCACCGACGGCCCGCCCCCGATCGTGGTGATCTCCGGTATGGGCGGTGTCGGCAAGACCGCCCTCGCCATCCACGCGGCCCACCACGTCCGTGCGGCTTTCCCGCACGGCCAGCTGTACGCGGACCTGAGGGGTTTCGGCTCCGGCCCTCGCCGCACCGCCCATGACCTGCTCGCCCGGTTCCTGACCGATCTCGGCACCCCCGCCACGGCGGTACCGGAGGACACCGACGACCGCGCGGCCCTCTACCGCGCCACGCTCGCGGAGCGCCGCATGCTGATCGTCCTCGACAACGCCCGCGACGCCGGACAAATCACGCCGCTGCTCCCCGGCAGCGGTGGGAGCGCGGTCCTCGTCACCAGCCGTCAGTCGCTCGCCGGACTGCCCGCGGCGGCGCGCGTCACCCTCGAGCCGTTCGACGCGACGGAGCAGTACCAACTGCTCGCCGCCCTCTGCGGCCACCAGCGCTTGGCGGCGGAGGAGGAGGCGACCCGGCGCATCCTGACCGCGTGCGCGGGTCTTCCCCTCGCCCTGCGCATCGTCGGCGCCCGACTGGCTCAGAACGGCGGCAGGACGGTCGCGAGCATCGCCGACCGGCTCGGCCAGGCCGACGGACGACTCACCACGCTCGCGCTCGACCACCTGGACGTCAGCAATGTCTTCTGGATGAGCTACCAGGCACTCAGCTCCGACTCCCGGCAGGTGGACCGCGAGGCGGCCGCCGCCTTCCGGCTGCTGGGACTGTGGTCCTGCCACCCGCTCTCCGTCGAGGCGGCCTCCGCGCTCCTCGGCCACCCGGTCGAGCGGACCCTCGACCTGCTCGACGTCCTCGTCAACGCCCACCTCCTGCAGAACTGCACAGCCGGCACCTACCGCTTCCACGACCTGCTGGGCGAGTTCGCGTTCCAGCGGGCCGTCGCCGAGGAAACCGCCGAGGACAGGCAAGCGGCGCTGCTCCGGCTGTTCACCTGGTACCGCGCCGCCCTGGACCGCGCGGACGCCGCCACACAGACCCGCACCATCCCGCGGACAACGCCGGCCACCGGCCTCGCCCTGCCCGAGTTCGCCGACGCGGCCACGGCTCTCGCCTGGACCACGAGGGAACTACCCGCCATCACCACCGCCATCGGCGCCATCGGCACCGCGGCGCGCCCCGAGCTGGCCTGGCAGTTGGCGGACGGCCTGTTCGGCTGGATCCTCTCCAACTGGTGGACACGACAGTGGGAACAACCGCTGACCGGGGCACTGGCCGCTGCGCGACGCAACGGCGACCTCGCCGGACAGGCACAGATGCACCGCCTCCTGGGCGTCGCGCACGGGGCCTCCTACCGCGACGAGGAGAGCCGGAGGCACCTGAAGGTGGCGGCCACCCTGTACGAGGAGATCGGTGACACTGAGCAGCAGGCCCTCGTGCTGGCCAACTACGCCAACGCCTGCGGTCAGGCAAAGAGGTACGAGGAGGGGCTCGATGCCATCGGCCGGGCCCTCCGGCTCCGCGAGGGCCGCGGGTCGCTCCCCCTGCCGTTCCTCCACACACAGGGCACGCTCCTCTTCGGCACCGGGAAGCTCGATGAGGCGGAGGCCATCTTCCGTCAGTGCCTGCCCATCTGCCGCACCGAGCTTCGCCCCCTCCTGCCCATCGTGCTGGTCAACCTGGGCGACGTCCTCCGCGCCCGGGACCGCCGCGACGAATCCTTCACGTACCTCGAAGAGTCGCTGCGCCTCGCGCGGGAACTCGACAACCAGTTCCTCGTCGCCGACGCCCTGGAAGCCCTGGCCCGCTCCCACCGCCACTTCGGCGATCCTGCACGTGCCAGGGTTTGCTGGGAGAAAGCCCTGCGTGTCGCCGAGGAGAACCGTCTCGACCGGGTGATCCGTGACTGCGCGGCCGGACTCCGCTCGCTGGATGCCGCCCTCATGAAGTGATCCGGAGGCGTGTCCTCAGCGTCCCCGCCACGCACACGACCCCCGCCAGGACGAAGCCGTACGCCGGGGTGTGCCCCGACGGCTGGGTCTCGTACGGCAGGGCGGCCGACAGGACCGCGAGGGCGGGGACGATGCGGCTGTCGGGCGTGGCGGTGGCGGCGAGCGCGGTCACGCTCCACAGGAGGTACCAGGGCTGCACCACCGGCGAGAGGGCGACCAGGGCGAGGAGGGCCAGGCCCAGGGCGTGCGCGGGGTGGAGGTGGCCGCGCAGGGAGCGCCAGGCCAGGTACGCGATGAGCGCGAGCGCGGCGGCGAGGCCGAGCTGCTGGACGGCGGCCTTGACCGGGGCGGGGTCGGTGCCCGCGAGGAGGTGCAGGGCATGGCCGAGGCCGAGGCCGAGGTCGCTGGTGGCGGACAGGGCGGTGTGGATCGTCCCGGCGACGCCCTGGGTGCGGAGCCAGCCGAAGCCGGTGCCCGTCAGCAGCGTCGCGGCGACGGCGACCGCCGCGGCGACCAGGCCGGGGGCCAGCAGGCCCATGGCGAGGCGCCGGGCGCGGGGGCCCGCCGCCGCGCGGGCGACGATCACGCCGATGAAGAGCAGCGCCACGGCGGCCGGTGACTTGACCATGGCGGCGAGGCCGACGAGCGCGCTGCCGAGGATCCAGCGGCCGCGCAGGGCGCACACCACGCCCGCCAGCATCAGGGCGATCATCAGGCCGTCGTTGTGGACGCCGCCCACGACGTGGATCAGCAGCAGCGGGTTGAGCGCGCCGAGCCAGAGCGCACCGCTCTCGCTGCCGCCCCGCTCGCGGGCGAGGCTCCGCAGCGCCCACGCGGTCAGCGCGAGCGCGCCGACGGCGATCAGCCGCAGGCCGAGGACGGCCGGCACGATCGTTCCGCCGGTCACCCAGGTCACCGCCTGGGCGAGCACGAGGAAGACCGGGCCGTACGGCGCCGGGGTGTCGGTCCAGTGCCCGCCGACGCTCGCCGCCGCGTCCCCGCCGAGCCCGCCGGGGTCGAGCACCGAGGGCCCGGCGCCGTAGACGTCGTGTCCTTCGAGGACCATCGCGCCCTGGGCGATGTAGCTGTAGGCGTCGGCGCTGTAGAGCGGCGGCGCGAGCAGCAGCGGCCCGGCCCACCAGGCCAGGGTGCGGAGGGTCTCGCGCACGGGCAGCTCACGGGCGCCGCGCCCGTACCCCCACCAGGCGGCGATGAGCAGCGTGAGTCCGGCGTACGCGAGGACGGCGGCGGCCACGGTCGTCGCGGTGCCGTGCGCCACCCACAGGCCCCACGGGTCGCGCGCGGGCAGCGATCCGGCCGCCCAGCCGCCCGCGGCCACCGCGACCGCCCCGGCCACACCCAGTCGGCGGTACCCGACCGCGCTGATCTCCCACATGACCGGCCAGCCTAGGGGCTGGCGGTGGGGTTCCCGCTTCGGAGCAGCCGCGGTTGCGGGGAGCGCCCGCCCGCCTACCGTGAGTGGTGATCCACCCCTCACCCCAAGGGAGGCGCCATGCGCCGCATCGCCACCGTCTGCATCACCCTGGCCGCCGCCGCGGCCGTCGCCGTCTCCGGCGCCACCGCCGCGTTCGGCGCGCAGGGAACGCTGTACGTCGACCGCACCGCCGTGCCGAACCCGAGCGGCTGCTACGACTTCCACGCCATCGAGCCGCTCGTCTACAACCTGACCAACGACGTCGTGATCGTCTACGAGCTCCCCGGGTGCACGGGCGAGGTCGAGGAGATCGTCGAGGCGCACGACTGGGAGGAGGACGTCGACGGCATGAGCCTCTTCGTCCGCTGACTCCGTCACTGATTCCGTCGCTGATTCCGTCGCCGAATCCGTCACCGATCCGTCGACGGCAGCGGTCCGGGCCGGGCGCCGAGTGGCACAAAACACGAGGCGCCCCTCCCGCCACCGCCGTAAGCTCGCGATATGCAGGTGATCCAGTCCACGAAGCTCGCCAACGTCTGTTACGAAATCCGCGGCCCGGTGCTCGAGGAGGCGATGCGGCTGGAGGCTGCAGGTCACCGGATCCTCAAGCTCAACACCGGCAACCCCGCCGCCTTCGGGTTCGAGTGCCCGCCCGCGATCCTGGAGGACATCCTCCGCAACCTCGGGGAGTCGCACGGCTACGGCGACGCGAAGGGCCTGCTCTCCGCCCGGCGCGCGGTGATGAGCCACTACGAGACCAAGGGCATCCCCCTCTCGGTCGAGGACATCTACCTCGGCAACGGCGTCTCCGAGCTCATCCAGATGTCCATGCAGGCGCTGCTCGACGACGGCGACGAGGTGCTCGTACCGGCGCCGGACTACCCGCTGTGGACGGCGTCCGTCTCCCTGGCCGGCGGTACGGCGGTGCACTACCGCTGCGACGAGCAGGCGGACTGGATGCCGGACCTCGCCGACATCGAGCGCAGGATCACCGACCGCACCAAGGCGATCGTCATCATCAACCCGAACAACCCCACGGGCGCGGTGTACGACGACGAGATGCTGCGCGGCCTGACGGAGATCGCCCGCCGCCACAACCTGGTCGTCTGCTCGGACGAGATCTACGACAAGATCCTCTACGACGGCGCCACGCACACCCCGACCGCCGCGATCGCGCCCGACCTGCTGGTGCTGACGTTCAACGGCATGTCGAAGAACTACCGGGTGGCCGGCTACCGCAGCGGCTGGCTGGCGGTGTGCGGCCCGAAGGCGCACGCCTCCTCGTACATCGAGGGCCTCACGATCCTCGCCAACATGCGGCTGTGCGCCAACATGCCGGCGCAGCACGCGATCGCCGCCGCGCTGCAGGGCCGGCAGTCGATCGAGGCGCTGGTGCAGCCCGGCGGGCGGCTGCTGGAGCAGCGGGACGTGGCGTACGACCTGCTGGTGCAGATCCCGGGCGTCACCTGCGTGAAGCCGAAGGGCGCGCTGTACCTCTTCCCGCGGCTGGACCCGAACGTCTTCAAGATCAAGGACGACCGGCAGATGGTGCTCGACCTGCTGCGGGCCGAGAAGATCATGGTGGTGCACGGGACGGGCTTCAACTGGCACGAGCCGGACCACTTCCGGATCGTGACCCTGCCGAACGCGACGGACCTGGCGGACGCGGTGACGCGCATCGGGAACTTCCTGGACGGCTACAGCCAGCCCTGAACCCGGCACTTAAAGCGAACTCAACTTTAGATCGATTCCAATGTAGGATGGCTTCCTGTCCAAGAGCAGGAGGCCGTCCACCATGTACGAACCGATCCGCACCAAGTCGGTCCACCGGATGGCCGGCGACGCCCAGGACCGGATCCCGCACCGCTCCCGCGAGGAGGAGCTGGACATCCAGCTCGCCGGACACCTCGCCGCGCTGCTCGCCGTCACCGACGAGCTGGGCGACGACGCGGCGGCGGAGCGCATCGCCCAGCAGGTCGCCCGGCTGCGCGGCGCGCCGCCGGCCCGGCACGCGGGCCTCACCGGAGCCGAGCCGGCGGATCTGCACCGCCGCGCCCACACCCTCGCGGGCCGGGCCCTGGTCGTCGCCGCCTCCCGCGCCGACACGGCCGCCGCGATCCTCGCCGCCGAGCGCATGGACGCGCACAGCGCCGCGCTGGAGCGGCCGCGCCCGGTCGGCGCCCTCTGAACGGCCCCGGCCCGCGGCCGTCTCAGGCGCGCGGGCCGGGTGCCACCCACCTCGCTCCCCGAGGGGAGCTCGGCGGCGGTGGCGTCAGCGGACCACCCGCACCGTCGCCGCGGCGCTCGACCCCGCGTGCGTGTCGTCACCGGCGTACGTCACCGTGTACGTCACCGCGCCCCGTGTCCTCGGCAGGTCGTTGATGCGGAACGTGCCGTCCGCCGCGACCGCCACCGAGGTGAGGGTCCCGCTGCCCAGCCGGTCGGCGCGCTGCACCCCGAGCGTCAGCCCCTGCGGCAGCGCCGGGCCCTGCGCGGTGAGCCTGCCCGTGATCTCCAGGCCCGCGCTCTTGGACGCCTCGGCGGGCGCGGTCAGCGTGATCGCGGTGGGCGCCTTCGCCACGGACACGGTCAGGCTGACGTCCTCGGCCGGCCGGTGGGTGAGGTCGCCGAGGAAGGAGAGCGTGTACGTCGACTGCCCCACCCGCGAGGGCACGTCCAGCACGGTGAACGTCCCGTCGGCGGCGACCTCGGCGGCGGCGGTCTTCCGGGTGCCGTCGGCGTCGGTGCGTACGGCCGTGACCTTGGCCGGTTCGGCGGGCGCCGGGCCGTCCAGCTCCAGCCGGCCCCGGATGCCGAGCGGCTCGCCGATGACGGCCTGGGCGGGGGTGGAGGTCAGCGTGCCGGTGAAGCGGGAGTCGTACTGCGCGGCCGGCGGCTGGATGACGTGCAGCCAGAAGGCGTTGCCGCCGGCGTTGGTGGTGAGCGCGAAGAGCCGGGAGCCGTCCGCGGACCACTCCATGCCGCGCGGGACGACCCGGCTGCCGTCGAGCTCGCCCTCGTAGGCGAACTCCAGCGCGGTGGTGCCGTTGGCCGGGTCGGCCGGCTGGATCAGCAGGTCCGGCGTGGAGCCGCCGGCCGAGGCGCCGCGGGCGATGTACTTCCCGTCCCCGCTGAAGGCGACCCCGGAGGCGACCGCTCCCTCGGGCAGCGGCTGGTACGGGGTCGGGGCGTCGCGCAGGTCACCGGAGTTCAGCAGCCGGGTGCCGTACGCCGCGTCGGCGACCGCGAGGCGCCTGCCGTCCGCGCTGACCGCCAGATCCTTGAGGTCCAGGCCGCCCTTGCCCTCGGCGTCCGCGAAGCGGCGCGAGTCGCCGCGCACCGGGGTCTCCCCGCTGGTGTCGAAGGAGGTCAGGGCCGGGTCGGTGGCCTTCTCGTTCTTGGCCTGGCCCATGAACAGGCGGTTCTCGGCGCCCGCGCCGGTCTCCAGCAGCATCCGGCCGGTGACGTTCCAGCCGGTGGCGGCCTGGACACCGCCGCTGACGGAGTCGAGGGCGTGGACGGCGTACGCGCACTCGGAGTCGTACGGGGCGTTCCCCCTGGTGTGCCACTGCTTGCCGCCCGAGAAGGCGAGTTCACGACCGCACGTCTCGCTGTACGCCGGCGTCCGGCCGGTCTGCTGGAGCGTGCCGGTGTCGTACGCGGCGATGAACTCGCGCTCACCGGCGTACAGCGTCGCGCCGTCGGCGCTCAGCGCGAGCCCGGTGACCGGGCCGGTGCCGGTCAGGACCGCGACCTGCTGGCCCTGGAAGTTGTAGACGAGGACCCGGCCCTTGTCGTTGTAGTAGTAGGACTGCTTGTCCGCGATGTACACGCGCTCGTGCGCGGAGTCGACGGCCATCGCGGAGTACGAGGAGATCGGCAGCTTGGCGACGACGTCGCTCGCCTCGGCGGCGTACGCGGCGGGCGCGACGGCCGTGGCCAGGCCGGCCGTGCCGAGGGTGAGCGCGAGGGCGACGAGCGTGGATGTGGCGCGCCGCCGGGACCGCACGGACGGTACGGGCAGTGCGGATGCTACGGACGGTGCGGATGCTACGGACGTACTCAACTGGGCCCCCCACAGGCATGGTTGCCCCCTCCGCGAGGAGAGGGACACGTGGGGGAAATGTAACCGCTGTGCACAGATGGCACACAGGAGTTCGAAAAGCAGGCGCGGAAGAATCCGGCCCGCGCAAATCGGCCCCCGGAGCCTGAGGGGGCTCCGGGGGCCGGTGCATCGCGGCGGGTCATTCGTGAACCCACAGGTCAGGGCGGATGCAGGCTGACCCGCCGCGAGGTCTTGGCGGCGCGGGTCAGCCCAGACGGGCGACCAGCGAGCGGTACTCGTCCCACAGCTCCTTCGGCGTGTGGTCACCGAAGGTGTTGAGGTGCTCGGGAATGAGGTCGGCCTCCTCGCGCCACACCTCGGTGTCGACCTTCAGCAGGAAGTCGAGGTCCTCCTCGGGCAGCTCCAGGCCGTCGGTGTCGAGGGACTCGCGCGTCGGCAGGATGCCGATCGGGGTCTCGACGCCCTCGGCCTTGCCGTCCAGGCGCTCCACGATCCACTTCAGCACGCGGCTGTTCTCGCCGAAGCCCGGCCAGACGAACTTGCCCGCGTCGTTCTTGCGGAACCAGTTGACGTAGTAGATCTTCGGCAGCTTGGCCGCATCCGCGCTCTTGCCGACCTTGATCCAGTGGGCCATGTAGTCGCCCATGTTGTAGCCGCAGAACGGCAGCATGGCGAACGGGTCGCGGCGCAGCTCGCCGACCTTGCCCTCGGCGGCGGCGGTCTTCTCGCTCGCCACGTTGGCACCGAGGAAGACGCCGTGCTGCCAGTCGAAGGACTCGGTCACCAGCGGGACCGCGGTGGCGCGGCGGCCGCCGAAGAGGATCGCCGAGATCGGCACGCCCTTCGGGTCCTCCCACTCGGGCGCGATGATCGGGCACTGCGAGGCGGGCACGGTGAAGCGGGCGTTGGGGTGGGCGGCCGGCGTCTCGGAGTCCGGCGTCCAGTCGTTGCCCTTCCAGTCGACGAGGTGCTTGGGCGCCTCCTCGGTCATGCCCTCCCACCAGACGTCGTTGTCGTCCGTGAGCGCGACGTTGGTGAAGACGGCGTTGCCCCACAGGGTCTTCATGGCGTTGGCGTTGGTGTGCTCGCCGGTGCCGGGCGCGACGCCGAAGAAGCCCGCCTCGGGGTTGATCGCGTACAGCCGGCCGTCCTCGCCGAACCGCATCCACGCGATGTCGTCGCCGATCGTCTCGACGGTCCAGCCGGAGATCGTGGGCTCCAGCATCGCGAGGTTCGTCTTGCCGCAGGCGGACGGGAAGGCCGCGGCGACGTACTTCGCCTCGCCCTGCGGCGGCGTGAGCTTGAGGATCAGCATGTGCTCGGCGAGCCAGCCCTCGTCGCGGGCCATGACGGACGCGATGCGCAGGGCGTAGCACTTCTTGCCGAGCAGGGCGTTGCCGCCGTAGCCGGAGCCGTACGACCAGATCTCGCGGGACTCCGGGAAGTGCGAGATGTACTTGGTGGTGTTGCAGGGCCACGGCACGTCCTCCTGGCCCTCCGCGAGCGGGGCGCCGAGGGTGTGGACGGCCTTGACGAAGAAGCCGTCGTCGCCGAGCTCGTCGAGGACGGCCTGGCCCATGCGGGTCATGGTGCGCATGGAGACGGCGACGTACGCGGAGTCGGTGATCTCGACGCCGATGGCGGAGAGCGGCGACCCGAGCGGGCCCATGCAGAAGGGGACCACGTACATGGTGCGGCCCTTCATGGAGCCGCGGAAGATTCCCTCGTCACCCGTGAAGATCTCCCGCATCTCGGCGGGGGCCTTCCAGTGGTTCGTGGGGCCCGCGTCCTCCTCCTTCTCGGAGCAGATGAAGGTGCGGTCCTCGACGCGGGCGACGTCGGAGGGGTCGGACGCGGCGTAGTACGAGTTCGGGCGCTTGATCGGGTCCAGCTTGCGGAACGTGCCCTTGGCGACGAGCTCCTCGCACAGACGCTCGTACTCGGCTTCGGAACCGTCGCACCAGACGACCCTGTCCGGCTGCGTGATTGCTGCGATCTCGTCGACCCAGGAGATCAGTTCCCGGTGGTTGGTGGGGACGACGGTGGAGGGAGCCGCGTTGTCGCGCGCCACGATTGCTCCTTGTTGAGGGGTTTGAGGTTGTCTGCCCCGTGGGGGCTGCGACCCGGATGCTTCACGGCATTGATCTCCTGGCGCTCATCCGGTGCCGACCGCACTCATCTGATCATCCGCGTCCGGTGCGCATATGTCCAGAGGGCCTCTCACGTGAGCATTGCCACTCATTACGCCCCCACACCTCCCTCATCGGCCTCCAACACCCCACGTACGGAGGCGTCGGTAGCATTCCGACATGACTGCAGCGGCCATGCCCGATGAAACTGACGACGTGACCGAGATAACACCGAGCGTGTCGAAGCCGAAGCTGCGTGGCTGGCTGCACGCCGGGATGTTCCCGGCCGCACTGATCGCCGGCATCGTCCTGACCGCGCTGGCCGACTCCACGCGCGGCCGGATCGCGTGCGGCATCTACGCCTTCACCGCCTGCGCCCTCTTCGGCGTGAGCGCGCTGTACCACCGGGGGAACTGGGGCCCACGCGCCACCGCCGTACTGCGCCGGCTCGACCACGCCAATATCTTCCTGATCATCGCGGGCACCTATACCCCGCTGACGCTGCTCCTCCTCCCCGACTCCACCGGGCGGGTGCTGCTGTGGGCGGTCTGGGCGGCTGCGGTGGCGGGGATCGCCTTCCGGGTGTTCTGGGTCGGCGCCCCGCGCTGGCTGTACACGCCGTGTTACATCGCGATGGGCTGGGCGGCCGTCTTCTTCCTGCCGGACTTCCTGCACAAGGGCGGCGTCGCCGTGCTGGTCCTGGTGGTCGTCGGCGGCCTGCTCTACAGCGTGGGCGGCGTGGTGTACGGCTTCAAGCGGCCGAACCCGTCACCGCGCTGGTTCGGCTTCCACGAGGTGTTCCACTCCCTCACCCTGGCGGCGTTCGTCGCCCACTACGTGGGGATCTCGCTGGTGGCGTACCAGCACGCCTGAGCCGCGACAATGGGTTCCATGGCCGCCCGCACCCCGCTCCTCGCCGCGCGTCAGCCCCTGGGCCTGCGGGAGCGCAAGAAGCTCAAGACCCGCATCGCGATCAGACGGGCCACCTACCGGCTGATCGCCGAGCGGGGGTACGAGGCGACCACCATCGAGCAGATCGCCGAGGCGGCGGAGGTCTCGCCCAGCACGGTCATCCGCTACTTCCCCGCCAAGGAGGACATCGTCCTCACCGATGAGTACGACCCGGTCATCGAGGCGGCGCTGCGCGCCCGTCCCACCGGCGAGGAGCCCCTGCGGTCGCTCCACGCCGTACTCACGCAGGCGGCGGGCGAGCTCCTGGAGCGGGAGCCGGAGGAGATGCGGCAGCGCGCCCGGCTGCTGGTGGAGGTCCCGGCCGTACGGGCCCGGATGACCGAGACCATGGCCGAGACCTCCCAGCCGCTGTCCCGCGTCCTCGCCGACCGCACCGGGCGGGCGGCGGACGACCTGGAGGTGCGGGTCTTCACCGCCGCCGTCATGGGCGCCCTGCGCGAGGTGCTGCTCCATTGGGCGGAGCGCGACCAGCGGGACGATCTGATCGCGCTCATCGACCGGGCGTTCGACACGCTCAGCGGCGGCCCTTCGCTCTAGCGGCGCTTCCCTGGAGCGGTGTCCCCCTTTCCGCAGGCCAGGCCGTCGCGGTTCGGGTCGAGCCGCAGCGGGTCGTCGTTGCCGTTGACCTTGAGGCGGCCGTAGTCGTGCGCCGCCAGCCAGTCGCAGCGGGCCTTCGTCGTCGCCTTCACCGACGCCGGGAACGCCGTCGGCACGCACACCCCGGCCGTGCCGTAGTGCCGGTCGCACCCGGCGATCCGCGGGCTGACCGGGGCCGAGTCCCGCTTCTTCAGCGGCTTCTTCGGCGCGGCGGCGAGGTCGCCGGCGAAGTCGTGGACGTGCGCCGACCTCTCCGCCTCCGCCGCCATCGCCGCGGGCCCGCCGAGGTGCACCCACCGGGCGACGGACGGGATGCCGTGCGCGTCGACCGCGAAGAGCATGTACCAGCCGGGCGGGGCGAGGTTCGGGTTGCCGGTGACGTTCAGGTCGACCGTCCGGTCGTCGATGACGGACAGCGGCAGGTCGACGAACCGCTGGTTGGGGTCGGAGGAGTGGGTGACGGCCGCCGGGCGGATCAGCTCCGCCTTGGCGATCGGCCGGTCCACCGTGATCCGCTGGGTGTCGCCGTAGTTCCAGCGGCCGTCGATCACCGAAGTGATCTTCGGGCGCGGGCCCTTGAGCAGGTACGGCGGCGTGTAGACGGACACGTCGTGGTTGTACGAGCCGTTGCCGGGGTTGTCGCCGACGGCCATCACCCGGCCGTCGGGCAGCAGGAACGCCGAGGAGTGGTAGCCGCGCGGAACCGGGTCGGCGGCCATGCCCGCCTGGTAGGTGTCGGTGGCCGGGTCGAAGAGCGACGCCTCGTACACCGGGTCGGCCCGGTCGTGCAGCGCGCCGCCGGTCTCCAGGACCTTGCCGTCGGGCAGCAGCACCGCGGAGACGTACATCTTGCCCTCGTCGCCGGTCTGCGGGCGCTTGCCCGCGCCCTGGTCGACCAGGCCCTGCGGGAGGGGCGGGCCGGCGACGTACGCCGGGTTGGGCTGCTTGAGGTCGATGATGTCGGTGAGGCGGTTGGCGGCGGGGTTCCGCTCGTTGTTGCCGCCGCCGATGGTCAGCACCCGCTGGTCCTGCGCCGGGGGCAGCAGCACGCTGGCGGACTCGTCGCGCTCGTCCTTGTTCCGCAGGCCCGGCACGTCGGTGATGGTGTTCTTGTCGTAGTCGTAGATGGAGGCGCCGGTGCCGGGGGTGCCGTTGCCGAAGGTGTGGCTGCCGGAGTAGAACAGCCGCCCGTCCTGCATGAGGATCATCGACGGGTACAGGCCCCAGTACGACCAGGTCTGCTTGACCTCGTTCGTCGGCAGCCACTTGTTCTGCGCGGCGGAGAACCTCTCCGCCGTCACGTTGCCGGTGGAGTCCTCCTTCAGGCCGCCGAAGGAGATCACGTCGCCGTTGCCGAGGATCGTCGCGGACGGGTACCAGTGGCCGTCGTGCATGTCGTTGGTCCTGGTGTACGACTCGGTCGCGGGGTCGAAGACGTACGAGTCCTTCAGGCCCTGGTAGCCGATCTTGCCGTCGGCGGACGGGTAGCCCTTGTTGCCGCTCATGACCAGCACCCGGCCGTCGGACAGCTGCACGTGGCCGGCGCAGAACATGTCGACGGGCGTCGGGATGGTCTTGAAGGAGCCGTTGGCCGGGTCGTAGACGGCGGAGGTGAAGGTGCCCGCCTTGAACATCTCCGGGTCGTTGCCGGAGCCCGCGATCAGCAGCACCTTGCCGTTGTGGAGGACGACGGAGTGCATGGAGCGGACCGGGTTCTTGACGCCCAGCACCTCCCACTTGCCCTTGGCGCACTCCTCGGCCGTGCCCGTGCAGACCGGGTCGGGCGCGGGGGCCGCGACCTCCTCCATCACGTAGTCGTCGGTGGTGACGCTGCCGGTGCCGAAGACGGACACGCCCCAGGCGATGCGGTCCGTGCCCGGCGGTACGGCGGGCGTGCGCACCTCGGCCCGGGTGTACGCGCCGGCCATCGGGAGGGTCTTGAGGTCCGTCCAGTACTGCCAGCCGGCGTCCGTGTCGTGCCGGAAGAGGGTGATCGCCGTGTCGGGGGTCGTCGACTTGTACCAGAGGGACAGGTCGTACTGCCGCGCGGCGACGACCGGTGGGGCGCAGGCGTCGGACTCGGTGATCAGGGCCTTGCGGTCGCCGTCGACCCGGCGGGTCAGCTCGACCTTCATGGCGCCGGTGCCGGAGTGGGCGTCCGTGGTCGTGGTGAAGGTGGCGTCGTTGTCGCCCCAGCCGGACTTCGACCAGCAGGCGGGCATGCCGTCGTGGCCGGTCCCCGGGGTCTCGAAGCCGGGGTTCTTGATGAGGTTGATCCCGGCGGCTGCCGGGGGCTGGGCGGCCAGGAGGAGGCCGGAGGTCATGGCGCCGATGGCGAACAGCGCCACTCCCCGCCTTCGTCGAGGGGTCCGTTTCACCGGGGGTTCCTTCCCGTGCGGGCGGCACGCGCTCTGCGGGGCAGGTAGACCAGCGCCTCCGTCCCCGCGAACCGCAGGACGAAGGTGGTCAGCAGCGCGAGGGCGGTGGCGGGCAGCGCCGACAGGTGGAGCTGCCCGACGAACAGGGCGATCAGCGGGATGCGCACGACGAGGTCGGCGTTGGCGAGCAGCGCGAAGCGGCCGACGCGGTCGGCCCAGTGGCGGTGGTGGCGGCGGTCGCGGAAGAGCAGCACCTCGATGAGGAGGAAGTTCCAGGCGACGCCGAACTGGTTGGCGAGGATCTCGGCCGGGAGGTAGTGCACCCCGAGGCCGGTCAGGACGTACAGGGCGGCGAGGTTCGGTACGAAGCCGGTGAGGCCGATCAGTCCGAAGGCGGCCATGCGCGCGAGCGGCGACGCGGTGCGCAGCTCGACGAGGTGGCGCAGGAAGCGCAGGCCCTCCTTCGCCGTGGACTTGGACTCGCCGGCGTACCGCTCCTCGAAGACGAACGGCACCTCGGCGACCCCGGCCGGCCGGCACCGTACGGCCAGCTCCAGCAGGATCTTGTAGCCGAGGGGCTTGAGGGCGTCCGCGGTCACCGCGGAGCGCCGGATGGCGAAGAAGCCGCTCATCGGGTCGCTGAGGGAGCCGAGGGCGCGCGGGAACAGGCCCTTGGCGACCCAGGTGGCCGCGCGGGAGACGGCGACGCGGTAGCCGCCCGCCAGCCCGGCGCGGCTGCCGCCCGGGAGGTAGCGGCTGGCGACGACCAGGTCGGCGGCCTCCTTCTCGCCGGTGGCGAGGAGGTCGGGGACGAGCGCGGGCGGGTGCTGGAGGTCGGCGTCCATGACGACGACCCAGTCGGCGGTGGCGGCCCTGAGGCCCTCGACGACGGCGCCGCCGAGGCCGCCGTCGGGCGTGTCGCGGTGGAGGACGGTGACGGGGAACGGGCAGTCCCGGGCGGCGTCGGCGATCACGGCGGGGGTGTCGTCGGTGGAGTCGTCGACGAAGACGACCTCGCACGGGACGCGGTGGGGCACGGCGTCGGCGATGCGGCGCAGCAGCTCCCGTACGTTCCCCGCTTCGTTGAAGGTGGGGATGACGACGGTGACGGCTCCCGGCTCGGGTACGTCCCCGGCGACCGGGGCGACGTGCTCGGCGCCGGTGGGCTGGATGGTCAAGAGGCCTCCGCTCCGGTGATCTTCCGGATCTCGATCCGCTCCTCGCCCTCGCCGAAGGTGGCGACCGGCGTCGAATGCTCCAGCGCCGCCTTGACGTTGGGCAGGTCACGCGCGTCGCGCCGTACGGTCGGGGAGGCGACGACGTAGTCCAGGTCCCGCCAGCCGCCGGGCAGGGTCTTCGTCACCGCCGGGTCGAGGTCGGCCTTGTAGAACCAGATGGCGCCGAGCCCCGGTTCGTACCCGGCGTGCACCAGGTCGAGCCAGAGCGCGTCGTCGACCAGCACGCGCGTGCGCGCCGGGTCCGGGACCTCGTGGGAGAGCCAGGAGGCGGCCGCCCGGTAGGGGGCGTTGGCGTCGGCGGTCATGGCGGTGCGGTCGCCGTCGTACCAGCGCGGGACGACGTACACCGCGGCGGCCGCCGCCAGCAGGACGGCGGCCGTCCGGCGCGCGGGGACCAGCCCCGGCAGCGGGCGGCCCTTGCGCAGGACGGCGTGGGCGACGCTCGCCGCTCCCCCGGCGAGCACCAGGGCGAGGAAGGGCAGCGCCTGGATGACGTACATGGCGGGCAGGTAGCCGGAGGGGCGCATCGCGACGATCGCCAGGATGGCGACGGCGAGGGCCGGTCCGGCCAGCGCCCGCGCGGTGACCGACCAGCGGAGGGTGACCAGGAGCAGCGCGGCGCCGGCGAGGCCGCCGAGCGGCAGGACCCGGTCGTAGTAGAGCCAGCTTTCGAGGACGCCGTGGGAGCCGGTGCCCTCGGTGAGGATGAAGCCGGAGCCGGGGCGGCTCATCTGGTACGTGATGCCCTCCCACAGCGACACGTGCCCGGCACCGGGCAGCAGCTCGCCCTTGAGGAGCGCGAACAGCGGGTACGTGAGGCCGATCAGCGCGCAGGCCGTGACGGCGCCGGTGACGGCGAACTTGCGGGTGTCGCGGTGGCTGTGCCGCCACATCGTCACCAGCAGCGCCGGCAGGACGACGAGCATCGTCTCCTTGGTGAGGACGCCGACGGCGGCGGCGAGGCCGGCCCCGAAGTGGTGCCAGAGGTGGCGGTTGGGCGAGGCGGCCAGGCAGAACGCCAGCAGCGTCCACATCACGGCGAGGTTGTCGAGGAAGATCTCCCGCTGGAGGACGACGGAGAGCGGGGAGAGCCCGAACAGCGCCATGGCGAGGCCCGCCGCCCAGCGCGGCAGCCACAGGCGGCGCGCCAGCACGTACAGCATCACGGCGGACGCGGCGGCGATCAGCAGCATCGCGAAGCGCATGGAGGCGACCGTCATCGACTCGGGCGCCAGGAGCGACGGTATCCACGTCAGGGCGGCTATCTGCATCCAGCCGAGCGGCGGGTGGTCGTACCAGTACGTGTAGTGGGCGAGGCCGTGGCCCTTCTGCACGGCCCAGGCCTGGGCGAGGTAGGTGCCCTCGTCGTCGCTGAGGGTGGGGTAGTGCTGGATGTTCCAGCCCTGGACGAGCAGGATCGCGGCGAGCAGGACGCCGCACAGGACCAGGTCGGGGCGCGAGCCGCGGAAGCGGACGACGGGCCGGGTGACGAGCCGTCTCTTGTCGGGCGGCGCCGGGGCGGCCGCCTGCGGGGCGGCGGCGGCGTGCGGTGCGGGCAGGGTCGCGGTCATCGGGTGGCCTCCTCTCGGACGAGGTGGGCGCCGACGTGGCTGGTGAGCTCCCATTCGTTGCGGCCGCGCTGTTCGCGCCAGACAGCGCGGACGGCCGCGCCCGCCAGCAGCAGCTGGTAGAAGGGCCCGCCGACGATGAGCTTCAGGTAGTGGACCAACCGCACGCGCAGCCCGTACTGGCGGCCGAAGTCGTGCAGTCCGACGATCTCGAAGACGAACGTCACCAGGGCGGTGATCATCGGCAGGAAGGTGATGAAGGCGATCCCGACGGGCACGTCGAGGAAGAGGGCGACCGCGGCGTTGAGCGGGATGATGACGCCCGTGAAGGCCTGCATGAACGGGGTCATGAGGGTGTAGCGGGCGAGCATCCGCTGGCCCAGGGTGGGCAGTTGGCGCCAGTCCTTCTTGCGGTAGACCTGGAGGAAGCCCTGGTTCCACCGGGTGCGCTGCTTGAGCAGGCTCACCAGGGTGCCGGGGGTCTCCTCGCGGGTGACCAGGTCGGCGTCGTACGCGACGACGACCTTCTTGCCCGTGCTGGAGAGGCGTACGCCCAGGTCGCAGTCCTCGGCGAGGCAGTCCTGGTCCCAGCCTCCGGCCTCCCGCAGCACGTCGGTGCGGACGAAGACGGTGTTGCCGCCGAGCGGGATGAAGCCCTTGGCGGCGTGCAGGTGGAGGCGGGAGCGGAACCAGAAGAAGTACTCCAGGCAGTTGCGCAGGGAGTACCAGCTGGAGTGGAAGTTGATCAGCTGGACGCCGCCCTGGACGACGTCGGCGCCGGTGGCGGTGAAGGCGTGGTCCACGTGGGCGAGCAGCTCGGGGTGGACCTGGTCCTCGGCGTCGAAGACTCCGACGACGTCGCCCCGGCAGTACGGCAGGGCGGTGTTGAGCGCCTTCGGCTTGTTCTTGGTCTCGTGGGTGTCGACCACGACGCGTACGCGCCCGGGGTCGCGGGCGGCGGCGCGCTCGGCGACCTCGGCGGTCTCCGGGTCGTCGTGGCCGACTATCACGATGATCTCGAAGTCGCGGTGGCTGGACTCCCGGAGCCGGTCGATGGTGTGCTCCAGGACGAGCTGTTCGTGCCGGGCGGGCAGCAACAGCGAGAAGGACAGGCCCTGTTGGCCGTCCGGGCGGGCGAATCGGGTGGCGGCGAGCGTCTCCGGCGTACGCCAGGCGTGCATCTGCCACCAGAGTGTGAACGCGGCCATCCAGAACAACGCCAGTGAAACGGCAGCGACGAACAGCGATAGGAGCACGGAAGGTCCCCCCTCGGACCTGCCGCGGTGACGCGGGCGCGTGGTCAGGTACGGCGCGCGCCACCGCGACGGTGGTCGATCCCCGGATCGAAAAGCAGCTTTTCGGGGCGGATCGCGGCAGGACCCCCCTGGCCGTCGACGCCCATGCGCGACGTCCGCACACGCCCTCCCCAGAACGCGTGCGGAGTCTCCTCAACTCCTCGTGCAGACGAGAATAGAGGCCGGGACCGACACTCAGGGGCTATCCCGATAAAAACATTGTTTCCGTCGTCAGTTGGACAGTTTCCGACCGAGTTCGGCCACGTCCGTGGTAGGCGCGTCGCAGACGAAGTGGCGGCACACATACGCCGCGGGCCGCCCGTCGATCAGCGGACGGTCCCTGAGCAGCGGGAACTCGTCCCCGGCGCCCGGCCGCCCGAAGGCCACCACGGCCCCCGGCGCGGTGCCGAGCAGCGCCGCGCGGTGCAGCGCCCGGGCCTCCTCCGCGACGTCCGGCCCGCCGACGACCGCGACCTCGCGCGGCCCGTCGAGCACCGCCTCGGCGACCGCCAGCCCCCAGCCGATGAAGCGCGGCGCGCGCGGCCCGAGCGCCTTCACCACGCCGAGGGCCTGCTCGGCGGCGGTCCGGTGGGCCTCGGAACCGGTGTGGGCGGCGTACGCGAGCAGGGCCCCGGCGGCGGCGGTCCAGCCGGAGGGGGCGGCGTTGTCGGTGGGGTCCTGCGGGCGGCGGATGAGCCGCTCGGCGTCATGGGCCGTGTCGTACAGCTCACCGCCCTCGCCGGTGAACCGGTCCAGCACGATGTCGAGCAGGAACCCGGCGAACTCCAGCCACACGCCCTCGCCGGTGACCGCGGCCAGGGTGAGGAATCCTTCCGCCACGTCGCCGTAGTCCTCCAGGACACCGGCGTTGGCGCCCACATGTCCGTCCTTGGAGGTACGCGCGAGCCGCGCCGAGCCGTCCATGTGGAGGCGTACGAGGAGGTCGGCGGCCTCCGTGGCCCGCTCGACCAGGTCGGGCCGGTCGAAGAAGGCCCCGGTCTCGGCGAGCGCGGCGATGGCGAGCCCGTTCCAGGCGGCCACGATCTTGTCGTCCCGGCCGGGGCGGGGCCGCCGGTCGCGTGCGTCGAACAGCCGCCGCCGGATGTCCTCGATGTGCTCGGCGTCGGCGACTCCGGCGTCCTGCGGCAGCTGCAGCACCGAGGAGCCGTGCTCGAAGGTGCCCTCCTCGGTGACGCCGAAGTACCGCGCGGCGTGGGCGGCGTCCTCCTCGCCCAGCACCTCGCGCAGCTGCTCGGGCGTCCACACGTAGTACGCGCCCTCGACGACCTTGCCGCTTCCGTCGTCGCTGTCCGCGTCGAGCGCCGAGGCGAAGCCGCCCTCGGCGGTGCGCAGTTCGCGCACCATGAAGTCGGCCGTCTCCAGCGCCACCCGGCGGGCCAGGTCACTGCCGGTGGCCCGCCACAGGTGCGCGTACACCCGACACAAAAGCGCATTATCATACAACATTTTCTCAAAATGGGGCACAACCCACTCGCGGTCCACCGAGTAGCGGGCGAACCCGCCCCCGAGCTGGTCGTAGATCCCGCCGCGTGCCATGGCCTCGCACGTGTGGACCGCCATCTCCAGCGCGCCCTCCGCGCCGGTCCGCGCGTGGTGCCGCAGCAGGAACTCGACCACCATGGACGGCGGGAACTTCGGCGCCCCGCCGAACCCGCCGTGCTTCGCGTCGTAGTCCCGGGTCAGCCCCAGCAGCGCCTGCGCCAGCTCCTGCTCCCCCGGCACCCCGGCCCCGCCGAACGCGAGCGACCGGCCGGCCAGCTCGCGCACGATGTTGCCCGCGACCTCCCCGACCTCCTCGCGCCGGTCCGACCACGCGACCCGTACTCCTTCGAGGACCTGGAGGAAGGACGGCATGCCGTGCCGGGGCTCGGGCGGGAAGTACGTACCGAAGTAGAAGGGCTCCGCGTCGGGCGTCAGGAACACCGTCATGGGCCACCCGCCCTGCCCGGTGGCGGCCTGCACCGCCTCCATGTACACGGCGTCGACGTCCGGCCGCTCCTCGCGGTCGACCTTGACGGGCACGAAGTGCTCGTTGAGGTAGGCGGCGGTGGCGTCGTCCTCGAACGATTCGTGCGCCATGACATGACACCAGTGGCACGACGAGTAACCGACCGACAGCAGGACGGGTACGCCGCGTTCGCGGGCCTCGGCGAACGCCGCGTCCGACCAGGGCCACCAGTCGACCGGGTTGTCGGCGTGCTGGAGGAGGTACGGGGACGTCTCATGTGCGAGTCGGTTGGCCATGCCTCCATCCTGCCCTGCGCAGCCGGCTCGCGCGGGACCCCGTTCCCGCCGTCGCTCGGAGCAGGGGCCGCTACGCCCGGCCGAGGCGGGTGAACACGGCCCGGCGGGCCCATCCCGTCCGGCGCAGGCCCGCCCAGACACACCAGGCGGCGATGCCCAGCGCGACCAGGGCCGCACCGGGCGCGGACGGCATCTCCGCCATCGCGAGGACGCCGACCAGCACGACGACGAGTCCGTCGAACTGCCAGACGAAGACCCGGAGCCCGGAGAGGTCGCCCAGGGGCGTGATGACGGGCAGCAGCAGCTCGATCGGCAGGTTCATCTTCATCTCGCGCAGGAACCTGGCACCGAGCACGAGCACCACCGTCCCCGCGGCGAACAGCAGCGCGTCGAGCGGCCCGCCACCCGCGAACGGCCACCGGACCATGGCCGCGACACCGCCGGCGAGGCCCACCGTGGCCACCACCGCGACGACCGGCCAGGCCAGGGTGCGGGCGAGCAGCCCGCCCCACCACTCGCCGTACAACGGGGCCAGCGTCAGCTCGTCGCGCAGTCCGCGCCAGGACTCGCCGACCCACCCGGACCCCCAGTACACGGCGACCGGGCCGGCCACCAGGGAAAACGTCGCCAGTCCGCCGTCCGGCTCCGTGACGCCGAGCGTCAGCAGGGCACCGCCGGTCAGCAGGAACGCCCCGGCCGCGAGGGCGCGACCCCGGGTGCGGAGGGCGCGGACCGCCCCCTGCGCGAGGTGGCCGCGCAGGCGCCCGTCCGGACGCACCAGGACCGACGTGAGCCCGCGCGGCTGCGGGCGGTAGAGGTCGAGCGCGTGGTGGAGCGTGCCGGTCCAGGCGAAGGTCTGGGCCTCGGCGGCACGCGCCGATTCGCGTGCGAGCCGGGCGAGGTCGACCGTGCGGACGGCCCGGAAGGCGGACCGCCCGAGCACCGGCGCCGAGACCGCCAGCACACCGGCGACGAGCCACAGGCCGCCCCCGCCCAGGACGGCGGACCGGCCGAGCAGCGCGACGACGACGGCTGCGGCGGCCACGGCGGAGGCGAGCAGGAGGTTGTCGCGCACCGTACGGATCTGGCCCCACAGCCAGGCCACGGCGGCGACGGCGCCGATGCCCACCGCGACGGACACGCCCTGCGGCAGCAGCGCGGTTCCCCGGTGGTCGAACAGGTCGGTCACGAGGAACGCCGCCGTGCACACCGTCAGCAGCGTGCCGAGTCCCGCGTACAGCAGCCGGCGGCGGGCGATCGGGCCGAGGTAGTGCGTCGGGGACAGGTCCGTCGACATGAACACGTGCAGCAGGAACGGTTTGAGCACCAGGGGCCCCCAGAACCGCCCGGTGAGCTGGGCGCCCCAGACCACCGCGGCCGCGACCACGCAGGCCACCGGCGTCGCCGCCTGGGAGGACCCCAGCGGAACCAGCGGCTGCGAGGTGCTCACCAGGTAGACGACCGGCGCCACGTAGACGGAGGCGAGGATGACGGTGAGGTAGATGGTGTACGCCCAGTCGTGCGCCGTGGGGCGGTCACCGCGGCGGGCGTACCGGTGCCGTACGGCGTGGACGCGGGCCTTGGGGTCGGCCTCCACCGCCGTGATGCTGTCCGTCGTCATCCCAGCTCCATGACGCCGTCGCAGGCGTCCACCATGGCGGCCTCGTGGGTGGCGACCAGGAAGGACGTCCCCTGCTCCGCGCGTTCGGCGAGCAGCGTGGCGACGAGATCGACGCGGTCGGTGTCGAGGTGCCTCTCGGGCTCGTCGAGCAGGATCACGTCGGCGGGGCGGACCAGGGTCAGCGCGAGGTTGAAGAGCTGCAGCTGACCGGAGGAGAGCTGCGAGGGGAACCGCTCGCCCAGAGGGGTGAGGCCCAGGTGCCCGATGACCTCTTCGGCGCGCTCCGCGGTCGTCGTGGTGTTGCCGTGCCAGGAGGCGGCCACCAGCGTCACCTGCTCGCGCAGTGTCATGTCGCGCGCGACGGGCACCGGATCGACGAGCGAGGCGACGATCCGCCGGTGCCGGGGCTTGGCCAGGTCGACGGTCTCGCCCTGCACGCGGACGGCACCGTCCGTCAGCCGCCGGCTCCCCAGGAAGGCCCGCAGGAGGGTCGTCTTCCCGGAGCCGTTGCTGCCGGTGAGACACCAGAACTCGCCCGGCATCACCGCGAACGTCGTCGGCGCCAGCAGCGTGGTTCCGTCCAGGACGACCGTGGCGCCCTCGGCCTCGATCGCGGGCACATTGCTCACTGCGGCTCCAGAACGACCAGCATCTCCCGAGAGCGCGCCCCGTAAGGCTCCCCCGCGTACGAACCGTTGACGTCCGCGACCTGCAGACCTGCGATCCGTGCCATCAGCCGGATCTCCGCGAGCGTAGCCCAGGTGGCCTGCTCGTGGAACGCGGTCAGTGTCGACGCGCTCTGGACGATGAAGACGCTCAGGACCTGCTGGGCGGCGCGGTCCGCCGTCTGCGTCACCGTCACCATGTGCTCGCGGCCCAGCGGGTAGGTGACCGAACGCGCGTCGCCGCCCGCCTGCTGGAACTCGGCGGGGTCGGTGCAGTCGAGGAAGGCCGCGCCTCCCGGTTTCAGGTGCCGGGCGATGACGCGCAGCAGGTCGATCTTCTCCTCCTGCGTCTGGGCGAGGAAGAAGGTGTTCCGCGACAGGGTGATGACGTCGAACGCGGAGTCGAACCGGAGGTCCCGGAAGTCGCCCTGCACCGCTTCGACGTCGCGGTCCAGGCGTCGGCCCTCGAGGACGTCCAGCGACGGCCGTGAGGCGTCGACCGCCGTGACGCGCGCACCGGCCTCGGCGAGCGCGAACGAGGACACGCCCGTGCCGCACCCCAGGTCCAGGACGGTACGGCCGGCCAGGGGCCGGTGCGACGACACCCAGGCGGCGAGCCCGGCCCCGGGGGAGAGCATCGAGGACACCAGGTCGTAGGCCTCGATCGCCGCCTCGTCGTACACGCTCGGGTCACTCACCGGGACGACCTTCCTTCAGCATTGCGTTGGCCACGGCGAGGGCACCCGGCAGGTTGAAACCCACCTCGGCCGTCGACCGGTTGCTCGCGCGTACGCCGGTCACCCGCGGGGCGAACGCGACGTTCGGGCGGAGCTCGAGGGTCCGCACATGGCTCTCGACGATCTCGTTGGAACCCGGGAACGTGTCCGCGATGACGATGGGCGCATCGGTCACCTGCAGCATCAGGAGGGCGGGTGAGTCCGCGCGCCCCTGCGCCAGGCGCATGACGGTGTCCAGGGTGGCGGGGAAGACGAGGAAGCACTCGGAGGCGCCGCTCCTCCCGGAGTTGACCTCGGGCGGCGTCTCCTCGTCGTCCCACGCGTCGATCCACACCTTGCCGTTGGCCAGGTGGCGGAGGGACCGGACCGCCAGGAACCGCGACGCGGCGCGTGTCACCGACACGTTGACGACCAGGTCCGGATGGAGCTCCCGCAGCCAGTGGATCCACCACGGCACGAGCGCCGCGCTGATGGAACCCGTGATGTGGACGTGGAGCTCCGCGCCCTCGAACCTCTCCACGTTCACCCGGCGGCTCCCGCCGTGCGGGCGGCGGTGCCGAGGGGGATCCACTCGGAGGTGAGGATCGGCTTCATCCGGTGCTCCGGCGGCGCGCTGGGGAACACGTTCATCAGCAGGAACTGCAGGGCCTGCGCGTCGTCGGCCACCGCGGCCCGGCTCGCCGCGAGCACCAGGTCGTACGGCAGGCTCTGGGTGACCCAGGCGAAGTCGGCCTGGTTCGCGCTCATGACGGACAGCTGCTGCATGGCGTCGAACAGCGCCTTGGGGCCGCGGCTCCGCGGGTTGTACAGCACCTGTGTCCATCCGTGCGGGACCACCGGGGTCACGTCACGCCACGGCGTCGGACCGTCGCCGGTGGTCTCACGGACCAGCAGGTGCACGTTCTGCACGCCCGGGTTCGGCGCGAAGAACCTCCATCCGGGGATGGGCCAGCCGCCCGTGAACTTGCGCAGGTCCTGGTTGTAGGAGTCGGGCGTGTTCTGCAGGACGGTGGCGACCAGGTGCACCGCGAGCGCCCCCACGGCGCAGGAGGCCGCCACGCCCTTGATCCGGTCAGCAAGCATCCATGAACCTTCTGATAGCGCCTTCGACCTTCTCGGCGTGCTTCCGGTATCCGATGATCGACCGGTGCGCGGAGCCGTGCACCACCTCGAACTTCGCTCCGAGCTTCTCGGCCAGCACCGCCTGTTGGTCGGCGTACTCGTCCGAGGCGACGACCAGGACCGATGCGACGGACCCGAGACGGGAGACGGCGTCGTCGGTCCGCATGCCCCGGTACTCGCGGACCGAGTTGACGATGTTCCTCGGTGTGAACACGAACTGCACGTGGCTGTACTGGGTGTCGGGCGTGTATCCCGCCTGCCGTTCCACCGCGTTGGGCGCCCACTCGTAGATCCCTGTCACGGCGGCGACGAGGGTGTAGAGCTGGGCCTGGAGGAACTTGCCGAGCCGCCTGCGGTCCGTACGGTCCTCCTCCAGGAGCACCGGGTCGGTGCCGTCGACGACCACCAGCTTGCCGACGCGGTCGGCGAAGCGCTCGTCGCGCACGTAGGAGGCCGCGCTCAGCGAACCGATGGAGTGGGTGACCACCACGATCTCCCCCTCGGCCCCGACCTCGTCGAGCACGGCGGCCAGGAGGTCCCCGCTCTCCGCACGCGACGTCGTGAGGCCGTATCCGGGCCGGTGGTAGCGGATGACCGTGTGCTGCTGCGCCAGGCCCTCCGCGACCCACTCCCAGGACTCGAGGGACTGCCCCAGGCCGCACTCGAGGATGATCACCGTGCCGGAGGCGGACCCGTCCGCGGGGCGGTGCACCCGGTACTCGACGACGCCGTCCGCATGGGGGAGCCGTGCGGCGCCCTTGGGGCCGAGCCGCCGCTGCTCGGCGATCCGGCGCTTCTCGCGCGCGATCAGCGCGCTCGCGAGGGTGACGCCGCCGGCGATGCCCAGCACGGTCTTCTCGAAGGTCCGGCGCGCGCCGCGGGTGTCCAGGACGTAGCCGACCGCTCCGTGGGAGCCGAAGAAGCCCCACACGAAGCGCGGCAGCTCCATGGTCGCCGCCACGCCGACGTGGAAGGCCTTGACCGCCGAGAGGGCGTGGGAGGCCTGCTTGCGCGGCAACAGGTAGATGAGCGGGAAGGCCGCCTCCCAGACCACCGTGCCGACGGTCAGCGCCCGGCAGAGCCGGGGGTACCTGCGCAGGAGGGCCGCGGCGGGCCCCCGGCCGTAGGCCTCCGTCTGCAGGACTTCGAGCAGGGCGTCGCCCTGGACCCAGCTGCTCCCGAAGGCCTTGGCGACGCCCGAGACCACGTAGCTGAGCCCGGCCTGGAAGTTGACCGCCCGCAGGAAGAGGTCGTCGGAGACCTGCCGGTCGGGGATCAGCGCCGTGAGGGCGCGGTACTGCGTGATGACGGCCGTCATCTGGTCCGCACCGTCCCGTCCGTACGGGGTGCGGATCTCGTTCAGCCGGTTGCACGTTCCGATGACCGTCGCCGCGGCGATCTGCGCCTTCCTGTTGCCACGGGCGAGCACCAGGCCCGCCGAGGCCGCGAGGGTCACTCCCGCGAGCACCCTGGGGGTACGCGGATGGTCGAGGACGCGGCCGATCCGGTGCCGCAGACTGCCTGGCGGATACTGCTGGGCCGAGGTGCCCCGGAGAAATCCGTCGTCTTCGAATTCCTCGCGGAGAAACAGCGTTTCCGCCGCCGCGAGGATTTGCCCGACCGCTATCGGCAGAAGTACGCGGTCAGCCGCTTTCTGGGCGGCATTCGCATGTGAGGCACGCCGCCTCCGCCGCTTCCATCTCACCGGATTCTTCGTCTCCCCCATCGCACATCTGGCCATCATCACGAACGCGCGGAAACCGAACGCGCGGAAACCGAATGCCGGGGAAACCCACATGACGCGGGTTTCCCCGATACCCGGATCAGTTATCCGTCAGCAGACGAGGCAGATGGTGCTGCCCTGGATGACGAACTGAGCAGCGGTCGGGGTGGCCGGCGTGGCCATGACGGGCGTCTCGCAGTCCGCGTGGAAGCCGGGCGCCGCACCGCTGAGGACGGTGTTCGCGAAATCCTGCGCAGCCAGCGCCTCAGGGCGGATGGCAGCGGAATCCGAGCGCGTGATGGTCATTTCAGATCGCACTTCACTAACCTTTCGTCGGTGGTCATTCGAGCGAATGGTCTCGGTGTGCCGAACGTTGAACCCCCGTCGTCCACTCCGAGTGAGCGGGCTGCACAACATCTGCAACTCGATCTTGTGGCGACTATAAACAGCCCCGTAAGAACGCGTCAAGCAGCATTGACCTCCAAGCACCTTACACATCGGCGAAGTCGACGTGTCTCAAAATCAACCGCGCTTTTCGGCCACTGACAGAAAACCGCGCACTGACGCGACGCCGGAATTAATTGTTCCGCTGCCGCGGGCGCAACTTATCGACCCACTGTCGCCGCCGCAATGCACTCCGTACACACAAGCCGGCATCGCATGCGACGGCGTCCGCGGGGAGAAGCCCCCGGGCACGCCGCAGGGCCGCCCCGTCCTGCGGAGCGGCCCTGCGGCGGAGCCGGATGGTTACTCGGCGCCCTTGGGCGCCGACTGCGCGGTCGCCGGCTCCGGGGCTTCCTCGAAGTTCACCTTGCCCATGTGGCGGTTCATCGACTTCATCAGCATCCACACGGCCAGGGCCATGACGGCGAAGACGATGAAGCCGAGGACGCCCGGAGTGACCTTGTTCTTGTCGAACTCCTGGGCGGCGATCGGGACGAGCTGGGTCAGTGCCTGGTGTGCGCTCATGTCAGACATTGTCCCGGATGCCCGCGAAGAGGTCGTCCTCGGGGAGGGAGGTGTCGACCAGGGACTTGGCGAGCTCGTAGTCCTCGGTCGGCCAGACCTCCTTCTGGATCTCCATCGGCACGCGGAACCAGCCGCCGTCCGGGTCGATCTGGGTGGCGTGGGCGATCAGCGCCTTGTCGCGGGTCTCGAAGAAGTCGGCGCACGGCACGTGCGTGGTCAGCGTCCGCTCGACGCGCTCGAACTCCTTCCAGCGCTCCAGCCACTCGCCGTACGGCGACTCCAGGCCGCGGGCGAGGAGCGCCTCGTGGAGCGCGACCGTGCGCGGCCGGTTGAAGCCCTGGTTGTAGTAGACCTTCAGGGGCTGCCAGACCGGGCCGAACTCCTGCTCCGGGTACTTCTCGGCGTCGGCCGCACCCTCGAAGGCCACCATCGTGATCTTGTGGGTCATGATGTGGTCGGGGTGCGGGTAGCCGCCGTTCTCGTCGTACGTCGTGATGACCTGCGGCCGGAAGGCGCGGATGGACTTCACCAGGCGGCCGGCCGCCTTGTCGACGTCCTCCAGGGCGAAGCAGCCCTGCGGCAGCGGCGGCAGCGGGTCACCCTCGGGCAGGCCGGAGTCGACGAAGCCGAGCCACTCCTGGCGGACGCCGAGGATCTCGCGGGCCTCGTCCATCTCCTTGCGGCGCACCTCGTGGATGTTCGCCTCGATGTACGCGTCGCCCTGGAGCTTCGGATTGAGGATGGAGCCGCGCTCGCCACCCGTGCACGTGACGACCAGCACGTCCACCCCCTCGGACACATACTTGGCCATCGTGGCCGCGCCCTTGCTCGACTCGTCGTCGGGGTGGGCGTGAACGGCCATCAGTCGCAGCTGCTCGGTCAAGACTCGATCCTCGATGAATAGTCGGCGTGGGGCGGCTTCTATAGTGACGGAATCGGGGCACGGAAAATTCCGTCGTCCGGCGTACGAGAGGACCGATCATGAGCGCGGTGCGCGAAGGGCTCCCCGAAGGCCGTTACGGCCGCTCGGCGGACGAGCGCGCCGACCGCCGGCTCAAGGTCCTCGGCGCGGTGCTGGGCGCCGTGCTGCTCGCCGTGGTCGGCTGGTTCGGCTACGACTACGTCGCGGGCCAGAAGGTCAGCGCCGAGGTGATCAAGTTCGACCTCTCCGCGGAGGACCGGGTCGCGGTCCACCTGGAGGTCCGCAAGGAGCGGGACGCCCGGGGTTACTGCACGCTGCGGGCCCTCGCGGAGGACGGCGGCGAGGTGGGCCGCAAGGAGGTCCGCTTCGACGGGGCCGCCACGCGGATCGACGAGGTCGTCACGGTGCGTACGACGGCGAAGGCGACCAGCGCCCAGTTGCTCGGCTGTACCTCCGAGTAGGAGCGGGCGGCCCGGGGTAGGCGCCTCGGAGTAGCCGGGAGTAACCGGAACGGCCCTGTCCGATTCGGCGCTGACCTGCGACGACGCAAAATAAGTGACGTTCGTCCTCCCCCTTTGCCTGCGAAATTGTTAGGCTCGTGGTTTCGCCCATCCAGGAAGGCAGAATGCTTCTGGATAGGGCGTTGCTTTGTATCCCAGTACCGACGAGGAGCACCTGTGACCCAGACCAGCGAGAACGTCACCTGGCTCACCCAGGAGGCGTACAACCAGCTCAAGGCCGAGCTGGAGCACCTGTCTGGTCCCGCGCGAACCGAGATCGCCGCCAAGATCGCGGCTGCTCGGGAGGAGGGCGACCTGCGCGAGAACGGCGGGTACCACGCGGCCAAGGAGGAGCAGGGCAAGCAGGAGCTGCGCATCCGCCAGCTGACCCAGCTGCTGGAGCACGCGAAGGTCGGCGAGGCTCCCACGGAGAGCGGTGTCGTCGCGCCCGGCATGGTGGTCACCATCGCGTTCGACGGCGACGAGAGCGACACCCTGACGTTCCTCCTCGCCTCCCGCGAGTACGCGAGCTCCGACGTCGAGACCTACTCCCCGCAGTCGCCGCTCGGCACGGGCGTCAACGGCAAGAAGGTCGGCGAGGACGCGCAGTACGAGCTCCCGAACGGCAAGAAGGCGTCCGTCAAGATCCTCGACGCCAAGCCGTACAAGGGCTGAGACCGCCCGATCGACGAGAAGGGGCCGGGCCGCGCGCGACGCGGCCCGGCCCCTTTTCGTACCCGACCGTCAGGCGGCCGCCGACCGGTACTTGCGCACCGCCAGGGTCCGGAAGACGACCAGGATCAGCAGCGACCACAGCACCGAGGCGAGGACCGGGTGCTGCATGGGCCAGGCGTCCGAGACCGTGAAGCCCGGGGGCAGGTTGCCGAAGAGCTCCCGGCACGCCTGCACCGTGGCGCTGAACGGGTTCCACTCGGCGATGTGGCGCAGGAAGGTCGGCAGCTTGTTGGCGTCGACGAAGGCGTTGGAGATGAACGTCAGCGGGAACAGCCAGATCAGGCCGCCGGACGTGGCCGCCTCCGGCGTGCGCACCGACAGGCCGATCAGGGCGCCGATCCAGGAGAACGCGTAGCCGAGCAGGAGCAGCAGGCCGAAGCCGAGCAGCACCTTGCCGATGTTCTCGTGGACCCGCCAGCCCACGATGAGGGCGACGATCGCGAGCACGACCAGCGTGAACGTGGTCTGGACGAGGTCGGCGAGCGTCCGGCCGGTGAGGACCGCCCCGCGGGCCATCGGCAGTGACCGGAACCGGTCGATCAGGCCCTTGTGCATGTCGTCGGCGATGCCCGCGCCGGCGCCCGCGGTGGCGAAGGTGACGGTCTGGGCGAAGATGCCGGCCATCAGGAACTCGCGGTAGGCGCCCGGGGCGATGGTGCTGCCGACCTCGATGGAGCCGCCGAAGACGTACGTGAACAGCACCACGAACATGATCGGCTGGATCAGCCCGAAGATCACCATCTCCGGGATGCGGGACATCCGGATGAGGTTCCGCTTGGCGACCACCAGGGAGTCGGCGACCGACTGGGCGATGCCCCCGCGCGGCCGGGGGGCCGCGACCTTGGGGGCGTCGGAGAGGGTGCTCACTTCACGGCCTCCTTCACGACCTCGGTGTCGTCGTCCCCGCGCTCGGCGGCGTGGCCGGTCAGCGAGATGAACACGTCGTCGAGGGTCGGGCGGCGCAGGCCGATGTCGTCGATCTCGACCCCCCGTGCGTCGAGCTCGCGGATGACCTCGGCGAGCAGCTTGGCGCCGCCGGTGACCGGCACGGTGAGCTTGCGGGTGTGCTCCTCCACGGCGACCTCGCCCTTGCCGAAGCCGGCGAGGACCTCGCGGGCCGGGGCGATCTCGTCGTGCCGGTGGACGACGACCTCGACGCGCTCGCCGCCGGTGCGGGCCTTGAGCTGGTCGGAGGTGCCGCGGGCGATGACCTTGCCGTGGTCGACGACGCAGATGTCGTGGGCCAGGTGGTCGGCCTCCTCGAGGTACTGCGTGGTGAGCAGCAGCGTCGTGCCGCCGGCGACCAGCTCCTTGATGACCTCCCACAGCTGCTGGCGGTTGCGTGGGTCGAGGCCGGTCGTCGGCTCGTCCATGAACATCACGGGCGGGGAGACGACGAGGGCGGCGGCGAGGTCGAGGCGGCGGCGCATGCCGCCGGAGTACGTCTTCGCGGGGCGGTCGGCGGCGTCGGCGAGGTTGAACCGGTCCAGCAGCTCGCCGGCGCGGACCTTCGCCGCCCTGGCGGACATCTGGTAGAGCTGCCCGACCATCTGGAGGTTCTCCCGGCCGGTGAGGTACTCGTCGACGGCCGCGAACTGGCCGGAGAGGCCGATGGAGCGACGGACTTCGTTGGGGTGCTTGAGCACGTCGATGCCCGCGACGACCGCCCTGCCGCTGTCGGGCTTCAGGAGCGTGGTGAGCACGCGCACGGTGGTGGTCTTGCCGGCGCCGTTGGGGCCGAGAAGCCCCAGGACCGTCCCCTCGGGGACGTCCAGGTCCACGCCGTCCAGAGCCCTTACGTCGCCGAAGGTCTTCACGAGACCCTCGGCATGAATAGCGCCTGGCATGTGGGTTCTCCCGTTGGCAGGTGCGAGTGGTGGGTCGGGCGTATCAACACGTACTGCCCGAGCGTAGGTACGCCGAGTCGGTCGCGCTCGGCGAACATGACAACCCGCTCACCGTAACGCGATACATCGCGTTTACTCAAGCGCTTTTCCGTTGTCCGCCGCCGCTGTCCGCCGCCGCTGTTCGCCGCCAATCGCCGCCACTCGTCGGCCGGTTCGGCTCTCGCGATACCCATCGCGATATACGGCTCCCCCACCGCCCCACCCGGCACGGCGGGGTCTCACTCCATGACCACGTACCCCGCGTCCCGCAGCGCCGCCCGCACCTCCTGACAGTGCTCCGGCCCCTTCGTCTCCAGGTGCAGCTCCACCTCCACCTCCGTGAGCCCGAGGCGGGGATCGGTGCGTACGTGCCCGACGTCGAGGACGTTCGCGTCGGACACCGACAGCACCCCGAGCATCGTCGCGAGCGCCCCCGGCCGGTCCGTCAGCCGCAGCCGCAGGCTCAGGTAGCGCCCGGCCGCCGCCATGCCGTGCCGAAGGATCCGCTGGAGCACGAGCGGGTCGACGTTCCCGCCCGACAGCACCGCGACCACCGGGCCCTGGAACGCCTCCGGCGTGCTGAGCAGGGCCGCCACCGGGCTCGCCCCGGCCGGCTCCACGACCTGCTTCGCCCGCTCCAGGCACAGCAGCAGCGCCGACGAGAGGGCGTCCTCCGAGACCGTGCGGACGTCGTCGACGAGCTCGTCGACGATGGCGAACGGTACGTCGCCGGGGCGGCCCACCTTGATGCCGTCGGCCATCGTGGGCGCGGTGTCCACGACGACCGGCCGGCCCGCCCGCAGGGAGGGCGGGTAGGCGGCCGCCGCCTGCGCCTGCACCCCGATCACCTTCACGTCCGGGCGCAGCGCCTTGACCGCCGTCGCGACGCCCGCCACCAGGCCGCCGCCGCCGACGCCCACGAGGATCGTCCGCACCTCCGGGCACTGCTCCAGGATCTCCAGCCCGACCGTTCCCTGCCCGGCGATGATGTCGTGGTGGTCGAAGGGGTGGATGAACACCGCGCCCGTCGCCCGCGCGTACTCCTGCGCGGCGGCCAGCGTCTCGTCCACCACGTGGCCGTGCAGCCGGACGTCGGCGCCGTACTCCCGGGTCGCCGCCACCTTCGGCAGCGGGGCGCCAACCGGCATGAAGACGGTGGAGCGCACACCCAGCAGCGAGGAGGCGAGGGCGACGCCCTGCGCGTGGTTCCCGGCCGACGCGGCGACCACCCCGGCCGCCCGCTCCTCGGGGCGGAGCCCGGCGATCCGCACGTACGCGCCGCGCAGCTTGAACGAGCCCGTCCGCTGGAGGTTCTCGCACTTCAGGTGGACCGGGGCCCCCACCAGCCGCGACAAGTGCCGGCTGCCCTCCATCGGGGTCATCCGGGCCACGCCCGACAGCATCTTCTGCGCCCCGCGGATGTCGTCGAGGATCAGCGAGTGTGAGGGGTGTGGCGTACGGAAGCTCATGACCGCCAGTCTCTCAGCTCGCCCCACGCCCCACATCACCGCTCGCCGCGGCTCCGGACCGGTGCCGGACCAGTGCCGGACCAGTGGCGGACCAGTGCCGGACCGGTGGCGGCCGGCGCCCGGAAGGCCGCTCGCACCGCCGGTCACACCGCCGCTCATCACGTTTGTGCAGCGCTGGTACGGACTGGCGCGGGTCCGCGTACTCTGTCCCCCACCAACCACCACCACCGCACGAGAGAGCCACAGCCATGCCCACGTCCCAGGACATGACGACTGATCTTCACCAAGGCCTCCTCGATGCCCTCCAGCACGAGGTGGCCGTCTTCGCCCGGCGGGCGGAGCAGACCCGCCTCGGCGGCACCGGCCAGCTCCGCAACTCGATGGACCGGGCCGCGTACCTGCTCCTGAACCGGCTCGACCGGGAGGGCCCGATGGGCGTGAAGGCGCTGGCGGCCGGGATGGGCATCGACTCGTCCACCGTCACCCGCCAGGTGGCGCCGCTGGTGGACACCGGCCTGGTCAAGCGCACCTCGCACCCGGAGGACGGCCGGGCCGTCGTGCTCCAGCTGTCGCCGCGCGGGCAGGCCCGGCTGGAGGAGGTCCGCTCCTCGCGGCGCGAGCTGATGGCCCAGGTGACGGAGGGCTGGACGGAGGAGGAGCGCGAGTCGTTCTGCACGCTGCTCACCCGGTTCAACTCGGCGCTCTCGGCCCGCCAGGCCGGACTGCCGCCCGTCGAGGCGCCCGCTGCCGTGGCCTCCCCGGAAGACGACGGCACGACGGAAGCCGCCCCGGCCTCTTGACCCGGCCGTGCGCACGCCCTCATATGAGGACGTGCGACAGCGGCGGCGGGCGACGGCACGGCGATCACGGGCCCACCGCGCCCGCGAGTTCGAGGCGTTCGTCGCGGGCGCGGCCGGCCGGCTGCTGCACGCCGCCACGCTGCTGACGGCCGAGACGCCGGCCCGGAACCCGTACGCGCGGGAACTGCTGACCGCCGCGCTGGCCGCCACGTACGCCCGCTGGGACCGGCTGCGCGGCGAGGACCCGTACGACATCGCCCGCCACGAGCTGACGGAGCGGTTCGCCCGCGCCGCCTGGCGCTTCCGCCGGGGGCGGGGCGGCCTGCTGTCCCCGCTCACCCCCCGCGAGCGGCTCGTCCTCGTGCTGTGCCTGTACGAGGGGATCGGCGAGGAACGGACGGCCGCCCTGCTGGACCTGCCGGTGGAGCGGGTGCGGGCCCTCTGTACGCGCGCGGTCCGGACCATGCGGGTACGGGCCCGCCACCGTGACGGCCGGGAGACCGGGCCCGGGACCGGCCGGGGGTCCGCGCCGTGAACGACCCCGCGAAGGAGGCCGAGGTCCGGCGGATGCTCCAGGCCCCGCCGCGCCCGCGGGTCCCCGCCGACCTGGCCGCCCGCGCGATCGAGCGCGGCGCCCGCAGCCTGCGCCGCGCACGCCTGTTGCGGCGCACGGCCTGGCTGCTGCTGTGCGCCGCGCTGACCGCGCTCACGGTGTGGGCGTCGGCCCTGGAGCCCTGACCCGGCCCGGGGGCCCGGGTCTAGCCGAGCGCCCGGCGCAGGTCCGCCAGCAGGTCGTCGACGTTCTCGATGCCGACCGACAGCCGCACCAGGTCCGCCGGGACCTCCAGCAGGGAGCCGGCCACGCTCGCGTGGGTCATGCGGCCCGGGTGCTCGATGAGCGACTCGACGCCGCCCAGGGACTCGCCCAGCGTGAACAGCTCGGCGCGGTTGCAGACCTCGACCGCCGCGGCCTCGCCGCCCCGGACGCGGAAGGAGATCATGCCGCCGAAGTCGCGCATCTGCTTGGCGGCGACCTCGTGGCCGGGGTGGTCGGCCAGCCCCGGGTAGAGCACCTGCGTCACCTTCGGGTGCTGGGTCAGCATCTCGGCGACGCGGGCGGCGTTGGCGCTGTGCCGGTCCATCCGGACGGCGAGGGTCTTGATGCCGCGCAGCACGATCCACGAGTCGAAGGGGCCGGCCACCGCGCCCATGGCGTTCTGGTGGTACGCCAGCTCCTCGCCGAGCGCCTCGTCGGCGGTCACCAGGGCGCCGCCGACGACGTCGGAGTGGCCGCCCATGTACTTGGTCAGCGAGTGGACGACGACGTCGGCGCCGAGCGCGAGCGGCTGCTGGAGGTAGGGGCTGGCGAAGGTGTTGTCGACGACGAGCCTGACCCCGGCGGTGCGGGCCACGTCCGCGAGGGCCGCGATGTCCGTGATGCCGAGCAGCGGGTTGGACGGCGTCTCGACCCAGATGGCCTTCGTGCGGTCGGTGATCGCGTCCCGTACCGCCGCCGGGTCGGAGGTGTCGGCGACGGACCACTCCACGCCCCACCGGGCCACGACCTTGGCGAACAGCCGGAAGGTGCCGCCGTACGCGTCGTTGGGGATGACCACGTGGTCGCCCGGGGCGAGGAGCGCGCGCAGCAGGCAGTCCTCGGCCGCGAGACCGGAGGCGAAGGCCAGGCCGCGCCGGCCGCCCTCCAGGGCCGCGAGGTTCTCCTCCAGGGCGGTACGGGTGGGGTTGGCGCTGCGGCTGTACTCGTAGCCGCCGCGCAGGCCGCCCACACCGTCCTGCTTGTAGGTGGAGACCTGGTAGATGGGCGGTACGACCGCGCCGGTCAGCGGGTCCGCGGTGTTGCCCGCGTGGATGGCGCGGGTCTCGAAGCTCTGGTGCGTGTGCTCGTCGCTCATGCAGCCCGAGCGTAGTCGGGCCGGCGGCGCGGCGGACGCGACGCCGCTGTGGGGTGGACCGCCGCTGCGGTCCCGACCCCGCCGGCGGGGTCCGGAGTGCCAGTGAGGTCCGGGACAATGGGCGCATGGAGATTCTCTGGTTCCTGTTGGCCGTCGGTCTGATCGGCGTGGTCGTCGCGTCGTTCCTGTCGCGCCGCCGCGGCGGCATCCGGCTGGTCGACCCCGGCGCGCCGGACGCGGCCGACCCGAGCGCGTACGGCTTCGTGCGCCAGGAGGAGCTGGACGTCCGCATGCCGGGACCCGACCAGGACCTGGTCGACGTGCTGGACGTGGTGCAGCGGACGCAGGACTGGCGGGCCGCCTCGCAGCTGCTGGCCGGCACCGACAAGGACGGCGAGGTGCGCTGGCAGCGCGTGCAGGCGTTCGCGGGGGCGGCGGCGCTGGAGCTCCAGCGGCAGCCGGGCACCGGCGGCGCGTGGCTGCGGGTGTGGCGGGCCGAGAAGCCGAAGGACCCGGGCGGCGCGGCGGTGCACGCGGAGTTCCTGGTGCAGCAGGCGTGGCGGTCGTCGGCGGCGGGCACGGACGACTTCCGGATCATCCTCGAGGAGGCGCGCACGGTGTGCGCCGAGGCGGCGCTGCTGGCGCCCGGCGACCCCGTGCCGTACATCATCGAGCTGGCCGTCGCGCGCGGCCTCGGGTACGGCCACGAGCAGTTCGACCAGGTGTGGGCCAAGATCATCGACCGGGCGCCGCACCACATGGGGGCGCACCTGGCGGCGCTGCACTACTGGTGCGAGAAGTGGCACGGCTCGCGCCGGGACGCGGACCAGTTCGCCACCGCCGCGGCGGCCCGCGCCCCGCGCGGCTCGCTGCTGGCCGCGCTGCCGCTGTTCGCGGTCTTCGAGCACCTGCCCGAGGTGGCGCTGGTGCGGGACTTCTACGGCACCGAGGTGGTCTCCAAGGCCATGGAGGGCGCGCTGTACGCCGTGCACTCGGCCCGCCCGGACGACCCGATGCTGGCGCACGTGCGCCATTTGCTGATCCACTTCCTGGTCAGCGCCGAGCGCTGGTCGGAGGCGATGCACCAGCTGGTGCACGTGGACGGCCACGTCGGGGCGCTGCCGTGGACGCTCAGCGAGGACCCGGCGGCGCAGTACGCGATCTTCCGGGCGCTGGCGGTGGCGGGGTACGAGGCGAACGGCGGCAGCCCGGCGACGCTGCCGCACTGAGCCTTCCGCCGGAGAAAAGGAGGGGGTGGCCCGGCCGGGCCACCCCCGCTTCCCTCGCAGGCGTCAGAACGCCGTCTCGCGCTCGTCCCAGTCGTAGTCGACGCCGTCCTGGCGCAGCCGGGCCGTGCCGTTGTTGGCGTACAGGTACAGGAGCGGACCCTCCAGGGCGTACAGGTCGTTGGTGCCGTCCCCCTGGACATCTCCGACGGAGAAGACGCGGCTGAACTTCTTCCAGCCCGTGCCGATCAGCTTGCGCGGGCCCAGGGTGCCGGTGCCGCGGCCCGGGTAGAGCCAGAGGTTGCCGGACGCGTCCCGGGCGACGAGGTCGCTCTTGCGGTCGCCGTCCATGTCACCGGCGCCGACGAGCGCGGTCATGGACTGCCAGCCGCTGGAGCCGATCTTCTGGCGCGCGGCCACGGTGCCGGCCGCCTTGCCCGGGTGGAGCCAGAGCGCGCCGGTGGAGTCCGTGGAGATCAGGTCGCCCTTGCTGCCGTCACCGTTGAAGTCGCCCACGGCGGTGAGGTGCTTGAGGGACTGCCAGCCGGTGCCGATCTGGACACGGGGCCTGAGCCCGCCGGTGCCGTTGCCCGGGTACATCCACAGCGCGCCGGAGGCGTCGCGGGCGACGATGTCCTCCGCGCCGTCGCCGTTGCGGTCGCCGTGGCGCAGCAGTGCGGTCATGGACTGCCAGCCGGTGCCGATGCGCGTGGCCGTGTAGCCGCGCAGCAACCACAGGTTGCCGGCGACCGAGCGGAAGACGAGGTCGGTGGAGCCGTCCCTGTCGAAGTCGCCGACGGGCTTCGCCGCGCCACCGGGGCCCGTCGGCGCCGCCCACTCCATGTACTCCTTGCCGCTGCCGCACTCGTGCTGGGTGCGGGCGAGGCGGAAGGAGCTGACGTTGTCGGACAGGTAGCTGTTCTCGTCCTTCATGTGCGTGAAGTCCTGGGCCACGTCGGCGTCGCTCGCGTAGAGCACCACGTGGCGGACGGAGTCGGAGTACTCGTACCGCGGCTGGCTGTAGACGCAGGCGTACAGCCCGGTGCGGTTGCGCATCCCGGACGCCTTGTTGTCGAAGGTGCCGAGCGTGGCCATGCTGCCGGTGTACGTGGTCATCGTGCCCGTACCGTCGGCGTTGTCGAACAGGCACAACCGGCCCTGCGGACAGCGGTCGTACCCGGACGCGGCGTGCGCGTTCGGGACGGCCGTCGCCAGCAGGCCGAGCGCGGTGAACGTGGTGAGCGCGGCGGTGGCCGCCGCGCGCAGAGAAAGACGCAGAGTGCGCATGTGTGTTACCCCCCAGTTACTGCGAACGCGGGTCACAGTAGCCCTACGGATCTCGCTTGCCCGCACCGACCCGGGTGGGTGATACTCCGCTTCCCCCCACGCCTCTTCGTCATGTCCATTTTCAGTGGGGGAGCTCTGCCCGATGGGCGCATCCCTGCGCGCGCTGCGCGCACTCGTTCTGCTCGCCGGCTTCTTTCTGCTCGGCGTCCTGCTGCTGGCCGTCCTCGCCGGCATCGACTACCTGCTGTACCTGCACGCCCCCTCGGGCCTCGCCACGAAGCTGTACGTGGTGTCCGTGCTGCTCGCCATCCCCGTCGTACGCGGCATGTTCATGCTGCGCACGCCGAAGGACGACGGCCAGGGCGGCCTGGCCGTCACCGAGGCCGACGAACCGGAGCTGTGGCGCACCGTCCGCGAGCTCGCCGACCAGGTCGGCACGCGGCCGCCCACCCGCATCCTGCTCACCGGCGACGTCAACGCCGCCGTCACCGAGAACGCCCGGCTCCTCGGCCTGCTGCCCGGGCCGCGCCACCTCTACCTCGGCGTCCCGCTGATGCAGGGCCTCAGCGAAGCCCAGCTGCGCGCCGTCCTCGCCCACGAGCTGGGTCACTACGTCAACCACGACACCCGGCTGGGCGCCATCACCGCGCGCGGACGCACCCAGCTCTTCCGCACCATCGCCCACTTCGAGGAGCGCGCCGCCAAGACGGCCGGCCGCGAGCGGGCCCGCCAGGAGAAGCGCAACACCAAGGCCGAGGCCAAGGGCCGCAAGACGCGCGAGATCGACACGGGCGGCGCCGGCATCACGTACCGCACGATGGCCTGGATCTACACCGCCTACGCGCACCTGTACTTCCGCGCCACCATGAACGACTCGCGCCGGCAGGAGTACGCCGCCGACGCCGCGGCCGCCCGGATCGCCGGCCGCGACGCGACCGCCTCCGCGCTGCGCGAGCTGCCGTCGCTGGACGCCGCGTTCAGCTTCTACAAGGACTGCTACGCGACGCTGGGCACCTCGGCGCGGCTGCTGCCGCCGCGCGGCGAGGTCTTCGGCGGCTTCGACCGCCTGCTGACCGCCCGCGAGCTGGAACTGGCCGGGCTGCGCGCCGAACTGCCCACCGAGCCGGTCTCCCCGTACGACTCCCACCCGGCCATCGCCGACCGCGTCCGCGCCATCGAGGCGCTCCCGCAGGACGGCCGCATCGACGAGGGCAAGGGCGCCGCGACGGGTCTGCTCGCCGACCCGGCCCGCACGCTGGCCGTGCTGGAGGACGTGGTCCTGTCGGAGCAGGCGCGCGCGTTCCGCCGCACCGGCAGCTGGGAGGAGCTGCTCGACGCGGCCATGAGCGCACGTCTCGCCTCGGTCGAGTCGCCGCTGCACCGGGCGCTGGGCGCGTACACCGGCGAACCGCCGACGCTGCCCGCGCTGCTGAAGGTGATCGACGACGGTCAGCTGTGGCAGCTGGCGCAGCGGCTGCCGCTGTCGGAGGAGGCGGCGTCGGCGACCGGACGCGTCTTCCGGGAGTTCGTCCGGCCCGTGCTGTGCAAGGCGATCAACGGCATGGTGATGGCGGAGCTGAGCGCCCGCTCCCAGCTGCGCTGGGAGTTCTCGTGGTCCCGGTCCGCGATCGTCCACCTGCCGCCGGGCCCGGACGGGACCGAGCTCGACCTGGAGGCGGCCGTCGACGCGGCGACCGCGGACGTCCCCGACACCGCGCCGCTGCGCGCGCTGCTCTCGTACGGTCACACGGGCGGACACCCGGGCGGCTTCACGGACGGCTTCACGGACGGGCTCACGGACGGGGCCGCGCGGTGACCATCATCTGGATCATCCTGGGCGTGATCGCGCTCGCCGTGCTGGCGGTCGGCGGGTACTTCCTCAAGGCCATCGTGCAGGGCGCCCGCGAGGGCTGGCGCTACGTCGGTTCCGAGGAGCAGCGGGCGGACGAGGCCGCCGCGCTGGGCTTCCTGCCGCCCGAGCGGCAGAACACCGAGCTGGCCGCCCCGCGCCCCGCCCCGCTGGCGGCGGCCCTCGCCGCCGCGAAGGGCGGCGACTTCAAGCCGGCCGCCGCCCTCTTCGACGCGACGGCGGCCGCACGGGACTGGGAGTGGCGCACCCGGTACTGCGAGGAGTTCGCCGATGTGGCGGCCGAGGACGACGCCTGGCTGCTGGCGTGGGAGGCCGCGCACCCGGACGACCCGGGCGCGGCGCTGGTACGGGCCCGCTCCACGGTGTTCCTGGCCTGGCGCATCCGCGGCGCCCAGCGGGCGCGGAACACCACGCACGAGCAGTTCGAGGGCTTCCACCGGATCCTCGCCCGGTCCCGCGAGGAGCACGCCCGCGCGGCGGCCCTCGCGCCCGAGGGTGACCCGGCGCCGTACGTCGGGGAGATCTGGACCGCGCTCGGGCTCGGCTATCCGCACGCCGAGATGGACCGGCTGTGGCAGGAGATCACCGAGCGGGCCCCGCACCACTACGAGGCCCACTTCTCGGCGCTCCAGTACTGGTGCGGCAAGTGGCGGGGCTCGGAGGAGCTGGCGCGGGACTTCGCGGCCCGCGCGGCCGCGGGGGCGCCGCTGGGCAGCCTGATGACGGCGTTCCCGCTCATCGCGCACTTCGAGCACGACGAGTCGGACACGACCGAGGGCGACCGCACGCCCGAGATGCACGCCCTGGTCGACGCCGCCCTCGCCGACGCGGCCGCCGCCGACCCCGGCCACCCGCGCCTGGCGGAGGTCCGCCACCTGCTGGCGTACTACCTCTCGCTCCAGGACCGGGACGAGGCCGCCGTGGAGCAGTTCCGGCTGGTCGACGGCTACGTCGACGCCTTGCCGTGGCGCTACCGGAACGACCCGGCGGCGGCGTACTGCAGGCTGCGCGACGAGAGCGTGGCCGCCGCGGCGGCCACCGCCTGACGCGGGGCGGAGCGAGGAATTCCCGACGGCACCGGAACGTTGTTCCGGTGCCGTCACCGCGTCCACACGGCGTCCACCGGCGTCCGCCGCGTCCGCCCCGCAAGGAGACCGAACCATGTTCTTCGGCCGCACGCCCGTCCTGCCGACCCCGGACCAGGCCCTGCCGGGCCGCCCGGAGCAGGAGTTCACCGTCCCCGACCGCCACACGGTCCTCTCCACGCCCCTCCTCGGCCCCTACCCGGCCGGTCTGGAGGTCGCGGACTTCGGGCTGGGCTGCTTCTGGGGCGCCGAGCGGAAGTTCTGGCAGACGGAGGGCGTGTGGACCACCCTCGTCGGCTACCAGGGCGGTTACACGCCGAACCCGTCGTACGAAGAGGTCTGCTCGGGCCTGACGGGCCACACGGAGGTCGTGCGTGTCGTCTTCGACCCGTCCGTCGTCCCGTACAGCGCGCTGCTGAAGCTCTTCTGGGAGTCCCACGACCCCACCCAGGGCTTCCGCCAGGGCAACGACGTGGGCACGCAGTACCGCTCGGCGCTCTACACCCACTCCCCCGCCCAGGCGGCGGCCGCCGACGCGTCCCGGGAGGCCTACCAGCGGGTGCTGAAGGACTCCGGTTACGGCGCCGTCACCACGGAGATCCTGCCGGCGGACGGCCGCCCCTTCTACCCGGCGGAGCCGTACCACCAGCAGTACCTCGACAAGAACCCGAACGGCTACTGCGGCATCGGCGGCACGGGCGTCTCCTGCCCGGTGGGCGTGGCCGGGGCGGGGGCAGGGGCCGGCGCGGACGACTGAGCCTCGCGTATCGCCGCCGCCGTCGCGGCCGGGTCGTACCCGGGGGCGACGCCGTCGATCAGGATGATGTCGCCCTCCATGTGGCGGGTGCGCAGCGGCACGAGCTCCTGGTACGCGTCGGAGTCGTACCAGCGGCGGGCGTGGTCCAGCGAGGGGAAGCCGACGATCACCAGCGCGGTGTCCCAGCTGCCCTCGCGCACCTCCATGGTGGGCGCGCCGTGCACCAGGAAGCGGCCCTCGAAGGGGTCGAGGGTGGACTGGATGCGCTCCATGTAGTCCAGGACCTCGTCGTGGAGCACGGCCGGCGGCTTCAGGGTGGCGATGGCGTACGCGGTCATGGGGTCCTCCTCGTGATCGGGATGACCCCATGGTCTCCGCGCGACCGCCCGGGGTCGATTACCCCGGAGGTCATGCCACCGCCCGGTTCCGTCCTCAGATCGTCGAGGCGTCGATCACGAACCGGTAGCGCACGTCGCTCTTCAGGACGCGCTCGTACGCCTCGTTGACCTGGTCCGCGCGGATGAGCTCGATCTCCGAGCCGAGCCCGTGCTCCGCGCAGAAGTCCAGCATCTCCTGGGTCTCGGCGATGCCGCCGATCATCGAACCGGCCAGCGTGCGGCGGGCGTTGATCAGCGAGAAGAGGTTGAGCGACACCGGCTCCTCGGGCGCGCCGACGTTCACCAGGGTGCCGTCCGTCTTGAGCAGGCCCAGGTAGGCGGAGAAGTCCAGCGGCACCGCGACCGTGGAGACGATCAGGTCGAAGGTGCCGGCCAGCTTCTCGAAGGTCTCCGGGTCGCTGGTGGCGTGGAAGTGGTCGGCGCCGAGCGTGAAGCCGTCCGTCTGCTTGCGCAGCGTCTGGCTGAGCACGGTCACCTCGGCACCCAGCGCGTGCGCGATCTTCACGCCCATGTGGCCGAGGCCGCCGAGACCGACGATCGCCACCTTCTTGCCGGGGCCGGCCTTCCAGTGGACGAGCGGCGAGTAGAGGGTGATGCCCGCGCACAGCAGCGGCGCGGCGGCGTCCAGCGGGAGGCTGTCGGGAATGCGGACGGTGTAGTTCTCGTCGACGACGATGTGGGTGGAGTAGCCGCCGTAGGTCGGCTCGCCGTCCTTGCCCCGGCCGTTGTACGTGGGGGTCATGCCCTCGGTGCAGTACTGCTCCAGGCCCTGCCGGCAGAACGAGCAGGTCCGGCAGGAGTCCACGAAGCAGCCGACCCCGACCCGGTCGCCCACCGCGAACCTGGTCACGCCCGGACCGGTCTCGGTGACGACACCGGCTATCTCGTGGCCGGGCACCATCGGGAAGATGCCCTCGCCCCAGCCGTCGCGGGCCTGGTGGATGTCGGAGTGGCAGATGCCCGCGTACTTGATCTCGATCAGTACGTCGTGCTCACCGACCGGCCGGCGGGGCACCGTGGTGCGCTCCAGCGGGGCGTTGGCTGCGGGGGCTGCGTAAGCGGCAACAGTGTTCATGCCGGTCTCTCCTCCTGGTGGGGTGTTCGTGAATGATCTTGCCTGGCCGGAATCGATCGGCCCAGCCCCCTGGCTTCCGTACGTCCGCTGGTCCTACTACTGGCGGGATCAGGCTCGACCGCGCGGGAACGGGAATACTGGGGTGTCATGGACCAGCGCACCGAACTGAGTGAGTTCCTCCGCTCCCGACGGGCCCGGCTCAAGCCGCAGGACGTCGGTCTGCCGGACTTCGGCAGGGCGCGCCGGGTGCCGGGACTGCGCCGGGAGGAGCTGGCCCAGCTGGCCGGGGTCTCCGTCGCGTACTACACCTCGATCGAGCAGGGGAAGGGCGCCAACGTCTCCCCGGAGGTGCTGGACGCCATCGCCCGCGCGCTGCGGCTGTCGGACGCCGAGCACGCGCATCTGACGCGGCTGGCGGGCCCCACGACGAAGAAGAAGCGCACGACCGCCTCCCGTCCCCAGCGGGTGCGGCCGGAGGTGCGGTACCTGCTCGACGCGATGGACGGCGTGCCCGCGTTCCTGCTGGGGCGGCGGCTCGACGTCCTCGGCTGGAACCGGATGGCCCGCGCGCTCCTGGGCGACTTCGCCGCGCTGCCGGACGAGGAGCGGAACATGGCGCGGCTGGTGTTCCTCGACCCGAACGCGCACGACCTGTACGTCGACTGGGAGTCGAAGGCCACCGAGGTGGTCAGCGTCCTGCGGCTGTGCGCGGGCTGCTACCCCGACGATCCGAAGCTGTCGGCGCTGGTGGGCGAGTTGTCGGTGAAGAGCGAGGAGTTCCGGGCGCTGTGGGCCGCGCACACGGTGCAGGAGAAGGGCCACGGGGTGAAGCGGCTGCACCATCCGCTGGTGGGTGAGCTGACGCTGTCGTACGAGACGCTGCGGCTCCCGGCCGACCAGGACCTGAGCCTGGTGACGTACACGGCGGAGCCGGGCTCGCCGTCGGCGGACGCGCTGCGGCTGCTGGCGAACTGGGGCGTGGACGAGGTCGCGCCGACGCGCTGAACCCACGCGTGCCGCTGACGACGAAGGCGGCGGCCCCCACGAGGGGGCCGCCGCCTTTCGCCGTACGGGTGGGTCAGACGGCCGAGCCGGCCTTCCACTCCGCCCAGCCCATGTTCCAGCCGTTGAGGCCGTTGTCCGGAGCGATCGTCTTGTCCTTGGAGTTCTTGACGATCACCACGTCACCGACGAGGGAGTTGTCGAAGAACCAGGCGGCGGGCTGGCCCGGGTCGCCGGCGCCCTTGACGTCGTTGAGGCCCACGCAGCCGTGGCTGGTGTTGACGCTGCCGAAGACGGAGTCGGCACCCCAGTAGTTGCCGTGGATGAAGGTGCCGGACGTGGACAGCCGCATGGCGTGCGGCACGTCCTTGATGTCGTACTCGCCCTTGCCGTCGTCGTCCGTGAAGCCGACCGTCGCGCCGTTCATCCGGGTCTCCTTGAACTTCTCGGAGATCACCATCTGCCCGTTGTACGTCGGGTTCTCCGGGGAGCCGGCCGAGATCGGGATGGTCTTGATCGTCTTGCCGTCGCGGACGACCGTCATGGTCTTCGTGGCGACGTCCACGGTCGAGACCTGGCTGCGGCCGATCTTGAAGGTGACCGTCTTCTGCTGGACGCCGTAGACGCCGTCGGCGCCCTCGACCCCGTCGAGGTTCAGCTTCAGCGTGACCGTGGAGCCGGCGGTCCAGTACTGCTCGGGCCGGAAGTCGATGCGCTGGGAGTTGAACCAGTGGCCGACGACCTGCTGGCCGCTGCTCGACGACACGGTGATGCCGGACTGGACGGCCTTCTTGTCCGTGATCGGCTTGTTGAAGGTGATCGAGACCGGCATGCCGGCGCCGACGGTGGACCCGTCCTCGGGCGTGAAGTTGCCGATGAAGCTGTTGTCCGGCGAGACGGTGGTGAAGGAGGAGTTCTCGTGGGCCTCGCGGCCCTCGGCGTCCTTCGCCGAGGCGGCGATCTTGTACGTGGTGGCCCGCTCCAGCTGCTCGCTGGGCTTCCAGCTCGTGCCGTCGGCGGACATCTCGCCCTTGACGCTCTTGCCGTCCTGCGTGGTCATGGTGACCTGGGTGAGCGTGCCCTCGCTCACGGTGACCTTGGCGTCGTCGTTGATGCCCGCGTTGTTCGCGCCGTTCTTGGGCGAGATCACTATTCGGGCCTTGGAGGCGTCCTTGGCCGCCGCCTCGTCGACCTGCGCCTGTGAGGACGAGCCGCCGGAGGTGCCGTTGCTCTTGGCCTCGCCGTCGTTGCAGCCCGTGAGCACCAGCACGCCACCGAGCAGGGCGGACGCGGCCACCAGGCCCTTGCGCCGCTTGCCGTCCGTCATCACACGCTTCTCCATCGTCGCCGAATCCCTGCCAACTGTTCCAACAACACCCATAACAACCCGTCCGGTTCCAAATCCACGAAGGATCCACGCAGTATGTGGGGAACACCACTGATCGACGCATGGCGGAACGGTTCCGGTTCCCAGCATGCAGGTGCGGGCCCCGGAGACGTGATCCGGGGCCCCTGAAACCGGCCACTCCCCCGGCGGACGACCGGGCGCCCCTTACACCCGTTCCCCCTCGTCGGCGCCCTCCTCGTCGCCTTCGTCGCCTTCGTCGTCCTCGTCGTCCTCGTCCAGATCCCACTCCTCCACCTCGGGGTCGTACTCGACCTGCTCGCTGGTCCAGGACGCCTGGAGGAGCTCGACCCCGGGCAGCTCGCCGAGGAGCGTGTCCGGGTCGACGAGGTACGCGAGAGCTTCCGCTTCGTCCTCGCGAACGGCCGCTCGGGCGTGCGTCAGCTCGTCCTCCGGCATGAATTCGTCGGCGTCGATACGGTCCAGGGCGGCGGCGGTGAGTTCCTCGGTGTCCCTGATTTCCAGCGTCAGTTCCACCCGAAGTCGCACATAACGTGATGTCTCAGAAGGGCTCATATGACGGAGCGTAAGCTGCCCTCCCCCGCGACTTTCCTGCGACCCGCTGTGTTCATTAGCATCGACGCACCCACCAATTCTCGGTTCCGCAAGGGGATCTGAATCTGTGTCCGTCGCACGTCGACCGCTGCTGACCGCCACCGCCGCCGGGACACTGCTCTGCGCGCTGTGGTTCGTCCCTTCGGCCAACGCCACCGCTGAGGACCCGGTGGACCGGCCACCGGTGGAGACCCGGACGAACGCGTCCTCCACCGCGCCGCAACACCAGCAGCGGCAGCAGGAGCTGGCGCTCGCCGACACCGGCAGCGTGGACACCACCCCGTATCTGATCGGCGGCACGGCGTTCCTGACCCTCGGCGCGGGGCTCGTGGCCTTCGCGGTACGCCGAGGGGCGCACACCGCCCTCTGACGGCGCGCGCCCCTCCTCCTCCCCGGCCCTCAGGCGAGCGGGCCGGTGACCCGCTCCACGGCCTCGACGAGCCGTCCCTCGCGTACGAACGCGTCGGCGGCCTCCAGGTCGGGGGCGAGGAAACGATCCGGCCCGGGGCCCTGGACGCCGGCCGCGCGCAGCGCCTCGATGGCGGCGCGGGAGGCGGGCGCCGGGGTGAGGCCCTCGCGCAGCTCGATGGCGCGGGTCGCGGCGTACAGCTCGACGGCGATGATCCGGCCCAGGTTGCCGACGGCGGTGCGCAGCTTGCGGGCGGCGGACCAGCCCATGGAGACGTGGTCCTCCTGCATGGCGGAGGACGGGATGGAGTCGGCGGAGGCCGGGACGGCCAGCCGCTTCATCTCGCTGACCAGGGCGGCCTGGGTGTACTGCGCGATCATGAGACCCGAGTCGACGCCGGCGTCGTCCGCGAGGAACGGCGGCAGGCCGTGCGAGCGGTTCTTGTCGAGCAGCCGGTCCGTGCGGCGCTCGGCGATGGAGCCCAGGTCGGCGGCGGCGATGGCGAGGAAGTCCAAGACGTACGCGACCGGGGCGCCGTGGAAGTTGCCGTTGGACTCGACACGCCCGTCGGGGAGCACGACCGGGTTGTCGACGGCCGAGGCGAGCTCGCGCTCGGCGACGAGCCGGGCGTGGGCCATGGTGTCGCGGCCCGCGCCGGCGACCTGGGGCGCGCAGCGCACGGAGTACGCGTCCTGGACGCGCGGGGCCTCGTCCTGCTGGAAGTGGCCGGTGAGGCCGGAGCCCTTCAGGACGGCGAGCATGTTCGCGGCGGCGGCGCCCTGGCCGGGGTGCGGGCGGATGGCGTGCAGCTCGGGCGCGAGGACCTTCTCCGTGCCGAGCAGCGCCTCCAGCGAGAGCGCGGCGGTGATGTCGGCGGACTTGTAGAGCTTGTCCAGGTCGTCGAGGGCCATGATCAGCATGCCGAGCATGCCGTCGGTGCCGTTGAGGAGGGCGAGGCCCTCCTTCTCGCGCAGTTCGACGGGCGCGATGCCGTGCGCGGCGAGCAGCTCGCCCGCGGGGCGGACCACACCGTCGGGGCCCTCGGCGTCGCCCTCGCCCATGAGGGTGAGCGCGCAGTGGCTGAGCGGGGCCAGGTCGCCGGAGCAGCCGAGCGAGCCGTACTCGTGCACGACGGGGGTGATCCCGGCGTTGAGCAGGTCGGCCATGGTCTGCGCGACCTCGGGCCGGACGCCGGTGTGGCCGGAGGCGACGGTCTTCAGTCGCAGGAACATCAGCGCGCGGACGACCTCGCGCTCGACGGGCGCGCCCATGCCGGCGGCGTGCGACCGCACGATGTTGCGCTGGAGCTGGGCGCGCAGCTCGGGGCTGATGTGCCGGGTGGCGAGGGCGCCGAAGCCGGTCGACACGCCGTAGACGGGCTCGGGCTTGGCGGCGAGGGCGTCGACGATCTCACGGGCCTTGGCCAGTGCGTCGAGGGCCTCCGGCGACAGCTCGACGCGTGCGTTGCCGCGGGCCACGGCGATGACGTCCTGGGCGGTGGTTCCGGACGTCCCCACCACGACTGTGTGCATATCCATATTCAGCAGCGTACGGACTGAATCCCAACGTGTCACTACCCCACCTTTCCCGCACCCCTTACAGATCCGCGGGCGGCGCGTCGCGGAAGCTGCGCCGGTCGCGGGCGGCCGCGGGCGGGTGGTCCGCGAGCTCGATCACCGCGCCGTCACGCCCGGCCACCACCGGCTTCAGGGAGCGCGCCGCCTTCGCGCGGTACTGCGCCGCGTCCGCCAGCCGGAACAGCCGCCGCGCCGAGCGCACCTCGCCGATCGGGTCGCCCGTCGACGCCACGCCACACGCCACGCCCTCGCCGAGCTCCAGCTCCCCGGCCCGTACGCACAGCTCGTCCGCGGCCGCCACCACCTCGTCCGCGCCCGGGCCCACCGAGACGAGGCAGAACTCGTCGCCGCCCAGGCGTGCGGCCAGCGCGCCCGGCAGCATCGCCCCGCAGTACGACAGCACCGAGCCGAACCGTTCCAGCAGCCGGTCGCCGACCGCGTGGCCGTGCGTGTCGTTGACGCGTTTGAGGCCGTTGAGGTCGCACACCACCAGCGAGACCACCGACCCGTCGGCGAGGGAGCGCTCCACCGCCTCGTCGAGCCTCATGTCGACCGCCCGCCGGTTGGCCAGCCCCGTCAGCGGGTCGGTGAAGGCCAGCTTGCGGACCTCCTCCAGCCGCTCGGTCTGGGCGATCCCGGCCGCCACGACCGACGCCAGTACGGTGGCGAACTTGGCGTCCTCCGGGCCGAAGACCGGCGCCCCGACCGGCCGGGCCACGTACAGCTCGCCCCACGCGCGCCCGTGCAGCACGATCGGCGCGACGACGCAGCAGCCGCGGCCCCGCCTGCGCAGAGCCGCCACCCTGCCCCGTACCGCCTCGTGGACGGGAGGTGAGCCCAGTCCGGAGTACCCGTGCGCGTCCGCGTGCGGGCCCTCGGCCGTCTCGACCCAGGCGTTCGGCTCCCCGCCGCCGGCCCAGCGCTCGTGCAGGAACTCGGTGATCTCGGAGAACTGGTACACCGGGTACGTCTCCGCGTCCGGGAACTCCTCCTCGCCCTGGACCCGGTCCCCGGCGTTCACCAGGACGCGCAGCCGGCCCAGGTCCCGTTCCCACGTCGACAGCGCGGCGAACGTGCCGCCGAGCGCGTCGCGCGCGCCCAGCGCCGCCGCCCGCCACGATTCGCGCGGGGTGTGCGCCGCCGCCATCGACTGCGCCAGCGCCACTACGGCCCGTAGCCGGACATCCTCACCCATTCCTCAAGCTTAGGGACGCCCCAGAACTTTTCACTCCCGGGCCCGGCGGCCGGCCGTCACTCACCGGGCCACCGCGGCGTGCGCTTCTCGTTGAAGGCCGCGACACCCTCCGCCCGGTCCCCCGAGAAGGCCACCGAGCGCCAGGCCGCGTCCTCGACCTCCAGGCCCGCCCGCAGGTCGAGCCCCTGCCCGAGCCGCAGGGCGCGCTTGGCGGCGCGCAGGCCGACCGGGGAGTGGGCGGCGATCCTCGCGGCCAGCTCCAGCGCTTCCGTGCGCGCGTCCTCCGCGACGAGGTCCACCAGCCCCTGCCGCTCGGCCTCGTCCGCCGTCAGGCGCTCCGCCGTGTAGATCAGCCGGGCCGCCCGCGCGGCCCCCACCCGGCGCGGCAGCAGCTGCGTACCGCCGCCGCCGGGGATCACGCCCACCGACACCTCGGGCAGCCCGATGACCGCCGTCCCGTCGGCCACGATGAGGTCGCAGGCGAGCGCCAGCTCGTACCCGCCGCCGAGCGCGAAGCCGTGCACGGCCGCGATGGCGGGCATCGGCAGCTCCAGCACGCCGGTGTACGCGGCCCGCGCGACCGGGCGCTGGCGCACCAGCTCGGCGTCCGTGAAGGAGTTGCGCTCCTTGAGGTCGGCGCCGACGCAGAAGGCCTTCTCATTGGAGGAGGTCAGCACGGTGACGCGGACCGACGGGTCGGCGGCCAGCGCGTCGCACGCCGCGCCGATGGAGCGGGCCATCTCCGACGAGACGGCGTTCATGGCCTTGGGCCGGTCGAGGACCAGTTCCGCCACGTACTCGTGGCGGCGTACCGCGACGAACTCCCCGAAGCGCTCCTCGGACATACTGACACCCTCCCGGTTAACGAGCGTTAGCGACGCTACCCCGGGATCTTAGGCTCCCGCCGCGTCAGCAGCCAGGGTTCGATCACACCGAGCCCGCGCACCGGCCGCTGCCACATCGGCTGGAGCGCGAAGCGGTACGACGGGGGCGCCTCGCCGTCCTTCTCGGCGCGCGCGATCTCCTCGGCGACCTGCGCCTCCGACACGGGCGCCTCGCCCGTGCGCGACAGCTCCTCCGCCAGCGCCCCGTCGACCAGGACCGCGTCCTTGGGCGCTATCGAGGTGAGCCGGCTGGCGAGGTTCACCGTCGTACCGAAGACGTCGCCCATCCGGGTCGTCACCGTGCCGAAGGCGATGCCCACCCGCAGCGCGGGCATGGTGTCGTCGTGCGCGAGGGTCTCGATGAGCCGCACCCCGATCTCGGCGGCCGTACCGGCGTCGTCCGCCGCGTAGAGCACCTCGTCGCCGAGCGTCTTGATCAGCCGCCCGCCGTGCGCCGCCACCAGGTCGGCGCAGGTCGTCTCGAAGGCCTCGACCAGCTCGCCGAGCTCCTCCTCCTCCAGCCGCCGCGTCAGCCGCGTGAAGCCGACGAGGTCCGCGAAGCCGACCGCCAGGCGCCGGTCGACCATCTCCTCGTCGTCGGCGGCCTGGACGACGCGCCCGGTCGCCGCCGCGAGCTGCCGCCGCCACACGTACACCAGGAACTCCTGGAGCTCCGGCAGCAACAGCTCGACCAGCGGATACGTCACTTCGGTGCGCGTCATGCCCGGCTCGGGCGGCTCGGTGAGGCCCTCCAGGAAGGAGTCGATCTGCCACTCGGCGAGCCGCGCCGTGGTCTGCCCGGTGGACCGGGCGACCTGCACCGCCATGGGCTCGCTCAGCAGCCCCGCCTCGACCAGACCGGCCAGTCGCCGCAGCGCCAGGACGTCCGCCTCCGTCAGCGCCTTGGCCTGGCCGATGTCGGCGAAGCCCATGGCCCGCCAGAAGCGGGACGCCAGGTCCATGGAGACACCGGCGGTGCGGGCCGCCTGGAAGGGGGTGTAGCGGCGGTCGGCGCCGAGGATCAGCTGCTCCAGGCGAATGGCGAGCGGGTCGTCGGTCGGCTCGGCCGTGTGGTCGACGACGTGGTGGGGGGTCGGGTACTCGGCTCCGCCGGAGCCGGCCCCCGGCCCGGACCGTGGTCCGGAGCCCGGCTCGGACGCGCCTGCGGGCCCGCTTCCGGGTCCACCTCCGGACCCGCCTCCAGGCCCGCTTCCGGGTCCACCACCGGACCCGTCTCCCGACCCGGCTCCGGACCTGCGCGAATTCGCGTCGTCGACGGTCACCGGCCGCCTCCTGCCCGTTCCCTGCGCACTGCCCTGCCGATCTGTCGCTGGATCGCCTCAACGATACGGCAGGTGTGCCGTGGCTCACGTCCCCTCGCGGGAGCGTCTTGGGGGCGTCGTGGGAGCGCGTTCAGTCCGCCGGGCGCAGATGGACGATGTCGCCCGCGCCCACGGCCTCCCGTCCGCCACCGTCCGCCCGCTCCACGACGAGCCGTCCGCCTCCGTCGATCGCGACCGCCTCGCCGGTCAGCGTCCGGTCGCCGGGCAGCTCCGCGCGGACCGTGCGGCCGAGGGTCGCACAGCCCGCGGCGTACGCCTCCTGGAGCCCGCAGGCCGCCGGGTCGCCGTCGACGGCCGTCCACCGCCCGTACCAGAGCTCCAGGGAGCGCAGGACGGCGCGCAGCAGCGGGTCGCGGTCGGTGGAGACGGCGTCGGCGAGGGCGAGGGAGCCGGCCGTCGGGACGGGCAGCTCGTCGGCGCGCAGCGTGACGTTGAGGCCGAGTCCGACGACGATCGCGTCGTCCGCTGGGCCCGCGGCGCCGCCGGCCCGCTCGGCGAGGATGCCGCCGGCCTTGCGCTCCTCCTTCACCCCGTCCTCCCGCCGCACCTTCACCAGCAGGTCGTTGGGCCACTTCAGCGACATGTCGACGCCCGCCGCGCGGGCCAGGCCCGTGGCGGCGGCCACGCCGGTCAGCAGCGGCAGCCAGGCCAGCCGCTCGGCGGGCACCCGCGGCCGGAGCAGCACGGAGAAGAAGAGGCCCGAGCGCGCGGGCGCGGACCAGACACGGTCGAGCCGCCCGCGCCCGGAGGTCTGTTCCTCGGCGACGAGCACGGCGCCCTCGGGCAGGTCCGCCGCCCGGGCCGCCAGGTCGGAGTTGGTGGAGCCGGTGGCGGCCACGACGTCGAGCGAGGTCCACAGCCCGCCGGGCACGAGGAGCGCGCGGCGCAGCGCGGTGGTGTTCAGGGGCGGCCGTTCGAGATCCGACCAGGGGCTTGCGGGACCATGTGAGGACGTCATGCAAGCCAGCGTAGGTGTGGCAAACACCGCACTGCCGAACGGTATCGCCGCCGATACGCTACGGATCAGTAGCCAACGAACCCGTGACCAGTCAGGGAGCCGCATCCCGATGTCCGAGCCGGCCCAGAAGATCGACATTCATACGACCGCGGGCAAGCTCGCGGATCTCCAGCGCCGTATTCACGAGGCCACCCACGCGGGCTCCGAGCGAGCCGTGGAGAAGCAGCACGCGAAGGGCAAGCTGACGGCCCGCGAGCGGATCGCCCTGCTGCTGGACGAGGGCTCGTTCGTGGAGTTGGACGAGTTCGCCCGGCACCGTTCCACCAACTTCGGCCTGGAGAAGAACCGCCCGTACGGCGACGGTGTCGTCACCGGGTACGGCACGGTCGACGGCCGGCCGGTGGCGGTCTTCTCGCAGGACTTCACGGTGTTCGGCGGTGCGCTGGGCGAGGTGTTCGGGCAGAAGATCATCAAGGTGATGGACTTCGCCCTGAAGACCGGCTGCCCGGTCATCGGCATCAACGACTCCGGCGGCGCCCGCATCCAGGAGGGCGTCATGGCCCTCGGCATGTACGGCGAGATCTTCCGCCGCAACACCCACGCCTCCGGCGTCATCCCGCAGATCAGCCTGGTCGTGGGCCCCTGCGCGGGCGGCGCGGTGTACTCCCCCGCGATCACCGACTTCACGGTGATGGTGGACCAGACCTCGCACATGTTCATCACCGGCCCGGACGTCATCAAGACGGTGACGGGCGAGGACGTCGGTTTCGAGGAGCTGGGCGGCGCCCGGACCCACAACACCACCTCGGGCGTGGCGCACCACATGGCGGGCGACGAGAAGGACGCCATCGAGTACGTCAAGTCGCTGCTCTCCTACCTCCCTTCGAACAACCTCTCCGAGCCGCCCGCCTTCCCGGAGGAGGCGGACCTGGAGCCGACGGACGAGGACCGGGAGCTCGACGTCCTCATCCCGGACAGCGCCAACCAGCCGTACGACATGCACACGGTGATCGAGCACGTCCTGGACGAGGGCGAGTTCCTGGAGACGCAGGCGATGTTCGCGCCGAACATCATCACCGGCTTCGGGCGTGTCGAGGGCTATCCGGTCGGCATCGTCGCCAACCAGCCGATGCAGTTCGCCGGCTGCCTCGACATCGACGCGAGCGAGAAGGCCGCGCGGTTCGTCCGCACCTGCGACGCGTTCAACGTCCCGGTGCTGACCTTCGTCGACGTGCCGGGCTTCCTGCCGGGCGTCGGCCAGGAGCACGAGGGCATCATCCGGCGCGGCGCCAAGCTGATCTACGCGTACGCCGAGGCGACCGTGCCGCTGATCACGGTCATCACGCGCAAGGCGTTCGGCGGCGCGTACGACGTCATGGGCTCCAAGCACCTGGGCGCCGACCTGAACCTGGCGTGGCCGACGGCGCAGATCGCGGTGATGGGCGCGCAGGGCGCGGTCAACATCCTGCACCGGCGCACCATCGCCGAAGCGGAGGACGTCGAGGGGACGCGGGCGCGGCTGATCCAGGAGTACGAGGACGCCCTGCTCAACCCGTACACGGCGGCCGAGCGCGGTTACGTCGACGCCGTCGTCATGCCGTCGGAGACGCGCGCGCAGATCGTGCGCGGGCTGCGTCAGCTGCGTACGAAGCGGGAAAACCTGCCTCCGAAGAAGCACGGCAACATCCCCCTGTAAGGAGCCCCCATGATCAAGGTGCTGCGGGGCAACCCGACGCCGGAGGAGCTGGCCGCCGCACTGGCGGTGGTCCGGGCGCGCGCCGCCGCGACGGCCTCGGCGGCCTCCGGCGGCGCGGCACGCGTCCCCGAGGACTGGTCGGACCCGGCCAGGATCGCCCGTACGGCGCGCCCGCGCCCCGGGCCGCGCTCGTGGGCGCGCTCCTACTGGCCGGCGTAGTTCCCCAGGGGGTGTCTTGTCGATCAGGCCGGATCAGGGACGCCGCGAGCCCGGCAAGATCGGCAAGACACCCCCTAAGGAGGGTGGCGCTTGAGTACGCGTACTCAGGCGCCACCGGGCCGGTCGGCCTCAGGATCGAAGGCATGCTGTGGTCCGACCCGGAGAACGAACCCCCCCAAGAGATGCGCGACATGCAGGTGATGCTGCGCCGCGCGGGGATCCTACTGGCGCTGGCGATGGTGCTGGGCATGCTCGTCGTCGGGCTGCACTGACCCCGTCGTCGGCCTGCACTGATCCGCCGTCCGGTGATCCGTTCCGTACCATGACGGCCATGACTGCTCAGCGCCGCCTGGTCCTCGCGTCCGCGTCCCCCGCCCGCCTCGGCCTGCTGCGGCAGGCCGGACTCGACCCCGAGGTGATCGTCAGCGGCGTCGACGAGGACAAGGTCACCGCCCCGACGCCGGCCGAGCTCGCCCTCTCCCTCGCCGAGGCCAAGGCGGCTCACGTCGCCGCCCGCCCCGAGGTGAGCGGCGCGCTCGTCATCGGCTGCGACTCCGTCCTGGAGCTGGACAAGCAGGCCCTCGGCAAGCCGGCCGACGCCGAGGAGGCCACCGCCCGCTGGAAGGCGATGCGCGGCCGTGTCGGCGTCCTCCAGACGGGCCACTGCGTCTACGACACGGCGGCCAAGCGGTACGCGTCCGCGACCGGCTCGACGCTGGTCCGCTTCGGCGAGCCGACGGACGAGGAGATCGCGGCGTACGTCGCCAGCGGCGAGCCGCTCCACGTGGCGGGCGCCTTCACGCTCGACGGGCGCTCGGCCCCCTTCATCGACGGCATCGACGGCGACCCGGGCAACGTCATCGGGCTGTCCCTGCCGCTGCTGCGCCGTCTGCTGCGGCAGCTGGGCGTCGAGATCACCGATCTGTGGACGGAGCGTTCCTGACGGTGCGACGCGCGTGCCGGGGCGGGGCTCAGGCGGGAGCCGCCTCCGGCTCCGCGGCCCCGGGGCCGTAGAGGACCAGCGACGCCACGACCAGCGCCAGCATCGCCATCATGAAGGCGAACGCGCCCCAGCCCACCAGGGCGGCCGTCACGGCGCCGAGCACGCCGTGGGTGATCGCGCAGGAGATCAGCAGGAGGCGCACCGCGCGGCCGGGCGCGCGGTCGCGCACGGCCAGGACCAGCAGCAGGACCCCGCACAGGGCCAGGAACGCGGCGAGGACGCCGCCCATGGCCCAGGTCCCGGCGATCATGGCGTCCGGGTCGAGGCCCGCCAGAGACATCCGCTGGCCGCCGAGGACCGCGGTCAGCGCGACGTGGACCAGCAGGACGCCGACCGCCTCGGCGAGCAGGGCGACGTCGGCCGCCAGGGCTATCGGTCTTCGGGTCACCACGGGCCCCCTGACTGTTACCAGCAGTACGGATGACGACGCGAACGCTACTGACTGGTAAACCTTTGGACAAGGGTCTCGGCACGACCGCAAAGAATCATTCGCCCATTCGTAGGGAGTCCACAAAGAAACCGGACAGCGCGCTGGGCGCCAGGACAGAGACCTTGACCACACCCCAGGGTTACTGTGCCGTGAAGGTGCCCTGCGTAACGTGGTGCGACAAGGGATTTCACCCCCTGGATACGCCTCGGATCACGCTCCGTGTGGGCAAGCTCACTAGTGGGGACGGGTCGAAAGGCCGTGTCGGCAGTCCCTAAACTCAGCTTGTTTCAAGGAGGGAGCCATCGTGCGCAAGGTGCTCATCGCCAACCGTGGCGAAATCGCTGTCCGTGTCGCCCGTGCCTGCCGGGATGCCGGGATCGCGAGCGTAGCCGTCTACGCCGATCCGGACCGGGACGCTCTGCACGT
>NZ_JBWKLJ010000004.1:0-161817 GCF_056430285.1 Streptomyces sp. NPDC045998
TTTCCCTTTCCGGCGGTTCCGACTCTATCAGATCCTTTCGGGCCTGATTCCCAGTCAGCGGGCTTGTCTTCCCGACCCGTTGGGCCGTTCCGACGAGTGAGACTTTAGCGAATCCGTTGGCCCGACGCTAATCGGGCTGCGCTCATTCGAACGCGGATCCTTCATTTCGCAAAAGCGCACGAGAAAACGAAACGACGACGTGGGTACGGCGTCGCTCGCCTGGAGTGGTTCTTGCGGAATGGCTGTCCGGGGACCGACCGGGGTCGGCGCTCACGTCGGACAACTCGGAGAACACTACGGATCCAGCAAATCCATGTCAACCCGCGGCCGCCTGGGTAGCCTGGAGGCATGACAACGCGCGTGTGCAACCTCCAGTGGTGGGCCGCCTGACGGCGGCCGGCACACACGCGTGCACTCAACGGCCGCCGCCTCGGCGGCCGTTCGCGTTTCTCCCTCCCGGTGGGGGTCGGCCGCAGGTGGTGGCGGCCTCCATCGAGGAAGAGAAGGGGAGAACGCGATGACGCGGATCTTCAGCGGCATCCAGCCGACGGGCCACCTGACGCTGGGCAACTACCTCGGCGCCGTGCGACGGTGGGTCGAGGTGGATCAGCACCGGGCGGAGGCCCTGTTCAGCGTGGTGGACCTGCACGCGCTGACCGTCGAGCACGACCCGGCACGGGTACGGCGGCTCAGTCGGCAGACGGCGTCGCTCCTGCTGGCCGCCGGGCTCGACCCCCAGCGGTGCGTCCTCTTCGTACAGAGTCATGTGGACGAGCACGCTCGTCTGTCGTACCTGCTGGAGTGCACGGCTTCGGACGGCGAGCTGCGGCGCATGATCCAGTACAAGGAGAAGGGGGCGCTGGCGCGGGCGGCCGGACAGAGCGTGCGGGTGTCGCTGCTGACGTACCCGGTGCTCATGGCGGCCGACATCCTCGCGTACGGGACCGACGAAGTGCCGGTGGGTGACGACCAGGCGCAGCATGTGGAGCTCACCAGGGATCTGGCCGTGCGGTTCAACCAGCGGTACGGGCATACGTTCACCGTGCCGAAGGCGGTCCTGCCGCAGGTCGCGGCTCGGGTGCGGGACCTTCAGGACCCGACGTCCAAGATGGGGAAGTCACGCGGGAACGCGGCCGGGACCGTCTATCTGCTCGATGAGCCGGAGGTGGTGCGGCGGAAGGTCATGCGGGCCGTGACCGACGGCGGTCAGGACGTCGCGTACGACCGGGACGCCAAGCCGGGACTGGCGAACCTGCTCGATGTGCTGGCGGCGTGCACCGGTGGGGACCCGGAGGCGCTGGCCGGTGCGTACACGTCGTACGGGGCGCTCAAGAAGGACACGGCCGAGGCGGTCGTGGAGATCCTGCGACCGCTGCGGCAGCGGCACGCGGAGCTGGTGGCCGATCCCGGATATGTGGAGGGGGTCCTGAGGGAGGGGGCTGAGCGGGCCCGGGCGATCGCGAGGCCGGTGGTGGACCGGGCCTATCGGGCGATCGGGCTGCTGCCCGCCGGTTGACGGGGCCGCCCGGGCTTCGGCGGACTCAGCCGTTGCCGGAGGCGAGCTCGCGGCTGCGGTCGCGGGCCGCCTCCAGGGCCGCGATCAGGGCGGCGCGTACGCCGTGGTTCTCGAGTTCGCGGATGGCGCTGATCGTGGTGCCCGCGGGGGAGGTGACGGCCTCGCGGAGCTTGACCGGGTGCTCGCCGCTGTCGCGGAGCATCACGGCGGCACCGATGGCGGCCTGGACGATGAGGTCGTGAGCCTGGGCGCGGGGCAGACCCAGCAGGATGCCGGCGTCGGTCATGGCCTCGACCAGGTAGTAGAAGTACGCCGGGCCGGAGCCGGAGAGGGCGGTGGCGGCGTCCTGCTGGGTCTCGGGGACGCGGAGGGTCTTGCCGACGCCGCCGAAGATCTCCTCGGCGTGGACCAGGTGGTCTTGGGTGGCGTGGCTGCCGGCCGAGATCACGGACATGCCTTCGTCGACGAGGACGGGGGTGTTGGGCATGACGCGGACGACGGGGGTGTCGGCGGCGAGGCGTTCCTCGATGAAGGTGGTGGTGATGCCGGCGGCGGCGCTGATGACCAGGCGGTCGGGGGCGATGTGGGGGGCGAGCTCGTCGAGGAGCTTGCCCATGTCCTGGGGCTTGACGGCGAGGATGAGGGTGTCGGCACGCTTGGCGGCGTCGGCGTTGCCGACCGGCTCGACTCCGTAGCGGGTGCGCAGCTCCTCGGCGCGTTCGGTGCGGCGGGCGGTGACGAGGAGGTGCTCGACCGGCCAGCCGGCGCGGATCATGCCACTGAGCAGGGCTTCACCGATCTTGCCGGTGCCGAGGACTGCGACTGTCTGGGTCATGGCTCTGTTCACCTCGCCGGGGAGTACGTGGGGCCATCCTCGCACCAGGAGCGGTGTGGCGGGTGGGGTGTCCGAGGAGCGGTACGGCGGCGGCGCCCGGGCCGGTCGGAACCGAATGATCGCGGTGGCGGTCCTACCGGGCGGCTGGTGGGCGGGAAGGAGGACGGTCGTGTCCGGAGACCTGTCGGGTGGCGTGCCGGAGGACGGCGAGCGGGGCGAACTGCGGTTCGTACTGCGGGATCTGGGCCGTACGGGTGGTGAGGTGCGGCGGCCGCACGAGGTGCGGGCGAGACACCGGCGCGCGGTGGGGGCCGGGCTGGTCACGGTGGCGGTGCTGGGCGCGGCGGCGGTGGGCTCGCAGCCCGCGCCGCATTCCCCGCCGCCGCCTCCACCGACCCGTACGGCCACTCCTCATGCGCCTCCCGTGACGCCGCGGCCCCCGCACCCGGCTCCCCACCGGGCGCCGTCGCCGTCCGCCCCCTAAGCGGTGCGGCGGCGGAGGGTGGCGGCGCCGAGGGTGAGGACGAGGAGGGCGCAGGCGGCGACGACCAGCGCGTCGCGTACGAAGTCGGCGGTCATGTCGGTGTGGCGGAGGACCTGGGCCATGCCGTCGACGGCGTACGACATGGGGAGCAGGTTCGAGAGCGTCTCCAGGGCGGGCTGCATGCGGTCGCGGGGGGTGAACAGACCGCAGAGCAGGAGCTGCGGGAAGATCACGGCCGGCATGAACTGGACGGCCTGGAATTCGGAGGCGGCGAACGCCGAGACGAACAGGCCGAGCGCGGTCCCCAGCAGGGCGTCGAGGAGAGCGACCAGGAGCAGGAGCCAGGGGGAGCCGACGACGTCGAGGCCGAGGAGCCAGAGCGCGAGGCCGGTGGCGAGGGCCGACTGGACGACGGCGAGCAGGCCGAAGGCGAGGGCGTAGCCGGCGATGAGGTCCGCCTTGCCGAGCGGCAGGGCGAGGAGGCGCTCCAGGGTGCCGGAGGTGCGTTCGCGCAGGGTGGCGATGGAGGTCACCAGGAACATCGTGATCAGCGGGAAGATGCCCAGCAGCGAGGCGCCGAGGGAGTCGAAGGTGCGGGGGCTGCCGTCGAAGACGTACCGGAGCAGGACGAGCATCACGCACGGGACGAGCAGCATCAGGGCGAGGGAGCGCGGGTCGTGGCGTAGCTGGCGCAGGACGCGGGCGGCGGTGGCGAGGGTGCGGGAGCCGTTCATCGCGGGGCCTCCTGGCGGGCGGTGGCCGCGTCGACGAGGCGGAGGAAGGCCTCCTCGACGGTCGGGGTGTCGTGGCGGTGGCGCAGGGCGTCGGGGGTGTCGTCGGCCAGCAGTTCGCCGTCGCGCAGGAGGAGCAGGCGGTGGCAGCGTTCCGCCTCGTCCATGACGTGGGAGGAGACGAGGATCGTGGTGCCCCGCTCGGCGGCGATGCGGTGGAAGAGCCGCCACAGGTCGCGGCGGAGGACGGGGTCGAGGCCGACGGTCGGTTCGTCGAGGACGAGCAGGTCGGGGGTGCCGAGGAGGGCGACGGCGAGCGAGACGCGGCTGCGCTGGCCGCCGGAGAGCCGGCCGGCGAGGGCGTCGGCGTGTGAGGTGAGGTCCACGTCGGCGAGCGCGCGGGTGACGGAGGCGGCGCGGGTGTCGCGGTGGGTGCGGCCCGGCCGGAGGACGGCGGCGAAGTAGTCGAGGTTCTGGCGGACGGTGAGGTCGTCGTAGACGGAAGGGGCCTGGGTGACGTAGCCGACGCGGGCGCGGAGGGCGGGGTCGCCGGCGGGGCGGCCGAGGACGGTCAGCGTGCCGGTGACCTTGGCCTGGGTGCCGACGATGGCCCGCATGAGGGTGGACTTGCCGCACCCCGAGGGGCCGAGGAGGCCGGTGATCCGGCCGGGCGGCACGGCGAAGTCGAGGTCGCGGAGGACGGTGCGGGGGCCGCGTACGACGGTGAGGCCACGGGCTTGGACGGCAGCACCGGAGTGGTTATTCACCATGTGATGAATAGTTGCGCGCGCGGGAGGGCGCGTCAAGGGCAGCCGGTGCTGTGCTACTTCCGCTTCCGCTTGCGGGCGGCCGGGTTGCCGGCGCGGGTGGCGCGGCTGGCGCGGCGCTTCTCGTACTGGGCGCGGGCCGTCTCGTACTCGGCGCGCAGCAGCTTCTCGCCGGGCGCCTCGGTGAGGGAGCGGACGAAGTAGGCGAGGAGGGAGCCGATGAAGCCGATGGCCTTCAGGCTGCGGAGCGCGTCCTCGCGGGAGGGGTCGGCGGGGCGGCGCGTGAAGCCCTGCCACGTCCTGCTGAACGCGATGGCGGTGCAGACGGCGAACATGGCGACGACCAGGGTGTTGACGAAGCCGCCGACGTCGGCGATGGCCAGGCCCTGGTAGGCGAAGCGGAGGACGAGGGCGCCCGCGACGGCGGCCGCGAGCGAGCCGGCGGCGACACCGGCGCGCCGCAGCCCGTACCCGCCGTCGTGATCGACCCAGGTGGTGCCGAAGAAACGGAGGGACTCGGGCCGCGGCCCGGCGATGGTGCCCGTGCCGGTGCCGGTGCCAGTGCCGGTGCCGGTCGTCGTGTCCGCCGTCTTGCCCGTCTTGCCTGACTGGTCGGCCTTGTCCGTCTGGTCGTCGCTCACAAGCCCGATTATCGCCGGAGCGGCGTGGCGACGGGTGAGGCGGTCAGGAGCAGCGCGGTGCGACGTACCCGTCGGTGCCCGTCTTCACGTACGCGTCGGAGACGAACTCGCCGTCCGCGATGTTGTCCCAGAGGGCCGTGGTGCCGTACGGGCCGGTGATGCGCTCGCCGGGCTTCTGGCAGTAGACCGGGACCCGCACGTCGTACGGGAGGGTCCGGACGATGCGGTACTGGGTGCCCGGGCCGGACCGGACGTTGACCCGGTGGCCGGGCGCGACCGGGTAGCGGACGACGTCGGCGGCGGCGAACGCCGCGGTGTCCGCCTCCCCGGTGGCCGTGGTGGTCTGGGCGGTCGTAGTGGTGTCTTCCATGGGCTGTGGCCCTCCCCCGTTGTGGTGAGCCGGCGGTGCGCCGGGCTTCACTGTGTGCGACGCGCAGGCTAGCAAGCCCCACCGACATCGGACGCACCATCGACTAGGCTCCGAGCGTCGCACGCGCGACCGAAAATCGACGGGGACCACGGGGGTGGGCGATGCCGCCGGTGCCGGGATACGCCGGTCAGTACCGCCTGGAGGCACGGCTCGGAGCGGGCGGGATGGGCGTCGTACACCTCGCCCGATCGGCTTCCGGACTGCGCCTCGCGGTGAAGGTGGTCCACGAGCAGTACGCCGCCGACCCGGAGTTCCGCGCCCGCTTCCGGCAGGAGGTGGCCGCAGCCCGCAGGGTGAGCGGGGCCTTCACGGCGCCGGTCGTGGACGCCGACCCGGACGCCGAGCGGCCGTGGATGGCCACCCTGTACGTGCCGGGTCCCACGCTCGCCGACCAGGTGAAGCGCAACGGCCCGCTGGCCCCCGCCGAGCTGCGCCGGCTGACCGCCGGTCTCGCGGAGGCGCTGCGCGACATCCACCGCGCCGGTGTCGTGCACCGCGACCTCAAGCCCGGCAACGTCCTGCTCACCGACACCGGCCCCCGCGTCATCGACTTCGGCATCTCGCGGCCCGTGGACAGTGACCTGCGCACGGAGACCGGCAAGCTGATCGGTTCGCCGCCGTACATGGCGCCCGAGCAGTTCCAGCGGCCCCGGGAGGTGGGCCCGGCGGCGGACGTGTTCGCGCTCGGTTCGGTCCTGGTGCACGCGGCGACCGGGCAGGGGCCGTTCGACGACGGCAGCCCGTACATCGTGGCGTACCAGGTGGTCCACGACGAGCCGGACCTGAGCGGGGTGCCCGCCGAGCTCGTGCCGCTCGTGGGCCGCTGCCTGGCCAAGGAGCCGGCCGACCGCCCGACGCCGGACGAGATCATGGCGGAGCTGCGGCCGCCGTCGTACGAGGCGACCGCGTTCATACCGGCGCAGCGCCGCCGGGAGACGGCGTTCACGGAGCCGGTTTCAGCGGAGCTGGTTTCAGCGGAACCCGTTCCGGATGAACCTGTTCCGACCGCCCCGGTGCGTCGCCGGCGCGCCCGGTGGCCCCTGGCCGCGGCCGCCCTCGTGGCGCTCGCCGCGGGCGGCGGCGGCACGGTGTGGGGCCTGAGCGTCGGTAGGGGAGAGAGCCCGGCGCCGCGGACGGCCGGGGCCGCCGGGGCGGTGGCCTCCTTCTCGCCGTGGCGCACGCCGCTGGGCACGTCCGGTGGTGACGCGGCGCCCGTGTGCGCGTACGCGGACGGCGCCCTGTACTGCGCGGCGTCCGGCAGCGGCCTCGCCCGGCTCGACCCGCGCGACGGGCGGGTCGTCTGGTCGCGGAAGACGGCGGCGGTGGACGGCGAGGCGTCCGAGCCCGTCGTGTCCGGGGGCCTGGTGCACACCGTCGCGGACGGCACTCTCCATACGTACGCGGCCGACGACGGCACACCCGCCTGGAGCACCGACCTCTCGGCGTACGGCGGCGGCGTCCACCACGCCGGGGACACCGTGCTGCTCACGGCGCCCTCCGGCAGGGTCACGGGCGTCGACGGGGCGACGGGGCGCACGCGCTGGCAGCACGCGCTGCGCGGTCACGACCAGCCGCGCTTCGGCCCGTACAGCGCGGAGACGGGGCTGGTGTACGCCTTCGAGGTCGCGGGGTCGGGGGCGAGCACCCTCGTCAGCGCGGTACGGCCGGGGGACGGCACCGTGGTGTGGCAGCGGCGGCTGGACGGGCACCTGACACCCGTGGGCACGACGTCCGGCGGGGTACTGCACCTGACGTCGCGGGACCGCGACTCGCAGACGGACGCGCTGGTGCGGTACGAGCCGGAGGGGCGCGCCGTCCACCGCGTACCGCTGCCGTTCCCCATGGCGGAGCCGCGGGTCGCGGTGGACGGGGACCGGGCGTACCTGCTGGCGCGCAACGGCACGCTCGTCGCCGTCGACACGAAGGCGGCGAAGGAGCTGTGGCAGCTGGAGACCTCCACCGGCCGGGTGTCCCGGCCCGTGGTGGCCGCCCGCGGCGAGCGGCTGTACTTCACGGCGGCCGACGGCAGGCTGCTGGCCGTCGACACGGCGCGCGCGGCGGTGCTGGGCCAGACCGGGCCGAGGCTGCGCGGCGGGAGGCTCGGCTACGCCGCCTCCCTGCCCGCGCCGCTCGTCACCGCCGACGGCGGCGCGGTCGTGGCGACCGCGCCGGACGGGTCGGTCTTCGCCGTGGCGGCGAAGGACCCGACCCGCTGGTGAGGCTCGGCTCCGGCGATCAGCCGAGCTTGGTGACGTCGCGCACCGCGCCCTTGTCGGCGCTGGTCGCCATCGCGGCGTACGCGCGCAGCGCCGCCGACACCTTCCGCTCGCGGTTCTTCGGCGCGTACACGCCGCCCAGCGCCTCGCGGCGGGCGGCCAGCGTGGCGTCGTCGACGAGCAGCTCGATGCCGCGGTTCGGGATGTCGATGCGGATCCGGTCGCCGTCCTCGACGAGGGCGATCGTGCCGCCGCTCGCCGCCTCGGGCGAGGCGTGGCCGATCGACAGGCCGGAGGTGCCGCCCGAGAAGCGGCCGTCGGTGACCAGGGCGCAGGTCTTGCCCAGGCCGCGGCCCTTGAGGAAGGACGTCGGGTAGAGCATCTCCTGCATGCCGGGGCCGCCCTTGGGGCCCTCGTAGCGGATGACGACGACGTCGCCTTCCTTGACCTGCTTGTTGAGGATCTTCTCGACGGCCTCCTCCTGCGACTCGCAGACGACGGCCGGGCCCTCGAAGGTCCAGATCGACTCGTCGACGCCGGCGGTCTTCACGACGCACCCGTCCACGGCGAGGTTGCCCCGGAGGACGGCCAGACCGCCGTCCTTGGAGTACGCGTGCTCGGCGGAGCGGATACAGCCCTCGGCGGCGTCCGTGTCGAGGGAGTCCCACCGCTCCGACTGCGAGAACGCCTCGGCGGAGCGGCGGCAGCCGGGGGCGGCGTGCCACAGCTCGACGGCCTCGGGCGACGGGGAGCCGCCGCGCACGTCCCAGGTCTTGAGCCAGTCGGCGAGGGAGGGGCTGTGGACGGAGTGCACGTCCTCGTTGAGCAGCCCGGCGCGGTGCAGCTCGCCGAGGAGGGCGGGGATGCCGCCGGCGCGGTGCACGTCCTCCATGTAGTACGTGCGGTTCTTGCCGACGTTGGGCGCGACCTTGGCCAGGCACGGGACGCGGCGCGAGACGGCGTCCATCTCCTCCAGGCCGAAGGGGACGCCCGCCTCCTGGGCGGCGGCCAGCAGGTGCAGGATCGTGTTGGTGGAGCCGCCCATGGCGATGTCGAGGGCCATGGCGTTCTCGAAGGCCGCGACGGTGGCGATGTTGCGCGGCAGGACCGACTCGTCGCCCTGGGCGTAGTACCGGTCGGTCAGCTCGACGACCGTGCGGGCGGCGTTCTCGTACAGGGCGCGGCGGGCCGTGTGGGTGGCCAGGGTGGAGCCGTTGCCGGGGAGGGAGAGGCCGATGGCCTCGGTCAGGCAGTTCATCGAGTTGGCGGTGAACATGCCGGAACAGGATCCGCAGGTCGGGCAGGCGTTCTCCTCGATGCGGAGGATGTCGGCATCGGAGATCTTGTCGTTGGCGGCGTCCGAGATGGCGTCGACCAGGTCGAGCGTGCGGACCGTGCCGTCGACCAGCGTGGCCTTGCCGGCCTCCATCGGGCCGCCGGAGACGAAGACGGTCGGGATGTTGAGGCGCAGGGCGGCCATCAGCATGCCCGGGGTGATCTTGTCGCAGTTGGAGATGCAGATCAGGGCGTCGGCGCAGTGCGCCTCGACCATGTACTCGACGCTGTCCGCGATCAGGTCGCGGGACGGCAGCGAGTAGAGCATGCCGCCGTGGCCCATGGCGATGCCGTCGTCGACGGCGATCGTGTTGAACTCGCGCGCGATGCCGCCCGCCTGCGTGATCGCCTCGGAGACGATCCGGCCGACCGGCTGGAGGTGGGTGTGGCCGGGCACGAACTCCGTGAAGGAGTTGGCGACCGCGATGATCGGCTTCCGACCGATGTCCGCACCGGGTACACCGGAGGCGCGCATCAGGGCGCGGGCGCCCGCCATGTTGCGGCCGTGGGTGACGGTGCGGGACCTCAGCTCGGGCATCGTCGCTCGCTCCTTAACGAAGAGGACAAAGAGGTGTCTTCTTCGAGCGTACGCGGTGGCTCCAAGATCTGGACATGCCGTCCGGGTAGTGGGACGGCCGGCTCACGCCTCGGTCAGGTACCGCTGGAGCGCGGGCGCCACCATGGCCACGATCTGCTCGGGGTCCGCCGAGGCGAGCGGCTCGACGCGGACGACGTACCGCAGGATCGCGATCCCGATCATGTGGGAGGCCGCCAGCTCGGCCCGGAGCTTCGGGTCCGGTACGCGCAGCTCCCCGGCCACCCGCTCCAGGAGCCGCCGCAGGACGAAGCCGCGCAGCACGGTGGCGGCGGCCTCGTGCGTCAGCGCGGAGCGGAGGATCGCGAGGAGGGGCGCGCGGGTCGCGGGGTTCTCCCAGACGCCGAGGAAGGTGCGGGCGAGGCGTTCGCCGACGCCTTCGGGGCCCGCGCCGAGCACGGCCGGGACGACCAGGGCGGGCTCGAAGGAGATCTCGATGGCGGCGGCGAAGACGTCGTCCTTCGTACCGAAGTAGTGGTGGACGAGGGCCGGGTCCACGCCCGCCGTCCTGGCGATGCCGCGTACCGACGTCTTGTCGTACCCGCGGGCGGCGAACTCGGCGCGCGCGGCTTCGAGGATGCGCTCGCGGGCGCCGGGTCCCTCGGCGGCGGCGTCCCGCGGCGGGCGCCCGCGCCGCCTGGGCCGCTCCGTCATGAGGTGCGCGCGGAGGAGGCCAGGTGGAGCCGGGTGAAGGCGAGGGCCTCCGCCAGGTCGGCCTCGCGTTCGGCGGCGGACATCGCGCGCCGCGTGTTGACCTCGATGACGACGTGGCCGTCGAAGCCGGACCGGGCCAGGTACTCCAGCAGCTCGGCGCACGGCTGCGTGCCGCGCCCCGGCACCAGGTGCTCGTCCTTCGCCGAACCGCGCCCGTCGGCCAGGTGCACGTGCCCGAGGCGGTCGCCCATGCGGGCCACCATGTCCATCGCCTCCACGCGGGCGGTGGCGGTGTGCGAGAGGTCGACGGTGTAGTGGCGGTAGTCGTCCTTGGTGACGTCCCACTCGGGCGCGTACGCGAGCATCTCGCGGTCCCGGTAGCGCCACGGGTACATGTTCTCGACGGCGAAGCGCACGTCGGTCTCGTTCGCCATCCGCCAGATGCCGCTGACGAAGTCACGGGCGTACTGGCGCTGCCAGCGGAACGGCGGGTGGACGACCACGGTCGACGCGCCGAGCTTCTCGGCCGCCGCCTGGGCGCGCTGGAGCTTCACCCACGGGTCGGTGGACCAGACCCGCTGGGTGATGAGCAGACACGGCGCGTGGACGGCGAGGATCGGCACCTGGTGGTAGTCCGAGAGCCGGCGCAGCGCCTCGATGTCCTGGCTGACCGGGTCGGTCCACACCATGATCTCGACGCCGTCGTACCCCAGGCGCGCGGCGACCTCGAAGGCCGTCGCCGTCGACTCGGGATACACCGAGGCCGTCGAGAGCGCGACCTTCGCCTCCGGGATGCGCACCACTGTCTCCGACGGATCTGCCACGAGTGACAGGGTACGGGGCGCGGATGGGGAGCGTCCGCGGAGTAGGGACGTCCGCCCGGAGGGCGGGCCCGGCCTGATCCGGAAGCCAGGCCCTAGGTCGGGAGATGGTCGAGGCGGCGCAGGATCACGCCTTCGCGCAGCGCCCACGGGCAGATCTCCAGCTCCTCGACGCCGAAGAGGTCCATCGCGCCCTCCGCGACCAGCGCCCCGGCCAGCAGCTGGCGGGCCCGGCCCTCGGACACGCCCGGCAGGGCGCAGCGCTGCACGGCGGTCATGGCGGCGAGCTTGGGGACCCACTCCTGCAGTGACGTACGGGACAGCACGCGCTGCGCGTACAGGCCCTCGCCGGAGCCGGGCGCACCGGCGAGCCGGGCCAGCTGCTTGAACGTCTTCGACGTCGCCACGACGTGGTCCGGCGGACCGAAGCGGGCGATCTCGCCGACCGTGCGGGCTATCTCCGTGCGGACGTGGCGGCGCAGCGCCTTCACGTCGTCGGGGTCCGGCGGGTCGCCGGGGAGCCAGCCGGCGGTGAGCCGTCCGGCGCCCAGCGGGAGGGAGACGGCCGCGTCGGGCTCCTCGTCCATGCCGTACGCGATCTCCAGCGAGCCGCCGCCGATGTCGAGCAGCAGCAGCTTCCCGGCGGACCAGCCGAACCAGCGGCGGGCGGCGAGGAAGGTGAGGCGGGCCTCCTCCTCGCCGGTCAGGACCGTCAGTTCGACGCCGGTCTCCTCGCGGACCCGCTTGAGGACCTCGTCGGCGTTGGACGCGTCGCGGATCGCGGAGGTCGCGAAGGGGAGGACGTCCTCGCAGCCCTTGTCCTCGGCGGTGTGCACGGCGTCGGCGGTGATGGTGACCAGGCGCTGGATGCCCTCGGGGCCGATCGCGCCGTCGGCGTCGAGCAGTTCCGCGAGGCGCAGATCCGCCTTGTGCGAGTGGGCGGGAAGGGGGCGGGCGCCGGGGTGCGCGTCCATGACCAGCAGGTGCACCGTGTTCGAACCGACGTCGAGGACTCCGAGTCTCATGGAAGGAACGCTACTGCGCGCGGCGCATACGCTTGGTGTGTGCCAAAGACGAAGAAGGCGAAGAAGGCGAAGCCCGCTCCCCCCGTACCGGCCCTGCCGGTGGCCGGGGACGAGAAGGGGCTGGACTTTCCCCGCGCCTGGGTGGAGTTCCCGGACCCCGCCGACGACGAGCAGGTCTTCCGCTGCGACCTGACCTGGCTCACCTCGCGCTGGACCTGTGTCTTCGGCAGCGGCTGCCAGGGCATCCAGGCCGGGCGCGCGGACGACGGCTGCTGCACGCTGGGCGCGCACTTCTCGGACGAGGAGGACGAGCAGCGGGTGGCCGGCCATGTGGAACGTCTCACACCGGAGCTGTGGCAGTTCCACGACGTCGGTACGGAGTCGGGCTGGACGCAGCTCGACGAGGACGGCGAGCGGCAGACCCGCCGCTGGGAGGGCTCCTGCATCTTCCAGAACCGCCCCGGCTTCGCGGGCGGCATGGGCTGCGCCCTGCACATCCTGGCGCTGCGGGAGGGGCGCGAGCCGCTGGAGACCAAGCCGGACGTCTGCTGGCAGCTGCCGGTCCGGCGTACGTACGACTGGATCGACCGCCCCGACGACACGCGGGTCCTGCAGATCTCGATCGGCGAGTACGACCGCCGGGGCTGGGGCCCCGGGGGCCACGACCTGCACTGGTGGTGCACCTCGGCGACGTCGGCGCACGGGGCGGGCGAACCGGTGTACGTGACGTACCGGCCGGAGCTGACGGAGCTGATGGGCAAGGCGGCGTACGACGTGCTGGTGGAGCTGTGCGAGGCGCGGCTCTCCTCCCAGCTGCCGCTGGTCGCGCCGCACCCGGCGGATCCGCGGCCCTGATCCCCGGCGTTCCTCACGGTGGCGGCGCTTCCGTCGACGGGGGCTCCGACGGTGAGGCGGTGTCCGAGGGGGCCGGGTCCGGTGGCGGGGAAGAGGGTGCGGACGGCGTCGGGCTCGGGTCCGGGGACGGCGGCGGGGTCGAGGCCGGCGGGGTGGGCGGCGGCGTCGGCGTCGGGTCCTGAGCCGGCGGCCGGGGCGTGCCCTCGCCGTCGAGTTCGACGATCGCGCCCGCCGGGTCCACGCCCACCCGCGCGGTCCAGGGGCCGGACGGCTCGCGGGCGTGGTCGACGGAGACGTACACCGCGAGGGACTGGCCCGGTGAGAGCGTGCCGGTGGAGCGGCTCGCGTACAGCCAGGGCGCGTCCGTCCACAGCGACCAGGTGACCGGCTCGCCGCCGGACGCCGTGAGCGTGAGCATCGTCGTGTCGTCGCTGGCCGGCTGAGCGGTGACCGTGATGCGCCCGGGGGCCGGGCGGCCGGGTCTCGCGGGCGGGGCCGGCGTGCCCGTGCTGATCACCTCGACGGAGACCGCGCCGCGGCCGCCGGGCTCGCTGCGGGCGTTGCCCGCGTTCGCGTACCGGTCGTACCGGTTGTACCCGTCCTGCGACGGGTCGGGGGCGCCGTCGGCGGCGCCCCGCTCGTCGGCCTCGCTCGCGCTGATGGCCGTCCCGTCGCGCGGTTCGCCGGTCATCGGCGCGCCGCGGTACGCCGCCCACAGCGCCAGCACCGGCGCCGCGACCACCGTGGCGACCACGGTGGTCGTCACCGCCCGCGCCCGCATCCGGTCGCGCCGGGCGGCGTGGTCCTTCGGGTCGAGGGGGAAGCCGTCGCGGCCGAACCGGGGCCCGGCCGCGCGCGCCCGCCGGACGTGCAGCATCGCCACGTACGCCGCCGCCCTCGGCGCCTCGACCAGCGGGAGCCTCGCGGGGGTGACGGACGCGCCGGGCCAGGGGCCGCCCGCCCCGGCGCGCTCGGCGGCGCGGCGGCAGCGCGGGCAGTCGTCGACGTGCCGGACGAGCTCGCGCCGCAGCGCCGCGGAGAGCAGCACCTGGTGGTCGCCGGCGAGCCGGGCGACGGCCGGACAGGAACCGGTCTCCACGACGGCGAGGGCCGCGCGGGTGCGCTCCACCTCGCACGCCGCCGCCGACAGCAGCTCGCGCGCCGCGAGCGGCTCCATGCCGAGTACCGCGGCCACCTCGCGGGCGCCGAGCTGGTGGCGGACCGCCAGCTCCAGGGCCTCGCGCTGCTGGGGCGTGGTGCCGGCCGCCTCGGGCCAGGCGAGCAGGGCCAGTTCGCGGCGGCGGTGCTCGGCGGTCTCGTCGGTGACCTGGGCCGGCGGCGCCTCCCCGGGGGCGGGGGCGTGGGCCGGGGCCGGGCGGCCGGTGTGCGCGCCCTGCCGGCGGCGCTTCTCGCGCTGCTCGCCGAGCTCGCGCAGGCAGGCCCAGCGGGCGAGCGCGTACAGCCACGCCTTGCGCTCGGTCTCGCCGGCGGGGCGCCGCCCGGAGTGCCGCTCGGCGATGGCGAGGACGTCGCCGAGCACCGCCGTGGCCACGTCGTGGTCGCACAGCACGGAGAGGCAGTACGTGAACAGCCCGTCCAGGTACGGCTCGTACCGCGCGGGCGGGCGCTGGGCGAGGGTCCGGCCCGGGGACCGGGCGCCGGCTCCGGCGGTGGTCCGCTCCTCGGCCCCGGCGTCCAGCGGCGCACCGCGCCGCGACCGGTGTGCGCCGGTGGTGTACGTGGGGGGCTCCAGCCTGCTGCTCATCACCCGGCGACCGTAGGCGGGCGAAGGCACACTCCTCGTACCGCTTCCGCTCTTTTAACCCTTACGGGTGAACGTATCCCTCAAAAGAGGACAGGGCGTTTTGCCCCCGCCACGTGACACGCGGTATATGCCAGCGGCTCCGCGCGCCGCTGGAAGGCGGGCGTTGTCAGTGGGGGCCGCTACGGTTTGCGCATGGCTGCCCGTACGAAATCCACCAAGGACAGGCCCTCCTATCGCTGCACCGAATGCGGCTGGACGACCGCCAAATGGCTCGGCCGCTGCCCCGAGTGCCAGGCCTGGGGGACGGTGGAGGAGTACGGCACGCCCGCGGTGCGCACGACCGCCGCCGGGCGGGTCTCCACCGCCGCGCTGCCCATCGGCCAGGTCGACGGACGGCAGGCCACCGCCCGCTCCACCGGCGTGGACGAGCTGGACCGCGTCCTGGGCGGCGGCCTGGTGCCGGGCGCCGTCGTGCTGCTCGCGGGCGAGCCCGGGGTCGGCAAGTCCACGCTCCTCCTCGACGTCGCGGCGAAGGCGGCGAGCGACGAGCACCGCACCCTCTACGTCACGGGCGAGGAGTCCGCGAGCCAGGTGCGGCTGCGCGCCGACCGGATCAACGCCCTCAACGACCACCTCTACCTCGCGGCCGAGACGGACCTCTCCGCCGTCCTCGGGCACCTGGACGCCGTCAAGCCGTCCCTCCTGGTCCTCGACTCCGTCCAGACGGTGGCCTCGCCGGAGATCGACGGCGCCCCGGGCGGCATGGCGCAGGTCCGCGAGGTCGCCGGCGCGCTGATCCGCGCCTCCAAGGAGCGCGGCATGTCCACGCTCCTCGTCGGCCACGTGACGAAGGACGGTGCCATCGCGGGGCCCCGGCTGCTCGAACACCTCGTGGACGTCGTCCTGCACTTCGAGGGCGACCGCCACGCCCGCCTGCGCCTGGTCCGCGGCGTCAAGAACCGGTACGGCGCGACGGACGAGGTCGGCTGCTTCGAGCTGCACGACGAGGGGATCATCGGCCTCGCCGACCCCTCCGGGCTGTTCCTGACCCGCCGCGCCGAGGCCGTGCCGGGCACGTGCCTGACCGTCACCCTCGAAGGCCGCCGCCCCCTGGTCGCCGAGGTCCAGGCCCTCACCGTCGACTCGCAGATCCCCTCCCCCCGGCGCACCACCTCGGGCCTGGAGACCTCGCGGGTGTCGATGATGCTGGCGGTGCTGGAGCAGCGCGGGCGGATCAGCGCCCTCGGCAAGCGGGACATCTACAGCGCCACCGTGGGCGGGGTGAAGCTGTCCGAACCGGCCGCCGACCTCGCCATCGCGCTCGCGCTCGCCTCGGCCGCCAGCGACACCCCCCTGCCGAAGAACCTCGTGGCCATCGGGGAGGTGGGCCTCGCGGGCGAGGTCCGCCGCGTGACCGGCGTACAGCGCCGCCTGGCCGAGGCGCACCGGCTGGGCTTCACGCACGCGCTGGTGCCCGGTGACCCGGGCAAGGTCCCGCCGGGCATGAAGGTCACGGAGGTGGCCGACATGTCCGACGCCCTGCGGGTCCTCCCCCGCTCCCGCCGCCGGACCACCGCTCCCGCCGCCGAGGAGCCGACCTCGTAGCGCTGCGGGGACCGCCCGGGGACGGGGTCGCTAGACTTTGCCCTGGTCTCGCCCATCCGTACGAGCCGGAGGAGTGCAGTGGCAGCCAACGACCGGGCAGCAGCACCCGGAAAGTCCGGCGGAGGCTCCGGCAACGAAGCACTGATGCGCGCTTCCCTGAGCGCGGTCGCTCCCGGTACGTCCCTGCGGGACGGCCTGGAGCGCATCCTCCGCGGCAACACCGGTGGTCTGATCGTCCTCGGCATGGACAAGACCGTCGAGTCGATGTGCACGGGCGGGTTCGTGCTGGACGTGGAGTTCACCGCCACCCGCCTGCGCGAGCTGTGCAAGCTCGACGGCGCGCTGATCCTCGACAAGGACATCACCAAGATCCTGCGGGCCGGTGTCCAGCTGGTCCCGGACGCGTCGATCCCCACCGAGGAGACCGGCACCCGCCACCGCACGGCCGACCGGGTCAGCAAGCAGTGCGGCTTCCCCGTCATCTCCGTCTCGCAGTCGATGCGGCTGATCGCGCTGTACGTCGACGGTGAGCGCCGCGTCCTGGAGGAGTCGGCGGCGATCCTCTCGCGCGCCAACCAGGCCCTCGCGACCCTGGAGCGGTACAAGCTCCGCCTCGACGAGGTCGCCGGCACGCTCTCCGCGCTGGAGATCGAGGACCTGGTGACCGTCCGGGACGTCACGGCCGTCGCCCAGCGCCTGGAGATGGTCCGCCGGATCGCCACCGAGATCGCCGAGTACGTGGTGGAGCTCGGCACCGACGGCCGGCTGCTCGCCCTCCAGCTGGACGAGCTGATCGCGGGCGTCGAGCCCGAGCGCGAGCTCGTCGTCCGCGACTACGTACCGGAGCCCACGGCCAAGCGGTCGCGCACGGTCGCCGAGGCCCTCACCGAGCTGGACGCGCTGAGCCACGCGGAGCTGCTGGAGCTGCCGATCGTGGCCCGTGCCCTCGGGTACACCGGCTCGCCGGAGGCGCTGGACTCGGCCGTCTCCCCGCGCGGCTACCGGCTGCTGGCCAAGGTGCCGCGGCTGCCCGGCGCGATCATCGAGCGGCTCGTGGAGCACTTCGGCGGTCTGCAGAAGCTGCTCGCGGCGAGCGTCGACGACCTCCAGACCGTCGACGGCGTCGGCGAGGCGCGCGCCCGCAGCGTGCGCGAGGGACTGTCGCGGCTCGCCGAGTCGTCGATCCTCGAGCGGTACGTGTAGTCCGCGGCGGGCCCGGGGCGGGTCCGCCGCGTCGCCCTGGGGCGTCAGTCCTTGGGCCTCAGCCCGTGGGCCTCAGTCCTTGGCGAGGGTGAACGACGCCGGGAGCACCTTCGCGCCCGGCACCGCCGCCTCCACCAGGTAGGTCCCGGCTCCGGCGGCCCGCGCCCCGGAGGGCGTCGCGCACTGCGGCGCGCTGCGCAGGCGGTCCCACTCGACGGTGTGCGTGACGCTGCCGCCCGCCGGGACGCGCAGCATCAGCGGTCCGGCGCCGCGCGGGCAGTCCTTCGAGGACCAGACGGTGTCGGCGTCGCTGTTCTTGATGGTCAGCACCACCGTGCGGGGCGCGAAGTCCGCCTTGCAGGTGGTGCCCGAGGTGTTGCGGACGACGAGCTCGAACCGCGGCTTCTCGCCGGGCTCGTACGACACCTTCGTGCTGCGCAGGGTCAATCGCAGGGCGCCGGGGGCGCAGTCGGGCAGCGGCGAGTCCGCCGGGACCTGGTTCGCGACGGAGCCGGCGGAGCCGGAACCGGCCGAGGAGCCCGTGCCGGCGGAGCCGCCGGAGCCCGCTCCGGCGCTCGTGCCCGTACCGGCGGCGCCGCCTGACGCCGTGTCACCGTTCTTGCCGTCGTCGCCGGCCCCCTGGGCCGTGCCGCCGCCGGAGTCACCGGAGGCGCCGGACTCGTCGCGGCCGCCCGGCTGGTTGCTGATCGCCGGGCCCGGCTGGGAGGGGCCCGGGGTGATGGAGGGTGCGGGCGTGGCTCCGTTGGCGCTGTCGCCCCCGCCGTCCTTGCCGCCGCCGTCCCCACCCGAGGTGACGACCCATACGATCAGCAGCGCGAGCAGCGCGACCAGGCTCGCCGCGACTGCCCTCCGTCGCCAGTAGATGGAGGAGGGAAGCGGCCCGACCGGATTGCGCAGAGATCCCACGCGCAAACTGTACGAGAGATCGGCCGCCAACTCCCGTCCCACCCGCCGCTCATGCACCAAGTTTTGCTGATGATCACATTCCAGGGCCGGGGATGTGGACGGCGGCGCGTGAGACCGTCCGGCAGCCAGGTACCGTCCGTAACCATGAGCCAGGACCTCTACCTCGACATCACCGACTTCGCCCACACCACCCCCGGCTGGGTACACCTCATCGCCGAGCTGTGGACGGAGGCCGGGCTGCTGCTCTTCGGCGTGCTGTTCATCGTCGGCTGGTGGCGGGCGCGGCCCGACGCCTCCCGGGCCATGGCGCTCGCGGTCCTCGCGCCGCTCGGCACGGCCTTCGGCTACGTCGTCAGCGAGCTGCTGAAGTCGGTCATCGACGAGGAGCGGCCGTGCCGCGCGGTCGCGGGCGCGGCCGCCTCGCTGGTGGAGTGCCCGGCGTACGGCGACTGGTCCTTCCCGAGCAACCACTCCGCCATCGCGGGTGCGGCGGCCCTCGCGCTCGCCCTCGCCTGGCGGGGGATCGCCTGGCTGACGGTGCCGATGGCGCTGCTCATGGCGTTCTCGCGGGTCTTCGTCGGCGTGCACTACCCGCACGACGTGGCCGCCGGGCTGGTCCTGGGCGCGCTGGTCGCCGTCCTCTTCGTCAAGCTGCTGACCCGCCCGACCGGCGCGCTGGTCGACACGATGCGTACGAGCCGGTCGGGCGCCGCGACCTGGCTGGCGGGGCGCGGTCCGGTGGTCCCCGCGGCCGCGACCGGACGGCATGTGGCGCGGCGGCGCCGGGAGCCGATGCACCGCCGCGGCTGAGGAACGTGCCAGGATCGGGGGTGCCATGACTGCGACCGAAAGCCTCTCCGCCGCCGCTTCCGCCCCCTCCTCCGTCCCTTCGTCCACCCCCTCCTCAGCCGGCGCCGACGCGCACGCGCGGCTGCACACACCCGTCCTCGCCTGGTTCGAGCAGCACGCCCGCGACCTGCCCTGGCGCCGCCCCGAGGCGGGCGCCTGGGGCGTGATGGTCAGCGAGTTCATGCTCCAGCAGACCCCGGTCAGCCGGGTCCTCCCGGTGTACGAGCAGTGGCTGGCCCGCTGGCCGCGCCCCGCCGACCTAGCCGCCGAGGCCCCCGGCGAGGCCGTGCGCGCCTGGGGCCGCCTCGGCTACCCGCGCCGCGCCCTGCGGCTGCACGGCGCGGCCGTCGCCATAACGGAGCGGCACGGCGGCGACGTACCGCGCGACCACGCGCAGCTGCTGGCGCTGCCGGGCATCGGCGAGTACACGGCCGCGGCGGTGGCGTCGTTCGCGTACGGGCAGCGGCACGCCGTCCTGGACACCAACGTGCGCCGGGTGTTCGCCCGGTCCGTCACGGGCGTGCAGTACCCGCCGAACGCCACCACGGCCGCCGAGCGCAAGCTCGCCCGTGCGCTGCTGCCCGAGGACGAGACGACCGCGGCCCGCTGGGCGGCGGCGTCCATGGAGCTCGGCGCGCTGGTGTGCACCGCGAAGAACGAGGACTGCGCGCGCTGCCCGATCGCCGGGCACTGCGCCTGGCGGCTGGCGGGCAAGCCCGCGCACGACGGCCCGGCGCGGCGCGGCCAGACGTACGCGGGGACCGACCGCCAGGTGCGCGGCAAGCTCCTCGCCGTGCTGCGCGAGGCGGTGGCGCCGGTGGAGCAGGCCGCGCTGGACGCCGTGTGGGACGAGCCGGTGCAGCGGGCGAGGGCGCTGGACGGGCTGGTCGCGGACGGGCTGGTGGAGCCCCTGGCGGGCGGCCGCTACCGGCTCCCGGCCGGCCCGGCGGCGCCGGCCGCTCCGGCCGGTCCCGGCGTTCCCGGCACTCCCGACATCTCCGGCACTCGCGGCGAGGGCCGAACGTGATCACCTTCCCCTGATCCGGGGCCGTCACACCTCCGCTGTTACACAACCGATGGACAGCCGTGCGTCCGCCGACGGCTGCCTCGGACAACCCCGTGACAACAGCTCCGTAGCGTCTCCTGCCGTAAGACCACAGGGGTGCCCACGGGGGGTGCTCGTCACGGGGATGGAGGCGGTTCGGATGTCGCACGGCGAGGTGCTCGAATTCGAGGAGTACGTACGCACTCGGCAGGACGCGCTGCTGCGCAGCGCGCGCCGTCTCGTCCCGGACCCCGTCGACGCCCAGGACCTGCTGCAGACGGCGCTGGCCCGTACGTACGGCCGCTGGGACGGCATAGCGGACAAGGCCCTCGCCGACGCGTACCTGCGCCGCGTGATGATCAACACGCGGACCGAGTGGTGGCGCGCCCGCAAGCTGGAGGAGGTGCCCACCGAGCAGCTGCCCGACGCGTCCGTCGACGACGCCACCGAGCAGCACGCCGACCGGGCCCTGCTGATGGACGTGCTCAAGGTGCTGGCGCCCAAGCAGCGCAGCGTGGTCGTGCTGCGGCACTGGGAGCAGATGAGCACCGAGGAGACGGCCGCCGCGCTCGGCATGTCGACCGGTACGGTGAAGAGCACGCTCCACCGGGCGCTCGCCCGGCTCCGTCAGGAGCTGGAGAGCCGGGCCGTCGACACCGGCGCCCGCTCCCCGGAGCGTACGGAACGCGGTCACGAACGAGGGCGGGAACGGTGCGCGGCCTGAGAAACGACGTCGGCGGCACCGGCAGGATCCGGGCGGCGAGTACCACGGCGACGGCCGTGCTCGCCGCCTTCGGCCTGCTCACGGCCGGCTGCTCCACCGGCGGTACGGGCACGCGCGACGAGGGCGCGGCCCGGACCGACCAGACGACCCCGACGTCCGCGCCGACGGCGCCCGTCGGGTCCTCGCCCGTCAAGAAGGTCGACCCGGTCCGGCTGATCAAGGACGATCCCAAGGTCAGCGATCAGGTCAAGGACGAGTTGAAGCCGTGCACGGCCGACGCGTACCCGGTCGACACGTCGTACGGGAACCTCACCGGCAACGGCCGCCCGGACGTGGTGGTGAACGTGCTGACGTGCGGGGATGCCGTGGGGGTCGGGACGTACGTGTACCGCCTGGTGGACAACGCGTACGAGAATGTCTTCGCGGTGGAGGAACCGGCCGTGTACTCCACGATCGACCGGGGCGACCTCGTCCTCACCCGGCAGGTGTACGAGGAGGGCGACCCGGTCGCGTATCCGTCCGGCGAGGACGTGATCACGTACCGCTGGGTGGGCAACCGGTTCAGCGAGCACGACCGGGTGCACAACGACTACAGCAAGGCGATCGGCGACGGCGGCATCGACGGGCCCGCGCCGAGCCCGCCGCCCGAGAACTGAGACCCAGAACCGACCGAGGACCGAGAGAAGCGCGGGATGGCGATGGCCGAGACCCATGTCCTGTTCGTCGAGGACGACGACGTCATCCGCGAGGCCACGCAGCTCGCCCTGGAGCGGGACGGCTTCGCGGTGACCGCCATGCCGGACGGACTGTCCGGGCTGGAGTCGTTCCGGGCCCGGCGGCCGGACATCGCGCTGCTCGACGTCATGCTGCCCGGCATGGACGGCGTCAGCCTCTGCCGGCGCATCCGGGACGAGTCGACGGTGCCGGTCATCATGCTGTCCGCCCGGGCCGACTCCATCGACGTGGTGCTGGGCCTGGAGGCCGGCGCCGACGACTACGTGACCAAGCCGTTCGACGGCGCCGTGCTCGTGGCCCGGATCCGCGCCGTGCTGCGGCGCTTCGGGCACGCCTCGGGCGGGGCGGGCGGCGCCGCCGCCGACGCCTCGCAGGGCGGCCCGGACCAGGGCGGCGTGCTCGTCTTCGGTGACATCGAGATCGACACGGAGGGCATGGAGGTGCGCCGGGCCGGCGCCCCGGTCGGGCTGACCCCGACGGAGATGCGGCTGCTGCTGGAGTTCTCGTCGGCGCCCGGCACGGTGCTGTCCCGCGACAAGCTGCTGGAGCGGGTGTGGGACTACGGGTGGGGCGGGGACACGCGCGTCGTCGACGTCCACGTCCAGCGGCTCCGTACGAAGATCGGCCAGGACCGGATCGAGACGGTCCGCGGCTTCGGCTACAAGCTCAAGGCATGAGCCGCCGTCGTTTCGCCGTGCGCACCGGCGTCCGCTGGAAGATCGCCATCGCCATCGCGGGGGTCGGCGCCCTGATCACGGCCGCGCTCAGCCTCGTCGTCCACAACGCCGCCCGCGTCTCCATGCTGGACAACGCGCGCGAGGTGCAGATGGAGCGGCTCGTCTTCGCGCAGCGGATGTACGAGTCGGCCAAGCCGAAGGGCGAGCCGAAGTTCGGCACGAAGGTCAACGACCCGGCGCTGCCGCCCGAGCTGGAGAAGCTGATGCGGCAGCGGCACCGCGGCACGTACGTGGAGGAGCGGCACTCCGGCGCCCCGGACGTCTGGGCCGCCGTGCCGCTGGCCAACGGCGACGTGCTGTCGCTGCGCACGCAGTTCGCCGGACGGTCCACGACGATCATGAAGGCGCTGGACCAGGCGCTGGTGGCCGGCTCGGTGTCGGTGGTCTTCGGCGGGTGCGCGCTCGGCGTGCTGATCGGCGGGCAGCTGTCGCGGCGGCTGCGGAAGGCGGCCGCGGCGGCCGGGAAGGTCGCCCAGGGCAACACGGACGTACGGGTCCGGGACGCGATCGGCGGGCGCGTACGGGACGAGACGGACGAGCTGGCGCGTGCGGTGGACGCGCTGACCGACGCGCTCAACGACCGGATCGAGGCCGAGCGGCGCGTCACGGCGGACATCGCGCACGAGCTGCGCACGCCGGTGACCGGGCTGCTCACCGCCGCCGAGCTGCTGCCGCCCGGGCGGCCGAGTGAGCTCGTACGGGACCGGGCGCAGGCGATGCGCACGCTGGTCGAGGACGTGCTGGAGGTGGCCCGGCTCGACAGCGCCTCCGAGCGGGCCGAGCTCCAGGAGATCGCGCTCGGCGAGTTCGTCGAGCGGCGGGTGCGGGCGCTGGACCCGGAGGCCGAGATCCGCGTGGTGCACGAGTCGTGGGTGAACACCGACCCGCGGCGGCTGGAGCGCATCCTGGGCAACCTGCTCGCGAACGCCGCGAAGCACGGCAAGCCCCCGGTGGAGGTCACCGTCGAGGGCCGCGTGCTGCGGGTGCGCGACCACGGGCCGGGCTTCCCGGAGGCGCTGCTGCGCGAGGGGCCGAGCCGCTTCCGCACGGGCGCGAGCGACCGCGCGGGGCACGGCCACGGCCTGGGCCTGACCATCGCGGCGGGCCAGGCCCGCGTCCTGGGCGCCCGCCTCACCTTCCGCAACGCCTCCCCGTCGGGCGGGGCGATCGCGGTCCTCTGGCTTCCGGAGCACGCCCCGACGTCGACGGGCAGCTTCCCGGTCCTGCGGCCGTCGGCCGAGGACCGGTAGCCGGGGCGCTGGCCCGAGGCCGGTAGCCGGGGCGCGGGTACGGACCCCCGCGCCCCCGCCCTCAGCTGCTGGAGGCCGCCAGCTTCGGCGGGACCTCCGTCTGCGGGGGCTCCGCCTGCGGGGGCTCCGGACGCTGCGGCCCGGCTCCCTTCAGCGGGACCTCCTTGACGAAGAACGCCGCCACGAAGCCGATCAGGGCGACCGCCGCGCCCAGCAGGAAGGCCGTGTGCGTACCGGACGCCACCGCGACCTGGTACGCCTCGCGCACGTGCTCCGGGAGCCGCGCCAGGCTCGCCGCGTCGAGCTGGGCCGTCTGCGCGGTGGCCGCGCCGCCGCCCTGCGCCGCCATCTCGTCCTGCACCCGGGCCGTGAACAGCGCGCCCATGATGGCGACGCCGAAGGACGAACCGAGCGTGCGGAAGAGCGTCGTCGTGGACGAGGCCACGCCCATGTCCTTCATCTCGACGCTGTTCTGCGCGACCAGCATGGTGATCTGCATCAGGAAGCCCATGCCCGCGCCGAGGACCGCCATGTACGCCCCGGAGGTGAAGCGGGAGGTGCCGGTGTCCATCTGCGCCAGCAGGAAGAGGCCGAGGACCATCAGCCCGCCGCCCACGATGGGGAAGATCTTGTACTTGCCGCTGTTGGTGGTGACGCGCCCCGCGTACAGCGACACGATCATCATGGCGATCAGCATCGGCAGGAGCAGCAGCCCGGAGTTGGTGGCCGAGGCGCCCTGCACCGACTGCTGGAACAGCGGCAGGAAGAGCATGGCGCCGAACATCACGAAGCCGGTCAGGAAGCCGATCACCGACATGAGCGTGAAGTTGCGGCTGCGGAAGATGTGCAGCGGCACGACGGGCTCGGCGGCACGGGTCTCGACGAAGAGGAACCCGGCGGTGGAGGCCACGCCGACGGCGCTCAGCGCCAGGATCGTGGCGGAGTCCCAGGCGTACTCCGTACCGCCCCAGGTGGTGACCAGGACGATCGCGGTGATGCCGATGGTCAGCAGCGCCGTGCCGAGGTAGTCGATGCGCGGCCGGCGGTCGCGCTCCCGCTTCGGCAGGTGCAGGACGGCGCTGACCATCGCGAGGGCGACCGCGCCGAGCGGCAGGTTGATGTAGAAGGACCAGCGCCAGCCCCAGTGGTCGGTGATGGTGCCGCCGACCAGCGGACCGCCGATCATCGCGAGGGCCATGACGCCGGTCATCATGCCCTGGTACTTGCCGCGCTCACGCGGCGGGATCAGGTCGCCGATGATCGCCATGACGCCGACCATGAGACCGCCGGCGCCCAGGCCCTGGACGGCGCGGAAGCCGATGAGCTGGCCCATGTCCTGGGCCATGCCGCTGAGCGCCGAGCCGATCAGGAAGATCACGATCGCGGTGAGGAAGCTGCCCTTGCGGCCGTAGAGGTCGCCGAGCTTGCCCCAGATCGGGGTGGAGGCGGCGGTGGCGAGGGTGTAGGCGGTGACGACCCAGGAGAGGTGCGCCAGGCCGCCGAGCTCTCCGACGATGGTGGGCATCGCCGTTCCGATGATCATGTTGTCGAGCATCGCCAGCAGGATGGCGATCATCAGCGCGAGCAGCACCACGCGCACGCTGCGTGTACGCGGCTCGCGCCGCTGTCGTATGTCGATGTCCTTCATGTTCCCCGCTCCACTTACTTGCCGCCCGGCTAGTTCTACACTGGTGACGGTAGACGTGGCACTAGCCGGGCGTCAAGTAAGTTTTCGAGAGGACCGAGCACCATGGCCAGAGGCAACACGCGCCAGCGGATCCAGGACGTGGCCCTCGGCCTCTTCGCCGAGCAGGGCTACGAGAAGACCTCGCTGCGGGAGATCGCCGAGCGGCTCGGGGTCACCAAGGCGGCGCTGTACTACCACTTCAAGACCAAGGAAGACATCGTCATCAGCCTCTTCCAGGACATGACGCGGCCGATCGACGACCTGATCGCCTGGGCCGAGGGGCAGCCCCGCACCCTGGAGACCAAGCAGGAGATCCTGCGCCGGTACCACGCGGCCCTGCTCGGCGCGGCCCCGCTCTTCCGCTTCATGCAGGAGAACCAGGCCACCGTGCGCGACCTGAGCATCGGGGAGACCTTCAAGGAGCGGATGCTCACCCTGTCCGGGCTGGTGCAGGAGCCCGGCTTCGCCATGGCCGACCGGGTGCGGTGCATCAGCGCGCTGTTCACCATGCACGCCGGCGTCTTCTTCATGCAGCACGTCGAAGGCGACCCCGAGGAGAAGCGCGAAGCCATCCTCGAGGTCGCCGTCGATCTGCTGACCCAGGCCCATCAGGGCCGCTCGTAACGCGCGGGTCAGATGGTGACGCCCGCCGAGCGCAGGAACGACGCCGGGTTGATCGCGGAGCCGTAGTTCGGGGTCGTACGGATCTCGAAGTGCAGGTGCGGGCCGGAGGAGTTGCCGGTGTTGCCGGACTTGGCGATGAGCTGGCCGGTCTTCACCTTCGCGCCCACGGAGACGTCGATCTTCGACAGGTGGGCGTACTGCGAGTACGTGCCGTTGGCGTGCTTGATCACGATGGCGTTGCCGTACGCGGGGCCGTCGCCGCCGCCGTTCGGGCCGGCCTTCACGACGACACCGCTGTGCGCGGCCTTGACCGGGGTGCCGACCGGCACGGCGAAGTCCTGGCCGGAGTGCTTGTGGGACCACATGGCGCCGCCCTGGTTGAAGGAGGCGGTCAGGGTGTAGCCGTTGACCGGCTTGACCCAGGAGGCCGTCTTCTTGGCGGCGGCCTTCTTCGTGGCGGCCGCCTTCTTCGCGACCTCGGCGACCTTCGCCGCCTGCGCGGCCTGCGCCGCCTGCTGCGCGGCCGCGGCCTGCTTGGCGGCCTCGGCCTGCTGGGCGACCTTCGACTGGGCTGCGGCCTGCGCGGCGACGGCGGTCGCGGTGTCGATGGCGGGGGCCGCCTGCGCCCCGGCCGCGAACGCAGCACCGGATCCGAACGCCAGCGACGCTCCCATGCCGACGGCGGCGAGGGCGACGGCGGCGTTACGGGTGGGGTGCTTGATGCGCTTCGACATACGGGGAAAGACCTCCGGACAAGAACGGACCCGACGCGAGCGGTGCGCCGGGCGGGTGCTCATCCTTGGTAACCCGGACCCCCATCCCGCCTCAAACCACCCATCTACGACATGCCGTCGTAGCGGTGGGGGTGTGACGTGGACTCTTGACGGCGCGGCAAAAGGCAGGGCGAGAGGGCGGAATGTCCTTGGAAAGCGAGGTTTGTCCGGATGAGGGTGCCCTTGAGCTGGGGCTTTCCCGACGGCCTCGGTGGCCGCACCCGCCCCCGACCCCGTACGGCCGCCGCCCGCCCGCCGAGGGGTGGCCGGGGAAAGGCCGCGGACCGCACTATTCCGCCTAGTACCGCGCCCACCGCCTGTGCGGCTTGTCACGGGCGGCGGGTCGTACGCGTGTCCGTTTCGGGACCAAAGGCCCGGGGGTCCCGGGCGTCAACGCGGTGACGTGGCGGCCCCGGGCGTCCTTCCCAGCCCCACCCGGCTCCGCCATCCTCCTCTCCATGAGCAGACACGTGATGCGCGTGACCGCCCTCGCCCTCGGGCTCGCCGGACTCCTCGGGGGGAGCGCCCTTCCCGCCGGCGCGGGACCCTCCGACACCGGCCTCAAAGGGGCCATCGACACGATCCTCGCCGACCCCCGGCTGGACGGCGGCGCCGCGAGCGTCGTCGTCGCCGACGCCGGGACCGGGGAGACCCTCTACCAGCGCGACGGCGGCGACCGGCTGATGCCCGCCTCCAACACCAAGCTCGTCACCTCCGCCGCCGCCATGGAGCTCCTGGGGCCGGAGTACCGGTTCCGTACGGACGTACTGGCCACCGCCCGCCCCCGGAACGGCGTCCTCCGCGGTGACCTGTACCTGCGCGGTACGGGCGACCCGACCACCCTCGCCAAGGACTACGACGCCCTCGCCGCCCGGGTCGCCGCGTCCGGCGTCCGGTGGGTGGCCGGGCGGCTCGTCGCGGACGACACCCGCTTCGACGCCCACCGGCTGGGGCGCTCCTGGGCCGCCGACGACGAGTCGTCGTACTACTCCGCGCAGACCTCCGCCCTCACGGTCGCCCCGGACACCGACTACGACGCGGGCACGGTCGTCGTCGAGGCCGCCCCGGGCGGCGCGGCGGGCGCCAGGCCGCGGGTGAGCGTGGCACCCCGCACCGACTACGTACGCGTCGACAACCGCGCCACCACCGTGGCCGCCGGCCGGCCCGACACCCTCGCCGTCGAGCGCGAGCACGGCACCAACACGATCGTCGTCAGCGGCGAGATCCCCCTGGGCGCGGCGGCCACCAAGGAGTGGATCACCGTCTGGGAGCCGACCGGCTACGCCGCCGCCGTCTTCGCCGACGCCCTCGCGGCCCACGGCGTACGCGTCGCGGGCGGCCGGCCGCGCCTGGGGGTGCCGACGCCCGACGGCGCGACGGTCCTCGCCTCGCACACCTCCATGCCGCTCAAGGAGCTCATGCGGCCGTTCATGAAGCTGTCCAACAACATGCACGCCGAGGCGCTCACGAAGACGATCGGGTACGAGACCTCGGGCCGCGGCTCGTGGAGCGCGGGCCTCACCGCCATCGGCGCGTACCTGAAGACGGAGGGCGTGGAGCCGGATCAGGTGCGGCAGGCCGACGGGTCCGGGCTGTCGCGGATGAACCTCTTCCCCGCCGCCCAGATCAGCCGGCTGCTCCTCGCCGTCCAGGACGCCCCCTGGTACGCCGACTGGTACGCGTCCCTGCCGGTCGCCTGCGCCCCGGACCGCGCCACGGGCGGCACCCTGCGCACCCGGATGTGCGGTACCCCGGCGGCGATGAACACCCACGCCAAGACCGGCTCGCTGACCGGCGCCTCGGCGCTCTCCGGGTACGTGACCGACGCGGGCGGCCGGCGCCTGGTCTACTCGATCATCCTCAACAACTATCTGGCGCCGTCCGTGAAGGGCGTCGAGGACGCGATCGTGGTGACCCTGGCCCGCTCCGACACGGCCGCCGGGACGATCGCCACGGCGACGCCGGGGCGGCTGCGAACCGCCGAGGCGCCCGGCGACCTCGAATGCTCCTGGCGCAAGCCGCGGGTCTGCTGACCGGAAACGCCGAAGGGGCTGTCCCGTACGGGACAGCCCCTTCTTTCAGCTCTTACCGCTTACGCGTCCTTCGAGAGGTTCGGGCCGGTGCCGCCGGCCGCCTGCTCGATCGGGGGAACGTCGGGCAGCGCCGACTTCTCCTCACCGCGGAAGGTGAACTTCTTCTCCTCACCCTCGCCCTCGGTGTCCACGACCACGATGTGACCGGGGCGCAGCTCGCCGAAGAGGATCTTCTCCGACAGGATGTCCTCGATCTCGCGCTGGATCGTCCGGCGCAGCGGCCGGGCGCCCAGGACCGGGTCGTAGCCCTTCTTCGCCAGCAGCTTCTTGGCGTCACCGCTGAGCTCGATGCCCATGTCGCGGTCCTTCAGACGCTCGTCCACCTTGGCGACCATCAGGTCGACGATCTGGATGATGTCTTCCTGGCTGAGCTGGTGGAAGACGACCGTGTCATCGACACGGTTGAGGAACTCGGGCCGGAAGTGCTGCTTCAGCTCTTCGTTGACCTTCGCCTTCATCCGCTCGTAACCGGTCTTGACGTCACCCTGTGCGGCGAAGCCCAGGTTGAAGCCCTTCGAGATGTCCCGGGTCCCGAGGTTGGTCGTCATGATGATGACCGTGTTCTTGAAGTCCACGACCCGGCCCTGGGAGTCGGTCAGGCGACCGTCCTCCAGGATCTGGAGAAGGGAATTGAAGATATCGGGGTGGGCCTTCTCGACCTCGTCGAAGAGGACGACGGAGAACGGCTTGCGGCGCACCTTCTCGGTGAGCTGGCCGCCCTCTTCGTAACCCACGTATCCGGGCGGGGAACCGAAGAGGCGGGAAACCGTGTGCTTCTCGCTGAACTCCGACATGTCGAGGGAGATCATCGCGTCCTCGTCGCCGAAGAGGAATTCGGCGAGCGTCTTGGACAGCTCGGTCTTACCGACACCGGACGGGCCGGCGAAGATGAACGAGCCACCCGGGCGCTTCGGGTCCTTCAGGCCGGCGCGCGTACGGCGGATCGCCTGCGACAGGGCCTTGATGGCGTCCTTCTGGCCGATGACGCGCTTGTGGAGCTCGTCCTCCATGCGGAGCAGACGCGAGGACTCCTCCTCGGTCAGCTTGAAGACCGGGATGCCGGTGGCGGTCGCGAGGACCTCGGCGATGAGCTCGCCGTCGACCTCGGCGACGACATCCATGTCGCCGGCCTTCCACTCCTTCTCCCGCTTGGCCTTCGCCGCCAGCAGCTGCTTCTCCTTGTCGCGGAGAGAGGCCGCCTTCTCGAAGTCCTGGGAGTCGATCGCGGACTCCTTGTCCCGGCGGACGGCCGCGATCTTCTCGTCGAACTCGCGGAGGTCCGGCGGCGCGGTCATCCGGCGGATGCGCATCCGGGAGCCGGCCTCGTCGATCAGGTCGATCGCCTTGTCCGGCAGGAAGCGGTCCGAGATGTACCGGTCGGCCAGGGTGGCGGCCTGGACCAGCGCCTCGTCCGTGATGGAGACCCGGTGGTGGGCCTCGTACCGGTCGCGCAGGCCCTTGAGGATCTCGATGGTGTGCGGCAGCGACGGCTCCGCGACCTGGATGGGCTGGAAGCGGCGCTCCAGGGCCGCGTCCTTCTCCAGGTACTTGCGGTACTCGTCGAGCGTCGTGGCACCGATGGTCTGCAGCTCACCACGGGCGAGCATCGGCTTCAGGATGGACGCCGCGTCGATCGCGCCCTCGGCGGCACCCGCACCCACCAGGGTGTGGAGCTCGTCGATGAACAGGATGATGTCGCCGCGGGTGCGGATCTCCTTGAGCACCTTCTTCAGGCGCTCCTCGAAGTCACCGCGGTAGCGGGAGCCGGCGACCAGCGCGCCCAGGTCCAGGGTGTAGAGGTGCTTGTCCTTGAGGGTCTCGGGCACCTCGCCCTTGACGATGGCCTGCGCCAGGCCCTCGACGACCGCCGTCTTGCCGACGCCGGGCTCGCCGATGAGGACCGGGTTGTTCTTGGTGCGGCGGGACAGCACCTGCATGACCCGCTCGATCTCCTTCTCGCGCCCGATGACCGGGTCGAGCTTGGACTCACGGGCGGCCTGGGTGAGGTTCCGGCCGAACTGGTCGAGGACCAGGGACGTGGAGGGGGTGCCCTCGGCAGGGCCACCGGCGGTGGCGGCTTCCTTGCCCTGGTAGCCGGAGAGCAGCTGGATGACCTGCTGCCGCACCCGGTTGAGATCGGCGCCCAGCTTCACGAGGACCTGGGCGGCGACACCCTCGCCCTCGCGGATCAGGCCGAGCAGGATGTGCTCGGTGCCGATGTAGTTGTGGCCCAGCTGAAGGGCCTCGCGGAGCGACAGCTCCAGGACCTTCTTGGCACGGGGAGTGAAGGGGATGTGACCCGACGGGGCCTGCTGGCCCTGGCCGATGATCTCCTCCACCTGCTGGCGGACCGCCTCGAGCGAAATCCCGAGGCTCTCCAGGGCCTTAGCGGCGACACCCTCACCCTCGTGGATAAGGCCCAGGAGGATGTGCTCGGTGCCGATGTAGTTGTGGTTGAGCATCCGGGCTTCTTCCTGAGCCAGGACGACAACCCGCCGCGCGCGGTCGGTGAACCTCTCGAACATCGTTAATCGCTCCTCAGAGCGGTCAGGCAGTAGAGGGGTCGGTCCCCTCCCTGTCCTTCCGCAGCTTAGTCCCGCAAGCGGGGACCGCTCATTCCAACTGCCGACACCCGTCTGTGGCCTCCTGACCCGAACGCCGACAAATGCTCCAACCCGATGGTGCGAGACGATGTTCCCGCAGGCCAGGTACTTACCCTCACCGGCAGTACGCCGATGGCGAACGTGAGACGCCCGGACCGTGCGTGTCGCCCCTCCCCACTAGGAATGTCTTACCCGCAGCCACTGACACTCCATGCGGTGAACCCCGGTTCCCTCCGCTAAGGGCGAACACTCTTGCGCCCACCCCCACGTCTGGGCGCCCCCCGGAACGGCACGCTCCGTGATCGTTCTCCTACGGTGCGTAACCCGAGCGGGCGGCAGGGAGTTCCCCCGGTATGGCCTTCACCGTCCCCCTCCCGCGCGTGCCGGCCGACGACGGCGACGACGGCGGCCACGCGCGGTGGTACGCGCACGAGCTCGGCTGGGCCGCCGCCCGCGGCCCGGCGGGGGTGGAGCTGCTGACGGGGCTCCGCTTCGACGTGCTGGAGCTGCCGGCCGCCGCGGGGGCCGCCGTGCTGCGGCGCCTGGGCGGGCACTGGCCGGTCGCCGTCGAAGGGCGCCGGATGCGCATGCTCGTCGCCGCGGGAAGCGCGGAGGAGCTGCCGGGGCTGCTCCAGTGGCTGGAGTGGGGCGGGATCGCCCTGGACCTGACGGTGCTCGGCGCCGGTGGCCGGATGCCCGCTCCCGTCCCCCCGGGGCTGCCCCCGAGGCGGAGTGGCTCCGGCTCGCCCGGCGCCGCCGTGTGGCTGCGCCCTCCCCTGCCGGGGCGTGAGGTGGAGCCGACGCTTCCGGCGCTGCCCTCGCCCGGGGCGGGGCCGGCCGCCGGGACGGCTCCGGGGGACAGGGGGAACGCCCCCTGTCTCGTACGGCTCGTGGACTCGGCGGCGACGGCGTGCCACCGGGTCCGGCTGCTGGGTGCGGGCGACGGGGCCGCACTCAGTGGTTGGCGTCCTCGTACGCCTTCCTGATCTCGGCCGGCACGCGACCGCGGTCGTTCACGTTGTAACCGTTCTCCTTGGCCCACGCGCGGATCTTCGCGGTGTCGGGGCTGCCGCCGGCGGCGACGCGACCCTTGCCACGGCCGCCCGCGGCGCGGCCACCGGTGCGCCGGCCGCTCTTGGTGTACGGCTCGAGCAGGCTGCGGAGCTTGTCCGCGTTGGCGGTGGTGAGGTCGATCTCGTAGGTCTTGCCGTCCAGAGCGAACGTCACCGTCTCGTCCGCCTCGCCACCGTCGAGGTCGTCAACAAGAAGGACCTGAACCTTCTGTGCCACCGGATTTCCTTTCATCGAAAATGCAGTACGCGGAAAGGAAACCGCTTTTCCCTGGAAAACACAAACCCCCGGGAGAGGTTCGGAACCCGGGACAGGCGGGAAACATACGCGATTCGGACATAGGGATCGGTGAGGCTCATCCTCCGATCACAGGTGCAGAAGCATCCGGCTGTTGCCCAAGGTGTTCGGCTTCACTCGTTCGAGACCGAGGAACTCGGCGACGCCCTCGTCATAGGAACGCAGGAGCTCGGCGTAGACATCTCCGGCGACCGGCGTCTCACCGATCTCGACGAAGCCGTGCTTGGAGAAGAAGTCGACTTCGAAGGTCAGGCAGAAAACCCGGCGCACGCCGAGCCAGCGGGCCGTGTCCAGCAACTTCCCCAGCACTTGATGGCCGACACCCGCCCCCCGGAAGTGCGGGTCGACGGCGAGAGTGCGCACTTCGGCGAGGTCTTCCCACATCACGTGGAGAGCGCCGCAGCCGACGACCGTGCCGTCCTCGTCGCGTTCCGCCACCCAGAACTCCTGGATGTCCTCGTAAAGCGTCACCGTCGCTTTGTCGAGCAGGATGCCCTCGGTGACGTACGGATCGACGAGGCGTCGCAGGGCCGCCACATCGCTGGTCCTGGCCCGGCGTACGGTCACGGCTTTCGCGGCGGGATTGGGCGGCGGGGACGGAAGGTCGGTGGAGGACATGAGGGGACGCTATCGCCCGGCGGTGTCCTCGCCGTCGGCACCCCGGCTCTCCCCGGTGTGCGCGGCGCCTTCCACTTCCGCCCGTTCCTGTTCGCCTTGCGGCGGTTCTTCGGCGGTCTCTTCCGGGATGTCGCGTTGCAGGATCCGGATGGCGTCATTCAGCGCCTCGCGCTGCTCCTGCGACATCATGCCGAAGAACGCCACGAGCGCCGCGGCGGGGTTGTCGCTCTTGGACCAGGCTTCGTTCATCAGTGCGGCCGAGTAGGCGGCGCGGGTGGAGACCGCGGTATATCGATAGGCGCGGCCGGAGACTTCCCTGCGCACCCAGCCCTTCTGATGGAGATTGTCCATTACGGTCATGACGGTGGTGTAGGCGATGGACCGTTCCTGCTGGAGATCCTCCAGGACTTCCCGGACGGTGACAGGCCGGTTCCATTGCCAGACGCGGGTCATGACGGCGTCTTCGAGCTCTCCCAATTGACGGGGCACGTCGCCACCATAGTGGGGGATGTCGGAATGACTGGCTATTGACGTATCAAAGGTAACAAAAAGGGCGTACGACGCGTAAGCGGTCGTACGCCCTTGGTTTCCGGCCCGAGGCCCGGGCCCGGCGGGTACGTGTCAGGCGGAGCCGTCCGCCTGGCGGGCGGCCTCGGCGCGGGCGAGGGCCGCGTCGACGGCCGCGTCCTCCTTGGCCTTGTTCTGGCCGCCCTGGCTCTTGACGATCACCACGATGAGGGCGATGAAGAAGGCGGCCATCACCACCGGGGGCAGGAGCGCGGATACGTAGTCCATGGCGTCCAGGGTAACTAGCTCGCCGCCCGCTTCTCGGGCGGGGGCGCCGCGGGTCGCCGGCGCGGCGGGAAGACCTCGGAGGGCTTGGGGACGGGCTTGGGCGCGGGGTCCGGGGCCGGCTTCGGGGAGGGCTGCTGCGCCGCGGCGGCGGTCCGGCCCCGGCCGCCGGGCAGCGCGAGCAGCCGGGTGCGCGGGGCCGGCGCGGTGCGCTGCCCGGCGAGGCGGGCGCGTACGGACTGCTCGGCCAGGCGCCGGCAGCGCTCCAGCAGCGCGGCGGCCACGGCGCCGTGGCGCAGGCCGCGCAGCGCGGCGAGGTCCTCGGGCCCCGGCTCGTACCCGGCCGCCAGGGCGTCCTGGAGCAGCTCCAGGTATCCGGTCGCCGAGCCGGGGAGGGCATCGCGGTACCGCGCGAGGTCCGCGAGCAGGAAGGCGCGCAGCCGCCGGGCCTCGCGGACCGCCTCGTCGACCGAGCCGGCGAGGCGGTGGCAGTCCTGTACGTCCTCGTCGTCGAGCGGGGCGGGGTGAAGGGCATGGGCGAGGGCGCGTCGGAGCACACGCAGCTCGTCTGCGCCGAACGCCAGGCCGCCGCGGGATCCGTATGGCGTGGGCATGAGGTGACGATATGCGCAATTGGGACGAAAGTCGTTTAAGTCGATGGTCACGGCGTGCCCCTGCAGGCCCCCGTCCGCCTGCGGGCCGGGGGCCGATGCGGGCTACATCCGCGAGACGTTGCGCTCGTACACCAGGCGCAGGCCGATCAGGGTCAGCCACGGCTCGTGCTCGTCGATGACCGTGGACTCGCCGAGGACCATCGGGGCCAGGCCGCCCGTGGCGATGACCGTGACGTCGGCCGGGTCGCCGGAGGGGCCGACCAGTTCGCGCTTCATGCGCTGCACGACGCCGTCGACCTGGCCCGCGAAGCCGTACACGATGCCCGCCTGCATCGCCGCCACCGTGTTCTTGCCGATCACGCTGCGCGGGCGGGCCAGCTCGATCTTGCGGAGCTGGGCGCCGCTGACGCCGAGCGCCTCGACGGAGATCTCGATGCCGGGGGCGATCACACCGCCGACGTACTCGCCGCGCGCGCTGACCGCGTCGTACGTCGTCGCCGTGCCGAAGTCGACGACGATCGCCGGGCCGCCGTACAGCTCGACCGCCGCGACCGCGTTGATGATGCGGTCGGCGCCGACCTCCTTGGGGTTGTCCGTGAGGATCGGGACGCCCGTCTTGATGCCCGGCTCGACCAGCACGGCCGGCACGTCGCCGTAGTACCGGCGCGTCACCTCGCGCAGCTCGTGCAGGACGGACGGGACCGTCGAACAGATCGCGATGCCCTCGATGCCGTCACCGAGCTCGTCGCCGAGCAGCGGGTGCATGCCCATCAGGCCCTGCATGAGCACGGCCAGCTCGTCGGCGGTGCGGCGGGCGTCCGTGGAGATGCGCCAGTGCTCGACGATCTCCTCGCCGTCGAACAGGCCGAAGACGGTCTGGGTGTTGCCGACGTCGATCGTGAGCAGCATCAGCCCTGCTCCGCCTCTCGCAGGTCGAGGCCGATGTCGAGGATCGGGGACGAGTGCGTGAGGGCCCCCACCGCGAGGTAGTCCACGCCGGTCGCGGCGTACGCGGCGGCGTTCTCCAGGGTGAGGCGGCCGGAGGACTCCAGGACCGCGCGGCCGCCGACGAGGGTGACGGCCTCCTCGGTCTCGGCCGGCGTGAAGTTGTCCAGCAGGATCAGGTCGGCGCCCGCCTCCAGGACCTCGCGGACCTGGTGGAGGGTGTCCACCTCGACCTCGATCGGCACGTCGGGGAACTGCTCGCGCACGGCCTTGAACGCCTCCGCGACGCCGCCGGCCGCGACGACGTGGTTGTCCTTGACGAGCGCGGCGTCGGACAGCGACATGCGGTGGTTGACGCCGCCGCCGCAGCGCACGGCGTACTTCTCCAGGGCGCGCAGTCCGGGCGTGGTCTTGCGGGTGTCGCGGACCTTCGCCTTGTGGCCCTCCAGGGCGTCCGCCCACGCGCGGGTGGCGGTGGCGATGCCGGAGAGGCGGCACATGATGTTGAGGGCGGAGCGCTCGCCGGTGAGCAGGTCGCGGGTGCGGGTGGTGACGGACAGCAGCTTCTGCCCGGCCTCCACGCGGTCGCCGTCCTCGACGTGCCGCTCGACCGCGAACTCCTGGGTGCAGACCACGGACATGATCGCCTCGGCGATGTGGATGCCCGCGACCACGCCCGCCTCGCGCACGGTGAAGTCGGCGGTGGCGACCGCGTCCTCCGGGACCGTCGCGACGGTGGTGACGTCCACGCCGCCGTCCAGGTCCTCCTCGATCGCGCGGTAGGCGACGTCCTCGACGAGTACGGGGTCGAGACCGGCGTTCACCAGCAGCGCGGCGAGCGCGGGGTCGAGGCCGCACTCGTAGACCTCGTCGTCACCGCCGCAGCCGCAGCCGTCGCCGCAGCCACCGCCGGACGCGGCCGGCGCACCGATGTTGATCAGGGGGACGTCCACGGGCTGCGGGCGTTCTTCGGGCGTGCTCACGGTTACGGCTCCTGGGGGGCTTCGGCGACGGTCGGAGGGAAGTCTTGGGTGTCGGTGGGGCGGACGTCCAGGGTCCGGTCGGGACCGAGCCGTACGACGAGGTGGCGGCGGAACGCCGTGTCGTCGCGGTCCGGGTGGTCCTCGCGCCAATGGCAGCCGCGGGTCTCCTCGCGACGGCGGGCGGCGGCGACGAGCACGCGGGCGACACAGAGGAGGTTCGTGGTCTCCCAGGACTCGACGCCGGGCTCGGCGGCCTTGTGGCCGCCGCTCACCGCCTCGCCGTGGATGGCGTCCAGCCGCTCGGCCGCCTCGGCGAGGCTCGCGGCGGAGCGCAGCACTCCGGCGCCCGCCGTCATGACGTGCTGGAGGGTGGCGCGGCGGGTGGGGTCGAGCAGCGGCAGCAGGGTGGGGGCGGGGTGCGGGACCGGCGTGCGCGACCCGGTCCCGGCGTGCGCGGCGCGGTCCTTCGCGACGGCGTCGGCGATGCGCTCGGCGAAGACCAGGCCCTCCAGGAGGGAGTTCGACGCGAGGCGGTTGGCGCCGTGGACGCCGGTGCAGGCGACCTCGCCGCACGCGTACAGGCCGGGCACGGTGGTGCGGCCGGACAGGTCGGTGCGGACGCCGCCGGAGGCGTAGTGCGCCGCCGGGGCGACCGGGATCGGCTCGGTGACCGGGTCGATGCCGTGGGAGCGGCAGGCGGCGAGGATGGTCGGGAAGCGGGAGGCCCACATCTCGGCACCGAAGTGGCGGGCGTCGAGGTACATGTGGTGGGCGCCCTGCTCGCGCATGCGGCGCATGATGCCCTTGGCGACGATGTCGCGGGGGGCGAGCTCGGCCAGCTCGTGCTGCCCGACCATGAAGCGGACGCCGTCGGCGTCGACCAGGTACGCGCCCTCGCCGCGTACCGCCTCGGAGACGAGGGGCTGCTGGCCCTCCGCCTCGGGTCCGAGGAAGAGGACGGTGGGGTGGAACTGGACGAACTCCAGGTCGCTGACCTCCGCCCCGGCGCGGAGCGCGAGGGCGACACCGTCGCCGGTGGAGACGGCGGGGTTGGTGGTGGCGGAGAAGACCTGGCCCATGCCGCCGGTGGCGAGGACGACCGCCGGGGCGTGGACGGCGCCGACGCCGTCGTGCTGGCCCTCGCCCATGACGTGGAGCGTGACCCCGGCCGTACGGCCTTCGGCGTCGGTGAGGAGGTCCAGCACGAGCGCGTTCTCGATGGTGCGGACGGCGCGGTCGCGGACCGCGTCGACCAGGGCCCGGGAGATCTCGGCGCCCGTCGCGTCGCCGCCCGCGTGCGCGATGCGGCGGCGGTGGTGGCCGCCCTCGCGGGTGAGCTCGATGGTGCCGGCCTCGTCGGTGTCGAACCGCGCGCCGGTGGCGATCAGGCGGCGTACGGCGTCGGGGCCCTCGGTGACCAGGGCGCGGACGGCCTCCTCGTCGCACAGGCCCGCGCCCGCGACGAGCGTGTCGTCGAGGTGCTGCTCCGGGGTGTCGCCCTCGCCGAGGGCCGCGGCGATGCCGCCCTGGGCCCAGCGGGTGGAGCCGGCGTCGAGGCGGGCCTTGGTGACGACGACCGTACGCAGGCCCGCGGCCGTGCAGCGCAGGGCGGCGGTCAGGCCCGCGACGCCGGAGCCGACCACGACGACGTCGGCGTCGATGGCCCAGCCGGGGGCGGGGGCCTGGAGGCGTATGCCGGTCATGCGGGGGCTCCGAAGGTGAGGGGAAGGTTGTCGATGAGCCGGGTCGTGCCGACCTTGGCGGCCACGGCCAGGATCGCCTCCCCGGTGTACTCGTCGGGGACGTCGGTGAAGTCGGCCGGGTCGACCAGGGCGAGGTAGTCGAGGACGAGGGGCGGGGTGCGCTTGGCCGCCTCGTCGAGTACCGCGCGGGCCGCCGCCCGAACCGCGTCCGCGCCGCCCGGACCCGCCGCCGCCAGCGCCGCCACCGCGTGGGCGTCGGCCGCCGCGCGTGACTCGCCCAGCTTGGACAGGGCCGCGGCGCGGCTCTCGGAGGCGGGCAGCGTCTCGGCGCGGGCGCGCAGCGCCACCTGGGCGGCGAGCCGGTCGCGGGCGGCGAAGAGCGCGGCGGAGAGCGCGAGGGCGGTGCGCCGCTCGGGGGGCGACAGGTAGCGGTTGCGGCTGGAGAGGGCCAGGCCGTCGGGCTCGCGGACGGTCTCCACGCCGACGATCTCCACCGGGAAGTTCAGGTCGCGGACCATGCGGCGGATCAGGGCGAGCTGCTGGGCGTCCTTCTGGCCGAAGAACGCCGCGTCGGGGCGGGTGAGGTGGAGGAGCTTGGCGACGACGGTGAGCATGCCGTCGAAGTGGCCGGGGCGGGAGGCGCCCTCCAGCCGCTCGCCCATGGGGCCCGCGGTGATCCGGATCTCGGGCCGTCCGTCGGGGTACATCTCCTCGACGGAGGGGGCGAACACGGCGTCGGCGCCCGCCTGCTCGGCGGTCTTGAGGTCGGCGTCCAGGGTGCGGGGGTAGCGGTCGAGGTCCTCGCCCGCGCCGAACTGGAGCGGGTTCACGAAGACGGTGACCAGGACGTACCCCTGCTTGCCGACGTGCCTGCGGGCGGCGCGGACCAGGGTGGCGTGGCCCTCGTGGAGGGCGCCCATGGTCATGACGACGGCCGTACGGCCCCGGGGCGCGAAGTGGTCGAGGGCGTACCCCAGCTCGTCGCGGGTGGTGATCAGTTCGAAGTCCTGGCTCATCGGCCGCTGTCTCCTTCCGCGCCCTCGGCGCCTTCCTGGCCGGTGGGACCGTCCGCGGACCCGTCCGCGAGGACGTCCAGCAGGTCCTCGGCGAGCTCGGGCTTGAGCAGGCCGGCCGCGAGTGCCCGGTCCGCCGTCGTACGCGCCATGGCGAGGTATCCGGCGACGGCGGCGGGCGCGTGCGCGCGCAGCTCGGTGATGTGGGCCGCGACCGTGCCGGCGTCGCCGCGCGCGACGGGGCCGGTCAGGGCGGCGTCCCCGGAGCGCAGGGCGTTGTCCAGGGCGGCGCCGAGGAGCGGGCCGAGCATCCGGTCGGGGGCGCCGACGCCCGCCTTGCGGAGCAGCTCCATGGACTGGGCCACCAGGGTGACGAGGTGGTTCGCGCCGAGGGCGAGGGCCGCGTGGTAGAGGGGGCGGGCGGCCTCGTCGATCCACTCGGGCTCGCCGCCCATCTCGATGACGAGCGCCTCGGCGGCGAGCCGCAGCTCCTCGGGGGCGGTGACGCCGAAGGAGCAGCCGGCCAGCCGCTGGACGTCGACGGCGGTGCCGGTGAAGGTCATGACGGGGTGCAGGGCGAGCGGCAGCGCTCCGGCGCGGCGGGCCGGGTCGAGCACGGCGGTGCCGTACCGCCCGGAGGTGTGCACCAGGAGCTGCCCGGGGCGTACGGCTCCGGTCTCGGCCAGCCCCTGCACCAGGCCGGGCAGGACGTCGTCGGGGACGGTCAGCAGCACCAGGTCGGCCCGCTCCAGGACCTGCGCGGGCGGGACGAGCGGCACGTCGGGCAGGAACTCGGCGGCGCGCCGCACGGACGCGTCGGAGACGCCCGAGACGGCCACCGGGCGGTGTCCGGCGAGCCGCAGGGCCGCGGCGAGGGCGGGGCCCACCCGGCCGGCGCCTACGACGCCGACGGTGAGCCGGGCGGGGCGGGGTTGCGAAGCGTTCACGCGGGCGACGGCCTTCCGTTCCAGTCCGCGGGGGGTACCGGACGATTTCTGGTCATGCTACGCCAGCGTTTCGTTCCGCTTGCCGACTGTCCACAGGGCGTGACCGGCGGTGTGATGATCGGACCATGAGCGATCAAGGTGACGAGAAGGCGCGGCGGACCGCCGCGTGGCGGGCGTCCGAGAAGGTCCTGTGGCGGTACGCCTCGGAGACGACGCTCGCGGAGCGGCTGAGCGCGCTCGCGCGGGACGCGGGCGGCGTCCACGACCTGTCCGAGCCGGTCGACGTGTACGGCGACCGGGTCGTCGAGACCCTGGAGCGGCGGGTGGCGGCGCTGCTGGGGTTCCCGGCCGCGGCGTACTTCCCCACCGGGACCATGGCGCAGCAGGTGGCGCTGCGGTGCTGGGCGGCGCGCACCGGCAACCCGGTCGTCGCGCTCCACCCGCTGGCGCACCCCGAGGTGCACGAACGCCGCGCCCTCACGGCGCTCACCGGGCTGCGGACCGTCCACCCGACGCGCGCGCCCCGGCTGCCCACCGCCGAGGAGGTCCGGGACCTCGACGAGCCCTTCGGCACGCTGATGCTGGAGCTGCCGCTGCGCGACGCCGGCTTCGTACTGCCGCACTGGGACGAGCTGGTGGCGGTGGTGGAGGCCGCGCGGGAGCGGGATGCGGTGGTGCACTTCGACGGCGCGCGGCTGTGGGAGTGCGCCCCCTGGTTCGGGCGGGAGCTCTCCGAGATAGCGGGACTCGCCGACAGCGTGTACGTCTCCTTCTACAAGTCGCTCGGCGGGCTGTCCGGCGCCGTCCTGGCCGGGCCCGAGCCGCTGGTGGAGGAGGCCCAGGCGTGGCGCCACCGGTACGGGGGCCAGCTGTTCCAGCAGTTCCCGGCGGCGCTGTCGGCGCTGCTGGGCCTGGAGCGGGAGCTGCCGCGGCTGCCGTCGTACGTGGCGCACGCCCGCGTGGTGGCGGAGGCGCTGCGGGAGGGCTTCGCGGGGGCGGCGCCGTGGTTCCGGGTGCACCCGGAGACCCCGCACACGCACCAGTTCCAGGTGTGGCTGCCGTACGAGCCGGAGGCCCTCACGGAGGCGGGCGTCCGCCAGGCCGAGGAGACGGGCGTCACCCTCTTCCGCGCCTGGGCGGACCCGGGCCCGGCCGGTCCGCCGGGCGTCGCGGTCACGGAGGTCATGGTCGCGGCACCGGGCCTGGAGTGGTCGCGCCAGGACGTGGTGGACGCGGCGCGGGACTTCATCGGGCGGGTGTCCGGGCGGTAGTCCGGCCCGACGTCCGGGCCGCCGTCCGGGCCGCACGCGACAGGTGCACCGGCACGCCCCTGAGCACCTTGAGGAAGCGGCGGTGCTCGCGGGCCGCGCGCAGGGCGCGCCAGTCGTGCGCGCCCGGGAGCGGCGGGGGCGGGGTGCCGAGCTGGGCCGAGCGGTAGGTGTCCAGGAGGTGCTGGTGCAGGGCGTTCATGGGCTCCAGGGTCCGCACCCCGCCCCGCTGAGGCGTATCGATTGACGAGGGACGTCAACTGGCGCGATGCAGGGCGGGTCAGCCCTCACCATGGGGGCGTGAGCGTGAGCATCGACATCACGGGCCTGCCGCCCGAGCGCATCGTCTTCGACATCTCGCCCCTCGCCGAGCTGGGCGAGGCCCTGCACGTCCTGTCCGAGCCCGGGCACCACCCCGGGCTGCACGGCTGGGCGACCGCCACCGCCGCCGCGCTCAAGCCGGACCTCGCCGACCGGCTGCACGAGGCGAACTTCCTGTGGACGACGACGTTCTCGGACGTCCACCTGCCGTTCGCCGGAGTGCGGGGCGGCGACGGCCGCACCGGCGCCACGCTCGCCGAGGAGCTCGACCTGCTCGACGCGCTGGACGAGGACCGCTTCCTGACCGCCGCCCTGGAGTTCACCTGCTCCGCGCAGTACCCGGCCGACGGCGCCGTCCGCCCGGAACGCGCCCTGGAACTCGCCGCCAGCCGCGGCCCCCGGCAGCTGGAGTTCACCCGCCGCCTGCTCGCCGACCCCGGGGGCGTACGCGCCTGGCTGCGCCGCCTCTTCGAGGACTGCGACCAGGCCTTCTTCGCCGACACCTGGCGCCGCGTCCAGCCCTCCCTCGCCGCCGACGCCCGCCACAAGACCGAGCTGCTGCGCCGCAAGGGCCTGCCGGAGGCCCTGCGCGCCGTGTCGCCCGCGGTGCGGCTCGACGAGGGCGAGGGCGGGGGCGTGAACGCGGGTGGGGGCGGGGGCGCGAGCGCGGGTGGGGGCGCGGGCGCGGGCGGGAGCAGGGGCGCGGGCGCACGGCGCATCGTGGTCGACAAGCTCACCGACGGCCGGACCACCGCCGCCGGGACCGGGGTCACCTTCGTGCCGTCCAGCTTCGGCTGGCCCCACCTGTGGGTGCTGCACTCCCCCGGCTGGCGCCCCGTCGTCCACTACCCCGTCGGCGCGCCGGAGCTGCCCGGGCCCGCCTCGGTCGAGATGCTCCACCTGCGCATGGAGGCGCTGGCCCACCCCCTGCGCATGCGCATGTGCCGCGAGCTGGCCCGCGCCGCGTACACCAACGGCGAGCTGGCCGAGCTGTACGGCATCACCCCGCCGGAGGTCTCGCGCCACCTCGCCGTCCTGAAGAAGGCCCAGCTCGTCACCGTGCGCCGCCGCGGCCGGTACGTCCTGCACCAGCTGGACGTGGCCGCCGTCGCCCGCATCGGCAGTGACTTCCTGGAGACGGTGCTGCGCTGACGGGCGGGCGCGCGCGGGACGGCGCTCAGCGGCCCCCGGCCCGCACCAGGCCCGTCTCGTACGCGAGGACCACCACCTGCACCCGGTCCCGCAGCCCGAGCTTGGTGAGGATGCGGCCGACGTGCGTCTTGACGGTGGCCTCCGAGAGCACCAGCCGCCCCGCGATCTCACCGTTGGACAGGCCCTGCGCGACGAGCATCATCACCTCGCGCTCCCGCTCGGTGAGCTTCTCCAGGGTCTTGTCGCGCGGGTCCTTGGCGGCGGAGGGCAGCATCGGGGAGAAACGGTCCAGCAGCCGCCGGGTCGTCGACGGCGCGACCACCGCGTCGCCGCTGTGCACGGCCCGGATGGCGCTGAGCAGCTCCCCGGGCGGCACGTCCTTGAGCATGAAGCCGCTGGCGCCCGCCTTCAGGCCGGAGAAGGCGTACTCGTCCAGGTCGAAGGTGGTCAGGATCAGCACGCGCGGCGCGCCCGGCTCGGCGCAGATGCGGCGCGTGGCCTCCACCCCGTCCAGGCGGGGCATCCGTACGTCCATGAGGACGACGTCCACGGCCGTGGACCGCAGGACGTCGATCGCCTCGGCCCCGTCGCCCGCCTCCGCGACGACCTCCATGTCCGGCTGGGCGGCCAGCACCATGCGGAAGCCGGTGCGCAGCAGCACCTGGTCGTCGACGAGCATCACGCGGATGGACATGCGATTCCTTAGGTCCGTACGGATTCAGTGGACTTCAGCGGGCTTCAGTGGGCTTCAGTGGGCTTCAGTGGGCGGGCTTGAGGGGGAGCAGGGCGCTGATCCGGAAGCCGCCGCCGGGCCGGGGCCCGGCGTCCAGCGTGCCGCCGACCATCCCGACGCGCTCGCGCATGCCGATCAGGCCGTGGCCCCGGCCGTCGGCGCCGCCGTCCTCGTACAGCTCGTGCGACGCGCCCCGGCCGTCGTCCTCGACCAGCAGACCGAGTCCGTCGTCGAAGTAGACCAGCCGCACGCTCGCCCCGACGTCCGGGCCGCCGTGCTTGCGGGTGTTGGTGAGCGCCTCCTGGACGATGCGGTACGCGGTGAGCTCGACGCCGCTCGGCAGCGGGCGCGGGGTGCCCTCGATGCGGAAGTCGACGGCGAGGCCCGCGCTGCGGACCTGTTCCACCAGGTCCCCGATCTGCTGGACGTCGGGCTGCGGCACGTAGTCCTCGGAGTCCTGCGGCTCGCCGGTGCGCAGGATGCCGAGCAGCCGGCGCATCTCGGCGAGCGCCTGGCGGCCGGTGGTGGAGATGGTCTCCAGGGCCTGTTTGGCCAGGTCGGGCGAGGTGTCGAGGACGTACGCGGCACCGTCCGCCTGGACGACCATGACGGAGACGTTGTGGGCGACGACGTCGTGCAGCTCGCGGGCGATCCGGGCGCGTTCGGCGGCGACGGCGACCTTGGCCTGGGCCTCGCGCTCCTTCTCCAGGCGGGTGGCGCGCTCCTCCAGCTGTGCGAAGTACGCGCGACGGGTGCGCATCGAGTCGCCGAGCACCCAGGCCAGCACGAAGGGCACGCTCAGCACGACGGTGAAGAACACCTGCCCGGCGGTCGAGACGTTCTCGACGGGCCAGCGCAGCTGCGCCAGCGGGGCCGCGCTCACGCCGCCGACGAGCGCGAGGCGGGACGCCCAGCGCGGGCCGTCGCTCTGCGCGGCCACGGTGTAGATGACGACGAGCATCGCGAAGTCGGCCGGGTTCGTCGCGATGTCGAGCACGAGCTGGGCCACGCCGATGCCGGCGACGAGCAGCAGCATCTTGTCGGGCCAGCGGCGGCGCAGCGCCACAGCTAGACAGAGCAGCAGGACGACCCCGGCGGCCACCAGGGCGGGCTTGGCGCCTACGGGGACCGTGGCCACCCACAGCATGGAGAACCCCAGGAGCATCACAGCCCAGAAGCCGTCGACGCCCGTCGGGTGTCTGCGGATGAAGTCGTAGAGGCGGTGCACGTCACCCAGCGTAGGGAAACGGAATAGGTGCAGGGGTCAACCGGAGGTCCCATCAATGGCAGGGGGCCCTACTCCGCAGGGTGGAGAGGGCAGGGTGGAGAGGGGCAGGACAGGGTGGAGGGGGCGGGGCGGAGAGGCCGGTGGAGACTGGTGCCCGTGACGGATGAGACGGCTCGCACGAGTCAGGGAACCGGCCGGGGGCCGAGTCGGTGGACGGGCTGGCGGGCGGCCGCGGAACGCGCGCTGTACGGGCCCGACGGCTTCTACCTGCGCCCCGAGGGGCCCGCGGGGCACTTCCGTACGTCGGTGCACGCCTCACCGCTGTTCGCCGGGGCGGTCGCCCGGCTGCTGGCGCGGGTCGCGGAGGAGCTCGGCACGGACGAGGTCGCACTGGTGGACGTGGGGGCGGGGCGCGGCGAGCTGCTGACGGGGGTGTTGGCGGCGCTGCCGGCTTCGGCGGCGGACCTTCGCGTACGGGCGTACGCCGTCGAGCGCGCGGCCCGGCCCGAGGGACTGGACCCGCGCGTGGAGTGGGGGCCGGACCTGCCGTCCGGGGTGCGCGGGCTGCTGTTCGCCAACGAGTGGCTCGACAACGTGCCGGTGGACGTCGCCGAAGTGGACGATGCGGGCACGCCCCGGTACGTGGAGGTGGCGCCGGACGGCACCGAGCGGCTGGGCCCGCCGGTCGGGGGGGCCGATGCGGAGTGGCTGGCCCGCTGGTGGCCGCTGCGGGAGCCGGGCGAGCGCGCCGAGATCGGCCGCCCGCGCGACGAGGCCTGGGCACGCGCGGTGGGCCGCCTCGACGCCGGCCTGGCGGTGGCGGTCGACTACGCCCACGTGCGGGAGGCCCGGCCGCCCTTCGGCACGCTGACCGGCTTCCGCGCGGGCCGCGAGGTGGAGCCGGTGCCGGACGGCTCGTGCGACATCACGGCGCACGTGGCGCTGGACGCCTGCGCGGCGACGTGCGGAGCGGGCCCGGTGGAGCTGGTCTCGCAGCGGGAGGCGCTGCGGCGGCTCGGGGTCGCCGGGGGCCGGCCCGCCCTCGACCTGGCGCGGAGCGACCCCGCCGGGTACGTACGCGCCCTCGCCGCTGCCGGGGAGGCCGCGGAGCTCACGGCGCGGGGCGGACTCGGGGACTTCACCTGGCTGCTCCAGCACGTGCCCGGGGAGGGATACTGTCCGGCATGACGGAGACCACGGTCGGCATCGGCGGTGCCGCGGAAAGCACCGACATGGTGCTGAACATCGGGCCCCAGCACCCCTCCACGCACGGCGTGCTGCGCCTGAAGCTCGTGCTGGACGGCGAGCTGATCCAGCATGCCGAGCCGGTCGTCGGCTATATGCACCGCGGCGCGGAGAAGCTCTTCGAGGCGCGCGACTACCGTCAGATCATCATGCTGGCCAACCGCCACGACTGGCTGTCGGCGTTCTCCAACGAGCTCGGTGTCGTCATGGCCGTCGAGCGGATGCTCGGCATGGAGGTCCCGGAGCGCGCCGTGTGGACGCGCACCCTGCTCGCGGAGCTGAACCGGGTGCTCAACCACCTGATGTTCCTCGGCTCGTACCCCCTCGAACTGGGCGGTATCACCCCGATCTTCCACGCCTTCCGCGAGCGCGAGGACCTCCAGCACGTGATGGAGGAGGTCTCCGGCGGCCGGATCCACTACATGTTCAACCGGGTGGGCGGTCTCAAGGAGGACCTGCCCGCCGGCTGGCTCGGCCGGGCCCGGCAGGCGGTGGCGGCGATCCGCTCCCGCATGGACGTGTACGACCGCCTCGTCCTCGGCAACGAGATCTTCCGCGGCCGCACCCGCGGCGTCGGCGTCATGGCGCCCGGGATCGTGCACGCGTACGGCGTCAGCGGCCCGCTGGCCCGCGCGTCCGGTGTCGACTTCGACCTGCGGCGCGACGAGCCGTACCTCGCGTACGGCGACCTCCAGGACACCCTGAAGGTCGTCACCCGCGAGGAGGGCGACTGCCTGGCCCGCTTCGAGTGCCTGCTGGAGCAGACGCACAACTCCCTGGACCTCGCCGACGCCTGCCTCGACCGGCTCGCGGAGCTGCCGCCCGGGCCGATCAACCAGCGGCTGCCGAAGGTCCTGAAGGCGCCGGAGGGCCACACGTACGCCTGGACCGAGAACCCTCTCGGGCTCAACGGCTACTACCTGGTGTCCAAGGGCGACAAGACCCCGTACCGGCTGAAGCTGCGCTCGGCGTCGTACAACAACATCCAGGCGCTGGTGGAGCTGCTGCCGGGGACGCTCGTCGCGGACATGGTGGCGATCCTGGGGTCGTTCTTCTTCGTCGTCGGCGACATCGACAAGTAGCCCGGCCGGGCGGCCGGGGCCGGACCGGCGGTCGAGTGGCCGGGGCCGGACCGGCGGTCAGGAGGCGGCGTCGCGCCGCAGCTCCACCACGTCGAGCTGCTCGGTCTCGTCGTGCGCCGTCAGGTCGATGACCTTGCCGACCGCGCGCTCCTCCCGCCGCCGTACGGCGAGGGCCTCCTCGCCGACGACGTCGGCCAGGTCCTCGTGCTGGACGGCCTCGATGGCCGCCGGGGCCTTCTTCCGCGTCTGGGTGCCGAAGAAGTCGAAGCCGCCCTGGAGGCGCGGCGCCGGACGCCACTGCGCCGCCTGCGGGGCGATCGCGGCGGTCGGCGGGACCGGGCGCATCGCGGACGCGGCACCGGGGCCCTCGGGCTCCTCGGCATCCGGGGCCTCGGCCTCGTGGGCGGCGGCCTCCGGGGCCTCGGCCTCGTGGGTGGCGGGCTGGTGGGCGTCGGCGGCGGTGGGTGTGTCGGCGGCGGCCTCGTCGGCGGCGGCGGGCGCCTCCGACACGGGTGCCTCGGCCGCGGGTGCCTCCGGGGACCGCCGCCCGGCGTGCCCGGCCTCCTGGGCGGCGGCGTTCCGCGCGAGGTTCTCCAGCGCCCTGGCGGCCTGGAGGTACGCGGCCGGGGTCGGCGTCGAGGCCGCGGCGGGCAGCTCCCGGGCGGTCCGGGCGGCCGGTGCCGCGGCCTCCAGCGCGAGCTGCCGGCGGCCCTCCAGCGCGCTGGCCCGCTCGGTCTCGGCGGTGGCGTACCGGCGCAGCAGCCCGGCGTGCTCGTTGCGCAGCCCCGCCAGCTCGACGCGCTTGGCCCGCAGCTTCGCCTCCAGCCGGACGCGCAGCTCGCGCGACTCCTCCAGGTCCGCCTCCAGCTCCGCGATCCGCTCCTCGGTGCGCCACTGGTCGCCCGCCCGGGCCCGGGTCAGCTCGGCGACACGCCGGCCGGCCGCCCGGTCCCAACTGCGCATCAGGACGGCTCCGGTGACGGCCCCCACGGCGGCGGCGGCCGCCAGCAGCCGCAGGACCAGCGGATCCGCGAAGAGCCAGGCGCCTCCGGCACAGAGAACCGACGCGCCGGCGACCGCCGACGGCGGCAGCAGCCGGTGCAGGGGTGGGGAATGGCGGTGGCGTCCACGTGGCATGGCCTGAAATTTACCGTGCGTAGACTCCGTTTGGGGGACAGGCCCGGCATTGTTTCGCCACCGGCCGGCCTTTCCTCTCGGTCTACTTCCCGATCAGCCCCTTCTCCTCCAGGTAAGCCCGGGCCGCGTCCACCGGCTTTGCCCGCTCGGCGTCCACCTTCCGGTTCAACTCCACGAGATCCTCGGTCGTCAACACCTTCGTGATCTTGTCGAGCGCGGCGGCTATCTCCGCCGAACCGGCGTCCTTCGCATTGACGACCGGCAGCACATTGTCGGCGTTCTGCAGCTTCTTGTCGTCTTCCAGCAGCACCAGCCCGAACTGCTCCAGGGTGGCGTCCGTCGTGGTCGTCAGCACCATGTGGTCGATGCCGTCCTTGACGGCCTGCTTGGCCTGCGTCGTACCGACGCCCTTGGGGTCGATGCCCGCCACGTCGATGCCGTACGTCTTCTTCAGGCCCGGCGCGCAGAACGGCCGGATCTCGCACTCGTCGCCCGCCGCGATCTTCACCTTCAGCTTCGAGGCGCCGAGGTCGGAAAGGGTCTTGAGCTTGTTCTTCTCGGCGAATTCCCTGGACACGGCGAAGGCGTTCTGATCCACCGCGCCGCCGGCCGGGAGCACCTTCAGTCCGCGCGGAGAGGCGAGCTTCTCCAGCGCCGCGACGGTGGCGGTGACATCGCTGGAGGCGACCGGCTTCTCCTCCGACGCCTTCGGTCCGTTCACCTTCGCGTTGAGGAATTCCGCAAGCGTAGCCGCATATTCCGGTACGACGTCGATCTCGCCCTTCTCCAGGGCGGGTTCGTACAGCTCCCGGTTCTCCACGGTCCTGATGGAGGTGGTGTATCCGGCGTCCTTCAGCACCTGCGCGTACAGCTCCGCCAGCACGCTGGACTCGGTGAAGCCGGCCGAGCCGACGACCAGCGTGCCCTTGTCGCCGCCGCCGCGGGCCGAGGCGGCGTCCGCGCCGCCCTTCCGCTTCTCCAGGCTGTCGCCCCCGCACGCGGCGAGCCCCCCGGTCAGCGCCGCCACGGCCAGTACCGCACCCGCCAGGCGCGAGGTCCTACTCATCACGTTCTCCGTCCGGATAGGGATACGTCGCTCCGCCGCACCGGGTCCAGGACCCGGCCGGCGAGCACCAGCAGGCCCTCGACCGCCAGGGCGAGCCCCCCGACGATCAGCGCCCCCGCGACCACTTGCGCGGTGTCGTACGTGTTGAAACCCGCGGTGATGATCCGGCCGAGGCCGCCCTGGCCGGCCATCGCGGCGAGCGTCGCGGTGGCGATCACCTGGACCGTCGCCGACCGCAGACCGGTCATCACCATCGGGAAGGCGAGCGGCAGTTCCACCTTCCGGAAGAGCTGGCCCCCGGACATCCCCATGCCGCGCGCCGCCTCCACCACCGCCCGGTCGACCTCGCGCATCCCGAGGTACGCGTTGGTGAGCAGCGGCGGCACCGCGAAGAGCACCAGGGCGAGGATCACCGGCAGGTCGCCGTGGCGCCCCAGCGGAGTGAGCGTCAGCAGCACGAGCACCGCCAGCGTGGGCACCGCCCGCCCCACGTTGGAGAGGTTGACGGCGAGGGTCCCGCCCTTGCCGATGTGCCCGAGCCAGAGCGCCAGGGGCAGGGCGACGAGGCACGCGATCAGCAGGGACACCCCGCTGAAGTACAGGTGCTCGCCGAGCCGGTGCCACACCCCGCTCTCGCCCTGCCAGTTGGCCCCGGTCGTCAGCCACGTCCAGGAGTCGGCCACCGCGCCCACGCCTCAGCCCGCCTTTCCCGTACGGGGACGCGCCCAGGGGGTGAGCAGCCGCTGCGCGCCGAGCAGCAGCAGGTCCGCCACGACCGCCAGCAGCACGCACAGCACCGACGCCGTGAGCACCTGCGCCTTGAAGTAGCTCTTCAGCCCGCCCGTGATGAGCGTGCCGAGCCCGCCGTAGTCGACGAGGGCGCCGACCGTCGTCAGGGCGATGGTGGACACCGTCGCCATCCGCACGCCCGCCATCACGGCCGGGAGCGCCAGGGGCAATTCGACCTCCCACAGCAGGCGCCCGCGCCCGTACCCCATGCCGCGGGCCGCCTCGCGCGTCTCGTCGGGCACGGCCGCGAGCCCGGCCAGGATGTTGCGTACGAGGATCGTGAGCGAGTAGAGCACCAGGCCCGTCACCACCAGGGCGGCCGACAGCCCGAAGAGCGGCAGCAGCAGCGAGAACATCGCCAGCGACGGGATCGTGTAGAGCACGGTCGTCAGCCCGAGCACCGGCCCCGCCCACCGCGGCCGGGCGCGCACCAGCAGCGCCAGCGGGAACGCCACGGCCAGCCCGATCAGCACCGACACGACGGTGATCCACACGTGCTGGACGGTCGCGTCGGTCAGCTCCTGGGCGCGGGAGCGGACGTACTCCGCGCAGATCCAGTCGTTGGCCGCCAAGCAGCTCGACGCCGTGCTCACCCGCTCACCCCCGTTCGCCAGTTCGATCCGCCAACGACCCTAACCCCCGCCACCGACAATCACCCCGCACCGCCACACCACGGCAACATGGGCTTCACACCGCACCGGCCACAATGGGGGAACCATGATCCGATTCGAGCGTGTGACGAAGCGGTACCCCGACGGCACGACCGCCGTCGACGACCTGTCGTTCGAGGTGGCCGAGGGCGAACTGGTCACGCTCGTCGGCCCGTCCGGCTGCGGCAAGACCACCACGATGAAGATGGTCAACCGGCTCATCGAGCCGACCGGGGGCCGCATCCTCGTCGACGGCCAGGACATCGCCGCCGTCGACCCCGTCCGGCTGCGCCGCCGGATCGGCTACGTCATCCAGCAGGTGGGCCTCTTCCCGCACAAGACGGTGCTGGAGAACACCGCGACCGTGCCCCACCTCCTCGGCACCCGGCGCGACCGGGCCCGCGCCCGCGCCGCCGAACTGCTCGACCTCGTGGGGCTCGACCCGGCCACGTACGGCGACCGCTACCCCGACCAGCTCTCCGGCGGCCAGCGCCAGCGCGTCGGCGTGGCCCGGGCGTTGGCCGCCGACCCGCCGGTGCTGCTGATGGACGAGCCGTTCGGGGCGGTCGACCCGGTGGTGCGGGAGCGGCTGCAGAGCGAGTTCCTCAAGCTCCAGTCGCAGATGCGCAAGACGGTCCTGTTCGTCACGCACGACATCGAGGAGGCCGTCCGGCTCGGCGACCGCATCGCCGTCTACGGGCACGGCAGGATCGAGCAGCTGGACACCCCGGCCACCGTGCTCGGCGCCCCCGCCACGCCGTACGTCGCCGACTTCGTCGGCGCGGACCGGGGCCTCAAGCGGCTCTCCGTCACCCCGATCGAGCCGGGCGACCTCGAACAGCCGCCGGTGGTCCACCTGGACGACCCGCTCCCCCGCACGCTGGACTCGCGGTGGGCCGTCGTCCTGGACCGCGAGGACAACCTGCACGGCTGGATCTCCGCCGAGCAGGCCGCGCGCGGCGAGGGCTCCGTACGCGACCACGCGCGCCGCATGGAGGCGTGGCTGCCCGTCGGCGCCTCGCTCAAGCAGGCGTTCGCCACGATGCTCCAGCACGACGCGGGCTGGATCGCGGTCATCGACCGCGAGGAGCGGGGCCGCTTCCTCGGCGTGCTGACCCCGGCCCGGCTGCACGAGGCGCTGCGCCGCTCGACCGCCGCGGACGCGCGGGACGTCCCCCGTACGGACGTGGACGTGGAGACGGTCAGCTAGCGCTCAGCCGGCCGCTCAGCCACACCAGGGCGGGCGGGATCTCGCGGTTCCAGGTGGTGAAGTTGTGCCCGCCGCTGTCGAGGGTGATCGACGACACGCGTGCGGGCGCCTTCACCTTGGCGATGAACGCGCGCGTGCCCTTGAGGTTCCCCTCGCCCTGCTTCGACGTGGTCACCAGGAAGGACGAGCGGCCCTGCGGCAGGTGGTCCAGGCTCCACAGCAGGTCGGCGCGGTCACGCAGCCGCCGGTCGCCCTTGAAGAGGTCGCCGGTGGTGACGTCCTCGGCCGCCTTGTAGTACGCGGAGAGGCCGGCCCCGGCCGCGTACCGCTCGGGGTGGTGCAGGGCGATCTTCAGGGCGCAGTAGCCGCCGGTCGAGTTGCCGATGAAGCCCCAGTTCCGCGGCTGCGTGCCCACGCGGTACGCGCCCGACACGGCCTTCGGGAGGTCCTCGGCGAAGAAGGTCTCGGTCTGCGGGCCGCCGGGGATGTCGACGCACTCGGTGTCCCGGGGCGGTGCCACGGTCGGCCGCAGCATCACCAGCACCATCGGCCGCATCTTCCCGCTCTTGACCTGCTCGTACGCGGTGCGCGGGTACTTCAGGCCCTTGAGGAGGTTCTCGGCGGTGCCCGGGTAGCCGGTCAGGACGACCGCCGCGGGGAAGGTCTTGTCCGCGTACGCCGGCTGGAAGTACTCCGGCGGCAGGTACACGTACGCCGGGCTGGTGATCCCCGACTTCTCCCCGGCGACGAGGACCTTCTGGACCTGCCCTGCCGCCGCGGGGCGCCCGCCGCCCGGCACGCCCTCCGGCTTCAGCTCGGCGACGACCTTGACGGACTTGCCGGCCCTGCCGCCCGCCGAGTGGTCGACGACCACGCCCATCTGCTGCTCCTGGCCGAAGAGGTCGGCCCAGGACCCGTAGAAGAGGAAGTAGTTGTTGGCGGCCAGGCCGACCGACGCGAACAGCGCCAGCTGGGTCGCGAGCAGCAGGCCGACCCTGCCGAGCACCGGGCGCAGGCCCCGGCGCGACAGCCGGGGCCACAGCCACACCGTGGCGGCGAACAGCCCCACGGCGACCACCGCGGCCAGCGCCAGAACCTTGTTGCTGGTCAGACCCATGAGTCGTTCTGGTCCTCTTCGTCGAGAATTTCCCGGAGATGAATGAACCCGCCTCCCCCGGCCGCCGTCCTAGAGAGCGCACGTCTCCGGCCGACCGATTCTGCGGCCGAAAGGAACACTGGAATCTCTCGCGGAGCTACGGGAAACGATGTCTGTCACGAAAGATGGGGATAAGTCGGGATCGGTTCCGAGCCGGGTGCGCCGTGTCCTGCGCGGACCACGCGCCGAGAAGGTTCCCTCCCTGGTGGGCACGGCCTGTACGGCCATCGGCCTGATCGACATCGCCGCCGGGGTCTTCCCCCGCTTCCGGGCCAGCCGCATGCACGCCATCGCCGAGGTGCTCCCCGGCACCCTGGGCCCGCTGTCGGCGGCGCTCTCCCTCAGCGCCGGTGTGCTGCTCCTGCTGCTCGCGCACGGCCTCAAGCGGCACAAGCGCCGCGCCTGGCGCGCCGCGGTGGTCCTGCTGCCGGTCGGCGCGGTGGCCCAGTTCGTCTACCGCCACTCGGTCATCGGCGGCCTGCTCTCGCTCGTCCTGCTGGCGCTGCTGCTGCGCCACCGCAGCGAGTTCGCGGCCCTGCCCGACCCGCGCAGCCGCTGGAAGGCGCTGGCCAACTTCGTCCTGATGGGCGCCGGTTCCATCGCGCTGGGCCTGGTCATCGTCAGCGCCCACCCCGGGAAGGTCGTCGGCAGCCCGAGCCTGAGCGACCGCCTGGAGCACGTCCTGTACGGCCTGCTCGGCGTGGAGGGCCCCGTCGGCTACCGCGGCGGCGTGGACTGGACGGTCGGCTACTCGCTCGGCGCGCTCGGCCTGCTCACCGCCATCACCACCATCTACCTGGCCTTCCGTCCCGAGCACCCGGTCGCCCGGCTCACCGAGGACGACGAGGCCCGGCTGCGCGCGCTGCTGGAGCGGCACGGCGGGCGGGACTCGCTCGGCCACTTCGCGCTCCGCCGCGACAAGGGCGTCGTCTTCTCGCCCAGCGGCAAGGCGGCCGTCTGCTACCGGGTCGTCTCCGGCGTGATGCTGGCCAGCGGCGACCCGATCGGCGACGTCGAGGCCTGGCCCGGCGCCATCGAGCGGTTCATGGACGAGGCCAAGGCCCACTCCTGGACCCCGGCCGTGATGGGCTGCTCCGAGACGGGCGGCGAGGTCTGGACCCGCGAGACCGGCCTGGACGCGCTGGAACTCGGGGACGAGGCGGTGGTGGACGTCGCGGATTTCTCCCTCACCGGGCGCGCCATGCGCAACGTGCGCCAGATGGTCAAGCGCATCGAGCGCAACGGCTACACGACCCGGGTCCGGCGCGCCCGTGACCTGACGGAAGGCGAGCTGGAGCACATACGGCACGCCGCGGCCGACTGGCGCGGCACCGACACCGAGCGCGGCTTCTCCATGGCCCTGGGCCGGATCGGCGACCCGGCGGACGGCGAGGCGGTGATCGCCACCGCCCACAAGGACGACGACGACTCGGCCGGCTCCCCGTACGGCGACCTGAAGGCGATCATCCACTTCGTGCCGTGGGGCACGGACGGCATGTCGCTGGAGCTGATGCGCCGCGACCGGTCCGCCGACCCCGGCATGAACGAGCTGCTGATCGTCGCCGCCCTCCAGGCCGCGCCCACGCTGGGCGTCAAGCGGGTCTCGCTGAACTTCGCCATGTTCCGCTCCGCCCTCGCGCGCGGCGAGAAGCTCGGCGCCGGCCCGGTGCTGCGGGTGTGGCGGGGGTTGCTGGTGTTCCTCTCCCGCTGGTTCCAGATCGAGTCGCTGTACAAGTTCAACGCGAAGTTCCGGCCCCGCTGGGAGCCCCGCTTCGTGGTGTACCGCAACACGCGCGACCTGCCGCGCATCGGTTTCGCCGCGATGCAGGCCGAGGGCTTCGTGAACCTCGCCCTGCCCCGGCCCTTCCGCCGCCGCGCCGCCGCCGCGCCCCGCCCCTGCGCGCACCTGCCCCGCCCCGGCGCGGAACACGAGGTCCGCGCCGCCTGAGCCGCAGCGGGCCCGGCCTGATCGACAAGACACCCCCTAGGCTGGACGCATGAGTACGTTGCGCGCGCGTGGCACGGCCCGGGGCCTGCCGGAGTGGGACCGCTGTGCGGTCATGGGGGTCGTCAATGTGACGCCCGACTCCTTCTCCGACGGCGGCCGCTGGTTCGACACCACGGCCGCCATCAAGCACGGCCTGGAGCTGGTCGCCCAGGGCGCCGACCTGGTGGACGTGGGCGGTGAGTCCACGCGCCCCGGCGCCACGCGCGTCGACGAGGACGAGGAGCTGCGGCGGGTCGTCCCCGTCGTACGCGGCCTGGCGGCCGAGGGGGTGACGGTCTCCGTCGACACCATGCGCGCCTCCGTGGCCCGCCGGGCGGTCGAGGCGGGCGCCGTCCTGGTCAACGACGTCAGCGGCGGCCTCGCCGACCCCGAGATGGTGCCGTCCGTGGCCGCCGCCGAGGTGGCGTTCGTCGTCATGCACTGGCGCGGCTTCAGCGACACCATGAACAGCCTCGCCGTCTACGACGACGTGGTCGCCGAGGTCCTCGCCGAGCTCCGCGCGCGCCTGGAGGCAGTCGTCGAGGCAGGTGTCGCACCGGAGCGGATCATCGTCGACCCGGGCCTGGGCTTCGCCAAGCAGGCGCCGCACGACCTCGCCCTCGTCGCCCACCTGGCCGACCTGCGCACTCTGGGCCGCCCGCTGCTGGTGGCCGCCTCGCGCAAACGGTTCCTCGGCCACATCCTGGCCGCCGAGGGCGCGCCGCCGCCCCCGGCGCGCGAGCGGGACGCGGCCACCGCCGCCGTCTCGGCCATCGCCGCGCACGAGGGCGCCTGGGCGGTACGCGTCCACGACGTACGGGCGACGGCGGACGCGGTACGGGTCGCCCGCGCCGTCGAGGGAGCCCTGTGAGCGACGCGCGCACCAACGACACGGAAGCGGTCGAACTGGCCAACACCGCCTTCTACGAGGCGATGGAGCGCGGCGACTTCGAGACCATCTCCGACCTGTGGCTCGACGAGGCGTACGGCGGGATCTCCTGCGTGCACCCGGGCTGGCCGGTCCTGTCCGGCCGCGGCGAGGTGCTCCGCTCGTACGCGCTGATCATGGCGAACACCGAGTACATCCAGTTCTTCCTGACCGATGTGAAGGTGTCCGTGGCCGGCGAGACGGCCCTGGTGACCTGCACCGAGAACATCCTCAGCGGCGGCCCCGCCGAGGACGGCGCCGAGCTGGGGCCGCTCGTCGGCCAGCTGGTCGTCGCGACGAACGTCTTCCGCCGCACCCCCGACGGATGGCGGATCTGGGCGCACCACGGTTCGCCCGTTCTGGCCGAATCCGGCGACGAGGACGACGACGAAAACGGCTCCTGAGTGGGTAGGCGGGCACAAGCGAGGCCCGTGGGCGGGCGCTGTCGGTGGTCGCAGGTAGATTCGAGTGGTGGCAACGCGCGTCGACCGCACCCGGCCGTGTGCCCGCCCGACCAACGACAGCAGGAGTGATTCGCGTGGATCGTGTCGCGCTGCGCGGCCTCAAGGCCCGTGGGCACCATGGCGTCTTCCCCCGGGAGCGCGAGGAGGGCCAGACCTTCATCGTCGACCTGGTGCTGGGCCTCGACACCCGCCCGGCGGCGGCCGACGACGACCTGGCGAAGACCGTGCACTACGGCATCGTGGCGGAGGAGGTCGTGGACGTCGTGCAGGGGGAGCCGGTGGACCTGATCGAGACCCTCGCCGAGCGCATCGCCCAGCAGTGCCTGAAGCACGGCGGGGTCCAGGAGGTCGAGGTGACCGTGCACAAGCCGGACGCCCCGATCACCGTCCCCTTCGACGACGTCACCATCACCATCACACGGAGGCGCGCATGAAGAGCACGCAGAGCGACCCGACGGTACAGCCGGTGCCCGCCTCCGTGGTGGAGCAGGTCGACGCCGCGGACATCACGCTCTCCAACCCGAAGCGGGCCGTGATCGCCCTCGGTTCCAACCTCGGCAACCGCCTGGAGACCCTGCAGGGCGCCATCGACGCGCTGGAGGACACCCCGGGCGTCCGGGTCAAGGCGGTCTCGCCCGTGTACGAGACGGAGCCGTGGGGCGTCGACCCCAGCTCCCAGCCGTCGTACTTCAACGCGGTCGTCGTGCTGAAGACCACGCTGCCCCCGGCGTCCCTGCTGGAGCGGGCGCACGCCGTGGAGGAGGCCTTCCACCGGGTCCGCGAGGAGCGCTGGGGCGCCCGCACGCTCGACGTCGACATCGTGGCGTACGCGGACGTCGTCTCCGACGACCCGGTCCTGACCCTGCCGCACCCCCGGGCCCACGAGCGCGCCTTCGTGCTGGCTCCGTGGCACGACGTGGACCCGGAGGCCCAGCTTCCCGGCGCCGGCGCGGTCGCCGACCTGCTGACGGCCGTCGGCAGGGAGGGCGTCCTCGCCCGGGCGGACCTGGAACTGCGACTGCCGGAGTAGTCGTTGATCAGGACACAGACCGTACGGCGCCGACCACGGCCACCACGTAAGGACACCCGGTGAAGCAACTGCGGCTCACGGTACTGGCCGGACTCTTCGCCGTCGCCGGCATCCTCTCCTGGGGCGGCGCCCGGCTGTGGGAGTCGTTCGGCACCCTGCCGAGCGTCCCGCTCGCCGCGCCGATCGTCCTCGCCGCGATCGCCGTCGTCCTGCTGGCGACGGCCCTCTCGCTCCGCTCCCGCCTGCGCGCCCAGCGCGAGCGCCGGCCGGGGGCGAAGGGCGTCGAGCCGCTGATGGCGGCCCGCGCGGTGGTGTTCGGCCAGGCAAGCGCCCTGGTCACCGCCCTGGTCAGCGGCATGTACGGCGGGACGGGCGTCTTCCTGCTCGGCTCCCTCGACGTCCCGGCCCGCCGCGACCAGGCGATCTACGCCGGCTTCTCGGTGGCGGCGGGTATCGCGGTGATCGCGGCGGCGATGTTCCTGGAGCGGGTGTGCAGGCTTCCGGAGGACGACGACGAGGTCCCGTCCCCGGGCTGAGCCACCCGGCCGCCGGCGTGCCGCGCTACAGCAGCGTGCCGCCCGCGACCTCCGTCTCGGCGAGGATCGCCGACAGCCGGTCCAGCACGTCGGAGGGGAGCTCGACGCGCGCCGCGGCGAGGTTCTCCTCGATGTGGGCGGGAGTGCGGCTGCCCGGGATCGGCACCACGTGCCGGTCCTGGGCCAGCAGCCAGGCCAGGGCCAGCTGCGCCGGGGTGAGGTCCAGCTCGGCGGCGATGCCCCGGACGGGCGCGAAGCGGTCGTTGTTGGCCTGGTGGTTCGCGGCGCTGAAGCGCGGCATCTGCTGCCGGAAGTCGCCTTCCTTCACCTCGCCGACCGTGCCGGTGAGGAACCCCGCGCCGAGCGGGGACCAGGCCACCAGGCCCACGCCGAGCTCGTGGGCGGCGGCGAGCAGCTCGGGGTCGACCGGGCGCCACATGGACCACTCGGTCTGGACGGCGGCCACCGGGTGTACGGCGTGCGCGGCGCGCAGCTGCTCGGCGGTGACGTTCGACAGGCCGAGGTGGCGGACCAGACCCGCCCGGATCAGGTCCGCGACCGCGCCGACGGTGTCCTCCAGCGGCACCTGCGGGTCGGGGAAGTGCGGGTAGTAGAGGTCGATCCGGTCGGTGCCGAGCTCCCGCAGGCTCGCCTCGGCGTAGCCCCGTACGTGCTTGGGGTCGGCGTTGACGGCCAGCTCACCGAAGGCGAAGCCGACCGGGAAGGGGTGCGGCTCGACGCCCTCGGGCAGCCGGAAGCCGAACTTGGTGGCGAGGGCCACCTCGTCGCGCCGCCCGCGCAGCGCCTTGCCTATGAGCCGCTCGTTGTGGCCGTCGGCGCCGTACCCGTCGGAGGTGTCGATGAGCGTGGCGCCCGCGTCGACGGCGGCGAGCAGCGCCCGCTCGCCGCGCTCGTCGTCGATCTCGCCGTACACACCCGGGGACAGCACCATCGCGCCGAACCCGAGGGCGGACACCTCCAGCCCGCCGAGCGAGCGCGTGGGCAACGGCGTCGACTGCTCGTTCGTGATCGTCATGCCGAGAGTCTTCACGGCACGACGGACCGCGTCCACCATCTGTCCGGCATGAAAGATGGCTGAAAACAAGGGAGTTGACCACTCCGGCGCCCCCTCCGGCGCGGCCGGCAGGACGCCTACTCGGCCATGATGAGGCTCATCGCCTCCGCGCGCGTCGCCACATCGCGCAGCTGGCCGCGCACCGCCGAGGTGATCGTCTTCGCGCCGGGCTTGCGGATGCCGCGCATCGACATGCACATGTGCTCGCACTCGATGACGACGATGACGCCCCGGGGCTCCAGGATCTTCATCAGCGATTCGGCGATCTGGGTGGTGAGGCGCTCCTGCACCTGCGGCCGGCGGGCGTAGACGTCCACGAGCCGGGCCAGCTTGGACAGGCCCGTTATCTTGCCGCTGGTGGACGGGATGTACCCGACGTGGGCGACGCCCCGGAAGGGCACCAGGTGGTGCTCGCAGCAGGACGTGACCTCGATGTCCTTCACCAGGATCATCTCGTCGTGACCGAGGTCGAAGGTGGTCGTCAGGACGTCCTCGGGCTCCTGCCACAGCCCCGCGAATATCTCCTTGTACGCCCGCGCCACCCGGGCGGGGGTCTCCCGCAGGCCTTCGCGGTCCGGGTCCTCGCCAACCGCGATGAGGAGTTCACGTACGGCGTTCTCGGCGCGCTTCTCGTCGAACACGCCGATCGTGCCCTCGCCGTCCAGAGTCACCGGGTCGGTCATGTGTGCCTCGTTCCGTATTGCCTGAGTACGCGCGTACGTGAAAAGCCGCGCCCCCACAGGCTAGAACCTGGGGGGCGCGGCTTTCATTCCGGGGCTTCCGGGAGCTTCCCGGCCGTACCGGGGCTTACGCCTCGGGGCGGTCCTCCGTGACCGGCTCCGCCGCCGGGGCGGTGGTGGTGTCGGAGGGGCCGGAGCCGTTCGTCCCGGCGGTACCCGCCGCGCCGTTGGTCAGCGCCAGCTCCTTCGGCGACAGCACCGGCGGCCGCGTCGACGGCGTACGCCGCGAGGAGCCGGTCCACGCCGGGCGGGCCGGGCGCTTGACGATCGGGGCGAAGATCTCGGCGATCTCCTCCTTGCCGAGCGTCTCCTTCTCCAGCAGCCGCAGGACGAGGTTGTCGAGGACGTCACGGTTCTCGACCAGGATCTCCCACGCCTCGTTGTGCGCGGTCTCGATGAGCTTCTTGACCTCTTCGTCGACGAGCGCGGCGACCTCTTCCGAGTAGTCGCGCTGGTGCGCCATCTCGCGGCCCAGGAAGGGCTCGCTGTTGTCGCCGCCGAACTTGATCGCGCCGAGCCGCTCGGTCATGCCGTACTGCGTGACCATGGCCCGCGCGGTCGCGGTCGCCTTCTCGATGTCGTTGGCCGCGCCCGTGGTCGGGTCGTGGAAGACCAGCTCCTCGGCCGCGCGCCCGCCCAGCATGTAGGCCAGCTGGTCGAGCATCTCGTTGCGCGTGGTGGAGTACTTGTCCTCGTCCGGCAGGACCATGGTGTAGCCCAGGGCCCGGCCACGGGACAGGATGGTGATCTTGTGGACCGGGTCGGAGTTCGGACAGGCCGCCGCGACCAGGGCGTGACCGCCCTCGTGGTACGCGGTGATCTTCTTCTCCTTGTCCGACATGATCCGGGTCCGCTTCTGCGGGCCCGCGACCACCCGGTCGATCGCCTCGTCCAGCATGTGGTTGTCGATCAGCTTCTTGTCCGAGCGGGCGGTCAGCAGCGCCGCCTCGTTCAGGACGTTGGACAGATCGGCACCGGTGAAGCCGGGCGTACGACGGGCCACGGCGGCCAGATCGACGTCCGGGGCGACCGGCTTGCCCTTCTGGTGGACCTTGAGGATCTCCAGGCGGCCCTGCATGTCCGGGCGGTCGACGGCGATCTGCCGGTCGAAGCGGCCCGGGCGCAGCAGCGCCGGGTCGAGGATGTCCGGCCGGTTGGTGGCGGCGATCAGGATGACGCCGCCCTTCACGTCGAAGCCGTCCATCTCGACGAGCAGCTGGTTGAGGGTCTGCTCGCGCTCGTCGTGACCGCCGCCGAGGCCCGCGCCGCGGTGCCGGCCGACGGCGTCGATCTCGTCGACGAAGACGATCGCCGGGGCGTTCGCCTTGGCCTGCTCGAAGAGGTCGCGCACACGCGAGGCACCGACACCGACGAACATCTCGACGAAGTCGGAGCCGGAGATCGAGTAGAACGGCACGCCGGCCTCGCCCGCGACGGCGCGCGCAAGGAGCGTCTTGCCCGTACCGGGCGGGCCGTACAGCAGCACGCCCTTGGGGATCTTGGCGCCGACGGCCTGGAACTTCGCCGGCTCCTGGAGGAACTCCTTGATCTCGTGGAGCTCCTCGACGGCCTCGTCGGACCCCGCCACGTCGGCGAAGGTCGTCTTCGGGGTGTCCTTGGTGATCAGCTTGGCCTTGGACTTCCCGAAGTTCATGACCCGGGAGCCGCCGCCCTGCATCTGATTCATCAGGAACAGGAAGACCACGACGATCAGCACGAAGGGCAGCAGCGAGAGCAGCACCGAGACGAACGGCGACTGCTTCGACGGCGAGACCGTGTAGCTCTTCTCGATCTCACCCGCCGCGAACTTCTTCTGCAGCGTGGCGGCCAGGTCGGAGCCCTGCGTGCCGATGTAGCTCGCCTGGACCTTGTCGGAGTTGTCGACCTTGAAGCCGTCCTTCAGGTCGATCTTGATCATCTGCTCGTCGCCGGTGGTGAGCTTGGCCTGCTCGACCTGGTTCTTGTCGATGGCCTGGACGACCTTGCCGGTGTCCACCGTCTTGTAGCCGCCCGACGAGCCGACGACCTGCATCAACACGACCACGGCGAGGACGGCCAGCACGATCCACATGACCGGCCCACGGAAGTATCGCTTCACGTCCATCCATACGGAGCGATGACGCCCCGTCCCTCCTGCCCGTAGGTAAATGCTGCTATGAGAAAAGACTGTTCTTCGGACGGTACCCCAGCATTGTCACCCGCGACCGCCTTCCCATGCTCCAACGGCGGGAAGGAGGCCGGGGTTCCCGTACGGCGCCGGGACCTCACGCACTAGCCGCCGTAGACGTGCGGCGCCAGCGTCCCGACGAAGGGGAGGTTGCGGTACTTCTCCGCGTAATCCAGGCCGTATCCGACGACGAACTCGTTGGGGATGTCGAATCCGATCCACTTCACGTCGATCGCGACCTTCGCCGCCTCGGGCTTGCGCAGCAGGGTGCAGACCTCCAGGGAGGCCGGCTCGCGCGAGCCGAGGTTCGACAGCAGCCACGACAGGGTCAGGCCGGAGTCGATGATGTCCTCGACGATCAGGACGTGCTTGCCCTTGATGTCGGTGTCCAGGTCCTTGAGGATCCGGACCACGCCGGAGGACTGGGTGCCCGCCCCGTACGAGGAGACGGCCATCCAGTCCATCGTGACGGGGGTGGACAGCGCGCGCGCCAGGTCCGCCATCACCATCACGGCGCCCTTGAGGACGCCGACGATGAGCAGGTCCTTGCCCGCGTACTCAGCGTCGATCTTCGCGGCCAGCTCGGCCAGCTTCGCGTCGATCTCTTCCTTGGTGATGAGCACCGACTGGAGGTCGGCGCCCATGTCTTTCTCGTTCACCCGGGTCACTTTCGTTGCAGCCTGCGTCAGCCTTGCCGAATGACCAGTCTGCCACCCTGCCGGCGTGCCTCGACGCGGCCGGGCAGATTGATGGCCCCCTGACCGCGCCAGCTGGTGATCAGCCGGTCGAGTTCCTCGATGTGCCGGGCGAAGAGGGAGCCCGCCGGGGCGCCCTCGGCGATGGCGGCGCGGCGCAGTACGCGGCGGCGGACGGCGGGCGGCAGCGCGTACAGCCGGGCGCAGACCAGCTGGCCGGTCTCGTCCCGTACGGACGCCTCGACGTCGGCGGCCCAGGTGTCGAGCGCGTCGGCGTCGTCCCGGCAGAGCTGGGCCGTACGGGCGAGGGCCTCGACGACGCCCTTGCCGAGCGACTTCTCCAGGGCGGGCAGCCCCTCGTGGCGCAGCCGCGACCGGGTGTAGGCCGGGTCGGCGTTCATGGGGTCGTCCCAGACGGGCAGCGACTGCACCATGCAGGCCTTGCGGGCCGTCTGGCGGTCGAGCTGGAGGAAGGGGCGGCGGTAGCGGCCCTCGGCGCCGGAGACGGCGGCCATCCCGGACAGCGAGCGGATGCCGGAACCGCGGGCGAGGCCGAGCAGCACCGTCTCGGCCTGGTCGTCGCGGGTGTGCCCGAGCAGCACGGCGGCGGCGCCCAGCCGCTCGGCGGCCTCGTCCAGCGCGGCGTACCGGGCGTCGCGGGCCGCGGCCTCGGGGCCGCCGTCGCGGCCGACGGTGACGGTGACGGCCTCGACCGGCTCCAGCCCCATGGCGGTGAGGCGGGCGGCGACCTCGGTGGCGCGCAGGCCGGAGCCGTCCTGGAGCCCGTGGTCGACGGTGATGCCACCGGCGCGGACGGGCAGCTTGCGGGCCTCGAAGGCGAGGGCGGAGGCGAGCGCCATGGAGTCGGCGCCGCCGGAGCAGGCGACCAGCACGAGCGGCGTCGGCGGCTCGACGCGGGGAGCGCCCGGGGGTGCGCTCGGTGCGGCCGGCGCGCCCGACGGCCTCGGCGCGCCCGATGCGGTCGTGCTGAGCTCGGGGGCGGTGTGCTGCGCGGTGTGCTCGGTGAGAACGTCGTGGAGAACGCGGCGGACCGCCAGGCGTATCGCCGCGACCGCAGGATGGGGACCCATGTCCGGTGCCCTTCGTGTGAAGTTTGGGGGGTGCCTCGGTCGGAGTCTTAACGGTCGGACCGGAGGGTTCGGTCACTCACGGTGCATCGATCGTGACAGAACCCGGCCGATACCCGAGCATCGCACGCCTACCCACCGCCCACGGTCCCTCGGATGGGTGATTGGAGGGGCGTTCTTCTGCCGTCGGCCGGATCGGACTCGTCACTCTCCTTTACGGTGCTCCCTCTGCTCGCCGCCGTTAACGGTGCACCCGCGCGACCCAGTCCGCCGGTGCGGCGATCTCCGCCTTGGTGGGGAGGGTGTTCGGGGAGGTCCACACCCGGTTGAAGCCGTCCATGCCGACCTCGCCCACCACCGCCCGGACGAACTTCTCGCCGTCCCGGTACTGGCGCAGCTTGGCGTCCAGGCCGAGCAGTTTGCGCAGGGCCAGGTCGAGCCGGGACGCGCCGCGCGCCCGGCGCTGCTGGAACTTCTCGCGGATCTCGGCCACCGACGGCACGACCTGCGGCCCGACGCCGTCCATCACGTAGTCCGCGTGCCCTTCGAGGAGCGACATGACGGCCGTCAGCCGACCCAGGATCTCGCGCTGCTCGGGCGTCTGGACGAGCTCGACCAGGGAGCGGCCCTCGTCCTCCTCGCCCTCGGGGCGGGCCCCCACGAGCGTCTGGGCGGCCTCGCGCAGCCGCTCCAGCACGGTGGCCGGATCGACGTCGGTGGCGTTCAGGAATGACTGGATCTCGCCCTGCAGATGGTCGCGCAGCCACGGCACGCCGGTGAACTGCGTGCGGTGGGTCTCCTCGTGCAGGCTCACCCAGAGCCGGAAGTCGTGCGGGGCCACGTCCAGCTCGCGCTCGACGTGGACGATGTTCGGCGCGACGAGCAGCAGCCGCCCGCCGCCGTTCTCCCCCGCGGGCAGCTCGCGCGTGGCCGGGGCGAAGGTCTCGTACTGGCCGAGCACCCGGGAGGCCAGGAACGACAGCAGCATGCCGAGCTCGACGCCGGTCACCTTGCCGCCCACCGCGCCCAGCACGGCCCCGCCCGGAGAGGTGGAGCGGCGCTCCCGCATCTTCTCCAGCAGGGGTTTGAGCAGTTCGCGGAAGCCCGCGACGTTCGCCCTGATCCAGCCCGGCCGGTCGACGACCAGGATCGGGGTGTCCTCCGGCCGGTGGCCCTCGGGGATCATCCGGGTGTACGCCCGGACGTGCTCCTCCGACGCCTTCGCGTGCCGCCGCAGCTCGGCGACGACCGCCCGCGCCTCCTCGCGGCTCACCTCGGGCCCGGGGCGTACCAGCCGGGTCGCGGTCGCCACCGCGAGGTTCCAGTCGACCATCTCCGCACCACCGATGCTCGTCATGCGTCAACCGTACGTGCTCGGCCGCGTGGAGGGTGAGGGATGGGACGGCACCCTTCCGAGCCGCTCGCCGGACCCGTCAGCGGGTCAGCGCGGCGGCGAGGCGGTCCAGGGCGGGCTGGGCGGCGTGCGCGGACGGGGTCTCGCCGGCGAGAAACGCGAAGGCGAGGAGTCGTCCGTTCGCGGTCACCACCGTCCCGGCGAGGGAGTTCACGCCGGTCAGGGTGCCGGTCTTGGCGCGGATCAGCCCGGCGCCCGGGGAGCCGTCGGCGTAACGGTCCTTCAGGGTGCCGCTGAAGCCGCCGACCGGGAGGCCCGTGAGGACGGGGCGCAGCTCGGGGCGGGTGGGGTCGGCGGCGCGGGAGAGGAGGGCGGTCAGGAGCGCGGCGGAGACCTTGTCGCGCCGGTCGAGGCCGCTGCCGTCGGCGAACCGCGCGCCCGCGAGCGGGACGCCGAGCTTGTCGAGCCGCTCGCGGACGGCGCGGCCGGCGCCGTCGAAGCTGGCGGGCTTTCCGGTGGCGAGGGCGGTGTGGCGGGCGAGGGCCTCGGCGAGGTCGTTGTCGCTGTGGGTCAGGGTGTGCTCGACCAGCGCGGCGAGCGGCCGGGAGTAGGTCTTCGCGACCGGGGTGGCCTTCTTGGGCGCCTTGGCGCGGGCGGGTGCCCCCTCACCGGTGACGTCCAGGTCGGCGAGGAGCCCGGCGAAGGCGCGGGCGGTGTCCCCCGCCGGGTCGGCGGAGCGGGGCGCGGGGCCGGTGGCGGTGGCGCCCTCGGCCCGGCCCTCGTCCGTCATCAGAGGCGTCACCGCGGCGATGTTGTCGTTGACGCCGATGGGGTGGCGCTCCGGGCCGGAGTAGAGGGAGGTGTCGTAGGTGAGCCGGACGGTGGTGATGCCGCGGTCACGCAGGGCGCGGGCGGTGTCCCGCGCGAGGGCGCCGAGCCGTTTCGCGTCGAGCGTCGGGTCGCCGCCGCCGACCAGGGTGACGGTCCGGAAGTCCTGCGAGGCGACCACGGTGGTGGGGATGCGGTGGTCCGGGCCGAGGGCGGAGAGCGCGGCGGCCGCGGTGGCGATCTTGACGGTGGAGGCGGGCGTCATCGGGGCCACGGCCCCGTTCCCGTACAGCTGCTCCCCGGTGGCGACGTCCACGACCGCCGCCGTACGCAGCGGCCCCAGGTCCGGGGAGGCGAGCAGCGGCTCCAGGGCGGCCGCGAGGGCGGTGCGCGCGGTGGCGGGCGGCAGGGCGGCGCCCTTGTCGCGCGCGGCCGGGACCGCGAGGGCGGTGAGGACGCCGGGGGCGCTCGGGGCGGGCGCGGGGGCCTCGGGCCGGTCGGCGTGGTCCGGGCGGGCGGCCGGGCCTCCGGGGGCGGCCGCACCGTGATCTGCGCCACCCGCGCGGGCCCCGGCGGCGGCGCGGGCGCGCTCCGCCGTACGCTGACCCGAGTCCCAGGGACCGGCGAGGCCCGCCGCGCCGGCCGAGAGGACGAGGCCGAGCAGGGCCGAGCCGGCGGCGAGCTGCAAGACCTTCGGCTCCGGCACGGCCGACCAGCCCCTTTCGCAAGCACTCAGTAGCGTGAGGGACACTTAATCACTGAGCTGTGCCGTGAGCACGGCACCCCCGCTTTGTGTTGATCTTGGAGGAGCCACCCGTGGAGTTCGACGTCACCATCGAGATCCCGAAGGGGTCGCGGAACAAGTACGAGGTGGACCACGAGACCGGTCGTATCCGACTGGACCGCCACCTCTTCACGTCGACCGTCTACCCGGCCGACTACGGCTTCGTCGAGGGCACCCTCGGCGAGGACGGCGACCCGCTGGACGCGCTGGTCATCCTGGACGAGCCGACCTTCCCGGGTGTCCTGGTCAAGTGCCGCGCCATCGGCATGTTCCGCATGACGGACGAGGCGGGCGGCGACGACAAGCTGCTGTGCGTGCCGGCCTCCGACCCGCGCATGGAGCACCTGCGGGACATCCACCACGTGTCCGAGTTCGACCGCCTGGAGATCCAGCACTTCTTCGAGGTCTACAAGGACCTGGAGCCCGGCAAGTCGGTCGAGGGCGCCAACTGGGTCGGCCGCGCCGAGGCCGAGGCCGAGATCGAGGCCTCCATCAAGCGCCTGGAGGCGCAGGGCGGCGCTCACTGAGCCCCGTACCCCACGCGGTACGCGCACGGGCGGTGCACCTTCACGGGTGCGCCGCCCATCGTGCGTTCGCGCCCTTGCTCATGCGCATACTGGGCAGACGGGTCGGATGGGAGTGAGGGACAGGGCTGTGGCGGCGGAGGAAGCGGGTGTTCCGGAGGACCGGAAGCCTCAGTCGGACGAGGCGCGCAGCGCCTTCACTCCGCCACCGGGGGTGGAGCAGCCCGTCGTGCCCGAGGAGGACCAGCCGACCTCGGAGTTCGCCGTTCCGCAGGGCCTGGCGCCGGAGACGCCGGCGGAGCCGGAGGGCTCCGCGTTCGCCCCGCCCTCCACGTACGGGGCGAAGCACTCGCCGCCCGCGTTCACCCCCGCACACGGCTTCCCGGAGGTGAAGCTGGCGCGGGACGCGCCCTGGCAGGACCGGATGCGCACCATGCTGCGGATGCCGGTGAGCGAGCGGCCGGTGCCGGAGACGGCGCAGCGGCACGAGGAGGTCCGCCCGGCGGTACCGCGCGTGCTCGACCTGACGCTGCGCATCGGCGAGCTGCTGCTCGCGGGCGGCGAGGGCGCGGAGGACGTCGAGGCGGCGATGTTCGCGATCGGCCGGGCGTACGGTCTCGACCGCTGCGAGCCGACCGTGACCTTCACGCTGCTGACGATCACGTACCAGCCCTCGCTGGTGGACGACCCGGTGACGGCGAACCGGACCGTGCGGCGGCGCGGCACCGACTACACGCGGCTGGCGGCGGTGTACGCGCTCGTCGCCGACATCAACGCCGAGGACTACGACGTCACGCTGGAGGAGGCCTACCGGCGCCTCGCGGAGATCCGGCGCAACCGGCACCCGTATCCGGGGTGGGTCCTGACGCTGGCGGCGGGGCTGCTGGCCGGGGCGGCGTCGATGCTGCTCGGCGGTGACATGGCCGTCTTCGCGGTGGCGGCGGCGGGCGCGATGCTCGGCGACCGGCTGGCGTGGCTGTGCGCGGGGCGCGGGCTGCCGGAGTTCTACCAGTTCGCGGTGGCGGCGGTGCCGCCGGCGGCGCTGGGTGTGGTGGTGAGCCTGCTGCACGCGGGGCTCCAGCCGAACGCCGTGATCACCGGTGGGCTGTTCGCGCTGATCCCGGGGCGGGCGCTGGTGGCGGCCGTCCAGGACGGCCTGACCGGCTTCTACATCACCGCCTCGGCGCGGCTGCTGGAGGTGGCGTACTTCTTCGTCGCCATCGTGGTGGGCGTGCTGACCGTGCTGTACGTGGGCGTGCAGTTCTTCCAGGCGAAGCTGAACCCCGAGGGGGCGCTCCAGGCGGTGGAGCGGCCGTGGACGCAGATCCTGGCGGCGGTGCTGCTGTCGGTGACCTTCGCGGTGCTGCTGCAGCAGGATCGTTCCACCGTGCTCTTCGTGGCGCTCAACGGCGGTGTCGCGTGGGTGGTGTACGCGTCGATCGCGGTGACCGCGGACGGGCCGACGGTCCTCGCGACGGCGGTCGCGGCGGGGCTGGTGGGCCTCTTCGGGCAGCTGTTCGCGCGGTACGAGCACACCTCGTCGATGCCGTACGTGACGGCCGCGATCGGGCCACTGCTGCCGGGCTCCGCGACGTACCTGGGCGTGCTCAACATCGCGCAGAACAACCTGGACGCCGGCTTCGCGTCGCTGGCGCGGGCGGCGGCGCTCGCGCTGGCGATCGCGATCGGGGTGAACCTCGGGGGCGAGATGGCGCGCATGTTCATCCGCGCGCCGGGGTCGGCGGCGGCCCGGCGCGCGGCGAAGCGGACGCGCGGCTTCTGACCCCGGATCCCCCTCGGGGGGCCTCAGGCCGCGCGCGGCTTCTGGAAGCCCGGGCTCCCCTGGGGCATCACGCCGGTGCGGCGCAGGACGGCGTACCCGACGCCGAGGCCGATGGCGACCGGCCATTCGAGGACGTCCGCCACGCCGAGCACGCCGAGGCCCACGTAGACCGGGAGGCCCCGCTTGGCGGGGAGGACCTGGCGGGCGACCGCCACCGGGAGCATGGCCGCGTTGGCGGCGCCGCTCGCGACGCGGTCGAAGGACGGCATCGACGGCACGGTGAAGGTGACCGTGCGCCCGCCACCGCCGCCGGCCGAGGTCTTCGCGGGCGTCTCGGGCGCCTCGGTGGCGGTCTGCCGCTCCTTGGGGGGTTCCGCGGCCACCTTCTTGGCGCGTGCGGTCGAGCGCGACTTCGCCGTGGCGGATTTCGTCGCACCGGCGGACTTCGTCGTACCGGACTTCGTCGAGGAAGAGCGCTTACGAGGCGTTGAAGATGTGGCCACAGGTCTCACATCCACACTTCTGGTATGGGCAGTTTGTCTATATTTAGGGTAGCCATTTCGGGACGGTTGAATCGGAATGACGGACGGACCTAACGGACCGGAGGCACTGCCCATGTCACCGTTGCCCAGCCCGCACCTGTGGTCCCCCGGTCTGCTCGCGCCGGTGGCGTCGGGTGTGACGTACGGAGTCGCCGCCGGGGTCCGCGGTGCCGCCGATGTCGCCGGCCGGCTGATCGGCCTGCCGCAGCGCGACGTGTGGTGGCGGCCCGGCCGCTGCTACATCGAGGTCCACGGGGTGCACGGCGTCGGCGGCGAGCGGGTCGCCGCCCGGGTGGAGCGGGCCCTGGAGGGCCACCCCGGCGTCCTGTGGGCGCGGGTGAACGCCCCCTCCGAGCGCGTGGTCGTGGCCGTCTCCGCGCCGCCGCCCGCCGAGCGCGAGCTGGTCGCGCTGGTCAAACAGGCGGAGGGCGACACGCACCCGGAGGAGTTCGACGAGTGGTGCCCCGAACCGCACCACCCCAGCGAGGGCCCCCGGACCCGCCAGTCGGTCCCCGCCCTGGCGGCGGACACCGTGGGGCTCGGCATCGCCGCCGTACGGCAGCTCACGCCCTGGATCCGGCTGCCGCCCGAGGTGGCGGCCGTCTTCGGCGCCCTCCAGCACCACCCGAAGCTGCGCCACCTGGTCGCCGACCTCAGCAGTCCCGAACAGGCCGAGTCCGTCCTGCCCGTGGTGAGCGCCCTGGCGCAGGGCGTCGCCACCCGGGGCGGCGGGCTCGCCCTGGATGTCTTCGAGCGGGTCGCCCAGTGGCGGGAGGCCACCGCCGAGCGCAAGGCGTGGGCCGACGCCGAACCGGACCTGGTCCGGGGCCCGGAGGACGCGCAGGCGGATCCGCTCGTCGTGGACCGCGCCGGCCCGACGCCCAAGGACTCGGTCGACCGGTACGCCGAGCGGGCCATGATCGCCGGGCTGGCGGCCGGAGCGCTCACGGTGCCGTTCGCCGGGCTGCGCCGGGGGCTGGCCGTCGCGCTCTCCGCCGTGCCGAAGGCGCCGGAGGCCGGGCGCGAGGGCTTCGCGACCAGCCTGGGCCGGGCCCTGGCGCTGCGGGGCGTGGTCACCATGGACCGCAGCGCCCTGCGGCGGCTCGGCCAGGTGGACACCGTCGTCCTGGAGGAGGACGCCCTGCGCAGCGAACAGTACGAGCCGGTCGACCTGGAGCTGCTCAGCGGCGCGGACCCGGAGGCGACGGCCGGGCGGCTGTTCGCGCTCTTCGACGCGGACGCGCCGCTCAAGGCCGTACGCGACGACGACGGCTGGGTGCTGGGCCCGCTGGACGAACTCGACCTCACCGGCCGTACCGGCAGGCAGGCCGACGCCCGGCTGCGCCGCCGGGGCGCCGAGCGCACGCTGGGCCTGGCCAAGGGCCGCCGCCTCCAGGCGGTCGCCGGGCTCGGTACGCAGACGGCGCCCGGCGCCGAGGCGGTCGCGGCGGCGGCCCGCCGGGCGGGCGCCCGGGTGGTGCTGGCCACCGACCGCGAGGCACCGGCGTTCACCTTCGCCGACGCCGTGGTCCCGGCGGGCAAGCGCCTGGTGGCGTCCGTACGCGGCCTCCAGGCCGACGGCGCGGTCGTGCTGCTGGTCTCCGGCAACCGGCGCGCGCTCGGGGCCGCCGACTGCGGCGTCGGCGTGCACCGGGACGGCGAGCCGCCCGCCTGGGGCGCGCACCTGATCGTCGGATCCGACCTCGAATCGGCCGGGATCATCGTGGACGCCGTCGGCATGGCCGCGCGGGTGGACCGCGACAGCGCCGTGCTCGCCGCCGGCGGCAGCGGCGTCGGCGCGGTCGCCGCGCTGCAGGGGCCGCCCGCGCAGGCCACCGCGCGGGGCATGACGGCCGGCACCACGGCCGCGAGCGTGGCGTTCTGCCTCGGGAGCTGGCGCGCCCACCAGCTGCTCTCCCGGCCCCTCGCGCCCCCCGTGACCACCGTGCCGTGGCACCTGATGCCCACCGAGCGGGTCCTGGAGCGGCTGAACACCACCACCGAGGGACTTGAGCCCGACGAGGCGGCCGACCGCAGCGGCGGTCCGCGCGGCGGCAACGAGCCCGCGCGCCTGACCCTCCCGTCGGCCTTCATCGAGGAACTGTCCAACCCGCTGACGCCGGTCCTCGCCGGTGGCGCCGCGCTCGCCACCGCCGTCGGCTCGCGCACCGACGCCATGCTGGTGGCCGCCATCACCGGCACCTCCGCCCTGATCGGCGGCTTCCAGCGGGTGCGGACCGAGCGCGCCCTCGCCGAGCTGTTCCGCCGCTCCGCGATCGGCGCGCGCGTACGCCGCGGCGGCAAGGAGCGGCTGGTGACCGCCGGTGACCTGGTGGAGGGCGACGTCATCCTGCTGCGGCCCGAGGACGTCGTACCGGCGGACTGCCGGCTGCTGGAGGCCGAGGGGCTGGAGGTCGACGAGTCGTCGCTGACCGGTGAGTCGCTCGCGGTCCACAAGGACCCGGCACCGGTGGTCGCCACGGACCTCACCGGCCGCCGTTCCATGGTCTACGAGGGCACCACCGTCTCCTCCGGGCGGGGCGTGGCGGTCGTGGTCGCGACCGGCTCCAGCACCGAGGTGGGGCGCAGCCTCGCCACCGCGCGGCAGGCCGCCCCCGAGACCGGCGTGGAGGCGCGGCTCGCCTCCCTCACCCGTACGAGCCTGCCCATCGCGCTCGGGTCGGCGACCGCGGTCGCGGCGGCGGGCCTGGTGCACGGGCGGCCGCTCGCGGACAACCTCGCCTCCGCCGTGAACCTCGCCGTCGCCTCCGTACCGGAGGGGCTGCCCTTCCTGGTGAACGCCGCCCAGCTGGCCGCGGCGCGGCGGCTCGCGGACGTCGGGGCGCTGGTGCGCAACCCGCGCACCATCGAGGCGCTCGGCCGCGCCGACGTGCTGTGCTTCGACAAGACTGGCACGCTCACGGAGGGCAAGCTCCAGCTGGCGGGCGTCAGCGACGGCGAGAGCACCCTGGCGCCGGACCGGCTGGACGCCCGGCGCAAGGACGTCCTCGCCGCCGCGCTGCGGGCCACCCCGCCCGCCCGGCAGTCCGAGCCGATGGCCCACCAGACCGACCGCGCCGTGACGGCCGGCGCGCGCACCGGGAAGGTGACCGTACGGCACGGGGCCGCGCGCTGGCGGCGGCAGGACACGCTGCCGTTCGAGCCGTCGCGGGCGTACCACGCGACCACGGGCCGGACCACGCACGGCCTGCTGCTCAGCGTGAAGGGCGCGCCCGAGAACGTCCTGGAGCGGTGCGACCGCCGCCGCGGCCCGGACGGCGAGAGCCCGCTCGACGAGGCGGGGCACGCGGCGCTGACCGCCGAGGCGGAGCAGCTCGCGGGCGCCGGGCGGCGGGTGCTCGCGGTGGCGGAGCGGCGGATGGGCGAGGACGAGGACCTCACCGACGACAGCGTGCGGGAGCTCGTGTTCCTCGGCTTCCTCACGCTGGCGGACCCGGTACGGGCCGGGGCCGCGCCCGCGACGGCGCGGCTGCGGGAGGCGGGCGTGCACACGGTGATGCTGACCGGCGACCACCCGGCCACCGCCGACGCCATCGCGTCCACGATCAGCGACGTCACCGACCCGAAGGTCTGCACCGGCGCCGAGCTGGACGAGCTCGACGACGACGCGCTCGACGAGCTGCTGCCCACGGTGGACGTCATCGCGCGGTGCAGCCCGCACCACAAGGTGCGGATCGTCCAGGCCTACCAGCGGGTGGGGCGGGTCGTCGCGATGACCGGCGACGGCGCGAACGACGCGCCCGCCATCCGGCTCGCCGACATCGGCATCGCGCTGGGGCGGCGCGGCACGCCCGCCGCGACCGCCGCCGCGGACCTGGTGGTGGGCGACGACCGGCTGGAGACGATCGTCGAGGCGCTGATGGAGGGCCGCGCCATGTGGGCGTCGGTCCGGGCCGCGCTCGGCATCCTCATCGGCGGCAACCTCGGCGAGGTCACCTTCAGCGTGCTGATCTCCACGCTGACCGGCTCCACGCCGCTGAACGCCCGCCAGATCATGCTCGTGAACCTGCTGACCGACCTGGCGCCCTCGCTGGCCATCGCGGTGCGCGAACCCGCCGGCCAGAACGCCGAGCGCCTGATGTCGGAGGGGCCGAGCCGCTCGCTCGGCAGCGCCCTGACCAACGAGATGCTGCTGCGCGGGGCCATCACCGCGACCGGCGCGGGGCTGGCGTGGACCGGGGCCCGCCTCACCGGGCGCGGGAAGCGGGCCAGTACGGTCGCGCTGGCCGCGGTCGTCGGTACGCAGCTGGCGCAGACGCTCGCGACGGGCGGGCTCGACCGGAACGTGCTGGCGGCGAGCCTGGGGTCGGCGGCGGTGCTGGCCGCCGTCATCCAGACGCCGGGCGTGAGCCAGTTCTTCGGCTGTACGCCGCTGGGGCCGGTCGCCTGGGGCATCGCGCTGAGCGCGATCGCCACGGCGACGGCGCTGGGGATGGTGCTGGCCCCGCTCGTACGGGAGCGGTGAGGCCCCGGCGCCGCGCCGGCGGGGTCAGCGCTTGGCGTGGCGGCCGCGCGGGGCCGGGGGCAGGGCGCCCTCCTGCCCGTCGGCGACGGCCTGCTCGTTGCGGGCCTTCTTGCCCTGGGAGCGGGCCCGCAGGTACTCGATGACGATCGGGACGACCGAGATCAGCACGATCAGCACGAGGATCTTCTCGATGTGCTGGTGCACGAACTCGATCTTGCCGAGGGAGGCGCCGAGGAGCGTCACACCGGCGCCCCACAGGACGCCGCCGATGATGTTGAAGGTGATGAACGAGCGGTAGTTCATCCGGCTCACACCGGCGATGATCGGCGTGAACGTCCGCACGATCGGCACGAAGCGGGCCAGGATCAGCGACTTGGGGCCGTGCTTCTCGAAGAACTCGTGCGCCTTCTCGACGTTCTCCTGCTTGAAGAGCCGGGAGTCGGGCCGCTTGAAGAGCGCGGGGCCGACCTTGCGGCCGAAGAGGTATCCCACCTGGTCGCCGATGATGGCGGCGGCCACGATGAGCGTGCACACCAGCCACAGCGGGGTGTCGAGCTTGCCGGTGGTCACCAGCAGGCCGGTGGTGAACAGCAGGGAGTCACCCGGCAGGAAGAAGCCGATGAGAAGGCCGGACTCGGCGAAGACGATGACCAGGACGCCGATCAGACCGAAGGTCTGGATCAAATAGTCCGGGTCCAGCCAGCTCGGTCCGAGCGCAAGCGTATTCACGGTTCCGGGGCTCCTGGGTCGGTGGGCGGGACGGCTGCCCAAAGCTATCAACGCTTCCGGCCCCCGTCCCGGTTCCACCGCCCCCCCAAGGTCGCTCCCGCGCCTACACGGACTGCTCGCGGTACTCCCGGGTGTCGACGATCAGGGTGCCGTCGTGCTGCTCGTAGTGGGAGAGGGCGAGGCCGAGGCCGAAGAAGGTGGGTGCCCATTCACCGACGAATATGCCCCACCGGTCGGCGCGGGCGAGCCCCGTCCCGGGCTCCATGTTGAGGGACGCGGCCCAGCTGGCGACGGAGAGGCCGATGGAGGCGAAGGCGGCCAGGTAGGCGTGTTCGCTGCGTACGCCCATGTCGTGCAGCTTCCTGATGACCATGGTGACTCCTTTCCGGCGGTACCGAGGGTGGTACCGATGGCCGTAGCCGACGAGGTGCCCAAAACGGAGGAAGCCATTCCGGTTGTTGCCCCGCCTCTCGCCGGTGGGTCGTCACGCGCGCCCGCGACGGCCGGCCGCGGGCGCGCGTGACGGGTCACCCCTGCCGGGCGGCGTTCGCCACGATGGCCTCGCGGAGGTGGGCCGCGAAGCCCGGCGTCATGGCGTCGAAGTAGGCCGTGAACCGCTCGTCCGTGACGTACATCTCCGCCAGGCACTGGTGCATCTCGTGCGAGCACGCGTAGTGCCACCGCTCGATCTGCCGCCGGTGCTCCTCCGCCAGGTCCATCGCGCGCTCACCCGTCGGCGGCTCGCCCTCCGCCATCAGGGCCTGGTAGCGGGCGCCCCAGTCGGCGTTCTCGTCCTGCATGCGCTGCCAGTCCGCCTTGGTGTAGCGGGCGGCGCGGCGCTGCGACTCGCGGTACGCGTCCGTGTCGCCCCAGCGCTGCTCGACCTCCTCGGCGTACTGCTCCGGATCGTGGTCCCCGAAGACCTCGAACTTCTCCTCGGGCGTGAGGTTGATGCCCATCTTCCTCGCCTCCATGGCGTGCTCGACGGCCTCGGCCATCCTCGTCAGCTCGGCGATCCGCGCGGTCAGCAGCTCGTGCTGGCGCCGCAGGTGCTCCCGCGGGTCCGCGTCGGGGTCGTCGAGGAGGGCCGCGACCTGCTCGAGCGGGAAGCCCAGCTCCCGGTAGAACATGATCTGCTGCAGCCGGTCGAGGTCGGCGTCGTCGTAACGCCGGTGCCCCGCGTGGCTGCGGCCGCTCGGGGAGAGCAGCCCGATCTCGTCGTAGTGGTGCAGCGTGCGCACCGTCACCCCGGCGAAACCGGCGACCTGTCCCACGGAGTAGCTCATCGCTTCCCGCTCCCTCGCTGAATCGGTACGTCCCTCAGCCTCGGGGCTCACGCGACGTGAGGTGCAAGTCCTGATCCGGGAGGACGCCGATGAAGGGCGGTCCCTCGCCCGCGAAGGTGTACGCGCCCTGCTCGATCCGCTCGATCAGGCCGCGGGTCCACGCGGCCCCCGCGACCGCCGAGTGCACCCAGAGGTTCATGATCTCGCCGATGTGGCCCAGCGCCTCGGGCCCCTCCTCCGGGGTGTAGCGCTCCAGGACGTCGGCCTTCCAGCGCTCGATGGCGGCCAGCCGCTGCCGCAGCAGCGCGACCGCCTCCTCGCGCGGCAGGTCGACGATGAAGCCGACCGCCGCGGAGAGGACGTCCGTCTTCTGGTCGTACGAGGTCAGCGACGCGCGCAGCAGCGCGAAGAACTCCTCGGTGCCCTTCTCGGTGATCTCGTACTCGGTGCGCGGCGGGCCGCCGGCCGTGCTGGGCGCCGTCTCGTACGCGCGCAGCATCCCCTGCTTCGCCAGCTGCTTGAGCGCGTGGTAGATCGAGCCGGGCTTGGCGTGGGACCACTCGTGGGCGCCCCAGTACTCCAGGTCGTTGCGTACCTGGTAGCCGTGCGCCCGCCCGTGCTGGCGCACGGCCCCGAGGACGAGCAGCCGGATCGGTGACATCGCGTACACCTCCTAGTCGACCTCGACCAGGCTACGCAGCCGGAGCCGCGGGGATTACGCCTCGCGCTCCATGTCCACCAGCTCGAACGCCGTCTTCCCGTCCAGCGACTCCCGGATGATGTCGGCGTGACCCGCGTGCCGGGCGATCTCCTCCACCAGGTGCAGCGCCATCCAGCGCATCGACACCCGCCCGTCCTTCGGGAACCAGGGCGCCTCCGGCAGCGGGAAGGTGTCGTCCAGGCTCGGCACCGTCCGCAGGAACTCCTCGGTCTCCTTCGCCACCCGGTCCCAGAACGCCAGCACGTCCTCGACGGACTCGTCCTCGACCAGCCGGAAGCTGTCCCCCCAGGTCTCCTGGGTGCGCTGCCGTTCGTTCGGCACCTGCTGGGCCATCCGCAGCCAGGCCAGCTCCGCCTCCGCGACGTGCTTGACCAGCCCCGACAACGACAGCTCACTGGCGCTGGGGCGGGACGCCGCCTGCTCCTCGGTCAGCCCGAGCACCGCGCGCCGGACCCCGCCGCGCTGCGCCTCGATGAAGGCGAGCAGTGCGCCGCGCTCGTCGCCGTGAGCCTCCGCGGGAACGTGAGTGACCATGATCCGTCCGCCTTCCGGCCAGGGGGAGGGGCGCCGGCTGCGCCCCTCCAACACCCGTCACACTACGGTCGGTTGAGGACAGTTCGTGTCCTCTACTCAGAACGGGAACCGGCTGCGGCCGTACTGGATCGAGATCCACTTGTACGTGGTGAACGCGTCCACCGTCGCCTCGCCGTTCAGCCGCCCGACGCCCGAGTGCTTCTCGCCGCCGAACGGCACGATCGGCTCGTCGTGCACGGTGCCGTCGTTGATGTGGATCATGCCGGTGTGGACGCGCTGCGCGAGCCGCACCCCGCGCTCCACATCGCCCGTGTGGACGGCGCCGCTCAGGCCGTACGGGGTGTCGTTGGCGATCCGTACGGCCTCCTCCTCCCCGTCGAAGGGGATGAGGATCGCCACCGGGCCGAAGATCTCCTGGCTCAGGACCGGGGAGTCGGCCGGCAGGCCGGTCAGGACGGTCGGCGCCACGACGTTGCCCTCGACGGTGCCGCGCACCAGCGCGGTCGCACCCGCCTCGACGGTCTGGTCGACGAGCGAGGAGACCGCCTCCGCCTGCGTGGAGTTGATGAGCGGCCCGAGGTGGGTGGCCGGGTCCGCCGGGTCGCCGGCCCTGAGGGTGCGCACCTTGGCGACGAACTTCTCGGTGAACTCCCGCTCCACCGACCGGTCCACCAGGATCCGGTTCGCGGCCATGCAGACCTGCCCCTGGTGCACGAAGCGGCTGAAGACCGCCGCGTCCACGGCGTAGTCGACGTCCGCGTCGTCCAGGACGATGAGGGCGCTGTTGCCGCCGAGCTCCAGGACGGACCGCTTGAAGTTCGCGGCGCAGACGGTGGCGACGTGGCGGCCGACCCGGTCGGAACCGGTGAAGGAGATGACCTTGGGCACCGGGTGCTCGATGAGCGCGTCGCCGATCTCGGCGATGTCGGTGATCACGACGTTGAGCAGGCCGGGCGGCAGGCCCGCGTCCTCGAAGACCTTCGCGACCAGGGTGCCGCCGAGGATCGGGGTGTTCTGGTGCGGCTTGAGGACGACCGCGTTGCCGAGCGCGAGGGCCGGGGCGACGGACTTGATCGACAGCAGGAAGGGGAAGTTGAAGGGGCTGATGACGCCCACGACCCCGACCGGGACGCGGTAGAGGCGGTTCTCCTTGCCGTCGACCGGCGACGGCACGATGCGGCCCTCGGGGGCGAGCGCCAGGTGGATCACCTCGCGCAGGAACTCCTTGGCGAGGTGGAGCTCGAAGGCCGCCTTGGTGCGCGTGCCGCCGAGCTCGGCGATGATCGCCTCGGTGATCTCGCCCTCGCGCTCCTCGATGATCCGCAGCGCCCGCTCGAAGACACCGCGGCGCGTGTACGGGTTGGTGTCGGCCCACGCGCGCTGGGCCCGCTCGGCCGCGCGGTAGGCCTGGTCTATCTCGTCGACGGTGGCGACGGTGATGGAGGCGAGCTTCTCCTCGTTGTACGGGTTGAAGTCGATGATGTCCCACGAGCCGCCGCCGGCCCGCCACTCACCGTCTATGTACTGCAGGGCCAGGTCTGTGAAGTACGACATGCCATTCCTTCCGGCAGGCAGGCAGGCGCGTAGGCGTGCGGGCGTGCAGGCTCAGGGGGTGGTCAGTTCCGCTGCGTTGACGCGTCGTCATCGTACTGATGAGTCACGTGAGTTGGAGGAGACCCCTGAGAAGATCCCGGCTCTCCTCCGGCCCCGGGCTGTCCTGATGCAGCCGCCCCATGACCCGCTCGTACTGGGCCACCTCCTCGCGCTTGTCGAGGTACAGCGCGCTCGTCAGCTGCTCCAGGTAGACGATGTCGGAGAGGTCGGACTCGGGGAAGCGCAGCAGGGTGAAGGCGCCGCTCTCGCCCGCGTGGCCGCCGAAGCTGAACGGCATGACCTGGAGGGTGACGTTGGGCCGCTCCGAGACCTCGATCAGGTGCTTGAGCTGGTCGCGCATCACGGCGCGGTCGCCGTACGGGCGGCGCAGGGCGGCCTCGTCGAGAACGGCGTGAAAGTGCGGTGCCCGCTCGGAGACGAGGATCTTCTGCCGCTCCAGGCGCAGCGCGACCCGGCGGTCGATCTCGGCGCGCGGGGCGTCGGGCATGCCGCGCGTGACGACGGCGTGCGCGTACTCCTCGGTCTGCAGCAGGCCGTGCACGAACTGCACCTCGTAGATCCTGATGAGCGAGGCGGCGCTCTCCAGTCCGATGTACGTCTGGAACCAGCCCGGCAGCACGTCGCCGTAACTGTGCCACCAGCCGGCCATGTTGGCCTCGCGGGCGAGCCCGAGGAGCGACTCCCGCTCGGTCTCGTCGGTGACCCCGTAGAGGGTGAGCAGGTCCTCGACATCCCTCGCCTTGAAGCTCACCCGTCCCAACTCCATGCGGCTGATCTTTGATTCGGACGCCCGGATCGAGTAGCCGGCGGCCTCACGGGTGATGCCGCGCGACTCGCGCAGCCGTCGCAGCTGCGAGCCCAGCAGGATGCGCCGCACCACGGAACCGCTCGATTCACTTGCGGTCACGTCTCCAACCCTCCCCATCGCTGATGTGTACGACGGAGCACCCCCGAGCCCCGAGATGCCGGATTCTGCCACCAAACGCTTCAGCGTGTACTCATTCGATTACTGATAGGCGAAGCCCTGACCGTGCGGAGCCCCCGTGACGAGCGCCGAAGTGAAATCCGTCGCCGGAAGATATGGCCAGTAACCGTCACGGGGGTGGACAGGTCGGGCGCGTGCACGTGCATCTGCCCTTGCATCAGGTGGTCGCATTCGGAACCATGGTCCCCGCGCACCTGCGTACTCGTTCGTGTTGTCGCACCACAGCCGCGAATCCCGGGAGTGCCTCGCATGGGGACGAATGGATCGACCATGCTCGAGCCGTTAAGGCAGGGGCTTCCTCCGATCGATGCCGCTTCCGTCTCCACGTCCGCCTCCTGCGCACTGCCGGCCCGCTACGAAGCGGTGCGCGGCGCACGCCAGTTCACCCGGGCGACGCTCGACCAGTGGCACCTGGGCGACCGCTTCGACGACGTCTCGCTCGTCGTCTCGGAACTCGTCACCAACGCGCTGCGGCACGCGCTGCCCGCGGACGCGTCCGGCCGGGACACCGTCTCCCCCGGCGAGTCGCCCTCGGTCCGGCTGCACCTGATGCGCTGGGCGAGCCGGCTGGTGTGCGCGGTCCGCGACCCGAGCCCGGACAGCCCCGCCGCGCGCGAGTCCGCCGAGGACTTCTCGGCCGAGTCGGGCCGGGGCCTGCTCCTGGTCGAGTCCTTCAGCGACAGCTGGGGCTGGCACCCGCTGGCCGGGACGCTGCGCGGGAAGGTGGTCTGGGCGCTGTTCCGGCTCCCGGACACGCCGGCGGGCGGGGCGGGCGCCGCGGGCGCGACCCCGGCGCCGTAACGACCCGCCGTAACGAGGGCGGCACCGCAACGAGGGCGGCGGCTCGGCCGCCGCGCCTCAGCCGCCGACCAGGTGGTCGAACTCCCCGTCCTTCACACCCAGCAACAGCGCCTCTATCTCCGCCGGCGTGTAGACCAGCGCGGGCCCGTCCGGGTGCCGTGAATTGCGTACGGCGACGTCGCCTCCCGGCAGCTTGGCGAACTCCACGCAGGAGCCCTGCGAGTTGCTGTGCCTGCTCTTCTGCCAGACGACCCCGTGAAGCTCTGTGGCCGCCATGCCGTTGTACACGTGGTGCACAGGACGCTCCCCCGAGATACATGGTGCAGGTGTCAACTATGCGCGATCATAGCTTTCTTTCCTGTGCAACTGCATGAGCAGATGCACGTGCACGCCGGGTGGCCCCTCCGTTACAGCCCCCGTCCAGGAGTAGAGACGCGCGAAAGGCCTTTCCGGCTCCCGCACCTGCCCCGGTACGCACACGAAGGCCCCCCGCCGATGGGCGGGGGGCCTGTCACGCGGGCGGCGGGACGTCAGCGCGAGGACGACGAGTACGGCAGCAGCGCCATCTCGCGGGCGTTCTTGACGGCCCGCGCCAGCATCCGCTGCTGCTGGGCCGAGACGCGCGTCACACGCCTGCTGCGGATCTTGCCGCGGTCCGAGATGAACTTCCGCAGCAGATCGGTGTCCTTGTAGTCGATGTACGTGATGCCGTCGCGGTCCAGCGGGTTCGGCCGGTTCTTCGCGGGCTTGCGGTCGGCGGCCGAGCGGCGGGGGGACATGGGGTCAGACCTCCAGGAGGGAGTCGAAGGCGGACGGCAACCGCTGCCAGGCCTCGCGGCCCGCGGCGTACTCCGCGTCGGTGAGCAGGCAGGAGTCGAGGAGCTCGGCGAGCCCCTCGCGGTCCAGGCCCGGCGAGGTGAAGACGAGGTGCTGGCAGCGGTCCCCGTGCTCGGGGTCCCAGTCCAGCGCGGCCGCCGCCCGGCGCACCGGCGGGACCATCTCCCAGGCGGCGTCGGGCAGCGAGGCGAGCCACGGCCCGGCGGGCTCGACGCACAGCGCGCCGCCCGCCGCGTCCCAGGCCAGCAGCGTGTCGGGCCGGTCGGCCAGCCAGAACCGCCCCCGGCTGCGGGCGGCCGCGCAGCACAGGTCCTCCAGCGCCGCGTACAGGCGCCCCGGGTGGAACGGCCGGCGCCGCCGCCACACGTACGTACCGACGCCGTGCGCGTCCGCGTCCTGCGGCAGCAGCGCGCACGCCGGGTGCTGCGCGGCCGCCGCGGCCTCCACGTCGAAGCCGCCCAGCGCGGCCGCCGCCAGGTCGCCCTCCACCGGGACCCGGCGGGCGGTCGGGTGCAACTGGGCGAGGAGCGCGCGGTCCTCGTCGTCGGCCTCGGGGCTGTCGAGGACGGCGAGCACGGGCGCGTACTCCAGCTGGCGCGCCCAGGTGTCGGCGACGGTGCGCTGGTCGGTGGCGGCCGCGGCGAGACCCGCGTCCATCAGGTCGTCGCCGTTGCCGAGGTACGGCAGGAGGAGCGCCGGGTCCACGGCGGTGATGACGGAGGTGACGCGCAGTCCGGCCGCCGCGACCACCTCGGCCATCGCCTTGGGCTCGACCGAGTCCCACAGCTCGACGACCGCGAGCCGGGTGAGCCCGGCGTCCGCGAGCCGCTCCAGCTCCGGCACCAGGTCCTCGCGGAGCGCACAGCAGGCGCAGTCGTTGACCAGCGGCGTCTCGCCCGTCGAGAGCACGCCGGTGGCGTCCCGGACCGTGCGCGTCACCGTGCCCTCGGGCGCCGTCGACAGGTCGTGGTGGAGCGCCACGCTGCCGGGGACGGTGGCGAGCAGCCGCTCCACGGCGGCGGCGCGGGCGTCCGCGTGCAGCCCGCCGACGATCGCGACGGACAGCATCAGCGCGCCCCGCGGCGGCCGTCGGCCCCGTAGCGCTTCTGGAACTTCTCCACGCGCCCGGCCGTGTCCAGCACGCGCGCCTGGCCCGTGTAGAAGGGGTGGCTCGCGGAGGAGATCTCGACGTCGATGACGGGGTAGGTGTTGCCGTCCTCCCACTCGACCGTCTTGTCGCTGGTGGCGGTCGACCGGGTCAGGAAGGCGAAGCCGCCGGCCTTGTCACGGAAGACGACGTGCTCGTACGGGGGGTGGATTCCGGGCTTCATCGCTGGGCTCAGCGCTCCTCTCGGAAGTCGACGTGCCGCCCGACGACCGGGTCGTACTTGCGCAGCGTCATGCGGTCGGGGTCGTTACGGCGGTTCTTGCGGGTCACGTAGGTGTAGCCGGTGCCGGCGGTGGACCGGAGCTTGATGACCGGTCGGAGTTCGTTGCGGGCCATGCGGCGAGAGTATGTGAAAATGGTTTCCATTACCAAGCCACAGTCTTGGAAGGCTCACGAGAGGTAGGTCACCTTGTCCGCCCACTGCCAGCTGACCGGCGCCCAGCCGGGCTTCGGCAACCGCATCTCGCACTCGCACCGGCGTACGTCACGCCGCTTCGACCCCAACATCCAGCGCAAGCGCTACTGGCTGCCGAGCGAGGGCCGGTACGTCCGGCTGACCCTGTCCACCAAGGGCATCAAGACCGTCGACGCCATCGGCATCGAGGCGGCGGTGGCCCGCATCCGCGCCCGCGGGGTGAAGGTCTGATGGCGAAGAAGAGCAAGATCGCGCGCAACGAGCAGCGCAAGACGGTCGTCGAGCGGTACGCGGCCCGGCGCGCCGAGCTGAAGGCGCTCATCCGCCGCCCCTCGACGCCGGAGGCCGACCGCCTCGCCGCCCAGGCGGAGCTGCGCCGCCAGCCGCGCGACGCCAGCGCCACGCGCGTACGCAACCGGGACAGCGTGGACGGGCGGCCGCGCGGTCACCTGCGGAAGTTCGGCATGTCGCGGGTGAACGTGCGGCAGCAGGCGCACGCCGGGTTCCTGCCGGGGGTGCGCAAGTCCTCCTGGTAGCACGCCAACGGCGCGTACCGGCTGGTAGCTTGACGGCGTGAACGTACAGAGGCTCGTACGGAACACGGCCGTCACGGCGACCGGCTGCGTGGCCGCGCTCGCCCTGACCGGCTGCGGCGGCGGCGGCGGCGCGGACACGGGCGACGGCCAGGGGAAGGCCGACGGCGACGCGGCCACCACGCCGTCCTCCCCCGCCGCGTCCCCGGACACGCCCCCGCCCGCCCCGGCCCTCGAAGGCGCGTGGCTCGGCGTCACCGACGGCAAGGCCGTGAACCTCACCGTCAAGAAGGGTCACGTCGTCGTCCTCGCGGAGTCCCGGCTCTGTCAGGGCTCCGCGAGGGACGCGGGGCCGGGCGCGGTGTCCCTGACGGTCAAGTGCCGGGACGGCGACACCGGCCGGGCGCGCGGCACCGCGCGGGAGGCCGGGGGCGGGAAGCTCGTCGTGACGTGGGAGAGCGGCACGACGGACACCCTCACCAAGGCGCCGACCGGGGAGAACGTCCCGACGTCACTGCCGTCCCTGCCGCCACAGCCCTAGGGGGCGCGCAGGGCGTCGGAGAGCGACTCCAGCGCCTCGCGCAGCAGGCGCACCCCCTCGCGTACCACCGGCTCGGGGACCTCGTCGTCCCCGGCCCGGACCTCGTCCCAGCGCGGTACGCGGCCCTCGCGGATGTCCTTGGCGCCGCGTTCGGTCGCGCGGCGCAGCGCGTCCGCGAGGGCGGCGGCCGCGGGGAGCGGGGCGGCGTCGCGGTCCGGGAGGTGGGCCTCCATCAGCATCGTGGCCCGGCCCAGTTGCGCGAGGGCCTGCTCCGCGCCGTCGGCGGCGGTGTGGGACAGGCCCCGGTGCCTGACCGGTTCGTGGGTGGCGCGCGCATGGGCCTCCTGCCAGGCGACCCGGGCGGTACGGGTGGCGAGCACGGCCTCGCGTACGTCGGCGGCGTCGCGGCCGGCGGCCGGGTGCGCGTAGTGGGCGAGCACGCAGGCGGCGTACCGCCCGTCCGCCGCCAGCCAGTCGGCGAGCCGGGCGCGCAGCCGGGGCGTCTCCCACGCCGGGTACACGGCGTACGCCACCATCGCCAGCACCCCGCCGAGCAGCGTCAGCAGCACCCGCTCCGGGACGGTCTGGTCCCAGCTCTCGCCGCCCATGCCGAGTAGGAAGACGACGTACGCCGAGACGCAGACCTGCGCGGCGGCGTAGCCCGTGCGCATCAGCAGGAACATCCCGAAGGCGCAGGCCACGGCGAGCGCGGCGGAGGTGTACGTGCCCGGGGTCGTGGTCCGCACGACGGCGGTGGCCAGCGCCACGCCGAGCAGGGTGCCGCAGAAGCGGGCCACCGCGCGGGCGTAGGTCTGCGTGAAGTCGGGGCGCATGGCCATGACGGCGGCCATCGGCGCCCAGTAGCCGTGCCCGAGGGGCAGCGCCGTACCGAGGAGGTACCCGAGCCCGGCGACGGCCGAGACGCGCACGGCGTGCCGGAAGACGGGCGAGCCGCCGCGCAGTTCGCCCCGGAGGTCGCGCAGGACACCGGGCAGCAGGCTCAGGAGCGAGGGGCGCGAGCGCGCCTCGCCCGGTTCGGCCCGGCCGCTGGGCGCCGCCGTCTCGACGACGTCCTCCAGGAGCGCGGCGAGGCGGACGGCCGCCCGGCGGGCCGGTCCGGTGAGGATCGCCCCGGTGTCGGGGGTGCGGAGCGCGGCGAGGGCGGCGGGCGGGATGGCGGCCGGGCGGCCGTGGCGGATCGCGCCGGCGGCGGTGTCGAGCACGGCCCCGGCGGCGTCGAGGAGCTCGCGCACCCGCGCGCGCTGCGGACCCTCGCGCGGGACGCCGATCGCCGGGTCGGCGAGCGAGGCGAGCACCGGCCGAATGCGCTCGGCGAGCCCGCGCGCCCCGTGCAGCTCGGCCGGCCGGCGGCGGGCCTGGCGGCGGGTGACGGCGGCGGCGCTGCGGGCCGTCATGAGCGGCACCGGGTCGAAGGGCGCCAGCGGATCGTGCCGCAGCCGCCGCGCGTAGTCGGCTTCGGCGGCCAGCGCGTCGGCGAGCGCGTCGCGGTGCGGGCCCCAGCGGCGGAGGGGCACGAGCACGATGAGCGCGGCCTGGACGAGCCCGCCGGCGGCGATGACGAGCGCGTGGCCGGCCGCGGCGGCGACGGAGGTGGGGAGGGTGACGGTGACCAGCATGATGGCGACGTTCGACGACGCGATGACCCCGGCCGTGGGCCCGGCGACCCACGCGAGACCGGCGAGGAACGTCCACGCGACCAGCAGGCAGAGGAACAGCACCGGGTGAGCGGCCGTCAGGTAGCCCACGAAGGTCGACACGGCGAGGCTCACCCCGGACGCGAGCGCCAGCGTCGGCCGCGGCCGCCAGCTGCGCTGGAACGTGGCGACCGCGGCCTGGAACGCCCCGAACGCCGAACTCACCGCCACGGTGGTCCCGAACGCCGCGAGGCTCGCCCCGACGACCAGCGCCAGCCCGGCGGCTCCCCGCAGCGCGATCAGCGGCTCCAGCCTGCGCCGCTCCACCGTGAGCCCCGCACGGGCGGTCGCCTTGAGCGCGCGGAGCCAGGTCATGGGGACGAGGGTAACGGCATACCGCCATATACCGGACACACGCACCCGCGGCGGAAACGACCCCCCGCGTGAGGGGTCGGGGGTGGAGCGTGGGGGGCGGTCGGACGTCAAACGACCGAACTCGCGCGAAGCGCGGTGAACGAGAGTCCGACCACCCCCCACCGGAACCCCCGGCACCCGCCCGAAGCCCACCGGACGCAAGCCACCGCGCAGCGGAAACCCAGCCACCGGGCAGCAAGCGCGGCGCGACAGGGACAGCGCCGCGGCGGCGCGAACACACCAGGCAGCGCCCCACCGGACGCGTGCCGCCACGCCAGACAGAACCCCACCGGCACGAGCCACCACACCCCAGGCAGAACCCCACCGGACGCGAACCACCACACCCCAGGCAGAACCCCACCGGACGCGAACCACCACACCCCAGGCAGAACCCCACCGGACGCGAACCACCACACCCCAGGCAGAGCCCCACCGGACGCAAGCCACCACACCAGGCGAAGCCCCACCGGACGCGTGCCACCACACACCAGGCACGCCTAGCGGGGCAGCGCGCCTCCCGGAGGGTCGGTCCGGGCCCGGTCGGCCGCGTCGCGGCCGTGTTCCCAGCCCGCCGCGTCCACCGCACCGCGCACGCGCGTGGTCGTCGTCGCCGGGAACATCCGGTCCGTCTGCGCCGTCACCGCCACGTCCCGCGCGGCCAGGACCGGCAGCAGCGTCGGTTCGCCGGCGGCGACGCGGCGCGACGTGGCCGCCAGCCGGTCGCCTATCCGCTGCGCGTACGCCAGCAGGAACGCCTGCCGGAACGTCTTCGTCCGCTTCCGTCCGCCCGCCCTCTGCCCGGCCTCCGCCTTCGTCATCGCGCCCGTGCCCTGCACCAGCAGCGAGGTGTAGAGGAGCTCGACGACGTCCAGGTCCGGTTCGTAGCCGACGACCGTCGAGAAGCCGAAGGCCTCGTTCCACACGGCCCGGCAGTGGTTCGCCGCCGCGACGGCGTCCAGCAGGATCGCCTTCGCGGTCTCGTACGGCGCGTCGACGCCGATCCGTATCGCGGCGGGCGCGTCCGCGCTGTGCGTGCGCGCCGCGAGCGCCGCCTCGTCGAGGCTGTGGCGCGCCATCAGCTCCTGCGCCTTCGCGGTGAACGCCTCCGCCTCCTCCGGGTACCCCGTCGCCTCCGCCTTGGCGAGCAGCGCCCGGATTCGGGCGAGCATGCGCGGCTCGCCGTGCACCGGGACCGTGTGTGGCACGGCGGCGCCCGGCGCGGGGCCGACCGGCTCGATCGCGGGCAGCCGGGCCAGCAGCCGGTACAGCTCCAGCACGGCCGTGGCGTACGAGAAGCGGTCGGCGCGCCACGCGGGGCCGGCGGGCAGCTCGGCGAGCTGCGCGGCCCAGCGGGGCGGCGGGTCGGCGTACGCCCGGGCCTCGGCGGCGATCAGCTCCGACACCAGCCGCACATGGTGCTCGTCGAGATCACGCCGCACCAGCCGGACGACGTCGGCGGGCTGCCAGCCGCGCTGCCAGGCCCGGCGTACGAACTCCTCGCCGCGCCGCGCCAGCTCCGCGTCGGCGGCGGGCTCGGCGGCGAGCAGGGACGCGCCGGTGTCGAGGGCCGCGTCACCCTCGGCGTACAGGGCGGCGGCCAGCGCCTTGTCGACCGCGGTGCTCATGGCCGCCGCTCACCGACGGCCCGGCTCACCCGCGCCCGTCCGCCCGTGTGCCCCACCGCCATCGACGCGCCTCCTCACCAGCCGCTTCACCACCGGACACCATGGTCGCAGCCACCACTGACAACCGCCGTCAGGCCGCGGGCGCCGGCCAGCGGGACAGCACCGCGTCCAGCGCGTCGACCGCGCGCCGCCAGGACGCGTCGACGTCGCGCGGGTGGGCGAAGCCCGACGCCGCCTCGATGCCGGCCCAGCCGTGGAAGGTGCTGCGCAGCAGCCGGACCGCGTCCGTGAGGTCCGGCTCGGTCAGCCCGTAGCCGCTCAGCACGGCGGTGGTGGTCTCGATGGAGCGCAGGTGGCCGGGCGACTCGGCGAGCACGGCCGGGTCCAGCCGCAGCTGGTACGCCGCGTACCGCCCGGGGTGCTCCAGGGCGAAGGCCCGGTACGCGTCGGCGAAGGCCCGCAGCGCGTCGCCGCCCGCGCGGCCGGCCACCGCGGCCGTGAGACGGTCGGCGAACTCGCGTGCGGCGAGGACCGCGACCCGCGTGCGCAGGTCGGCGAGGCTCTTGACGTGCGAGTACAGGCTCGCGTCCTTGACTCCGAAGCTCCGCGCCAGGGCCGACACGGTGACCTTGTCCAGGCCCACCTCGTCCGCCAGATCCGCCGCCGCCCGCGTCAGCCGGTCGGCCGTCAGCCCGGCACGCGCCATGAGTCACCCTTCGTCCGTCCCGGAATTCCGCGCCACCTTACCGGCACCCGGGATTGTCGGTGCCGGGTGCGAGACTCGCCGGTGTGAACGAACGCTGGCTCGTCGACGGCACCGAGGGCGGCGGGGCGCGGCTCGCCCCCCTCGGGCGCGACGGCCTGCCCGCCGGGCCCGTGCTGACCGAGCCGGACCTCGTCGAGGCGGTGCGCTCGCGCCCGCACGTCGGCCGCTGGGTGTGGCGCTCCACGTCCGCGCTCCACCCCCGGCTGCTGGCCGCCGGCGTCCGGGTGGAGCGGTGTTACGACATCGAGGCCGCCGAGCAGCTGCTGCTCGGCCACGAGGGGCGCCTCGGGGAGCCGCGCTCCGCGGCCGCGGCGTGGGCGCGGCTGCACGGCCTGCCCGTGCCGTCCGATCCGCCGCCGAGGGCCGCCGAGCCCGGTTCGCAGGCGCCGCTGTTCGAGCCGCGGCCGTCGGCGCTCCCCTTCGAGGCCCTGCTGGAGGTGTACGCGGACCAGGGGCGACGACACGAGGCCGCCGAGCACCCGGGCCGGATGCGGTTGCTGACCGCGGCCGAGTCGGCGGGGTGGTTGGTGGCCACGGAGATGCCCCGGGCCGGCCTGCCGTGGCGGGCCGACGTGCACCGGGCGCTGCTGCGTGAGCTCCTGGGCGAGCGGTACGCGGGCGGGGGCGAGCCGCGCCGGCTGGCGGAGCTCGCGGACGAGGTGTCGGCGGCGTTCGGGCGCCGGGTGCGCCCGGACCTGCCCGCCGAGGTGGTCAAGGCGTTCGCGGAGGCGGGGATCAAGGTGCGCTCGACGCGCCGCTGGGAGCTCGCGAAGCTCGACCACCCGGCGGTCGAGCCGCTCCTCGCGTACAAGAAGCTGTACCGGATCTGGACGGCCCACGGCTGGGGCTGGCTCCAGGACTGGGTGCACGATGGCCGCTTCCGCCCGGAGTACGTACCGGGCGGCACGGTCAGCGGCCGCTGGACGACCAACGGCGGCGGGGCGCTCCAGATCCCCCGGGTGATCCGCCGCGCGGTCGTCGCCGACGAGGGGTGGCGGCTGGTGGTGGCGGACGCGGACCAGATGGAGCCCCGCGTGCTGGCGGCCATCTCCCGCGACCCGGGCCTGATGGAGGTGGCGGGCCACGACGACGACCTCTACACGCGCCTGTCCGACCGCGCCTTCTCCGGCGACCGGACGCACGCCAAGCTGGCGCTGCTCGGCGCGATCTACGGACAGACCAGCGGCGACGGCCTGAAGAACCTGGCGGCGCTGCGCCGCCGCTTCCCCCGGGCGGTGGCGTACGTGGACGACGCGGCGAAGGCGGGCGAGGAGGGGCGGCTGGTGCGCACCTGGCTCGGCCGGACGAGCCCCCGCGCGGCGGGCGCGGCCGAGGCGGACGAGGCGGGCCTCCCCCAGGAGGGCACCGAGGAACCGGTGTCCGACGGCGAGTTCACCCCGGGCTACGCCTCGGTGAACGCCCGCGCGCGCGGCCGGTTCACCCGGAACTTCGTGGTGCAGGGCAGCGCCGCCGACTGGGCGCTGCTGATGCTGGCCGCGCTGCGCCGGTCGCTGGCGGGCATGCGGGCCGAGCTGGTGTTCTTCCAGCACGACGAGGTGATCGTGCACTGCCCGGCCGAGGAGGCCCCGGCGGTCGCGGAAGCGATCCGCGCGGCCGGGGACACGGCCGGGCGGGTCGCCTTCGGGGAGACACCGGTGCGGTTTCCGTTCACGACGGCGACGGTGGAGTGCTACGCCGACGCGAAGTGAGCACCGCGCCCGGCCGTCGGCCCGGGTCGTACACCGGGTTGCGCAACGGGGCGGGCCCCGCATCCGTGGATTCGGATGCGGGGCCCGCCCTGGTGGTCACACCGGAAGGCTGCGCCTGCGTCAGTCGACGGACGCGCTGAAGTTCTCGGAGATGACGTCCTCGAGGATGTGCGACAGAGCGGAGTCACCCTTGACCGCCGTGGAGTTCTCCGTGCACTGCTGGTTCTGCTGGTCGCTGAGGATGTCCTGAACACCGATGTTGATGAGGGCCACGATGTTCTGCACGTCCTCGATGGGCACGGCGATGCAGGGCTTGTTGAGCGTCCCCTGAATGAGGCCCACCTGCGGGCTCATGTGGCCACCGGTGACGGTGTTGCCGTACACCTGCTTCGAAAAGTTGCCGTTCTGCGTGTCGACCCCGCGGTCGCCCGTGGCGGAGGCCATCGGCGCGGAGGCGCCCAGGACGACCGCGGCCATGCCGGCGGTAGCCAGAACCTTCTTGATCATGGTCCATCCTTCTCGTCGAGAGACCCGCTGCTCGGGTCGTCCTGCCGCGCCCACTCGGGGAGGGCGCCATGCGGTTGCTGAAGTCTTCGGGAGTGCGGCCGTGGTGGCCGCAGAGGGGACCGGCCCGCGCGGACGTCGCGCGGGCCGGTGGCCACACTCTTAGTCGACGGAGGCGGAGGCGTTCTCCGAGAGCACGTCCTCGAGGATGTGCGACAGCGGGGCGTCGCCCTTGACCGCCGTGGAGTTCTCCGCGCACTGCTGGTTCTGCTGGTCGCTGAGGATGTCCTGAACACCGATGTTGATGAGGGCCACGATGTTCTGCACGTCCTCGATGGGCACAGCGATGCAGGGCTTGTTGAGCGACCCCTGGATGAGCCCGATCTGCGGGCTCATGTAACCGCCGGTGTAGGTGTTGCCGTACGACTGCGTGGCGAAGTTGCCGTTCTGCGTGTCGACCCCGCGGTCACCCACGGCGGCGGCCATCGGCGCGGAGGCGCCCAGGACGGCCGCAGCCACGCCGGCGGTAGCCAGAACCTTCTTGATCATGGTCCATCCTTCTCGTCGAGAGACCCGTGTACTTGGGTCGCCCTGATCAACAGCCCAGCGCGGTTTCAGTTGCGCGTTGTCACTCGAAGAGCTCAATCACGAAAAGACGGACTCACCGTTTTTACGACCATAGTTTTGTCTTTGTCTGACCCCGTCCTCAGCGGGTACACATCCGGTATGGACGCTCTCATCACGCACAGCATGGAATTGGCCGAGAGGGACCATCTTGTGGGGATCGGCCCGCTGGTCGCCGGGATCATCCTCGTCGGCTTCCTGATCGGCGCCTTCTGGCTGGGGCGGCGCATCCGGTCGCGGGAGCCGGCCCCGCCCAACCCGGCCGACCAGCCGCACCGGCCGGCGGACGCGGGCCTGCCGGGCGAGGCCGAGGGCTACCGCAAGCCCGCCGAGCTGGCCGAGCGTGAGGACCGGGTGATGCCGTACGAGCTGAAGCACGAGAACACGGAGCCGGACACGTCACCGCGCACCGAGCACGACCACAAGTGGCGCGGCGCGCCCAGCGGCGGCTTCGGCAGCGGCGGCCCCACCACGGGCGGCTGACCGCTCCCCCTCCCGGCCGTCCGGCCTCCGGCCACCTCGGATCGACCCCGCCCGGACCACCGCGGGCGGGGTCGATCCGGCATCGTTTCGCGGTGGCCCGCACGGGCACCCGGGGGGCATGCCCAGCACGGACCCCGCCCGCGGCCCCGGTACGGACGTCGGGGCGCGCCCGGCGCACCCGCCCGCGCGGGCCGACGGGCGGGACGCCGCGCGGATCGCCGCGCAGGTCATCGCACCGGCCCTCGCCACGGGCCTCGCCGTCCGGCGCCGCGCCGGGATGGCGCTGGCCGAGCGGTACGCCGTCGACCGGCGCGCGACCGGGCTCCTCACCGCGCTGCGCGACCGTTACGGCCCCGGCCCCCTGCGGCTCGACCTGGCCGGGCGGCGCCTCGCGGTCGTACTCGACGCCGGGGACGCCCGGCACGTCCTGGACGGCACGCCGGACCCGTACTCCCCCGCCGGCCGCCCGGGCAGCGCCGCGGCGGCGCACTTCCAGCCCCACGGGGTGCTGACCTCGCACGGGACGCGGCGCTACGAGCGGCGCGCGTTCAACGAAGGCGTCCTGGAGTACGGCCAGCAGCTGCACAGCCTGGCTCCGCACTTCGTACGGGCGGTACGGGAGGAGACCGGGCGGCTGCTCGGCGCGACCACCGCCGGGGACGGCGAGATCGGCTGGAGCGCGTTCCGGGAGGCGTGGGACCGCACCGCGCGGCGCGTCGTGCTCGGTGACGCCGCCCGCGACGACACCGGCCTCGGCGCGGCGCTGGGGCGGCTGCGCTCCACCCGGGCGCCGGCCGGGCTCCGGGACCGTTTCGAGCGCCGGCTGCGCGACCACCTGGACCACGCGGAACCCGGCAGCCTCGCCGTGGAGATCGCGAGGGCGGCGGAGGGCGCGGGCGCCGGGGCCGCGGACCCGGTGGGGCAGGTGCCGCACTGGCTGTCGGCCTTCGACGCGGCGGGCGTCGCGGCGTTCCGCACCCTCGCCGTGCTCGCCACGCACGAGCCGCAGACGGGACAGGTCCGCGGCGAACTGGCCGTCACCGACCTCACGGAGCCGCACCTGCTGCCGTACACGCGGGCCTGCGTCCTGGAGTCCGTACGGCTGTGGCCGACCACGCCGTTCCTCGTGCGCGAGTCGGTCCGCGACACCGTCTGGGGTGGCCAGACCCTGCCGCGCGGGACGGAGTTCCTCATCTACGCGCCGCTCTTCCACCGGGACGAGGCCCTGCCGTACTCCGACCGCTTCACGCCGGAGATCTGGCTGGACGGGACCGCGCAGGACACCGAGGCGCTGATGCCGTTCAGCGCGGGCCCCGGCGAGTGCCCCGGCCAGGACCTGGTGCTGCTGGTCGCCTCGACGACGCTCGCCGCGCTGCTGGAGCGCCACGCCTACCTGCCGTACCGGCCCGGCCTGCTGCGGCCCGACCGGCCGCTGCCCCGCACCCTCGACCACTTCGGCCTGCGCTTTGTGGCACTTCCGCACATTTCGCGCGGGTGGCTGTGACATGATGCGAGAGCCTCGCCACGGCTGTGAACGGAAAGGTCCGGCATGGCTCCTCGCTCCGGGAAATGGCAGCGCGTACCCCTCATTCCGCAGAGCAGGCAGGCGGCGGGGACCGAACCGTCGCCCCTCTATTCCACGCTGATGCGTGAGTGGAGAGCACAGGGGCGTGCGGTGCCCGGAGTACCGGACCACGAATGGCAGGCCCTGATCTCCCGCCCCGTCTGGCCCAGTCGTTGAGCCATTCGTCGGGGCACATGGTTCGCATTCGAGTGAATCAGTGCGGAAATCAGCCTCAATGACGCCTTTCCGCTTTCACATTCGTTCTGATTTTCGCAGTGGAAGCCGAGCCCCTCATCACGGGCTCGATCGTCACGAGATCCGTGGCATGACTTCCTCCTGCGGAAAGGAAGCCGAACTATGAAGTGCAAGAAGGCTGCGGTGGCCATCGTCGGTCTGGTCATGGCGCTGGGCGCGGCCGCGCCCGCCGCCGCTGACGCCGAGGCCAACGGTGTCGCCGCCAACAGCCCGGGGATCCTCTCTGGCAACGTCGTCCAGGTGCCGATTCACGTGCCGATCAACATCTGCGGCAACACGATCAACATCGTCGGCCTGCTCAACCCGGCCTTCGGGAACGTCTGCATCAACTCCTCGAAGGACGGCTCCGACAAGGAGAAGTGAGCGCGGCGGGCGTGATGTAGCGCCTCTGCCCCGATCGGTCAGCGAGATCCGAAGCCGGTCCCGGACGCTTGATCCGGGGCCGGCTTCGTGCGTCCGCGGGGCTCCGCTGCCCCAAGCGGGCGATGAATTCCACCAACGGTCTACGGAAAGGCGGACCCGCATTCCCGATCGGCCCCTTGGTCATACTTTTGATCCATCCGACGGACGGCCCCGGTACCGTGCCGCGCGAAGGAGCAGACATGGCCGATCGGAAAAAGCGGAGAACGCGTACATGGCCGACGGCGCTCGCCGCCGGTCTCCTTGTCCCAGGAGTCTTCTCGGGAGCCTTCGTGACGCCTCCGGCCCACGCCGCCGAGCCGCCGGCCCCCTCTCCGGCACCGGCCCCGGCGCTGGGCGCGTACCTGCACTACGGGCCGCCCGGGATCCGGCGGATGACGGAGCTGCAGCGGTGGCTCGGCGGCACCGAGCTGCGGGTCGGGCACACTTACCTGCCGGGTGACCTGTGGAGCAACATCGAGGGCCTTCCCGGGTTCCTGCAGCCGTGGGCGGAGTGGCGGCGCGCCCGCGAGGACCGGCTGTTCGTGCTCAACGTCCCCATGCTGCCCCGCAACGAGGACCACCTGCCGGACCCGGTCGTGCGGCAGATGCTGCGGCTCGGCGCGGCCGGGGCGTTCGACCACCACTTCCGGACGCTCGCCGAGCGGCTCGTCCGGCTGGGGGCGCCGGACACCGTCCTCGTCGTGGGGTGGGAGATGAACGGCATCACGTACACGCACCGGTGCGGGCCGGACCCGGAGGCGTGGAAGACGTACTGGCGCCGCATCGTCACCGCCATGCGGGCCGTGCCGGGCCAGCGGTTCCGGTTCGACTTCGCGCCGAGCCGCGGGACGGACGCCGTTCCGTGGACCGCGTGCTACCCCGGCGACGACGTCGTCGACATCGTGGGGATGGACTCCTACGACCAGCCGCCCGGCGAGACCTTCGACGACATGGTCGAGCAGCCTTACGGGCTGCGCCATCACGTGGAATTCGCCGCCGCTCACGGAAAGCCGATCTCATACCCCGAGTGGGGCCTGTTCCGCAACGGCGACAATCCCGAGTTCATGCGGCGGATGCTGGAGTGGATCGACGAGCACAAACCGCTGTACCACACCATCACGGACTACTGCCCGCACGGCGTCTGGCAGTGTGACGACAATCCGAGGTCGTCGGAGGTGTTCCGTACGAAGCTGTCGCTGCCCAGGCCTCAGCCGAAGCCCGACGAGACCGAGCCCGGGGGCGGGGCGACGCCCCCGCCGGAGCCGGTGGAGCCCAAGCCGGTGCCCGTCGAACCGGGACCGCCCGTGACACCGGCCCCGCCCCCGTGCCGGGTGATGGACCTCGGCCCGTGGATCCGCCAATGGCTCGGCACCACGCTCTGCGTCCCCGTCGAGTGGGTGCACTTCAGCCGGGCCTGACGCCCGGACGCCCGCTCAGCCCTCGCCGCGCCGCTCGCGCGCCACGTCCGCAGCCCAGCCGCGGACGCCCGCGTACGCCGCCCGCAGCAGCAGGGCGGGGGCCATCCGGCGGCGCGCCAGCAGCAGCCGCTGGTTGCGGACGGGCGCCGGGCGCCACTGGCGCTTGTACGGCTCCGTGCCGCGCAGCAGGCTGAGCGTGGCCCGGCCGTTCGCGCTGCACTCGGTCGCGCAGTTGCGCAGCAGCATCGTCGTCACGTCCACCTTGCCGGCGCGCAGCGCGGGATCGGCCCCGTACAGATAGGCGCCGCACAGGCGCGGCGACATCAGGGTGAGGTCGGCGGCGACCACGTCACCGCCGATGCGGAACTCCGTCACCATGGCGTTGCCCGACTCGACCATCGGCCGCACGGCCCGTTCGAGGTGCTCGGCGAACCGGGCGCTGAGGTGCTCCGCCGTCACCCCGCGCCCCGCCCACTGCCGCCGGTGCAGGAGCAGGAGCCGCCGCAGCGCCACCGGTACCTCCGCGGCCGGGACGACACGCTGCTGGACGCCGAGCCTGTCGATCTTGCGCAGCTTGGAACGGGACCGCTGCGCCCGTGCCGACGGGAGGCGCTCGACCAATCCGTCGATGGTGAGAGCGGGCAGCTCCAGGCAGATGGAGTCGGGCAGCCTGCGCCGCGGGCCGCGCCAGCACGCGTAGACCCGCTCGGCGGCCGCCCCCGCGCGTACCTCCCGCAGGTCCAGCACGGCGGTACGGGTGAGGGCGCCGAGCGCCCGGGCCAGCTCGGGCACGGCCTGCGCGCACGCGTCGTCGACCAGGACGTCCGAGAAGTCGGTGATGGTCCCGCCCAGATGGGTCAGCACCGGCACCGGGCCGGGCACCAGCCGCAGCGGCGCCGCCGCGACGAGCCGCCCGTGCCGGCGTACCAGGACGAGGCGGAGGCGGCCCGGGGTGCCGTACGACACCCACCACGAGTGCAGCCAGGAGTGCGCCTGGAACGGGGTGGCGGCCTCGCACCGCCGGTACAGGTCCGCCCACTCGTCCGCGAGCCGGCCGAACTCCTCGCCGTCCCGGCAGACGGTCGTCTCCCAGCTCATACCGCCTCCGGCCGCGTGGCGGCCGACGGATGCGGCGCCGGCGGCGGCACCGGGCCGGGCAGGGCCGGGTGCCGGTCGCGCCCCGCACCCCGGCCCCCGCGCGGCCGGGTCAGCAGCGCCAGCCCGCCCAGCAGCCCGCCCGCGCAGCCGCCGACGAGCGCGGCGAGCGGCGCGGACGGCGAGACCGGGCTCGTCGGCCGGGCCGCCCGGGTGAACTGCAGCACCTTCACTCCGGTGCTCTCCTCGGTGTGGCCGCCCTTCCGTACGAGGGCCCTCGCCACGCTGTCGGCGAGGGCGGCCGCGGTCGCCGGGTCCGCCGCCCGTCCCGTCAGCGAGATCATCGGCGCGTCGGGCGAGGTCGCCGCCTGGACGCTCGCGCGCAGGGTGCCCGCCGTCACGCCCGCCTCCACCTGGGCGTCGCCGGTGACCGCGATGTCGGCGGCGACCCGCCCGTACGCCTGCGCGAGCCCCATCGCCCCGGCCGGGTCGGACCCCTCGGTCGCCACGACGACGACATGGCTGGTCGCCGCGTACTCCGGCGTCTTCAGCAGGCCGTACGCGCCACCGAAGGCGATGCCCAGCAGCACGGCCGCGGGAACGAACCACCGGCGGCTGCGGGCCTTCGCCACGGTGCTCCTCAGGACGGTGCTCCTCAGTCTGGTCAGCCAGCCGATCACCCGGCGTACGACAAGGGAATGAGGGGTCATCGTTCACTCACTTCGCGATAGTTCGTCGTACAGGGACAGCAGCCTCCGCGCGGTGCGCGCGATGTCGTAGCGGTGTACGGCGGCGGGTACGGGGAGCCGCTCCCGGGGACGGACGTCCAGCGCGGCGGCCACCTCGGCGGCCACCTCGGCGACCGACCCGCCGATCCGCCGCGCCCCCGGCGCCTCGCCGGGCGGCAGGCCGTCCAGCGCGGGGCACGCCACGTACCGCACGGGCAGCCCGGCGGCCAGCGCCTCGACGCACGCGAGCCCGAAGGCCTCGTCCGCCGACACCGACACGAAGACGTCCATCGCCGACAGCAGCTCCGGCAGCCCGCGGGACACCGCCCCCGCCCAGACCACCCGCTCCGCGACCCCGCACTCCCCGGCCAGCCGCTCCAGCGCCGCCCGCTGCTCCCCCTCGCCGACCAGCAGCAGCCGGGCCTCCGGCGGCAGGTCGGCCAGTGCGCGGATCAGCGTGTCGAACCGCTTGCCCGGCACCAGGCGGCCCACCCCGCCGACGACGTACGCGTCCGGCGCCAGGCCCAGCCGCCGCCGCGCCGCCCGCCGCGCGCGCGGGTCGAAGGCGAAGCGGGCGGCGTCGATGCCGTTCGGCACGGTCCGCACGCGCGCGGGGGGCACGCCCCACGCGGTCAGGCGCCGCGCGACCGCGTCGGAGACGGCGACCGTCGCCGTGCCGAGCCGCTCGCCGGCCAGGTACAGGGTCCGGGCGCCGGCGCTGAGCGGCCGGCCCTCGATCTGGTCCGCGCCCAGCGAGTGCTCGGTGGCGACGACCGTGCGCACCCCGGCCAGCCGGGCGGCGATCCGCCCGTACAGGCACGCCCGGTACAGGTGCGTGTGGACGACGTCGTACCCGCCGTGCCGGATCAGCCGGGCGAGGCGCGGCAGAGCGGTCAGGTCGCGGTTGCCGCGCATGCCGAGGTGCGCGACGGGGAAGCCGTCGGCGCGCAGGGCGTCGGCGACCGGGCCCGGGTTGGTGAGCGTGACGACACGGCTGGTGGCGGCGTGGCGCATGTGCGGGAGCAGCAGGCGCAGTTGCTGCTCGGCGCCGCCGATGCCGAGGCCGGTGATGACGTGGAGGACCTTGAGGGGCCGGGCGGCGGGGCCGGTCACGGCACCGGGACCGGGTCGGCGAGGGTGGTGAGCTCCGCGAGGTCCACCGCGGCGCGCCGTACCGCGTGCAGGCGGCGCTTGGCGTGCAGCCGCCAGCCGCCGTCCCGCTCCCCGATGTGCACCCGGGGCAGCGCGAGCACGCCGGCCGGCTCCGCCGGCGGGTCGATGGCGCAGCCGTACGCGTACCCCGCCTCCCGTACGGCCGCCGCCACGCGGACGTCGAGGTGGCCGTACGGGTAGCAGAAGCCCTCCGGGGCCCTGCCCGTGATCGTACGGAGCAGCTCCCTGCTGTCGGCGACCTCCTCGCGCACGACGGCGTCGCGGGCGGACGTCAGCGAGACGTGCCGCAACCCGTGCGAGGCGACCTCCATCCCGGCGGCGGCGCAGCGGCGGATGCCCGCCTCGGTGAGCAGCGGCTTGCGCGGGCCGCGCGGGTCCCAGGCGTTGTCGCCGCCGAGCCGCCCGGGGAGGACGAAGACGGTGGCCGTGCAGTCGTGGCGGCGCAGGATCGGGACGGCGTGCTCCAGGAAGTCGGCGTACCCGTCGTCGAAGGTCAGGCCGACCAGGCCCCGCGTGTCACCGTGCCGGGCGGCGTACAGCAGCAGTTGCCGCACGCCGACGCCGCGCAGGCCGCGGTCGCGCAACCAGCGCAGCTGGCGGTCGAGACGGGCCGGGGAGACGGTGATCTGGTACGGGTCATCGGTGGTGTCGTCGATGGAGTGGTACATCGCGATCCACGGGCGTGGGTTCCGGGGGCTCCGGGGTTTCCGAGGGGGCATGGGCGGGCCTCCGCGCAGCGGTACGGACGGTTCGGGTCAGGGAGCGGATCAGGGACGGGACCACCGGCGCGCGCAGCAGGCCGGCGGTGGCGAGGAAGACGGCGGCGGTGGCGACGAGCGCCAGCGGGGCCGCCAGGAGCGGCGGGCCGGCCGCGCACGACCACCCCGCCGCGGTGGCGACGGCGGCGGCCGCGGTGAGCCTGCCGAGGCCCCGTACGAGGCGGGCGGTGTCGAGCGGGATGCTCTGCCTGCGGACCCCGAGCAGGAGGAGGGCGGCGGAGAGCGTGATGCCGAGGGCGTTGCCGGCGGCGATGCCCGCCGCGCCCCAGGGGCCGACGAGGACGAGCCCGGCGGCGGCGGTCACGGTGACGCCGACGGTCATGACGACGGCCGGGTACCAGAGGGGCACGGAGGCGGAGAAGTAGCACCGGACCAGCGCGCTCACGAGCGTGTGGCCGAGCAGCCCCAGCGCGTACACCCGCATGACGGCGGCGGTGGCGGCGGTGTCCGCGTGGTCGAACGCACCCCGCTGGAAGAGCAGTTCCACGATCTGAGGGGCGGCGGCGATGACGGTCGCGGCCCCGGCGAGCACGATGACGCCCGCGAGCAGCAGGTCGTGCTCGGCCCGGCGGCGCGCGGTGCCGGTGTCGCCCGCCGCCATCGCGCGCGCCACGACGGGGAAGGTGACGGTCGACATCATCAGCGAGAGGACCATCGGCAACTGCGCGACCTTCTGCGCGTAGTTGAGGTGCGAGATCGCCCCGGCGGGCAGCGGCGCGGCGAGGAACCGCTCGACCAGGACCTGCGACTGGCGGGTCACCGCGAAGACGATCACGGGTGCGAGCAGCGCGACGACGAGCCCGCCGGCGCGCGCACCGGTCGTACGCCCCGTGGAAGCGGTGCGGCCGCTCGCCTTCCCCCACAACTGCCGCCACAGCGACGGCCCCTGGACCAGCACCATCAGCGCCCCGCCCGCCGCGACGCCGAACGCCGCCGCGCGCACCCCCCACCGGGCGCCGAGCAGCACGACCGCCGTGATGATGCCGGCGTTGTACGCGACGTTGATCGCGGCCGGCGGCAGGAACCGCCCGTGGGCGCGCAGGGCCGCGCTGCAGTACCCGGCCAGCGTGAAGGTGAGCACGCACGTCGCCGTGAGCCGCGTGCAGTCGACCGCGAGCGCCTGCTGCGGCAGCCCGGGGGCCAGTACGGGTACGAGCCAGGGCGCCGCCAGCACCGTGAGCCCGGCGGCCACGCCCATGCCGAGGACCGCCTTCGGCAGGGTGGCCCGGACCAGCGCGCGGACCGGATCGGTGTCCTGCCCGAGGGCGCGCCGGGCCAGGGCGCCGCTGAAGGCCGGCACCAGGATGAGCGCCATCGCGTCCTCGATGAGCAGCGTGGCGGCGAACTCCGGCACCGTCCACGCGACGAGGAACGCGTCCGTGTCCGTGCCGGCCCCGAAGGTGTGCGCGAGCAGCTGGTCCCGGACCAGCCCGAAGACCGCGCCCGCCGCCGTCAGCACGGCCGTGAGCAGCGCCGCGCGGGCGAGCAGGCGGTTCGACGGCCGCCACGGGGCGGGGTCCGCGGGCCCGGCCTCGGTCCCGGTCTCGGGCCCGGCCTCGGTCTCGATCTCGGTCTCGGGCCCGGCGAGCGCGACGGCCTGGGGGCGCGGTGCGTCGTCAGCCACGCGCCACCACCGCCCCGCCGACCGCCCGGCCGACCGCCCCGCCGATGGCTCCGCCGCCCACCCCGCCGGCCGCCCCTCCGGCATCCTGGAAGGGCCTCAGCGCCCACCGGGCGGCGAGCCCCAGCGCCACCGCCGTCAGGACCGTCGAGGGCCCGCCGATGTCGGCGTACGCGAAGTCGACGAGCTGCCAGACCAGCAGCCCGACCGCGACCGACCGGCAGGCGGCGGCCCCGGCCAGCGCGGCGCTCCTCCGCAGCGCGCACACCAGCAGCGCCAGCCAGCTCCCCACCACGGTCACCACGCCCAGCAGCCCCTGCTCGGCGAGGACGAGCAGGTACATGTTGTGCGGCGACAGCAGCGGCTGCCGGGTGAAGCCCTGGCCCGCACCCGCGGTGTCGCTCCCCGACGAGAGCGCGAGCGAGGCGTGCCCGTCGCGGTACTCCGGGAAGCCTTTCAGCCCCACCCCCGTGACCGGCTCGTCGCGCCACATCGAGGCCGCCGCCGCCCACAGGGCGTACCGGTCGGTGACGGACTGGTCCGGCGCCGCCGCGACCTGCGAGATGCTCGCCACCCGCTCCTCCAGCATCCGCGACCCGACGCCGAACCCCGCGACCAGGACCACGCCCAGCGCCGCCGCCGCGAGCCCGATCCGCACGGCCCTGCGTACGCCGGCCAGGGCCAGCTGCAGCCCACAGGCGAGTACGGTCGCGATCCACGCGCCCCGGCTGAACGACACCGCGAGCGGCACCACCAGCAGCCCGCAGCAGACCCCCGCGGCGACGCGCGCCCGGCGGTCCGGCGCCCCGAGCGCGATGCCGAGCGCGACCACCAGCCCGTACGCGACGACCGTCGCCATGCCCATCACGTCCGTGGGCCCGAAGGTCCCCACCGCCCGTACGTCCTCGCCCTGGTACGAGGCGCCGGTGCCGGTCGCGTACTGGACGACGCCGACCGCGCCCTCCACGAGCGCGAGCCCGACCATCGCCCAGCCGACGAGCGCGAAGTCCCGGCGGTCGCGTACGAGCAGCACCACGGCCGCCGGTACGAGCACGAAGACCTGGAGGTAGCGGACGACGCCGGGCAGCGCGCCGACCGGGTCGTGGGCCGTGACGGCCGCCGCGCACACGCCCACCACGGGCAGCCCGAGGACGACGGCCGCCACCCGGTCCAGCGGCCGCGCCCGGGCGCGTACGACGCGGACGACGCAGAAGACGACGAGGACGGCGGACGCCAGGTCGGCGAGCGTGCCCCCCTCGCGGGCGCCGGGGGGTACGACGAGCAGCGCGACGACGGCCGGCAGCGGCACGAGCGGTGCCCACCCGGGTACCGGCATCAGCTGCCCGCCGGGCGGAACAGGGAGGCCGCCGTGCGCAGCAGGATGCACACGTCCTGCCAGAGGGACCAGTGGTCGATGTAGTGGTTGTCGAAGCGGCACCGGTCCTCGATGGAGGTGTCCCCGCGCAGCCCGTGCACCTGGGCGAGGCCGGTCAGCCCCACGGGCATCCGGTGGCGTGCCGCGTAACCGGGGTGGGCGCGGCTGAACTCGGCGACGAAGTACGGCCGCTCGGGACGCGGGCCCACCAGGCTCATGTCGCCGCGCAGCACGTTCCACAGCTGCGGCAGCTCGTCGAGCGAGGTGCGGCGCAGGAAGGCGCCGACGGCGCTCATCCGCTCGTCGTCGGCGACGCTCCAGCGGGTGGCGGCCTCGATCTCGTCGGCCGGGCGGAGGGTGCGGAACTTCAGCAGCGTGAACAGCCGGCCGTCCTTGCCGACCCGCTCCTGGCGGAAGAGGACCCCGGGCCCGTCCGAGACCCGGATGGCGGCGGCGCACAGCAGCAGGAGCGGCGCCAGGACGAGCAGCATCGGCGCGGCGACGGACACGTCCAGGATCCGCTTGGCGAGCGGCGCGCGGCGCTCGTGCGGCACGTCGAGGCGGCGGCAGGCGAAGCCCCACAGGTGCCGGTGCATCGCGGTGTCGCGGCCGGGGTCGGCCGCGGCCTGCCAGCTGGCGCAGCCGTACCGGCTGAAGAGCGCGACGAGCTCGGCCGCCGGGCCGGTGAAGACGGCGTCGCCGACACCGTTCTGGATGACGGCCCGGTGGATCTCCTCGGTCGTGGTGAGCTCCGGGAGCGGCGACAGCTCGTGCTGCGCACCGTCGGCACCGCCGCCGATGCCGCCGGTGGCGACGATGCCGACCGGCCGGATGCCGTACTCCGGGTGCCGGGCCAGCGTGCCCGCGAGGCGCCGCGCGGCCGCGGCGGGCCCGACGACGAGCACGGAGCGCGGGTGGGCGCGCGCGGCGCGGCGCCGCCGGTGGTGGAGGGCGGCGCGGCACCCGGTCACGCACGCCAGGTGCAGGGCGTACGCCGACGTCAGCGCCGCCGGCCCGAGGGCGCGGTCCGGCGCCTGCGCGGCGAGCAGCGCGGCGGCCGCGCACCACGCGACGGCGGCGCGCGCGGCGAGGGCGGGCAGTTCGTCGAGTACGGAGGGGACGGGGGCCAAGGCGGCGGACCGGTACAGCCCGGCGTGCGCGTTGAGCGCCGCCACGCCGAGGGTGAGCTGCATCAGGAGGGCGGAGTCGCGCTGCTCGGCGGTGAGCAGCAGGGCGCCCAGCAGGACGGCGACGCAGTCCACGGCGACCAGCGACGCCGTGAACGGCGGCTCGGCGCGGAGCCGCCGGGGCGGCCCGCCGACGGGTACGCGGTCGGCCGCCGCCCGGGGCGGCCCGACGGTGACGGGGGCGGCGGAACGGGTGCTCTCGGTCTCCGCGGTCACCGGGCGACCGGCTCTCGGAGCACGGGCGGGCAGCGCCGCGCGGTCACCTCGTCGTACACGTCCGCGAGGGCGGCCCCGACGCGGCGCACGTCGAAGGCGTCGCGTACGTGGTGCTGGGCCCGGCGGGCCAGGGTCCGGCGCAGGAGCGGCCGCTGGAGGAGCCTGATCAGGGCGGCGGCCAGCGCGTCGGGGTCGTCCGGCGGTACGAGGCAGTGCGCCTCCTGGCCGGGCGGCAGGCTCTCGCGGGCGCCGTCGACGTCGGTGAGGAGGACGGGGCGCCCGCTCGCCATGGCCTCCAGCGGCGCGAGGGCCATGCCCTCCCAGCGGGACGGCAGGACGACGAGGTCGGCGGCGCGGTACCAGGGCGCCGGGTCGTCGACGGCTCCGGCGAAGGTGACCCCGGGCGGCGCGGCGGCGCGCAGCGCGGGCCCGGACGGGCCGTCACCGACGAGGGCGAGGTGGGCGCGTGGGACGTGTTCGACCACCGTCCGCCAGGCCTGGAGCAGCGCGTCCTGCCCCTTCTGCCGGCAGAGCCGCCCCACGCACACGACGAGCGGCGACGCCGTGACGGGTGGCGGCACGGGCACCTGCCGCGAACCGCCGCCCCGCGTGGCGTCGCCGCGCACACCACCGTCCCGCACACCACCGTCCCGCACACCGCCGTCACTTGGGCTGAATCGATCCTCCTCGTCGGCGCCGCCGGCGCACCCGGGCGTGCCGGCGCCGCCGGCGAACCTCGCCACGTCGACGCCGTTGCGGACCACGCACCACGACGCCCGGACCCCGGCCCGGACGCCCCGCTCCCGCTCGGCCTCGCTCACGCAGACGACGCGGTCGGTCCAACGGGCGGCCGCCCACCGCTCCCAGTGCCGGGCGAGCGCACCCGTCAGTCCGCCGACCGCCTCGAAGGACCAGGCGTGCGGCTGGTGAACGGTGGGGACGCGGCCGCGTACGGCGAGCCGGGCCGCGAGCCCCGCCTTCGCGCTGTGCGCGTGCACCAGGTCCGGCCGTACGAGCTCGACGATCTCCGCGACGCGGCGGCATTCGGCGGGCAGCCGCCACCCCGGGTCCCGGCCCGCGCGCCAGGGGTGCACCTCGCCGCCCGCGGCGCGTACCGCCACCGCCAGCGGCCCGTCGGGCGGGCACGCCACGGCCACCCGCATTCCCCGGGCCACTTGCGCGCCGACCACGTCGGTGACCACCCGGGCCACCCCACCGTCGCCGGGCTGGACAACATGCAGTGCGGTGAAAGGAAGACGCACGCGTGACCCTTTCTACGAAGCCTTTTGACGAATCGGGTGGCAGTGAGGGGGTCGGCGCTGTCGAAGCGCGCGCGAATTTCGCGAGATCGGCGAGCTGCTCCGCTGCACCATGTCAAAGCGCGCCGAATATGGAGGATCCGGGAAGGATTCGAGCAAGAACGTTATAACTCAACAACCGGACTGACGAAGGACGTGAAACACGGTCACCCCAACGTCCGACTTTCCAGGCGCTTTTCACCACGCGCGGCGTGCCGCGTCACCCGCGTGCCGGTCCGACGGTTCACCCGTTCGGTAGCGCAACCGGGGAAATGGTGAGGCGTTGTTGATGTAGCCGGGCACGTCGACCCGCAGCATCATCGAACTAGGAGCTCTTCACCATGTCCCGTATCGCGAAGGCCGCCGTCCTGACCTCCGCCATCGCCGCGTCCGTGGCCGGCACCGCCGGTGTCGCGTCGGCCGATGCCGTCTCGGAGGGCGCGGCCGTGGGGTCCCCCGGTGTCATCTCCGGCAACCTGATCCAGGTTCCGATCCACATCCCGATCAACCTCTGCGGCAACACCATCGACATCATCGGTGCGCTGAACCCCGCCTTCGGCAACGTCTGCATCAACGACTGACCCACGAACCGCAGCCGCAGCCGCAGCCGCAGCCACGAACGCGTCCGCGTCCGTCGTCAGCCGCGTCGACGCCTCTCCGCGTCACGCATTCGGTGCGCCGCCCCCTCCGGGGCGGCGCACCGTGCGTTTCCGGCCCGTGCCACCGCCCTCGTCGAGGGTTCCTTCCCCCTATCGGCGGCGCTCCGCCCGATTCCCCGCGCGGCGCCTCCGCCGCCTTTCCCGCAGGTCAGGCGCACCGATTCACCCACGGAGCCGAGTCACCCTCCGTAACGGATGCGATTGCGAACCGCGTTGGCTCGACACACGGTGATGTCACGTTCCCGACGCATCCTCACCGGAAGGACAACACATGCGTCTCCTGACATCCCGCCGTACGGCGGCCTCGGTCATCTGCGCCGCCCTCACCCTCGGTACGGCCGGGGCCGCCTCCGCCCACTCCGACTCCGCCGCCCCGCTGCCGCAGGCGCCGTCGCTGCTCAAGCAGGTCCAGCCGCTCGACAACACGGGCGACCTCGTCATCCCGGTCACGGACCTGCTCAACGCCGTGATCAAGGCGGACGGCGGCAAGCTGAGCACCACCGTCGCCTCGAAGTACAACGCCGACATCGACGCCGTCATCGAGGCGATCAAGAAGGCGAACGCGGCGGAGGCCCCGGCCTCCCCGAGCCAGCCCAACCAGCCCGGCCAGCCGAGCCAGCCCAACCAGCCGGGCCAGCCGAGCCAGCCCAACCAGCCGGGTCAGCCCGCTCAGCCGAACCAGCCGGGCCAGCCCGCCCAGCCGGCCGCGCCGCAGGCCCCGGTCGACGAGACGACCGCCGACGACACGCAGATCGACCTGGCCATGGACGCGATGGACCAGGCGCTCACCGACATCGACAAGCGGGTCGACGAGCTGATCAAGGTCTCGACCGAGGGCCAGACGGCCGCCGTCTCGAACCAGGTCCAGTCGACCCTGAAGGCCGTCGCCGACTTCCTCGCGGCGACCGCCAAGAACATGCAGGGCACGCCCGCGACCAACCTTCCGGCGCCCAACGACATGACGCAGACGCCGATGGTCTGACGCGTCGCCGCACCGGATGAACCCTGTTGGCCCAGTAACGCTGAGCCAACAGGGTTCTCCTGTTGTTTTCCTCTTGCCCTTTGATCGGAGAATACGACCGCTCCTCATCATTCGGGTGCAGTACCAAGAATTCCTTCCTTCTGGAGTTTCCGCCGCGCGGAGGGCTCGTTACAGAGGACAGGGCGCCACACAGCGGGAATGCCAAGTGACCTGCGCCAGGCGCGAGTTGTCGTGATCAGACGCCACTCCAGGAAGGACTCACCACCCATGAAGCCCACGAAGGTTGCCGCCGTCGTCGCCGGTTCCGTGATGGCTCTGGGCGCTGCCGCCCCGGCCTTCGCCGCCGACAGCCTCACCCCCACCAGCCTGAACGGCGCGGTCGACACGCTGGGCAAGCGCGGCCTGTCCGAGGCCGTGCCCGGCGACGCGGTGAGCAAGGCGGCCGACAGCAACCTCGTCGGCAAGGTGACCGACACCGCCGGCGACCTCAAGCCGAAGAACAAGGACCTGCTGGGCGGACTTCCGCTCGGCGGCAAGTAAGCGTCGCACGCGGCACCGTACGGGGGCCGGAGCGGGAACGACGTCGTTCCGGCCCCGGCCCCCGTCGCATGTCCGGCGCCGAAATGCGCGCCCGCGCCGTGATTGCCATTGCTGCAACCAGGCGAATTCTGACGCGTTTGTCGGCGCGTGCTCGTTCATTCAGTCAGCAACGTACTCACAAGCCCGGGAAGGCGTACGCAGCACATGAACCCGAAAACTCAGGTCGGCATGGGAATGGTCGTCACGGCCCTGGCCTCGGCCGCGTCGGCAGCCCTGGCGACTCCCGCGGCCGCCGCGCCGTCGGCCCCCGTGGACGTACCGCTCCAGCCGCTCGGCATGGTGCTCCCCATGGCGCCTCCGACCGTGAGCACCGGCGTACCGATCCCCATGCCCGGCGCTCCCATGGGGCCGACCTCGGCCGCCCAGGGCCGGGTTCAGCCGCTGCACCTGCCGCAGGTGCCGTTCACGAGCACGCTGCCGGAGACGCTCATCACCGCCTCGCTCCCGGAGGTCGTCGAGAACCAGCCGGTGACGAAGGCGCTGTTCTCGGCGCCCGCCTCCGACCTGCAGACCACGACCCCCGGCGCGAAGGTCGAGGCCCCGATCACGCTGCCGCGCCCCGAGGCGCTGGGCCTGCCGAACGTCGAGCTGCCCCAGGTCGGCGTGCTGCCGCCGGCCGTGACCGGGATCCTGGAGTCTCACCTCGGTCTGACCGGCGCCGCCTCGGAATCCACGAGCTGACGCCGTTGTAACCGAACGCGTCCAAAAGAGGGACATTGAGCGCGTTATGCGCTCTTCCCGCGAATTCGGCCGTTACCTCCCCATAACGGCCACGTTGTAAGAGAAGTGACGACCGCAGGCCCGCGGTCCGTTTTCCCCCTGTACGAGGAGTTTGTGATGTCTCGCATCGCGAAGGCTGCCGTCATCATCGCCGGCACGGGCGCTGTCGCCCTCAGCGGAGCCGGTATGGCCGTCGCTGCGGAGGCCGATGGGGCCGCCGTCAACAGCGCCGGTGTCATCTCCGGCAATGTCATCCAGGTGCCGATCGACGTGCCGATCAACCTCTGCGGCAACACGATCGACATCATCGGCCTCCTGAACCCGACCTTCGGCAACGTCTGCATCAACAAGAGCGGCGACAAGAAGAAGGACGCCGGCGACGACTACAACAACGGCGACAACGGCAAGGGCCACGGCGACTACAACAACGGCGACAACGGCTACGGCGGCGACAGCCACATGCGCTGACCTCCACCCGCGCCCGACCGCGCCCCAGCCGCGCTCCGCTCCACCGCGTTCCACCCCGTCAAGGTCCCCCGGCGCTACACCGGCCGGGGGACCTTCGGCTGTCTCCCCCTGGTCCGTACCGCTGTCCGGACCGTCATCCGTACCGATAGATGCCCCGGTGATCGGCGAGCTCGGCGGGCGTGACGTCCCACGGGGGCATCCGCTCGTTCCGTGCGACGACGCGCCGGTACTGGTCCGAGCCGCGCGGCGGCGGGGTGTCGGGCAGGTAACCGGCCTTCGGGTTCTGGGACTGCCAGCGCGACCAGAGGAGGTCGACGAAGGCGTGGTGCAGCCAGAAGACCGGGTCGTTGACGGAGGCACCGCCGAGCATGAGCCCGCCGACCCACCGGTGGACGCGGTTGTGGTTGCGCCACCGTCCGCTGCCGCGCTCCCGCGTCCAGCCCTCCAGCTTGTTGCGGAAGCCCGTACGGCTCGTGGAGTTCCAGGGATACGAGTCGTAGACGGTCTCGTCCATCGCGTCGGCCAGCTCCCGCCGGGTGGGCAGGTCGACGGGGTCGGCCGGATTGCCGAAGTCGCGCGTCAGGAACCGGTTCTCGGTCACCCCGACCTTGATGGTCCAGTTCCCGTTGGCGTACGCGAACGGGCCGGTCATCACCTGCAGATCACGCCGGCGCCCGTTGCCGCCCATGAAGTCCTCGCCCCAGAGCCGGGCCGAGGGGGTGTTGTCCCGCGTCCAGTCCCAGTACGGGACGGTCACCTTCGGGTCGATCTCCCGCAGCGCCCGCTCGAACTCCAGCAGGTACTGCCGGTGCCAGGGCAGGAAGGACGGCGCCATGTGGGCGACCCGCAGCCCCTTGTCGCCGTCCGAGCGGTAGTACGCGACATGCGTACGGACGAAGTCGTCGTACCGGCCGGCGCGCTTCAGCTCCAGCACGGCGGCGACGAACCGCCTGCGCTCGGTGCCGGTGAGATCGCGCTGGTCCTTACGCGTGTACGCCATGAGCCGCGCCTCCTTCGGCCAGCCGCGCGGGGCCAAGCTCGTCCACCGCCGCACGGGTGGCGGCGAGCGGTGTGGGATACGTCCGGTAGTGGTCGACCGGGCTGACGTAGCCACCGTCCGCGCAGCGCATCAGATGCAGACGGCGCCCGTCGACGCGGACGTCGAGCTCGTCCCCGTACAACCGCCGTCCCTGGATGCGCCGTCCCTTGTACGTCTCGTCGAAGAGCGCGGCGCGGGAGAGGGCGGCGCCGGTGACCGCCGCGGCGGTGAGCGCGAACAGCGCACGCAGCGCGCCACGGCGTCTCATGACGACCATCGACGGCCTCCTTATCGGCCTTATCGGCGGACATTCACCGGGCACAACGACAGGGCGCGAAAACCGTTCCGGAGAGTGAAATGAGCCCCCGTGCCATCGGCCGAACGGGTGGAAACGCGCCGGAGCACTCATGACAACACCACTAATATCCGGCGGCATGACTTCTTCCACCGTCGCATCGCCGGGCCAGCAGCGTTCCCTTCTGGGAACCCTCGCCGTCATCGCCTGGACCAGCGACCCCACCGCCGAATCCGAGACACCGCGTACGCCGTTCCTCATGGTGTACTCCCTCGGGAACGGCACCGAGGGCCCCGAGGCCGGCGGGGAGGCGATGCGGGCCGAGCTGGAGAAGCTGGGCCTGTCGATCGGCGATCGCGTGACCGACCTGGGCCGCGCCCCGCAGATCCCGGTCTCCGTGCTGGTGGAGGCGCAGCGGGCCGTCCTGGAGCTGCCGTTCATGAGGACGCAGTGCCCCGTCCCGCCGGAGTGGGAGAAGGACGCCCACGAGACCGGCACGGTCTACCTCATCATCGCGACCCGCCCCTGGCCGGACGCCGTCGGAGGCCAGGAGGTCAGCCCGGACCAGCTGCGCGCCTTCGTCTCCGAGGAACTGCTCCAGTCCAGCGCCCACTGCCTGCTGCCGGTCCGCCGGGTACGGGTCTGACCGGCGACGCCACCATGACAACGACCACCACGAAGGACACGGTGTCGCACGCCCGGTCCGCCCCCACCATGAGCACGGGGGCGGGCCGGGCGTTCGCATGGATGCTGGTCACCACGGGCGCGGCGGGACTAATCGCGGCCTGGGTGATCACCCTGGACAAGTTCAAGCTGCTGGAGGACCCGACCTTTCAGCCCGGCTGCAGCCTGAACCCGGTCGTCTCCTGCGGCAACATCATGAAGAGCGAGCAGGCCGCCGTCTTCGGCTTCCCCAACCCGCTGCTCGGCCTGGTCACCTACGCCATGGTGACCGCCATCGGCGCCGCCCTCCTCGCCGGCGCCCGCTACCGCCGCTGGTACTGGCTGGGCCTCAACGCGGGCACGCTCTTCGGCGTCGGCTTCTGCATGTGGCTGATGTACCAGTCCCTGTACGAGATCAACGCCCTGTGCCTGTGGTGCTCCCTGGCCTGGACCGCCACGATCGTCATGTTCTGGTACGTGACCTCGCACACCATCCGCAACGGCCTCCTGCCCGCACCCCGCGCGCTGCGCGACTTCCTCGACGAGTTCACCTGGGTGCTCCCCGTCCTGCACCTCGGGATCATCGGGATGCTGATCCTGACGCGCTGGTGGGACTTCTGGGTCAGCTGACGTCACTCGGCACGGCACGCACCCTCAACGGAAAAGCCCGGCTCGGATGAGATCCGAGCCGGGCTTTCGGCTGAGCCGCCTTCGGGATTCGAACCCGAGACCTACGCATTACGAGTGCGTTGCTCTGGCCAACTGAGCTAAGGCGGCACCGCCCTGCAAGCCCCGTGGATGCCCAGGGGGTGCAGCAGCGAGCCCAAGTCTACACAGGTCCAGAGGGTGCCTCGCACACCTGCCGGTCGCTAGCGGCAGCGCTTGCCCGCCGGGGGGACCGTGCCGGTGAGGAGGTAGGTGTTGATCGCGGTGTCGACGCACTCGCTGCCGCGGCCGTACGCGGTGTGGCCGTCGCCGTCGTAGGTGAGGAGGGTGCCGGAGTCGAGCTGGGCGGCGAGGGCCTTGGCCCACTTGTAGGGGGTCGCCGGGTCGCGGGTGGTGCCGACGACGACGATGGGGGCCGCGCCCTTCGCCTCGATGCGGTGCGGGGCGCCGGTGGGCTTGGTCGGCCAGTGGGCGCAGTTCAGGGAGGCCCAGGCCAGGCCCCTGCCGAAGACGGGGGACGCCTTCTCGAAGGAGGGCATGGCGGCGGTGACCTCCGCGGATGTGGTGAAGGCGGGCGGCTGGTCGAGGCAGTTCACGGCGGCGTTGGCGTACATCAGGTTGGAGTAGGTGCCGTCGGACTCGCGCTCGTAGTAGGCGTCGGCGAGGGCGAGCAGGCCAGAGCCGTCGCCGTCCATCGCGTTCTTGAGGGCCGCGCGCAGCTGGGACCAGGTGCTCTCGTCGTACATGGCGGCGATCACGCCCGTGGTGGCCAGGGACTCGCCGAGGAGGCGGTTCTCGCCGGTCGCGACCGGACGGGTGTCGAGACGCCGGAAGAAGGCGGTGAGGCGATGGGCCGCGTCGGCGGGTGAGACGGTGCCGAGCGGGCAGTCGGACTGCCGGACGCAGTCGGCGGCGAACGACTCGAAGGCGCGCTGGAAGCCGGCCGTCTGGTCGCGGTTGAGTTCGGCGGTCGGGAGGGATGGGTCCATCGCGCCGTCCAGGACGAGCCGGCCCGTGCGGGACGGGAAGAGCTCGGCGTACGTGGCGCCGAGGAAGGTGCCGTAGGAGGCACCGACGTAGTTCAGCCTCCGGTCGCCGAGGACCGCGCGCAGGATGTCCATGTCGCGCGCCGCCTCGACCGTCGAGACGTGCGGGAGGAGCTTGCCGGAGCGCTTGGCGCAGCCTTCCGCGAAGCGCTGGTACGACCCGGTGAGCAGGTTCCGCTCGCGCGGGTCGTCCGGCGTCTGGTCGACCTGCGTGTACGCGTCCATCTCCGGGCCGTCGAGGCACTCGATGGGCTCGCTGCGGGCCACGCCGCGCGGGTCGAGGGCGACCATGTCGTACCGGGCCCGGACCTTGGCCGGGTAGCCGATGCCGGCGTACCCCTGGAGGAAACCGACGGCCGAGCCGCCGGGGCCGCCGGGATTGACCAGCAGGGAGCCGAGGCGCTTGCCCGGGCCGGTGGCCCGGACGCGGGAGACGGCCAGCTCCAGCTGCTCGCCGCGCGGCTTCGCGTAGTCGAGCGGGGCGCGCAGCGTGGCGCACTCGAAGCCGGCCGAGCCGCACGCGCGCCAGCTCAGGCGCTGGCCGTAGTACTCCTTGAGCTCCTCGGTCGATGCGATGGCGCGCGACGCGGTGGCCGACGCGGAGAGGGTGGTGCCGCCGTCGGTGCAGCCTGCGGCGAGCAGCCCGAAGGCGGAGAGGGTGACGGCGGTGACGCGGAACAGGCGAGCGGAGTCCATTCCCGGAGCGTAGCCGGATGGTGACGGAGTGTTCCTCTTCGTACCCGTACGGGTGACTAGGGCCTGTCTTTCGGGTCAGGCCGGATCAGGGAGCGGGGTCTGGTGCCGTACAGCGCAAGGCGGAGGAAGGAGCCTCCCCCTGCCCGAAGGGCTACGGGGGCCAGTGCGGCCGACGACAACGCGGCCGGGGGCACCCCAGGCGAAGCTCTGGGGTTGCGGTGCCAGGGCACGCGAGCCCGGCAAGATCCGGAAGACAGGCCCTAGCCCGCGCGCAGCGCCATCGTCATCGCCTCCACGGCGAGCAGCGGCGCCACGTTGCGGTCCAGGGCCTCGCGGCAGGCGAGGACCGCCTCGATCCGGCGCAGGGTCCGCTCGGGGGTGGACTCCCGGGCTATGCGGTCCAGCGCGTCGCGTACGTCCTCGTTGGCGATGGCGGTACGGGTACCGAGCTGGAGGGCCAGCACATCGCGGTAGAACCCCGTCAGGTCGCTGAGCGCCAGGTCCAGGCTGTCGCGCTGCGTACGCGTCTTGCGGCGCTTCTGCTTGTCCTCCAGCTCCTTCATGGCGCCCGCCGTGCCGCGCGGCATGCGGCCGCCCTGGGACGCGCCCAGCGCCGCCTTCAGGTCCTCGGTCTCCTTGACGTCGAGCTCCTCGGACGCCTGCTTGGCGTCCTCGGCCGCGGCGTCGATCAACTCCTGCGCGGCCTTGAGGCAGCCCCCGACGTCCTCGACCCGCAGCGGCACCTTGAGCACGGTGGCCCGGCGGGCCCGGGCGCGCTCGTCGGTGGCGAGCCGGCGGGCGCGGTCGATGTGCCCCTGCGTGGCGCGGGCGGCGACGGCCGCGGCCTCGGGCTCGATGCCGTCGCGCCGGACCAGGACGTCGGCGACGGCGTCCACCGGGGGCGTCCGCAGCGTGAGGTGGCGGCAGCGGGAGCGGATGGTGGGCAGCACGTCCTCGATGGAGGGCGCGCACAGCAGCCAGACCGTGCGGGGCGCGGGCTCCTCGACGGCCTTCAGCAACACGTTCCCCGCGCCCTCGGTGAGGCGGTCGGCGTCCTCCAGGACGATGACCTGCCAGCGCCCGACGGCCGGCGAGAGCTGGGCGCGCCGGACGAGCTCGCGGGTCTCCTTGACGCCGATGGAGAGCAGGTCGGTGCGGATGATCTCCACATCGGCGTGCGTCCCGACGAGGGTGGTGTGGCACCCGTCGCAGAACCCGCAGCCGGGCTCCGCGCCGAGCGCCCGGTCGGGGCTGACGCACTGCAGGGCGGCGGCGAAGGCCCGGGCGGCCGTTTCGCGCCCGGATCCCGGCGGTCCCGTGAACAGCCATGCGTGCGTCATCTTCGACGCGTCGGGCGGCGGCGTGCCCTGCGCGTCGGCCGTGACGAGCGCGTCGGCGTCACGCGCCGCGGCGGCGAGCTGCGTCTGGACGCGGTCCTGACCGACCAGGTCGTCCCATACGGGCACGGGTCACCGCCTTCCTGCGTACGTGCTGCTCGTGCCGATCGTGTCGGTGTGGATTCCCATTGTGGGGGACGGGTCTGACAACGCCCGCGCCTCAGCGCCGGCGGCGGCCGCCTCGCGGGTCGTCGTCCTCGTCGTCGTGCGGGCCGAGCAGCTCGTCGGCGAGCGACGGCAGGTCGTCGAGAGGCGTCTCCTCCGCCCAGTCGGAGCGCCGCCGCGGCCGCCCCTGCTCGTCCACCTGCGGCAGCTCGCGGGTGCGCTCGGCCGGCGCGACGCCGTCCGGCTCCTCCTCCCGGAAGAACCCGGGCGGTACGCGGTCGGCGGGCCGGTCGGCCCGTACGGGCGGCAGGACGGCGGTCTCGTCGAGAGCGGCGTCCGCGCCGGCACCGCGGGCGTCGCCGGTGCTACCGGTACCGCGGGCGTCGCCGGTGGCGCGGGGGTCGTGGGTGTCGCGTACGGGAGGCAGGACCGCCGTCTCGTCCGCCGGACCGGCGGCCTCGGGGCCCGGCTCCGCCCGGACGGGACGCAGAACCGCCGTCTCGTCGTCCTTGCGCATGTTGACGGGCTTCCGCATGTCGACGCGCGGGACGGGGACCTCCTGGGTCTCCTCGTCCGGGTTCACGACCGGGGTCGGCACCGTGGTCTCGGTGGGGGACACCCCCGGCGACGCGTGCGACGCCGAAGCCGCGGCCGCGGCCGCCGCCTCCTCTGCGCGGCGGCGGGCCTCCTCCGCGCGCAGCAGGGCCTCCTCGGCCTTGCGCTGCTTCTCCAAGCGCCGCTCCTCGGCCTCGGCGCGCAGCCGCTCCTGCTCCTCCTTCAGCTTGCGCAGCCGCTCCTGCTCCTCGCGGCGGGCCTTCTCCTCGGCCTCGCGCCGCTGCCGCTCCTCCTCGGCGAGCCGGCGGGCCTCCTCCGCCCGCCGCCGGGCCTCCTCCGCCTGGCGCTCGGCCTCGCGGCGCCGCGCCTCTTCCTCCTCGCGGCGCTTGCGCTCCTCCTCCTCGGCGCGCAGCTTGGCGAGCTGCTCCTGGCGCTCGCGCTCCAGGCGCTCCTCCTCGGCCTTGCGGGCGGCCTCTTCCTCGGCCTTGCGCCGGGCCTCCTCCTCGGCGGCCTTGCGCGCCTCCTCCGCGGCCTTCACCTCGGCCTCGGAGAGCGGCAGCATCTGGTCGAGCCGGTGGCGGATGACGGTGGTGACGGACGCCGGCTCCTGCCCCGCGTCCACCACCAGGTAGCGGCCGGGGTCGGCCGCCGCGAGGGCGAGGAACCCGCTCCGTACCCGCCGGTGGAATTCGGCGGGCTCGGACTCCAGCCGGTCCGGCGCCTCCGTGAACCGCTCCCGCGCGGTCTCCGGGGAGACGTCCAGCAGCACGGTCAGGTGGGGTACGAGACCGCCGGTCGCCCAGCGGTTGATGCGGGCGATCTCGGTCGGGGACAGGTCGCGGCCGGCGCCCTGGTAGGCGACCGACGAGTCGATGTACCGGTCGGAGATCACGATCGCGCCGCGCTCCAGGGCGGGGCGGACCAGCGAGTCGACGTGCTCGGCGCGGTCGGCCGCGTACAGCAGCGCCTCCGCGCGGTTGGACAGTCCGGCGCTCGACACGTCGAGCAGGATGGAGCGGAGCCGCTTGCCGATGGGCGTGGCGCCCGGTTCACGGGTGACGACGACCTCGTGGCCCTTGGCGCGGATCCACTCGGCGAGCGCCTCGACCTGGGTGGACTTGCCGGCTCCGTCGCCGCCCTCCAGGGCGATGAAGAAGCCGGTCTTCGACGGCGCCTGCGCCGGGTCCGCGCCGCGCAGCGCGTCGCGCAGGTCACGGCGCAGCGGCACGCCGGAACGGTCGTCGGTCCTGGCCAGGACCAGGACGGCGACGGGCAGCAGCAGCGCGCCCGCCAGCATCAGCGTGAAGGCGGCGCCGCCGTGCGCGAAGACGAAGTCGCCGCTCGCGAGCCGGTGCGGTCCGATCGCGGCGGCCAGCAGCGGGGCGGAGAGCGCGCCGAGCGCGATGGCGACCCGTACGACCGCCTGGAGGTGCGCGGTGACGCGCGGCCGCCGGAATTCCTCGCTCTCCTGGTCGATCAGCACGTGTCCGGTGTGGGCGGCGACACCGGCCGCCAGGCCCGCCCCGAGCGCGAGGAACAGCACGGTCGCGGTGTCCGGCACCAGCCCCATCGCGAGCAGCGCGACCCCGGTGGCCGCGAGCGCCAGCGCCAGCAGGCGGCGGCGGGACAGCGCCGGCAGCACGGCACGCGCGGACCGGATGCCGAGGCCCGTCCCGCCCGTCAGCGCGAGGATCAGCAGCGCGAACGCGACCGGCCCGCCACCCAGGTCCTTGGCGTGCAGTACGGAGACGGCGGCGGCCGCCGCGATGGCCGCGGCGACGGCGGCGCAGCCGAGCACGAGCAGCGGTATGGCTCCCGTACGGCCCTTGTCCGGGCCGCTTCCGGTCGACGGGCGGCGCAGGCCCTCCAGCGGGGAGCGCGGGCGCGGGGTCTGGGTGTCCGGGAACTCCAGGAAGTACAGGACGGAGACCGAGGCGGCGAAGAGCCCGGCCGCGACGTACGAGCCGAGGGCCGCCTGGTGGCCGGAGAACCAGTCGATGCCCGCCCCCAGCACGTTCCCGAGGAGCGTGGCGACGAGGAGCACGGCGGCCGCGGCGGGGATGGCGGCGAAGCCGGTGCGCAGCGACAGGCGCCGCAGCGCGTCCATGTGGTCCGGCAGCGGGCGGACGGCCGCGCCCTCGGGGGGCGGGGCGGGCAGCAGCGCGGGGGCGGCGCTCTCCTTGGCGACGGTCCAGAACCGCTCGGCCACGCCGGTCAGGAAGGCGGTGGACAGCAGGAAGGCGAGCGCCTTGCCGGGGGTCCAGTCGATCCACAGCGGCGCGACGATCAGCAGCGCGACGCGCACGCCGTCGGCGCCCACCATGGTCCAGCGCCGGTCGAGCGGACCGCCGGGGGCGGTGAGCGTGGTCATGGGCCCGAGCAGCACGGCGCCGAACAGCAGCGTGGCGAGGATCCGCGCCCCGAACACGGCCGCGACGGCGAACGCCGCGCCCCGGTACCCGCCTCCGAGGGCGTCCTCGGCGATCGCGGCCTGCAGGGCCAGCAACACCAGGACCAGCAGGGCGAGGGCGTCTCCGACCCCGCCGACGAGCTGCGCGCTCCACAACCGCCGCAGCGGTTGGTTGCGCAACAGAGCCCGTACGGCGCGCTCGCGGGAGTCCGCGGCTAGTGCGGCGTCGGAGTCTGAGGTGGGGCTCAAGACCGTTGGCTGCTCGGCTCGCGTCATCCCCTCAGCCTATCCGGCCGGACCGACACCCAGTCCTCCCGCCCGAACAGACGCCCGCGCTCGACGGGCGCCCTCCCCCTCGCCCGTCCTCGCCGTCCCCGCCCCTGCTGGCCCCTGCTCGCCCCTACTCCTCCGACGACGCCTTGGAGGCCGTGGCCTTCTTGGCGGCGGTCTTGGCCGTCGCCGTCTTCTTCGCCGCGGTCGTCTTCGCCGCCGTCTTCTTGGCGGTGGCCTTCTTCGCGGTGGTCGTCTTCGCGGTGGTCGCCTTCTTGGCCGCCGCCTTCTTGGCCGGCGCCTTCTTCGCGGTCTTCTTCGCCGGGCCCTTCGCGCGCTTCTCCGCCAGCAGCTCGTAACCGCGCTCCGGCGTGATCGTCTCCACGCTGTCGCCGGTGCGCAGCGTCGCGTTGGTCTCGCCGTCCGTGACGTACGGTCCGAAGCGGCCGTCCTTGACGACGACCGGGCGCCCGCTCACCGGGTCGGTACCCAGCTCCTTCAGCGGGGGCTTGGCGGCGGCGCGCCCGCGCTGCTTCGGCTGGGCGTAGATGGCGAGGGCCTCCTCCAGCGTGATCGTGAAGAGCTGCTCCTCGTCCGTCAGGGACCGCGAGTCCGTGCCCTTCTTCAGGTACGGGCCGTAGCGGCCGTTCTGCGCGGTGATCTCCACGCCCTCGGCGTCGGTGCCCACGACGCGCGGCAGCGACATCAGCCGCAGCGCGTCCTCAAGGGTCACCGTGTCGAGGGACATCGACTTGAAGAGGGAAGCCGTGCGGGGCTTGACCGCGTTCTTGCCGGTCTTCGGGGTGCCTTCGGGGAGGATCTCGGTGACGTACGGGCCGTAGCGGCCGGCCTTGGCGACGATCTGGTGCCCGGTCGCCGGGTCCGTACCCAGGTCGAAGTCGCCGCTCGGCGCGGCCAGCAGCTCCTCCGCGAGCTCGACGGTGAGCTCGTCGGGCGCGAGGTCGTCCGGGACGTCGGCGCGCTGGTGGCCCTCCTGGTCCTTCTCGCCGCGCTCCACGTACGGGCCGTAGCGGCCGACGCGCAGCACGATGCCGTTGCCGACAGGGAAGGAGGAGATCTCGCGGGCGTCGATCGCGCCCAGGTCGGTGACCAGTTCCTTCAGGCCGCCGAGGTGGTCGCCGTCGCCGTTCCCGGCTTCGGCGGCGGCACCCGCGGCCCCGGCCGCGTCGCCCTCACCGAAGTAGAAGCGCTTCAGCCACGGCACGGCCTGCGCCTCACCGCGCGCGATGCGGTCGAGGTCGTCCTCCATCTTCGCGGTGAAGTCGTAGTCGACGAGCCGGCCGAAGTGCTTCTCCAGCAGGTTGACGACGGCGAAGGAGAGGAAGGACGGCACGAGGGCCGTGCCCTTCTTGAAGACGTATCCGCGGTCGAGGATCGTGCCGATGATCGAGGCGTACGTCGACGGGCGGCCGATCTCGCGCTCTTCCAGCTCCTTGACCAGCGAGGCCTCGGTGTAGCGGGCCGGCGGCTTGGTGGCGTGGCCGTCCACGGTGATCTCTTCGGCGCTCAGCGCGTCGCCCTCGGCGACCTGCGGCAGCCGGCGCTCGCGGTCGTCGAGCTCGGCGTTCGGGTCGTCGGCGCCCTCGACGTACGCCTTCATGAAGCCGTGGAAGGTGATCGTCTTGCCGGACGCGGAGAACTCGACGTCCCGGCCGTCGCCGGCGTGGCCGCCGATCTTGACGGTGACGGAGTTGCCGACGGCGTCCTTCATCTGGGAGGCGACGGTCCGCTTCCAGATCAGCTCGTACAGCTTGAACTGGTCACCGGTCAGTCCGGTCTCGGCGGGCGTGCGGAAACGATCACCCGAGGGGCGAATCGCCTCGTGCGCCTCCTGCGCGTTCTTGACCTTGCCGGCGTAGACGCGGGGCGCGTCGGGCAGGTAGCCGGCGCCGTACAGCTGCGTGACCTGGGCCCGGGCCGCCGCGATGGCGGTCTCGGACAGGGTCGTCGAGTCCGTACGCATGTAGGTGATGAAGCCGTTCTCGTACAGCTTCTGGGCGATCTGCATGGTCGCCTTCGCACCGAAGCCGAGCTTGCGGCTGGCCTCCTGCTGGAGTGTGGTGGTGCGGAAGGGGGCGTACGGGGAGCGGCGGTACGGCTTCGACTCGACCGACCGGACGCTGAAGGACGTGTCGGCGAGGGCGGCGGCCAGGGCGCGCGCGTTCGCCTCGTCCAGGTGCAGGACCTGGCCGGCGGAGGACTTCAGCTGCCCGTCGGAGCCGAAGTCGCGGCCCTGGGCGACGCGCCGGCCGTCGACGGTGGCGAGGCGGGCCGTGAGGGTGGATGGGTCGGAGGGGTCCCCGGCGCGGCCGGTGGCGAAGGTGCCGGTCAGGTCCCAGTACTCGGCGGAGCGGAAGGCGATGCGCTCGCGCTCGCGCTCGACGACGAGGCGGGTGGCGACGGACTGCACGCGGCCGGCCGACAGCCGGGGCATGACCTTCTTCCACAGGACCGGCGAGACCTCGTAGCCGTAGAGGCGGTCGAGGATGCGGCGGGTCTCCTGGGCGTCGACCATGCGCTTGTTCAGCTCGCGCGGGTTGGCGACGGCGGCCTGGATCGCGTCCTTGGTGATCTCGTGGAAGACCATCCGGTGGACCGGGACCTTGGGCTTGAGGACCTCCAGCAGGTGCCAGGCGATGGCCTCGCCCTCGCGGTCCTCATCGGTGGCGAGGAAGAGCTCGTCGGATTCGGCGAGCTGCTCCTTGAGCTTCCTGACCTGGGCCTTCTTGTCGGCGTTGACGACGTAGATGGGCTGGAAGTCGTGCTCGACGTCCACCCCGAGGCGGCGCACCTCGCCGGTGTACTTCTCGGGCACCTCGGCGGCGCCGTTGGGGAGGTCGCGGATGTGCCCGACGCTCGCCTCGACGACATAGCCGGGGCCGAGGTAGCCCTTGATCGTCTTCGCCTTGGCAGGCGACTCGACGATGACGAGTCGGCGGCCGCCCTGTGCGGTCTCGCTGGTCGGGGACAACTTCGCTCTTCTCTCCGGTCGACGCTCGGTGGAGTGTGCGGCGCGGTGCGTGCGCATGGCCTGCTCGCGCACCGTGTGCACTGCTCACACACTGCTCACGCACTGTGCTCGCTTCTGCTCGCTCTGCTCGCTCACAGCTGTGATGCTGCTGTCGCTGCGGAGTGTGACGGTACAACCCGCCCCCGTGTCAAACGGCAAAAGACCGCAACGGCCACTCGAACGGTAACCCGAGTCCGGCCATTCCTGCCGCCCGGACTCCCCTCACGGTACGGAGCCGCCCATTCCGCCGTCACCCCGGACGGGGCTCCGGCGGCGGCCCCGGAAGACTCCGGTGGCGGCTGCCGCCGTGGTACTCGCCACGGCGCCCGCCGCGGCTCCCGCTCCGCCAGGGAGCGGTTCTCGGATCGATTCCCGCTCGGTGTCGAGACCGGTTCCCGGATCGGTTCCCGGATCGGTTCCCGGATCGGTTCCCGGATCGTTCTCAGACCCGGCCGAAGCACCACGCCCCGAGGATCACGAACGACGCTCCGAGGCAGGTCGCGAAGGTGACGGCCGCCACCGGGCTGACTCCGTACGCGACCGGCGCGCGGTGCAGTACGCGCGCTCCGGTCCACACGAGCAGCGCCGCTCCGAACAGCGTGAACGCCACGCCGGCGAAGATGGCCGGTCCGCTCTCCATGCCCGTACCCCGTTCCGTTCCCTGGTGCCTGCGTGCCCTCAGGGGCGAGGCTGACACCTCAGGACGTCAGGAACGCGAATTACGGGTGAACGGCGCGGGGTGGACGGGCCCGGTTCACCCGCGCGGCCGCCTTCACGATCTTGGCCGGTTTCCTCCCTTTTCGACGGGCCCACGGCCCCCTGTCATGTGGCCGCCGGCTCCAGGAAGCCCTCCTCCACCAGCAGCCGGATCGCCTCCGGGGTGCGGTCCCGCAGCAGCACCGGGTCCTCCCCCAGCAGCTGCGCGATCGCGTCGAGGATCCGCCCGGCGCTCAGGGACCCGTCGCACACGCCGGCGAAGCCCGCGCCGACGGCGTCCACCTTGGTGGCACGGCGCATGCCGCGGTGCTGACGGAGCACCACGTGCTCGGGGTCCTCGGCGCCGGGCAGGCCGACCTGCTCCTGGACGACCTCGGGCGCGAGCACGAAGTGGTCGGCCAGCAGGGCCGCGTCGTCGCGCGACCGCAGGTAGTCCTGGCGGGCGAAGTGCGCCCGGACCGCCTCGCCGAGCGGTTGTTCGACCGGGTGCGGCCAGTCCTCGATCACGATCGACGGCTGCTCGGCACCGGACTTGCGCAGCGTGATCCACCCGAAGCCCACGGCCTTGGTCTTGCGCGCCTCGAACTCGTCCAGCCACGCCTCGTACCGCGCCTCGTACGCCTCCCGTCCCGCCCGGTGGTCGCCCGCGTCCCGCAGCCACAGCTCGGTGTACTGGGTGATGTCCTGCACCTCGCGCTGCACGATCCAGGCGTCGCAGCCGAGCGGCACCCAGGAGCGCAGCCGCTCCTGCCAGTCCTCGCCCTCGACGTGCTGCCAGTTGGCGAGGAAGTGCGCGTACCCCCCGTCGTTGAGCCGGTCGCCCGCCTGCTGGACGAGCGTGCGGCACAGGTCGTCGCCGCCCATGCCGCCGTCCCGGTAGGTCAGCCGGGTGCCGGGGTCCCCCACGGCCAGGGGAGAGATGACGAACGGCGGGTTCGACACGATCAGGTCGTACGACTCCGACTCCACCGGCGCGAAGAGCGAGCCCGTGCGCAGGTCGGCCTCCGGCGCCCCGGACAGCGCGAGGGTGAGCCGGGTGAAGCCCAGCGCCCGCGGGTTGAGGTCGGTCGCCGTCACCCGGGTGGCGTGCTGCGCGGCGTGCAGCGCCTGGATGCCGGAGCCGGTGCCGAGGTCCAGCGCGGAGCCGACGGGCGTGCGCACGGTGATCCCGGCGAGCGTGGTGGAGGCGCCGCCGACGCCGAGGACCACGCCCTCGTCGTGACCGCTCGCCCCGCCGGCGCCGCCCACGGCGCAGCCGAGGTCGGAGACGATGAACCAGTCCTCGCCCTCGGGGCCGCCGTACGGGCGTACGTCCACGGTGGCGCGGATCTCCTCGCCCTCCTCGGCGACCCAGCCGTCGGCGAGCGCCTCCTCCAGCGGCAGCGCGGCGCGCGCCCGGTCCCGCGGCACGGGCCGCTGGAGCAGGAACAGCCGTACGAGGGTGTCGAGCGGCCCGTCCCCGCGGGTGGCGCGCAGGGCGGGCACCGTCTCGCTGCGGGCGAGCGCGGCGTAGGCGGCTGCGCCGAGGCGCTCCAGCAACCCGTCTGCGGTGAAGTCGGCCGCGAGCAGGGCGTCGCGGAGGCGGGCGGCGCGGTCGGGCACCGGGAGGCTGGCGAGAAGGCTGGTCGTACTCACCTGTTCATTGTGACCGCCACCACCGACAACCGCCGAGCGGCCCGGCGCCGATGGGCCCGGCGCCGGGCCGGCGGACGGATGCCGAACCGACCGCGGACCGGTGGCGCCGGACCTGAGGCGAGCGGGCGCGGCGCGCTACTCGGAGCCCTTGCCGCTGCCGGCCGAAGCGCTCGCCGCGGCGGAAGCGCCCGCCGCGGCCGAAGGCGAGGCGGCGGAGCCGGGCTTGGCCGGCGGGGGCGTCGGGGAGGCCGTCGCCTTGGCCTTCTGGCAGCCGGGCTGCTTCGCCATCGCCTGGCCCAGCTCGCCGGACTGCAGCTTGGCCAGCGCGTCCTGGTCCATCTTCTCGATGCGCTTCAGCCCGTCGGCGACGGCGGACAGCCCGTCCGCGAACTTCCGCTGGTCCTTGGGGTCGAGCGCGTCGACCTGCTTCTTCAGCCCCTCGTACGCGGTGGCGGTGTCGTTGAGCTCCTTGACCGCGTCCTGCTGGAGCTTCTCGCCGTTCTCGACGGGCGGCGCGCCGGCCTCCTGTACGGCCTTGGCGAGCGCCTTGTCGGCGTCGGCGATGTCCTGGAAGGCCTTCGAGTCCGCGGCCTGGATGTCGGCGGGCTTGCCGTCGGCGGCCGTGGAGATGATGGCCTGCTGGGCGTTGGCCCTCTTCTGGATCTGCGGCTGCGCCTGGTCGCAGACCTTCTTGGCCCAGGCGTCCACCTTGCCGCCGTCCTCGTCGTCGCCGCCGCAGCCCGACAGCATGAGCATCAGTACCGCACCGCCGGACAGTGCGGCCGCAAGCTTCTTGTTCACCGGATCGGTCCCTTCCAAGGCTCTCGGCCCCGGAACATACACGCCAAGTGGGCGACATCCGCGTGTCGTGCGACCATTTCGTACGCTCTTGCACCGTTTGCACCAAGGCAGAGACGGCTCACGCCGGCACGCGAGCGGGCGGACGGAGCGTCATGTCGCTCCGTCCGCCCGCCTGCTGAGCAGGTGCTAGATCGCGGGTGCCTTGCTCGCCACCCTTTCCGGCGAGTTGTTGTCTTCATCACCCATCGACACGGTGCGCCGCTTGGAGACGTACACCGCCGCGATGATGACGACGATCGACAGCACCGCCACCCCCGCCCGCACGCCGGGGCTGGCGTCGTCGCCGTAACTGAACTGCACGATGGCGGGCGCGATGAGCAGCGCCACCAGGTTCATGACCTTCAGCAGCGGGTTGATGGCCGGTCCGGCGGTGTCCTTGAAGGGGTCGCCGACGGTGTCGCCGATGACGGTCGCGGCGTGCGCCTCGCTGCCCTTGCCGCCGTGGTGGCCGTCCTCGACGAGCTTCTTGGCGTTGTCCCACGCGCCGCCGGAGTTGGCGAGGAAGACGGCCATCAGGGTGCCGGTGCCGATGGCGCCCGCGAGGTACGCGCCGAGGGCGCCGACGCCGAGGGTGAAGCCGACGGCGATCGGGGCCATGACCGCGAGCAGGCCCGGCGTGGCCAGCTCGCGCAGCGCGTCCTTGGTGCAGATGTCGACGACGCGCCCGTACTCCGGCTTCTCGGTGTAGTCCATGATCCCGGGGTGTTCGCGGAACTGCCTGCGTACCTCGTAGACCACGGCTCCGGCCGACCGCGACACCGCGTTGATCGCCAGCCCGGAGAACAGGAAGACGACGGCGGCGCCGAGGATCAGCCCGACCAGGTTGTTGGGCTGGGAGATGTCCATGACGAGATTGCGCTCGGTGGCCAGGGCTCCCACGTCCGCGACCGCCGTGGCGATGGCGTCGCGGTACGAGCCGAAGAGCGCGGCCGCCGCGAGGACGGCGGTGGCGATGGCGATGCCCTTGGTGATGGCCTTGGTGGTGTTGCCGACGGCGTCGAGGTCGGTGAGGACCTGGGCGCCGGCGCCCTGGACGTCGCCGGACATCTCGGCGATGCCCTGCGCGTTGTCGGAGACCGGGCCGAAGGTGTCCATGGCGACGATGACGCCGACGGTGGTGAGCAGGCCGGTGCCGGCCAGCGCCACCGCGAAGAGCGCGAGCGTGATCGACGCGCCGCCCAGCAGGAAGGCGCCGTACACCGACAGCCCGATCAGCAGCGCGGTGTAGACGGCGGACTCCAGGCCGACGGAGATGCCGGCGAGGACGACCGTGGCCGGGCCGGTCAGCGACGACTTGCCGATGTCCCTGACCGGGCGGCGGCTGGTCTCGGTGAAGTACCCGGTCAGCTGCTGGATCAGGGCGGCGAGCACGATGCCGATGGCGACGGCCACCAGGGCGAGGACGCGCGGGTCTCCGCCGTGGGTGCGGATGGCCGACTCGGTGACGCCGTCCAGGGCGGCGAAGGAGGAGGGCAGGTAGACGAAGACGGCGACGGCGACCAGCGCGAGCGAGATCAGCGCAGAGATGAAGAACCCGCGGTTGATGGCGGTCATCCCGCTGCGGTCGGCGCGCCGCGGGGCGACCGCGAAGATGCCGATCATCGCGGTCACCACGCCGATCGCCGGAACGATCAGCGGGAACGCCAGTCCGAGGTCACCGAAGGCCGCCTTGCCGAGGATGAGCGCGGCGACGAGCGTCACGGCGTACGACTCGAAGAGGTCGGCCGCCATGCCGGCGCAGTCGCCGACGTTGTCACCGACGTTGTCGGCGATGGTGGCGGCGTTGCGCGGGTCGTCCTCGGGGATGCCCTGCTCGACCTTGCCGACGAGGTCGGCGCCGACGTCGGCGGCCTTGGTGAAGATGCCGCCGCCGACGCGCATGAACATCGCGATGAGTGCCGCGCCGAGGCCGAAGCCCTCCAGCACCTTGGGGGCGTCGGCGGCGTAGACGAGGACCACGCAGGAGGCGCCGAGCAGGCCGAGGCCCACCGTGAACATGCCGACGACGCCGCCCGTACGGAAAGCGATCTTCATCGCCCGGTGCGAGACGACCGTCAGATCCTTTTCCGGCTGGCCGGGTGCGGGAGTGGCCTCCCGCGCGGCCGCCGCCACGCGCACATTGGCGCGTACGGCCAGACGCATGCCGATGTATCCGGTCACCGCCGAGAAAAGCGCGCCGACCAGGAAGAAGAGCGAGCGGCCCGCGCGCTGCGACCAGTTGTCCGCCGGCAGCAGCATGAGCAGGAAGAAGACGACGACGGCGAAGACCGCGAGGGTCCGCAACTGCCGCGCCAGATAGGCGTTCGCGCCTTCCTGTACGGCTGCCGCGATCTTTTTCATGGCGTCGGTGCCCTCACCCGCGGCCAGGACCTGCCGTACGAGGAGCTGGGCCACGACCAGCGCGGCGAGTGCCACGGCCACGATGACGATCACGATGACGCGATTCTCGTCGGTGAGTACCGCGGCGGCGAGAGAAGTGGGGTGCCCGGACAGCTGTGTTTCGAAGAGCCCCGCCATTCGTCCTCCTTGACGTCAGAAGAGCTCAAGATGTGGACGGATTGTAGGGAGCGGAACCCGATCAAAAACAGGGCGCCGTAGAACAGAATTGACCTTCCCTGGCCGGTCGGCAAATGATCGGTTTCGGGAAACCACCCGAACGCAGTAATACTTTTGATCTTCCCTACGGTGATCGACGATCAATTCCAGTGATCGACCATTGCCCGGGAAATGGAAAAAGGCCCTGCTCAGCAGGGCCTTTCGAGATCGCTCACGCCACCGGTGACGGGTGCGGTGGGTGAGGTCAGGGGAGCGTGGTGGTGGGGCTCGCCGGCCAGCTCATCCGGATGACGCCGCCGTGCTCATCGGCTGAGACTTCCACGTCGTCGACGAGCCCGCTGATGACCGCGAGACCCATCTCGTCCTCGCCCTCCGCGTCGTCGAAGTCCTCGGCGGGCACGGAGGAGCCGCCGGTGAGGGGAACCCCCGCGGCGTCGGCGTCGGCGACGGCCGCGCCCGGCACGTCGTCGGCGACCTCGATGGAGAACGCCTTGTCCTCCTCGGTCAGCGCGACGCGGATGGGAGCGGTCACGCCGTTACTGCGGTGCAGCCCGACCGCGCGGGAGCAGGCCTCACCCACGGCGAGCCGGACCTCGTCCAGCACGGCTTCGTCGACTCCGGCCCTGCGCGCCACGGCGGCTGCCACCAGACGGGCGGTCCTGACGTGCTCGGGCTGGGCGCTGAAGCGAAGTTCAACGGTGGCCATGCGATCCCCCTCGGACATGAGAGCGTGCGAGCGTGCGTCTGAGAGGACCGGGCTGGACGCCCGGCACCTCTGCCCTGCCCTCCGGAGGTCGGCTCCTCGCGGGGGCTGTGTACGCCCTCGAAGGGCCCTTCCGGCCCGGCGTTGTCCAGACCTGGTTCCGGAAACCTGCTCCGAAACCGGGCCGGGCGACGGTCGGGGCCCGGAGAGCTCCCTCCGGAGGCCCTGCCTCCGGAGGCTCGTACCGGAAGGCTCCGGCCGGCTCAGTCGGTCGCCGCGACGGCTTCGTCCACCGAGGTGTGGATGGGGAACACCTTGGTCAGACCGGTGATCCGGAAAATCTTGAGAATGCGCTCCTGGTTGCAGACCAGGCGCAGGGAACCCTCGTGCGCGCGGACACGCTTGAGACCACCCACGAGCACGCCGAGGCCGGTCGAGTCGAGGAAGTCCACACTCTCCATGTCGACGACCAGGTGGTAGTTGCCGTCGTTCACCAACTCGACCAACTGCTCGCGCAGCTTGGGCGCGGTATACACATCAATCTCGCCACCGACCTCGACGACCGTACGGTCACCCAGAGTGCGAGTCGACAGGGACAGGTCCACGGATCCTCCAGCACCTTGCTATCGAGCGGTCGTCCCTCGGATCTCCCCAGTGGAGCCCGGGGACCGATCGCCAGCCGCGATGGCATTCAATCACTTACCAGCAGCCATGCACGACGCCTTGGGAGCATTGTCGGTCAGGCCGGTGACACACTCGGTGCCGATGGCCATGAATCACCGCCCCAGTCGACCTCCCGAGAACGTGGGCTCCCGCCCCTCCCCCGGTACGGTCCTCGACCGGCTCACCGCAGGGGCGAACCGGGCTGCGCGCATCACTCATACGGAGCACCTGCCCCCTCGGGCGGGTCGGCATGCCCTCTGGCCCGATCGGATCAGGCCGGAGGTGATCAAGGCCATCGGGGCGGCCGGTATCGACCATCCGTGGGCCCATCAGTCCGCCGCCGCGGAGCTGGCCCTCGACGGGGAGTCGGTCGTCATCGCCACCGGCACCGCCTCCGGCAAGTCGCTCGCCTATCTGGCGCCCGTCCTGTCCGCGCTGCTCGACGGCTCGGAGGCGCCCAACGGCCGGGGCGCCACCGCCCTGTACCTCGCCCCCACCAAGGCCCTCGCCGCCGACCAGCGGCGCTCGGTCAAGGCGCTGGCCGCCCCGCTGGGCAACCGCGTCCGGCCCGCCGTCTACGACGGCGACACGCCCGTCGAGGAGCGGGAGTGGGTCCGCCAGTACGCCAACTACGTGCTGACCAACCCGGACATGCTCCACCGGGGCATACTCCCGTCGCATCCCCGCTGGTCCTCCTTCCTGCGCGCCCTGCGCTACGTCGTCATCGACGAGTGCCACACCTACCGGGGCGTCTTCGGCTCCCACGTCGCCCAGGTGCTGCGGCGCCTGCGCCGCCTCTGCGCCCGCTACGGCTCCTCCCCCGTCTTCCTCCTCGCCTCCGCCACCGCCGCCCAGCCAGCCCTGGCCGCCGGGCGCCTCACCGGTCTGCCCGTGGCCGAGGTCGCCGACGACGCCTCGCCCCGCGGCGAGCTGGTCTTCGCCCTGTGGGAACCGCCGCTGACCGAACTCCAGGGCGAACAGGGCGCCCCGGTCCGCCGTACCGCCACCGCGGAGACCGCCGACCTCCTGACCGACCTGACCGTCCAGGGCGTCCGGTCGGTCGCCTTCGTACGCTCCCGGCGCGGCGCCGAGCTGATCTCCGTCATCGCGAAGGAGCGACTGGCGGAGGTCGACCGCTCGCTGGCCAAGCGGGTCGCCGCCTACCGGGGCGGCTACCTCCCCGAGGAGCGCCGGGCGCTGGAGCGGGCCCTGCACTCCGGCGAGCTGCTCGGGCTCGCCGCGACCACCGCCCTGGAGCTGGGCATCGACGTCTCCGGCCTGGACGCCGTCGTGATCGCCGGGTACCCCGGCACCCGGGCCTCGCTGTGGCAGCAGGCGGGCCGCGCCGGGCGCTCCGGCCAGGGGGCGCTCGCGATCCTGGTGGCCCGCGACGACCCGCTGGACACGTACCTCGTGCACCACCCCGAGGCGCTGTTCCGGCAGCCGGTCGAGTCGACCGTCCTCGACCCGGACAACCCGTACGTCCTCGCGCCCCACCTGTGCGCGGCGGCGGCCGAGCTACCGCTCACCGACTCCGACATGGCGCTGTTCGGCCCGGCCGTTCCGGACCTGCTGCCGCAGCTGGAGTCGGCCGGTCTGCTCCGGCGGCGCGCGTCGGGCTGGTACTGGACGCGCCGGGAACGGGCCGCCGACCTGACGGACATCCGGGGCGAGGGCGGCAGCCCCGTCCGGATCGTCGAGGCGGGCACGGGCCGGCTGCTGGGCACGGTCGACGAGCCCGCCTCCCACGCCGCCGTCCACGAAGGCGCCGTCCACCTCCACATGGGCCGCACCTACCTGGTGAAGGAGCTGGACCTGAAGGACTCGGTGGCCCTGGTCGAGGAGGCCAATCCGCCGTACTCCACCACCGCCCGCGACACCACCTCCATCTCCGTACTGGAGACCGACACCGAGATCCCGTGGGGCGACGGGCGCCTCTGTTACGGCTCCGTCGAGGTCACCAACCAGGTCGTCTCCTTCCTGCGCCGCCGCCTGATCACCGGCGAGGTGCTCGGCGAGACGAAACTCGACCTGCCGCCGCGCACCCTGCGCACCCGCGCCGTGTGGTGGACCGTCACCGAGGACCAGCTGGACGCCGCCCGGGTGAACCCGGAGCAGCTGGGCGGGGCCCTGCACGCCGCCGAGCACGCCTCCATCGGCCTGCTGCCGCTCTTCGCCACCTGCGACCGCTGGGACATCGGCGGGGTGTCCGTCCCGCTCCACCCGGACACCCTGCTGCCGACGGTCTTCGTGTACGACGGCCATCCGGGCGGAGCGGGCTTCGCGGAGCGCGCCTTCCACACCGCCCGTGAATGGCTCACCGCGACCCGCGAGGCGATCGCGTCGTGCGAGTGCGAGGCGGGCTGCCCCTCCTGCATCCAGTCGCCCAAGTGCGGCAACGGCAACGACCCCCTGCACAAGCGCGGCGCCGTGCGCCTGCTCACGGAACTGCTGCGGGGAGCCCCGGCTGCTCCCGAGGAGGCCCCGCCCGCGCCCTGACCTGCGGCGCGTACGGCCCGAAACGGGCCCGTGCGGTCACCTCGGCGATCTCGCCGCGCACGGCGCACCGCACCACCTCGGCCTGCTGGGCACGGGCGACCCGGGCCGCCGCGGCGCAGGCGTGCTCGCCGCCCCACAGGGCCAGGTCGGCCGCCGCGAGGGCGGCCAGATCGGCCGCTCCACCCGCCCGGTGCCGGGCGGCGACGGCCTGGCCCAGGGCCAGGACCACCGCGAAGACCGTGCACAGCACGCTCGCCGCCATGACGACCCACACGGTGGCGACACCCCGGTCGGCGCCGCCCCGTGCCTCGCCCCGGTCCTCGCGGCGGCACGCGCTCCGGGCGACCGCCGGGGCCGGCGACCGGGCAGGCCCCCTCACGGCTCCACCCCCACGGTGTCCTCGGCGAGCGCGGCCGCCTCCGCGCGCAGGGTCAGGGCGAGCGTGCCCGGCCCCGGCGCCGGGGCCTCCACCCGTACCCGCCACAGCTCCCCGGCCCGCTCCATCGACACACGCGCCCCCGTGGGGGCCGCCGAGCGGGCGGCCGCCACGGCGGTTTCGCGGGGCTCCGAGCGGGCCGCCGCGCGCGCCCCGGCCCGTGCCGCGTCCACGCACTGGATCTGCGCGGCGGCCGCCGCCAGCGCCCAGATCAGCGCCATCGTGAAGGCCACCAGCGCCGGCACCGCCACCGCCGCCTCGGCGGTCACGGAGCCCCGGTCACCGACGGCGGGCGCGAAGCCCCGGTCACCGACGGCGGGCGCGGCTTCAGAACTGCGCATCGAGCGCCCTCCCGATCACCGACTCCAGCCGCCCCGACACCGCGTCACTCGTGACGATCTTGTAGAGCACCGCCGCGAAGGCGCAGGCCGCCAGCGTCCCCATCGCGTACTCGGACGTCGTCATGCCCGCGTCCCCGCGCAGCCGGGCGAGTCCGGCCTTCAACCGCTTCCACATCACAGTCCCCCTTGCGTCGAATCGAAGTTCACCGTTCACAGCAATCCGCCGGCCAGTCCCACGAGCACCGGCGCCACCCCGACCGCGAGGAACGCGGGAAGGAAGCACAGACCCACCGGCGCGGTGATCAGCACCTGGGCCCGCTGGGCCCGGGCCGCCGCCGACCGCTCCCGTTCCGCGCGCAGCCCGGCGGCGAGCCGGGACACCGCGTCGGCGGCGGGTGCGCCCGAGGCCGACGCCCGCTCCAGACAGCGGGCCAGCCCCTGGGCGCCCGGTATCGCGGCGAACCCGCCCCACGCCTCGGCCGGTTCGCCGCCCAGCCGTAGCTCGGCGGCCGTACGGGCCAGCCGCTCCCCGACGGGGCCGCCCAGGGACTCGCCGACCGCCTCGGCCGCCTCGCGCGGCCCCGCACCCGCCGACAGGCACGCCGCCAGCAGGTCGGCCGCCAACGGCAGGCCCTGTGCCGCCCGCTCGTCGTCGGACAGCCGTCTCGGGCGCCGCTGCCAGCGCCGTACGCCATAGGCGCACGCGACCGCAACCACGCCGCCGACGAGCCCCTCCACCAGGACGTATCCGGCGAGGGCGGCGGCCACGGGTGCCATCCAGCGCCGCGCCCACGCCCCGTACGGCGGTCGCCGTGAGGGACGCCGGGTGCAGCGCACCTCCAGCAGCGCGGCCATCCGCCCGCGCCCTCGGCGCTCACGGCGCAGGGCCGCCACCGACCACACCGCCCAGACCGCCGCGGCGGCGAGCGCGAGCGCCGTCCCCAGCCTGTGGAAGAACTCGGCGTTCACGGCTCCTCCCCGGCCCGTACGATCCGGCCGGCCCACCACAGACCCGCCGCCTCCAGCAGTCCGCCCACGACGAGGCAGCCCGCGCCCGCCGGAGTGTGCAGGAGCACCCGCAGCGGATCGGCCCCCATGGCCCAGCCCATGGCCAGCCCCACGACCGGCAGGACGGCCAGCAGTCCGACCGTGGCCCAGGCGCCCGCCAGCTGCGCCCGCAGCCGCTCGCGCTGGTCGCGCCGCTCCCGCAGGGCCGCCTCCAACCGGTCGAGGCCGCCCGCCAGTCCGGCGCCGCCGTCCGCCGCCACCTGCCAGCAGGCAGCCATCCCGGCGAGCCCGTCCGCGCCGTCCTCCCGGGCCACCCGCCGAAGGGCCTCCGGGACGTCGCCGCCGAACCGCGCCGCCGCCAGGACAGCGGCCTCCTCGGAACCCAGCGCGCCCGTGGAGCCGGCCGCGAAGCGCAGGGCCTGCCCCGGCTGCCATCCGGCGCGCAGCTCGGCCGCGACGGCCCCGCACAGCGCGATCACCGCCTCCGCCCGCCGGTCGCGTGCCCTGGCGCGCTCGCGGGCCGCGAGCCGCCGCCGCACCAGCGGCACCGCCGCGCCACCCGCCAGCAGTGGCAGTACGGAGGCCCCGAGCACCGCGAGCAGACCGCCCGCCGCCAGGCAGAGCCATTCGCGTCGCAGCCGCAGCGCCGGCCACCAGCGCCGCCAGGACCAGGGCGCGGGCTCCCCGGCGCCTCCTCCCGCGGCTGCTTCCCCTCCCGCTCCGGCGAACAGCAATCGCGTCCGCCGCAGACCGCGCTTCCGCTCCATGAGCAGCCACGCCGCCGCACCTGCGCAGACCGCCGCGGCGTACACCGGCTGTCCCGTCACCACCGCGCACCTCCGATCAGCGACCGCAACCGCTCCCAGCCCCGCTCGTACAGGAACCCGTCCGCGCCCCACCGGAGCGCGGGCACCGTCACCACCAGTCCCTGGTGGTCCCGCTCCAGCACATGCACCTCGGCGATCCGCCGCCGCCCGCCCCGGTCGCGCGCCAGGTGCAGCACCACCGACAGGCCGGCCGCCAGCTGGCTGTGCAGCGCCGCCCGGTCGAGCCCCGCCGCCGTGCCGAGCGCCTCCAGCCGGGCCGGCACATCGGCCGCGGTGTTGGCGTGGACGGTGCACGAGCCGCCCTCGTGGCCGGTGTTCAGAGCAGCCAGCAGGTCGGTCACCTCGGCGCCCCGCACCTCGCCCACCACCAGCCGGTCCGGCCTCATCCGCAGCGCCTGCCGCACCAGGTCCCGCAGGGTCACCCGGCCGGCGCCCTCCTGGTTCGGCGGACGCGCCTCCAGCCGCACCACGTGCGGATGGTCGGGCCGCAACTCGGCCGAGTCCTCGGCCAGTACGATCCGCTCGCGCTCACCGACCAGACCCAGCAGGGTCGACAGCAGCGTCGTCTTGCCGGACCCGGTCCCGCCGCTGACCAGGTACGAGACGCGGGCTTCCACCAGCGCCCGCAGCAGCCGGTCCCCGCCCGGCGGCACCGTCCCGGCCGAGACCAACTCCCGCACGGAGAACGCGCGCGGCCGGACCACCCGCAGCGACAGACACGTCGAACCGACCGCCACCGGGGGCAGCACCGCGTGCATCCGCGTCCCGTCCGGCAGGCGGGCGTCCACCCAGGGCCGGGCGTCGTCCAGCCGCCGGCCGGCCACCGCGGCGAGCCGCTGGGCCAGCCTGCGCACGGCCGCCGCGTCCGGGAAGGCCACGTCCGTCAGCTCCAGCCCACCGCCCCGGTCCACCCACACCCGGTCCGGCGCCGACACCAGGACGTCCGTCACCGCGGGATCGGTCAGGAGGGGTTCCAGCAGTCCCGTGCCGACGAGCTCGGACCGCAACACCTCGGCGGCCCCGAGCACTTCGGCGTCGCCCAGCAGCCTGCCCTGCGCCCGCAGGGCCGCCGCCACTCCGGCCGGGGTCGGTTCCGAGCCGCTCTCCGCGAGCCGGCGGCGTACGGATTCCAGCAGGCCCGCCGTCATGACACCCCCTCCCCGGCGAGTGCGCGCTCCCAGAACGCCGTGCAGAACCGCCCCAGCGGGCTGCGCGCGCCGGCGCCCGGCGGGACCCCGGCGTCGAGGTCGGCCATGAGCCCTGGTTCCAGGGGCAGTTCACCGGCGAGCGGCAGCCCGAGCACATCGGCGATCCACTGTTCGTCCACCCCCGCGGCGTACGGTCCGCGTGCCACGGCCCGAAGATCCCGCAGGACCATGCCGACCGCCGACGCCACCCGCTTTGCGCCCGCGACGGCGCGCAGCTCAGCGGGCACGACCAGCAGGCCGAGGTCCAGTTGCGCCAGCGCCTCCGCGGTGGCCTCGTCGATCCGGCGCGGGAGGTCGACGACGACCACGCCACCGCGCCTGCGTGCCGCCGCGAGCACCGACCGCATCGCCTCGGGCGGGATCGTCACGGCGTCGCCCCGGTCCCAACTGAGCACCCGCAGGCCCTGCAGGGAGGGCAGGGACTCCTCCAACGCCCCGGCCGCGACCCGGCCCTTGGAGGCGGCGAAATCAGGCCATCGCAGCCCCTCCGCCTGCTCGCCGCCGAACAGCACGTCGAGGCCGCCGCCCAGCGGGTCGCCGTCCACGAGCATCGTGCGCCGCCCGCCACGGGCCGCGGTGACCGCCAGCGCGCAGGCCAGCGTCGACGCCCCCGCACCGCCCCGGCCGCCGATCACCCCGACGGTGAGCGCCTGTCGCCCCACGCCCTCCGCCACGTCCGCGATCCGGTCGACGAGCCAGCTCTCCGCGTCGGGCAGCCGCAGCACGCCGTCGGCGCCGATCTCCACCGCACGCCGCCACACCCCGGGATCGTCCTGGTCATGGCCGACGAGCAGGACGCCGCTCCGGCGTGTGGCCCCGCGGCACCTGACGGCCGCGTCGTCCCCCACCAGGATCAGCGGGGCGCTCTCCCAGGCCGCCCGGTGCTCCGGCACCGTGGGGTGGACCTCCGGGTGCGCGCCGGCCGCGGCGCACAGCCGCAGCAGGTCGTCGAGGAGCTCCGCGTCCTCCGTGATGATCAACGGCCCGGCCTGCCGCGCGTCGGATGCCGGCGCTCCGTCGGATGTGTGCGATCCGGCCATAATTCCGCCCCCTGCTCACTGTCTTCACCCAGCTCTTCATCCCGGTCTTCGCCGGGTCTTGTCCCGCACTCGCCCGCCACTTCGCCCGCCGCTCCGCCCGTACTTCGCCCGTACTTCGTCCGCGCTTGCGCAGGCGTCGTCGGGGCGTTCATTCGCGCGATGTTCGCGGCGCGTTCGCGGACCCTCCGCACCGTCTCCGCGTCACCTTCGACGGTGTTCGTACGGGAGGTGAGATCCGTTGAATCCGCCGACCGCGGACTTCGCGGCTGGAATCACCGTGCACGGCTTCCGGAAAAGAAGTGGATCTTGCTCGAAAACTGTGGACAACTCGCCACTTGTGAATATCCCGTTCGCCCATACCAGCGACTTCCGGAGCGCAGCACTTCCGCTACTCTGAGTGAGGAACGCATCGCGTCGGGGACGGGCGCGACCGAGACATGGAGGAGGCCGGCATGAGCGCAGCCAAGGGGGCCCGACGTGCGAAAACGCGTCCGGACATGCGACGACCCCCGCCGGGGGGGAGAGCGGGGGTCGTCTTCTCCGGCCGACTCGGGGGGGGAGGAGTCGGACCGGGTTAGCACGGTCGCGAACGATCCGTGACTTCCATGGTGTACCCGAGAGCCCTCTCAGGCAAACCCACGCGCCCCAGCGTACGCCGAATGGCGGGCACCTATGCTCAGGCTCGTGGAAAACCACTCCTTGCCGCGCACCGCAGCCTTCTTTGACCTGGACAAGACGGTCATTGCGAAGTCATCGACTCTGACCTTCAGCAAGTCCTTCTACCAAGGCGGCCTGATCAACCGCCGCGCCGTCCTGCGGACTGCCTACATCCAGTTCGTCTTCCTCGCCGGGGGCGCCGATCACGATCAGATGGAGCGGATGCGGGAGTACCTCTCCGCACTCTGCAAAGGCTGGAACGTCCAGCAGGTCAAAGAACTGGTCGCCGAGACCCTGCACGACCTGATCGACCCGATCATCTACGACGAGGCCGCCTCGCTCATCGAGGAGCACCACGCCGCCGGCCGGGACGTGGTGATCGTCTCCACGTCCGGTGCCGAGGTCGTCGAGCCGATCGGGGAGCTCCTCGGGGCGGACCGGGTCGTGGCGACCCGCATGGTCGTCGGCGAGGACGGCTGCTTCACCGGAGAGGTCGAGTACTACGCCTACGGCCCAACGAAGGCGGAGGCGATCCGGGAGCTGGCCGAGTCGGAGGGGTACGACTTGTCGCGCTGCTACGCGTACAGCGACTCCGCCACCGACGTACCGATGCTGGAGACCGTGGGGCACCCGTACGCGGTCAACCCGGACCGTGCGCTGCGCCGCGAGGCGGCAGCCCGAGGTTGGCCGGTTCTCGTCTTCACCCGCCCGGTGCGGCTCAAGCAGCGGCTGCCCGCGCTGCGGATGCCGCCCCGCCCGGCACTGGTCGCGGCGGCCGCGGTGGGCGCGGCGGCGGCGACGGCCGGGCTCGTCTGGTACGCGAGCCGGCGGCGGCAGTCGGCATAGACCGCGGCCCCAAGGCCCAGGCGGCGCCCGCTTCGACCCTGCTTGATAAGAAAAACCAATAAGCGGAGCCAGGGCTTTCGCTTCCTCCCCGACGGGAGTACAAAGGAGGTAACGGCCCGCGAGACCAGAGGCTCCGAAAGGATCACCTGTTAAGCAAGAAGGCCCCACGGACCGAAGCACAGAAGCCGAGCACCCACGCGACGTCGACCCGTCGATTACGGGCCAGCCGCACCAGGCGTCGGGCAAAGTACCCCGCCTGATGGGCACATATCGAGGACGCATGGTAACCCGGCGGACGTGCCAGCGGCGGTACCGATATCGGTACCGCCGCAACCCTTCTCCCAGCTTCTAAGCGGCGCCGCGCTGGAGCGCCTCGCAGACCGCCGTCGACTCGCGCACGCCGAGCTCGACCGCGCGTCCGCAGTGCGCGATCCACGCCGCCATGCCGTCCGGCGTCCCGGACAGATAGCCGTCGAAGGCCGCCACGTACGCCTCCCGCCCCAGCTCGGCGTGGCCCACCTCCGCCGGGCAGATCGCCTTCGGGTCCAGCCCGCTGCCGATCAGCACGATGCGCTCGGCAGCCCGCGCCACCAGGCCGCTGTACGTGGTGAAGGGCCGCAGCGCCAGCAGCTCGCCGTGCACGACCGCTGCCGTCACCAGCGCCGGAGCCGAGCTGCCCGCGATGAGCAGGTCCGCCAGCCCCTCCAGCCGGCCGACGGCCTCGGCGGCGTCCGGCAACGGCGCCCGGATGAGCGGCTCGTCGACGGTCTCGCCCTCCTGCCGGGGCCTGCCGACCGCGGCCGCGGACCCGCCCGAGGGGCCCGCGTCACCCGGGTCGCCGGCCGCCACCAGGTGCAGCCGGGCCAGCACGCGCAGCGGCGACTGCCGCCAGATGGACAGCAGCTGGCCCGCCTCGGCGCCCAGGCGCAGCGCCGCTCCGACCGTCCGGGCTTCCGCGTCACCGCTGAAGTCCGTGCGCCGGCGCACCTCCTCCAGCGCCCAGTCGGCGCCCGCCAGCGCCGCCGACGCGCGAGCGCCGCGCAGCGCGGCCTCGGAGGTGATCTCGCTGCTCCGGCGGCGCATCACCCGATGGCCGTAGACGCGGTCGACGGCCTTGCGTACGGACTCCACGGCATCGGGCACGCCCGGCAGGGCACCCAGGGCGGCCAAGGGGTCAGCGGCACTCGTACTCATAAGTAGGGAGGCTACGCGCCCGGCGCCCGGCGCCCCACCGTCGAGTGGCGAGCCTCATACGCGCCACAACATGACGCAATCGCGTCGCTACCCACCGCTACCCTATATGAATATGAAGATCGCTTTCGTTGGGAAGGGCGGCAGCGGCAAGACCACGCTGTCCTCGCTCTTCATCCGCCACCTCGCCGCCACCGGTTCACCCGTCATCGCCGTCGACGCCGACATCAACCAGCACCTGGGCACCGCGCTCGGTCTGGACGAGTCCGAGGCCGCCGCACTGCCCGCGATGGGTGCGCACCTGCCCCTGATCAAGGAGTACCTGCGGGGTGCGAATCCCCGGATCGCGTCCGCCGAGACGATGATCAAGACGACCCCGCCGGGCGAAGGCTCGCGCCTGCTGCGGGTCCGCGAGGACAACCCCGTCTACGACGCCTGCGCCCGCCCCGTACGGCTGGACGACGGGGAGATCAGGCTGATGGCGACGGGCCCCTTCACCGAGACGGACCTCGGGGTCGCCTGCTACCACTCGAAGGTCGGGGCGGTGGAGCTGTGCCTCAACCATCTAATCGACGGACCCGACGAGTACGTGGTCGTCGACATGACGGCCGGCTCGGACTCCTTCGCGTCCGGCATGTTCACCCGCTTCGACATGACGTTCCTGGTGGCCGAGCCGACCCGCAAGGGTGTGTCCGTCTACCGCCAGTACAAGGAGTACGCCCGCGACTTCGGCGTCGCCCTGCGGGTCGTCGGCAACAAGGTGCAGGGCCTGGACGACGTGGACTTCCTGCGCGAGGAGGTCGGCGACGACCTGCTGGTGACGGTCGGCCACTCCGACTGGGTGCGCGCGATGGAAAAGGGCCGTCCGGCCCGGTTCGAGCTGCTGGAGTCCGACAACCAGGCGGCACTGCGGACGCTCCACCGGGCGGTGGCGGACGCGTACGGGCACCGCGACTGGGAGCGCTACACGCGCCAGATGGTGCACTTCCACCTCAAGAACGCCGAAAGCTGGGGCAACGCGAAGACGGGCGCCGACCTGGCGGCCCAGGTCGACCCCGCCTTCGTCCTGCGTGAGGGGATCGGCGCCGTTCAGCCCGCCTGACGGGCCTTGACGGGTGAGGCCGCCGGGGCGGCCGGGCGGGCGGCGAGGAACTCCGCCCAGCCGCCCTTCGGCGCCTCCCCGACCTTCAGGGTGCGCAGCTTCGCCAGTACGGCGGGGTCCTGTGCGTCCAGCCAGTCGGCGAGCTGCCGGAAGGAGACGCAGCGCACCTCCTCCCGGCCGCAGACCTGCGCGATCGTCTCCTCGACGGCGCGCATGTACGTACCGCCGTTCCACGACTCGAAGTGGTTGCCGATGATCAGCGGGGCGCGGTTGCCGTGGTACGCGCGGTCGAAGGCCTGGAGCATGCCGTCGCGGAACTGGTCACCCCAGTAGGCGTGCATCGAGGGGGCGCCCTTGGCGGTACCGGACTGGTTGACCATGAAGTTGTAGTCCATCGACAGCGTCTCGAACTGCCGCCCGGGGACGGGGATCATCTGCAGGCCCAGGTCCCAGAGCCCGCCCTCCTTCTCCGGCCAGATCTGGTTGTTGATGCCGCTGGTGTCGTAGCGCCAGCCCAGCTCGCTCGCGGCGCGCACGAAGTTCTCCCGGCCCTCCAGGCAGGGCGTGCGGGCGCCGATGAGTTCCTTCTCGTAGTCGAACGGCAGCGGCTGCTCCTCCGTCAGGCCGGCGTTGGTCTTCCAGTTCTTGACGAAGGCCTTGGCCTGCGTGATCTCGCTCTTCCAGTCATCGACCGACCAGGTGCCCACTCCCGACTCCGGGCCGCAGAAGTGGCCGTTGAAGTGGGTGCCGATCTCGTTGCCCTCCTGCCAGGCGCCGCGCAGCTGGCGCACGGTGTCGCGGATGCCCTCGCGGTCGTTGAAGCCGATGTCGGACCGGCCGGGCGCGTGTCCGGGCGGGTGGTAGAGCGCCGCCTTCTCCTCCGGCAGCAGGTAGACGCCGCTGAGGAAGTACGTCATCGTCGCGCCGTACTTCTTGCCCACCTTGCGGAAGTGCGAGAACAGCTTCTGGCTGTCCTCGCCTGCGCCGTCCCAGGAGAAGACGACGAACTGCGGCGGCCGTTGACCGGGCTTCAGGCGCTCCGCCTTGCGCAGGCCGGGCTGGGCACCGGTGAAGGCGGTGGAGCCGTCACCGATGAGCCGGACCGTGTTCTTGGGGGCCACCGCCTTCTTCGGGCCGGGGGCGCCCTCGGTGCGGGCGGCCTCACCGGAGCCGCCGCATCCGGTCAGCCCGGCGACGAGCGCCGCCGTGGTCGCGGCAGCGGCCGCGGCCGTACCGACAGTGAACCTCTTCGTGACGGCCATCATCCGCCCGCCCTTCTGTGCTTACGGGTGCTTGCGAGTGCTCCCAGGGGCCCAGGGGTCTACTGAGAGCGCCGTCAACCTCGCATCACGGGCGTGAGTGTGAATGTATGACAAGCCGTACTAGAACGATTAATCACCGAATCAGGTGAATCACTGCACTATTTGCGCCGAAAGTCATGCCTGAATCTTTACTCTGCATTACGATCAATTTACTGAGAGTTGGCAAACCCGCTACTTAGCGCCGTAGCCCACGGCCGCCGTGACACACGGCCGCGACCCCCACACGTTCGTTCGATTCGCACGTACCGCGACCGCGCCGCCCCGGAGGACATGGGAACCATGACCGCCTGCATCCCCCCGCGCCTGTCCCGTTCTGGCCGTACGTCCAGCGCGGACGGTGACGCACCATCCCCACCCCAGCAACCCCACAGCCCGCCCGGCGACGGCCGGTTCCGCGCGCCGCGCCGGTCCCGCCTCCGCGGCCGGTTCCACATCGCGGGTAACGACCTGTCCGCGTCCATCGTCGTCTTCCTCATCGCGCTGCCGCTCTCCCTCGGCATCGCGCTCGCCACCGGCGCGCCGCTCCAGGCCGGCCTGGTCGCGGCCGCGGTCGGCGGCATCGTCGTCGGCCGGCTCGGCGGTTCGCCGCTCCAGGTCAGCGGGCCCGCCGCCGGACTGACGCTCGTCACCGCCGAGTTGATCCAGAAATACGGCTGGCGCACCACCTGCGCCATCACCGTCCTCGCGGGAATCGCTCAACTCGGCCTTGCCACGCTGCGCGTGGCCCGTTCCGCGCTCGCCGTCTCCCCGGCGATCGTGCACGGCATGGTGGCGGGCATCGGGACGACGATCGCCCTCGCCCAGCTCCATGTCGTCCTCGGAGGTACGCCGCAGAGCTCCGCCGTGGACAACGCCCTGGGACTTCCGGCCCAGTTGATGGACCCCCACCTCGCGGGGCTGTCCGTGAGCGTGCTCACCATCACCCTCCTGCTGCTGTGGCCACGGATCCCGGGTACCGCCGGCCGGCTCCTGCGGAAGGTGCCCGCCGCGTTGGCCGCCGTGGCGGCGGCGACGCTGCTGGCCGTCGTCTCCGGGATGCGCGTGCCGCGCGTGGACCTGCCCTCCTGGAGCAGTCACGCCCTGCCCGGGTTGCCCGAGGGGCCGGCGCTCGGCATCGCCGCCGGCGTCCTGACCATCGCGCTCGTCACCAGTGTCCAGTCCCTGCTCTCCGCCGTGGCCGTCGACAAGCTGGTGGCCGCCCGCAAGGAGCCCAAGGTCCATGTGCCGCGCTCGAACCTCGACCGCGAGCTGGCCGGGCAGGGAGCGGCGAACATCGTCTCCGGGGCGCTGGGGGGTCTGCCGGTCGCCGGTGTCGCGGTGCGCAGCGTCGCCAACGTGTCGGCGGGCGCCGTCAGCCGCAACTCCACGATGCTGCACGGCCTCTGGGTGGTGCTGGCCGCCCTCTTCCTCGTGCCCGTCCTGGACCTGATTCCGCTGCCGGCGCTCGCCGCGCTCGTGATGATCGTCGGCATCCAGATGGTCAGCATCACCCACATCCGCAGCGTGACCCGCCACCGCGAGGTCATCGTGTACGCGGTGACGGTGGCCGGTGTCGTGCTGATCGGCATCCTGGAGGGCGTGGCGCTCGGCATCGTGACGGCCACGGGCCTCGCGCTGCACCGGCTGTCCAAGACCCGCATCACCGTGAAGAGCAAGGACGACACCGTGCGGGTGCGGGTGCGGGGGCAGTTGACGTTCCTCGCCGTGCCCCGGCTGAGCCGGGCGCTGCACCAGATCCCGCAGGGCGCGTACGTCGTCGTCGAGCTGGACGGGTCCTTCATGGACCACGCCGCCTACGAAACGCTGCAGGACTGGCAGATGACGCACCTGGCGCGGGGCGGGCAGGTCGAGGTGGCCGGGCGTTCCGGGGTGCGGATCGGGGAGCTCGGCTCGGGTACGGACGGCTGCTGCCGGCCCTGGACCGCGTGGCGCAACCACCACTGCGGCGAGCACCCGGATACCGACCGGCCCGAGCCAGCGGGCACCGTGGCGGACGCGTCGGGTCCGACCGGCTGCCGACTGGCCAGCGGGCTCAGCTCCTTCCAGCGCAACACCGCCCCGCTGGTGCGGGACGAGCTGGCGCGGCTCGCGCGCGACGGACAGCGGCCATCGCAGCTCTTCCTCACCTGCGCCGACTCCCGCCTGGTGACCAGCATGATCACGGCGAGCGGGCCGGGCGATCTGTTCACCGTGCGGAACGTGGGCAACCTGGTGCCGTTGCCGGGGGAGGAGTCCGGGGACGACTCGGTGGCGGCCGCGATCGAGTACGCGGTCGACGTGCTGCAGGTGCAGTCGATCACCGTCTGCGGCCACTCCGGCTGCGGCGCGATGCAGACGCTGTTGAACGCCCCGCCCGGGACATCGCAGGCGGCGCAGACCCCGCTGCGGCGCTGGCTGCGGCACGCGCAGCCAAGCGTGGACCGTATGAAGAGCAAGCACCGCACCTGGGCGCGACTCTCCGGCCGCCTGCCGGCGGACGCGGTCGAGCAGCTGTGCCTGACCAATGTGGTCCAGCAGCTGGAGCACCTGAAGGCCCACGAGTCGGTGGCACGCCGGCTGGCCGAGGGCACGCTGGAGCTCCACGGCATGTACTTCCACGTCGGCGAGGCGCAGGCGTACCTGCTGTCGGGCTCGGACGGGTTCGACGAGGTCTTCGACCCCGTGACCGCCGCGCGCCGGGAGGAAGCGCCGGCGTGACCGGTCCCGTCCCGGTGGCGTTCCGCCGTGGCCAGGGCAGGGCCCCGGCCACGGCCCCGCCGGGTGAACCGCCGGCGGTCGGCGGCCGTGCACGTCGGTGTGGTTCCTCCTCCCCGCCGCCCGGGGAAGGGGAACCACACCGACGCCCCGCCTCAGACACCAACAGGTCTAAACCAATGCTCGGGAAACCCTTGTCATCCCGGGCACCGGGCTGATGAGGTATGGGCTGGGACACATCGGACGCCCTGGGAATGGGAGATGTCGTGAGCAACGAGAGCTTGGCCAACCTGTTGAAGGAGGAGCGGCGCTTCGCTCCGCCCGCCGAGCTGGCCGCGAACGCCAATGTGACGGCGGACGCGTACGAGCGGGCCAAGGCGGACAGGCTCGGGTTCTGGGCCGAGCAGGCGCGGCGGCTGAGCTGGGCCACCGAGCCGACGGAGACCCTCGACTGGTCCAACCCGCCCTTCGCGAAGTGGTTCGCCGACGGCAAGCTCAACGTCGCGTACAACTGTGTGGACCGCCACGTCGAGGCGGGCCACGGCGACCGCGTCGCCATCCACTTCGAAGGCGAGCCGGGCGACAGCCGGGCCCTGACCTACGCCCAGCTCAAGGACGAGGTGTCCAAGGCGGCCAACGCGCTGACCGAGCTCGGCGTCCGCAAGGGCGACCGGGTCGCGGTGTACATGCCGATGATCCCCGAGGCCGCCATCGCGATGCTGGCCTGCGCCCGCATCGGCGCCGCGCACTCCGTCGTCTTCGGCGGCTTCTCGGCCGACGCCGTCGCGTCCCGCATCCAGGACGCCGACGCCAAGCTGGTCATCACCGCCGACGGCGGCTACCGGCGCGGCAAACCGTCCGCGCTGAAGCCGGCCATCGACGAAGCCGTGACCAGGTGCCCGCAGGTGGAGCACGTGCTCGTGGTCCGCCGCACCGGCCAGGACACCGCCTTCACCGAGGGCCGCGACCTGTGGTGGCACGACGTGGTGGGCCGCCAGTCGACCGAGCACACGCCCGAGGCGTTCGACGCCGAGCACCCGCTCTTCATCCTCTACACCTCCGGCACGACCGGGAAGCCCAAGGGCATCCTGCACACCTCCGGCGGCTACCTCACCCAGGCGGCGTACACGCACCACGCCGTCTTCGACCTCAAGCCGGAGACCGACGTCTACTGGTGCACCGCCGACATCGGCTGGGTGACGGGCCACTCGTACATCGTCTACGGGCCGCTGGCCAACGGCGCGACGCAGGTCATGTACGAGGGCACGCCCGACACGCCGCACCAGGGCCGGTTCTGGGAGATCGTGCAGAAGTACGGGGTCACGATCCTCTACACCGCGCCGACCGCGATCCGTACGTTCATGAAGTGGGGCGACGACATCCCCGCCAAGTTCGACCTGTCCAGCCTCCGCGTGCTCGGGTCGGTCGGCGAGCCGATCAACCCGGAGGCGTGGATCTGGTACCGGGAGAACATCGGCGCCGGCAAGACGCCGATCGTGGACACCTGGTGGCAGACCGAGACCGGCGCGATGATGATCTCGCCGCTGCCGGGCGTCACCGAGACCAAGCCCGGCTCGGCCCAGCGCCCGCTGCCCGGCATCTCCGCCACCGTCGTCGACGACGACGCGAACGAAGTGCCCAACGGCGGAGGCGGCTACCTCGTCCTGACCGAGCCGTGGCCGTCGATGCTCCGCACCATCTGGGGCGACGACCAGCGCTTCATCGACACCTACTGGTCGCGGTTCGAGGGGAAGTACTTCGCCGGCGACGGTGCCAAGAAGGACGACGACGGCGACATCTGGCTGCTCGGCCGGGTGGACGACGTCATGCTCGTCTCCGGCCACAACATCTCCACCACCGAGGTCGAGTCCGCGCTCGTCTCGCACCCGAAGGTCGCCGAGGCGGCGGTCGTCGGCGCGGCCGACGAGACGACCGGCCAGGCCATCGTCGCGTTCGTGATCCTGCGCGGCACCGCGAGCGAGGACGACACCCTCGTCGCCGACCTGCGCAACCACGTGGGCGCCACCCTCGGCCCGATCGCCAAGCCGAAGCGGATCCTCCCGGTCGCCGAGCTGCCCAAGACCCGCTCCGGCAAGATCATGCGCCGTCTGCTGCGCGACGTGGCGGAGAACCGGGAGCTGGGTGACGTCACCACCCTGACCGACTCGTCCGTCATGGAGCTGATCCAGACCAAGCTGCCGGCCGCCTCCAGCGAGGACTGACCCGGCACACAGCGGGCAGCAGGAGGGCACTCGGCGCACCGTCCGCGCCGGGTGCCCTCTCCGCACGCACGCGTTAGGGTAAGGATCACGTCAACAAAGCGATAAAGGGTGCGCCGGGAAGTCTGGTCGGCAGGTGTTTCGTCCTGCCCGCCGCCGTACCGACCGGAGGTCCCCGTGGCCGCGCCCAAGCCGTCCCACTCCCCCGCACCCCCGTCCGCCGCCCGGAAGTTCCTCGACCGGCTGCCCTTCCCCGAGCGGACGTTCGTCGCGGACGCGCTGCGCGCCGAGACCGTCGGCGGCGTCCTCCTCCTGCTCGCCGCCATCGCCGCCCTGATCTGGGCGAACACGCCGATCAGCGCGAGCTACGAGACGGTCCGCGACTTCCACATAGGCCCGGCCGCGCTCGGCCTGGACCTCTCCCTCCAGCACTGGGCCGCCGACGGCCTGCTCGCGATCTTCTTCTTCGTCGCCGGTGTCGAGCTCAAGCGCGAGCTCGTCGCGGGCGAACTGCGCGACCCGAAGGCCGCCGCCCTGCCCGTGGTCGCCGCGCTCTGCGGCATGATCGCCCCCGCCCTCGTCTACGTCGTGACCAACGTCGCGGGCGGCGGCTCCCTCGCCGGATGGGCCGTCCCCACCGCCACCGACATCGCCTTCGCCCTCGCCGTCCTGGCGGTCATCGGCACCTCGCTGCCGTCCGCGCTGCGCGCCTTCCTCCTCACACTCGCCGTCGTGGACGACCTCTTCGCGATCCTGATCATCGCGGTCTTCTTCACCAGCGACCTGAACTTCGCGGCGCTCGGCGGCGCGGTCGCCGGCCTCGCCGTCTTCTGGTTCCTGCTGCGCAAGGGCGTACGCGGCTGGTACGTGTACGTACCGCTGGCGCTTGTCATCTGGGGCCTGATGTACAACAGCGGCGTCCACGCCACCATCGCCGGCGTCGCCATGGGCCTGATGCTGCGCTGCCTGCGCCGCGAGGGCGAGGAGCACTCCCCCGGCGAGCACATCGAGCACCTGGTGCGCCCGGTGTCGGCCGGCCTGGCCGTGCCGCTGTTCGCCCTGTTCTCGGCGGGGGTGTCCGTCTCCGGCGACGCGCTGGGCGACGTCTTCACCCAGCCCGTGACACTCGGTGTGGTGCTCGGCCTGGTGGTCGGCAAGGCCGTCGGCATCTTCGGCGGTACGTGGCTGACCGCCCGCTTCACGCGGGCGTCGCTCAACGAGGACCTGGCCTGGGCGGACCTCTTCGCCGTCGCCACGCTCGCCGGCATCGGCTTCACCGTCTCGCTCCTCATCGGCGAGCTCGCCTTCGCCGGGGACGCGGCGCAGACCGACGAGGTCAAGGCGGCGGTCCTGATGGGCTCCCTCATCGCCGCCGTACTCGCCTCGGTCCTGCTGAAGCTGCGGGTGCGCAGGTACCAGGCGCTGCTCGAGGAGGAGGAGCGCGACGAGGACCTCAGCGGCGTGCCGGACGTGTACGAGATCGGGGACCCCGCGTACCACCTGAGAATGGCCGAGCTGTACGAGAAGAAGGCCGCCGACCACCGGCGGCGGGCGGCCGAAGCGGCCGCCGCAGAGGCCGAAGTGGCGGGGGCAACGCGCAGGGACGGCGACGGTCCGGCATGATCTGAGGTCGGACCGTAGGAGAGAAGAGGGAGCGAGACGATGAGCGACCCCGCCGGCAACGGTGCATTCGGCGCGGCTGGCACGGACCGCAGCCTCGGCCAACTGGTCGCTTCGGCGACCACCGAGCTGTCCGCGCTCGTGCACGACGAGATCGCGCTGGCCAAGGCCGAACTGCGTCAGGACGTCAAGCGCGGCGCGATGGGCGGTGCGGCCCTCAGCATCGCGGGCGTGTTCGCGCTCTTCTCGCTGCCGGTGCTGAGCTTCGCGGCCGCGTACGGCATCCACAACCTGGGACTGGGCCTCGCGTGGTCCTTCCTGATCGTGGGTGGCGCGTACCTGGTACTGGCGGCGCTGGCGGCGCTGCTGGCCGTGTCGAAGTTCAAGAAGGTCAAGCCGCCGGAGCGGTCCATCGCCTCCGCGAAGCGGTCGGCGGCGGTGCTGGGCAACGCCAAGCCGCACCCGCGCGGCGCGGGCGCCCCCGCCCTTCCGGTCAAGGGTGAGGTCGAGGTTGTGGCACGCTCGTCCGCATGACGGTCCCTGAAAGCAGCGCGGGCAGCACAGGCAGCCCTGGCAGCAGTCCCGTACGGATTGATGGTCCCTGGACACACAGGGACGTGGCCGCCAATGGGGCGCGCTTCCACATCGCCGAGATGGGCGACGGGCCGCTGGTGCTGCTGCTGCACGGCTTCCCGCAGTTCTGGTGGACCTGGCGCCACCAGCTGCCGGCGCTCGCCGACGCCGGTTTCCGCGCCGTGGCGATGGACCTGCGGGGCGTGGGCGGCAGCGACCGTACGCCGCGCGGTTACGACCCCGCCAACCTGGCCCTCGACATCACCGGCGTGGTGCGTTCGCTGGGCGAGCCGGACGCCGCGCTGGTCGGGCACGACCTCGGCGGCTACCTGGCGTGGACGGCGGCGGTGATGCGGCCCAAGCTGGTGCGGCGCCTGGTGGTGTCCTCCATGCCGCATCCCCGCCGGTGGCGCTCGGCGATGCTCTCCGACTTCGCGCAGACCCGCGCCAACGCGTACGTGTGGGGCTTCCAGCGTCCGTGGCTGCCCGAGCGTCAGCTCGTCGCGGACGACGCGGCGTTGGTCGGCCGGCTGATCCGGGACTGGTCGGGGCCGGGGGCGGACGAACCGGACGAGGACGCGATCGCGGCGTACCGGCGGGCGATGACCATCCCGTCGACGGCGCACTGCTCGATCGAGCCGTACCGGTGGATGGTGCGGTCGCTGGCCCGGCCGGACGGCATCCAGTTCAACCGGCGCATGAAGCGGCCGGTGCGGGTGCCGACGCTGCACCTGCACGGCGCGCTGGACCCGGTGATGCGGACGCGCAGCGCGGCCGGTTCGGGCGAGTACGTGGAAGCGCCGTACCGCTGGAGGCTCTTCGAGGGGCTGGGTCACTTCCCGCACGAGGAGGATCCGGTGGCCTTCTCGACGGAGCTCGTCAACTGGCTGAAGGACCCCGAGCCCGACCGGTAGGACGTTGCACCGGAAATACGAGGGAACGGTTGTCCTACGAACAGCCAAATGCCTCGCGCATAGGCCGATTGGCGGCGCCGCGGGCGGTTACCGACCTTGGGGCCCGGGCAGAGGTCCGGGTATGGGCTGGACGCACGACTACGCTGACGCAGCACGCAACCGCCGCTCGGTCTCGGCCTCGGCTTCCGCGCCGAACCCGCAGAGGAGCGGCCCGCAGGGCCAGGGGCCCGATCCCCGCCTCGGGATCTCGCTCATCCTGCGCCGCCGTGCCCGCTGGGTCTCGGCCCGGCTGCGGCATCCCCGCGACTGAGCCGGACTGACGGACTGCCGGACTGCCGGACTGCCGCTACCGGACTGACGGACTACCGGGCTCGGCCGGGTGGTTGAGCGCCGGACTCGGCCGGCGCGGGGCGCGTGCGCGAACCGGACGATTGAAGGCCGGGCTCAGCTGGACGGTTGAGCCCGGCAGTCCGTGTCAGAGCGCGCAGGCCTGGCTGTCGACCTGCTGGTTGGCGGTGCGGCCGCGCTCGATGTCCTCGCGGATCTCGTCGACCGTCAGGGCGTAACCGGTGTTCACGTCGTCCAGGGACCTCGCGAAGATGACTCCGTAGACCTTGCCCTCCGGGGTGAGCAGCGGGCCGCCGGAGTTGCCCTGGCGGACGGTCGCGAAGAGCGAGTACACATCGCGGCGCACCTCGTCGCGGTGGTAGATGTCCGGGCCGTTGGCGTTGATCCGGCCGCGGACGCGCGCGGAGCGGACGTCGTACGCGCCGTTCTCCGGGAAGCCCGCGACGATCGCGCTGTCCCCGCTCCGCGCGTCCGTGTCCGTGAACTGCAGCGGCGTCGCCTGCAGGTCCGGTACGTCCAGTACGGCGATGTCGCGCTGCCAGTCGTACAGGACCACCCGCGCGTCGTACAGCCGTCCCTGACCGCCTATCTGGACGGTCGGTTCGTCGACGCCGCCCACCACGTGGGCGTTGGTCATCACACGGCGCTCGGCGAAGACGAAGCCGGTCCCTTCGAGGACCTTGCCGCAGCCCTGGGCCGTACCGACGACCTTGACGATGGACTTCTGGGCGCGGGCCGCCACCGGGCTGCCCGCGAGCGCCGGGTCGGGCGGGCGGACCTCGGTGATGGGCTCGTTGGAGAACGGGCTGAAGACCTGCGGGAAGCCGTTCTGCGCCAGTACGGAGCGGAAGTCGTCGAACCAGGTGTCGGCCTGGTCGGGCAGCACCCGGTCGACCCCGAGCAGCACCTTGGAGCCGCGCACCTCCTTGCCGATGGTCGGCAGGGTGGTGGGGGCGAGGAGGGAGCCGAGCAGCCACGCCACCAGCAGCATCGCCACCACGTTGACGAGGGCGCCGCCGGTGGCGTCCAGGGCGCGAGCGGGCGACCAGGTGATGTGCCGGCGGAGCTTGTTGCCGAGGTGGGTGGTGAAGGCCTGGCCCACGGAGGCACAGACGATGACGATGACGACGGCGACGATCGCGGCGGTCGTCGAGACCTTGGCGTCGCCCGTCAGCGGTCCCCAGGCGAGCGGGAGCAGGTAGACCGCGACGAGGCCGCCGCCGAGGAAGCCGATCACCGACAGGATTCCGACGACGAAACCCTGGCGGTAGCCAACGATCGCGAACCAGACGGCGGCGACCAGCAACAGGATGTCCAGCACGTTCACCGTCATTAGCCTCGCAGATTCGTCTCCGGCCACCCCGGCCGGCCTCGGAGCGGAGTCATCAGCCTGTCATGAGCGCCAGTCGAGCGGGACCTGCCTGGTCCGGTCCCAGGGGCGCTCCCATCCGGCGAAGTGGAGGATGCGGTCGATGACGCCGGCGGTGAAGCCCCACACGAGGGCGGAAGCGACCAGGAACGCCGGCCCGCGGTGGCCGCTGGGGTGGACGGTCGTGGCGCGGTTGGCCGGGTCCGTGAGATCCGCCACGGGCACCGTGAAGACGCGGGCGGTCTCGGCCGGGTCGACGGCGCGGAACGGGCTCGGGGACCTCCACCAGCCGAGGACGGGCGTCACGACGAAACCGCTCACCGGGATGTAGAGGCGCGGCAGCACGCCGAAGATCTGTACGCCGGCGGGGTCGAGGCCCGTCTCCTCCTCCGCCTCGCGCAGCGCGGCGCGCAGCGGACCCGTGGTGGCCGGGTCGCCGTCCTCGGGGTCGAGGGCGCCGCCGGGGAACGACGGCTGGCCGGCGTGCGAGCGCAGGCTGCCGGCGCGCTCCATGAGGAGCAGCTCGGGGCCGCGCTCGCCCTCGCCGAAGAGGATCAGCACCGCGGCCTGGCGGCCCCCCTCCTCGGGCGGCAGGAAACGGCTCAGCTCCTCGGGCGCGATGGTGCGGGCCGCGCGGGCGAGGGGCCGTAGCCACGCGGGCAGGCCGTCGTCACTGACGGCCACCGCCGTACCGGCTCCGCCGGCCGTACCGGTACGGCCCGCGTGTCCTGCGCCCTCCTGCCGGGCGTCTTGCTCAGCGCGCGTCATAGGCACCCCCGGCTCTCCCAACGTATTCCGCTCCCCGGTTCGTTCCCTCACCCTCTGTGACTCGAGCTGTGACGCGGACTGCCATGCGGCCCGTTACCCGGTTCGTCACTCGGTCCGTTACCCGCTCTGTCACTCGGTCCGTTACCCGCTCCGTCACTCGTCGTCGCCCGTGGCGAGCGGGGCGGCGGGCCGTCCCGGATAGTCCGGCGGCGGGGCCAGGCGCTGACCCGGCAGGCCGCCCATCTCGTACTTCAGCAGCTTCTTCGCCTTCTCCGGGTCCGTCTCGCCCTCGCCGTACGACGGGCACAGCGGCGCGATGGGACAGGCGCCGCAGGCCGGCTTGCGGGAGTGGCAGATCCGGCGGCCGTGGAAGATCACGCGGTGGGACAGCATGGTCCACTCGGACTTCGGGAAGATCGCGCAGACCTCCTCCTCGACCTTCTCCGGGTCCTCCTGCTCCGTCCACTTCCAGCGGCGTACGAGGCGGCCGAAGTGGGTGTCCACAGTGACGCCCGGTACGCCGAAAGCGTTACCCAAGACCACGTTGGCGGTCTTGCGGCCCACGCCGGGGAGGGTGACGAGGTCCTCCAGGCGGCCGGGGACCTCTCCGCCGAAGGTGTCCCTGAGCGCCGTGGAGAGCCCGATCAGGGACTTCGCCTTGGCGCGGAAGAAGCCGGTGGGCCGGATCAGCTCCTCCAGCTCCTCGGGGACGGCGGCGGCCATGTCCTCGGGGGTCGGGTACTTCGCGAAGAGCGCCGGGGTCGTCTGGTTGACGCGGAGGTCGGTCGTCTGGGCCGACAGGACGGTCGCGACGAGCAGCTCGAAGGGGTTGCGGAAGTCGAGCTCGGGGTGGGCGTACGGATACACCTCGGCGAGCTCCCGGTTGATGCGGCGGGCCCGCCGCACCATCGCGAGCCGCGACTCGCTCTTGCCCGCGGTCGCGCCCGTGGCCTTGCCAACCGCCTTGCCCGTGGTCTTGCCGACCGCCTTGCCGACCGCCTTGCCCGTGGTCTTGCCGACCGCCTTGCCGACCGCCTTGCCCGTGGTCTTGCCGACCGCCTTGCCGGCCGCCTTGCCCGTGGTCTTGTCGACCGTCTTCCCGGCCGCCTTGCCTGCCGTCTTCCCGGCCGCGGCGCGAGACGGTTTGGGCGCGGGCTTGGACGCGGCGGTTGGCGCGGCGGCCACACGCACTCGTGACGAACCGCCCGATTGAGCCGCCTTTGTCGATTTTTTCGGTGAAGGCGACGCGTGTTCGCCCACAGCGGAATTCTGTTCCCCGGACACTCTCCCGGCCCCCTTGGCCTGCGCTCTCACCGGCGAATTGGACACCCGGCCAGCCTAAGCGCCGACACCGTCATCCGCCCCGGGCACGGGCGATCACGACCCAATCGGGGCCCTGCCGCACGGACACGCGTACCAGTGCGTCAAACTTGTTGTGATTGATCGCACTGTTTTACCGTCCGGCATCATGGGACCCACACCCAACGTCCCTGAGCAGGTCGACATAGGAGAGAACTCGTGGACGACGTTCTGCGGCGCGCCCCGCTCTTCGCGGCGCTCGATGACGAGCAGGCCGCGGAGCTCCGCGCCTCGATGAGTGAGGTGACGCTCGCCCGTGGCGACGCGCTCTTCCACGAAGGCGACCCGGGCGATCGGCTCTACGTGGTCACCGAGGGCAAGGTGAAGCTGCACCGCACCTCCCCCGACGGGCGCGAGAACATGCTCGCCGTCCTGGGCCCCGGCGAGCTGATCGGCGAGCTGTCCCTCTTCGACCCGGGCCCGCGCACCGCCACCGCCACCGCGCTGACCGAGGTCAAGCTCCTCGGCCTGGGCCACGGCGACCTCCAGCCCTGGCTGAACGCCCGCCCCGAGGTGGCCAGCGCCCTGCTGCGCGCCGTCGCGCGGCGCCTGCGCAAGACCAACGACCAGATGTCGGACCTGGTCTTCTCCGACGTGCCGGGCCGCGTCGCCCGCGCGCTCCTGGACCTGTCGCGCCGCTTCGGCGTGCAGTCCGAGGAGGGCATCCACGTCGTGCACGACCTCACCCAGGAGGAGCTGGCCCAGCTCGTCGGCGCCTCCCGCGAGACGGTCAACAAGGCCCTCGCCGACTTCGCCGGCCGCGGCTGGCTCCGTCTGGAGGCCCGCGCCGTGATCCTGCTGGACGTGGAGCGGCTGGCCAAGCGCTCGCGCTGACCCACGCCGGTAGCCGTCACCGGTACCCCGTTCGTACGAAAGGGCCGCCCCGCGGATCGCGGGGCGGCCCTTCGTGCGTCCCGGCGGGCTCAGATCAGGCCGTGCTCGCTCAGGTACTCCAGCTGCGCCCGTACCGACAGCTCGGCCGCGGGCCACAGCGAACGGTCCACGTCCGCGTACACGTGCGCCACGACCTCCGGCGCGGTCCGGTAGCCGTTCTCGACAGCCGTCTCCACCTGCGCGAGCCGGCTCGCGCGGTGGGCCAGGTAGTACTCGACCGCGCCCTGGGCGTCCTCCAGCACCGGCCCGTGCCCCGGCAGCACCGTGTGGACCCCGTCGTCGACCGTCAGCGAGCGCAGCCGCCGCAGCGAGTCCAGGTAGTCGCCGAGACGGCCGTCCGGGTGCGCCACCATCGTCGTACCGCGGCCCAGGATGGTGTCCCCGGTCAGTACGGCGCGATCGGCCGGGAGGTGGAAGCTGAGCGAGTCGGCGGTGTGCCCGGGCGTCGGTACGACGCGCAGTTCCAGGCCCCCGACCTCGATCAGCTGCCCCGCCCGTAGCCCCTCGTCGCCGAGGCGCAGCGCCGGGTCCAGGGCCCGTACCGGCACCCCGGTCAGCTCGGCGAAGCGGGCGGCGCCCTCCGCGTGGTCGGCGTGGCCGTGCGTGAGGAGCGTGAGCGCGACGCGCTTGCCCAGCCGCTCGGCGGTCTCGACGACCCGGGACAGGTGGCCGTCGTCGAGCGGCCCGGGGTCGACGACCACGGCGAGCGCGGAGTCCGGCTCGGACAGGATCCAGGTGTTCGTGCCGTCGAGGGTCATGGCGGACGGGTTGGGCGCGAGCACGTTGACGGCGCGTCGGGTGGCGGGGCCGGAGATCACGGCTCCGCGCGGCTGTCCGGGAAGCGCGGCGGCGTCGGTCATGCGGAAGGCCCCCCTGTCGGCAGCTGCGAGGACACCCGCTTGGTGAACTCGTCGTGGCCCGGCCAGCTCAGGACCACCTGGTCGCCCTCCAGGCGCGCCTCGGCCAGTACGGGGGTGAGGTCCCGGTCCCGTGCCGCGGCCAGGGCGGCGGCGGGCGTGGTGGCGTACCGCGCGAGGGAGCGCAGGGTGGCGATCGTCGGGGGCATCATCAGCAGCTCGCCCCGGTCGTACCCCGCCGCCGCGTCCGCCGGGCGGATCCACACCGTGCGGTCGGCCTCGGTGGAGGCGTTCCGGGTGCGCTGGCCCTCGGGCAGGGCGGCCACGAAGAACCAGGTGTCGTAGCGGCGGGGCTCGAACTCCGGGGTGATCCAGCGCGCCCACGCCCCGAGGAGGTCGGAGCGGAGCACCAGCCCGCGCCGGTCCAGGAACTCCGCGAAGGCCAGCTCCCGGGCCACCAGGGCCGCCCGGTCGGCCTCCCAGTCGTCGCCCGTGGTGTCCGCGACGACGGTGTCGGCGGTCGGCCCCGCGAGCAGGACCCCCGCCTCCTCGTACGTCTCACGCACCGCCGCGCAGACGACGGCCTGCGCCTCGGCGGGGTCCGCGACCCCGAGGCGGGACGCCCAGTCGGCAGGGGACGGGCCCGCCCAGCGCACGGGGGTCCGGTCGCGGGGGTCGACCCCGCCGCCCGGGTACGCGTACGCGCCGCCCGCGAACGCCATGGAGGTGCGCCGCCGCAGCATGTGGACCTGCGTGCCCTGCGTGCCGTGGGTGCTCTCGGTGCCTTCGGGGACCTCGGCGGCGTCGCGCAGGAGCATGACGGTCGCGGCCCGCCGCGGGGGCACCACCTCGAGGGAGCCGTCGGCGAGCGCGCGGATCCGATCGGGCCACTCGGGTGGGTACCACTGACCATTGGACATGGCCGGATGCTATGCGCATCCGGCCCGATGTTCGAGAGGGATCCGGCAGCCCGGAAACCCGCCGCCTCCGGTCCAGTCCCGCACCGTTCAGTCCCGGACGCTCGGTCCCGGACGGTCAGTCCCGGACGGCCGGTACCAGCGGCCGGTACCAGACCGGTCAGCCCAGACCGTCAGTCCTGGACGAGCTCGACCTGGATCTCGACCTCGACCGGCGCGTCCAGCGGCAGCACCGCGACGCCCACCGCGCTGCGCGCGTGCACGCCCTTGTCGCCGAGCACCTCGCCCAGCAGCTCGCTCGCGCCGTTGAGCACGGCCGGCTGCCCGGTGAAGTCCGGCGCGGAGGCGACGAAGCCGACGACCTTCACGACGCGCGCGATGCGGTCCAGGTCCCCGGCGACCGACTTGACGGCCGCCAGCGCGTTCAGCGCGCAGATGCGCGCGAGTTCCTTGGCCTCCTCGGGCGTGACCTCGCCGCCCACCTTGCCGGTGACCGGAAGCTTGCCCTCCACCATCGGGAGCTGGCCCGCGGTGTACACGTACACGCCCGACTGGACGGCCGGCTGGTACGCCGCCAGCGGCGGTACGACCTGCGGCAGCGTCAGGCCGAGCTCGGCCAGCGTCGCCTCGACCCGGCCGGTCACGCCTTCTCCCGCTTCAGGTACGCCACGAGCTGCTCGGGGTTGTTCGGTCCCGGCACGACCTGGACGAGCTCCCAGCCGTCCTCGCCCCAGGTGTCCAGGATCTGCTTGGTCGCGTGCACGAGAAGCGGCACAGTCGCGTATTCCCACTTGGTCATGGTGCCGACTGTAGCCGCTGCCACCGACGGCGACGCCGCCAAGGGCAGCCTCCTGCTTGCCGTGCCGGGGCACTGGTTAGGCTCGACGGCGTGAGCAGGCTCCAGGTCGTCAGCGGCAAGGGCGGTACCGGTAAGACGACGGTCGCCGCCGCCCTCGCGCTCGCCCTCGCGACCGAGGGCAAGCGGACCCTCCTCGTGGAGGTCGAAGGCAGACAGGGCATCGCACAACTCTTCGAAACGGAGGCGCTTCCGTACGAGGAGCGCAAGATCGCCGTCGCGCCGGGCGGCGGCGAGGTGTACGCGCTGGCCATAGACGCCGAGCGCGCCCTCCTCGACTACCTCCAGATGTTCTACAAACTCGGCTCGGCCGGGCGGGCGCTGAAGAAGCTCGGCGCCATCGACTTCGCGACCACCATCGCCCCCGGCGTACGCGACGTCCTGCTGACGGGCAAGGCGTGCGAGGCGGTACGCCGCCGGGAGAAGCACGGCGGGTTCACGTACGACTACGTCGTCATGGACGCCCCGCCGACCGGCCGCATCACCCGGTTCCTGAACGTCAACGACGAGGTGGCCGGTCTCGCGCGCATCGGCCCGATACACAACCAGGCGCAGGCCGTGATGCGGGTGCTGAAGTCCCCGGAGACGGCCGTGCACCTGGTGACCCTGCTGGAGGAGATGCCCGTCCAGGAGACCGCGGACGGCATCGCCGAGCTGCGCGACGCCTCGCTCCCGGTCGGCAACGTCATCGTCAACATGGTCCGGCCGCACGTGCTGGACGAGCACGCGGTACGGGCGGCCGCCGGCGACCACCGCAAGGACATCGCCAAGGCGCTCGCCGCGGCGGGGGTGAAGGCCCCGGCCCGGCTGGTCACCCCGCTCCTCGACCAGGCCGCCGAGCACGCGCGCCGGGTGGAGCTGGAGCGGGAGCAGCGCGAGGTACTGGCGAAGCTTCAGGTCCCGACGTACGAACTGCCCTTCCTGGGGGAGGGCGCCGACATCGCGGGGCTGTACCGGCTGGCCAAGGACGTACGCGAGCAGCTTGGGGGGACGACCGCATGACTCCGAACCAGGCCCGAGCCCTGGACCCGGCCCCGGCCCTGGAGGTCGATCCGCTCCTCGACGACCTGGCGACCCGCATCATCGTGTGCTGCGGCGCGGGCGGCGTCGGCAAGACGACGACCGCGGCGGCCCTGGGCGTACGGGCGGCGGAGCGGGGCCGCAAGGTGGTGGTGCTGACCATCGACCCGGCCCGCCGGCTCGCCCAGTCGATGGGCATCGACCGGCTGGACAACGTCCCGCGGCGCGTCGACGGCATCGAGGGCGGCGGCGAGCTGCACGCGATGATGCTGGACATGAAGCGCACCTTCGACGAGATCGTCGAGGCGCACGCGGACCCGGAGCGGGCCCGCGCGATCCTGGGCAACCCCTTCTACCAGTCCCTGTCGGCCGGTTTCGCGGGCACGCAGGAGTACATGGCGATGGAGAAGCTGGGCCAGCTGCGGGCGCGCGACGAGTGGGACCTGATCGTGGTCGACACGCCGCCGTCCCGCTCGGCGCTGGACTTCCTGGACGCGCCGAAGCGGCTCGGGTCGTTCCTGGACGGCACGTTCATCAAGCTGCTGATGGCGCCCGCGAAGGTGGGCGGCCGGGCCGGGATGAAGTTCCTGAACGTCGGCATGTCGATGATGACGGGGACCCTCGGCAAGCTGCTCGGCGGTCAGCTGCTGCGCGACGTACAGACCTTCGTGGCGGCGATGGACACGATGTTCGGCGGGTTCCGTACGCGCGCGGACGCCACGTACCGGCTGCTCCAGGCGCCGGGCACGGCCTTCCTGGTGGTGGCCGCGCCCGAGCGGGACGCGCTGCGTGAGGCGGCGTACTTCGTGGAGCGCCTGGCGGCGGAGAAGATGCCGCTGGCCGGTCTGGTCCTCAACCGGGTCCACGGGAGCGGCGCCGCGCGGCTGTCGGCCGAGCGGGCGCTGGCGGCGGCGGAGGTCCTGGACGGGGAGCATGCGGAAAATCTTGACGAGTGCCGCATTGTGGATCAGGGCGCCGGGAAGACTGGTGTTCGTGGCGGCCACGACGACAGCCCGTCGGAGGCCACCTCTCCCGAGCCGCCCCCCGCGTCACCCGCCAGCGATGCCCTTGTCGAGGTCTCGCCCGCCGTCGCCCAGGTGACGGCCGGTCTGCTCCGCCTGCACGCCGAGCGCATGCAGGTGCTCGCCCGCGAGCGCCGCACGCGTGACCGCTTCGCCGCGCTCCACCCCGAGGTGGCGGTGGCCGAAGTGGCCGCTCTGCCCGGCGACGTACACGACCTCGCCGGTCTCCGCGCGATCGGTGACCGGCTGGCGACGGCAAACGCGACCGGGGACGCGACCGCGGGCGGCGCGGGCGCGACCGGGGGCACGCGCTAGCGGCGGCGGGCCCTCGCTGAAGTGGGGCCTCGCCGGAGCCGGGGCCGGAGCCTCGCCGGAGTGCGGTCTCGCCGGAGCCGGAGCCTCGCCGGAGCCGGGGCCGGGCCACCGACGGCGGCTACCCCACCGCGGCGTACGACTCGTACGTCTCGTCGTCGTTCAGCGCGACGGGCAGGATGCCCGCGCTGCGCTCGTACTCCGTGCGCGCGGTCTCCAGGAGCCGGCGCCACGAGGTGACGGTCGGGCGCCGGCGCAGCAGTGCGCGCCGCTCACGCTCCGTCATACCGCCCCACACGCCGAACTCGACGCGGTTGTCCAGCGCGTCGGCCAGGCACTCGGTCCGCACCGGACATCCGGTGCACACCGCCTTGGCCCTGTTCTGCGCCGCTCCCTGCACGAAAAGTTCATCCGGATCGGTAGTGCGGCAGGCCGCCTGCGCACTCCAGTCAGCTACCCAGCCCATACCGGCGCCGTCCTCTCCCGAATCGAGGCTCCCCCACGGCGGCGAGCGGCATATTCACCGCCGCCAGTTGAGGACGTTACGGAAGGTGGACACAGCGCAACACCCCCTTCGGGCCCAATCTTGAATGGCCCGAACGGACTATGCGTACGCGGCAGATCACCCAGGGGAGTGACCCGTGGACATATCCCCCTCATCCCCTACAACACGACATGTCCGATGATCAACAACAGGCGTCCGCTGACGCATGCGGCGGAAACGGACACCGCCCGGCGAGGGCGACCGGCGGGCGCGAAGACAGGGGCGGGGCAGGCTCCTTCGGTGGTCGGGCCGAAAGATCCGCGACTGCTGTGACAGTTGTGACCAGCTTAGGCCAAGGCATATACGCGTGTCCGGCGAATGAGAACGTAGGCTGCTGCCATGCCAAAGAAGCGCTCGGGCGGAGGCCTGACCGGCACCCAGCAGGCCGCCAAGTTCCTCGGTGTCAGCGTGCTCTCCGGAGCCGTACTGGCGGGCATCGCCCTGCCCGCGGCCGGCGTGCTGGGCCTCGCGGCGAAGGGGACGGTCCAGGGGTTCGACGAGATCCCGGCCGACCTGAAGCGGCCGCCACTGAGCCAGCGCACCACGATCCTCGACGCCGAGGGTGGCCAGATCGCCACCGTCTACTCCCGCGACCGCACGGTCGTGGACCTCAAGGACATCTCCCCGTACATGCAGAAGGCGATCGTCGCCATCGAGGACTCGCGCTTCTACGAGCACGGCGCCATCGACCTCAAGGGCGTGCTGCGCGCGCTCAACCGCAACGCCCAGTCGGGCGGTGTGGCGCAGGGCGCCTCGACGCTGACGCAGCAGTACGTGAAGAACGTCTTCGTGGAGGAGGCCGGCGACGACCCCGACAAGGTCGCGCAGGCCACGCAGCAGACGCTCGGCCGCAAGATCCAGGAGCTGAAGTACGCGATCCAGGTGGAGGAGGAGCTCGGGAAGAAGAAGATCCTCGAGAACTACCTCAACATCACCTTCTTCGGGCAGCAGGCGTACGGCGTCGAGGCCGCGGCCAAGCGCTACTTCTCCAAGTCCGCCAAGGACCTGACCCTGGAGGAGGCCGCGATGCTGGCCGGCCTCGTCCAGTCGCCGAGCCGCTACGACCCCGTCAACGACGTGGAGGAGGCGACCAAGCGGCGCAACATCGTGCTGCAGCGCATGGCGGCCGTCGGTGACATCAGCCAGGCGGAGGCCGACCGCGCGAAGGCCACCCCGATCCAGCTGAAGGTCAGCAAGCCGAAGAACGGCTGCATCACCGCCGTCGACGGCGCGGGCTTCTTCTGCGACTACGTACGCGAGGCGTTCCTCTCCAGCCCCGTCTTCGGGAAGGACCGGGAGGAGCGCAACAAGATCTGGAACCGCGGCGGCCTGACGATCCGCACGACGCTCGACCCGCAGGCGCAGAAGGCGACGCAGGCGTCGATAACGGAACACGTCTACCAGAGCGACAAGGTCGCGACGGCGGTGACGATGGTCCAGCCCGGCACCGGCAAGATCCTCGCGATGGGCCAGTCCAAGCCGTACGGCTTCGGCAAGGACGAGACGCAGATCAACTACTCGGTCAACAAGAGCATGGGCGGGTCGAACTACGGCTTCCCGGTCGGCTCGACGTTCAAGCCGTTCGTCGCGGCGGCGGCCCTGGAGCAGGGCAGGCCGCCGACGCAGGTGTACTCGGCGCCGTACCAGATGCCGTACCCGGACTCGGTGTCGACGTGCGGCGGCAAGCCGTGGCGCAACGTGGGCGGCGACACCGTGGAGAACGAGAACGAGAAGGAGGTCGGCCCCTACGCGCTCAGGGAGGCCATGGAGCTGTCGGTCAACACCTACTTCGTCCAGATGATCGCCGAGATCGGCATGTGCCCGGTCACGGAGATGACGGACAAGCTGGGCGTGGTGATGGGCAACGACAAGAAGCTCCCCGAGAAGCCCTCCGCGCTCACCCTCGGCTCCGACGGGATGTCGCCGTTGACCATGGCGACCGCGTACGCGGCCTTCGCCAACCGGGGCACGTACTGCACGCCGATCGCCATCGAGTCCATCAAGACGGCGGACGGCAAGAGCATGGAGGTGCCGAAGAGCGCGTGCACGAAGGCCATGTCGGAGCGGACCGCCGACACGATCAACGAGCTGCTGGGCGGTGTGGTGGACTCCGGTACGGGCCGGCAGGCCGGCCTCTCGTCCCGTGACAACGCGGGCAAGACCGGTACGACGGACGGCCGCAAGAACGCGTGGTTCGTCGGCTACACCCCGAACCTGTCGGGCGCCGTCTGGGTCGGCAGCCCCACCCAGCAGGTGGAGATGGAGTACATCACCATCGGCGGGGAGTACCACGAGAAGGTCTTCGGCGGTCAGGTCCCCGGCCCCATCTGGAAGGACGCGATGACGGGCGCGCTGGAGGGAGCGGACTCGCCGTCGTTCGTGCCCGTCGCCATCCCGGACGCGCCGAAGCCCGACGGCAAGGGGAAGCCCAAGCCGGGCGACGACCCCAAGCCGGGCGGCGGAGGCCACTCGCCGTGGCCGGGCATCTCCATCCCGCCGGACCTGATCGGCGGCGGGAACGGACGCGGCGGCCAGGGGAACAACGGTGGCGGCAACGGCGGTTGGGACTGGGGCCGCTGAGCCTGCCGGACCGTGTACGCAAGGGGGGCGGTGACACACTGAAGAAGAGAGGGGGCCCCCCCTTTGGTTTCCCTTTGCCTCCCACCTGTGTGTAGCAGACCCGCTTTTTGTTGCGGGGCCCCACCC
>NZ_JBWKLJ010000004.1:161827-732732 GCF_056430285.1 Streptomyces sp. NPDC045998
GTAAACGGGCCGCATATAGCTGCTGGCTTCCCCCCCCCCCCCCCCCCCCTCCCCCCCTCCCCCCCCCCCCACCCCCCCCCCCCCCCCCCCCCCCCCCCCCCCCCCCTTTTGGCTGTCCCTGCGCCGACGCGGTGTGAGGCGCGGGCCCGTTGTGAGGCGCGGACCTCAGCCGGCGAGCAGCTGCTTGACCACCGCGGCGACGCGGCCGCCCTCGGCGCGGCCGGCCACCTTCGGGTTGACGATCTTCATGACGGCGCCCATCGCGCGCGGGCCCTCGGCACCGGCGGCCTTGGCCTCGTCGATGGCCTGGGACACGATGGACCGGAGCTCGTCGTCGCTCAGCTGCTGCGGCAGGTAGGCGTCGAGGACGGCGCCCTCCGCCTTCTCGCGCTCGGCCTGCTCGGCGCGACCGCCCTGCGCGAAGGCCTCGGCGGCCTCGCGCCGCTTCTTCGCCTCCTTGGCGATCACCTTCTGCACCTCGTCGTCGGAGAGCTCGCGCTTCTCCTTGCCCGAGACCTCCTCCTTGGTGATGGCGGAGAGGGTGAGCCGGAGGGTCGAGGAGCGCAGCTCGTCGCGCTCCTTGATCGCGGCGTTGAGGTCTTCCTGCAGCTTGGACTTGAGCGTGGTCATGCGCACAAGTGTGGCAGGTGCGATGACCTGCACGCCCGCTGATTTCCGTGCGGTGCTCCGTCTGGGACGATGACCTCATGCGCGCGCGATACGGAGTCCCCCTGAAAGTCACCGCAGGAATCGCAGCGGTCGGCGCGGCCGGCCTGGTCTACGCCGCCGGCTTCGAGGCCCGCTCGTTCCGGCTCCGCCGGGTCACCGTCCCCGTACTGCCACCCGGCACGCGCGACCTGCGGATCCTCCAGGTGTCCGACATCCACATGGTGAGCGGCCAGCGCAAGAAGCGTGCCTGGCTCCAGTCCCTGGCGGGGCTGCGCCCGGACCTCGTCGTGAACACCGGCGACAACCTCTCCGACCCCGAGGGCGTACCGGAGGTCCTGGACGCGCTCGGCCCGCTCCTCGAATTCCCCGGCGTGTACGTCTTCGGGTCCAACGACTACTACGGGCCCAAGCTGCGCAACCCGGCCCGCTACCTGTTCGAGAAGGCCCAGGGCCGCCACGGCCTCAACGGCAACGCGCCCGCCGTCGGCGCCGTGCACAACCCCTGGGAGGGGATGCGCGACGCCTTCGACGCGGCGGGCTGGCTGAACCTCACCAACACGCGCGGCCGCCTCAAGCTGGAGGGCCTGGAGCTGGCGTTCACGGGCCTGGACGACCCGCACATCAAGCGCGACCGGTACGACCTGGTCGCCGGCGGCCCGGAACCTGACGCGGACCTCTCCCTGGCCGTCGTGCACGCGCCGTACCTGCGCTCCCTGGACGCCTTCACCGCGGACGGCTACCCGCTGATCCTGGCGGGCCACACGCACGGCGGCCAGCTGTGCATCCCCTTCTACGGGGCGCTGGTCACCAACTGCGACCTGGACACGGACCGAGTGAAGGGCCTCTCCACGCACCGCGCCGGTGGAAACACCGCGTACCTCCACGTCTCGGCGGGCTGCGGCACCAACCGCTACACGCCGGTGCGCTTCGCCTGTCCGCCCGAGGCGACGCTGCTGACCCTGATGGCCCGGGACTGAGCGGGGCACTGGGGTCGCGCCTGCGACTGGTCAGGCCCCTGGCGGCCGGGGGCCGGCCGGGAACCTCACGAGCCCCGGGCCGATCAGGCCCCCCTCCGAGCCCGCCGGAGACTGATCAGCACCACCTGCCGGGCCGGTGCTGATCAAGGCCCCCTACGGTGGAGGGATGACTGCCCCCTTTTCGACGCATGTGCCCGCATCGGCGGTCGTCCCTCCCGTCCGCCGCCCGTACGCCGCCGCCTTCCACGCTCTGATCGCGCTGGCCGCGCTCACCGGAATCGCCATCGACCTGGCCCTCGGCAGTCCGGGCCGGGTGCTCAGCTACTTCACGATCCAGAGCAACCTGCTGGTCGCGGCGGTCTTCGCCGCGTCGGCCCACCGCGCCTGGTCGCGCCGCCGCCGGCCGCTGCCGCCGCTGGTCACGGGCGGCACGCTGCTCTTCATCACCATCACCGGCACCGTCTACCACCTGCTCCTGGCGGGCGACGCCGGGCGCTTCTCGATGACGGACGGCGGCCCGTCGACCACCACCGGCTGGCACCTCCTCGCCAACCACCTGCTCCACACGGTGACGCCGATCGCCGCGGCCCTCGACTGGCTGCTCCTCACCCGCCCCGGCGGCCTGCGCGCCCGCCACGCCGCCCTGTGGCTCCTCTACCCCCTGGCGTACCTCGCCTTCGCCCTCACCCGCGGCGCCCTCCTCTCCCCCGGCACCCCGGCCCGCTACCCGTACCCCTTCCTCGACGTCGCCGCCCACGGCTACGCCGCCACCTTGACGGACGCGGCGATGCTGGGCCTGGCCTTCGCCGCGCTGGCCTTCGCACTGGTCGGCCTGGACTGGATCAGGCCCACGCCGCGGCCCCGCGAAAACCGGATTTCGTCTCCGGGCGCCGGTGGGCTAAAGTAAACGACGTCGCCGGGACACCGGACGACATCGGGGTGTAGCGCAGCTTGGCAGCGCGCTTCGTTCGGGACGAAGAGGTCGTGGGTTCAAATCCCGCCACCCCGACAGCTGAAACACCAGGTAAGGCACCTAGGAACGTTCCTAGGTGCCTTACCTGTTTCTCCACGTGAGCGAGGTGCCCAAGGTCGGCCAACGGCTTCCGAAGTGACCGCGAGGAAGAGGTCGCTCCATGCGTGAGCTGGGCATCACGCTCAATGCCGCGGCGGCCGAGGCCCCCAACGACACCGACGCGGAGTATCTACGGGCACCCTCTTGGCCAAAGGTCGTGGCGGTCGCGGGTCGTCTCGCTCAGGTCATGGTCGCGAACGATCTGAAGGAACTCGCTGTGCTGCACAACGCCGGTCCGAGCATGGCGACGTGAACCGCGGCAGTGAGTGTCCGACTGCGTGACATCGCGGACAGACAGCGGCGGACAACAATCTGCGCGAGTTGCTTCGCGACGAAGAGGTCGTGGGTTCCCCCCTACTCACGTGAGTAGGGGACCTCGGCACGTCGTGCGCACGCGGGCCCGTCCCTGCCGGTTGCACCCCGCAGGCATCGGACGTTCCTCACCCGGTCAGACGCCCCCCGGTCGACGCCCCACCCCCAGCCCCGCAGGCTCGGAAGCGCAGCAGGCCCGCCGGGTGCAGTGCCCGGGGTGGGTGGTTACCGGAGGAGAGAGGGGCGGCCATGAGTCAGGCTGGCGGCGGGGCCGGCGGGGGGCACGCGGGCGCCGGGGGGCAGGCGGGGCACGGCGGGGGCGGTGGAGGGCACGGGGAGCACGGGGGTGTCGGGGGGACCGAGCGGCATGCGTATGCGCGGCATGACGGGGCGCCGGGTGGGGGGGCCGGGCGGGTGGGGTGGGGGTCCGCCGGGGCGATGTTCGCCGGGGTGTTGCTGCTGGTGGAGGGGGTGCTCGGGATGCTGCAGGGCATCGCGGGGATCGCCGAGGACGACGTGTACGGGCGGGTCGGCGAGTACGTCTTCGAATTCAGCGTCAGCGCGTGGGGGTGGATCCACCTCGTCCTCGGCATCCTCGTCGCGCTCATCGGCGCCGGGATCCTCAGCGGGGCGACGTGGGCCAAGGCGAGCGGTGTCGCGCTGGCGTCGCTCGCCGTGATCGCGAACTTCGTCTGGTTGCCGTACCAGCCGGTCTGGGCCGTGGTCTCGATCGCGATCGGCGTCTTCGTCATCTGGGCGCTGTGCACGGAGGACACCCCGCCCGCCGTGCGCTGACGTCCGGGCACCGTGTCCCGCGCCCCGAGCCGTCGGGTTGGATAGGGGCATGACGGATGCACACGCCACGCCCGACTGGGAGCTGCGGTTCCGCGCCCCCCGCGTCTCCCTGCCCGACTGGGCCGAGGACGCCCCCGACCGTGCGCTGTTCGTGTCGAACGCGACCGGCACGTACGAGCTGTACGCCTGGGACCGCGCGACCGGAGCGCAGCGGCAGGTCACCGACCGCCCGAACGGCACCACCGACGGCGAGCTGTCGCCGGACGGGGCCTGGATCTGGTGGTTCGCCGACACCGACGGCGACGAGTTCGGCCGCTGGATGCGCCAGCCGTTCGAGGGCGGCGACGACGAGCCGGCCGCGCCGGGGCTGGAGCCGTCGTACCCGGCCGGCCTGGCGATCGGGCGGGACGGCACGGCGGTGATCGGGCGCTCCACCGACGACGAGGGGACGACCATCCACGTCGTACGGCCCGGCCGGCCGCCCGTGGAGGTCTACCGGCACCGGGAGTCCGCCGGGGTCGGCGACCTGTCGCGCGACGGGACGCTCCTCGCGATCGAGCACACCGAGCACGGGGACGCCATGCACGCGGCGCTGCGCGTGGTCCGGCTGGACGGGTCGGTCGTGGCGGAGCTGGACGACACCAAGGGCGGTACGGAGGAGCTCGGGCTCGCGGTGCTGGGCTTCGCGCCGGTGGACGGGGACACCCGGCTGCTGGTCGGGCACCAGCGGCGCGGGCGCTGGGAGCCGATGCTGTGGGACGTGGCCACCGGGACCGAGACGGAGCTGGCGCTCGACCTGCCCGGCGACGTATCGGCGGAGTGGTACCCGGACGGGTCCGGGCTGCTGATCGTGCACGGCTTCGAGGCACGCAGCGATCTGTGGCGGTACGACATCGCGGCGCGCGAGCTGGTGCGGGTGGAGACCCCCGCCGGGTCGGTGTCGAGCGCGACGGCGCGGCCGGACGGGACGGTGGAGTACCTGTGGTCGTCCGCCGCGCACCCGCCGGCGGTGCGGTCCACGGCGGGCGGCGTCGTACTGGAGCCGCCCGGCCTGAAGGCACCCGCCTCCGTGCCGGTCGAGGACGTGTGGGTGGACGGGCCCGGCGGCCGCGTCCACGCGCTCGTGCAGCGCCCGGCGGGCGCCACGGGCCCGCTGCCGACGGTGTTCGAGGTCCACGGCGGTCCCGCGTGGCACGACAGCGACGCGTTCGCCGCGGCGCCCGCCGCCTGGCTGGACCACGGGTACGCGGTCGTCCGCGTCAACTACCGGGGCTCCACCGGCTACGGGCGCGAGTGGACGGACGCGCTGAAGCACCGCGTCGGGCTGATCGAGCTGGAGGACATCGCGGCCGTCCGGGAGTGGGCGGTGGCCTCCGGCCTCGCCGACCCCGCGAAGCTGGTGCTGGCGGGCGGCTCCTGGGGCGGGTACCTCACGCTGCTGGGGCTCGGTACGCAGCCGGAGGCGTGGGCGCTGGGCCTGGCCGCCGTACCGGTGGCGGACTACGTCACGGCGTACGAGGACGAGATGGAGGCGCTGAAGGCGCTGGACCGCACGCTCTTCGGCGGGTCCCCGGAGGAGGTGCCGGAGCGGTACCGGGCGTCGTCGCCGCTGACGTACGTGGACGAGGTCCGGGCGCCGGTCTACGTCTCGGCGGGCGTCAACGACCCGCGCTGCCCCATCCGCCAGATCGACAACTACGTCGACCGGCTCGCGGCCCGGGGCGCGGTGCACGAGGTGTACCGGTACGACGCCGGGCACGGCTCGCTGGTGGTGGAGGAACGGATCAAGCAGGTGCGGCTGGAGCTCGACTTCGCCGCGCGGCACCTGGGGACCCCGGCGCCGGGGAGGTGAGGGGGTTCCGTACCGTGGAGGGGTGTACCGGTTCCTGACGACACCCCGCTGGTGGGGGATCAACGTCTTCGTCCTGCTGGCGATCCCCTTCTGCGTCTTCATGGGGACCTGGCAGCTCGGCAGGTTCGAGGACCGCGTCGAGTCCCACCAGGAGGCGGAGCGGCGCCCCGACCCGGGCGCCGCGGCGCGGACCGCGGAGCCGCTGGACGAGCTGCTGCCGGTCACCCAGGAGACCTCGGGCCGCGAGGCGACGGCGACCGGGCGGTACGGGCCCCAGTTCCTGGTGCCGGGGCGCGAGCTGGACGGCCGCACCGGTGCGTACGTGCTGACGCTGCTGCGTACGGACGGCGGCAAGACGCTGCCGGTGGTGCGCGGCTGGCTCCCTGAGGGGCGTCAGGCCCCGGCGGCCCCGGCCGGCGAGGTCACGGTGACCGGCGCGCTCCAGGCGTCGGAGAACACCGGCACCAAGGGCGTGCGCGCGGCGGGCGGGCTGCCGGCCGGGCAGGTCGGCATGATCAGCGCGGCCTCGCTGGTGAACCTGGTACCGGACGACGTGTACGACGCGTGGGTCACGCTGACGGAGGCGCCGGCGGGTCTGACGCCGGTGCCGGCGACGGCGGCGCAGGGCAGCGGGCTGGACCTGAAGGCGTTCCAGAACCTCGGCTACACGGGCGAGTGGTTCGCCTTCGTGGGCTTCGTGCTCTTCATGTGGTTCCGCCTGTTCCGCCGGGAGGCGGAGGCGGCGCGGGACGCGGCCCTCGGCCTCGCACCGGAGTCCACTGAACCAGCGGAGACGGAGCAGGCCCCGGCGGCCCCGGCACGGGGCTGAGTCACCGGGGCCCCGGCCCCACCGACAGGCGGACGAGCGGCTACTGCGCGACCCGCGCTGCCGTGTAGTACACCGTGCCCGCGCAGGCGTTCGGGATCGTGGCCTCGGCCGTCGGCGAGCCCGCGTCCGGGGTGTGGGTGATCGTGACGCTGCCGTCCGCCGGAGTGCCGTCCTCCGTGGCGAGCTGGGGCTCGGTGCCCTCCGGGGCCGTGCCGGTCGAGCCGTCCGAGCCGTTGGCGCCGGTCGAGGTCGCGCCCCCGTCGCCCGAGGGGCTCGGGTCCGGGGACGGGCCGCCGTCCGGCGGCGTCGTCGGACACGTCTCGCTCGGCACCCAGGCGAACCTCACCTCGTACGAACCCGAGGGCTTCAGCAGCAGCGGCCCGTCCGCCGGGCCCGAGGGGTCCGGAAGCCCGGTCGCGGCGTCGCCCGGCATGTGGCGGACGCGCGTGATCTTCGCGCTGTCGGCCGCGCCGCTCGTCCAGACGCCGATGGTCCCGTCACCGGGGATGGCGCAGTCGTCACCGGAGACGTTGGCGATGCGGAAGGTGCCGTACACCTTGCCCTCCGCGTCCGGCTCCCCGGCCTGTGCCGTGGCCACGGCCAGCTGGTCCGCCGCGCACACCGGTGTGCTCGGCGGCACGGAGTGGGTCGGGGGGACCACGCCGCCGCCGACCGTGCCGTCCGCGGCGCCGGAGGCGGACTCCGGCGGCTTCTGCGCGTCGCCGCGGCCGCTGCCGCCGGGCCCGCCCGGGCCCCCGCCGCCGCCCGTCACACCGCCGCCGGGGCCCGCCTCGCCGCCCTCGCCGCCGGTCTCCTCGCCCGTGCCGCCCTGGGCGTCCTCGCCATGCCCGGCGTTGACCGGGCGGTCGTCGGAGGTGCCGCCGGAGCTCGCCACGTGGACGAACGCGGGCACCGCCGTACCGAAGAGCAGCGCCGCGGCCGCCATGCCGACGAGGGCCTGCCGCTTGCGGGCCCGGCGCGCGGGCACCGCCTTGCGCAGGTGGTCGAGGGCTCCGTCGGAGGGCCGGAGGTCCCCCACCGCGCCCTGGAGCATCCGGCGCAGGGCCAGTTCGTCTTCGCCGAAGCCGTCCTGGGCGTCCAGGCCGCCCAGTTCATGCAGACCGCCCAGGCGGTCGCCGTCGTTCACAATTCCGTTCCCAGTCCGGTGGTCGTTCACGTGCAACGGTCCGTCCGGCCCGTACTGCTCGAACCCGTCCTCGCCCTTGTGCGGCTCGCTCATGCGTTGGCCTCCATGGCGACGCGCAGCGCCGCGATGCCGCGTGAGCCGTACGCCTTCACCGACCCGAGCGATATGCCCAGGGTCTCGGCGACCTGCGCCTCCGTCATGTCCGCGAAGTACCGCAGCACCAGTACCTCGCGCTGTCGGCGCTGCAGCCCGCGCATCGCCTTGATCAGCGCGTCGCGCTCCAGCTGGTCGTACGCGCCCTCCTCGGCGCTCGCCATGTCGGGCATCGGCTTGGAGAGCAGCTTCAGCCCGAGTATGCGGCGGCGCAGGGCGGACCGGGACAGGTTGACCACGGTCTGCCGCAGGTACGCGAGCGTCTTCTCGGGGTCGCGTACGCGCCGGCGGGCCGAGTGGACGCGGATGAACGCCTCCTGGACGACGTCCTCGCACGAGGCCGTGTCGTCCAGCAGCAGCGCGGCGAGACCCAGCAGCGACCGGTAGTGGGCGCGGTAGGTCTCGGTGAGGTGGTCGACGGTCGTCCCGGCCGCGGCGGTCGCGGTCGCGGCCGCACCCGGTACACCAGCGGTGCCGGTGGCCTCGGCGGCCTCGGCGGCGCCGCGGGGGGACGGTATGCGGGTGGTGCGCCTAGCTGCGGGCATGGGCGCGATCACCGGCATGCCGCCGGGCTGACGGCGCTGACGGGGCCGCCGGAGCGGCTGCGCCGGCCCGCCGCCGGGGCGCAGCGGGGCCACGGCCGCGCCGCGGAGCGGGACCGCCGCTGTGATGTCGAGTACCTGTGCCACGCCTGTTGGACACGCTGCCCCCCGTCAGGGTTGTACGCGCACGTCACCGGTTTTGACCGTGCGAACGGTGCGTCGATTGCCCTCATGCGTACTCGCTCTTCCCCTTTGCCCATTTCGCGCGGCGGCGCGTCAGGGGCGACCGCGTAGACGCTTCCCGCCCGACCACCGGTTGCAGCAAGGGGGAGAAGCATCGTCGAACATGCCATCGCCCCAGTTCAAGCGGTACGGACCGAAGACTTGCTCACAGGGCGTTCACAGATCCTACAAAGGGTGCTGCTCAGCGCACCGACAATTCCGCGGCGATGACCTCCGCCACCTGAGCGGTGTTCAGCGCGGCACCCTTGCGGAGATTGTCGCCGCACACGAACAGCTCCAGGGCCCGGGGGTCGTCCAGGGACCGCCGTACGCGCCCGACCCACGTGGGATCGGTGCCCACGACGTCGGCGGGGGTCGGGAAGTCCCCGGCGGCCGGGTCGTCGTACAGCACCACGCCCGGCGAGGTGGCGAGGATCTCGTGCGCCCGGGCGACGGTCACCTCGCGCTCGAAGCGCGCGTGGACGGAGACGGAGTGCGTGGTCACGACGGGGACGCGGACGCAGGTGGCCGTCACCCGCAGCTGCGGCAGGTCCAGGACCCTGCGCGTCTCGTCGCGCAGGCGCAGCTCCTCCGAGGACCAGCCGCCCTCCTGGAGCGACCCGGCCCAGGGCACCACGTTGAGCGCGAGCGGGGCGGGGAAGGGCCCGGTGTCGTCGCCGACGGCCCTGCGTACGTCGCCGGGGGTGGTCCCCAGCTCCACGCCGGAGACACGGAGCGTCTGCGCGCGCAGGGTCTCGACGCCCGCGTGCCCGGCACCGCTGGCGGCCTGGTAGGTGGAGACGACGAGCTCGTCGACGCCGAACTCGGCGTGCAGCGCGCCGACCGCCACGATGAGCGCCAGCGTGGTGTCGCCGGGGCAGGCGACGATCCCGCGCGGCCGTGCGCGTACGCGGTGCCGGTTGATCTCCGGGACCACCAGCGGGACGTCCGGGTCCGCCCGGAAGGCGGGCGAGGCGTCCACCACGACCGCGCCCTTGGCCGCCGCGACCGGCGCCCAGCGGGCGGCGATCTCCTCCGGCACCAGGAACAGCGCCACGTCGACGCCGTCCAGCGCCTCCTCGGCGAGTGCGAGGACCTCGGTCTCCTCCCCGCGCACGGCCAGCTTGCGGCCGGCCGAGCGGGGGGAGGCGATCAGGCGGATGTCGCCCCAGACGTCGGCGTGCTGCGACAGGATCTGGAGCATGACGGCGCCGACGGCCCCGGTCGCCCCGACGACCGCGAGCGTCGGCTTGCCGCTCATCGCGCGGAGCCCGCCATCACCGGAATCACCGGCCGGTGCCTCCGTAGACGACGGCCTCGTCGGAGTCGCTGTCCAGGCCGAAGGCGGTGTGGACGGCGCGGACGGCCTCGTTGACGTCGTCGGCGCGGGTCACGACCGAGATGCGGATCTCGGACGTCGAGATCAGCTCGATGTTCACGCCCGCGTCGGACAGCGCCTCGAAGAAGCCGGCCGTGACGCCCGGGTTCGTCTTCATGCCGGCGCCGACGAGCGAGATCTTGGCGATCTGGTCGTCGTAGCGCAGCGAGTCGAAGCCGATGACGTCCTTGCGCTTCTCCAGGGCGTCGATGGCCTTGCGGCCCTCCGCCTTCGGCAGCGTGAAGGAGATGTCCGTCAGCCCGGTCGACGCGGCGGAGACGTTCTGCACCACCATGTCGATGTTGATCTCGTTGTCCGCGATGGTGCGGAAGATCGCGGCGGCCTCGCCCGGCTTGTCCGGCACCCCGACGACGGTGATCTTCGCCTCGGAGGTGTCGTGGGCGACACCGGAGATGATGGCCTGCTCCACCTTGCGGTCCCCTCGCGGTTCGTTGCTGACCCACGTGCCCTGGAGCCCCGAGAAGGAGGACCGGACGTGGATCGGGATGTTGTAACGGCGTGCGTACTCGACGCAGCGGTGCAGCAGCACCTTGGAGCCGGAGCTGGCGAGCTCCAGCATGTCCTCGAAGGAGATCCAGTCGATCTTCCGGGCCTTCTTCACGACCCGGGGGTCGGCGGTGAAGACACCGTCGACGTCGGTGTAGATCTCGCACACCTCGGCGTCCAGCGCCGCGGCGAGCGCGACGGCGGTCGTGTCCGACCCGCCGCGCCCGAGGGTGGTGATGTCCTTGCTGTCCGCCGACACACCCTGGAAGCCGGCGACGATGGCGATGTTGCCCTCGTCCAGCGCCGTACGGATCCGGCCCGGCGTGACATCGATGATGCGCGCCTTGTTGTGGACCGAGTCGGTGATGACGCCCGCCTGGCTGCCGGTGAACGACTGGGCCTCGTGGCCCAGGTTTTTGATCGCCATGGCCAGCAGGGCCATGGAGATGCGCTCCCCGGCTGTCAGCAGCATGTCGAACTCACGCCCGGCAGGGATCGGGGATACCTGCTCGGCGAGATCGATCAACTCGTCCGTCGTGTCGCCCATCGCCGAAACCACGACGACCACCTGGTGGCCGTTCTTCTTGGCATCGACGATTCGCTTGGCGACGCGCTTGATGCCCTCGGCATCGGCAACGGAGGAGCCTCCGTACTTCTGCACGACAAGGCCCACGTGCGCTCCTCGCTCAGTCCGTTTGCGGTCAGCTCAGTCTAACGAGCGGCCGGGAATCGCCTCTCCGATATCACATGGTGAGATGTCCCGCTCAGCGTGCGATCCGCCCCAGCACCCGGGGACGACCCCACGGCCGCTCGGGCTGGCACCTGCCCCTCCCGGGCGGCCGTACGCGGAATGTGTGGGGCGTCACTCGTGGCGGGCTCACTCGGTGGCGGGCTCACTCGGTGACGGGCTGCTGACTCGGTGGCGGGCTCACTCGGTGACGGGCTCACGCCGCATCGCGGGGCGCGCGGCAGGGGATGTAGGCAGGGCCGTGCGCCCCCGGCTCCCCGGACCGGCCGACCTCCAGCGTCGTGACGACCGCCCGCTCCGCCAGGTCCACCACCGTCACCGTGGACGACGCGACCGCGGCGACGTATCGAGGCCGGGCGATCGACTCCAGCGCAACGCCGGCAAGGTGTGCGTCCCGTGCCGCGAGGCCGACCTCGCGTGCCTCACACCGGCCCGCGCCGCCGCCGCGCTCCGACCGGAGGGGCCGTCCGCCGGGCTACGGGGCGGGATGGATGCCCAGCGGCCCCGCGATCTCCCGGGCCATCACCCGGCCCGCCTCCTCCGCGAGGGCGTCCTCCGCGAGGTCCTCGTCCGTGTCGAGCCCGTCCAGCTCCTCCAGCGGCTGGTCCAGGCGCACGTGCGAGACGAGCGACTGCAGGGCGCGCAGGGTCGCCGAGGCCATCGGGCCCCAGTTGGAGAAGTATGAGAACTGCCACCACCACAGCGCCTCGGTGGTGCGGCCCGCGCGGTAATGGGCGAGCCCGTGGCGCAGGTCCATGATGATGGCGGCGAGGTTGTCGGAGATCCGGAACGGCACGGGCGCCTTGCGGGGCTCGTACGGGTCGAAGACCTCCGAGAAGACGTCCACCGGGTCCAGCATCGTCGCGAACCGCTCGCGCAGCTCGTCGACGTCCATGTCCGGGCCGGCGTCCGGTTCGTACCGCTCGTCGGGGACGATGTCCTCGTGCGCGCCCAGCCGGCCGCCCGCGAGCAGCAGCTGGGAGACCTCCAGCAGCAGGAAGGGCACCGCGCTGTCGGGCTCGTCCCCCTTGGCCACTTCCGTGGTGGCCACGATGAAGGACTCGATCGAGTCGGCGATCTGGACCGCGAAGCTGTCCGGGTCCAGCGTGTGCGCGTGCAGAGTGGCGTCAGACATCGAGGAGTCGTCTCCCTTCGAACGCTCGCCCGAGCGTGACCTCGTCGGCGTATTCCAGGTCTCCGCCAACGGGGAGCCCGCTGGCGAGGCGCGTGACCTTCAGGCCCATGGGTTTGACCATCCGCGCCAGGTACGTCGCGGTGGCCTCCCCTTCCAGGTTGGGGTCGGTCGCCAGGATCAGCTCGGTGACCGTACCGTCGGCGAGTCGCGCCAGCAGCTCCCGGATGCGCAGGTCGTCCGGGCCGACGCCCTCGATCGGGCTGATCGCGCCGCCGAGGACGTGGTACCGCCCGCGGAACTCGCGCGTGCGCTCGATCGCGACGACGTCCTTCGGCTCCTCCACCACACAGATGACCGTGTCGTCCCGGCGCGGGTCGCGGCAGATGCCGCACCGCTCCTCCTGGGCGACGTTGCCGCAGACCGCGCAGAACCGGACCTTGTCCTTGACCTCCAGGAGGGCGTGGGCGAGTCGGCGTACGTCGGTGGGCTCGGCCTGCAGGATGTGGAAGGCGATCCGCTGGGCGCTCTTGGGACCGACGCCGGGCAGCCTGCCCAGTTCGTCGATGAGGTCCTGAACCACGCCTTCGTACACGGAAAGCCTCTCCTGGAGTGCTGTGATGCTTACGGTAGTTGCTGGACGGGCGACTTAGAAGGGCCGGAAGACCCGGCCCGGAAGACCCGGCCCCGACGACCCGGCCCGGAGGGGCGGGCCGGCCCAGGCGGGCCCGGACCAGGCACGTCCGGCCAGGCGGGCCCGGCCTAGAAGGGCAGGCCCGGCATGCCGCCGAGGCCCTGGGCCAGCGGGCCGAGCTTGGCCTGCTGCAGCTGCTGCGCGTTCTCGTTCGCGGCCTGTACGGCGGCGACGACGAGGTCCGCGAGGGTCTCGGTGTCCTCGGGGTCGACCGCCTTGGGGTCGATGACCAGGGAGCGCAGCTCGCCGGAGCCGGTGACGGTGGCCTTCACCAGACCGCCTCCCGCCTGACCGTCGACCTCGGTGCGCGCCAGCTCCTCCTGGGCGCGGGCGAGGTCCTGCTGCATCTTCTGGGCCTGCTGGAGGATCTGCTGCATGTTGGGCTGGCCGCCACCGGGAATCACGGGCACTCCTGGCATTTCGCGATGAGTAGGACGATGAATATTCGGTATGCCGAGCCTACGTGGTCGCCGGACGGTGTGCCTCATCCATGGGGTGCCACTCCTTCGGGTGAAAAACGGCCGCGCCCGCCACCTGATCAAGACCCCCTTGCGGGCGGAAATACCGGGATTCCCGGCCGTCGACCCCCCATTCGGCGGTAGGAAGGGGGCATGCGCACCCCGCGCACCGTAGGTCACCGCACGTCACGTCATCGATATGTCACGTTGAGCGCAGAGGAGTGCCCCGGTGAGCCAGCCGGAGATGCAGCCCGGGGGCCCCGCCCGGGGGGAGGGCGAAAGCCCGGAGGGGTACGGCGGCGATCTGACCGGACGGCCGTTTCCGCTGGGGGACTGGGGCGAGCCGGCTCAGCGCCTGGACGAGCTGTACCGCTGGGTCGAGGCGAACGCGCTCCGCACGGCCGAGTGGTACCTCTCCGACCGCGTCTGGAAGCGCCGCTGCGCGCGTGCCCTGCGCGTCGGTACGGCTCTGGGCGCGGTCGTCGGCGCCGCGCTGCCGCTGCTGGGCCGCTGGGAGTGGGGGTACGTCTCCCTGCTGGCCGCTGCGGCCTGCCTGCTCTGCGACCGGTACTTCGGGCTCACGTCGGGCTGGATGCGGGACGTGGCGACCGCGCAGGCGGTCCAGCGCCGGCTGCAGGCGCTGCAGTTCGACTGGGCCTCGGAGTCCATCCGCGAGGTGCTGGGCCCGACGGAGGGCACGGCGAGCGAGGCGGCGGAGCGGTGCCTGGGGGTGCTGCGCCGGTTCGCGGAGGACGTGACGGAGCTGGTGCGTACGGAGACGGCGGAGTGGATGGTGGAGTTCCGCTCCGGCTCTGCGCCGCTGGTGATGCAGTCCACCCTCCCGACCCCGGCCCGGCAGGACGCACCGCCCCTGCCGGGCCGGTTCCCCCTTCCGCCGGGCACCCGCCCGAACATGCCGCGCCAGCGCCCCCCGGAGCCGCGGTAGGGCCGGTCCCGGGGAGCTCTCACCGCGGCGCGGCGCTCAGCTGAAGATGATCATCGAACCCTGCCCCAGGCTCCGCGTCGCCGCCGCGTGCAGCCCCAGCCACACGTGCCGCTCCCGCGCGAAGGGGCTCTCGTCGTACGGGATCGGCCCCGCCGGCTCCTCCAGCGACGTGGGCCGCTCCGGTGGCAGCGGCGCGGCGGGCGGGTTCGCCGGGTCGATGCCGATCGAGGGGGCGACGTACTCCAGCTCCCGCAGCAGGCCCTGCGCCGAGCCGAGCGGCCCGCCGCCCGCGAGCAGTTCCTCCGTGGACAGCGGCGCGGGGAAGTCGACGGGGACGTACGCGCCCGCGTGGTCGTAGTGCCACACCAGGTGCGACTGCTGGGCCGTCGACTCGAACATCTCCAGCAACTGCTCGTAGTCCCCGCCCAGTTCGTCGACCGGGGTCACGGCGAGCCCGCAGATCTGCAGCAGGTACGCCCGGCGCAGGAAGTGCAGGGCGTCGTAGTCGAACCCGGCGACCGGCGCCACGTCGCCCGACAGGCCGGGCATGTAGGCGAAGACGGGCACGGTCGGCAGGCCCGCCTCGCGCAACGCCTTGTCGTAGGCGGCGATCTCTTCCGCGAAGGGGTTGTCGGGGCTATGGCACAGCACGTCGACGAGTGGGACCAACCACAGGTCACAGGCCAAGGGACACTCGCTCTCCTCACGAAGGGCACGTCAGGACAGTTCGGGACAGCCAGGGAAGCCTAGTTGGAGTTGAGGAGCTTCAGTGCAGGTCCCATACCCACGCACCGGCGATCCGCTCACCAGGTCGCCCCAGAAGCTTGGACACGGTCTCGTAAAGGGGCCCCTCGTTGTACTGCGACGGGAGGACGACCACGCCCGCCCGCCAGTACGCCAGGTCCGCCCGGGCCTGCTCCTGCCAGCGCGGGCCGATCGCCGGGACGCGGCCGCTCCAGCGCACCTCCCGCAGGAGGTTGGAGGTGTGGCGCGGCACGGCGCCGTAGATCCCGATCCGTTCGGGCCCGTACGGGCCGTTGAAGTACCCGCCGGGCACCGGGAAGCCGAAGCCGGTCTGCGCCTGCCAGTGCAGGGCGTCCGCGCTGCCCGGGTCCGGCAGGGGCACCGGCACGATCGACTCGCCGGGCCCCAGGTACTGCCGCCAGGCGCCGTACGCGAGGAAGGCGGGGACCGGGGCCCGTTCGCGCACCGGGTACGGCGTCGGGAGGATCGGCAGCAGTGCGAGCGCCACCGCCGCGAGGCCCGCGATCCGGTACGCAGGGGTGCGGGAGGCCGCGAGGCGCTCCACGGCGAGGGCCACCAGCATGCCGAGCACGGGTGCGCAGATCATGGCCACGCGCGACTCGATGACCGACTCGAAGAGCGGCTTCTCGGCGAGAAGTCGCCACGGTCCGGGGACGACGACGTCCGTGTACGGGACGCGGACGCGCGGGCCGAGCGACAGCAGCGCCGCGCACACCGCCGTGGCGGTCAGCGCCTCCACCAGGGGCCGGCGCCACAGGCGTACGGCGATGGCGAAGGCGAGGGCGGTGAGCGGCCAGCCGTAGAAGGCGTTCTGCTCGGTGCGGTTCATGGCGAGCCGGTCCGCCGTGGCCTCGTCCCCGGCGAGCGACCGGCCGGCGAACTCCAGGAAGGCGAGCGGGCCGTTGCCGGCGTTGGGGCCGTGCAGGACGCTGTGGTAGCTCTGCGGGCCGAAGAACTGCCAGTACAGGGGGAAGGCCACCAGCGGCAGGCAGACCGCCAGGGCCACGCCCAGGCCCTTCAGCAGGGGCCGCCACGCCGCCCGGGCCACCTCGCGGCGCGCGAGCGCGTACGAGAGGGCGAAGAGCAGCATGCCGACGGCGGCGAGCAGCAGCGGCTCCTCGCCGAGGAAGATCTGGTACGTCGCGAAGAGCCCGAGCAGCACCCCGTCGCGGACGACCGCCCGCCCTTCGCACAGGCGCAGGGCCCGGTCGATCAGGACCGGCATCATGAAGAGGAGCAGGAAGTTGGGGTGGGCGTTGCCGTGGGAGATCATCGGCGGCGCGAAGGCGGCGAGGGCGGCGCCGGTCGCGGCGGCCCACCGGTTGCGTACGACCCTCCGCGCGAGCAGCCAGTACCAGGAGCAGGCCGTGGCGGCCAGGCCGCCGGTGAGGACGAGGGCCCAGGTGACGGTCGGGCCGAGGGTGAGCGTGACGGGGGTCAGGGGCACGGAAAGGCCGAGCATGACCGTGTTGGCCATCAGGTTCACGCCGTCCGGATGGTTCTGGACGGTGGTGAAGAGCGGGTTGCGCAGATGGACGACGTTGTCGGCGGTGACCGCGAAGAACCACTCCCACTGGTTCTGGTCCTGGCCCGCGTCGGCCAGGTAGGCGCGGTCCAGGTCCGCCCACAGGCCCCGGTAGAGGAGGATGGAGGCGAGGACGAAGAGGCCGGCCACGGCCAGGTCCGTCCGCCGGACGGAGCGGGCGCGCAGCGTCACGAGTTCGGCCAGCACGCGCGCGTAGTCCAGGGGCGCCACCTTGGAGCCCGCCTGGTGGGACCAGCGCACCGGCACCTCCGTCACCGGCCAGCCGGCCTGCCGGAAGAAGCGCAGGATCTCGACGTCGATCCCCCACCCGTCCAGGCGGGAGTCGGCGAAGGCCGCGCGTGCCTTGTCGCCGTCGAAGAGCTTGAAGCCGCACTGGGTGTCGCGTACGCCGGGTACGGCCACGGCCCGTATGAACCGGTTTCCGATCCGCCCGAGCCACTCGCGCAGGCGGTGCTGGTGGACCTCTATGCGGGAGTCGGGGTGCGCGCGTGAGCCGATGGCGGCGTCCGCGCCCTCCGCGGTGAGTTCCTTGTCGAGCCGGTCCAGCTCCTCGATGGGCGTGGCCAGGTCGGCGTCGGTGACGAGCACGCGGCGCCCGTAGGAGGCGAGGACGCCGCGCCGCAGGGCGTGGCCCTTGCCGCGGTTGCCGAGGCCGGTGATGACGTGGACGCGCGGCTCCTCGGCGGCGAAGTCCCGGGCCACGCGCGCGGTGGCGTCGGTCGAGCCGTCGTCGACGACGATGACCTCCCAGTCGCCCCAGCGGCCGGGGTCGGCGGTCAGGTGGGCGCGGATGGCGTCGAGGGTGGGACGCAGGCGGGCTTCTTCGTTGTACGCCGGGACGACGACGCTGAGGTCGGTCACGGGCGCGTACCGCCCGGGCCGTCGACGTGCTCCCGGCGCTCCGGGCGCTCCGGTCCGTCCCGGTGCTCGGGGCGCTCCAGGCCCTCCAGGTGGTCGGCCCAGGCGAGCGCGTGCGCGTTGTAGGCGTCGATCACGGCCATGACGGCGTCCGGGTCGCCGAGCGTCACCGCGTTCACCAGCTCCTCGTGGCCGCTCCACAGCCAGTCGCAGGCGCGCCGGTCGGCGCGCAGGTGGGGCACGGTGAACACCCAGGCCTGGACGCGCAGCCGGTGCAGGAAGTCGCCGATGTAACGGTTGGCCACGAAGCCGCTGAGCTCGCGCCAGAAGCGCAGGTCGTAGCCGATGAGGATGTCCAGGTCCCCGGCGCGCGCCGCCCGCGCGGCCTCCTCGGCGCGCCGGCGCACGGACACCAGCGGCGCGCCCTGCACGGCGTGCACATGGACGGTGAGCCGCTTGAAGACGCCGTCCACGATGAGCGCGCGGGCCTCGACCATGCCCCGGTAGTCGTCGACCGAGAACTGGTGCACGCGGAAGCCCTTGTGCTGGTCGGAGTCGAGGAGGCCCTGCGCGGCCAGGTCGACGAGCGCTTCGCGGACGGGTGTCGCGGACACCCCGTACTGCTCGGCGATCTGCTTGACCGTGAACTCCTGCCCGGGCTGCAGACGCCCCGCGAGCACCTCGTCACGCAGCGCGTCCGCGATCTGCTGGCGCAGGGTGTTGCGGGTCACACCTCCGCTCGCGGGCATGGTTCTGGCCCCCTCCGTCCGGTTCCGGACACCTTAAGCCAGCCGGAGGGGGCGCGTTCCAGATCGTTACGGTGCGTGCTCGGTGTACTCGTCCGCCACCGCGAGCGCCGCGTCGAGGGCGGCGAGGCCCTCCTTGGCCTCCGCCTCGGTCAGGGTGCAGGCGGGGACGGCGTGGGTGCGGTTCATGTTGATGAAGGGCCACAGGCCGTGCTTCTTGGCGGCGGCGCCGAAGGCGGCCATGGGCGCGTTGGCCTCGCCGGTCGCGTTGTACGGGACGAGCGGTTCGCGCGTCTCCTTGTTGCGGACGAGGTCGAGCGCCCAGAAGACGCCGAGGCCGCGCACCTCGCCGACGGAGGGGTGGCGCTCGGCGAGCTCGCGCAGGCCGGGGCCGAGGACGTTCTCGCCGAGGTGGGCGGCGTTCTCGACGACCTTCTCGTCGGCCATGACCTGGAGGGTGGCGACGGCGGCCGCGCACGCGAGCGGGTGGCCGGAGTAGGTGAGGCCGCCGGGGTAGGGCCGCTTGTCGAAGGTGGCGGCGATCTCGGCGGAGATGGCGACGCCGCCGAGCGGCACGTACCCGGAGTTGACGCCCTTGGCGAAGGTCAGCAGGTCCGGTACGACGCCGAAGTGGTCGGCGGCGAACCACGCGCCGGTGCGGCCGAAGCCCGCCATGACCTCGTCGAAGATGAGGACGATGCCGTACCGGTCGCAGATCTCGCGGACGCCGGCGAGGTAGCCGGGCGGCGGGACCATGATGCCGGCGGTGCCGGGGACGGTCTCCAGGATGATCGCGGCGATGCCGGCCGGGCCCTCGAAGGCGATCGTGTCCTCCAGGTGCTGGAGGGCGCGCTCGCACTCCTGCTGCTCGGTCTCGGCGTAGAACGGCGAGCGGTAGAGGAACGGCGCCCAGAAGTGGACCACACCGGCGGTGGCGGTGTCGGAGGCCCAGCGGCGCGGGTCGCCGGTGAGGTTGATCGCGGTGGAGGTGGCGCCGTGGTACGAGCGGTAGGCGCTCATGATCTTGGGGCGGCCGGTGTGCAGGCGGGCCATGCGGGCGGCGTTCTCGACGGCCTCGGCGCCGCCGTTGGTGAAGAAGATCTTGTCGAGGTCGCCCGGGGTGCGCTCGGCGATGAGGCGTGCGGCCTCGGAGCGTACGTCGATGGCGAAGGCGGGCGCGAAGGTCGTCATCTTCGCGGCCTGCTCCTGGATGGCCGCGACGACCTTGGGGTGCTGGTAGCCGATGTTGGTGTAGACGAGACCGCTGGTGAAGTCGAGGTAGCGGTTGCCGTCGTAGTCCCAGAAGTACGCCCCCTCGGCGCCGGCGACGGCGAGCGGGTCGATCAGGCCCTGGGCGGACCAGGAGTGGAAGACGTGCGCGCGGTCGGCGGCTTTGACGGCGGCGCCGGCCTGCGGATCGGCGTGGGCGGCGGGATCGGCATGAGGGGTCATGCGGCCCAGGGTAAAGATGTGCTGGTGGGGGTTGGTATGGCCATCTTGTATGGCGGAAGGCGCGGGGGTCGGCAAGGTGTCGGGGGTGGCGGCGGAGTGAGGGGTGCCGAGGGGGTCGTCGAACAGGTCGACGCCCTGCTGAGGGGCGGTTACATCGGCCGGGAGAAGGCGGCGGAGGTGGCGGCGGCCGAGCCGCGTGCGGCGTCTCGGGAGGTGCTGGAGTGGCTGCGGGTGCTGGCGGGGGCCGGGGCCTGGGCGCGCTTCGTCAGGTTCGCGCTGCTGGCGGCGGAGCTGCACCCGGAGGGCCTGGCGGAGGTCGTGGTGCCGGTGATCGCGTCGGGCGCGGGTGGTGGGGCGGGTGGGGCTGGTGGGGCCGGGGGCGTCCTTGAGGATCTGGTCGACATCGCGGGTGAGATCGGGGCTGTGGAGGCCGTCCCGGCGCTGGCGGCGCTGATCGACGGGCGGCGGGAGTCGGGCGCGGACGCGCCGTACTTCGCGCTGAGCCTGAAGTGCGTCCACGCGCTCGGGGGCATCGGCACCGCCGAGGCGCAGGCGGTGCTGCACGCGGTGGCCACGGGCGACCATCCCGGTGTGCTGCGGTGGAACGCGGCGGTGGAGCTCGGCATCGAGGACGAGCTGGGCTACGACGAGGACGAGATGCTCGGGTCCACGGAAATTCATTGACAGCATTCTGTCGAGATGACAGCATGTAGTCATAGCCCGCACGAATGTGCGACGCGTGCGACGCACGGGAGGCCACCATGACCGGCACCACCTCGTCCGAGACCTCGACCGAGAATCCGTCCGAGACCTCGACTGCGACCTCGACCAGGACCGTTCACCTCGCCGTCTACGACTCCTTCGCCGACTGGGAGACCGGTCATGCCACCGCCTGGCTGGCGCGCAGCGGATTCGACGTCCGCACGGTCGGTTTCACCACGGACCCCGTGACCACCATCGGCGGTCTGCGCATCACGCCGGACCTGGCCCTGGCGGAGCTGCGGCCCGAGGACAGCGCGTTGCTCATCCTCACGGGCGCCGACCTGTGGGACACCTCCGACGACCTGGCGCCGTTCGCGGCGAAGGCGCGCGCGTTCCTGGACGCGGGCGTGCCGGTGGCCGCGATATGCGGGGCGACCGCCGGGCTGGCCCGCGAGGGGCTGCTCGACGGGCGCCGCCACACGAGCGCGGCCCCCTTCTACCTCGCCGCGACCGGCTACAAGGGAGGCGAGGAGTACGTCGAGGCGGACGCCGTCACCGACGGGGACCTGATCACGGCCGGGCCCACGGAACCGGTGGCGTTCGCGCGGGAGGTGCTCGGCAGGATGGGCGCGTTCGGGGGCGCGAAGCTCGACGCCTGGTACCGGCTGTTCCACGACTCGGACCCCGCCGCCTACGAGGAGCTGAACGCGTGACCCCGGTCGAACGGCACCTCCAGGAGCTCCTCAGCCGTACCGCGCTCGGGGTCTTCCGGCTGAACGGCCAGCTGCTCGCCGTCTCGGAGAAACTGGCCCGTCCCGCCGGGCTCACCGCCGCGTGGTGGCAGGTCCTCGGAGCCGTCCTGCGGGAGCCGCTTCCCGTGTCCGGGATCGCCCGCGCCATGGGCATCACGCGCCAGAGCGTCCAGCGGATCGCCGACCTGCTGGTCGCGGAGGGCCTCGCCGAGTACCAGCCGAACCCGGCGCACCGGCGGGCGAAGCTCCTCGCCCCCACGGAGCTGGGCCGGGAGTCCGTCGCCCGCATAAACCCGGGCCACGCGGAGCTGGCGGCCCGGCTCGCCGCCGAGCTGGGCGAGGAGGCGTTCGACGAGACCGCGCGGGCGCTGGAGCGGCTGTCCCGGGCGCTCGACAGGGTGGCGGACGAGCCGGCGCCGGGCGGCCCGTCCAGCGTGTGAACGCTTGTGTAGGGTGGGGGAATTCGTCAGCAGGACGACCGAGGAACCAAGGAGGTGAGACCCGTTAACGCCACGTCAGACCGGGTGCTCTCCTCTCACGGCTCGTAGGGACACAGTCCGCGAGAGCGCCCACGGCTCTCGAAAGGCTTTCCCATGGCCGTACACCCCATAGACCCCGCCCACACGGGCGCCGCCCCCGACACCGTCGTCTCCGCCCTCCGGGCCGCGGGGTGCGTCTTCGCCGAGGACGAGGCGGAGTTGCTCCGCTCCGCCGCGCGCACGCCGCAGGAGCTCGACGCGATGGTCGAGCGGCGGATCGCCGGACACCCGCTGGAACACGTCCTCGGCTGGGCCGAGTTCCGTGGCGTGCGGTACGCCGTGGACGAGGGGGTGTTCGTGCCGCGCCGCCGCACCGAGTTCCTCGTCGAACGGGCCGAGGCGCTCGCGCCGCCCGGCGCGGTGGTCGTCGACCTGTGCTGCGGCTCCGGCGCGCTGGGCGCGGCGCTCGTCGCGGCGCTCGACGGCGCGGAGTTGCACGCCGCCGACATCGACCCCGCCGCCGTGCGGTGCGCGCGCCGCAACGTCGCCGCGGCCGGGGGCCGGGTCTACGAGGGAGACCTGTACGCGCCGCTGCCGCGCACGCTGCGGGGCCGGATCGACGTCCTGCTCGCCAACGTCCCGTACGTACCCACCGAGGAGGTCGCGTTCCTGCCCGCCGAGGCGCGGGTCCATGAGGCGCGGGTCGCGCTCGACGGCGGCGCGGACGGGCTGGACGTGCTGCGGCGCGTGACCGCCGAGGCGACGGTCTGGCTGGCCCCGGGCGGCTGCCTGCTGTTCGAGACCAGCGAGCGGCAGGCCGACACGGCCGCCGGGATCGTCGCCGCCGACGGGCTCACGCCCCAGGTGGCCACCTGCGAGGACCGGTACGCCACGGTGGTCATGGGCACCCGGGCCTGACCACCCCGGCCCCGGAGGGCCGGGGTGGCCGGGGTGGCCGGATCGCCTACAGCTTCATGCCGTACACGTAACGGGTGTTGTAGACGCTCAGGTCCTCGCCGGGCTCCTGGTCGCCCTTCGCGTACTCGCACAGCGTCCAGAGCACGTTGTCCCGCGCGTCGTAGCTCACGTCCTCGATGCCCGGCGGGAACTCCCACGTCCGGGGCCGGGCCCGCCACCGGTGCAGCTGTCCGTTGCCCTTGGCGGAGTGGCTCGTGGTCACGTAGTACGTGCCGTTCACGGAGACCGCGCCCTGCACCGATTTGGGGCCGGTGTACACCAGCGGGACACTCGACGTGTGCCGGGCCAGCAGCCCGGTCGACTTGTCCAGGTCGAACCGCGCGATGCGCGGCCTCCGCCGGCTCCCGCCCCCGCGGTACTCGCTCACCACCAGCCGGTGCGTGGAGCCGGACCGGTCCAGGGCGACCTGGGAATAGGTGAAGGCGTCCCCGTCCTCCTGGCCCACGTCCTGGTCCACGTCCTGGTACGCGGTCACCTGCGGGATGACGTAGGCGTAGCCGTCGGCGCTGTACCGGCCGTCCTCGAAGCCGAAGCGGCCCTGGCTCGCGGCGTCGGTGCGGACCCCGAAGATGTTGTCGACGTCGAAGACGCGCAATCCGCGCCGGCCCTCCGCGCTCTCGGCGACGTACAGCAGGTTGCGGTACCAGGCCACGGCGCCCGCGTGCGTGTGGATGGGGTGGAAGCTGGGGTCCCGCCCCTCCGCACCGCCGAGCGCCGGTTCCGCCAGCAGCACATGCCGGTACCTTGCCTCGCCGGAGGAGGCGATCTCGACCACGCTCAGGCGTGTGCCTTCGGGGCGCGCCGCCTTGTGGGCGTCCCACGAGACGATCAGGACCCTGCGGGCGGGACGCCCGCCCACGGCGTCGTAGTTGGTGGTGATGCCCTGCGGCCGCCAGTTCGGGGTGAGGAAGTCGTCGGGATGCCACTGGAACCCGTGCGCGAGCCGGGGGACGCGCCTCTCCGGAGGCCGCAGCGCCGCGGTCGGGTAGGAGACGCGGGTGATCCGCCTCCCGGTCCGCTCCGGCGGCGAGTCCAGCAGCGTGGCGAGCGGGACCCGCCAGAGCCCCTGCCTCCGGCCCAGCTCTCCGGCGGCGCGCTCGTTCAGCTGCCGGATCACCTCGGCGTACGTCGGCCCGCTCTTCGGCCCGGGCACCCGCTCGACCTTCTGCCGGCCCGCCGCCGCCAACGCCGTCTCGGGAACGAGCAGCCCGCCCGCCGCTGCCGCCAGCGGGGCGGCGGCCAGGCCGCGGAGTAACGTCCTGCGTGTTGTGTCCATGGCCTGGGACGGTAGGCGTCCCAGGCGCCCTGTGGGCCCGGACCTCGTGTCCCGGACATGTCCCGGACAGCCGCGATGAGCGTGCTGCGCAGCAGCACCGGATGCGCCGTCGCGTCCAGCGCCTCGAGCACCTTCCCGGAGTGGGCCGAGTGCCGAGTAGGGTTGCCTGTAGGACAAACCACCCGAAAGGGGGCGACATGTCCTCGATCAAGGAAAGTGTCGAGATCGCCCGCCGTCCCGAGGACGTCTTCGCCTATCTGACCGACCCCACTCACCTGCCCGAATGGCAGGAGAGCGCCATCGCGGCCACCCCGGTCGGCGACGCCCCCGTGGGCGTGGGCTCGCGGGTCATGGTGACCCGGCAGGTCGGTCGTCGGCGGATGCCGATGACCATGGAGATGAGCGAGTTCGACCCGCCGAGGAGCTTCCGCATGGACGGCGTCGACGGCCCGGTCCGTGGCCATGTGAAGGGCACGGTCGAGCCGGTGGGCGACGGGGAGCGGTCGCGCGTGACGCTCGACCTCGACTTCGAGTCGCACGGGATGGGCAAGGTGCTCGTGCCCCTCGTCATACGCCCTCGCGCGAAGAACGAGATGCCGAAGAACGAGCAGCACCTCAAGGAGCTGCTGGAACGGTAGGCAGGCGACGGTAGGCGGGCCAGGCAGGCCGCGGCACCACCGGTACGGGGCCCGGGCGCGCATCGCACGGGCTCCGCGTCCGTTCGCTCAGCTCTGTCCGTTCGCTCACCTCTGGTCGTCGGGGCCCGACCAGTCGAAGGTGATGTGCTTGCTGGACCGGCCGGCCTCGTGGCTCCACCGGAAGCCGTACGCGTCCGCCCGGTCGGCGGTCGAGCGGCCCCAGGTGGCGAGCTGCCCCGGCCCGGTCTCGCAGCCCGGCAGGTTCGTGACCTGGACGCGCGCGCCCTCCGGGGTCGTGGGGCCGGTGAGCGCCTCGGCGCGGGCCTCGACGCGGCCGGGGATAACGGCGCTCCAGGACCCCAGGTCGTCCTCGATCGAGAACTCGATGGGGGCGAACTCCATGCCCCGCATCTCCAGGGCGGCGCCGCTGACGAAGACGGCGGGCCAGCCGCCGGCCTGACCGCCGAAGACCATCTCGAGGGCGTCGCGCTGCGCCGTGTCGGCCCGTTCGTCGATGAAGAAGGCGGCGTAGGCGTCGGAGTGCTCGGCCCAGGCGTTTCCGGTGAAGGACGCGAGGACCAGGACGTTGAGGTCGTCGATCACCACGTCCCCGTAGGTGCCCTCGCGGATGTGCCAGACCATGATCCCCTCGCACTCGCCGGTCGTGGGCGGCTGTGCGAAGGAGCAGGGGCACGGGATGCCGCACTTGCAGGTGTCGAACCAGTCCCCGGCGACGTGCCAGCGCGGGACGGCTGTGTCGGTGTCGGCCATCTTCGGACCTCCTCGCTGCGCGCGCCGCCGCTTCTTCCAGGGTGCACCCTGGAAGGGACCGCCGTGGAGGGCGCCGTGAACCACTCCAGGACCCTTGCGCGCCACCATCGCCGCATGGCCGTCGAGCCTCCACTGCGGCGGGGGAACCTCCTGCCGCCGCGGGCGCTCGCGATCGCCTGGTCGCTGCTGGTGCTGATCGCGGTCCTGGCATGGGTGCTCACCGTGGGGCAGGCCCGCCACATGGGGGTCGAGCCCGGGACGATGGGGATGGCCCTCCCCCTGTTCCTGCTGCTGTGGCTGCTGATGATGGCCGCCATGATGCTGCCCTCGGTCGCGCCGGTGGCGGTCACCTGGGCGCGGGGCATCGGCCGGCAGTCGACGGGCGTGACGCGGGCGGCCCGGACGGCCGCCTTCGTGGCGGGCTACCTGCTGGTGTGGACGGCCTTCGGGCTCCTCGCGTACGGGGCCCTGGCCGCGACCGGGGAGCTGGTGCGCGACCACCCGGGCGCGGGGCGCTGGATCGCCTTCACGGCGTTCCTGCTGGCCGGGCTCCAGCAGCTCGGGCCGCTGAAGAACGTCTGCCTGCGGCACTGCCGGAGCCCGATGGGCCAGCTGATGCGGTACGCGCAGTTCCGGCGCGGGGCGCGGGACCTCCGGGTGGGGGCGCACCACGGGCTGTACTGCGTCGGCTGCTGCTGGGGGCTGATGGTGATCCTCGTACCGCTCGGGGTCATGAACATCGCGGCGATGGCGGGGGTCGCGGCCGTGATCTTCATCGAGAAGCTGTGGCGGCTGGGGCCGTGGTTCTCGACGGCGGTCGGGGTGGTGTTCCTGGTGCTGGCCGGGCTGGCACCGTTCCAGGACGGGCTGCTGCCGGGGCTCCAGGTGCCCGAGGAGCCGATGCACATGCACTGACGCGTTTCCGCGCGGCAGCGGCCTACTCGGCGTACTTGCCGAGGTCACTGGCCTGGAGGGCCGCCTTGTCGTTGAAGCCGATGACGTAGCCGTCGAGGTCGCGGATGTAGAACAGGCGCTGCCCGGTGTGGTCGGAGGTCATCTCCTTGACGACTTCGGCGTGCCGGGACGCGTTCTCGTAGAAGGCGTCGAGGCCGTCGACGGCGAGGTAGAACATGCCGGCGAACCCCACGGGCTGGTCCCTGAGGACCGGGAGCCACTGCTTGAGGTCGGCGTTGCGGTAGATCATCGCGCAGAACTCCCCCTGGTGGAGGAGCATGTGGATGTCGTCCCCCGGGCGCGAGGTGCTGGAGTCGGCGTCGAAGCCCAGTTTCTTGTAGAAGGCGAGGCTGGCGGCCGTGTCGGACACGCTGAGGCAAGGAACGAAGGGCATGGAGGACTCCTGGGCTACGGGGGCTTACACCCGTTGTGACACACCTCCACCCGGCTCGCACGCGGGGAGGCACTTGGTCGGGTGACCGTAGCCGGCGCCTAGGGCGGACCGTGTCCTACACGGGGGCGGCCGCCCCCGGCAGCCGCCCCTCTGGCACACGTCACCTCTTCCGCCGCCGCGCCTCCCTCGCCTCGCGCTCGACGGCCCAGGCGTCGCCCACCGGACCGAGGTGACGGAGCTTGTCGGGGTTGAGGACCGCGCGGATGGCCTGGATCCGCCCGTCGAGCACGTCGAGGGTCCAGATGTTGAGGACCCCGCCGTCGCGGTCGCGGAAGACCGCCCCCGGCTGACCGTTCACCTCCTGCGGGTCGAACGTCACGTCGACCAGGGCCATCTGCGGATAGACGGAGACGAGCAGCCGGGCCACGTTCTCGGCGCCCACGATGGCCCTGGCCAGCTGCGGGGCCTTGCCGCCGCCGTCCCCGACCAACTGGACGTCGGCGGCCAGCAGATCCCGCAGCCCGCCCATGTCACCGTCCTTCAGCGCGTCGAAGAACCGCGCCGCCAGCTCCTGCCGCTCCTGCCGGTCCGCCGCGAACCGGGGCCGCCCCTCCCGCATGTGCCGCCGCGCCCGTACGAGCAGCTGCCGGCAGGCGGCCTCCGAACGGCCCACCGCCGCGGCGACCTCGTCGAACCCGAAGGCGAACACCTCACGGAGCAGGAACACCGACCGCTCCAGCGGACTGAGCCGCTCCAGGAGCAGCAGCGACGCCATGGACACCGAGTCCGACAGCTCCGCCGCGCGTTCCGGGTCCTCGTACGGGTCGTTGAGCAACGGCTCGGGGAACCACGGCCCGACGTACTCCTCCCGCCGCACCCGGGCGGAGCGGAGCACGTCGATCGCGATCCGCGTCACCGTGGCGGACAGGAACGACTTGACCGACGCGGGCCGCGTCGCCGAGGCGTCGTACCGCAGCCACGTCTCCTGCACGGCGTCCTCGGCCTCGCTCACGCTGCCCAGGATCCGGTACGCGATCGAGAACAGCAGCGGCCGCAGCTCCTCGAACTCCTCGACCTTGCTCACGCCGATTCCCCCTCGATCCCCTGCGTCAACGGCCCGTTTCCGGGGTCAGTGGAACTGCCCGGCCACGTAGTCCCCGGCCGGCTGCCGGTTGATGATGTTCAGCCGGTTCGCCGTGTTCATGAAGGACACCAGCAGCACCAGCGCGGCGAGCTGCTCCTCGTCGTAGTGCTTGGCGGCCCGCGCCCACACCTCGTCGTCGACCCCGCCGGCCCCGTCCGCGACCCGGGTCCCACGCTCCGCCAGCTCCAGGGCGGCGCGCTCGGCCTCGGTGTAGACCGTGGCCTCCCGCCACGCCGCCACCAGGGCCAGCCGTACCGGGGTCTCACCGGCCGCGGCGGCGTCCTTGGTGTGCATGTCGACGCACAGGGCGCAGCCGTTGATCTGGCTCACGCGCAGCGCCACCAGCTCCTGCGTCGCGGACGGCAGCGGCGACTCCTTGAGCGCCCTGCCCGCCGATGTGAAGTGCTTGAGGACCTTGCCGGCGGTCGGGCTGGCGAAGTAGTCCAGTCGCGCGTTCATCGTGTGCTCCTCATGTCGTGCCGGGCTCGTGGGGTGAGCGGTGTCCGGTGCCTACGCCCACGAGACGAGGCAGCCCGAGGCCCTGTGACACGACGGCGCGTGTGACCCGCGTCTCGTCTCCCCTCGGCCGGCCTCGGCGCCCCTCCGCTCCCCTCCGGGTCCCGGACGCCCGGCCCCCTCCCGTACGGCCTCTGGCATGCTCTGGTCCCGTGAAGCCTCTGACTGGTGACGACCCCGTCCAGATCGGCCCGTTCCGCCTGCTCGGCAGGCTCGGGTCCGGTGGCATGGGGCGCGTCTACCTCGCCCGGTCGGCCGGCGGGCGCACCGTCGCCGTCAAGGTCGTGCACGCCGAGCTGGCGGCGCAGGACGAGTTCCGGCGCCGCTTCGCCCGCGAGGTCGCCGCGCTGGAGCGGGTCGGCGGGGTCGGCACCGCGCCCGTGCTCGGCGCGGACACCGGGGCCGAGGCGCCCTGGGTGGCGATCGGGTACGTCGCCGGGCCGTCCCTGCGTACGGTGGTCGGCGACGAGTACGGGCCGCTGCCCCCGGAGTCCGTACGCTCGCTGGCCGCCGGGCTGGCCCGGGCCCTGGAGCACGTCCACGCCGCCGGGCTGGTCCACCGGGACCTGAAGCCCGCCAACATCCTGCTCACGGTCGACGGGCCCCGCATCATCGACTTCGGCATCGCGCGGGCCTTCGACACCGTCACGGACGGCGGCCTCACCGGCACCGGCGCGGTCGTCGGGTCGCCGGGCTACATGTCGCCCGAGCAGGTGCGCGGCGACCGGCTCACCGCCGCCTCCGACATCTTCTGCCTCGGCTCGGTCCTGGCGTACGCGGCGACCGGCCGCGCGCCCTTCGGCACGGCCGACAGCGGCATCCACGCCATGATGTTCCGCATCGCGCACGACGAGCCCGACCTCGCCGGGCTGCCCGCCGAGCTCGACGAGCTCGTACGCGGCTGTCTGGCCAAGGACCCGGCGGACCGGCCGACCGCCGCGTGGCTGGCGGCGCACGTCGAGACCGCCGAGCCGTGGCTGCCGGCCGGGCTGCTGGCCCAGCTCGGCCGCCTCGCCGCCCGGCTGCTGGACGAGGACGGGGAACCGACACCGGCGACCCCCACGCCGCTCAGGCCCCGCAGGACCCGCCGCGCGCTCCTCATCGGCGCCGTCGCGCTCACCGCCCTCACCGGCGTCACCCTCACCGCCCTCACCCTCTCCGGCTCGAACCCGCTCTCCTGGATACGCCCGACGCCGACGCCCCCGCCGGGCGGGGACAAGATCCCCAACGCCGTCCCCGCCGCCTTCCGCGGGGCCTGGGAGGGCGTCATCAAGGGCACGCGGGAAGCCCCGTACGAGACCGCCCGCATCGAGATCGGCACCGGCGTGCCGGGGCAGAAGGCGGGGACGTACGTCCAGGTCACCGGGGAGCGCCTGTGCATGGGCCGCTCCACGCTGGTCTCGGCGGCCGAGAACGAGGTGGTCTTCGGCGAGAGCGACGTGACGACGAGCGTGCCCGCCAAGGAGTGCACTCCGGCCGCCCACCAGACGCTCACGCTCACCTCCCCGGACGTCCTGCGCTGGACGTCGGGCGCGGTGACGGCCACCTTCCGAAAGGTGCAGGCGGGGCCGGAGATCGTGCCGGCCCCGTTGCTCGGCACGTGGGAGCAGGCGCCGCACCCGGAGATCCCGGAGGCGGAGCGCGACCTCTACACCTCCGAGATCACCGTCAGCCAGGGCCCGATCGGCGCGCAGCTCGTCCATTTCCAGAACAGCTTCCCGAAGACGGACGACGAGACGGGCGAGCCGACGGGGGGCACGCTCAACTGCGGCAGCACGGCCGTCGTCGGCGGTGCCGGCGGCCTGCTCGTCCTCGGCCCGCCGACGCCGGACACGGGCTCCGACGCGGGCTGCGAGGACTACGGGATGGGCTCGTCGCAGAACCTGCGCGTCAAGCGCGTCGACGGCAGGGACACGCTGCTGGTGTACGGCATGAGCGCGGACGGGGAGCCCGGCGAGTACCTCAGGAAGGGGCCGTCGGAGCCCGGGCAGCCGGTCGTGTCGCCACGCCCGTCGGGCTGAACGCGGACGGGGAGCCCGGTCCGTACGTGGTGACGTACCGACCCGGCTCCCCGTCCAGCGGTCCTGCGGTCCTGCGGTTTTACAGGAAGGAGTTGATCTCGATCGTCTCGGTGCGGCCGGGGCCGACACCGATGGCGGAGATCGGCGCGCCGGACATCTCCTCCAGCGCCTTCACGTACGCCTGCGCGTTCTTCGGCAGGTCGGAGAAGGTCTTCGCCTTGCTGATGTCCTCGGACCAGCCGGGCAGGTACTCGTAGACCGGCTTCGCGTGGTGGAAGTCCGTCTGCGAGTAAGGCAGCTCCTCGACGCGCTTGCCGTCGATCTCGTACGCCACGCAGACCGGGATCTGCTCCCAGCCCGTCAGCACGTCGAGCTTGGTGAGGAAGAAGTCGGTCAGGCCGTTGACGCGGGTGGCGTACCGGGCGATGACCGCGTCGAACCAGCCGCAGCGGCGGTCACGGCCGGTGGTCACGCCGCGCTCGCCGCCGATGCGGCGCAGCGCCTCGCCGTCCTCGTCGAAGAGCTCCGTCGGGAACGGGCCGGCGCCGACGCGGGTCGTGTAGGCCTTGAGGATGCCGATGACGCGGCTGATCTTCGTCGGGCCGACACCCGCACCGGTGCAGGCGCCGCCGGCGGTCGGGTTGCTGGAGGTGACGAAGGGGTACGTGCCGTGGTCGACGTCGAGCAGCGTGCCCTGGCCGCCCTCGAAGAGGACGACCTTGCCCTCGTCGATGGCGTTGTTCAGGATCAGCGTGGTGTCGGCGACGAACGGCTTGATCTGCTCCGCGTAGCCGAGCATCTCCTCGACGATCTTGTCGGCCTCGATCGCGCGGCGGTTGAAGACCTTGGCGAGCAGCTGGTTCTTGTTCTCCAGCGCCGCCTCGACCTTCTGCGTCAGGATCGACTCGTCGTAGAGGTCCTGGACGCGGATGCCGACGCGGTTGATCTTGTCGGCGTACGTCGGGCCGATGCCGCGGCCGGTGGTGCCGATCTTCCGCTTGCCGAGGAACCGTTCCGTCACCTTGTCGAGGGTGACGTTGTACGGGGTGATCAGGTGGGCGTTTCCGCTGATCAGGAGCTTGGAGGTGTCGACGCCGCGCTCGTTCAGCCCACTCAGCTCGGAGAGCAGGACCGCCGGGTCGACGACGACGCCGTTTCCGATGACCGGGGTGCATCCCGGGGAGAGGATTCCGGACGGCAGAAGATGCAGCGCGTACTTCTGGTCGCCGACGACGACCGTATGGCCGGCGTTGTTGCCACCCTGGTAGCGCACCACATAGTCAACCGATCCACCGAGCAGGTCGGTGGCCTTTCCCTTGCCCTCGTCACCCCACTGAGCACCGAGCAGCACAAGTGCGGGCACAGGCGTACACCCCTTCCGGGCGGGGCATGTCCAAGGTCAGGAGGCGTGAACGCCGCCTGTTGGTGTGCCCCGGAATAGACGAAGCCCCTGGCGCAATAGCGCAAGGGGCTCTTGCACAAAGAGACTACCCGAGGAAGGACCGAGGTGTCGGCTCACGACCAGCTCCTGGTGGTCATCGACCCGGTCGCCCGCCGAAGTGACGGCGAGTCCGTACGGATCGCGAAAGATGTACTGCACGCGGGCGCAGAAGCGAAAATCTGCCTTCCGGACGGGCCCGAGGAATTCGCCCGCGCCCTGGCCCGGCGCGGCGCGCGCCGCCCGGTGGTGGTCGGGGACGACCGGGCGCTGCTGCGGGCGGTGGCTCATTTGCACCGGGGCCGCGAGCTGGACGGGGAGGCCCTCTCGGTGATCCCGGTGGGGCCGCGCGGGACGGTGGAGCTGGCCGGGGCGCTCGGCGTGCCGCTGAGCACGGTGGCGGCGGCGCGGGCGGTGCTGGACGGGGCGGCGCGGCGGCTGGACCTGCTGGTCGACGACAGCGACGGCGTGGTGGTGCGGGGGCTGCGGATCCCGGCGGGGTCCGCGGGTTCTGCGGGGTACGCCGGGCCCTCGGGACTGTCGGTGGTCGAGCCGCCGTCGGTGTGGGACGCGTGCCGGTCGCTGGTGCGGACGCTGGTCCGCCCGGCGCCCTCGGGCTACTCCGAGTCGCCGGGCATACGCCCGGGCCCGGCGACGCGGACGTACCGGCTCCGGGTGGAGGCCGACGGGCGGCTCCTGTGCGGTCCGGACGACCCGGTCGAGGGCGTGACGGTGCTGTCCCGGGACGGGGTCGCCGAGGTGGTCGTACGCCCCCGGGCGGCGGAGCCGGTCCGGGCCGAGGCGGCCGCGGTCACCGTCTCGGGCGCGTCGTTCCGCTACCGCGCGGACGCGCTGGTCACCGGGCCGGTGTGGACGCGTACGTGGACGCTGCGCCCGTCGGCGTGGTCGCTGATGCTGCCGGCGGCGTAACGCTCGGCGGCCGGCGAGACACCCCTAGAGCGCGTCGAGCGGGCCCGTCATCGGGTGGGGCGTCGTGTCGTCGTCCTCGTCGTCGTCCGGCGAGCCGGGGAACATCAGCCACGCGCTGCCGGATATCAGGCCCAGGGAGGTCAGGCCGAGGGCGAACTTCAGCAGCCGCATGCCGCCCGTCCAGTCGTGGGGCGGCCCGAAGACGACCCAGAAGCCGAGGGCTGCTCCGGCGAGCAGGACGAGGACAGCGGCGGTACGGCGCAGGGCAGTTGACATCCGTCCATGATTTCACCCCCGCGGATCAGACCTCCACCGTGATTCCGTTCAGCCCCCGGATCACGAAGTTCGGCCCCCACTCCGGTTCCTTGACGAGCCGCAGCCCCGGCGCGCGCTCCAGCAGCGCCGCCATCGACGCGGCCAGCTCGATCCGGGCCAGCGGGGCGCCGAGGCAGTAGTGGATGCCCGCGCCGAAGGAGACGTGGGGGTTGTCCCGGCGGGACAGGTCCAGCGTGTCGGGGCGGTCGAAGACGGCCGGGTCGCGGTTGGCGGAGCCGAAGAGGAGGGCGACCTCGCTGCCGCGCGGGAGGGTGGTGCCGTCGATCTCGACGTCGTCCAGCACCCAGCGCTCGAAGAGCTGGAGCGGGGTGTCGTAACGGAGGAGTTCCTCCACAGCTGTGGACAACTCCACCTCGCCCGCCCGCAGGGCGGCGAGCTGCCCCGGATGGCGGAACAGGGCCCACCAGCCGTTCACGGTGGTGTTCACGGTCGCCTCGTGGCCCGCGTTCAGCAGCAGCACGCAGGTGGAGACCATCTCCTGCTCACTGAGCCGGTCGCCCTCGTCGTACGCGGCGATCAGCGCGCTGATCAGGTCCTCACCCGGCGACGTACGCCGCTCGGCGATCAGCCCCCGCAGGTACGCGGAGAACTCGACCGCCGCCCTGACCGCCCGGGCCGCCGTCTCCTCCGACGGGTTCAGCTCGAACATCCCGCAGATGGCCGCCGACCACGGCCGCAGCAGCCCCCGGTCCGGCTCCGGGACGCCGAGCATCTCCGCGATGACCGCGACCGGCAGCGGCTCGGCGACGGCGGTCAGCAGGTCTCCCCCGCCCTCCGCCACCAGGCCGTCGACCAGCTCGCCCGCGAGCCGGTGGACGTACGGCCGCAGCCGCTCGACCGTCCGCGGCGTGAACGCCTTCGACACCAGCCGCCGGATCCGCGTGTGGTCCGGCGGCTCCAGGTCCAGCATCCCGTGGTCGTTCAGGACGTGGAACGGCTCGTGCGCGGCCGGGGGCGGCGTACGCCCGAACTCCGCGTCCGTGAAGCGGTGCCGGTAGGTCCGCCCCAGCCGCCGGTCCCGCAGCAGGGCGGCGACATCGGCGTGGTGCGGCACCAGGTACTGGCGGCTCGGCTCGAAGAAGTGCACCCGCCCCCGGGCACGGAGCTCCGCGTAGGCGGGGTAGGGGTCGGCGACGCACTGCGGGGACCACGGGTCGAAGTCCATGGGCCGACCTTACGCAGGGCTCAGCCCGGCGTCACCAGCCTCGCCTCGTACGCGAACACCGCCGCCTGCGTCCGGTCCCGCAGCCCCAGCTTCACCAGGATCCGGCTCACGTGCGTCTTGATCGTCGACTCGGCGACGACGAGACGGGAGGCGATCTCGGCGTTCGACAGGCCCTGCGCGATCAGCACCAGCACCTCCGTCTCGCGCTCGGTCAGGTCGCCGACCCGCGCCAGCGCCGCCGCCCGCGGCGACTCGGCACGCCGCGCGAACTCGGTGATCAGCCGCTTGGTGACGGTCGGCGCGAGCAGCGCCTCGCCCGCGGCCACCACCCGCACGCCGTCCGCCAGCTGCCGCGCCGAGGCGTCCTTCAGCAGGAAGCCGGACGCTCCGGCGCGCAGCGCCTGGTACACGTACTCGTCGAGGTCGAAGGTCGTCAGCACCAGCACCTTCGCGTCGCCGTCCGCCGCGACGATCTCGCGGGTGGCGTCGATGCCGTTCAGCTCGGGCATGCGGATGTCCATCAGGACCACGTCCGGCCGCAGCTCCGCGACCCGCCTGACGGCCTCGCGGCCGTTGACGGCCTCGCCCACCACCTCGATGCCGGGCATGGCGTTCAGCAGGACGGAGAAGCCCTCGCGGACCATCATCTGGTCGTCCACGATCAGTACGCGGATGGTCATGCCGCCTCCGTCCTCGCCGCGGGCACCGGAAGGAAGACCGCGACCTCGTAGCCGCCGTCGTCGGTCACCCCGGCGGTCATCTCGCCGTCCAGCATCGTCACCCGCTCCCGCATGCCCGTGATCCCGTGACCGGCCCCCGCTCCGTGTGCGGGCTTCACCAGGCCCCGCGCGGGGCCGTTCACGATTCTGAGGCCCAGGCCGCCGAGGACGTACGCCACCTCCACCTTCGCCGCCGCGCCCGGCGCGTGCCGCAGCACGTTGCTGAGCGCCTCCTGGACGATCCGGTACGCGGACAGCTCCACGCCCTGCGGCAGCTCGCGCACCGCGCCGGTCACCGTGGACTCGACGTCGAGCCCGGCGTCGCGGACGTTGGCGACCAGCCCGCCGAGGTCGGCGAGGGTCGGCTGCGGGGCGTCCGGAGCCTCGTAGTCCTGGGCGCGGACGACGCCGAGGACACGGCGCAGCTCGGTCAGGGCGGCGACGGCGTTCTCGCGGATCGTGGCGAACGCCTGCTCCAGCTCGGGCGGCGGGTTCTCCACGCGGTAGGGGGCGGCCTCGGCCTGGATGGCCACGACCGACATGTGGTGGGCGACCACGTCGTGCAGCTCGCGGGCGATGGTGGTGCGCTCCTCCAGCAGGGTGCGCATGGACCGCTCCTGCGCGGTGACGGACTGCTGGGCGGTGATCTCCTGCCGGGCCTCGCGGCGCACGTGCACCACGGTGACGGCGAGGAGGGCGAGGGCGGCGAGGAAGACCAGGACCGGCGAGTTCGACCCGTACCCGCGGCCCAGGCCCGTCTCCATGAACACCGAGAAGACGGCGGTGATCACCCACATCCAGGCCGCGGCGCGCGGCCGGGTCCGCGCCGCCACGACGGTCAGCACCACCAGGTGGGCCGCGAAGCAGGTCGGCGACCACGGCCATTCGCCCCAGCCGCCCGCGAGCAGGCTCACGAACGGCGCCGACACGAGCGACAGCCAGAACGCGGCGAGCGGCCGGACGAGCGTGAGCAGCACCGCCCCGGCGGGCACGAGACCGATCGGATACGGGCCAGTGCCGGCCCCGATCAGCAGCACGACCAGCGCCGCGCCCACCACCAGCGCGTGCGGCGTCCACTGCGCGTACGCGCGTATCCGGCCCGGCAGGCGCCGGGTCACCGGGCCGTCGGTGGCCATGGGGGGCAGCAGCCGGTACGCGAGGACGTCGTGGAACAGCTCGCGGCGCAGGCCCTGGAGCAGGCCCTGGGCAAGCCGGAGCTCGGGGCTGCGGGTCTTGGTGTCGGTCACGCCGTCCACCGTAGGCGCGGGCCGGGGCGCGGTCGTCCCCTTGGATGCGGATCCTGCCGCGTCCGCCCTGAGGACTACGGGGTCCTACGCGGCGCTCACCAGGCCAGCTGTGCGATCTCCTCCGCGACGACCGCGCACGCGTCCGCCGCCGGGTCGATCAGCGGGAAGTGGCCCACACCGTCCAGCAACGTCAGCCCGACCATCTCGCCGGCCTTGGCCGCCGCGTCCACGTACGCCTCGGCGACGGCCTGCGGGACGACGGTGTCATCGCGGCCCTGCACCACGGCCGTGGCGATGCCGGTCGGCAGCAGGACCGCCGGGTCGGCCGCCCCGGCACGCACCTCGAAGTCCTCACCGGCCCCGAGGAGTTGGCGCACCGCGCCACCGCACACGTCCAGCTCCACGGCGCGCTCGAAGTGCGCGATGGGCGCGAGGGCGACGACGCCGCGCAGCGCGGGCGGCGCGTCGAGCCGCCAGGGCGAACCGGCGGGCAGGACGTGCCGGGCGGCGCCCCACAGCGCCAGATGGCCGCCCGCCGAGTGCCCGGTGACGACCGTACGGCGCGCGTCGGCCTGCGGCAGGTGGGCGCGTACGAGCCCGGGCAGGGCGTCGAGCGCGGCGGCCACGTCGTCGAAGGTCTCCGGCCACCGCCCGGCGACCGGGCCTCCGGCGCCACCCTGCGCGGGGATGTCCCTGCCCCGCCGGTACTCGACGTTGGCGACGGCGAAGCCGCGCCGTGCCAGGTAGGCGGCGAACGGGGTGATGTGCCGGCGGTCGTACGGCGACCGCCACGCCCCGCCGTGCAGCACGACGACGAGCGGCGCGCGGTCCCCTTCGCGCGGGGCGTAGAAGTCCACGACCTGGTCCGGATGGTCACCGTACGCGGCGGTGGAGTCCGGGTCGACGGCCGGATGCGACAGGGCCGAGGCCTCCTCGGCGGCGTCGCGGGCGGCGCGCGCGGCAGGGTCGGGCATGGTGCTCAACCTTTCGGTGACGGGGCCGAATTGGCCTGACCTGCGGGGACCGTATCAGGACTGGCGCCCCCGCAGATCAGGGCCGAACGTCAGCCCGTACGCTCCGAAAGGACGTCCGCGAGGACGCGTGCCGCCCGCTCGGTGTCGGCGAACCCGACGTACAGCGGTGTGAAGCCGAATCGCAGCACGTCAGGGCGGCGCAGATCGCCGACGATGCCCCGGGCGATGAGCTCCTCCATCACCGCGGGGGCGTCCGGGCAGCGGAACGCGACCTGGCTGCCGCGCTCGGCGTGCGCCTCCGGCGTCACGGACACGAGCCGGCCCTCGGGGACGTACGCGCGCACGCACTCCAGGAAGAAGTCCGTCAGCGCGAGGCTCTTGGCCCGTACGGCCTCGACCGACACCCCGTCCCAGACGTCCAGCGCCGCTTCCAGCGCCAGCATGGAGAGGATGTCCGGCGTGCCGACGCGCCCGCGCACCGCGCCCTCGGCCGCCGCGTACCGCGGCTCCATGGCGAAGGGGTCGGCGTGCGAGGTCCAGCCGGGCAGCGGCGAGTCGAAGCGCGCCTGGTGGCGCTCGGCGACGTACAGGTACGCGGGCGCGCCGGGGCCGCCGTTGAGGTACTTGTACGTGCAGCCGACGGCGAGGTCCACGCCGTGCGCGTCCAGGCCGACGGGCAGCGCGCCCGCGCTGTGGCACAGGTCCCACACGGCGAGGGCCCCGGCGGCGTGGATCGCCGCCGTGGTGCCGGGCAGGTCGTGGAGGCGTCCGGTGCGGTAGTCGACGTGGTTGACGAGCGCGGCGGCGGTCCGCGGGCCGACGGCGGCCGGTACGTCGCCGGGCGCGACCGGCACCAGCCGCTTGCCGGTCATCCGGGCGGCCGACTCGGCGATGTAGCCGTCCGTGGGGAACGTCGTCGCGTCGACCACGATCTCGTCGCGGGCCTCGTCGGCCAGCCGTACGGCCCCGACCAGCGCCTTGAAGACGTTGACGCTCGTCGAGTCGCCCACCACCACCTGGCCCGGCGCCGCGCCGAGGAGGGGCGCGATCCGCTCGCCGATCCGCTCGGGCGCGGTCCACCAGCCGCTCTCGTCCCAGGAGCGGATGCGCAGCTCGCCCCACTGGCGGGTGATGACGTCGGCCACGCGGCCGGGCACGTGGCGGGGCAGCGCGCCGAGCGAGTTGCCGTCGAGGTACACGGCTCCTTCGGCGGCGTCGTCCAGGGCGAACAGCTCGCGGTGCCCCGCCAGTTCGTCCTTGGCGTCCAGCAGCGACGCCCTGTGGGTGAGATCAGACATGACTGCGCGCCGTCCACAGCTCGGGGAACACGTTCTTGCGGGCCCGCTTCTCCAGCCAGGCCACCCCGGCGGAGCCGCCCGTGCCCGTCTTGGAGCCCATCGCGCGGCGCGTGGCGACGAGGTGGTCGTTGCGCCAGCGCCACACCAGCTCGGCGACGTCCGTCAACGCCTCGCCGAGGCGCACCAGTTCGCCGTTCTGGTCGGGGTCGGCGTAGACGCTCGCCCAGATCTCCTCGACGGCCTGCGACGGCTCGTACTTCTGCGACAGGTCGCGGTCGAGGATCTCCGCCGGCACCGGCAGGCCGCGCCGCGCGAGGAGCCGCAGCACCTCGTCGTAGAGGCTCGGCTCGTACAGCGCCTTCTCCAGTTCGGCGTGGACGCGCGGGGCGCCGCGGTGCGGCACCAGCATCGACGCGGACTTCTCACCGAGCAGGAACTCCAGCCGCCGGTACATCGCCGACTGGAAGCCGGAGCCCTCGCCGAGGGCGCTGCGGTAGGAGTTGAACTGCGCGGGGGTCAGCTGGGCGAGCGGCGTCCAGGAGGCGTTCAGCGCCTCCAGCTCGCGCACGGAGCGCTTCAGCGCGTCCATCGCCACGGGGAGGCGGTCCTCGCGCAGGGCGCGGCTCGCGGTCTCCCACTCGTGGACGATGACGGTGAACCACAGCTCCATGACCTGGGTGGTGACCAGGAAGACCATCTCTCCCGGATCGTCCGAGAGGGGGTGCTGGAGGTGGGTGAGGACGTCCGCCTGGACGTAGTCCTCGTACGGCGTGGTGCCTGCGAAGTCCAGGTTCGGGGTGTCCGAACCGGCCGCGGAGGCATCGGGGGAAGTAGACATCGCTGTCTCCGTCAATGCGTGCTACCGGGTAGCGGTCTGCCCCGCCTTTCGGGCGCTCGGTTCGCCTCCGGGGCGCTCAAGCGTGCGTCGACGGTCGATCGTGCTCGGCCGCTCGTACCTCGCGGCCTCCGCGCGTTCTCCCTTTCGACGCCCGCGCGCCCCTTTGGCTCACTCGCGAGTGTCCCGGCAGGTAGGGCCCCGGTCCCCTCGGGATCGCACACGCGTGCGCCCGCACGGTGTCCGTGCGCGACCCCAGTCGCATCATGACACGACCGGCTCGTTCACACGATCGGCCCCGTGAGGTACCGGCCGTCCTCGTCGTACGGCCAGGCGTTGGAGACGCAGCCGTCCAGGCCCTTGATCTGCTGCATCATCACGGGGGCGGGCTGTCCGGGGCCCGGGCAGCCCATGTGCTGCCGGATGCCTATCTCGTGCCCGATCTCGTGGTTGATGATCAGGTGCCGGTACTCGGCCGGGGTACCGGCGAAGGTGGGCGAGCCCAGCATCCAGCGCTTGAGGTTCACGACGACGCCGTCGACGGTCTCGCAGTTCAGCTCGCCGCCCGTGTCGAGCCCCTGGGCCCCGCAGAGCGCGTCGGCGGTGTCGGGGCTGGCGATCCGGATGACGAAGTCGGCGTCCTCCGTCACCAGCTGGAAGGACCCGCGGCCGTGCGCCGCCCAGCCCCGCGGGTGCGCGAGGATGCGCTCGATCTCCTGGGCGGCGTGGGCGGCGGAGATCTCCAGACCGCCGACGCCGTCGATGCCGTCCTCGACCTGGACGCGGTAGCGGCGCAGCGGGCCGGTGCCGACCTTGTCGCCGCCGGTGCGGGCCGTGGTGAAGGTCCCGGCGCCGGAGGACGGCACCGCGGCGGGGATCCGCTCCGGGGGCTTGGCCTTCCCCGGTTCGGGGGCGCGGGGCGAGGCGCTGCGGCTCGCGCGCGGCGAGGCGGTGCCGGACCGGTCGGGCGACGCGCCGGACGACGGCGGCTCCGCCGCCGGCAGTGCGTCGGCGGGCGGGGCGAGGGGGCTCTCGGCGTTCCCGGGGCGGCCCGCGGCGGCCGGGGCGTCCGTGCCGCCGTCCCGCCACTGCGCCACGGCGGCGGCGCCGCCGAGGCAGAGGGTCACCAGACCGAGGGCGAGCAGGATCCTCGGGGCCGCGGAACGCCGGGCGGGCGCACGCCGCGTGCCGCCGCGCCGTCTGCCGCCGCCGCCCTTGCGGCGACGGCTTCGTCCGGATGCGGCGGCACGTGTACCCACGAGTGATGTCCCCCCGGTCATTCGCTGGTTTGTGCGATCCTACCGGGCGGTAGCGGGCCTGCCTCAGCGGAGGGCGTCCGAAGGCGGCCTCAGCCGAGGGTGTCCGCCGCGAGGGGCGAGGAGTCGCGCAGGAACGTCGAGCAGCGCTCGTACTCCTCCTGCTCGCCGATCGCCTGCGCGGCGCGCGCCAGGGCGTGCAGGGCCCGCAGGAAGCCCCGGTTCGGCTCGTGCTCCCACGGCACCGGGCCGTGGCCCTTCCAGCCGTTGCGGCGGAGGGCGTCCAGACCGCGGTGGTAGCCGGTCCTGGCGTACGCGTACGACTCCACGACCCGGCCGGCCTCGAACGCGTCGTCGGCGAGCTGGGCCCACGCCAGCGAGGACACCGGGTACTTGGCGGCGACATCGGCGGGCGCGGCACCGGACGCCAGCAGCTCGCGCGGCTCGGGGTCGTCGGGCAGGTGGGTGGGCGGCGGGCCGCCCAGCAGGTTCTCGTGAAGGGACATGCCCCTAGTGTCACAGGCCCGGCACCGCGTGAGCGATGCCGGGCCTGCTGGACGATTGTGCGTGTGGCTACTTCAGCTTGTGGTTACTTGAGCTTGGTGCCGGTCGAGCGCAGCGCCGCGCACGCCTCGGTGACGCGCTTGGCCATGCTCGCCTCGGCCAGCTTGCCCCAGGTGCGCGGGTCGTAGGTCTTCTTGGAGCCGACCTCGCCGTCGACCTTCAGCACACCGTCGTAGTTCTTGAACATGTGGTCCGCGACCGGACGGGTGAAGGCGTACTGGGTGTCCGTGTCGATGTTCATCTTCACGACGCCGTTCTCCAGCGCGGTGGAGATCTCCTCCTGCGTGGAGCCGGAGCCGCCGTGGAAGACGAAGTCGAACGGGTTGGCCTTGCCGAACCGCTCGCCGACGCCCGCCTGGAGGTCCTTGAGCAGCTCGGGGCGGAGCACGACGTTGCCCGGCTTGTAGACGCCGTGGACGTTGCCGAAGGAGGCGGCCAGCAGGTAGCGGCCCTTCTCGCCCAGGCCGAGGGCCTCGGCGGTGCGGATGGCGTCGTCGACGGTGGTGTACAGCTCGTCGTTGATCTCGTGGGTGACGCCGTCCTCCTCGCCGCCGGTCGGGGTGATCTCGACCTCGAGGATGATCTTGGCGGCGGCGGCCTGCGCGAGCAGCTCCTGGCCGATGGCCAGGTTGTCGGCGAGGGTCTCGGCGGAGCCGTCCCACATGTGGGACTGGAACAGCGGGTTCTCACCCTTGGCGACACGCTCGGCGGACAGGGCGAGCAGCGGACGGACGTAGCCGTCCAGCTTGTCCTTCGGGCAGTGGTCGGTGTGGAGCGCGACGGTGATGTCGTACTTCGCGGCGACGATGTGCGCGAACTCGGCCAGGGCGACCGCGCCGGTGACCATGTCCTTGCTGTACTGGCCGCCCAGGAACTCAGCACCACCGGTCGAGATCTGGATGATGCCGTCGCTCTCGGCCTCCGCGAAGCCGCGCAGGGCCGCGTGCAGAGTCTGCGACGAGGTGACGTTGATGGCCGGGTAGGCGAACTTGCCTGCCTTCGCCCGGTCGAGCATCTCGGTGTAGACCTCGGGGGTTGCGATGGGCATCTGTCCGCTCCTTGTGATGTGCGGTTGCGTTCGTTGCTATCCCTGACCTGGGGGCGACGTCATCGTCGCACTCATCATCCCAGACGGAGGCCCGGGCTCCACCGGCGCGTGCCGAGAGGGGCGGTCTGTTTCACGTGAAACAGACCGCCCCTCGGCAACACCGCAGGTCATACGCCGGGCAAGGCGTCAGGCGAGACCGAGCTCGTCGAGGGCGTACGCGTAGAGGTACGGCACACCCGCCGTCTCGCTGATCTTCTCGGCCGCGCCGGTGGCCCGGTCGACGATCGTCGCCACGGCGACGACCTCGGCACCGGCCTCGCGGACCGCCTCGACGGCGGTGAGCGGCGAGCCGCCGGTGGTGGAGGTGTCCTCGACGACGAGGACGCGGCGGCCCTTGATGTCCGGGCCCTCCACGCGGCGCTGCATGCCGTGCGCCTTGGCCGCCTTGCGGACGACGAAGGCGTCGAGCTGCCGGCCGCGCGCGGCGGACGCGTGCAGCATCGAGGTGGCGACCGGGTCGGCGCCGAGGGTGAGACCGCCCACCGCGTCGTAGTCGAGGTCGGCGGTCAGATCGAGCATGACCTGACCCACGAGCGGTGCGGCGGCGCCGTCCAGGGTGATCCGGCGCAGGTCGACGTAGTAGTCGGCCTCCAGACCCGAGGAGAGGGTCACCTTGCCGTGCACCACGGCCTTGTCCTTGATCTGCTGCAGCAGCTCGGCACGTACGTCAGTCATGCCCACGAGCTTAAGCGCCCCCGGTCACCGCTGCTCACGCCCGCCGCTCACCGCCGGGTTCACAGCCGTCGCCAGGTCCAGGTGGACTCGATCTCCAGCGGGTCGATGGGCGTGACCAGGCGCGGGTGGGTGTTGAGGCCGTTGGGCGGGCCCGACTGGGGCTCGACGCAGACGGCGGCCTCCTGCTCGTCGTAGACGACCACCCACTCGGCGCGGCTGGTGACCTTGAGCTCCAGGCGTCCGGGCCAGGTCAGCGTGACGTCGACGCCGTCGGGCATGGCGAAGCAGTCGTCCCACGGGCCGGGGCGCGGGTCGATCCGCCGACCGGTGGGCAGGTGGTCGTCCCCGCGCTCCTCCTGCCAGGCGGCGGCGAAGTCGACGCGCACCTCCTCGCCGTCGCCGTCGAGGGTGCGGTGGAACCAGGGGTGCCAGCCGGCCTGCGCCGGGAAGGAGTCGCCGTACGTCTCGACGCCGAGCCGCAGGGTCAGCGCGTCCTCGGTCAGCTCGAAGGTCTGGGTGACCCGCCCCGGGTACGGCCACGGCTCGGCGAGGTCGTACGTGAACGCCGCCTCCGTCTTGTCGGCGCGGACGGTGCGCCAGGCGGTGTCGCGTCCGGTGCCGTGAATGGCGTGCGGGGGCGAGTTGAGGGGCAGCTGATGGCGCGTCGCGCCGTTGAGGAAGCGGCCGTTCGCGACCCGCCCGCACCAGGGCACCATCGGGAAGGAGCCGTACCGCTCGCCCTGCCGGAGCAGTTCCGTGCCGGCGATGCGGAGGCTCTCGATACGGCAGCCGATGTCCGGGCGGACGGTCAACTCCGCGTCTCCGGCCACGAGCCGGACGCGCGCGCTCTCGGCGCTGCTACTGGTCACGTCAGTCACGCCACCGACACTACTTCCGCCGGCTCCGGCGCCGCAGCGCCCGCCCCGCGACCACGGCGGAGGCGAGCGCGAGCGCGGCGGCGGGGGCCAGCCAGCGCAGGGTCGCGGTGGCCGACGCGGTCTCCGGACCGGGCGTGGGCGCGTAACGCCCGCGCGGCGGGGAGTGGTCGACCTCCTCGGCGCTGCGCCCGATCATGGTCCGCCGCGCGTGCGCGGCCTCGGCCGGCGGCTCGTCCGCCCCGAACGCGTCCCCGGCGCTCACGTCGTCCGCGTCGTCCAGGGAGCCCAGGGACTCCAGCGCGGAGGGGGGCACGGGGGTGTCGTACAGCCGCGTCTCGGCGCCCTGGTCGACCCCGTCGTCGTCGACGTCGACGTCGTCCTCTTCCGGTGAGGCCGACCAGTCGGAGGCCGTGGCGGTGTGCGCCAAGGCCTCGGCGAAACGGTCCAGCAGGCGGTGCGCCGTGGCGGCCGTCGCGTCGGCGGGGAGTTCCGCCAGGCGGCCGTCCGCCCGGAGGGTGCCGGTGACGGCGAGGGTCGTGCCGCCCTCGTCCTCCGTCGGACGCACCGTCATGGCCAGCTTCACCGACCCCGAGCCGCGGACCTCCGTGCCCTCGCCCTCGACGGCGTACGCGCCGTCCTCCTGCTCGGTGACGCGCAGGGTTCCGCGGTAGGTGATCGAGTGCCCGCCGGCGCGCACCTTGAGGCGGCCCGACAGCGGGCCGGCCGACGCGTCGGCGTCCTGTTGGAGCCCTGGGACGCAGCGGGCGACGCGGGCGGGGTCCGCCAGCACCTCGCGGACGGCTTGCACGGTGACCGGAACGAACACCTCATGCTCCATGGGAGCCGAGCCTACCGACGCCCGGCGCTCACGTCACTCGGCGTACCGCGGGTGCACCAGTGTGGAGGGCGACAGGTCCCCCGCCGGGGCACCCGCCCGGCGGAGCACCGCGCAGTGCCCGGGCGATGTGCCCGGCGAGGGCGGCGGGCCGGACACCGCCGCGAGGAGGAACCCCCAGTCGCCGGGCGCTCCCCCACCACCCGCGGAGCGGTCGGGCCCGGCGGCGAAGCCGGAGCGCCGGCCCTCGGCGCAGTACGGCCGGGTCGTGAAGCCGGCCGCGCGCAGGGTGGCGTCCACCGTCCAGTAGGTGTGCGGCCGGGACGCCGACGGCCCCGCGTGAACGGCGAGCCGCCCGCCCTCCCGGAGCGCCCGCGCCGCCATGCCGTAGAACTCCTGGGAGTAGAGCTTGGTGGAGGCGGTGATGCCCGGGTCCGGCAGGTCCGACAGCACCACGTCGTACGCCCCCGGCTCCGCCGCCTCGCGCAGCCAGCGGAACGCGTCGGCGTACACCACCCGCACCCTCGGGTCGTCGTACGCGCGGTCGTTGAGCCGCGCGAGGGCCGGGTCCGTACGGGCGAGGCGCACCACGCCCGGGTCCAGCTCGACGACCGTCACCGCCTCGACGTCCGCGTACCGCAGGGTTTCGCGGAGGGCCAGTCCGTCGCCCCCGCCGAGGATCAGCACGCGCCCGTGCCGCCCGCGCATCGCCGGGTGGACCAGCGCCTCGTGGTAGCGCCGCTCGTCGTGCCCGCTGACGCGCAGCCGCCCGTCCAGGAAGAGCTCCGGCGGCTCGTCCGCCGCGCCCGTGAGCACCACCTCCTGGACGTTCGTCTGGACGGCGACCCGCACCCGCTCGCCGTACACCGCCCGCCGCGCCGCCCGCTCGAAGTCGTCGACCAGCGCGGCCGCGGTCGCCAGCACCGCCAGGACCAGCACGTTGGCGACGGCCAGCAGCCACCGCTCTCGGCGCGTCAGGTCACGTCCGAACAGCCAGAGCACCAGCGCCCCGCCCGCGACCACGTTGACGGCGCCGGTGAGCAGCGCGCTCGTCAACTGCCCCAGCCACGGCAGCAGAAGGAAGGGGAACGCCAGCCCGCCGACGAGCGCGCCCACGTAGTCCGCGGCGAAGAGGTCCGCGACCGTGCCGCCCGGATCCTGCTCGGGGCGGTGCGAGACCCGGTGGATGAGCGTCATCAGCAGCGGTATCTCGGCGCCGATCAGCACGCCGATCGCGAGCGAGAACGCCACGAGCGCCTCCCGCGACCCTCCCGCCCACGCGAACGCGGCGTACAGCACGAGCGCCGAGCAGCCGCCGACCAGGGCCAGCGCGGCCTCGACGAGACCGAAGCCGACCGCCGCGCGGCAGCGCAGCCGCTTGGCGAGCAGCGACCCCACGCCCATCGCGAAGACCATCACGGAGAGCACGACGGACGCCTGGGTGACCGAGTCCCCGATGAGGTACGAGGCGAGGGCGACCAGCTCCAGCTCGTACACCAGCCCGCAGGCGGCGCAGACGAAGACCGCGAACAGCACCAGGAACCGTCCCGCGCGCTGCCGCAGGGGCAGGGCCACCGCGGCCCGCGCGGGCGGCGGCGGCCCTGCGGCACGGGAGGCGGACGGCGCTTCGATCACGCCATAACGCTACGTCCCGCCCCAGTGACCACTTGTCACCCACACGGGTGGACTTCCGCCGGTGAAGGCATACGGACGCCGACACTCGTCCTGGTGACGACCAGCTGCCCCTCCTGCGGGTACGCGTGCCAGGTGCGCCACCGCACCTGGCCCTCGTGCCGCTGCGCCAGCATCGCCGTGAAGGCGTGCGGCGAGCCCGGGAACGTACCGGCGAGGCCGTGGGGGTGGTCCGCCACGAGCGCGAGCAGCTCCTGGGCGCGCCCCGCGAACGAGCCCTCGGACAGCGTCTCGACGCGGGCGGCGAACTCGTACTCCCACGCGCCGATCCGCTTGGCCACGCCGAGCGGCAGCGGCGTGCTGCTGCCCGGCATGCAGGCCACGGTCTCCGAGCAGCTGCCCCGCTCCTCCTCCAGCAGCACCTGGTGCGAGGCGCCCAGAAGTCTCAACTGAATGGTGGCGCCGTCGAGTTCGAGATCGAGCACGGCAAGGGCCGGCAGCGCCTCGCGCCCCAGCGCCCAGGCCAGGTCGGCGGCGCGCGTGTCGGTATACGCGGTGGTGAGCGTCGTGAGCATGGGTCGGCTCCGCAAACACGGTTTGACGGGTGGACCGGGGGCGTCCCGGAGGCCTCGGAGGGACTGGGGCATCTCTGCCTCGGGGTCCACGCACGAGGTCCGAGGGCTGGATGGTTTCGACAGCGAGGGAATCACGAACTGCGAGTGACTCACAGCGGTTTTACCCAACTTGCCGTGGTTTCCATCCCTTGGGGGGCCTGACGGTTCAACTGTTCAACATAAACGGACCGGGAGACCCTACAAACGGTCAACGTGAAGGAGCCCGGCGCGAGTTGACGGCGCCGGGCTCCCTCGGTGGTGTCGCGGACCGACTGCCCCGTGTCAGTCGCCTCCGCCTCCGCCACCGCCCCCGCCGCCACAGGAGGAGCCGCCGCCGCAGGACCAGCCGCCGCCACCGGACCCGCTGTCGCCGCCGGACCCGCTGTCGCCGCCGGACCCCCAGGTGTCGCCGCCCCGGCGCGAGCCCTGCGGCCAGTGCCGGTTGCGGCGGCCACCGCCCGCCACGGCGGCCAGGATCACCGCGGCTATCACCACCACCCCGAACGCGATCGAAGCCATGTCCATCGATTCCTTTCCCCCGCTTGTCGTACGTGACTGGGGGATGCCCCCGCCGTCACGCGCGCTAATCGGAATTGAGCAAGTCCAGAGGTTTCAGCTGCACCCGCCCCCGCCACCACCACAGGACGAGCCGCAGGAGGAGCCGGAGCAGGACGAGGAGCTCGAGCACGAGGAGCTCGAGGAGGAGGAGCTGGAGGAGGAGCACGAAGAGCCGGACGAGCCCGACGAGGGGCGCGACGCCTTCGACGCCTTCCGCTTCCGCGGCTTGGACGAGGAGGGCGAGGAGGACGAGGAGGACGAGGTGGACGTGGACCTCGGCACGTACGGGCTGTCGCCCGCCCACCAGCTGCCGCTGTCGATGCCGCGGATCCGCTGGACCCTCCCCCCGGACCTGTGGACCGCCAGCACCACACCGCTCACGATGGCGACGACCGCCGCCGCATACAGGAATGCTTCCATGGCGGGGGGATCCCCTCGCCACACGCCGCCGAAAGCAGACTTGAGCCACTCCAGAGGTTCGGCTCAGGATGGCCGTCATGACACTGCCGCCGCGTTCGCCGCGCCCCCTGCTGAACCGCCGCCTCGCCCCCTTCGGCACGACGATCTTCGCGGAGATGTCCGCGCTGGCCACCCGCACCGGCTCCATCAACCTGGGCCAGGGCTTCCCCGACACCGACGGCCCCGAAGAGATCCGGGAAGCGGCGGTGCGCGCGCTGCGCGACGGGCGCGGCAACCAGTACCCGCCCGGCCCCGGCGTCCCCGAGCTGCGTACCGCCGTCGCCGAGCACCAGCTCCGCCGCTACGGCCTGGCGTACGACCCCGACACCGAGGTCCTGGTCACGGCCGGCGCCACGGAGGGCATCGCGGCGGCGCTGCTGGCGCTGGTCGAGCCGGGCGACGAGGTGATCGCGCTGGAGCCGTACTACGACTCGTACGCGGCCTGCGTCGCGATGGCGGGCGGCACGCGCGTACCGGTCACGCTGCGGCCGTCCGGGGACCGGTTCACGCTCGACCTGGACGAGCTGCGCAGAGCGGTCACCGACCGCACGCGCCTGATCCTGCTCAACACCCCGCACAACCCCACCGGCACCGTCCTCACCCGCGACGAGCTCGCCGCCATCGCCGCGCTCGCCGTCGAGCGGGACCTGCTCGTCGTCACCGACGAGGTGTACGAGCACCTCGTCTACGACACCGCCGAGCACCTGCCGATCGCGACCTTCCCCGGCATGCGCGAGCGGACCGTGACCCTGTCCTCCGCGGGGAAGACGTTCTCGTACACCGGCTGGAAGGTCGGCTGGGTGACCGCGGCCGCCCCGCTCGTGACGGCCGTCCGCACCGCCAAGCAGTACCTCACCTATGTGAGCTCGGGCCCCTTCCAGTACGCCGTCGCCGAGGCGCTGCGCCTGCCGGACGACTACTTCACCGGTCTGCGCGAGGACCTGCGCGCCAAGCGGGACCTGCTCGCCGGGGCGCTCGCGGAGGTGGGGTTCGGGGTCTTCCGGCCGCAGGGCACGTACTTCATCACCGCCGACATCACCCCGCTCGGCGAGAAGGACGGCCTGGCCTTCTGCCGGAGCCTGCCGGAGCGGTGCGGCGTGGTGGCGGTGCCGACGCTGGTCTTCTACGACGACCCGGAGGCGGGCCGCGCCCACGTGCGGTTCGCGTTCTGCAAGTCGGAGCGGTTGCTCCGCGAGGCGGCGGACCGGCTCAAGGGCCTCCAGGCGCTCTAGGGGATTCAGGGGCTCCAGAGGCTCCAGGGGCTCCAGGCGCCCTAGCGGCCCGTCGCGCCGCTGTCACGGCGACACGCGCGCGGGCACCCCGCCCGGGAAGGCGACCACCCGGGCGGGTCCCCTGCGCTCGCGCCGCCGCGGCGCTCCGCACAGGGTCGGGGTGAACCATCCCGCGCACGGAGGTGCACCCTGTCCGCCGAGACGTCCGCCGAGACCTTCCGCCCCGGCGCGCCGAGCGTGGCGTGGCGGCCCCTCGCCGCGCTGCACCGCGCCGCGCCCGCGCTGGGGATGTTCGCCGCCGCCCGGCTGACCGGGATGCTGGTGATGGCGCTGTGGGCCTGGCACACCGGCCGCTCGCCGCGCGCGCTGCTGGCCGGTTCCTGGGACTCCGACTGGTACCTGCGGATCGCCGCCCACGGCTACGGCAGGACGCTGTACTGGCCGGACGGCGCGGTCCAGTCCGACCTGGCGTTCTTCCCGCTCTACCCGGGGCTCGTCCGGGCCGTGACGGCCGTCCTGCCGGTCGCGGGCGGCACCGCCGGGCTGCTGGTCTCCTGGACGGCGGCGGGCGCGGCCGCCTGGGGGATCTTCCGGATCGGCGAGCGGCTGTACGGGCGGGGCGTGGCCACCGCGCTGGTCGGGCTGTGGGGGCTGCTGCCGCACTCGATCGTGCTGTCCATGGCGTACACGGAACCGGTGATGACCGCCTTCGCGGCCTGGTCGCTGTACGCCGTGCTGACCCGGCGGTGGCTGTGGGCGGGCGCGCTCGCGGCCCTCGCGGGTGCGGCACGCCCGAACGGGGTCGCGGTCGCGGCGGCGGTGGTCGTGACGGCCGCCTGGGCGCTGGTGCGGCACGCGCGGACCCGGACCGACTGGCGGGTGTGGGCGGGGGCCGCGCTGGCCCCGGCCGGCTGGGCAGGCTACGTGCTGTGGGTGGGCGCGCGCCGCGGCGACCCGCTGGGCGGGTACTTCGCGGTGCAGGCCGGCTGGACCTCGCGGTTCGACTTCGGGGCCGGAACGCTGCGCTTCGTACGCACCGTCGTCACCCGCCCCATGGACCTCGGCTTCACGATGGCGCTGGCGCTGACGGCGGTCGCGGTGGTGCTCTTCGCGCTGTTCCTGCTGGACCGGCCGCCGCTGCCGCTCGTCGTCTACACGGCGGTGCTGGTGGTCATCGCGGTCGGCGGCTCCGGGTTCTTCGAGTCGAAGCCGCGCTTCCTGCTGCCGGCGTTCCCGCTGCTGGTGCCGGTGGCGTACGCGCTGCGAAAAGCCCGGCCGGGGGCGGCGGTCGTGGTGACCGCCGCCCTGGCCGGGCTGTCGTTCGCCTACGGGACGTACGTGCTGACGCTCGCCACCATGGCCCTCTGAGGCCTACTCGGCGCCCCCGTCGGGGCCCTCGGCACCCTCGGCGCCCTCGGCGCCCTCCAGGCCGAACTGCTCCACGAGCCACTTGTCGAACTCGATGGAGGCCCGCACCCAGCTGACCGTCGACTGCACGAAGTGCTCCAGCGCCACCCCGGTGCCGATCAGCATCTGCGCCTCGCCGATGAGCCGGACGGTGGCGCCGCCCTGCTCGTCCTCGTGCAGGTGCGAGTAGACCTTCGGCCACAGGGTGCGGCGGTTCCAGTCGTCGATCGTCTCGAGGATCTTCTCCTTGTTCTCGACCGGGTGGGCCCGGTCGTAGAAGGTCCGCACCGAGTAGACCTGCTGGTCGCCCTCGCCGCGGAACATGAAGTACGTGCGGAATTCCTCCCACGGCGCCGCGAGGTCGCCCTCGTCGTCGACGACGTACTTCAGCTCCATCTGCTCGAGGAGCTGCTTGACGAGATCCTGGTCGGGGACGACGGGGCCCGCCGGTCCTGCGGCCTGCTGCGGCTGGGGCTGGCCCCCGAAATTCGGAATCGAGGACGGGTCGATGCTCACCGTGAATTTCCCTTCGTACGATTGCGGCCATCCTCTCCCATCCCCGCCCGGAGGTGGCAAGCGCGGACGGCGGCGATCCGCTGCGGGCTGACATGATTCCGTGCTCATGACGCGGAAGAGCGGAAAAGAAGAGAGGCGCGGAAGGCGCTGGCCGTGGATATGCCTGACCGTGCTGGCGGTCCTGGGGCTGCCGGCCGGCTGCCTCGCGTTGGGCGCGTACTCCCTCAGCGAGTCCGGCCGGGAGCAGCCGGTGCCGTGCGACAAGGCGATGGCCTACGCCAAGGGCGCCCTGCCCGAGGGCGCCCGGGACGCCCGCTGCTCGGGGGCCCACTGGCAGGACACCTACGTCCGGGCCGAGTTCCGGATGGAGCGTGCCGGGGCGGAGGCCTGGATCGCGAAGACCTGGCCGACGGCTCGGCCGTCCGAGCCCTGCGACACGGACCTGTGCCGGGACGTCGACTACAACCAAGCGGACCCCTCGTCGGTGAGCGTGAAGCTGACGTACGAGGACGGGGAGACCGCCCTCGTACGCCTCTTCGCCCACGGCACCTGACCCGGCCCGCCGGGGCTACCGCACCGCTCCCACGGCCAGCCCGTCGTCGGTGCGGTCGACGCGGACCGTGTCGCCGTCCCTGACCTCGCCCGCCAGGATCTCCTTGGCGAGGCGGTCACCGATCGCCGTCTGCACCAGGCGGCGCAGCGGGCGCGCGCCGTACGCCGGGTCGAAGCCCTCGATGGCGAGCCAGTCCAGGGCCTCGGGGGTGACGTCCAGGGTGAGGCGCCGCTCGGCGAGGCGGGCCGCCAGGCGGTCGATCTGGATGCGCGCGATGTGGGCGAGCTGCTCGCGGTCGAGGGCCGAGAAGACGACGATGTCGTCGAGGCGGTTGAGGAACTCCGGCTTGAAGGAGGCGCGGACGGCCTCCAGCACCTGCTCCTTCTTCTGCTCCTCCGGGGTGACCGGGTCCATCAGGAAGTGGCTGCCCAGGTTGGAGGTGAGGATGAGGATGGTGTTGCGGAAGTCGACCGTCCGGCCCTGGCCGTCGGTCAGGCGGCCGTCGTCGAGGACCTGCAGCAGGATGTCGAAGACCTCCGGGTGCGCCTTCTCCACCTCGTCGAGCAGCACGACGCTGTACGGGCGGCGGCGCACGGCCTCGGTGAGCTGGCCGCCCTCCTCGTAACCGACGTAGCCGGGGGGCGCGCCGACGAGCCGGGCGACGCTGTGCTTCTCGCCGTACTCGCTCATGTCGATGCGGACCATGGCCCGCTCGTCGTCGAAGAGGAAGTCGGCGAGCGCCTTGGCCAGCTCGGTCTTGCCGACGCCGGTGGGGCCGAGGAAGAGGAACGATCCGGTGGGCCGGTCGGGGTCGGAGATCCCCGCGCGGGTGCGGCGGACCGCGTCCGACACGGCCCGTACGGCCTCGGTCTGGCCGATCAGGCGGCGGCCGAGCTCGTCCTCCATCCGCAGCAGCTTCTGCGTCTCGCCCTCCAGCAGGCGCCCGGCCGGGATGCCGGTCCAGGAGGCGACGACGTCGGCGATGTCGTCGGCGCCGACCTCGTCCTTGACCATGGTGTCCCTGGCGGCCTCCTGCTCGGCCTCGGTGGCCGCCTCCAGCTCCCGCTCGACCGCCGGGATCTCGCCGTACAGCAGCTTGGAGGCGGTGTCGAAGTCGCCGTCGCGCTGGGCGCGCTCGGCCTGGCCGCGCAGGTCGTCGAGCTTCTCCTTGAGCTCACCGACGCGGTTGAGGCCCTGCTTCTCCTTCTCCCAGCGGGCGGTCAGGCCGCGCAGCTCCTCCTCGCGGTCGGCGAGGTCGCGGCGCAGCTTCTCCAGGCGCTGGACGGAGGCGGGGTCGGACTCGTTCTTGAGCGCGAGCTCCTCCATGCGCAGGCGGTCCACGGCGCGCTGGAGCTCGTCGATCTCGACGGGCGAGGAGTCGATCTCCATGCGCAGCCGGGACGCGGCCTCGTCGACGAGGTCGATGGCCTTGTCCGGCAGGAAGCGCGAGGTGATGTAGCGGTCCGAGAGGGTCGCGGCGGCGACGAGCGACGCGTCGGCGATCTGGACCTTGTGGTGGGCCTCGTACCGGCCCTTGAGCCCGCGCAGGATGGCGATGGTGTCCTCGACGCTCGGCTCGGCGACCAGGACCTGCTGGAAGCGGCGCTCCAGGGCCGGGTCCTTCTCGATGCGCTCGCGGTACTCGTCGAGGGTGGTGGCGCCGACCATGCGCAGCTCGCCGCGGGCGAGCATGGGCTTGAGCATGTTGCCCGCGTCCATGGCGGAGTCGCCGCCGGCGCCCGCGCCGACCACCGTGTGCAGCTCGTCGATGAAGGTGATGATCTGGCCGTCGCTCGCCTTGATCTCGGACAGGACGGTCTTCAGCCGCTCCTCGAACTCACCGCGGTACTTCGCGCCCGCGACCATCGCGCCGAGGTCGAGCGCGACCAGCCGCTTGTTCTTCAGGCTCTCGGGGACGTCGCCCTTGACGATGCGCTGGGCGAGGCCCTCCACCACGGCGGTCTTGCCGACGCCGGGCTCACCGATGAGCACGGGGTTGTTCTTGGTGCGGCGGGACAGCACCTGCACGACCCGGCGGATCTCCTGGTCCCGGCCGATGACCGGGTCCAGCTTCCCCTCCCTGGCCGCGGCCGTGAAGTCGGTGCCGAACTTCTCCAGGGCCTTGTACTGGCCCTCCGGGTCCGCTGTCGTCACGCGGCGTCCTCCCCTCGCCTTCTCGAAGGCGTCCAGCAGCTTGCGCGCCCCGGCGCCCTGGCGCTCCAGCAGCTCGCCGGCCTGGCCGCCCTTGGCGGCGACGCCGATGAGCAGGTGCTCGGTCGACACGTAGTCGTCGCCGAGCTCCTTGGCGCGCCGCGTGGCGTCGGCGATGACCGCGAGCAGCTCGCGGTTGGGCTGCGGCGGGGCGACGGTGGAGCCGGTGACGCTGGGCTGGGCGGCCAGCAGCCGCTCGGTCCCCGCGCGCAACGAGGCCTGGTCGGCGTCGACGGCGGCGAGCAGGTCGATGATGTTCTCGTTGTCCTGGCCCTCCAGCAGTGCGAGCAGCACGTGCGCGGGGGTCAGGTCGGGGTGGCCGTCGGACACGGCGCGGCTGGTGGCCGCGTTGAGCGCGTCCCGGCTCCGGTTGGTCAGCTCGGCGTCCACGGGTGACTTCTCCTCCTTCGGGGCCCGGCCTGTATGACTCACGCCTGTACGACCCAGCTATATGACTCATCCAGCGTACATAAAGTTGAGTCTATTCCACTCAAGCTGGCTCGCGGAACCCGTCCCCGGTAGGTTCCGGCCCATGGCCATAGACCCCCGCAACCCCGGCGACTCGTACCTCGGCTTCTGGCGCGAGTACCACATGTCCACGCTCACCACGCCCCGCCCGGACGGCACACCGCACGTCGTCGCGGTGGGTGTGACGTACGACCCGGAGGGCGGCGAGAAGGGCATCGCCCGGGTGATCACCAACAAGCACAGCCGCAAGGTCGCCAACGTGCTCGCGGCGGGCGCCGACGGGGCGCGGGTGGCGGTGTGCCAGGTCGACAAGGGCCGCTGGGCGACGCTGGAGGGCGTGGCCCGGATCCGTACGGAGCCGGACGTCGTCGCGGACGCGGTCGCCCGGTACGCGGAGCGCTACGGCCGCACGCCCGCGCCCAACCCGGACCGGGTCGTCATCGAGATCGCGCTCACGCGCGCCATGGGCCGGGCCTGACCGGACGTACCCGTACAAAAGCACAGCGGCACCATCGTGTTCAGGTCACGATGGTGCCGCTGTGTGGGGGAAGCACCTGAGCGATTTGCAACGACGGGGGAACCGCTCAGGCGCTGCGGGGGGTGGCGGTGGTGGTCTCCGGCTCGACGAGCTGGTGGTCACGCTGGTCGAGGTTGACGAAAATCATGCCGTAGCGAATGGCGCACCGGACGGGCTGTGGGGCCCCGCGGGGGCGGCGCAGGCAGCGGTAGGCGCGAATGTCCTCGTCGTCGCCCCGTGTGATGACGATCGGCTCACCGAAGAGGGTGACCATCAACGAATCGCCACTGTGCGGCACGGCCGTGACGAGGTCGATGAAATGCCACCCGGAGCGGTAGGCCGACGCCATCTCGCGTCGGAAGCGCGAGTCGTCGGGAACGTTCATGCGCCCGCGGACCCCCAGCCGGGATCATTGACGGCGGCCGGAGCGGCGCCCCAGCCCGGGTCCTGCGCCTCGGCGGCGAGCGGAGCCGTCCCGCCCCACCCCGGGTCCAGCGCTTCGGTGGCGAGCGGAGCCTTCGCGCCCCAACCGGGGTCCAGGGCTTCAGCGGCGAGCGGAGTCGTCCCACCCCAACCGGGGTCCAGGGCCTCGGCGACGTGCGGAGTCCCCGCGCCCCAGCCGGGGTCCTCGGCGGACACCGCGATTCCCACCCCCGCAGCAGCGAAGAGCGCGACGCCGGCAACGGCGTGTATGAGCTTCTTGGCCATGACCGAGCAACCTCACTTGACGGTAATTCATCCCGCTCCCCCGCAGTTATGACGATGACTCACTCCCCACGCTTTCACCACTGGCTCAATGCATCATGTTCCTGAATCGGAAAAAGCCTGGGGGTGTACATATGCAACCGGATCGGGATGGACACGGACATCCCCATAGTCACTTCGAGCTCTGCGAGACGGGTTCCCAGCTCTACGCGGACGCTCTTCGCGCCGGGCGCATCGCGCGTGCCGAGGTCGCGCCGGCCCCGTGTCTCCTCGACCTGGACCTGCTGCGACCGGACCCCGACGACGCGCAGTGGCTGCGGCCCGTGCCGCCGTCCACGGCGCTGGCCCACCTGATACTCCCGATAGAGAAGGAGATACAGGAGCGCAGACGGCTCACCGTCGCCCTCGCCGACGCTTTCGAGCCATTCATGGCCGTCAGCGCCCAGATGCCGTCGACCACCCACGCCATCAGCGTGCTGGAAGGGCTGAAGCGCATCAACGCCAGCCTGGACCGCGCCGTCGCCGACTGCTCGGTGGAGCTGCTGACCGTACAGCCCGGCAGCGGCCGCAGCGCCCAGACCTTCGGCGAGGCGCTGCGCCGGGTACGGCCGCTCCTGGGCCGGGGCATCAAGATGCGGACCCTCTACCAGCACACGGCGCGCCACCAGCCCATCACCCTGGCCTACCTGGAGCGCATCGGGTCCGAGGTGGAGGTGCGCACGCTGGAGGAGATCATCGACCGGCTCATCATCGTGGACCGCAAGGTCGCCTTCGTGCCCGCCAGCCGGGACCGCCAGGTCGCCCTGGAGCTGCGCCACCCGGGCCTGGTGGAGTACCTGGTCGGCGTCTTCGAGCAGTTCTGGCTCCAGGCCATCCCCCTGGAGAAGCCCGTCACCTACGAGCCGCATCCCCACGGCATCAGCGGCGTCCAGCGCTCCATCGCCAAACTGCTGGTCGAGGGGCACGTGGACGAGGCGATCTCGCGGCGCCTCGGCATGAACGTACGCACCTGCCGGGCGCACATCGCCAAACTGGCGTCCGCGCTCGGCAGCGGCAGCCGGGCGCAACTCGGCTACCTCATCGCCCAGTCGGGCATCCTGGAGCACGGCGACTGACGGGCGGTCGACCCGTGGCCGGCCGGTGACCGGTCAGCCGGCGGGCCTCGCCCACGCGGTGGTCTCGATCGCGTCGGTGTTGCCGAGGTCCAGCGGGCCGCCGTCGCCCGGCGCGACGGTCTGCGGCGCGACGCCGGGTGCGGGCGTCACCCGCAGGTACGCGCCGTTCGTCGCCACGACGTCCGTACGGGTCACCGTGTTGCGCCACATCACCGACGCCTCGGCCCGCTCACCGGGCCGCAGCACGAACACCGAGGGCCGCGCCCGGGTGTCCAGGTTCGAGCCGAGCCGTACGGTGACGTCGAGCTTCTCCCGCTGCGCGTCGAGGACTTCGAGCGCGGGGTAACCGCTCACCTCGAACGGCTTTGTACCGCAGTTGAGCAGCGTCACCCCCATGCCCCGCACCCCCATGGCGGCGCTCACGATCCCCGCGGAGACCCGTACGCCGGACTCCGGGCACGGGGCGGCCGCCTCGGGCGCCGCGGACGGCGGCCGGTCCGGCAGCGGGGCCGGCCGGGGCACCGAGGGCGCCGGAGACGCCGTCGTACGGACCGGCAGGGGTGCCGCACCCTTCTCGTCGTCACAGGCCGGCAGCAGGGCCGCCAGGGCCACCAGGACCGCCGCCGGAAGGCATCTTCGGGTACGCATCCGGACAGCCTAAAGGCCCCCTCCGTACACCGAAGGGGGCCCCTGAGAAAGGCTGTTGCCGCTCGCCTCTGTTACCGCTCGCCTCTGTTACTGCTCGCCGCGCTTGGCGGCCGGACGCCACACCACCAGCGCGCTCGCCTGCTGCACGTCCTGGTACGGCACGAGGTCGCGCCGGTAGGAGGCGTGCACCTGGGCCTCGCGCTGGCGCATCGCCGCCGCCGCGCCCTCGACCGCCGCGCTGAGCTCGGCGATCCGGGACTGGAGCGCGGCGACCTGGTTCTCCAGCTCGATGATCCGCTTGATGCCGGCCAGGTTGATGCCCTCGTCCTGCGACAGCTGCTGCACCTGGCGGAGCAGCTCGATGTCGCGGGCGGAGTAGCGCCGGCCACGGCCCGCCGTACGGTCCGGCGAGACCAGCCCGAGCCGGTCGTACTGCCGCAGCGTCTGCGGGTGCAGCCCGCTCAGCTGGGCCGCCACCGAGATGACGTAGACCGGGGTGTCATCGGTCAGCTCGTACGGATTGCGTCGACGTCCGTCCATCTCAAGCCCCCTTCGCGGCCTGGAACAGCTCAGCTCGCGGATCCTCACCCGCCATCGCCTGACGGTACGACTCCAGGGCCTCGCGCGCCTTGTCGTTGAGGTCCTTGGGCACCGCCACCTCGACGGTGACGAGCAGGTCCCCGCGCGTACCGTCCTTGCGCACCGCGCCCTTGCCCCGGGCGCGCATCGTACGGCCGTTCGGCGTACCGGCCGGGATCTTCAGCGTGACCGGCGGCCCGCCGAGGGTCGGGACCTTGATCTCGCCGCCGAGCGCCGCCTCGTCGTACGAGACCGGCACCGTGACGGTGAGGTTGTCGCCCTTGCGGCCGAAGACCGGGTGGGCGTCCACATGCACCGCCACGTACAGGTCGCCGGCCGGGCCGCCCCGCTCGCCGGGCGCGCCCTTGCCGCGCAGCCGGATCCGCTGCCCGTCGGCGACGCCCGCCGGGATGCGGACCTGCATGGTGCGCGAGGACTTGGCGCGGCCGCTGCCGTGGCAGACCTCGCAGGGGCTCTCCGCGATCAGGCCGCGGCCCTTGCAGTCCCGGCAGGGATCGGTGAGCGAGAAGCCGCCGCCCGTGCCGCGCGACACCTGGCCGGTGCCGACGCAGGTGGGGCAGACACGCGGGGTGCCGTTCTTGTCGCCGGTGCCCGAGCAGGCCTTGCAGGGCTGCTGGCTGGACATCCGCAGCGGGACCGTGGCCCCCTCCACCGCCTCGGTGAAGCTCAGCGTCACCTCGGTCTCGATGTCCTGGCCCCGGCGCGGCTGCGTCCGCGCGCCGGCGCCGGGCCGGCCGCCGCCGCCGAACAGCCCGCCGAAGACGTCCCCGAGCCCGCCGCCGAAGCCGCCGGCACCGCCGCCCCCGCCCTGGGCGCCGCCGAAGAGGTCGCCCAGGTCGAAGTTGAAGGTGCCGGCGCCGCCGGGGCCGGCCCGGAAGCCGCCGTTGCCGAAGAGGGCGCGTGCCTCGTCGTACTCCTTGCGCTTCTTCGGGTCGCCGAGGACGTCGTTCGCCTCGGAGATCTCCTTGAAGCGGGCCTCGGCGGCGGCGTCGCCCTTGTTGGCGTCCGGGTGGAACTCGCGGGCGAGCTTCCGGTACGCCTTCTTGATCTCCGCCTCGGTGGCGTCCTTGGGGACGCCGAGAACCTTGTAGTAGTCCTTCTCGACGAAGTCCTTCGTGCTCATCGACGTCCCTCCTCTCGGACGATCATGGCGTCAGCCCTCCTCGGGGCCACCGCTCTCCTCGTCGGCGGACTTGTTCTCCTGTGCGGACTCCGGGCCGGACCCCTTGGCGGCGTCCTTGTCGGCGTCCTTGGCCGCGTCGGCCTCCTTGGGCGCCGCGCCCGGCTGGGGCTCGGCGACCGCGACGCGCGCGGGCCGGATGGTCCGCTCGCCGATCCGATACCCGGGCTGCAGGATCGCGACGCAGGTCGTCTCGGTGACGTCCGGCGCGTACGAGTGCATGAGCGCCTCGTGGATCGTCGGGTCGAAGGGCTCGCCCTCCTTGCCGAACTGCTGCAGGCCCATCTTGGCGGCGACCGTCTCCAGCGATTCGGCCACCGACTTGAAGCCGCCCACCAGCTCGCCGTGCTCACGGGCGCGGCCGATGTCGTCCAGCACGGGCAGGAGCTCGGTCAGGAGGCTCGCGACGGCGATCTCCTTGACCGCGACCCGGTCGCGCTCGACGCGGCGGCGGTAGTTCTGGTACTCGGCCTGCAGCCGCTGGAGGTCCGCGGTGCGCTCGCCGAGCGCGGTGCGGGCCTGGTCCAGCTGGGCCGTCAGGCCGGCGACCTGTGCGTGTGCGTCCCCGGCCGGGGCCGCCGGGCCCTCGTCCGCGGGGCTCGTGGAGCCCGCGGCGGACGTGGTCTCGGCGGCTTCGGCGGCGTCGTCGGGAGTGGCGGCGCCAGAGGGGACGTCGGGCTTCTCCTCGAAGCCCGGGGTCTCCTCCGTCATGCGGCCCCCTTCGGCTTCTCGTCGTCGACGATCTCGGCGTCGACGACGTCGTCGTCGGCGCCCTGGGCGGCGCCCGGAGCCTCACCGGCACCGGCGGCCCCGCCGGCGGCCTGGGCGTCGGCGTACATGGCCTGGCCGAGCTTCTGGGAGACGGCCGCGACCTTCTCGGTGGCGGTGCGGATCTCCGCGGTGTCCTCGCCCTTCAGCTTCTCCTTGAGCTCTTCGAGCGCGGACTCGACCTCGGTCTTCACCTCGCCCGGGACCTTGTCCTCGTTGTCCTTGAGGAACTTCTCGGTCTGGTAGACGAGCTGCTCGCCCTGGTTGCGGGTCTCGGCGGCCTCACGGCGGCGGTGGTCCTCCTCCGCGTACTGCTCGGCCTCCTGGCGCATCCGGTCGACCTCGTCCTTCGGCAGCGAGGAGCCGCCGGTGACGGTCATCTTCTGCTCCTTGCCCGTGCCCAGGTCCTTGGCGGTCACGTGCATGATGCCGTTGGCGTCGATGTCGAAGGAGACCTCGATCTGCGGGACGCCGCGCGGGGCCGGCGGCAGGCCCGTCAGCTCGAACATGCCGAGCTTCTTGTTGTACGCCGCGATCTCGCGCTCGCCCTGGTAGACCTGGATCTGCACCGACGGCTGGTTGTCCTCGGCCGTGGTGAAGATCTCGGACCGCTTGGTCGGGATCGTGGTGTTGCGCTCGATGAGCTTGGTCATGATGCCGCCCTTGGTCTCGATGCCGAGGGACAGCGGGGTGACGTCGAGCAGCAGGACGTCCTTGACCTCGCCCTTGAGGACACCGGCCTGGAGCGAGGCGCCGATGGCGACGACCTCGTCCGGGTTCACACCCTTGTTGGCCTCCTTGCCGCCGGTCAGCTCCTTGACGAGCTCGGCGACGGCCGGCATGCGGGTCGAGCCACCGACGAGGACGACGTGGTCGATCTCGGACAGCGCGATGCCGGCGTCCTTGATGACGTTGTGGAACGGGACCTTGCAGCGCTCCAGCAGGTCCGCGGTGAGCTGCTGGAACTGGGCGCGCGTGAGCTTCTCGTCCAGGTGCAGCGGGCCCTCGGCGGACGCCGTGATGTAAGGCAGGTTGATCGAGGTCTCGGTGGACGAGGACAGCTCGATCTTGGCCTTCTCGGCGGCCTCGCGGAGGCGCTGGAGGGCCATCTTGTCCTTGGACAGGTCCACGCCGTGGCCGGACTGGAACTGCTTGACCAGGTAGTCGACGACGCGCTGGTCCCAGTCGTCACCACCGAGGTGGTTGTCGCCGTTGGTGGCCTTCACCTCGACGACGCCGTCGCCGATCTCCAGCAGCGAGACGTCGAAGGTGCCGCCACCGAGGTCGAAGACGAGGATCGTCTGGTCGTCCTTGTCGAGGCCGTACGCGAGGGCCGCGGCCGTCGGCTCGTTGACGATGCGCAGGACGTTCAGGCCCGCGATCTCGCCGGCCTCCTTGGTGGCCTGGCGCTCGGAGTCGTTGAAGTACGCCGGGACGGTGATGACCGCGTCCGTGACCTTCTCGCCCAGGTAGGCCTCGGCGTCCCGCTTCAGCTTCTGCAGGATGAACGCGGAGATCTGCTGCGGGTTGAAGTTCTTCCCGTCGAGCTCGATCTTCCAGTCGGTGCCCATGTGACGCTTGACGGACCGGATGGTCCGGTCGACGTTCGTGACCGCCTGACGCTTGGCCACCTCGCCGACGAGCACCTCGCCGTTCTTGGCAAAGGCGACGACGGACGGCGTGGTCCTGGCGCCCTCGGCGTTGGTGATGACGGTGGGCTCGCCGCCTTCCAGAACGCTGACGACGGAGTTAGTCGTGCCCAGGTCGATGCCGACCGCACGTGCCATTTCGATTCCTCCAGCTGACTTGAGTGGAACAGGCTCAAGGATGCATGACCGGCCGAACCGAGTCAACAGACCTGAGTCATGGCGGCTCAACTTTTATCGAGGGCTTATGCGCAAGCACCGCGCGTGACCGACACCCCGACCCGCCGCATACCGGCATGCTCTACCCAGGTCATACCGGACCATGCGATTGTTCAGGGAAGGTGACAAAAGCCGCGCAAGCCGCGCTTTCCTGGAACGGTCGGGTGCCCGCCATGCGACGACCCCTGCATCCCCCACGCCTCCCGGACCCGGGCCCCAAGCGCCTGCTGGACCTGGCCCTCGGCTCCGCCCTGCTGGCCCTGGCGGCACCCCTGCTCGCCGCCGCCGCCCTCGCCGTCGCCGTACGAAGACCCGTCGGCGGCCTCGTCGTACGCGAGACGCGAACGGGTCTGGCGGGCCGCCCCTTCACCCTGCGCCATCTGGCCACGCGCCACCGCCGCCTGCGCCTGCTGTCCCAGCTGCCCCACGTCCTGCGCGGCGACCTGTCCCTCGTCGGCCCCGAACCGCTCCCGCCCGGCGCCCCCGGCGCGGCCGCCGCCTGGCGGCAGAGCGTCCGCCCCGGCCTCACCGGCCTCGCCCAGCTCAGGCGGCGGCAGCGCTCGGCGCTCCCCTGGGACGAGCCGCTCCTGCTCGACCAGCACTACGTCGAGCACCACTGGCTCGGACTGGACCTGGCGCTGCTGCTGCGGGCCCTCGCGCCCAGGGGGCGGGCGAGCGACGCAGATCACCGCGTGCGCGGCTACAGTGCGGCGGAATAAGTGGGTACGCTCAGCTCGAACTGAATAAGTTACCGCTTAGTAGTACCTAAGTTCTCCCACCCTCGCAGGCCCGAGGAGCCTCCATGCAACTCGCCGCGATCATTGTGTCGCTGACCCTGACCGTGGTCGGCGTTGCGCTGCTCGCCCGCGCCATCGGCCAGTTCGTCCGCCACTTCAAGCTGGGCCAGCCGGTCCCGGCCGGCACCCGGACCGACAACCCCTACCAGCGCAGCGTGACCCTGGTCAGGGAGTTCCTCGGCCACACCCGTATGAACCGGTGGGGCATCGTCGGCGTCGCCCACTGGTTCGTGGCCGTCGGCTTCCTCACCCTGCCGCCGACGATCGTCACGGCGTACGGCCAGCTCTTCCAGGCCGACTGGACGCTGCCGGTGATCGGCGGCTTCCTGCCGTACGAGCTCTACATCGAGTTCATCGGCGCGATGACCACCCTCGGCATCGCCGCGCTGATCGTCATCCGGCTGCTGAACCTGCCGTCGCGCCCCGGCCGCAAGTCCCGGTTCGCCGGCTCGAAGATGGGCCAGGCGTACTTCGTCGAGTACGTCATCCTCACCATCGGCCTCGCCATCTACGTGCTGCGCGGCCTGGAGGGTGCCCTGCACCACGTGGACCACTACGAGCCCGCGTACTTCGCCTCGTACCCCCTGGTCCTGGCCCTGAAGGGGCTGAGCGTCGGCGCGCTGCAGAACCTGGTCTACCTCTTCGCCATGATCAAGCTGAGCACGACCATGATCTGGATGATCACGGTCTCGCTCAACACCAACATGGGTGTGGCCTGGCACCGCTTCCTCGCCTTCCCCAACATCTGGTTCAAGCGCGAGGCCGACGGCTCCACCGCCCTCGGCGCGCTCCAGCCGATGACGTCCGGCGGCAAGGCGATCGACTTCGAGGACCCGGGCGACGACGACGTCTACGGCGTCTCCCAGGTCGAGCACTTCTCCTGGAAGGGCCTCCTCGACTTCTCCACCTGCACCGAGTGCGGCCGCTGCCAGTCGCAGTGCCCCGCCTGGAACACGGGCAAGCCCCTCTCGCCGAAGCTGCTGATCATGTCGCTGCGCGACCACGCGCACGCCAAGGCGCCGTACCTGCTGGCCGGCGGCGGCAAGACGATGGACGGCGAGGAGAAGGCGTCCGCGGAGCAGCTCAAGGACGTCCCGGCGTCCGCCCTCGCCGAGGCCGAGCGCCCGCTGATCGGCACGCTGGAGGAGAACGGCGTCATCGACCCGGACGTGCTGTGGTCCTGCACCACCTGCGGCGCGTGCGTGGAGCAGTGCCCGGTCGACATCGAGCACGTCGACCACATCGTCGACATGCGCCGCTACCAGGTGATGATCGAGTCCGCCTTCCCGAGCGAGGCCGGCACGATGCTCAAGAACCTGGAGAAGAAGGGCAACCCCTGGGGGCTCGCCAAGAAGCAGCGCGTCGAGTGGACCAAGGAGGTCGACTTCGAGGTCCCGATCGTCGGCAAGGACGTCGAGGACCTCTCCGAGGTCGACTACCTCTACTGGGTCGGCTGCGCCGGCGCCCTGGAGGACCGCGCCAAGAAGACCACCAAGGCCTTCGCGGAGCTGCTGCACATCGCGGGCGTGAAGTTCGCGATCATGGGCGGCGACGAGAAGTGCACCGGTGACTCCGCCCGCCGCCTGGGCAACGAGCCGCTGTTCCAGCAGCTCGGCCAGGAGAACGTCGCGATGCTGAACATGGCGTTCGGCGAGGACGACGAGGACGAGTCGACGAAGAAGCCCAAGGCTTCGAAGAAGATCGTCGCGACCTGCCCGCACTGCTTCAACACGATCGCGAACGAGTACCCGCAGCTGGGTGGCGAGTTCGAGGTCATCCACCACACGCAGCTGCTCCAGCACCTCATCGACGAGGGCAAGCTGCTCCCGGTGACGCCGGTCGACGGTCTGATCACCTACCACGACCCGTGCTACCTGGGCCGCCACAACAAGGTCTACACGCCGCCGCGCGAGATCATGTCGGCCGTCCCGGGCCTGCGCCAGCAGGAGATGCACCGCCACAAGGAGCGGGGCTTCTGCTGCGGCGCCGGCGGCGCGCGGATGTGGATGGAAGAGCGGATCGGCAAGCGCATCAACACCGAGCGCGTCGACGAGGCGCTGTCCCTCAACCCGGACATCGTCTCCACCGCCTGCCCCTTCTGCCTCGTGATGCTCACGGACTCCGTGAACGGCAAGAAGAACGACGGCAAGGCCAAGGAGTCCCTCCAGGTGGTGGACGTGGCCCAGCTGCTGCTGGACTCCGTCAAGAAGCCCGTGGAGGACACGGAGGAGCCGGCCGCCGACCCCGAGCCGGAGCCGGTGAAGTAAGAAGTACGTGGGGAACGGCCGGGACCGCCTTCGGGCGGGCCCGGCCGTTCGCGTCTCCGGGTCCCCGAAGGGCCCCTGAAGGCCCCCGGGAACCCCTCCAGGGACCCTCCAGGGACCCCTTAGGGGATGTCACAGCTCCGCAGCAAAGGCGCCTTTCGCACCCACCCCGGACGCCGGAGCCGACGGGACCGGGTACGTTCGGTGACGTGGCTGGATTCAGGATCGGACGCGGCCGGGACAACCGCACCCCGCAACAACACCCGCAGGCGCCGCAGCAGGCGCCGTACGGCAGTGCGCCGCCGCCCCCGTACGGGCAGCAGCAGGCGCCGCAGCCGTACGGGGAGCCGGAGTACTTCGGCGACCCCTACGCGCAGCAGCAGGTCCCCACAGGGCCGGGCCAGGCGCCGCACGACCCGTACGCGGCCAACCAACCGGGCCACACGCGCGCCTTCAGCATCCACGACGCCGAGTACGCGCAGTACGGCGACTACGGCGACGGCGCCACGTACCAGGCGGGAGCGGCCCCCGCCGCCGCGCCCGCGGGCCCGCGCCTGCCGTGGAAGCAGCTGCTCAGCGGCATCGTGATGCGCCCGGGACCGACGTTCCTGCAGATGCGCGACCACGCCGTCTGGGCCCCGGCCCTCATCGTCACGTTCGTCTACGGCCTGCTGGCGCTCTTCGGCTTCGACCAGGCGCGCGAGGAGGCGATCAACGCGACGCTGTCGACGGCGATCCCGTCCGTCCTGGTGACCGGCGTCATCTTCGTCATCGGCGGCCTGATCCTGGGCGCCGTGACGCACACCCTGGCGCGCCAGCTGGGCGGCGACGGGGCCTGGCAGCCGACGATCGGCCTCTCCATGCTGATCATGTCGATGACGGACGCGCCCCGGCTGCTGTTCGCGATGTTCCTGGGCGGCGAGAACGCCCTGGTCCAGGTCATCGGCTGGCTGTCCTGGCTGGCGGCGGGCGCGCTGTTCACCTCGATGGTCCGCACGTCGCACGACCTGCCGTGGCCGAAGGCGCTGGGCGCGTCGGCGATCCAGCTGGTGGCGCTGCTGTCGCTGCTGAAGCTGGGCACGTTCTGACGTAACGCTCTGACGTACGTACGCGAAAGGCCCCCGCCGCGGCGGGGGCCTTTTCGATGTCGGGCGTCAGGCGTCGAGGACCTGGCCGGACCGGCGTACGACCGGCTTCTCCACGCTCCAGGGGAAGTTGATCCAGTCGTCCGTGCGCTTCCAGACGTATTCGCACTTCACGAGGGAGTGCGACTTCTCGTAGATCACGGCACTGCGGACCTCGGCGACCGTGCCGAGGCAGAAGTCGTGCACCAGCTTCAGGGTCTTGCCGGTGTCGGCGACGTCGTCGGCGATGAGCACCTTCTTGTCGCTGAAGTCGATGGCGTTGGGGACCGGGGCGAGCATAACGGGCATTTCAAGCGTTGTACCCACACCGGTATAAAACTCCACGTTGACCAGGTGGATGTTCTTGCAGTCCAGGGCGTACGCCAGGCCGCCGGCGACGAAGACCCCGCCACGGGCGATGGAGAGCACGATGTCGGGCTCGTACCCGTCGTCGGCGATGGTCTGCGCGAGCTCGCGGATCGCGGTCCCGAACTTCTCGTAGGTCAGGTTCTCCCGTACGTCACTCATGCTCACACCTGCGTCCGATGGAAGTTCTGGAAGGACCGCGAGGCGGTCGGCCCCCGCTGCCCCTGGTAGCGCGATCCGTAGCGCTCGCTGCCGTACGGGAACTCCGCCGGCGAGCTCAGCCGGAACATGCACAGCTGCCCGATCTTCATGCCCGGCCACAGCTTGATCGGCAGGGTGGCGAGGTTGGACAGCTCAAGGGTGACGTGCCCCGAGAACCCGGGGTCGATGAACCCGGCGGTCGAGTGCGTCACCAGACCCAGCCGCCCGAGGCTCGACTTCCCCTCCAGCCGCGACGCGATGTCGTCGGGCAGGCTGATCACCTCGTACGTCGACGCCAGCACGAACTCGCCGGGGTGGAGGATGAACGCCTCGTCCCCCTCGGGCTCGACCAGCCGCGTCAGATCCGCCTGCTCGACCGCGGGGTCGATGTGCGGGTAGCGGTGGTTCTCGAACACCCGGAAGTAGCGGTCCAGCCGCACGTCGATGCTCGAGGGCTGCACCATGGAGTCGTCGTACGGGTCGATGCGGACCCGCCCGGCGTCGATCTCGGCCCGGATGTCCTTGTCTGAGAGAAGCACTCCCCGAGGATACGCAGAGCGCGCGGGCCCGCCCCAATCGGACGGACCCCGCGCGCCACCCGTCACCTGCTCACTCGCTCCCTAGCGCCGCTCGAGCACCACCGGCACGGCATGCCGCAACCGCGCACACCGCGGACACCGGATGAGCCGCCCGGGCCCGATCCGCCCGGCACCGAGCTGCTGCATCGGGAACGAAGCGGTGCTGAACACGTGCCCCTCGGCACAGCGGACGACGGTGCGCTCCATGGAGTCCATCAAGTCCCTTCCCCAACCAATGCGTGGACGAGAAAGCCACATTAGGGGATCAACAGGACACCACTCCAGGCGGCACTCCGCACCCCCACCGTACGCCCCAACTCGGCCCGCCCGCACACCGATCCACCGCGCCACGCAGCACGAAGACCCCGCGGCGTAATACACCGGGGGCCTTCGATGAGGTACAGTGAGCGACGATGCGAGACCGGTCCTCCGGTCCGTGTTACGCGGGTGTAGTTTAATGGTAGAACATGAGCTTCCCAAGCTCAGAGCGCGGGTTCGATTCCCGTCACCCGCTCCAGACTGAAGGCCCAGGTCAGCGACCTGGGCCTTGCTTGTTGTCTAGTCCAATATTGGCCGGCGTGCCATTCGCGTGCCATAAGACGCCGCCTCGCCAGCCAAAACGCCCGCCGCAGGGACGCTCAACCCGGGCCTGACGCAGCGTCCTCTCACATCACTAGATCGTCTCAAGTGGCCTGGGTCACGGCGCCCGGCAGGCTGTGTGCGTGCGCGAATCCGCAGTACGTCAGCGGCGCCGGGCGGCACGCTGTCCGGCTGGGGCGGCGGGGCGCGGGACGAGCGGGTGGATGGTGGCACTGCCCTTGCCTTGAGTCGCCGCCCGGGCCTGCTGGCGGCGGACGTCGATGTCGATGGTGGCGGCGAGCTTGCGCTGGTGGCTGCGGGTGGAGTGTTGGTAGATCAGCTGGGCCTGCTCCGAGGACTGACCGGCGCGCACCATGAGGTCCTTCAGCTTGGCGCCGGCGTCAGCGGCGAGCGTGTTGCCTGTGTGCCGCAGGTCGTAGAACCGGAAGTCCTCCGGGAGGCCGACCTTGTCACGAGCCCTGCGCCACTTCCGGCCGAAGGTCGTCCCGCGCAGCGCGGCGCCCTTCTCGCCCACGAACACGAGCCCGTCCGGTCCAGGCTGGGCGAACCATTCCAGGTGGCGGCGGACGTCCTCGTGGAGGAAGGCAGGCAGTACGATCTCGCGCTTGCCGGCACGGGACTTGGGGTCGCCGATGACGCAGCGGCAGGTGTTCAGCTCCGGTGCGGCACGACGTACGCGGCTGGAGCCAGCGTCGAGGTCGATGTCCCCGCGCCGTAGTTCGGCCAGGGAAGTTCTACGTTTCCTGAGGGGAACAGATGGCCCTTGGAGTCACCGGCACAGTGCAGGGCGACGGGCCTCAGCGAGCACCAGCCACGCCGAACACCAAAGCAGTTGTGCAAAATCTCCGACATCAACTAAAGTCAGCACGGCACTGGAGTGCTTCGATGCGTAGTCCGACCCGAGGAGTCGTCCGCATGAGTATGCCTTCGTCGTCGTGGACGACCGATGTGTTCGGCGAGCACGCAGCAGATGTACGCCGTCGTGTCGGGCAGGGCCTGCGCAACATGCAGGCCAACGCACAGGCCGCACAGGAACAAGCCTCATCCCGCACCACCCGCGTCTACGGGACCAGCCGGTACGAGAACCAGTACGAGCGGCTTCAGGACGAGCTCAAGAAGGTGCCTGGCGCCCGGGCGGTCAAGCCGTTCCAGTTCTCTTACGAGCTCATGCTCATCGGCAACGGGCTGATCTACCCCTTCCGGTAACTCGAAGACCAAGGCAGACGTACGTAGCGCGCGCATCCCCAGCCAGTCCCGTCTGGTGCAGGAGCTCTTCAGGTTCGCGCCGGCGCCGAAGCACATCCAGGATCCATTCGACCTCGACTTCGGGCCGACCGTCCCGATCGCCGAACCGCGCGGCGCTCTGGCGACGGTCCCGCAGGGCACCCAGCTGGTCCTGGTGCCCTTCGCCTGCAACGCCTCCGAGCTCCTCGAGGCGTACTGGGGCATCGCGGCGCTCGGAATGAACCGGCAGCTGGAGTGGGCCACCGATCCCGAGCCGCTCCACCTGCCTCAGGAGGTCACCTCGTACACGCTGCGACCGATCAGCATTCCGAACCAGGTCACGGCGCACACCAGCTTCGCCGACGGAATCGAACCCACCCTTACGCTGTCCTCTCGTACAGCCTCGGACCAGGCTCTGCACGTCCCCGTGCAGACCGAGGCAGAACCCGTCGAGGACCAGACCAGCGAAGACGATGCGACCCATTAAGCAAGAACTCATCCCCGGTACGGAAGAACGAGGCACCACGCCACGTGCTATCTCCGACGGCTTCGATCCCGCCCGGCTGACCCAAGCGCGTCGGCTGGCGGAGATGACGAAGAAGGACGTGGCCTCCCAGCTCGGGGTGACTCCTGCCGCCGTGGGGCAGTACGAGACCGGGGTGTCCAGGCCACGACCTGACTTGATCCCCCGGCTCGCGGAGATCCTCGGGGTTCCGGTCACGTTCTTCCTGCTGGGAAGGCCAGCCAATCGGCTCGACGCTTCCATGGCCCATTTCCGGAGCCTGCGCAGCACGCCGAAGTCCCAGCGAGAGCGGGCGCTCGCCTTCGCGGAGCAGGTCTGGGAGCTTACCTACGCGCTGGAACAGCGGATTCAGTTGCCACTCGTCGATCTGCCCGGCTTCGCCGGCGGGGAGGTCCATCCCGGCGAGGAACTGTCCACCGACCCCGTTTCCGCCGCCCGCGAGCTCCGCAGGCGCTGGGGTCTCGGGGACGGCCCTGTCACACATCTGGTCAGGCGGATGGAGTCCCACGGGATCGTCGTGGTCATGCCGCCTCCCAGCGATCCCTCCGCTGCGAGTGTGGATGCCTTTTCCACCCGGGCAGCACGGCCGCTCGTCGTCCTAACTGCCAACCGGGCCGACGACATTTACCGGCATCGGTTCACGGCTGCCCATGAGCTGGGCCACCTCGTGCTCCACGGTGATGCAACGGGTGACAGCCGCCAGGAGAAGGAGGCTGACGCCTTCGCAGCCGAGTTCCTGACCCCCCAGGACAGCATCCTTCCGTTCCTCCCGCGGCGAATGGATTTTGCACGCCTGGCCGAGCTCAGGGGAGTCTGGGGAGTCTCCCTCCATTCGCTCGTCTACCGCTGCCGCGAGCTGGGATTGATCTCCGACGCCACGGCCAGCAGGACGTACCAGCGCCTACGTGCTCTCGACGGTCAGCCGGGCTTCACTGCGGAATCCGTCTCGAACTTCCCTGGTGAACAGCCTTCCATGCTCGGCCAAGCCTTCGAGCTAGCCGCCAAGGAAGCGGGGCTGTCGGTTTCCCAGCTGGCTCACGAGTTGGCGTGGACGAACAAGAGGGTGCAGGACCTACTGGGCGTGCAGGAGCAGAGGCCGGTGCTCCGACTGGTCCAGTAGCAGTGCCGCTCGCCCCGGGAGCCGCGGGCACGTTCCGCTTTCCGCTACTACGCCACAGCTTCCGGCACGTAGGGACGACATCGGGGCCGGTTCGTCTCAGACCCGGCCCCCATGGCGTGTTGACGTGTACTAAGGCTCAGAGCTGTGCCTCGACTCCGAGGCTTCCGGCGGTGATGGCCCCCCGCAGGACGTGGGCGATCGCCTCGGGCTTGAGGTCGATGCCGTCGAGCCCCTCCAGGGTCAGCGGGATCTCCTCCAGCGCGTATTCGCCGCGGCCCTCGGCGCTGAACTCGGGACCGGTGCGGTCCTCGAAGGACCACGTCGCGATGCGGGCGATGTAGAAGAGCTGGCGCTCGTCGTCGGTCTCCATCGTGTGGAGGAGGCGGATGATGTCGGCCTTCCCCGCGATCTCCTCGTGGATCTCCCGGTGGAGGGCGGCCTCCCGGGAGGCGTCGCCGGGTTCGACGCCGCCGCCGGGCAGGACCCAGTACTCGGGGATGCCGGGCCTGGTGCGGCGGATGACCAGCATCGTGTCGTCGGCGGTGACGAGGACGGCACGGACTCGTTCGATCATTTCGGTTCGTCTCCTTGCTTGTTGACGGTCTCAGTGCAGCAGCCAGCCGCCGTCGACGTGGACGGACTGCCCCGTGATGAACGAGGCGGAGGGGCCCGCGAGAAACGCCACCAGGGCGGCGACGTCCTCGGGCCGGCCCCGGCGCGGCACGCACTGGCGCTTGATCTGGTCCTCCGGCCGCGCGCGGTGCCGGGCGGGGATCGCGTTCTCTGCCTCGACCTGGATGGCCCCGGGCAGGACCGTATTGACGCAGATCCCGTACGGGCCCAGTTCGCGGGCGAGGGAGCGGGTCAGGCCAAGCAGCCCGGCCTTCGCGGTGCTGTACGCGACGAGGTTCGTCCGGCCGGCGCGGGCGTTGACGCTGCCGATATTCACGATCCGGCCCCAGCGGCGTTCGATCATGCCGGGGGTCAGCGCGTGGCAGGTGCGGTAGTGGGCGGTGAGGTTCACGTCGAGGGAGTAGTTCCAGGCGGTCTCGTCGGTGTCCTGCCAGGCGACGCGGGGGTAGGAGCCGGCGTTGTTGACCAGGATGTCGACGGGGCCGATCTCGGCGCGGACGAGGTCGGCCATGGTGTGGACGGCGCCCGGGTCAGTCAGGTCTGCGTTGACCGCGATCCCGGGGCTGCCCGCGCGTTCGAAGGTGGCGAGAAGGGCGTGGGCGTCGGGGTCCTGGCCGAGGTGGTTAACCGCGACGGTCGCGCCGGCGGCGGCGAGCGCCCGCCCGATCTCGGCGCCGATGCCGGTGGCCCCGCCGGTGACGAGGGCGTTGCGGCCCTGGAGCGGCCGGGCCTGGAGGGGAGACTCAAGCAGGGGCAGGGACATTGCTGCTCCGTTCACCAGGGTGGAGGTGCGAGGCCGGTGTGGTGGTGAAGAAGGTGTCGAGCGTCGTGTGCGGGTCCTGGCTCTCGGCGAGCTTGATCAGGACGAGCAGGAGGTCGTGTCCGGTCAGCCGGGCGGGCGGGATGACGCCGAGGATGCGCAGGGCGAGGAAGGGCCGGATCTCTTCCCCGCCGTTGTCGTTCTCGCCGCGGAGGCCGTCCAGGGCCCGGGTAATGGCCGCACCGCGGCCGGGGCCGGTGTTCCAGGAGTACCGGACGTCGATGTGCCGGCTGCTCCGGTGCAGTTCCAGGTGCTCGACGCGCGGGCGGGTCAGGGGCGGCAGGGCGAGGCGGAGGGTGCGGGCGTACACGTCGGGCTGGTAGTGGGGGACGAGCCAGCCGCCCAGGGCCATCAGGTACCAGAGCAGGTTGGCGGTCTCGCCCGCGACGGTGTTGCGGCCGGCGCACTCGAAGTCGAGCCAGCACAGCGGGTCGGCGATGTTGGGTTCCGTGGGGTCGCCCTGTGTCAGACCGGCGAGCCGACGGCGGTCGGGGGCGAGGCCGTGGCGGAGGCGGTCGATGGTGTCGGCGACGTTCAGCGTCAGCGGCCGGCCGTTGGCGGTGAGGGTGAAGTCGGCCAGTTCCCGGAGGGTGAGGGTCGTATCGGTGTGGGGCAGGGCGAGCGGCAGGTCACGGCGCAGGTACCAGCGGTCCAGCCGGCCACCGGGGCGGACGCGGTCGAGGTAGAGGTCCGGGACGCACTCGGCCAGCGGCACGGTCTTCCCGGTCTCCTCGGCCGCGGCCCGCAGGTCGGCGCAGACGCCATCCACGAGCCGGTCGAGTCGGGGCTGCACGGCCGGGTCGCGGTCGGCGAGGGCGATCACGTCGCCCAGGAGCAGCTCACACCGGCCGGTGGCGAAGACGTCCTCGTAGGCGAGGAGCTGTCTGTCCGGCAACGCGATCTGCCCGTGGAGGGCCGGGACCGCGATACGGGAGGCGAGCCGTGCCCATCCCTTCGCCTCGGCCTCGGCCTGCTCGCGGGTCGCCACCGGCTTGTGGAAGGCGCCCGCTGGCGTCGCCAGCCGTCGGGCACTCACCGCGTCTCCCCGGGGAGGGTGTCCAGCCACGCCTGGAGAACGAGGCGGGCGAGCGCTTCGGCGGCGGGGCGCTCGGTGCGGGCTGTGGCGGCCAGGCTCGTGTCCTGCCGTCCGGCGTCGAGGAGGACGGTGAGGGCGTCGCTGTCGGAGGGGCACTCGATCCCGCTGAAGCGGAGCTGGATCTTCGCGAGGAGCGCGGTGACCTTGTACAGCGCGCGAAGGTCTGGGGTCCCCTTGAGGAGCTGGCGGCGGATCTCGATGGCGGCCTGGACGCCGTCACGCAAGCTCACGGTGACGTCGGTGGCCGCGTCCGGAGCGGGAAGGGCCAGGCCAGGGGTGGCCCACAGGGGGACAAGCGCCCCACTGCCGATGAGCGCGAGGACGTGGAGGAGGCGGGAGGTGACGGCGCCGGCCCGGCACTCGGCCCGGGTCAGGAGGGTGATGCCCAGTTTGACCCCGCCGAGTTCTGTCTCCAGGTCCGCGAGGATCTGGCGCAGCTCGTCGAGGGAGGAGGTGTCGGCCACGACCAGGACGTCGAGGTCGCTCCAGCCGTGCTGGTACTTGCCCCGGGCGCCGCTGCCGGTGACGACCAGCAGGTCGATCAGCGGGCGCAGGCCGGTGGTGTGGTCGAGGAACTCGGCCAGGTAGGACTCCAGGTGCACGGGGAGTCCGAGCGCGTTGACCGGCATGGTGAAGGGCTGGTGCTCCGGCCAGCGGCGGTCGAGAGCGATCCGGTCCAGCCTCCGCTCCAGCCACAGGCGCGGCCCGTCGTTGCCGATGACCTCGTGCGCGATGGAGACGATCTTGTCCGCGCCCCGTGCGCGTTTGACGAGGTCGCGCTCGGAGACGTCCTGGGCCCCAGCGGTGCCCCGCCGCATGCGGGTGGCCTCGGAGGCGTCCAGGTAGGCGATGGTGAGCTGGGGCCCGAGCATCCTGGCGAGTTCGGCGGTCGAGTCGACGTCGTGCAGCGACTCAATGCTGACGGAGTCGAGGAAGTGGTGGGCCTGGCAGAAGCGGTCCAGCGCGTCCACGATCAGCTCAGCCTGCACGATCGAGCCCAGCCGGTACGGGTCGTGGATCCCGGCCCGGCCGGCCGCGTCCTCGATGAGGTACCCGATCTTGAGGCGGGCGTGGCCGTGCTGGGTGCGCAGGTACTCGCCGGCCGTGCTCTTGCCGCTCTCCGACATGCCCCCGAGCGCGATGACGTGCACTCCTGCCAGAGCCCTGCCGGGCACGTCCGGGTGCAGCGGTGCCAGGAGTCGGCGCACCTCGTCCTGGATGGCGACGGTGGGCCGATCGCCGATGTGGATCGCCATCGGGAAGCGTCCGTCTTCGACGAGCCGGTGTATCTGCACGTGGAGGTAGCGCTGGTACGCCGCGTAGGTGTCGGTGACGGTCGCCTCGTGGGCCAGGCTCCGGCGGGTGCCTTCCTCCGGGTCGTCGCAGTGCAGGAGGACGAGGGCGTGCTCGTCCTCCTCGGCGGCCCGCAGGTCGGTCTCGTACGGGGCCAGCAGAAGTCGGGCCCGGTCCACCGCCTGCTCGGCGTCCAGGTCCTCCCGTACGGCGATCGTGGCGGCGACGGACGCCTCCAGCATCGGGATGCCCCGGTCCAGCAGGCGCACGGGTGCGGAGAAGGGGTGCCGGGAGCGTTCCAGGTAGGAGGTGGCGAGGACGTCGGTGACCTCCTCGACCGGGCCGGTCTCGAACCACCAGCGGGCCATGCCGCCGGCCTTGATGGCGGCCCAGCGCGGGTCGTAGCGGTCGAGTGGGCCCGCAGAGGTCGCGGCCGAGCCCATGCGCCGGGCGAGGATTCCGATCTGCTTGGTCTTCCCGGTGTTGTCGGGGCCGCTGAAGGCGACCGACACGGGGAGGGGGTACGTGTCGCTGCTGTACGAACTGGACATCGGCTTCCCTTCACTGGGGATGCGGAGGGCGAGTGCGCCGGTGAGGCTCCGTGGACGGCCTGCGGCAGTGAGATGGACTCCGGCTCCGGCCGGGAGGACAGACCGAGGCCGAGGGTCTATCCGGGGCCGTCGGCCAGCGGAATGTCCTCGGCGCTGAGGGCAGGGATCGCCAGCGAGCTCTGGACGGAGGAGTGCTCGGTATGGGCCAGAACGCCGACCGTGGTGAGACCAGCAGCCGTACCGACGGCCCAGATCCAGCTCAAGGCCGTCTCCAACGGGTCGGATAAGGGGGAGCGGCTCACTGGGTCGCCTCTCGGACGTCGGGGTGCTGTGCCGCATCGGGCTGTCGCGGAGGCGGGATCGTGCGGGTTCGTGCGCTGTCCGTGGGCATCGCCGTTCTCGGGTCCTCTCACGTGTCTGGGCAGGCTCCAACAGGCCCTGGACAGGGCCTGTTGGAGTCATTCGGAGATCTGCGGGGTGATGTTCAGTGAACGGCGGGCCGCGCTCCTGGGACAGGGCCCAGGATGTAGTCCTGCGTAATCCCGCGTAATCCAGGTGGGGAGGATGACGGGGTGCCGAGGAACCCGGCCGTCGCGGAACTAATCAAGCGGGCCTGCCAGGAACGTGGCTGGGGGCCTTCGGAGTTGGCACGCGCACTCGGCCTCGCCGAATGCGGTGACCCGCGCCGCCTGCAGCGCCAGCACGCCCGGCGGTGGATCGAGGGCGAACGGACACCCGGCCACTGGTGGCCCTACATCGCGCAGGTGCTGGCACTGGACCCGGAGGCGATCAACCTCCCGGAGCCCATGCCTGCGGCACTCCACACCGATACCGTGGCATCAGTCCTGCACCTGGGAAGGAGCGACGTGGAACGCCGGGAGTTCATCCTCGCCTCCAGCGGATACGCGCTGTCCGCACTCGGCCTGCCCGACATGGACAGCATCACCCGCCGGACCAAGACTGTCGTTCCCGGTGCCGTCCGCGTCGGCCAGGGCGAGGTGGCCGCCGTACGCCACATGGTCAAGGCCCTCGGCGACTCCGCCTCCGAACTCGGCGGCGGGCACGCTCGCCACCTGGCTGTCCGCTACCTCACCCAGGACGTAGCCCCCTGGCTTGAGGGCCGCTTCACCGAAGCCACCGGCCGCGACCTGTTCGCGGCCACGTCCCAGCTCGTCCACCTCGCCGGCTGGATGGCCCAGGATGAAGGCGACACACCCGAACTGCGCGGACTCGCCCAGCGCTACTACGCCCACTCCTTCCGCCTGGCCGCCGAGGCCGGCGATCCGGAGCTGTCGGCGACGGCTCTCCGCGGCCTCGCCGTGCAGTGCGTCGACCTCGGCTACCGGGCCGAGGCCGTCCAGCTCGGCGAAGCCTGCGTGGACTACGGCCGCCACATCGACAACCCGCGCGCCGTCGCCTACTACGAGGCCACCCTCGCCAACGCCGCTGCTCAGGACGACGACCGCCGCATGGCCACCAAGCACCTCGCCATTTCCGAGACCGCCATCGGCAAGCCGGCTGCCACAGCTGGCGACTCCTGGGCCGCCCACTACTCCCCCGGCCGCTGGGCCCACGAATCAGGCATGATCCTCGCCCGCCTCGGCGACCTCAACGCCGCCGAGGAACAGCTCCACCTCGCCCTCGACATCCACGGCCTCGACCGCCGCCGCACCCGCGCCATCGTCCTTGCCGACCTCGGCGGTGTCCGCCTCCGCCAAGGCGACGTAGACGGAGCCCTGGCCACCTGGCGCGACTTCCTCGACTGCGCCGACGGCATCCGCTCGGTGAAGGTCCAGGCCGCACTCCAGGACATGCGTGTCCGCCTACGCCGGTACACCGGAGTTCCAGAAGCCCAGGAACTCCGCGAGCAGGCAGCGCGCATCTCAAGCTGATCTCGGTGTCAGCTCTGTCAGTAGCGGGTGATAAGCCTGTTCTTCAGCCAATTGGCCCGGCACCACCTGAGGTCAACCGACCAGTCGGTGCGGGGCGCATGCACCACGCGGACCGAAACCGCACTTCACTGACAGGGATCACCATGCTCGACTTTCACGAGTTGGCGCCGGACGGCGAGGGCCTGGAGCAACTAGTCCGAGAGCTGGCACTGGCTCTCGGCTACAGGGCCAAGTGGTCCGGCCGGGGAGCGGACGGCGGACGTGACCTTCTCCTGGAAGAACCGGGGGATGCCCTGCTGGGAGCGAAGACACGGAAATGGGTGATCTCGTGCAAGCACATGGCGCATGCCAAGGATGGTGCAGGGCGCTCGGTCAACGGTGAAGACGTAGGCAGTATCGGCGGCATCGTGGACGCCGTTGCACAGCACGACGCCGACGGCTTCCTCCTCGTCTGCTCCACCCAACCCTCAAGCGCCCTGGTGTCCAGACTGGAATCGATCGAGCGAACCAAGGGCGTGCACACCCACGTGTGGGATGGAGTGGAACTCGAACGCATGCTCGCCACTCCCCGAGGTTGGGCGGTGGCCCAGCGGTTCTTCCCGGTGAGCGCCGAAGCCAGCGGGTGGAAAGTCTTCGCCACCAGCGAGCCCAACCGTTTCATCGGAATCACCCGCGGCTTCTACCTCCGTGTCGCCAACCGACACGGAAGCGCAGTCGGATTCCCACTCAAATGGATCGACGAACGTCTGGACAGAGTCGCCTCGATCGCATTGCCCGTTGGTCACGAAATTCGCCCCCGAGGTGTCTTCTACGACGACAAGCACGGCGGGTTCGTCTGGTACGTCGACTACTTGCACGGATATCGAAGTTGGCAGCACGAGGAGATCGAGCCGCCGATGAATGAGTACACGTTGCGCCAGCGGCTTGGCGACGATGGCGTCTCCTTTGATGACGGACAATACGACAACTTCGAGATCACCTTCAGAAAGGTCAACCGGGGTCACGACGCCTACGACGCAGACCACTACCGGTACTACGAGAGCGTCCCCAGCTACATCTAGGCCGCCAGCCTCGCATGGCCTATTTAAAGCCCCATGCCATACGTCTGAAAAGTTGGTGCCGAGACTCCGTGGGTCGGGTTGGTGAAGCCTCCCAGCAACACTCAGCCCCCTGCGTCCGCCTGCTAGAACGGCGTCTCTGCATGCTCTCGCAACCAGAAGTTGACGGGGCTAAAGCCGGGGCGCAGAGCGACCTGCACCAATTCCCATCCACCCCAGAAGCCGCCGATCTGGTCAGCATCCATGCCGTGCACAATGGCGGAGACTGGACGGTCGCGACTATGCATAGGAATCTCTGCCCCCTTAGGCCAGTGCGGCTCGATAAGTGGCGAGGAGCAGAAGGACTCGAGCTCTGCGACGGCCTGCTCAACCTCCACTCCGGCTTGCGTTGAACTACCCACGGAATGTGTGAGGTGAGCCATGAATCGCATCTTTTCGGTTCGCCTGCGATGCTCGAAGTCCACTGACGCCAAGAACGTCGCTGCCGTGAGGGACGGACGCTCCCTGGTGGGGGCCAAGGCGACTGTGCTGCCAGCACTGCCATCGTGCCGATAAATAGCAGCATCTTGGTAGCCGGTGTCCTGAAGAGCGCTGGTCACGTACTGGCGAAGAAGACGGCGCTCGCCAATCTCCACCATAGTTGGACTCTCCCACTCAACCCTCATGGCGAGAATGGCACGTGCTCCTACGGCGAGGTATGGATCCGTGGGTTCTTCAATCAGGTGATCGATGTGGGCCGCACCCGAGGCGATCAGCCACAGGGCGTGAAGGTCTTTCTCCTCCCTGGCGGTGTCACCAGCTGGCACCGTCTGCGCAAGTGCACGAGCCAGCAGCTGCACGAGACGGAAGCCGACTGCCAGTAAACGCGTCGTGGATGCGGCTTCTGCTGGCCACCCCGGCACCGACGCTTCTGGCGAGGTCGCGAACCGAAGGTAGCCCGGCGCGCTGGTGCAGGTCGTGCAGAGCGTCGTTGAGGTCACGGAGCGGGCCGAAAGGCAGGTCCGGCCTCTTCAAACGCGCCACGCTCTCCCCCTGTGTCCCTCGCCGTCAGAATCCGTCCGATTCTGTCCGACGTTGCCAGGCCCCGTCCATCAGCGTCTTGGGAGCCCCCGGACGGCACACGCTGGAACGGATACGTCGAACGACCTGAAGGAGGCGCTGTGTTGAGGGTTTCCTGGACCGCAGTCAGTGAAGGTGCGATTGCCGAAGCGCTGGGGTCACTCGCAGCCATGGCTGTGGTGGCCGCGGGCGCTCTGCTGCGGAAGCGGTTGCGTCGCAACACAAGGCAGCACCCGGCGAACCTCCTTGACGACGCGGAGAACAGGCATGGCGCGGAGCAAGGGCCTTGCTAGCACAGCCGGCTCGATTCCCGTCATCCGCTCTTGAACGAAGCCCCAGGTCAGCCGACCTGGGGCTTCGTCGTTTCCGGCTGCGCGGTCATCAGTGGCGAGGCGTTCGTCGGGGAGGTCGGCGAGGAAGGTGTCGTCGAGATTCGGGCGGCCGCGTCGTGTACGCACTCGGCAGGGACGAGCTGCTGGCCGTGATCGGCACCAACGACGAAACCCGCACCATGACCTTCCCCTTCCGCAATGTCTTCAGGGCCGGCCAGCGCGACCTCCCGGTCGTCGGCCCCATCGCTCCCCCGAGGCCCGCGAGGTCCACGACGGCTCCTGGAACTGCCCCTCCGGAAAGCCCCACCGAACACCCTCCCGAGGGCTGTCTAGGACCCATTGGATGGCCCCCGTCCAACGTGCACGGCAACCTCGTTCCGGTGTGCCCCATCCGTGTCCCACCGAACGGTGAACAACGGTCACCACGGGTATAGACGGCGCCTCACCACAGGCTGGGCAAAGAGGTGTATCCGCAGGTCAGAAGCAGTGCGGGCGGCATGGGTGGCGGTGATTCCCAAGCTCAGAGCGCGGGTTCGATTCCCGTCAGCCGCTCCACGCAGAAGGCCCTGGTCGGTGACCGGGGCCTTGTTTGCTGTCCAGGCCCATGTGGGGCGGCGTGCCATGACGACTTCGACCACCTCGACCGCGCACGACATGGCCTTCGAAAGGCCCCGTCCGCGGCGATGTGATCGACGGTTGCCTCAGATCTGTCGGCGAAGCCCGGGCCCATTGCGGAAGCTACGGCTTCCGTGGCGCACTCACCGGGGGCGGCGCGGGGGGCGACCGCCGCTTGCCATGATCAAGATATAGCGCGCCGGGGGGCTTGCGGCAAGGCCCCCGGGGTGCCGCAGAATCGCCGGCCTAAGCAGGGAACACGAGGTCACGGGGGTTGCGAAGTGCGTGTGTTGTTGTCGACGTACGGGGCGCGCGGGAGCGTTGGGCCGATGGTGGGGCTCGCGGTGGGGCTGCGGGAGCTGGGCGCGGAGGTACGGGTGTGCGCGCCGCCGGACGAGGAGTTCGTCGAGTTGTTCGCGGCTGTCGGGGTGCCGCTGGTGCCGGTTGGCGCACCGGTGCGCCCGCTGGTGACCACGGTGGTTCCGGGGTCGGCGGCGGGGCTGGCGCAGCGTATGGCCGCTTTGATGGACGCGCAGTTCGGCACGATGGCCGAGGTGGCGGAGGGATGTGACGCGCTGGTGGCGACCGGGCCGCTGCCGGTCACGTCCGCCGCGCGGTCGGTGGCCGAGAAGCTCGGCATCCGCTACGTGCACGCGAGTCACACGCCGGTCAGCCTGCCGTCGCCGCACCAGCCGCCGCCCGCGCGGCGCGGTCGGCCGTTGCCGCCGGGGGTGAGCGACAACCTGGAGCTGTGGGAGGTGGACGCCCGGAACGCGAACGAGATGTTCGGTGAGGCCCTCAACTCCCGTCGCGCGGCGGTCGGCCTGCCGGCGGTGGACAACGTCCGTGACTACGCCTTCACCGACAGCCCGTGGTTGGCCACGGACCCGGTCCTGAGCCCGTGGCGGCCGACGAAGCTCGGTGTGGTGCAGACCGGTGCGTGGCTGGGGGCGGACGAACGCCCTCTCCCAGCCGATCTGGTGGCGTTCCTGGAGGCCGGGACGGCGCCGGTGTACGTGGGCTTCGGCAGCACGCCCCTGGGCGCTGCGAAGGACGTCGCCCGAGCGGCCGTCGAGGCGATCCGGGCGCAGGGCCGCCGCGTGATCATCTCGCGCGGCTGGGCCGGGCTCGACCCGATCGACGACCAGGACGACTGCTTCGCCGTCGGAGAGGTCAACCAGCAAGCACTGTTCCGCCGGGTGGCTGCGGTCGTGCACCACGGCAGCGCGGGCACCACGACCACCGCCGCGCAGGCCGGTGTGCCCCAGGTGGTGGTGCCCCAGGGGGCGGACCAGCCCTACTGGGCCGGCCGAGTGGCCGAGCTGGGCATCGGAGCCGCACACGACGGTCCGGCTCCGACCACCGAGTCCCTGTCGGCCGCGCTCCAGGCGGCCCTAGCCCCCGGGACCCGCGCCCGCGCGATCGCCGTGGCCGGCACCGTCCGTACCGATGGGGCGATGGTCGCCGCGCGGCTGCTGCTCGACGCCGTCGGCTCGTCAGCCCCGATCCCGCGGTGACGGTCGCCGACGCGGCCCGAGGCTTTTCGTTGTCCGGGAACAGGTCAAGGTCGGCGTACCCGTTGCGTGCCCGATGCCTTCTCCCCCTCAGCCTGCACGAGCCGGTCGACTCCTCAGGCCACCGGTCCGGGCTGTGCTGGTACGAGTCCCGGTTCCGGACCGGGTGCACCCGTACGGCGGAACGCACGTCGGCACCGTGCCCCTAGAGCGCGGTAGAAGCGGTCCGGAAGGAACACCGCGTCGGCGACGATCATCGCGGCGGAGAAGAGCGGCAAGCCCATGAGCACAGCGATACCCACGGGCATGGTCAACAGCATGCCGAGGACCGGGTACTTGAGCCTGCCGAAGAGGACGAAGGGGAAACCGACCTGCAACAGCACCGTCAGGTAGCAGGCGACCGCGATCAGGAGCACGTGGTCGTCGGCCATCCGGGAGAGCACGGGCCAGGGCTGGAACAGGTGGAGATTCAGGGCGTAGTGGAGGGCGGTCCCGTTGCCCCAAGTCCCGCCCTGCACTTTGTACAGGCCCGCCGATCCGTAGAGGAAGCAGACCTGGGCCGCGATGACGAACATCCCGCAGTTGTGCAGGACGGTGACCACGCTCGGACGAGCGTCGCCGAGTCGCCGCTGGAGCTCCGGCCGCGCGCCCGACCGGAGCCGAGCCCTGCGGGCATCGAGGGACCAGCGCCGGCCGCAGGCGGTGAAGGCGAGATAGACGGCCATGAGGAGGATCAGATTGTCCCCGCCGTCCGTCATGAAGATCGCCCTGGCGTGGAATGACGCCACCACGACGGCGAACAGCACGGACACCGCTCTGGTACGCCACCCGAGCATGAACAGCGCGGCCGTGACGACGGCCGCCGCGTAACAGATCTCGAAGTACGCGCGGCTGTCGGACAGGGTGAGGATGCTGACCCAGCCCGTCTGGTCGAAGAGCTGCCTCGCCAGCGTGGGAGTCCACGGTGAGCCGGGACCCCAGATCTCGTCACGGTGCGGGAACTCGCGCAGCAGGAAGACGAGGTAGAGCAAGCCGTAGCCGATGCGCAGTACCGCCGCCGCGTACAGGGAGACCGGCCGCTCAATCAGGAGGGTGAAGAACGCGGCAAGACGGTCGAGCCCCCACTGCATCACCGTGCGTCCGCCCGCTCGTTCGGTGTCGCACGTCGACGGCGCGGGCGTCTTCGTCGTGACCGGTGTCCGGACCGGGATCGCGGTCGGCTCAGTCGGTGCCATGGGGGGCCACCTTCCACCACGGCAGGTAACGGGTGTGGGCGCGGCTGCGGCCGGACGGCTGCTCCCAGCCGGACCGGGAGCGCCGACGGGCAGCGTGACGACCCGCAGTTGGATGGAGTCGAAGGCACCGCCGCGCCGGTCGGCGACGCGATCCGCCGCGATGTTGCGCAGGTACCGCTGGATCATCACGGCCCGCTCCGACCGCGGCCGGTCGTCGCCGCCGAGCGTTTCGAGGTACGAGCTCCAGGCCCGGCGCAGCATGTTCTGCGTCGTATGGCTCGGGAAGGGATTGTGCTCGATCGCTGAACTGTCCACGCCGCTCAGATCGAACCAGCCGCTCACCTGCGTGGTGCCGTCCGGGGCGGTCCGCATGGTCCTCGCCGAGATCTGCCGATTGACCGATTCCGGATCGGGTGCGAACAGTCGCCAGTTCTGCTCGAAGACGGGGTAGACCCACGCGTTAATCTGCTTGCTGTACCGCTGCGAGAGGGCATTCGCAGACGCCACGACCGTCGCCACCGCGCCGGGCAACAGGGCACGCCAGCGGACTCGCCCACCGAGCAGCATCCGAGGGCGGCGATGCCGAACGCGGTCGTCGTCCTCAGAGCGTGGCCGACCGGCGGGAACAGCCGCTCGGCATGCCCCCTGGAGGCCGCCGAAACGCCGAGCCCTTCGCTCAGCCACTGGCCTTCCGGTGCCCCGGGCCGTGTCTCCCCGTACATGCGGCTGCGCCGAGTGATCCGCCGTTCGCCGGCGGGGCGCGGGTGGAGACGGGGCACCGACCTGGAAGTGCCTGTCGACTACCACGACCGCCGGCCATGCCGCGCGAGACGCGGCGCCCAAGGCTTCCTCTACCTTTCGGGGCCCTCCTGGCCCGGCCTCGGCTCTTCGGCGGGAATCGCGTGTCCTCGGCGCGTTCCGGTGTCGATGAGGATCTGTTCGGCCCCGGTGACGTTGTCGGCCCGTACGGCTCTGGCCATCGCGGCGCGTGCCGCGTCGGGCGTCGCGTGCGGCGGGACCACGAGCAGGGAGAAGTGGTCCCGATCACCGCGCGTGATGAGCACGGTGTCGTCACCGACGGGGAAGGAGTCGATGTGCACGATCCGGTCGCCGACGACCAGGCGGGTGGGCAACTTCTCCCAGGCGCCGGTGTCCAGGCCGACCCGCGTGACCGGGCCGAGATGCTCGGTCAATGCGCCGATCAGGCCGGGAAGCTCGGCGCCGATGTCACGCGAACGCGGCCACCACGCGCCGTCGAGAATGCCCTCGCGGGTGTGGGTCGTCTCCAGCCTCAACAGCACCGTTCCGGGCCTCACGGCCTGGTGAACCGCGTCCGGCAGCAGATGCGAAGCGCGGGGGTCGTCGGAGTCGGCCATGGGGTGTCCGCCCGTCTGCGGAGGTTCGGCGCTTCTGCCGAACGGTGAGACCTCGTCTCACCACGGTACTCCGGCCGGCTCTCCGCAAGACCTCGCTCCTCACGAAAAGTGCCTGGTCATACGACCATCCACCGACCGCCATCCGGAGTAGAGTGGAGGCACCGGGAGTACTTCGCACGCCGGCTCCGACGCCGGCGCCGTTCTCGGTGAGCGACAACACCGGGACGTCGAAGACGAGCCCGAGACAGGTCCGCGTCATGACCGCGACCATCGAACGTACGACCATCAATGAGCGGCCCCGTCTGTCACTGGTCCCGGCCGGCTCGGTCGCAGGTCTCCTGGACGGTGCCTGGTGGCCCCGCTCCCGCGACCTCTCCCGTGAACTCCCCGCCCTCACGGACGCGCTGGACGCGCCTTGGGGCCGGGTCACCCGTGTCACGGTGAACCCGTCCCACTGGCCCGTGATCCCGCGCAAGGTGCCCGTGACCGGGCACACCGTGCACGTGGGCTGGTTCGCCGGCGAGCAGGACCCGCACAAGCTGATCCTTCTCTCGTACACCCGAGGCCGCATGGACCTCCTGGTGATCCCGCCGGAGGCCGATGCCGCCACAGCCGCCCGGCTCATGTCCGCGGCCGCCGCTCCAGGGGGCCTGCTCACCGCCAGCACGCTCATGGCCCACGAGGGCTCGGTCCGCGAGGGGACGGAGGCCCGGAGCCGGGAGCAAGACTGGGAAACCGACGGCGGCGCGGGCTCGGCGGGTGGGGGCCCGGTCGGGCTCCTGGACGCCGCCCGAGGGAGGTGAGGACGTGGCGGCCCTCATCACCGTGGCCCTGTTCGCCCGGTGGGCGGGGCTCGACGACGTCACACCCGGCCCACCCAGGTCTTCCCGTTGAACGAGGCCACGATGAACTCACCGGAACTGCCCGCTCACGGACACGCCGACGTGCGCATCATCGCCTCGTCCCCCGAGACCGCCCGGCAGGTCGCGGAGGTTCTCCGTCGCTGCTTCGCCGCCACGGAACAGCGCAGCTACCCCGTCGACACCGTGAACGGCGGAACCCGCCTCCACCTGACCGTGGACACCACCCACCCGGCAGAACCCGCGCGATCCTGGCTGGCCACCAGTCGGTCGTCCGAGGACGACCGTACGCGGACGGACGAGGTCTGAAGCGCGACCGGCCCCGAGGGGCGGACACACGCTTCCGGAGCGTTACGCGCGGTGCGGCAATATCTGTTCCCGCGAGGTGAGGGTTTGGCGAACCGCGCGGTGAGTATTTCCGGTACAACGGCAGAGGGAAAATAATTTACCCCCCGCCGGGTGCTGCGGCGTGCTACTGTCGATGTCAGTTGCAGTTGTGGTTCCCAAACTTCAAGTGCCCTCAGTCGGCCTCTGCGCCACTGGGAGCACTTTTGTATTTCCGGTCGTTTTCCGGTGGGGCAATCATCGCGGCGACACGGCGTCCGCGCAGTGCGGATCCCGATGTGCCCCAAAGGAGATATGACATGAGCACTGGTACCGTGAAGTGGTTCAACGCCGAAAAGGGCTTCGGCTTCATCGAGCAGGACGGTGGCGGCCCCGACGTGTTCGCCCACTACTCGAACATCGCCGCCCAGGGCTTCCGTGAGCTGCTCGAAGGCCAGAAGGTCTCCTTCGACATCGCGCAGGGCCAGAAGGGCCCGACGGCGGAGAACATCGTTCCCGCCTGACGCTGACGCGTACGACGTAGCTGGGGCCCGCATCCTTCGGGGTGCGGGCCCCAGCTGCACGCATTTCCCGCAGGGTTTTCACCCCGGGAACCGGGAATATCCGGGAGGTCCGCGCCGTCATCCTGCGCCGTCACCCCCGAGTTGTGCACCGCATTCGGCGCCCCGGCTTCACGCCCGCATCGCGCCGGCCATGTCCAGCGCTTCCGGCCGCGCCTTTTTCCGTCGGCCACATTCGCTTTCGCGTTCCCATAGGCCCATTCTGGCAATTCTCCGTGCTGCTCATCCGCTGCGGAAATTCCTTGATATGCGCCGCATCGAGGAAGGTTCCGCATGAACCGCACACGCACGAACGACCGCTTCTCCCGCACCCGTAACGGCGGTGCCGGCTACGGACAGGGGGGTGGCCGCTTCGGCTCGTCGTCCCGCGGCGGCCCCGGCGGGGCGGGCCGCTCGGGCGGCTACGGCCGCCGGACCACCGCGGTGCAGGGCGAGTTCGCGCTCCCCAGGACGATCACCCCCGCGCTGCCCGCCGTCGAGGCGTTCGCCGATCTCGACATGCCCCGGCAGTTGCTCGCCGCGCTCGCGGCCGAGGGCGTGACCGTACCGTTCCCGATCCAGGGCGCGACCCTGCCGAACACCCTCGCGGGCCGTGACGTCCTGGGCCGCGGCCGCACCGGCTCCGGCAAGACGCTCGCCTTCGGGCTGGCGCTGCTGGCCCGTACCGCCGGCCGGCGCGCCGAGCCCCGGCAGCCGCTCGCCCTGGTCCTCGTCCCCACCCGCGAGCTGGCGCAGCAGGTGACCGACGCGCTCGCTCCCTATGCGCGGTCGCTGAAACTGCGGCTGACCACGGTCGTGGGCGGCATGTCGATCGGCAGGCAGGCGGGCGCCCTGCGCAGCGGGGCCGAGGTCGTCGTCGCGACCCCGGGCCGGCTCAAGGACCTCATCGACCGCGGCGACTGCCGGCTGGACCAGGTGGGCATCACCGTGCTGGACGAGGCCGACCAGATGGCGGACATGGGCTTCCTGCCGCAGGTCACCGCGCTGCTCGACCGCGTGCGTCCCGAGGGGCAGCGGATGCTGTTCTCCGCCACCCTGGACCGCAACGTCGACCTGCTGGTCCGCCGCTACCTGTCCGACCCCGTCGTGCACTCCGTGGATCCCTCGGCCGGTGCGGTCACGACGATGGAACACCACGTGCTGCATGTGCACGGCGCCGACAAGCAGGCCACCACGACGGAGATCGCCGCGCGTGACGGCCGCGTGATCATGTTCCTGGACACCAAGCACGCCGTCGACCGGCTCACCCGGGACCTGCTGGGCGAGGGCGTACGGGCCGCCGCGCTGCACGGCGGCAAGTCGCAACCCCAACGCACGCGGACCCTGGAGCAGTTCAAGACCGGGCACGTCACCGTGCTGGTCGCCACGAACGTCGCCGCCCGCGGTATTCACGTCGACAACCTCGATCTCGTCGTCAACGTCGACCCGCCGACCGACCACAAGGACTATCTGCACCGCGGTGGCCGTACCGCCCGCGCGGGCGAGTCCGGCAGCGTCGTCACCCTCGTCACCCCGAACCAGCGGAACGGCATGGTGCGCCTCATGTCGGATGCGGGCATCCGCCCGCGCATCACCCAGGTCCGCTCCGGCGAGGCCGAGCTGAGCCGCATCACCGGCGCGCAGGCTCCTTCCGGCATCCCGGTCGTCATCACCGCACCCGTGGCCGAACGCCCCAAGCGCGACGCCGCCTCCCGCCGACGGCGCAACCGGCCTCCGCAGGCCATGCGCGGTACCGGCCAACGGCGGTCCGCCTCCGGCTCGGCCGTCTAGACCTTCTTCGTACGCGGGTCGACGCCCGCCCATTCCCTGCAGGAGGCACGTGTGACACCGGTGCAAGCACATCCCCACCCCACGACCAGCACCCCGGCGACCAGCACTTCGGCGAGCGGGAGCGGGAGCGAGGCCGTGGACGAGGCGGGGCCGCAGGTCTGGGGAGGCATGACGGTCGAGGTGGCCCTGTCCGTCATGGCCAGTGCCCGCGTCGGGCACCTGCTCCTCTGCGACGAGGACGGCCGGGGCACCGGTCTGGTCACCCACGCCCAGCTCACCGCCGCCCGCGACGACTCCTCGTACACGGACCGCATCCGTCTGCACGACATCCTCGGCGGCCACGGAACGGGCGCCTCGCCCGTGACCATGGTGGCCGGTACCGGGCACGCGATGCGCCACGGTCGGACCGGAGCGCTGCCCGTGGTCGAGGGGCAGGGCCGCACCACGGGCGTCCTGAGTCTCTCCCGCTGAACCGCCTCCGTGAGGGCCCGACCGGCGCGTGCCGGTCGGGCCCGGCGTATGCCCGCCCTCCGCCTCGCTCACCGCCGTGGCGGCGGATCGGTGGCGGCTGGTCAGTGGTCGGTGTAGCTGAAGTCGCCCACGGTCCAGGCGTTGACATCCTCGATCGACACGCGGTACATCCCACCCGTCTCCGGGATCCCCACCGTGCCCTGCAGGATCCGGGCGACGTGGAAGTGCAGATGGGTCGGCGGGCCGTCCTTCGGCGCCGACGTACCGAAGACGCCGGCGAACTCGCCCAGGCGGGCCGAATCCGTCAGGACCTCCGACACACGCTGCAGCCACACCGCTTCCGGGGCCAGCCGGCCGGTGATGACAGCCCCGCCGGTGACGACGGTCAGGGACATCTGATTGCTCTGTCCGGACTCGACCTTGGCAGCGATGTCGACGAGCAACTGATCAGGCTTGGACATGAGGGCCGATTCTATTCACCGGCCGTCCAGCCCCCTCAAGCGGTGTGCCGCCGGTGAACGAGGTCAGTAGGCGGCGAGGGAGATGGCGATGTAGTGCGCGGCGAAGCCTGCCACGGTCAAGGCGTGGAAGACCTCGTGGAAGCCGAACCAGCGAGGTGCGGGGTCGGGGCGCTGGAGCGCGTAGACCACCGCGCCCGCGCTGTAGAGGAGACCGCCGCTCACGACCAGGATCAGTACGGCCGCACCGCCCGTGCGCAGGAAGTCCGGCAGGTAGCTCACCGGTGCCCAGCCCAGAGCCAGGTAGCACGGGGTGTACAGCCAGCGGGGAGCTCCGACCCAGAGGACCCGGAACGCGACACCGGCCAGCGCGCCCGTCCACACGGCCCACAGCAGGAGCGACCGCTCGCCGGGCGGGACGAGGAGCACGGTCAGCGGTGTGCACGTGCCGGCGATGATGAGGAAGATGTTGGCGTGGTCGAGGCGGCGCAGTATCGCCTCCCCGAGTGGCCCCCACGTACCCAGGTGGTATATCGCGCTCGTCCCGAACAACAGCCAGGCCGTGACGCAGTAGACGGCGCAGGCCAGGACCGCCTGCGGGGTGCGTGCCAGGCAGACGAGGACGACGCCCGCGATCAGTGACGCGGGGACCATCGCGGCATGGAGCCAGCCGCGCAGCTTGGGTTTGATCGGCGCGACGAGGTCGGCCGCCCGGTCCGCCACGGCCGCGACCGGGTGCGACCCCTCCCCGGCATCGTCATGGTGTGCGGGGGGATCGCCTCCTGCTTCGGTGTCGTCGCGCGAGGCGGCTTCCCGTCCTGTCTCGGACGGCTGGGCATCACTGGGGACCATGTGATCATGCTAGGGAGCCTCCCGTCGGCGGCTGTCCCGGAGGGCGCCCGCAGGGCCACCGGCCGGACTCGCCCCATGGCCGGTTCCGCCGCCCCGTGAGTTCCGGTCCCCGTGATCCGTCCTCCAACCGGGCCTGGATACGTCGTGTAACGCCGACTCACCATGGGCACGATCAAGGCTCCCGAGCAGGGCCCCTCCGCTCGCCTACGCCCAAGGACCGCCGATGCTTCCCGAGTTCCGCTCCCGCGCATCCGCCCCCCTCGTCCATCAACTGGAACATGGCTTGGGTCTGGCTCCCCACCAGGAAGCGAGCCGTCTCGACGTGGAGCGGGTCGCCGACATCGCGGTGGTCGCAGCGGCCCATTCCGACGGCTACGCCGCCACCGCGCACCTCCTCGGCCTGCTGGCCGCACTCCCCGCCCCGACCGAGGCGGGCGAACGCTTCTGGTCCGACCTGTGGAGGTCCTCGGGCACCGCCTACCTGCTCCCCGCCAACATCAAGACGCTGGTCCTGCGTTCGCTGGCCGGTGAGGGGGCCGGTCTGGCCCGGCAGATCCTCTCGGCCGTGGACGAGATGACCCCGCCCCAGCGCATGGCGGCCGGGGAGGTGATCGGACAGGCACTCGCCGAGTCCGACCATCTGCCCGACCTCAAGGCACAGGTCATCGGCGAACTATGGCTCCGTGACCTCGAACTCACCGCTTGGCGCATCGTGCACGCGGAGCACAAAGCGGCCGGTTTCGACGGACGGGAAGCCTTCCTCGACGCGTGGACGAACGTCTGACCGCCAGGCTTCTCGGTCCGTGTTTCCGAGCCGTCCGGGACCGACCGGAGCCGCCGTGGAGCCCCGTGACAGCACAGCCCGGGGGCGGTTCTTTCGCACTGAGAACCCACGCAGGCGGGGCGCCCAGGTGTGCCTGGGCGCCCCGCCGGGGACGTGACGGCGCGGGGCGTCCTCCGCTGGGGGATGCCCGCGTGGTCCCGGGGTGCCCTTTTAGAAGAACTCGTCGAGCAGCTGGTAGAAGGCCATCTTGTCCTTGTCGACACGGTGGGCGCCGTACCGCTCCAGGAACCGCTCGGCGTACGCGGGGCCGAACCACGGGTCCTCGTCGATCTCCAGCTCCCGGGCGGCGAGGGCGACGTCCGCGTGGCGGTCGGCGACGCCGAGGCGGCCCACGTCGATCACGCCGGTGATCCGGCAGGTCTCCGGGTCCAGCAGCACGTTGTTGGGGCACAGGTCGCCGTGGCAGACGACCAGGTCCTCCTTCTCCGGCCGGGTGCGGTGGAGTTCCGCCAGGAGCTGCTCACCGGTCCAGCCGGTGCGCTCCTCCTGGAGGTCGTCGAGGTCCACCAGTCCCTCGCGGACGTTCTGTCGGGCCTCGGCGACCGCCACGGCGAGGCTGCGGTCGAAGGGGCATGCCTCGACGGGCAGTTCGTGCAGGGTGCGGGCCAGTTCCGCCATGGCCTCGACCACGGCGAACCGCTGGTGCTCGGGCCACTCCTCGGCGGCCGCGACACCGGGGACGGCCTCGGTGACGAGCCAGGCGCCGGTGTCGTCGGCGCCGCGCTCGACGATGCGGGGGACGGGGATGCCGTGCCGGTGGAGCCACTCCAGCCGGTCGGCCTCGCCGGCGAGGTCGAAGGCGGAGTTCTCCGGGGAGCGCGGGGCGATTTTCGCGTAGAGCTCGGATTCGGAACCGGTGAGGTGATAAACGAAAGCGCCCGAATCTCCTTCGTTGACGGGGTGCCATTCATGGTGCGGGTATTTCCGGCGCAACGTGCTTTCCATGGTCGGCATCATGGCAGAGGCGGAGTGTGTGTTCCGGGCCTTTTCACGGCTGCCGGAATGGTTTCGGACATACGCGGAAGAGGCTCACCGCCCGCCTGCGGCGGGGTCGCGCGCGGTGGCCGCGGCGGCGTCGAAGTCCCGTACGCAGGGCGAGAGGTACTCCTCCGTGAGCAGGAGCAGGAAGGCGGTCTCGGCGGCGAGGTCGCCGGCTTCCTGGCTGGCGGTGAAGACCTCGGCGGTGGGGTCCGGTGCGGCACCGGCGAGTTTGGCGGCGCGGGCCCGGCGGAGGACGCAGGCGGTCACATGGGCGTCGGCGCGGTCGGCCGGGACGCCGCAGTGTGCCGCGTGGGCGCGGGCACCGCGGGAAACGGCCGGATCCGTGTAGTGGCTGAGGATGAGGATGGCGTCGCGGATCTCGATGACCTTCCGGTAGGCGACCTGCCGCCAGGAGAGCTGCGACTGGAGGAGGGCCAGGAGGCGGGACCGGGTGGCGGACAGCGCGACGTGCGGGACGGCGTCCACCAGGTCGCGCCAGAGCGGCCAGATGCGCCAGACGGTGCGGGCGTGGCCGACGGCGTGGCGCAGCTGGAGGACGGTCGGTACGAGGAGCGCGGCGGCGCGCAGCACGGCGTGCAGGCTGAGGACGACGTGGAGCAGGGTGCCCGGGCGGTACCCGCCGGTCAGCAGGTAGTAGTGGGCGAGCCAGTAGATCCCGGCGAGCGCGGTGCCCCAGCCGAAGAGCGTCAGGCCCAGGTTGACAGACCGGTTGGGGCCGCAGCGGCCGTACGTCCAGCAGACCCTGACGCACAGCGCGCAGGCCACGACGTGCACGGTGATGAGGAGGAGCCAGTAGGCGGCGCAGGGGGCGCGGGCGAGCGTGAAGGCCGGCCCGTGGCCCGGCACGTGGGCGGCCCCGAGGCCGGCGAGCACCAGGAGCGCGGCCATCACGGCGGCCGTGGTGGCGATGACGGTACCGGTGCGGGGCCGTCCCCCGGTGGCGTACGCGGTGAAGTGCAGCACGGCGCCGGCGGACACGACGCCCGCCTGGTTCTTGGCGAGGGAGACGGCCCGCGGGGACTCGGTGAGCGTGGCGACGTACGCGCCCACCGGCTGCAGGTGCAGGGTCATCGCGACGGCGGCGAAGGCCACGGCGAGCCACAGTCCCCGCTGGTGCGGGTGGCGTACGGCGGGGCGGGCCCGTAACAGCACGGCGGCCCACAGCAGGCAGACGCTGAGGGTGTCGAGGGTGGGGCCCCAGTCTCCCGGTACGTCAGAGTTCATGGTCGGTGCTCACTCCGAGGGCCGCGTGCAGTTTGCCGTAGGGGTCGGACAGCGGGTGCCGGTCGGGCGTGGTCTCACCGGTGCGGATCAGGGTGGCCAGCATCTCGGCCTCCTGCTCCTGGCGGGTGGAGTAGTTGGTGCGGGCGAGGATGCGGCGGACGAGACGCGGGCTGAGGTCGTCGAAGAGGCCACCGGGTGCGCCGGCGGAGACGTCCGCGACGGCGTGGTGGTCGAACAGCATGTGCCCGATCTCGTGCAGCACGATGTGCTCCTGGTGGGAGCGGGGGGTGCGCTGCTCGTAGAAGATGTGGTCGTCGGTGTCGGTGGCGACCCAGAGCCCGCACGCGCCGGCCGCGGCGGCCTGGAGGGGCAGGGCGTGCAGGTGGAGGGGGCGCCCGCGGCGGTCGGAGAGGTGGGCGCAGAGCGACTCGATGGAGAAGGGTTGGGGCAGGGCGAGCTGGCCCAGCAGCGGTCGACAGCGTCGGCGCAGCCTGGCGATCCTGTACGACATGCGGTGTGTACCGTTCGGCCTTCCTCGGACGGCGTTGGCGGCGTGGCGTGAACGGTCAGTGCGCCGGTCGCGCGCCCGTGCCGTATCCCTCCGCCGTGACGGCGTGCCGGCATCGCCGCGTGACGCCGTGGCGGCACGCGGCAGGCCCGTGCGCGGGCATGACGGCATGACCCTGCGCGGGCATGACGGCACGACCGTGCGACGCCGTGGCGCCGGAGCCCGCACGGCGTACGGCGGGATGACGGCATGGCCGGCCCACCTGGCGGGCGACCCGCGCCGGGCGGCCCGGGGTCCCGTGGTGGTGGTCGCGGCGGTATACGGACGGGCGGCAGGCGGTGGCCGTGGCCGGAACCGGCTGTGGGGCCGGTGACGGGTCACCACTCCGCTACGAAGGGATCTGCGAAGAAATGTGGGAAGAAATCCGCGAAGGGGTCTCTAGCGCATGCCGGCGGGCAGTCCCGCGCGGAAACGTGGTCGGCGTCCCGCGCAGGATCCCGTGAGGGAGCCTTCCGACGAACTGGAGGAGCCCTTCGAGACGTCCGTCAAGGAAGTCCCGGAAAAGGGGGAAACGCTTCTTCGCCCTCCGGTGGCGTCTGCTGGTCGATGAACGATGGATGAAAAAATGACAGCCTCCCCATGCATGGCGCCCCCGTCGACGCCAGCGGCCATATTCAGTAGCCCCCGCTATTACTGACCCCGTCGTGCCGTAGTCCCCCGACTACGGCGTGCTCCCGGACGTTCCGGTCGGGCCGCCGTCCGGCGGGGTCGTGTGGTCGTGGTCGTCGACCGATGCGAGGTTCTGCACCCTGCGGGCCTCTTTCACCATGATGAGCAGGGCGTCCAGGCTCTCCGCGGACAGCCCCTCGGCCCGCAGGGCGAGGTTGCGCACGCGGGAGTCGCGCAGCGCGGTGGCCAGCTTGAGCTGTGAGTTGACGCGTTCGGCCGTCTCCTCGTTGAGGAAGTACTCGGGCGGCACCCCGAAGAACTCGGCCAGCACGTCCAGTTGCTCCAGCGTGACGTTGCGCTTCTTGCCCGTGGCCAGCTCCCAGAGATAGGTGCCGGAGATGGCACCGCCCGTGGTCTCGCGGATCTCCTTGGCCAGCCGGGCGTAGCCCGGTCGTTTGCGCTCGTCCGGATAGAGGGCGGCGATCAACTCGTTGAGCCGCTGGTCGAACTTCCGCAGCAGCGGCCGCTCCGACGGCTCAGGGGCCGACCTGCTGCCCACCATGCGCACCTCTCCCTTCCGTTCCGGCCGCGCCCGGACGCCCGCCCGCTTTAGCGGACAACTTTTGCCTGCTCATCAAACAACCATCAACCACTGTTGACAAGTTGAAGTCCTGCCAGCGTACGATCAAGCGCAGCTTCATCCGCTTTAGCGAACAGCACCCCGCCCGGAGACCGCCGGGCGCTCCTGACCCCGGAGGTTCGGCACGATGAAGGCTCTGGTGTTCGAGGCCCCCGAGCGGGCCCTCCTCACCCACCGCGACATACCCGATCCGGCCCCCGGCGAGGCCCTCGTCCGCATCGCCTACAACTCCGTCTGCGGCAGCGACCTCTCCTTCTACAAGGGCGTCTGGCACGGCTTCACCTACCCGGTCGTCCCGGGCCACGAGTGGAGCGGCACGGTCGTCGACGTCAACGGCCCGCGCGGGGCCGACCTGATCGGCCGCAACGTGGTCGGCGACCTGACCTGCTCGTGCGGCACCTGCGCGCACTGCGAGGCCGGCACGCCGACGCTCTGCGAGGACCTCGGGGAACTCGGGTTCACCCGGGACGGCGCCTGCGCCGAGTACATGACCATCCCGGTGGCCAACCTCAGGCCGCTGCCCGACAGCCTGCCGCTGCGCGCCGCGTGCCAGGTCGAACCGCTGGCGGTCGCGCTCAACGCGGTGGACCGGCTCGGCGTGACCGAGGGCGAGAAGGTGGCCGTCATGGGCGCCGGCGGCATCGGGCTGCTGCTGGCGCAGGCGGTGAGGCTGCGCGGGGGCACCGTCACCGCGGTGGCCGAGCCGGTGGCCGAGCGCCGCGCCGCCGCCCTCGCCATGGGCGTGCCCGCCGCGGTGTCCGGCGAACCGGGCGCGCTGGTCGAGCTGACCCGGACCAACCCGGATGCGGTGCCCGACGTCGTCCTCGATGCGTCCGGTTACCCGACGGCGGTGCAGGAGGCCGTCGAGGCCGTCCGCCCGGGCGGACGCGTCGGGCTGGTCGGCTACCGCATCGAGGAGGCCGCCGTGATGGCCCCGCACCACATCGTGCTCAAGGTGCTCACGGTCCGGGCGTCCATGGGCCCGGGGACCCGCTTCGAAGAGGCCATCGACGTCCTGGCGTCCGGCGCCGTCGACGTCGACGCCCTCCTCAGCCACGAGTTCGCGCTCGACGACTACGCCAAGGCCCTCGACGTGGCGCTGCGCCGCGCCGACGGCAACACCCGCTCGTACTTCAACCTCCAGGCCTGAAACGACGCCGCGCCCCCGGCACGGCTTCACCCTCCCGTTCCCCGTCCGCACATCCACGGCATGCCCTCAGGAAGGAAGGTCCCATGGTTTCCCGGTTGGCAGTGAAGGGCGGCGACGCGTTACGCACCCGTCCCTGGCCCGCCTGGCCGCAGCCCGCCCCCGGAGTCCCCGACGCGGTGGCGGACGTCCTCGGATCGGGCCGGTGGTCGATCAGCGGCCCCTATCGCGGCACGGCCTCCTACGAACGGCGCTTCGCCCGGGCGTTCGCCGAGTACCACGGCGTACCGCACTGCGTGCCCGCCGCGAGCGGCACCGCCAGCCTGATGCTGGCCCTGGAGGCCAGCGGGGTCGGCGCCGGTGACGAGGTGATCGTCCCGGGCCTGTCCTGGGTCGCCTCGGGCTCCACCGTCCTCGGCGTCAACGCCGTCCCCGTCTTCTGCGACGTCGACCCCGACACGCTGTGCATGTCCCCCGAGGCCGTCGAGGCGCTGATCACCGAGCGGACCCGGGCCATCGTGGTGGTCCACCTCTACTCGGCCGTCGCCGACATGGACGCGCTCTCCCGCGTCGCCGAACGCCACGGGCTGCCCCTCATCGAGGACTGCGCCCAGGCGCACGGCGCCACCTACCGGGGGGTCAAGGTCGGCGCGCTCGCCACCGCCGGCACGTTCAGCATGCAGCACAGCAAGGTGCTCACCAGCGGTGAGGGCGGCGCGGTCATCACCCGTGACGCGGACTTCGCCCGCCGCGTCGAACACCTGCGGGCCGACGGCCGCGTCCTGTCCGCCACCGCACCCGCCCCGGGCGCCATGGAGCTCGTCGAGACCGGCGAGCTGATGGGCAACAACCGCTGCCTGTCCGAGTTCCAGGCCGCGATCCTCACCGAGCAGCTCACCCTCCTCGACGAGCAGAACGAGACGCGCCGCGCCAACGCCGCGCGGCTCGACGCCCTCCTCGGCGACCTCGGCCTGCGTCCCCAGGAGACCTCCGAGGGCACCACCTCCCGCACGTACTACACGTACGCCGCCCGGCTGCCCGAGGGCGTGCTGGAGGACGTTCCCCTCACCAGCGTGACCGGCGCGCTCACCGCCGAACTCGGCTTCCCCGTGCTGCCCTGCTACGCCCCGATCCCGGTCAACAAGCTGTACGCCCCGCAGACCCGCAAGCGGTACACGCTGGGCCTGGACCACGAGGAGCGCATCGACCCCAAGCGGTTCGCGCTGCCGGTGTGCGAGGACGTCGCACGACGGACCGTGACCCTGCACCACGCCGCCCTGCTCGGTGACGCCGACGACATGGGCGACATCGCCGCGGCCTTCGCGAAGGTCCTCCGGCACGGCGCCGAACTGGCGCCTTGACCGCGGCACCGCACCGCGCACCAGCACCAACAGCCCCAGCCCCAGCCCCAGCCCCAGCCCCGCGAACCGCCGGAGGATCGGGAAGGATCATGCAGATCACCCCCATCGCGATGGAAGACGCGTCATTCACCTACCGACTGGGCACCGACTGCGCCGAAGACGTCGTCGCACGCCTCGCCGCACTCGGCGCCAGCAGTTACCTGGTGGTGGCGGACACCACCGTGGCCGAGCTCTACGGGCTCGACCTCACCGCCCGCATCGACAAGGAGGCCGGCCCGGCCCATCTCCTCACCCACGAGGTGGGAGAGGTCCACAAGGGCCTCGCCACCGTCGCCGCCCTCGCCGAACAGGCCCTCGGGCGCGGTGCGGACCGCCGCGCCGTCGTCGTCGCCCTCGGCGGTGGCGTCACCGGCAACATCGCCGGCCTGCTGGCGTCGCTGCTGTTCCGCGGCATCCGCCTCGTCCACGTACCCACCACCGTGGTTGCCATGCTCGACTCGGTGCTCTCCCTGAAGCAGGCCGTCAACGCCTCCTTCGGCAAGAACCTGATCGGCACCTTCTACCAGCCCGTCGAGGTGCTGGCCGACACCGCGATGCTGCGCACGCTGCCGCCCCGCGAGATCCGGTCCGGGATGGGCGAGGTGGTGAAGAACGCCCTGGCCATCCGGCCGTCCATGCTCGACCGGCTCGCCGGCGCGCTGCGGCCAGACACCCGTTACGACGACGACACCCTGCGCTGGATCATCTCCGAGAGCCTGGCCGCCAAGGCCGACGTCACCCGCGACGACAAGCACGAGCGGCGTGCCGGCCTCGTCCTGGAGTACGGCCACACCGCCGGGCACGCCATCGAGCACGCCTCCCGCGGCGAGGTCGCCCACGGCGCGGGTGTCGCCATCGGCATGACCATCGCGGCCGAGGTCTCCCGCCGCCTCGGCCACGCCGACGCGGACCTCGTCGCCCTGCACCGCGAACTCGTCGCCGCCGCCGGGGTGGAGCCTGCGGTGCCGGACCACGTCGACACCGCGCTGGTCAAGAACTGGCTGGCGTACGACAACAAGCGCGGCTACCTCGACAACGCGCCCGGGCACACCCCGATGGTGCTGCTGTCCGCGCCGGGCCGGGTGCTCCACACGGGCGTCATGCCGCTCGTGCCCGTACCCCTCGCGCTGCTGGAGGAGGTCGTCGACGAGTCGGCCGCCCGCGGCCCGGCCCGCGGCGGGACCGCCGAGCCGGCGGCGGCGTACGCGGGCCCTCCGGCGGCCGGCCACCTGCCGTAACCCCGGCCTCGGCCGGGGCGGCCCGCACCGTCCCGTACCGGTACGGCCACCCCTCCTTCGCCAACCGCCGTCCTCTTCCGTGGAGTTCTTCGTGCGTGTGCTGCGGCTCACCCCCTTCTTCCACCACGACTGCGTCACCGCCTGGCCCGCGGAGTTCGACGCCGTCGGGGGCATGCAGGTGCAGATCCTCCGCCTCTCGCGGGAACTGGCCGACCGCGGCGTGGAGCAGCTCGTCATGACCGTCGGCTTTCCGGGCCTGCCCCGGGAGCGGGTCGACCGGCCCGGGCTCAGGGTCCGGGTGACCCGGGCGCCGCTGCCCCGGCTGCGCTCGGAACTGACCGGACTCGTCGGGCTGAACCAGGCGTGGCTCGCCGCCGTCCTGGCGTCCTGCGTACGGCTGCGCCGCAGCTGGAAGCCCGACCTGGTGCACGTCCACGCGGACGGCCAGCTGTGGGCGCTGCTCGCCGGGCCGCTCGTGTCGCGCATCCTCGGCGCGCCGTACAGCGTCACGCTGCACTGCTCGCGGCTGGCCGTGTACGAGCCGATGTCCCGCGTCGACCGGCTCCAGCACCGGCTGGTCAACGCCGCCGAGCGGTACGCGCTGCGGCACGCCCGCCGGGTGTCGACGCTCACGGAGCGCACCGCGGACACGGTGGCGCGGGCGCTGCCGCTCGACCGCGACCTGGTCGACGTGCTGCCCGACTCGGTCGGCGACGTACGGCCGGTGACGCGGCCGAGGGCCGAGGAGTACGTGCGGTCGCTCGGCGTGCCCGCCGGGCGGCCGGTGGTCGGCTTCGTCGGCCGGGTGGCGCACGAGAAGGGGTGGCGGGACTTCGTCTCCATGGCGGAGCGGTGGGACGCCGACTCGGGCGCGCCCGAAGCGGTGTTCCTCGTGGTGGGCGACGGGCCGCAGCGGGAGCGGATGCGGGAGGCCGTCGAGGCGGCGGGGCTCACGGACCGGTTCGTGTTCACCGGGTTCCTGCCGCACGACGTCGTGCCGTCCGTGATGACGGCGCTCGACGTCCTCGTCATGCCGTCCGCGCACGAGGAGCTGGGCGGCAGCGCCCTGGAGGCCATGGTGTGCGGAACGCCGGTGGCGGGCTACGCCGTCGGCGGCCTGCGGGACACGGTCGGCTCGGTCACGCCCGCACTGCTCGTCGCGCGCGGCGACGTGGCGGCGCTGGCCCGCGCCGCCGGCGACGCGGTCACGGACGCGGACCGGCACCGCACGTCGGTGGCCAAGGCGGTCCCGGACCTGCTCTCCCGGTACGGCGAGGACACCGTCGAGCTGGCGTTGGAGCACTACCGGCGGGCCCTCGGCCGGACGTCCGCGGGAGGTGCCGGGTGGAGGCCATGACGTCGCTGCGACGCTGCGCCCCCTACCTGCGGCCGCACCGCTGGCTGATGGCGGGGGCGTGCGGCGCGGCCCTCGGGTCGATGCTCGCGGGGCTGGCCATGCCGCTGGTGCTCCAGCAGCTGGTGGACGGTCCGGTCGCGGCGCGGGACTTCGCCGCCCTGCCGTGGTTCATCGGCGGGTTCGCCCTGCTCGGCGTCGTCGAGGCGGTCCTGCTGGGCGCCCGGCGGCTGCTCGTGGTGCGCCCGGCGACCCGGCTGGAGACGGCGATGCGGGCGGACGTGGCGGCGCACATCCAGCGGCTTCCGCTGTCGTTCCACGCCCGCTGGCAGTCCGGTCAGCTGCTGTCGAGGACCGTGTCGGACGTGACGGAGATCGGCCGGTTCATCTCGTTCTCGGCCGTGTACCTGGCGGTGAACGTCGCGGCACTCGTCGTCGGGCTGGTCGTCCTGGCCTGGCTGGCGCCGGTGCTCGCACTGATCGTGTTCCTGGCGTACGCGCCGATGGTGGTGGCCACGACGGTGTTCGAGCAGCGGTTCCGGGTGGTGGCCCGGGCCGCGCAGGAGGTGAACGGCGACCTGTCCACCACCGTGGAGGAGTCGGTGCTCGGCGTGCGGGTGCTGAAGGTGTTCGGGCGCGGGCCGGAGACGGTGCGCCGGTTCACCGGGCAGGCCCGCCGGCTGCGCGGTCTGGAGCTGCGGAAGCTCTCGTACACGGCGGCACTGTGGTGGATCATCACGGCGCTGCCGGACCTGGCGATCGTGGCGATGATCGGCTACGGCGGCCACAGCGTCGCCACCGGCGCGCTGTCCCTCGGCACGCTGATGGCGGCGGTGACGGTGGCCACCTATCTGCGCTGGCCGGCGGACACGCTGGGCTGGCTGACGGCCGACGCGTCGACGGCGGCCGCCGCGGCCGACCGGTACTGGCAGGTGCGGGACGAGCCGGTGACGGTGACCGACCCGGAGCGGCCGCGCCCCCTGCCCTCACCGGTGCGCGGCGAGATCCGCCTGGAGGACGTGCACTACGCGCACCCGGGTGGCCGCGCGGCGGCGCTGCGCGGTGTCGACCTGACGATCCGGGCGGGCACCGTGGTGGCCGTGGTCGGGGCGACGGGCTCCGGCAAGAGCACGCTGCTGTCGCTGCTGTCCCGGCTGGACGACCCGACGTCGGGGCGGATCACGCTGGACGGCGTGGACCTGCGCGAACTGGCCCTGGCCGACCTGCGGTCGGCGGTGTGCAGCGCGTTCGACGACCCGGTGCTGTTCTCCGGCACGGTGCGGGCCAACGTCACGCTCGGTACGGACGCCGGGCAGGGGGAACAGGCGGACGCGGCGGTGTTGGACGCGCTGCGCACCGTGCGCGCGGACGGATTCGTCTCGGCGCTGCCCGAGAAGCTGTCCACGGTGATCGGCGAGGAGGGCCTCGGCCTGTCCGGCGGCCAGCGGCAGCGGCTGGCGCTCGCGCGGGCGATCCTGCCCGGGCCGTCGGTGCTGGTGCTCGACGACGCGCTGTCGGCCCTGGACGTACGGACCGAGCGGGAGGTGGAGGCCGCCCTGCGCCGGGTGCTCGGCGGGGTCACCACGGTCGTGGCGGCGCACCGGCCGGGCACGCTGCGCCTGGCCGACCAGGTGGTGTTCCTCTCGGACGGGCGGGTCGCCGCGACGGGCACCCACGAGGAGCTGATGGCCCGGGAGCCGGAGTACCGGCTGCTGGTCCAGCCGTCGCTGCCCACGGTGGGCGGACCCGCGTGGCACCCGGCGCTGGACGTGGCGCCGGACCCGGCGGAGAAGGGTCAGGTGGAGAAGGGCGAGGTGGAGAACGGCATGGCGGGAAGGGGGCGGACGAGGTGAGCGGCTCCGAGGAGGCGCGGTCCCGGGCCCAGCGGAACGCCCTGCTGCGGATGCTGCTGTGGCCGAAGCGGCGGCGGCTGGCGGCGGCCACGGCGCTGGCCCTGGTGGAGAACGTGTGCGGGCTGGTCCCGCCGCTGCTGATCGCCGCGGCCATCGACCGCGGCGTGCCCGCGGCGGCGGACGGACGGTGGACGCCGCTGATCGGCTTCACGGCCGCCGCGCTCGCCGCCGGGCTGACCACGGCGACGCTCAAGTACTGCTTCCTGCGCTACTCCGGGCGGATCGCCCAGGACCTGCTGTTCGAGCTGCGGCACCGGGCCTTCACCCATGTGATGGGCCAGCCGCTGGCGTTCCACGAGTCGTACCCGTCGGGCCGGGTCGTCGCCCGGCTGTCCAGTGACGTGGAGTCGGTCGAGGAGATGCTGGAGATGGGCCTGGACGGGCTGTTCTCCGCGCTGTTCTCGATGGTCGGCATCCTCACCGTGATGCTGTGGCTGGACCAGCCGATGGCCGCGGTGGTGATCGCGCTGTTCGTCCCGCTGTACGCGCTGACGCGCTGGTTCCGGCACCGGTCGCGGCGCGCCTACCGCCGCACCCGGACGGCCGTCGAGGGCGTCGTGCAGCACACGGTGGAGGCGTACAACGGCATCAGGGCCGTGCAGGCGTTCCGCCGCGAGGAGGCCAACGCGGAGCGGCTGCGCGGGCTGGACGCCGGATACGCGGTGGCGCGGGCGGAGGCCGGCTGGGTGAGCGCCGTGTTCAGCGGCGGCGTGAAGCTCATCGGCAACCTGTCGCTGGTGGGGCTGCTGACCCTGGGGGTGTTCCGCATCGACCAGGGCCACCTCGCCCTCGGCACGCTCACGGCGTTCCTGCTGTACGTGCACCGGCTGTACGACCCGATCGACGAGCTCGCGAGCTTCGCCAACGCGTTCTCGGCGGCCTCGGCCGGCCTGGAGAAGATCGGCGCGCTCTTCGTGCGCCATCCGGCGGTGGCCGAGCCGGAGCGGCCGGCGGCACTGCCCTCCGCCCCGCCGGGCGGGCGGGGCGCCGTGCGGTTCGAGGGCGTCCACTTCCGTTACGGCCGGGAGGGCAGGCCCGTCCTGTCGGGCGTCGACCTGGCGCTCGAACCGGGCCGTACGGTCGCCCTGGTGGGCACGACCGGCGCCGGGAAGTCCACCATCGCCAAGCTGGTGGCCCGGCTCTACGACCCCACCGCCGGGCGGGTCACGCTGGACGGGATCGACCTGCGGGAGCTGGCCGACGCCGAACTGCGCGGCGCCGTCTCGATGATCACCCAGGAGGCGTTCCTGTTCTCGGGGTCGGTGGCCGAGAACATCGCGCTGGGCCGGCCGGACGCGTCGCGGGCCGAGATCCGCGCCGCGGCGGAGGCGGTGGGCGCGCACGGCTTCATCGGCGCGCTGCCCGACGGCTACGACACCGACGTGCACAAGCGGGGCACGGGCCTGTCGGCCGGCCAGCGGCAGCTGATCGCCATGGCGCGGGTGATGCTGGCCTCGCCCCGCGTGCTGATCCTCGACGAGGCGACGTCCAGCATGGACACCGCGTCGGAGCGGGCCGTGCACGAGGCGTTGACCCGGGTCCTCGCAGGCCGCACCGCGGTGATCATCGCGCACCGGCTGTCCACGGTCGCCGTCGCCGACCGCGTCCTGGTCATCGAGGACGGGGCGGTGGTGGAGGACGGGCCCCCGGCGCGGCTGCTGGAGGCGGGCGGACGGTTCGCCGACATGCAGCGGGGATGGCTGGCCGCCACGACGGCGTGACGCCGGACACGTACCCCCGGTCGTGAGCGGCCCGGGCGGTGCGCGCGCCGATCCCCCCTGTCGCGCGCGCACCGCCCTTCACACCCCCCTCGGCCCTCCCCCTCCCCCCCACACACAGTCACTTCCCCTTCGACGAAAGGCACACGATGAAGCGCCTTCGGGGCACCCTGCCCTCGGACGCCCGGCACGCATGGCACCCCGAGCCGCTGGGACCCGCGCACCGCGACGGGTGGGACTCCCGGGACGACGACCGGATCTGGGACGTCGTCGTGATCGGCAGCGGCGCCAGCGGGTCGGTGGCCGCCGACCGGCTCGTCCGGCAGGGACTGGACGTCCTGATGATCGAGGAGGGCTTCCGGCTCTCCCCCAACCTCGGCAACCCCGAGCTGGACGACATGTGCCGCACGGCGCTGGCCCGTGACGGCGACGGCGGCTGGACCGACGAGGGCTGGCCGTGGACGACGTCCAACCTGGGCGGCGGCACCGTCTTCTACGGCGGCGCCTCCTGGCGCTACCAGCCGTTCGACTTCGACCCGAGCGAGCTGATCGACGCCGGTGACCTCGATGTGCGCTGGCCGTACGGACTCGCCGAACTCGCCCCGTACTACGACGTGCTGGAGCGGCGGCTCGGGGTGTGCGGCGGCCAGGAGGGGGAGGGCAGCCGTGGCCCCGCGCATCCGCCGACGGCCGCGGCCGAGGTGCTGTACGAGGCGGGCACCGCGCTCGGCTACGAGCCCTTCCCTACCCCGCTGGCCATCAACCGGCACGCCCACGGCGGACGTTCGGCGTGCGCCCGGGACTCGCTGTGCGTGAGCCACCAGTGCTCCACGGGCGCCAAGGGGGACGCCGTCGCGGTGTTCCTCACGCCGCTCGCCGCCCACCCGAACTTCAGCTTGCGCACCGGGATGCGGGCGCTGCGCCTGGACCAGGACCGCCCGGACGCGGTCACGTCGGTGACCTGCCTGGACCGGCTGAGCCGCACCACGCACCGGATCCGCGCCCGGTCGTTCGTCGTCGCGTGCAACGCGATCCAGAGCGCCGCGCTGCTGCTGCGGTCCCGCGGCGGGCACGCCCCGGAAGGCGTGGGCAACCACTCCGGTCTGGTGGGCCGCGGGCTGACGATGAAGCTGAGCGAGTACGTGAGCGGTGTGGTCGAGGCCCCGGACGCGGGGACGCTCGCCGACTGGCGCGCCCACTCCGGCCCGTTCTCCACGATCGCGTTCCTCGACCACTACCTGGACGCGGACTGCCCCACGGGCGTCGGCGGGATGATCTACGAGTCGAAGAACGACATGCCCGAGCGCATCCGGCACGACGCGCTGGAGCTGCGCATCGAGACGATCCTCGCCGACCACCCGAACCTGGACAACCGGGTGCGGCTGTCCCCCCACGTCGACGAGGACGGCGTGCCGGCCGTCGTCATCGACTACACCGCCGACCCGCGCGACCTGCGCCGTCTCGCGTACATGACCGACGTGTGCGAGCGGCTGCTGCGGCAGGCGGGCGCGACCGGCATCCAGCACGAGGAGAGCGGCTTCGCGCAGGGCAGCTGCCACCTGCACGGCACCTGCCGGGCCGGCGACGACCCGGCCACGTCGGTGGTGGACGGCTGGGGCCGCGTCCACTCGGCGCCCAACGTGTACGTCGCCGACGGCAGCTTCATGCCGTACCCCGGTGGCCTCAACCCCACCCTCACCATCCAGGCCCACGCGCTGCGCAGCGCCAAGGCGGTGGCCGGCGACCTCGTGTCGCGCCACGCCGTGCACGTCTGAGCCCCGGCGCCGCGCACCGCATCCCCCGCACCATCCCGACCCCCAACAAGGAGAACCGCCATGGCATCCGACATCGCGTGGCCGCCGCCGGTGCGGCAGGTCCGTGCCTACCGCAACATCGTCGTGGACGGCGCCTGCAACATCCGGTGCACCTACTGCGAGATCAAGAAGACCAAGGTGGACCAGCCCGCCACCATCCGCTCGCTGGACCGGATCTTCGCCGAGTACGAGCCGGACGCGGCGCTGTTCCGGGTGGAGTCCGACGGCGAGATCACCCTCTACCCGAAGATCGTCGACCACCTCCAGAAACGGGCCGCCGAGGGCTACCGCATCGAGGTGCTGAGCAACGGCACCAAACTCCCCAGGGCCCTGGAGGGCCGCCCCGACCTGCTGTGGGTGTTCTCGGTCGACGGGCACACCGAGGCGATGAACTCCAAGCGCGGCCTGAAGCAGGAGCAGATCGACCGCATCCTCGACGCCGCCGTCGAGCTGAAGGCGGAGCTCCAGACCGTGTACTGGGGCCAGTCGGTCGAGGAGGTCAACGAGTACATCGACCTGCTGAAGTCCCGTGGGTACCAGGGCCTGCTGCACTTCATGCCGCTGCTGGCGTTCAAGGGGCAGCCGCTCACGGTGAACCTGCGCTACCAGGACCTGCACCCGGCGGACTTCCTGGCGCCGCCGGAGTACTTCCGCCGCTGGAACCACATCTTCGAGACCGGCAAGCGCGACGCGGTCTGCGACCAGATCACCAACGGCTACAACTACCAGGTCTCCGGCGACGAGATCCGGATGGTCAAGTGCGACTGCTACTCGGTGCCGAAGCACCTGGTGCACGGCTTCGGCCCGATCCGGGAGTTCGACGACTGGCCGTGCGGCACCTGCATCGCCAACCAGGAGTTCAACAACTCGCGCGAGCGGATGCGCGTCCCGCAGGGCCGGATCCCGCTGCCGATCGTATGACGGCGGTCCAGCGGTTCCTGCTGGTCCGGCACGCCGAGGCGAGCCTGAACGTGCTGCGCGACGACGACGTCCTGCCGGGCTTCGACCCGCATGCCGGACTCACGCCGCTCGGTGAACGGCAGGCCCGTGCCCTCGCCGACCACCTCCCCCGGGACCCGGCGGTCCGCCCGCCGGGTCCCGGTCCGGCGCCCGGGCCGCCGGTGCTGCTGTACTCCAGCCCGCAGCGGCGGGCCGCCCGCACCGCGGAGGTGCTGGGCGCCGCCCTGGGCGTACCCGTGGTGGCGGACGGCCGGCTGGCGGAGCTGCGGGCGCCGGAGGTCTTCCCCCGGGCCCTGACGGTCCGGGAGTGGGACGCCGTGCTGGAGGACCGGCTGCGGCGCCCGGCGGCCGAGGTGTCGGGCGTGGAGAGCTGGGTGGCGCAGCGACGGCGCGTACGGGAGTTCCTGGACGCCCGCTGTCCGGTCGGCGGGGACGGCGCACGGTGGGTGCTCGTGTCGCACTCCGAGACGCTGCAGGCCGTGCTCTTCGAGCTGCTGGGGCTGGACGACGCCCTGCTGCACCGCACCCGCTTCAAGATCAGCAACACCGGTGTGTTCATCGTGGACAGAACGGAGGACGGATGCGCTTCCCTGGTGGTGGCGAACAGCAAGACGCACCTGGCCAGGACGGCATGACCCGCATGCTCGTCCTGAAGTGCCTCAGTGACGAGACCGGCGACGACGCCGGGGACATCGTCGCCCAGGGGTTCGTGGACGTGGACGATCGCGAGTTCGTCAACATCCTCAACCGGCTGGAGGGCTACTTCGACTGCACGCTGGGGATGCGGTCGCAGCCGACGCGCCGGTTCGTGGTGCACGACCTGGTGGAGCGGGTGGCGGCGGCGACCGCCCCGGGCCGCCCGTCGGAGGTGCGCCATGACTGAGGCGCCCGCCGGGCGGGCCCTGTTCGAGATCTACGACGAGGGCTTCGACTCACCGTCGTGGGGCGGCGTGGAGACCGCCCTGTGGCATCTGGTGCGGTCGCTGCGCGAGGCGGGCGTCGAGGCGGACTTCTACCGCGCCTCGGAGGGCGCCGACCTGGAGGCGCTGGCCGCGCGCGTGGAGCACGACCGGGTGGACGCGGTCTTCCCCTTGGTGGAGAGCGAGCTCTTCGAGGGGGCGGCGTGGCGGCGGCTGCCGGAGCTGCACGCCCGGACCGTACGGATCTGGCACGACGTCAGCCGTCTGTCGGCCGACCTGTCGGATCCGCCGCCGTGTCCGGTGCACGCGGCGGCCCCCGCGGTGCCGGGGGCGCCGGTCGCGGACGGGTGCCCGGCGCGGGGCGCGCACCCCGACGGGCCGATGCGCGAGGTGTTCCTGCGGGAGCTGCCCTGGACGCGCTGCTTCCCGCACCGGTCGGTGATCCCCTGGGCCGCCGACCACGTGCCGGCGAAGGACCTGTACGACCCGTCGGGACCCGTGGTGCTCCAGCTCGGCAAGATCGACACGGTGGACGCGGAGCGCTGCCTGCGCCGGCTCACCGGAGCCGGGGTGCCGCTGCGGGTCATCTTCGCCACCTGGTCGCGCCGGGGCCGGGAGGCCCGCGAGCTGGTGCGCGCCCATCAGGGCGCGGGCCGGCCGATCGAGGTGCTGGACGCCTACGACATCCGGACCGACTGGGAGCGCGTCTTCGGCGGTGCGGCGCTGTTCCTGCTGCCGTCGGTGTTCCACGAGACCTTCAACTTCGCGGCGGCGGAGGCCGTCCAGCTGGGCGTGCCGGTGGCGACCCTCGGCGAGGGCGGCAACCTGCCCCGGTTCGCGTCGCTGCGCGCCCCGACGCTGGACGGCCTGCTGGACCGCGTCCTCGCGGGCGGCCGGAGGCCGGGGCCGAAGCCGCGCCCGACGACCGGCTGGCGTGAGGTGGCAGCCCGGTACGCCGGGGTCATCCGCGGGGAGCGGGCCGGACAGTCCGGCCGGGAGGGGGGCCACGATGGGTGAGCCCACGTGGGACCTGCCCGAGGAGCCCGGCCGGGCCGTGACGGAGCGGCTGCGGCAGGGGCGGACGCTGCTCGTCTCGCCGCACCCGGACGACGTGGCGTACTCGTGCGGTGGACTCCTGGCCGCGGTGGGCCGCCCCGCCCACGCGACGCTCCTGACGGTGTTCACGCGGTCCGCGTGGGCGCTGCCGAAGCGGCTGCGACGGGCCGGGACGCGCGTGATCAGTGACCGGCGCCGCGAGGAGGAGCTGCGCTACTGCCGGCTGCGCGGCCTCGCGGACTACCGGCCGCTCGGCTTCGACGACGCCGGTCTGCGCGGCTACGACGACGAGACCGAGGTGTCGTCACCGGCCGAGGCGGACGGGGTGCGCGGCGCGGTGGAGGCGGCCGTCGCCGACGCGGTGCGCACGTCGGGCGCCGACACCGTGCTGGCCCCGGCCGCGGTCGGCGGGCACGTCGACCACCTCCTGGTGCACGGCGCGGTGCGTGGCGCGGTGGCGGACGGCGGCCCGCTGGTCCTGTTCTACGAGGACCTGCCCTACGCGGGCCAGCACGACCTCGCGGACGTCGAGCGGACGCTGCGCCACGAGCGCGGTCTGGTGCCCTTCGCGGACGTCGACATCTCGGGTGTCGTGGAGCAGAAGGTGCGCGGCATGTACGTGTACGGCAGCCAGACGGACGACGAGTGCGTACGCGAGACCCTGCGGCACGCGCGGCGCCGCTTCGCGGGCGCGCGCTCCCGGGCCGACGGGACCGGCCCGGGCCCCAGCCCCACGGCGGGCGGCCGGGCCGCGCCGCACACCGAGCGGGTCTGGATGGCCGCCCCGGCGAGGGCCCGGTGAGGGCCCTCGCCGGGGGCGGGCGCCACGGGTCAGTCCAGGCCGGCGACGTACCGGGCCTGCGCGGCCAGTTCGGTCAGGACGCGGTCGGCGGTGGCTCCGGTGAGGACCGGGCAGCGCCGCAGCCAGGTCTTGACGTTCCAGTACAGCGCCTCGCCGGCCAGCCGCAGGCCGGCGTCGAACGCCCGGGTGTCGCCGGTGGCGGCGGCGACGGCCTCCCGCAGCAGGTGACGGTGGGCGGCGTCGAGCCGGTTCTCGACGACGAAGGAGGCGATCTCGCTCTCCAGGCAGCCGCCCCCGCCCCAGATCCAGTCCAGGCCGAACCGCCGCAGGGCGGGGCCGTGCAGGGAGGGGCCGTGCCGGGAGGGGCCGCCGTCGCCGCCGGCCCCGCCTTCCCCGTGCCCGGTGCCGGCGAGCTGCCAGTGCCAGTACCCGTGGCCGTACGGCAGCGGGGTGCGGAACAGGACGCCGTCGACGCCCCCGAGGGGCACCCGCTCCGGCAGGTGCCGGGCCGCCCAGGCGCCGTCGACGGGCAGGGGCCGGCCCATGCGGTCGCGCAGCCGCCGCAGCGCCCCGTCGAGCCGGGCCCGCGGGTCGTACACGGCGTGGTCGCCCGGGCGGCCGAGCTCGCCGACGCGGCGCAGCGCGGCCCAGGACTCGGCGACCTCGCGGAGCACCCGTCGCCGCTCCGGCCCGGTCAGCGTCGGCAGCGCCTCGCGCAGCGGGCGCAGCCCGTTCTCGTGGCGCGTCACCAGGTAGCCGTCGGCGAAGAGGTGGCCGGGCGGGAGCAGATCCCCCAGGGCCTGCAGGGCGCGGTGGCACTGCCGCCCGTGCGGGCCCGTGCCGATGAACCGGAAGTGGTACGCCGCCGCGTCCGCCTCCTCCTCCGCGTCGGTTCCGGCTCCGGCTCCGGCTCCGGCTCCGGCTCCGGCTCCGGCCACGAGGGTGAAGGGCCGGTTGCGCGGATCGATGCGGCGGGGCCCGCCGCTCACCGCCGTGGGGGCGGTGCCACCGGCCGTCCCGTACTCCGCGACGAACGGGCCCCGGAAGGGCTCGGCGCGGTAGGCGGCGCCGGCCGCGAGGGGCACGCCCGCCGCCCGGGCGCGGGCGACGAGCGCGGCGGCGTCACCGGCGTCGGCGAGCTGCCAGAGGCGTCCCTCCGTGCGGACGACCGGCCGTTCGGACAGCGGGCGCACGGCCGGGCCGCTCAGGTCGTACAGCCGTCCCGGTGCGGCCAGGACGATGTCCCGCACGCCGGGGAGGCGCCGTACCAGCCGGTCGCGTACGGCGATCGCGGTGGCGCCGGTGTCCGGCTGGTCGTCCACCAGGACGACCGTCGTGCCCGGCGGCAGTTCCCGTGGCAGCGCGGCGAGTTCGGAGGCCGGCAGGGTGATGCCGGCGGCGCCGCGCACGGGGCGGACGCTGTGCCAGGGGCCCGCCGAGCACCCGGTGTCCTCGGCGGCGGCCTGCCAGAAGGGCGCCAGGTACGAGCCTCCGGTGCGGATGCCCACGACCAGCACGGGCCCGCACGTGGAGCGGGCCGTGAGGTGTTCGGTGGCCTGGCCGAAGCCGAGTTCGGGGTCGGCCAGGTCGTAGCCGTAGCACTCCGGGGTCTTCCAGTCGGCGGCGTGGCGCAGCAGCACGGCGGTCGACTCGTCCGTCCGGGCCGCCGCGGAGCGCCACAGCGCGTCGGTCGTGGCGGTGGCCAGGCCGAGGGCCTCCTCCACGGCCGCGATCCGCTGCTCCGCGTCGCCGGAGGGTGCGGCCGGACCGGCGGCCATGTCGCGGGCGAGCTCGGTGCACAGGGCCCGCAACCGGTCGGCGGCCCGCGCGAGCCGGCCGGCCGTCGGTGCCCCGTCCGGATCGGCCCCGGCCGCCCGGTGCGCCGCGGCGGCGTCGGCGAGCAGTTGCTCGGCGAAGCAGGCGCAGGCGTGCAGGGCGGCCGTGCCGCCGTCCCGCCGGGCCTCGTCCACGAAAGCACGGTGCAGGGCTGGCATCGCCACGCCGGTCGTCACCACGTCCATTCCTCCCGGGTTCACAGTCACCGGTTCCGGCGCGTTCTCGCCCGGATCCCGTGCACACTCTGCGCCCGTTCCGAATTACCGTTCAACGCCTTACTTTCCGATGGGATGAACAATGACGGAAAACTCTTCCCTGCTGGCCGAATTCCCCACGTGCCCGCGTGACGACAACAACCGGCCGCGCGTTTTCACTTCGGCTTCCGGCGCCTATGTGACCGATGAATCGGGATTTCGCTGGATCGATTTCGACAATGCGCGGGGATCGATTCTGCTGGGGCACGGCGACCCGGGTGTGGCGGAGGCCGTCGCGCGGGCGGCGACCGGTGCGGACGGCACGGCCACCGGCTGGAGCCCCCGGGTCGACGCGGTCCTGGAGCGGCTGCACGCCCTGTGCGGCGGCGACGTCGTGGGGTTGTTCCGGTCCGGCACGGCGGCGGTCCGGGCGGCCGTGCTGGCCGTGCGCGAAGCGACCGGGCGGCCGCTGCTGCTGAGCGCCGGCTACCACGGCTACGACCCGATGTGGTTCCCGTCCGCGGCGCCGCTGGAGCCCAACGCCGACGGGGTGGTGGACTTCTTCTTCGACCTCGGCCTCCTGGAGGAGCTGCTGGCCGCGCCCGAGCGGGTCGCGGCGGTGGTCGTGTCGCCGGACCACATGCACCTGTCGCCCGCCTGGTACCGCGAGCTGCGCCGGCTGTGCTCGGCGGCGGGGGTCGTGCTGGTCGCGGACGAGGTGAAGGTGGGCCTGCGCTACGGGCCCGGCCTGTCCACCGCGGAGGTGCTCGCGCCCGACGTGTGGGTGGTCGCCAAGGGCATGGCCAACGGGCACGCGGTCTCCGCGGTCGGCGGGTCCCGCACCCTGCTGAAGCCGCTGAAGGAGGTGTCGTTCACCTCGTTCTTCGAGCCGACGATCCTGGCCGCGGCCGACGCCGCGCTCGCCCGGGTCGCCACCGGGGAACCGCAGCGGGCGGTCCGGGAGGCCGGCGACCGGTTCCTGCGTCACGCCCGCAAGGCGTTCGAGGACGCGGCCCTGCCGGTCGAGATCGCCGGTGACGGCACGTTCTTCCAGTTCGTCCCGGCGTCGGAGGAGCTGGAGGACGCCTTCTACGAGGCGGCGAACGCCGAGGGCCTGCTCTTCTACGCGGGCGACAACCAGGGCGTGTCGGCCGCCTTCGACGACGCCGTGCTCACCGACGCCGAGCAGCGGTTCACCCGGGTGTGCGACCGGCTGACGCCGTACGCGGGCGGCGCCGGCGTCGACGAGGCGGCCCGTTACCGGGTCGCCTGGAACGTGATGGACGGCCTGCGCGAGGCCCCGCGCGACCGGGCGGCCACCGACGGGCTGCTGGCGCGGCTGCTCGACGACTGAACCCGCCCCCCGACACCCCGAAGGAAACCAGAGACATTGAGGCGGCTTTCCATGGACAGCCCAGCCGTTACCGGCACCGCAGACGTATCCGGGCAGGAATCGGCGGAGGAGACCGCGAAGTACGGCGCGAAATGCGCCCGGCTGCTCCGGCTGCACCGCGACCCGCAATTCACCGACGTGGCACTCCCGGTGTACCCGCTCGACCCGGCCGACGCCCGTGAATTCACGGCGCGGGCGGGCGGGACGGAAACGACGCAGAAGGAACTCGTCGCGGGATACGCATATTTCCTGCGCGAGCGGCAGCCCGATCTCGCCGCGCGGCTGCGCGAGGTGTGCGGCGACGCCCCCTGGATCGTCCGCAGTTCCGGTGCGGAGGACCAGGAGGACAACGTCAACGCGGGCGGCTACGAGAGCCTGGTGTGCCCGCGCCCCGAGGACGTGTACGCGACGGTCGCGGCGGTCGTCTTCAGCGGGTACGGCGAACACGCCGTGGCCCAGCAGCGGCTGGCCGACCCCGGGTACCGGCCCTCCCCCATCGCCGCGTTCGTGCAGCCCCTCGTCGACGCGGCGGGCACGGCCGGTGCGGCCGACCCGGCCGCACCGGGCGAGACACCGCTGCTGGGCGACGCCGACGTGGCCGCCCTGACCGACCTGCTGACGCGGGTGCACCGCGGCTTCGGCATGCCCCGCGTGGACTCCGAGTGGGTGCTGGAGACCGACGCGGGCACCGTCTCCGTCACCGGCCTCACCGAACTCACGCCGGACGGGCGGCTCGTCGGCCAGCTGTCGCTGGGCTTCGGCTTCGCCTCCGCCCAGCGCCTGGGCGACGGGGAGAACAGCCTGGTCTGGCTGACCGGCGTCCCCGGTACGACGCTGTGGCGCGGCGCGCTCCTGCGCCGGGTGGACACCGCCCGGACGCGGCTGGTGCAGGTCCGCCCGGCCGCCGCGTTCGACCCCGAACCGTCGCTGGAGACCCTCACCGACGCCTGCCGGGCCGTCTGGCGCGCCACGTGCGTCGCCGCGCCGGTCGACATCCTGGTGCCGCCGCGCCGGGTGCGCGCCTCGTCGTTCCTCACGTCCGTACGCCTGGAGGACGCCTGGAGCCGCTACCTGCGCCTCGACCCCGAGCAGCGGGCGCGGCTCGGGCACGTCCTGGTGGAGCGGGGCGCACCGGCCGAACACGCCGCGGTGATGTTCCGTCAGGAGGGCGTCGCCGTACTGCGGGGGCGCCCGGAGGACATCCCGGAGACCGCGTCGTACGCGCTCGCGGACCCGTGGACGCAGGAGTGCTACTTCGGCACCGGCCGGCCCCCCGCGGTGGAGACCGGCACGCGGCGCATGACCGCCGTCCCGCAGGGCTGCCGGCTGCTGTTCACCGCCGCCGACGCCGCCGACGCCGCCGCGGCGGCCCGGGCGGACGGCACGCCGCCCGGCCCGGAGCTGATGCCGGGCGCGGCCCGCCTGGACGAGGTGCCCCATCTGTCGTCGCGGGTCCGGGAACGGATCGTGCGGGACAGTTTCCTGCCGGCCCCCGACGTGTTCGTCCGGCTCGGCGCCGACGTGGCGTCGCCCGCGTTCGCGGCCCGTGCCGCGGAGGCGCTGGTCGACGGCGGCGTGCCGGCGGAGCGGGCCGCGGAGCTGGTGCCGGAGGCCGCGCGGGCGTACGTGCACGGGCTGGCCGCTGCGCGGGCCACGGGCACCGCCGACGTGCGGGTCGCGGTCGCGGTGGCCCGCCTGGAGGCGGCCGGCACCGTGCCGGACACGGCCCTGGAGACCGTGCTCACCCCGGCCCTCGCCCTCGCGGCGGGCGGGGCGGGCGGTACGGAGGCCGCGCTGGCCCTGCTGGACGCGGTGGCGTCCCTGTCGTCGGCCCTGCACGCCCTGGATGTGTACACGGCGGCGGAGCGCGAGGAGGTCCTCAGGCGCACGGTGGACGCTCTCCCCCGGGACGACGCGGCCCGCACGGAGGCGCTGTGCCGGTTCGCCGCGCGCTCGTCCGCGCCGCCCGCCGAGACGTACCGGTTGCTCGCACTGGCCGCCCGGGACGAGGAGTTCGCCACGCGCTACCTGGCCGTGGAGCGCTGCCGGGTCGACCTGTCGGCCGCCGACCCGGGTGACGCGGCACGGCGCGGCCGGGCGCTGAACGACGCGTACCGGGCCTACGTGGGTGCCGGAGCGTGGGACGACGGCGGGGACCAGGTGCTGCTGGACCTGACCAGGAGCGACCTGATCGAGGCGTACGACAGCACCCTCAAGCGGCTGCTGCTGGAACTGGTGGACCGTCCGGAACCGGGCCCGTACCGCGCGTACCTCGATCTGCTGGAGCAGTGGCTGGACCTCGTGGGCGCGTTCGGCCTCTCGGACCGCGAGCGCCACGCGGTCGAGGGGTTCGGCGCGTGGGTCGCGGTGTGGCGCGGCGCGCCGGTGCCGGACGACTTCGCCCTGGAGGAGGAGCTGACCTGGGGCCGGCTGCTGGAGCTGGCCGCCGAGGGCGTACCGGCCGGCGGCGAGGACGGGCCCGGCAACCCGCACCAGCTCCACAACGCGCTGCACCAGTGGCTGCTCGCCCGGACCGCCCGCTACCCCGCCGAGCGGGCCCCCTCGGGAGTGCGCGAACTCCAGCGCCTGTCGGACCGGTTCGGCCCGGGCGGCAACAAGCTGCTGCGGTTCACCCGGGACGCGTTCGAGCTGGACGTGCCGCTGGGCATCCACAAGGCGAGCCTGATGTTCCGCCCCGACCGGGTGGAGGGCGAGTGGACGGAGCCGCCGGACGTCACCGAGGAGGAGGCCGGGCGGCTCACCGGGCTGACGGTCCTGCTGGACCGCTGCGGCACGTGGTTCCCCGAGCTGGTCTTCCGCTGCGAGCGGGTGCTGCTGGCCGGGACGTGGACGCTCCAGGTGGAGGCGCGCCCGCCGGCGGGCGCGGAACGGTTCACCCTCGCGCAGATGCGGCTGGCGCTCGGGGTGTTCCGCACCCTCTTCGACGGCTCGTACGACTTCTCGTACGTGCCGGAGGAGGACGTCGCGAGCCTGCCGGAGGCCTTCCGGGAGCCGGAGTGGGCCGAGGTCTTCCGGGCCCTCGTCGACTACCGGCTCGTCTACGACGACGCCGAGCTGTTCGAGACGCTGGAGACCCTGCCGCTGGGCACCGCCGTCGGCATGCTGTGCACGGACGACCGGATCCGCAGCGAGGTGCTGGCCGCCTCCACCGAGGGCCCCGAGGGCGCGCTGGCGCGGCTCGACGCGGCGTGGCGGCGGCTGGCCGCCACGGAGGACCCGGCCGACTGGATCGCCGGGCACAACGCGGTGCAGCAGTTGGCGCTCCTGGTGGCGGCCCGGTTCCCGGACGCGGCGGTGGCGGCGTTCACCGCGGCGGACGCGCCGGGCTGGGCCGACGTGCTGGGCGCGGCGCTGCTTCCCCGCGCGGACGTGCGGGACGCGGTGGCGCGGGCGTTCGCCGGGCGCCCCGGTGGTGACGGCCCGCTCCTGCGGCGGGCGCCCTGGCTGGTGGTGACGGAGGCGAACGCGGCGGACGTGGCCCGGCGGGTCGCCGCCGCGCCCCGGGCACACCGGCGCTGCAAGCAGTTCCTGGTGCACCGGTACGCCGAGGTGCTGGACCGCGAGGGCCTGCTGGCCGGGCTCGTGGCGGACCTGGAGGTCGTGCCGTACGGCGCCGGACCGCACCGGGAGGAGTTGCTGGCGGCGGCCGTCGCCGCGGCGGACGGGCGGCTGCGGCGCGACATCCGCGCGAAGGCCGGTGCGGGCCCCGTGGCCGCGTGAGTGGGCGCGTGAAGTGACCGTGCCGAGGCCGGCGCGGCGGGCGGAACACCGGCCGCCGCGCCGGCCGGAGGCGGCCGGTGGCGGTAGGCGGCCGGAGGCGGTAGGCGATAAGTGGTCAGCGGTAGGCGGCGGTCGGCGGTTCAGGAGCCGCCGGCCGTCTCCCCCGGCTTGCCCGCCGCCTCCCCCTTCCCCAGCTTGCTCTCGATCCACTCGACGCCGAACCGGACCACGTCCGGAGCCTCGAAGAGGTGGCAGGGGGCGGCGCCCACGCGGCCGGTGCGGCCGATGCCCGCGGCGAGCATGTCCTCGGCGATCACCGTGAACGGCCACACCCCCTCGGGCACCACGCGTCCGTACGGGAACGCCTCGGTCTCGGTGTCGACGTCCCGGAACCGCCGCCACACCCGGCGGCCGTCGACGGTGATCGGCTGCTCGTACGCGACGTACCGCTTGCCGGGCGCCTCGGCCAGTGCCTCCGCGTGGTGCAGCAGCGTCAGCGCGTCCAGCGGGGCGCCGAGCAGCAGGACCCGGCCGCCGTCCTCGGCGAGCCGGGCGAGCGGGCTGTCCGGGCCGTGCGGGTCGTCCCAGGGGTGGTCGTCCATCAGGCGGTGAGCGGCCGGCCCGACCGCGACGAAGCTCGCGTCGGGGTGCCGGCTGCGGACCGCGCCGGGCCAGTGGCGCAGGGCCTCGGGGACCCGGCCGTTGTTGTGGTCGGCCTCGCTGAGCAGCGGGTCGTAGGCGGGCCACTCGGCCCGGGCCGCGTCCCGCCACTCCGGCGGCCAGTCGGCGAGGTCGTAGGGCGGGGCGTCGTTCCAGCCGCAGTAGGCCATGAGCGTGCCGCCGTCGCCGACGGCCTCCAGGAGCGCGCCGATCACGGTGTGCGTGCCGCCCACGACGTAGCCGATCGCCGACATGCGGGTGTGCACCATGACGGTGTCGCCGGCGCCGACACCGAGCTCTTTGAGGTCGCGCACCAGGCGGCCGCGCGTGACGGGGCCGCCGGCGCGCTCGATCAGTTCCCTTTCGTCCACGCGGCGAACCTAGCGGCGTACGCGCGGCGCCCGCCGGGCGCAGGACGGTTTCCGGCCACGCCTGCTGCCGAGGGAAAACACATTCCCTACAACTTTCGCTGTACGCGCCATACGCCCTTGCTCAACCCTTCGTTTCCCTCCATTGCGAAGCTCCGATTTCGCGGGACACCATGGCCATCGCCACAGCCCGTAACCGCAGAAACGGATGGCTAGGTGCACACGTCGCAGCAATCAGCAATCGTTCCCCAGGCGCGGACAAGTGAATTCGAGGAGGGCTGGCAGCGCACCGCGGTCGAGGAGATCGCGGCGCGGCTCTCCGACCCGGACTTTCCCTGTGTGTTCTCGCGGAACGCCTTCCGCAAGGAGCTTCTGAGATTCGCCTTCGTGGCGGACGCCGGGAGCGACGGCATCCGGCACCTGGCGGCGGCCCTCACGGAGTACGTCGAGCAGGCCAGGCGCTGGGACGGACAGCTGGACACCGCGTATCCGCTGGTCGTGGTGTTCTCGCCGGAAGCCGTGACGGCCGACTCCGTCGAGGACCACCACGCCTTCGGCTGGCACGTCCTGCAGGAGCTGCACCGGATCGACCCCGCGCCCTGGCCGGCCGGCGTCGCCCGGCATCCGGAGTCCGAGGCCTGGTCCATGTGCTTCAACGGAATGCCGCTGTTCTGCAACATGAGCAATCCCGCACACCGAGTGCGCCGCAGCCGTCATCTCGGCGGCTCGTTCGTCCTCGTCATCAATCCGCGGGAGCGGTTCGACGTATTCGCCGGAGACACTCCGAGCGGGCGGAAAGTGCGCGCCAACATTCGCAGGCGAATACACCGTTACGACGGTGTTCAGCACTCCCCGCAATTGGGTTCCTACGGCGCCGGTGCCCTCGAATGGCAGCAGTACGGCCTGATCGAGGAGAACACCGGGCGCTCCGACACCTGCCCCTTCCAGCCCCGCATCGACGACGGCACGCAGAGGACTTCCTGAACCATGATCGAACTCATCGTCTCCCAGGGCCGGGTGGCCGACCGGAAGCCCCGGATGATCGAGGGCGCGGCCCGCATCGCGCGCGCCCTGGAGCAGCGGTACGGACTCACCGGCCGCTGGATCGGCGAGCCCGCGCCCGCCGCCGACGACGACTGGAGCGTCAGCCTTCCGCAGGCCGGGGGGCAGCTGACCGCACTGGGCCGGGCCGTCGGCGAGAGCATCCGCGCCGGGCACCGGACGGTCCTGATCTCCAACACCTGCCCCGCGAGCATCGGCACGCTGCCGGTCGTGGCCCGTGAGCTCCCGGACGCCGTGGTGCTCTACATCGACGGGCACGGCGACTTCAACACGCCGGACACCACCGGGACCGGCTACCTGGGCGGGATGGTCCTCGCCGCCGCGTGCGGCCTGTGGGACAGCGGCCACGGTGCCGGGCTGCCGGCGTCGCAGGCGGTGCTGGTCGGCAGCCGGGACATCGACGAGGCCGAGGCCGAGCTGATCGCCCGGGCCGGGGTGCGGGTCATCCCGCCCGCGGAGACGACGGCCGAGAACATCCTGGACGCCATCGGCGACCGCCCCGTCTGGGTGCACATCGACTGGGACGTGCTCGAGCCGGGCCACGTACCGGCCGACTACACCGTCCCCGACGGCCTGCTCCCCGAGCAGATACGGACCGTCTTCGACACGATCCCGGCCGACCGGCTGCTCGGCGTGGAACTGGCCGAGTTCGACGCCTCCCTGGACGAGGCGCAGAACGAACGCGCCGTCGCCGTGATCCTCGACATGGTCGCGCCCGTGTTCGAGAACGCCTTCGCCGGCCGCTAGGCCCGGCCCCCTTCCCGGCTCGCTCCCCGGCCCCCTTCCCGGCTCCCTTCCCGGCCCCCTTCCCGGTCCGCTCGCCCGGTTGCCGCCGGTCGCCCCCTTCACCCGCCCGCCAAGGAGAGACCCCATGCCCCTCTACGACAGCATCCTCGACACCGTCGGCCGCACACCGATCGTCAGGCTGAACCGCCTCGCCCCCGCGCACACCACGGTCTACGTGAAGGTGGAGGCGTTCAATCCCGGCGGCTCGGTGAAGGACCGGCTCGCGCTCTCCGTGGTCCTCGACGCCGAGGCCAAGGGCCTGCTGAAGCCCGGCGACACGATCGTGGAGTGCACGTCCGGCAACGTCGGCATCGCCCTGGCGATGGTGGCCGCGGCGCGCGGCTACCACTTCGTCGCGGTCATGGGCGACACGTACTCGAAGGAGCGGCGCCAGCTCATCCGGGCGTACGGCGGCAAGGTGATCCTCTTCCCCGGCGAGCTCGGCAGCAGCGGCGGCAACCGCATCGCCGACGAACTGGCCGAGAAGCACGGCTGGTTCCGGGCGCGCCAGTTCGACAACCCGGCCAATCCCGCCTACCACCGGGAGACCACGGCGTCGGAGATCCTCGCGGACTTCGCGGGCAGGCGGCTGGACTACTTCGTCACCGGGTTCGGTACCAGCGGCACCCTCACCGGCGTCGGGCAGATGCTGAAGACCGCCCGCCCCGGGGTCCGGGTCGTCGCCGCCGAGCCGGAGAACGCCGCCATCCTGGGCAAGCAGGAGTGGAACGTCCACCGGATCCAGGGCTGGTCCCCGAACTTCGTGCCCAGCGTGCTCGACGACCGCGTCATCGACGAGCTGGTCACCATCGACGAGACGGTGGGCCGTGACACCGCGCGCCGGCTCGCCGCGGAGGAGGGCGTCTTCGCGGGCATCTCCGCCGGCGCGACCCTGGCGACCGCGCTGCGCGTCGCGGAGACCGCCCCGGAGGGCTCGGTGCTGCTCGCCATGCTGCCCGACACCGGGGAGCGCTATCTGTCCACGTTCCTCATGGAGGGCGTCAACGAGGGCTCGGACGACGAGTGGCTCGCGTCGCTGGACTCCGGGAACTGACGTGAGCAGGGAATTCGTCCCGCCGGCCGCCCGGTTCTCCGCCCTGCCCCGTACGTTCACCCTGCTCCGCGGCGGCACCCTGACCGGTGCGCGGATCGCGTACGAGACGCTCGGACGGCTGACCCGGGAACGTGACAACGCGGTCCTGATCCTCACCGGCCTGTCGCCCGACAGCCACGTCGCCTCCCACCCGCAGGACCCCTCACCGGGGTGGTGGGAGGCCATGGTGGGACCGGGCAGACCGGTCGACACCGACCGCTGGTACGTGATCTGCGTCAACTCACTGGGCAGTTGCAAGGGCTCGACGGGGCCCGCCTCCGTCGATCCCGCCACGGGCGTACCGTACGGGCCCGACTTCCCGGAACTCTCGATGGAGGACATCGCCGACGCCGCCGCCCACACCGTACGTGCCCTCGGCGTCGAGCGGCTGGCCTGCGTCATCGGCACCTCCATGGGCGGCATGAGCGCGCTGTCGCTCCTGGCCCGGCACCCGGGGCTGGCCCGCGCCCACCTGAACATCTGCGGGGCGGCGAACTCGCTGCCGTTCGCGACGGCGGTCCGCTCGCTGCAACGCGAGGCGATCCGCTTCGACCCGCAGTGGAACGACGGCCGCTACGACGCGGAGAGCTACCCGCACCGCGGCATGCTCACGGCGCGCAAGCTGGGCATGACCACCTACCGTTCGGCCCGGGAGTGGGACCGCCGCTTCGGCCGTGCCCGCATCGCGGCGGAGCGCCGCGCGGACGACGACCCCTTCGGTCCGGAGTTCGAGGTCGAGGCGTACCTCGAATGCCACGCCCGGAAGTTCTCCGGCCGGTTCGACCCCAACAGCTATCTCCACCTCAGCCGCTGCATGGACCGCTTCGACCTCGGCGAGTCCTGCGGCGCCCCGACCGCCGAGGTCCTGGCCCGCATGCCGCTGGAGAAGGCGCTGGTGATCGGTGTGGAGACCGACATCCTCTTTCCGCCCGCACAGCAGCGCGAGATCGCCGACGGCCTCGGCGCCGGCGGCACGGACGCCGCGTTCCTGTCCCTGGAGTCGGACGAGGGCCACGACGCCTTCCTCGTCGACATCGACCGCTTCGCGGTCCCCATCGCGAAGTTCCTCACCACTCTCTAGCACTCCGGAGGTGCGTATGCCCGACCACTCGTCCCGGCTGGCCCTCGTCACCGGCGCGAACCGCGGTATCGGATTCGAGACCGCGCGCCGACTCGCCGCCGAGGGCGTCCGGGTACTCCTCAGCGGACGGGACCGCGAGGCGGTCACCGTGGCGGCGAAGGAACTGCGCCGGACCGGCCTCCCGGTGGAACCGCTGGTCCTCGACGTGACCGACACCGCCGGCATCCAGGCCGCCGCCGCCCAGGTCGAGCGGTCGTACGGCCGGCTCGACATCCTCGTCAACAACGCCGCCATCCGCGTCGAGGAGTACGGCAGGAGGCCGTCGGAACAGCCGCTCGCGCTGTGGCGCCAGACCTTCGACACCAACCTGTTCGCCGTCGTCGAGGTCACCCGGGCCTTCCTGCCGCTGCTGCGGCGGTCCCGGGCCGGCCGCATCGTCAACCTGTCCAGCCTGCTGGGCTCCGTCGGCACGCACGGCGATCCCGACTCGTACGCCTACAGCGACATGTTCAAGTCGCTCCCCGCCTACAGCGCCTCCAAGAGCGCGCTCAACTCGTGGACCGTCCACCTCGCCTACGAACTGCGCGACACCCCGATCAAGGTGAACGCCGTGCACCCCGGGTACACCCGGACCGGCCTGAACGACGGCGAGGGAGACCTCACGATCCCGGAGGGCGCCCGGACGGGCGTGGCGATGGCCCTGCTCGGCGACGACGGCCCCACCGGCACGTACACGCACCGCGGCGAAACCGTCCCCTGGTAACACCGGTACATCAATGGAGCGTTCCCCCTATGGGCAACCACGTGGCCCTGGCCACCGACATGACCAGCCTTCCGATCGACTACGACATGCCGCTGCTGCTGGAGGCGTGTGAGGCCGCCGGAGTGCGGGCCGAGATATGCAGCTGGGAGGACCCGGACATCGACTGGGGACTCTTCGACGCCGTACTGCTGCGGTCCCCCTGGAGTTACGTCGAGCAGCTCCCGCGCTTCCTGCGGTGGTGCGAGCACGTCACCGCCGTGACGCATCTCCTGAACCCGCTCCCGGTGGTGCGCTGGAACCTCGACAAGAGCTACCTGGGCGATCTGGACGCGGCCGGTGTGCCCGTCGTACCGAGCAGCTTCGTGGCGCCCGAGGCGGAGCCCGCCGACGCCCTGCGGGCCTTCCTCGAACGGCACCCGGCGGCCGCCGAGTTCGTGGTCAAGCCGACCGTGGGCGCCTACTCGCGGGACGTGCAGCGGTTCTCCCGCGCCCAGGAGCCCGAGGCGACGCGGCACATCGCCAAGCTGCTCCAGCAGGGCTGCGACGCGCTCCTCCAGCCCTACCTGGACGCCGTCGACCGCGACGGCGAGACCGACCTCGTCTACTTCGACGGCGCGTACAGCCACGCCATCCGCAAGCGGGCGCTGCTCCTGCCGGACGGCACCGTCGACGTCCCCACCCAGGACGCCCGCACCGCGCGCGAGGCCGCCGAGGACGAGCGGGCGGTCGCCTCGGCCGCGCTGGCGGCGGTGGTGGCACGACTGGAGCTGGAACGGCCGCTGCTCTACGGCCGCGTCGACCTCATCCGCGACGGCGAGGGCAGACCCGTGCTGCTCGAACTAGAAGTGTGCGAGCCGTCGCTGAGCATGCCCTTCGCGGAGGGCTCCGCGACCCGGTTCGCGCGGGCCATCGCCGCACGGCTGGAAGACATCTCCCGAGACCGCAGGAACGGATGACCATGGCAACGCAACAGATCCCCACAGCCCCGGCCCGGGCCGCCACGCCCCCGACCGGCACGACCCCGACCGGCACGACCCCTTCCGCCACGACCCCGGCCGGTGGCTCGTCCGTCGTGCCGCGCGGCACCCTCTACGCCGCGCTCGGCGTGCTCAGCTTCTCCTTCAGCTTCCCCGGCACGGTGTGGGCCCTCGACGGCTTCGGACCGTGGAGCGCCATCGGGGTGCGCGGTGTGCTCGCCGCCGTCATCGCGGGTACGGCGCTGCTGGTGACGCGGGCGCCGCTGCCGGCCCGTGCCGACTGGCCCGCGCTCGCGGTCGTCGCGGGCGGCTGTGCGATCGGCTTCCCGCTGCTCACCACGCTCGCCCTGCAGACGTCGTCCACGGCGAACTCGGCGATCGTCATCGGCGCGCTGCCGATGGCCACCGCGGCGTTCTCCGCGGTCCTCACCCGGCGCCATCCCTCGAAGGTGTTCTGGGCCGCGGCCCTGACCGGCGGGGCGACCGTCGTCGCCTTCACGCTCTCGCAGAGCCACGGCACGCCGACGGTCGCCGATCTCTACCTCTTCGGCGCCCTCGTCGTCTGCGCGGCCGGGTACGCCTTCGGCGGGCGGCTCTCCGCCCGGATGCCGGGGTGGCGGGTCATCGCCTGGGGCGTGGTCCTGGCCTTCCCGGTCAACCTCGCCGTCTCCCTGTGGGCGCTGCCGCACGAGCCGGTGGACCTCACGGCCAAGGCGCTGGTCGGCATGGCGTACATCGCGGCCGTCTCGCAGTTCGGCGGCTTCGTCGTCTGGTACAAGGGCATGGGGCTCATCGGGGTGGCGCGTGCCAGCCAACTCCAGTTGGCGCAGCCGCTGTTGACCCTCGTATGGGCGGTGCTGCTGCTCGGCGAGGAGATCGGCGCGGCCGTGCCGCTGACCGCGGCCGTCGTGCTCGCCTGCATCGTCGTCACCCAACGCGCCAGGACGTCGTGACGGAAGTCCTTCTCCACTCCGGCGGGCCCCGAAACCACGAAATCCGTGGCTTCGGGGCCGCCGAGCTCTCGCATTCTCATTTTCCGGACGCCCATTTTCCGCTGATACGAAGGGTGCTACGTTCTCCGCGATCAAGGCTGCGGGGCAGATCGGCAGGGCCTGCCGCGGCCCCGGGAAGGGGAGGCGCGAAGTGAGTCGTCAGGCGGCCGCACACCAGCTCCGTACCGCCACGTCCGCCATCGTCGAGGCGTACCGGGCGGAACTCCAACGGCTGAGCAGCCCGCTGGCGACCCGCGAAGACGCCTGGCGGCAGTGCCGCTACCAGGCCCAGAACATCGTCGCCGAGTGCGCGCAGTCGCTGGAGACCGGCCGGCCGGCGGAGGTGGCGGGTGCCGGGGAGTACTCCCGGCTGCTCGGGGCGCACCGCGTCACCCAGCGGATCCCGGTGTCGGAGTCGGTCCGGGCGGCGGAGGTGCTCTGGCAGGCCATGCAGGAGGCCGTCACACGGGCGGCGGGCCTGATGCCGGCCGGGGAACGGCACGCGGTGCAGCAGGAGATCAGCACCACGTTCCGTACGGTCACGGGGGCGCGTCTCTACCAGGGGATCCGCGGCTACGAGGAGGCCGCACGGCCGCCGGCCCCCGCCGACCCTCCGCGGCCGCCGTCCGGGGCGCCGCCCCGGGCGGATCTGGAGCCGCAGTCCCTGGAGCTGCTCACGCTGCGCGAACGGGAGATCCTCGCGGCGGTACGGGAGGGGCTGACGAACCGGCAGATCAGCCGGCGCTTCGAGATCACGGAGGCGACCGTCAAACGCCATCTGCACAACGCGTACCGCAAGCTCGGCATCAACTCCCGGGTGCAGGCGCTGAACAAGATGTTCCCGGGAGAGGGCTGACCGTGCCGCCGGCGCGGCGCGGTCGGGGTGATCGACGTGGGCGTGTCCCACTCCGTTCAGGCGGACCGGTTCACCCGAGGGTCCCCAGCAGGACCAGGCCGGCGAGCGCGGCCAGGTTCGCGACGTACTGGGTGACCATGAACGCCCGGTAGGCTCCGCGGCGTTCCGCGCGGCCGGCGTCTTCGCGGCGGGCGTCCCGCACCACCCGGACGACCACCCACAGCGACCCGAGCGCCAGCGGCACCGCGACCGTCAGGGCGGGCGTCGCCCACAGCAGCGCCAGCGCCGGTGCGGCCGTGCCGACGGTGAGGGCACCGGCCACCGCCAGGGCGCGCGCGGCCGCCGGACCACGGACGACGGCGACCGTACGGCGGCCGCCGGCCGCGTCGCCGCTGACGTCGCCCAGGTCCTTGACCACGGCGCCGACCAGGGCCATCCAGGCCGGCATCACCCCGGCGACCAGCACGCCGGTCGCGGTCCACTCGCCGCCGGACGCCGAGACCCCCGCCCCGTACGCCGTGGCGCCCAGTCCGAAGACCACCAGCGCGCAGCGCCCGCTGAAGCATTTCGCCGTCACCGGTTCGGCCGAGTAGGCCCAGCCCAGGACCAGGAAACCGGCCGTCCAGAGCACCACGCCGGGCCCGGCGAGCCCGCCGAGGAGGAGGGCGGCGCAGGCCAGCAGGACGCTGCCTTGTGCGGCGGTCCGCTCGGGGAGGTCGCCGCGGGCGATCGGGCGCCGGGAGCCGTTGACCCGGTCCTCGCGGACGTCGGTGACACCGTTGAGCAGATACGCGCAGACCACGGCACACCACAGGGACGCCATGCCGAGCGCGGGGCGGGTGAGGGAGTGCGGCACCTGCGCCGCGGACGCCACTCCGACCGCGAACCGCAGGAGGAAGGCGACCTGCACGAGGGGACGGGCCTCGTGCCAGCAGAGGCGAACGGTCTCCGCGAGCGAGTGCCACGCGGAGTGCCAACGGAGATCCAGGACTCGAGCCGGCCTGGTGACGATCACGTGCCCACTGAGATTGATCACGGTCGCAACCCTAGGAACGCCGCCCGGCCCCGGCCATACAACCATCGGCGTACACGGGGTGCACCGCGCACACGCCCAATCAGCCGTAGCGCAGCGCCGGTTGGGGCGACACGCACACGGGAGGCACCCCGCCTTCCCGTCAGGTGCACCGCAGGGCGAGGGCCGCGATGTCGTCGTCGAGCCTTCCCCGGCTGTAGCGGAGCAGGTCGCGGTGCAGCAGGTCGAGCAGCTCGCGGGGTGACGCCGGCTCCTGCTCCGCCATCCACTCCGGGAGGGGGAAGAACGCGCCCGCGTGGTCCCGGGTCTCCGTCACGCCGTCGGTGTAGAGGAGCAGGTGGTCGCCCGGGGCGAAGGCGGCGGTGTCGACGCAGTAGGCGTCTCCGATCAGCGCCGCGAGGTTGAGGGGCGGCGAGGGGGTGGACGGCTCCAGGACGTGGGTCCGCCCGTGGTGCACGAGCAGGGGCGGCGGGTGTCCGCAGTTGAGGAGCGTGATCCGGTCACCGACGCGGGGGATCTCCACGAGGAGGACGGTGGCGAAGCGCTCCGGCAGGTCCGGCCCCGGGAAGGCGGCGATGTGGCGGATGATGCTGGTCTCCAGGCGCCGGGCGATGCCCGTCAGGTCGGGCTCGTCGTACGCGGCCTCCCGGAAGGAGCTGGTCACGGCCGCGGCCGCGCCCACCGCGGACAGCCCCTTGCCGCGCACGTCACCGATGAGCAGCCGGACCCCGTACGGGGTGTCGGCCGCCTCGTAGAAGTCGCCGCCGATGCGGGCCTGCTCCTGGGCCGCCAGGTACAGCGACTCGATCTCGACGCCGTCGATGCGCCCCGGCAGGGGGCGCAGCAGCACCTTCTGGGCCGCGTCGGCGACGAGCCGGACGTGGAAGAGCGTCTGCTCCCGCTGGAGCCGGAGGTGGCTCGCGTACGCGGCGGCCAGGGTCACCGCGACGATCGCGGCGCCGGTGTAGGGCGTCCCGAGGTCGGTGTGGAAGAAGCTGAGCGTGACCATGACCAGCAGGCAGAACGCCCCCAGCAGCAGGGTGGGCAGAACCGGCCACATCGCGGCGGCGAGGGCGGGCGCGGCGGGCAGGAGGCGGCTGAAGGCGATCTCCCTCGGCGTGGCGAACGCCAGGCCGACGATGAGGGCCGTGAGGACCAGGGGCGACAGCAGTGCCGCGTCCCATCTGCCGCGGGGGGAGCGGCGCGGCCGCAGTCGGCCAAGCGAGATCATGAAGGCATGATATCGGGACATATGGGACGTCGATCGGATGTCGTCGCATGGCGGTACGTACGACCCGGTGGGCCGGGCGGCCGATGACCGCCGGCGCGGAGCCTGCGCCCGTGCGCCCCCGGTGCACACGTCCCCCGCGCCGCCCCGGGCGGCGACGATGGCGGACGGCATGGACGGCAGGGACGGCACGAGTGACGTGAGGGAGAGGTGCTCTCCATGACAGGCTCCGGCCCCGGCGGCCCGGACGACGCGGACGGCGCGGACGGCGCGGACGGCACGGACGGCGCGGACGGCGGCAAAGCGCGGTTCGACGACGTCTACGACCAGCCGGACCCGCGCGCGTACTTCGCACGGCTGGCACCGCTGCGGTACGAGATCCCCCACCACGCCCAGGCCGTCTTCAGGCGCACCGTGGCCGAGTGGCGCACCGCCGCGCCGCGCGGCGGCCGGGGTTCACCCGCCGTGCTGGACGTGTGCTGCTCGTACGGCGTCAACGCCGCCCTCCTCAACCACGACCTCACCCTCGCGGAGCTGTACGAGCACTACACCTGCCCGCGGGCGCGGCGGCTGTCCACCGAGGAGCTGATCGCGTGGGACAAGGAGTTCTACGCGGGGCGCCGTCGGGCGGACGCCGTCCCGGTCGTCGGCCTGGACATCGCCGGCCGGGCACTGCGGTACGCGCGGGTGGTGGGGCTGCTGGACGCGGCGTTCACCGACAACCTGGAACGCGGCCCGGCCGGTCCGGGCCTGCGCCGCGCCGTCTCGGGCGTCGGGCTCCTCACCATGACGGGCGGGGGGAGTTACGTCACCCGGCGCACGTTCGACGCGCTGCTGGACGCGGCCCGCCCGCCGGTGTGGGTCAGCGCCTTCGTCCTGCGCACCGTGTCGTACGCGGGCATCGCCGAGGTCCTCGCCTCGCGGGGCATGCGGACCGTGGCGGACCGGGCCCGCACCTGGCCGCAGCGGCGCTTCACGGACGCGCGCGAGCAGGCGTACGCCGTGGAGGCGGTCCGGGCGCTCGGCGCGGACCCCGAGGGCCTGGAGTCGGCCGGACGGTTCCACACGGTGCTGTACGAGTCCCGCCCCGCGCGGCAGTGGACGTCACCGGCGACAACGCCGCTTCCCACGGCTCCCCCGCCGCACCGCTAGCGGAGCAGGAGAACCCGGAGCGCCTCGCGGGCGAGGCGTCGCCCTCACCGTGACGTCTCCGCCCTCACGGAGGTCCTCAAGAGGAACAGCCCGGCCAGTGCCAGGAGCATCCAGGCCGTGAGGTAGGCGAAGGCGGCGGTCGGGGACACGGCGGTCCACAGGACGCCGGCGACGGCGCTGGCGGCCAGGTTGCCGAGGGACTGCACGGTGGCCAGCACGCCGAAGGCGGAGCCGCGCACGGGCTTCGGGGCGAGGGCGGCCACCGCGGAGTGCTGGGCCGTCTCGACCGCGCCGATGCCGAGGCCGGCCAGGACGAAGGGGACCGCGAGGACGGCGAGGGCCGCGGGGGTGACGGCGAAGAGGCCGTAGGAGAGGGCGAACGCGGCGACACCGGCGGCGAGGACGAGGACCGGGCCCCGCGGGCCGAGGCGGTCGGCGAGGCGGCCGGCCGGGACCGAGGCGGCGGTCGCGGCGACGTTGTACGCGGTGTACAGGCCGAGCGCGAGGGTCGTCGCCGTCCGCGTCCCGTGCGCGGGGCTCAGGAGTTCGGTGGCGCGCAGGATGAGGAGGGTGGCGGCGACGTTGCCCGCCTCGAACGCCGCCACGGCCGCCATGAGCCGGCCGAGGTCGCCCCGGAGGACCGGCTTCACGCGGATCCGCAGCGGGACCCGGTCGCGCCGGGTGGGGCGCGGGGTCCTGCGGATCGCGTAGACGATGGCGGCGGCGGCCAGCAGCCCGGGGACGGCGGAGAGGCCGATCGCCCACGTCACGCCGAGCCACGCCACCAGGCCCAGGGCGAGGAGCGGACCGAAGACGGCGCCCAGGTTGTCCATCATCCGCTCGAACCCGTAGGCCCGGCCGTACGCCCGGGGCGGGACGATGTCGGCGAGGAGCGCGTTGCGGGCGGGGACCCGCAGACCGCGGGCCGTCCAGGCGGCGGCGCGCAGGACGCCGACCTGCCACACCGCCGTGGCTCCGGCGGTGGCCGCGCCCAGGACCGCGGTGGTGGCGTAACCGCCGACGGCGACCTTGCGGCGCCGGGCCGGATCGTCCGCGAGGACGCCGCCGCCGAAGCGGGCCGCCCCGGCGAGCGCGTCGGAGACGCCCTCGATCGCGCCGAGGGCGGCGGCCGGTGCGCCGAGCGTGGAGGTCAGCAGGGACGGCAACAGCGCCGTGGGGATCTCGTGGCCCACGTCCGCCAGGAAGCTCGCCGCGCCGATGCCCTTCACTCCCGGGGACAGCCAGGGCGCCTGCGACGTCGTCTCGTTCACGGACGCGAGTCTCCCGGAACGCAGGTGCCCGGCAGCAGTGGAGGATTGACCGATTCTGCGAGCCCGGTGCCGGAGCTTTCACCGCATCTGCCCAAGGTGGCTCAGGGCGCCGGCATGCCGTCGCCGCGACGTGGGCGCGTGCGGGGCCGGGCCCGGCTTGGCGCTTCGACCGAAGCACCTCCCATCTGCCATGGAGGAAGCCTCAAAGGTTTGCAGATAAGAGCGAAACGGCCCTAGCGTGACGCACATGCAGTCCTACACCATTGGCCAGGCCGCACGGCTCCTGGGCGTCAGTCCGGACACCGCGCGGCGCTGGGCGGACGCCGGCCGGGTCGCGACCCACCGTGACGAGGCGGGCCGCCGCCTCATCGACGGCCGGGACCTGGCCGCGTTCGCCATCGAGGTCGCGCAGGCCGGCCCGGGAGACGTCGACGACGACACGTACACCAGCGCCCGCAACGCCTTCCCCGGCATCGTCACCGCCGTCAAGCTCGGCGATGTCGCCGCCCAGGTCGAGATCCAGGCCGGGCCGCACCGACTCGTCTCCCTGCTCACCCGCGAGGCCGTCGAGGAACTGGGGCTGGAGGTCGGCATGCGGGCCACCGCCCGCGTGAAGTCCACCAACGTGCACATCGACCGCGCCTGACCGACCGGAGAACCGGCCGGCGGGTCACGCGGAAGTCCCTTGGCAGCGGCGTCGCCGTCCCGGCGCGGCTCGTCCGTTCACCGCGCCGCGGCGGCGCGTACCGCCTCCGCGCACGTCACACCAGGAGTCGCCCCATGTCCCAGACCCGCGTCCAGACCCCTGTCCAGGACCGCGCCCGGAACCGCGCCCGGCGCCGTACCGCCGCTGCCGCCGTCCTCACCGCCGCCCTGCTCGTCCCGCTCGCCGCCTGCGGCACCGACCGCGACAAGGCCGGCGGGGGCACGAAGGACGCCGTACCGAAGGCCGACCTGACCGTGCTGGCCGCCGCCTCCCTGACCGACGTCTTCAAGACCGCGGGGGCCGCGTACGAGAAGAGCCACCCCGGCACGAAGATCACCTTCTCCTTCGCCGGCTCCCAGGAGCTCGTCGCCCAGGTCAAGAACGGGGCACCGGCCGACGCGCTGGTCACCGCGGACACCAAGAGCATGGACGGCGTCCGGGGCGAGACCGGCACCCCGGCCGTCATCGCGAAGAACCGCCTGGTCATCGCCGTCCGCGAGGGCAACCCCGAGAAGGTCGACGAGCTGAAGGACCTCGGCGACCCCAAGCTCAAGGTCGTCCTCGCGGCGCCCGAGGTGCCGGTCGGGAAGTACAGCAAGAAGATCCTCGACGCGCAGAAGATCACGGTGAAGCCGGTCTCCCAGGAGCCGAACGTCCGTGCCGTGCTCAGCAAGGTCGAGCTGGGCGAGGCGGACGCCGGTCTCGTGTACCGGACCGACGCCGACAGCGCTCCCGGCAAGGTCGACGCCGTCGCCATCCCCGATGCGCAGAACGCCATCGCCGAGTACCCGGCCGCCACGCTGAAGGACTCCGACAACGCCGAGGCGGCGGCCGCCTTCGTGGCGTGGCTGTCCGGCCCCGAGGGGCAGAGGATCCTCCAGGACGCGGGCTTCCAGAAGCCGTAACCCGGCACCGCCTCCGGCCCGTGCCCCCATCCCCGACCCCGCAGGACGTACCGATGAAACGCCTCCGCCCGCACCGCCGCCACGCGCCCGCCGCCCTGGCGCTGCCCGCCCTGCTGGCGGTCGCGTTCCTGCTGCTGCCGCTCCTCGGCATCCTGACGCGTACGTCGTGGGGCGAGCTGGGCGCGCACCTCGGCACCGAGCAGTCCCTCCAGGCGCTGCGGCTGTCCTTCGTCGTGTCCTTCTGGGCGCTCGGCCTGTCGCTGCTGCTCGGGGTGCCGCTCGCCTGGCTGCTGGCCCGGGTGCCGTTTCCCGGCAAGGCGCTCGTCCGGTCGCTGGTGCTGCTGCCGATGGTGCTGCCGCCGACCGTGGGCGGCGTGGCGCTGCTGCTCGCCTTCGGGCGGCGCGGGGTGCTCGGGCCGTGGCTGGAGGACTGGTTCGGCGTCACGCTGCCGTTCCACACCTCCGGCGCGGTCGTCGCGGCGACCTTCGTCGCCATGCCGTTCCTGGTCATCAGCCTGGAGGGGGCGCTTGCCGGCCTGAACAAGCGGTACGAGGAGACCGCGGCGTCCCTCGGCGCCTCGCCGTTCCGGGTGTTCCGCACGGTGACGCTGCCGATGGTCGCGCCGGGCCTCGCGGCGGGCGCCGCGCTGACGTGGGCGCGGGCGCTGGGCGAGTTCGGCGCCACCATCACCTTCGCGGGCAACCTGCCCGGGACGACGCAGACGCTGCCGCTCCAGGTGTACCTGCTCCTCCAGGACCAGCCGGAGGCCGCGACCTCCGTGTCCCTGCTGCTGCTCGCCATCGCGATGGCCGTACTCGTCGCGCTGCGCGGCCGCTGGACCGCGACGCCCGGCGGCGGGGCGCGCACGGCCGGGGGCACGCTGCCGGACCGGCACGACGACGCCCCGTCCCCCCTCCCCGGCACCGTGCCCGTGACCGCGCCCGGGCCGAAGGCCCCGCCCGCCGATGCCCACCGCTGGGCCCTGCACGCCGAGGTCACCGGCTTCACCGACCTCGTCCTGGACGCCGCGCCCGGCACCACCATCGCCGTCGTCGGACCCAACGGCGCCGGCAAGACGACCCTCCTGCGGGCCCTGCTGGCGCTAACCGACCGGGCGCACGCCCGCCTCCGCCTGGGCGACACCGACGTGACCGACCTGCCGCCGCACCGGCGCGGTGTCGCCTGGGTGCCCCAGGACGGCGCGCTGTTCCCGCACCTGTCGGCCCTGGCCAACACCGCGTACGGGCTGCGCACCCACGGCGTGCCCCGCGCCGAGGCCCGGGCCGCCGCCCGGCGGTGGCTGGACCGCCTCGGCGTCGGCCACCTCGCCCAGCGCCGCCCCGCCCAGCTCTCCGGCGGCCAGGCCCAGCGGGTGGCCCTCGCCCGGGCGCTCGCCGCCCGGCCGCGGCTGCTGCTGCTCGACGAGCCGCTGGCGGCGCTGGACCAGACGACCCGCGCCCACGTCCGCCACACCCTGCGCCGCCACCTCGACGGCTTCGGCGGCGTGTGCCTGATCGTCACCCACGACCCCGTCGAGGCGGTGTCGCTCGCGGACCGCGTGCTGGTCCTCGAGGACGGCCGCGCGCTGCAGGACGCCGCCCCGGCCGAGGTGACCCGGCACCCCCGCTCCCCGTGGGTGGCGCGGATGCTGGGCCGCAACGCCTGGCCGGGCACCGCCACGCCCGACGGGCTCGCCCTTCCCGACGGCACGGCCGTCGTCGCCGCCGAGCCGGTGGCCGACGGTGCCGACGCCCTCGCGATCATCCCGCCCGAGGCGGTGTCCCTCCACCGCGAGCGGCCCACCGGCAGCGCGCGCAACACCTGGCCCGGCACCGTACGGGAGATCACGGCCGTCGGCAGCCGCATGCGGGTGCTGGTCACCTCGGACCAGGCCCCGGACCTCGTCGCCGAGATCACCCCGGCGGCCGCGGCGGATCTGGGACTGACCGACGGCACACCGGTGTTCACGAGCGTCAAGGCCACCGAGGTCACCCTAGTGACCCGGTAAAGGGCCGGTAGAGGCCTGCCCCTCCGCGTACCGGGCCCCCTCCGCGTACCGGCCATCTCCACGTACCGGCCGTCTCCACGTACCGGCGCTCTCCGCGCACTGGCGCCGACCCGCGCCTCCACGCTAGGTTAGGCGAGCCTTACCTAACTGGAGGTGGAGACCGTGAGCGCCGACGTACGCGCCGCCGAGCCGACCCCCGCGGAACGGGTCCGATCCGTCCTCGCCGCGGCGACGTCCCTGACCGTCACCACGGACGGCCACAGCTGCCACCTGATGGACGTTCACCACGTCGACGAGCGGGGGCGCCTGGGGCTGCGGCTGCCCGCCGGCAGCTGCCTGGCCGGGCGGGCCGCGGCGGCTCCGCGCGGAGGGCTGGCCGCACTCGTCGAGTTCACGGACGTCGCCCCCACCGCCGTACGGGACCGGGTGCGCGCCCGGGTGACCCTCTCCGGCTGGCTGACGCCCGTCACCCCGGCGCCGGACGCGGACACGGTGGGCCTCCGCCTCGACGCCGCCCGCGCCACCCTGGAGACGGCCGAGGGGGTTCTCCACGTCGGCCTCGACGAGATCGTCCTCACCGCACCGGACCCCCTGGCGACCCACGAGCCCGCCATGCTCATCCACCTGGCGGACTCCCACCCCGAGGCGGTCGAGCGGCTGACGCGCCTGATCGACCCCTCGCGACTCCAGGGCGTCGTCCGCGTCCTCCCCCTCGCCCTCGACCGGTACGCCCTCACCCTCCGCCTCGAACACCCCCGCGGCCACCACGACGCCCGCCTGCCGTTCCCCACCCCGATGCGGAACGCCGACGAGGCCGGCGACCGGATCCAGGAGCTCCTCGCCACCGCCCGCGGCTGCTCCCACCGCCGCCGCACCTTCCAGCGGCCATGACGCACCCGCCCACCCCGCCCGCGCCCCGGGACCTGGTCGCGGCCATCATCCGCGCCGCTCCCCTGGCCGCCGCGCTGTACACACCACCTCCCGCGCCGCACGACAGGGGGCGGCCCGGCATCGTTGCGGTGCCGGGCCGCCCCGGGTCGTCCGGTGGGGTGCGGCAGCAGCCGTCCATGGGTCAGGAGCCCACCCGCTCGCTCGGCGCGGACGCCGGTGCCTCGGCCGGGGCGGCCGCCGCCGGGGACTTCGCGCCGCGCATCAGCAGGGCGGTGAGTACGCCGCCGGCCGCGGCGACCGCGGCGGCGCCCAGGAACGCGGCGCGGAAGCCGTCGGTGAGGGCCGGCAGGTCGCCCAGCGCGCCCGCTCCCCGCGAGGTGGCGAGTGCGGTGAGCGCGGCCAGGCCGAGGGCGGAGCCCACCTGGTAGGTGGTGTTGACGATGCCGGAGGCCAGACCGGCCTGCTCCTGCGGTACGCCGGAGATCGCCGACATCATGGCCGGGATGTACGCGAGGGACATGCCCGTCGCCGCCACCAGGGACGCGGGCAGCACGTCGACCAGGAACGTGCCGGTCGGCTCGACGGCCGACAGCCACACCAGGCCCGCCGCGAGGACCAGCAGGCCACCCGCGATCAGCGGCTTGGCCCCGAAGCGGCCCAGCAGCCGGGCGGTGAGCAGCGTCATGAAGACCATCAGGAGCCCGGTCATCGGCAGCAGCGCCGCGCCGCTGGCGAACGCCCCGTAGCCCAGCACCTGCTGGAGGTAGAGGTTGAGGAAGTACCACATGGGGATCCACGCGGCGCCCAGCAGCGTCATCGCCAGGTTGGAGACGCCGAGGCCGGGGGTGCGCCAGACGCCGAGGGGCATCAGCGGGGCCTTGACCGACCGCTGGACGACCAGGAACAGCGCCAGGAGCAGGGCGGCGCCGGTGAGCTCCAGGACGGTCTGGGCGTCGCCCCAGCCGACCTCGGGGGCCCGTACGACCGCGAACACCGCGAGCGCGAGACCGGCGGTGACGGACACCGCGCCGAGGACGTCCACCGAGCCGCGCCGTCCCGCGACGGCCGGGAGCAGGCCGGCGGCCAGCAGGGTGGCGACGCCGATCGGCACGTAGACGATGAAGACCCAGGGCCAGCTCGCCCACTCGGTGAACACGCCGCCGAGGAACACCCCGGCGGTGCCGCCCGCCGGCGCCGCGGCGCCGTACAGGGCGAGCGCCTTGCCCAGTTCCCTGGGGTCGTGCCCGAAGAGCATCATCAGCAGCGTCATCGACGCCGGCGCGATCAGCGCCCCGCCGACGCCCTGCACCGCGCGCCCGGCGACCTCGACCCACGCGGTGCTCGCGGCCGCGGCGATCACGGAGCCGGCGGTCAGCACGACCCAGCCGGAGACGAACACGCGCCGGGCCCCGAGCAGGTCGGACAGCCGCCCGCCGAGCAGCAGCAGCCCGCCGAAGGCGATGACGTACGCGTTGAACACCCACTGCAGGTCTCCCTGGGAGAAGCCCAGGTCACGCTGCATCTCCGGGAGTGCCACGCCGATGATCGAAGTGTCCATGATGACCATGAACTGCGCGGTGGCCAGCACGAGAAGTGCCCACCAGCGCCGCGGATTGACGGTTGACATCACTCTGCCCCTTCACTGAGAACAATACCCCCGGGGGGTATGTGTCAGCTAAGACGCTATACCCGGCGGGGGTATTCCCGGAAGAGGTGGGCGGCAGCAGGCCGGTAGTGGGGGTTTTCGCCCCCTCCGGGCGGCAACGCGAAGAGGAAGGCTTTCTTCGGAAGGATCCGTCGTGATCTTCTTAGCCCTGCTGATTCCTCCCCTCCTGCTGTGCGCCCTCCTCGCACTGGGCCGCTACGAGGAGCGCCTGCTGCGGGAACCGGACGGCGCGACCACCCCACCGGCCTTCGGGCGCGCTCCGGCGGGCGGCGTCACGCCATGACGCCGCGGCCGGGCCGTCAGCCGTCGAGGAGATCCCGCCAGAGGCCGTACTCCGACGTCTCCTGCTTGTACCTCTTGTACGCGCCCGCCCCGGGCCGCGGACGCACCCGCGCGTAGCGCTCGACCAGCCTCTCCGCCGCCGCGACCGTCTCCGCCGGCAGGCGGTGGGCGATGGCGTCCTGCCAGGAGGAGGAGCGGGGATCGTGCAGCTCGTCCACCGGGAGGAAGCGGCACGGCTGCCAGTGGACGAGCTCGGGCGCGTACCGGATGAGGTGGCCGTAGCCCTCCAGGCGCCTCTTCGGGAGTGCGGCGAGCGCGGCACGTGCCGCGCGCCGCGCCTCCACGGCGCGCACGACGCCGACGGGGGTCACGCGGCCGTGGAACAGCTCGCGGTAGAGCGGCGCGGAGGGGTCGCTCCACAGGAGCTCCAGGCCGTCGTCGGACGCGGTCAGGTGGGCCGCGTCGGGGCGCGGGGAGCGGGACAGGCAGGCCAGGGCGCGCGTCACCTCCGCCATGTCGAAGACCGGGAGGCCCGTGGGGGACGTCAGGCCCCGGCGCGGGTCGAAGGTGCCCTCGCGCTCCCAGTCGGCGTCCATGAGTCCGCGGATGACGGGGCAGCGGATCAGGCGGTCCTGCGCGGTCGCGGTGTTGAGGTACGTGTCCGCGAGGCCGTGGAGCCGGCGCAGCCGGTCGCGCCGGTCGTCACCGCACACGATCTCCAGCCGCATCACCGACTGCTCCAGCACGTGCGGCTCGTCGCCGTACGCGGCCGCGTCGGAGATGACCTTCAGCCGCTGCAGGCCGTCGATGCACTCGGGGGCGATGACGTGCAGCACGCCGCTGAAGCTGCGGACGCCGGGCCCGATCTCCACGGCGTCCGCGCCGAGCACGATGTGCCCGATGGCGCCGAAGTCCTGCGGCCGCTCCCGCAGCATCCGGGCCAGCGCCCGGTTCGCCCGGCTGCCCTCCAGGTACCCGCGGCGCGCCCAGAGCCTGCGGGCGGCGTCCGGCCCGGCGGCCAGGGGCGCGAGCGCCGCGGCGGGCACGTCCACGATCCAACTGCTGCCGAACTGGGCGGAGTGCAACGGGCGCATGCTGAAGGTCTCGTCCGAGGAGAAGAGCCACGGCGAGGACGACAAGATCACGGTCATGCCTGTCCAACGGCGGCCGCGGACGGCGGTGACGGCCGCGCGGCCCCGTGCCCGCAGTGATCCCCACCACGGCTGGGGGACGACCGGCTCCCGTAGGGTTGTCCGGTCCCCCCTTTCTCTGGCAGGTGCCGTTCCCTTGTCTTCTTCCACGCCTTCCGCCGTGCCGCTGCTCCGGCGGCTGCGGCCCGACTGGCTGACCGATCCGAAGGTGTGGCGCACCGAGGTGCTCGCCGGTCTGGTGGTCGCGCTCGCGCTGATCCCCGAGGCGATCTCGTTCTCGATCATCGCGGGGGTCGAGCCGGCGATCGGGCTGTTCGCCTCCTTCACCATGGCCGTGGTCATCGCGGTCGTCGGCGGCCGCCGGGCGATGATCTCCGCCGCGACGGGTGCCGTCGCGCTGGTGATCGCGCCGCTCAACCGCGAGCACGGCCTGGGCTACCTGGTGGCCGCGGTGATCCTCGCCGGGGTCTTCCAGGTGGCGCTCGGCGCGCTGGGGGTGGCGAGGCTGATGCGGTTCGTCCCCCGCTCGGTGATGGTCGGCTTCGTCAACTCGCTCGCGATCCTGATCTTCCTCGCGCAGGTGCCGGAGATGCGGGACGTGCCGTGGGCCGTCTATCCGCTGATGGCGGCGGGCCTGGCGCTGATGGTGTTCCTCCCCCGGGTGACCACGGTGGTGCCGGCGCCGCTGGTGTCGATCGCCGTCCTGACGGTCGTCACCGTCGCCGCCGGGATCGCGGTGCCGACCGTCGGGGACAAGGGCGCCCTGCCGTCGTCGCTGCCGGTGCCCGGGCTGCCGGACGTGCCGTTCACGCTGGACACGCTGGCGACGATCGCCCCGTACGCCTTCGCCATGGCGCTGGTCGGGCTGATGGAGTCGCTGATGACGGCCAAGCTCGTGGACGACATCACCGACACCCGCTCCAGCAAGACGCGCGAGTCCATCGGGCAGGGCGTGGCCAACATCGTCACCGGTTTCTTCGGCGGCATGGGCGGCTGCGCGATGATCGGCCAGACGATGATCAACGTGAAGGTGTCGGGCGCCCGGACGCGCCTGTCGACGTTCCTCGCGGGCGCCTTCCTGATGGTGCTGTGCATCGTCTTCGGGCCGGTCGTCTCCGACATCCCGATGGCGGCGCTCGTCGCGGTCATGGTCATGGTGTCGTGCGCGACGTTCGACTGGCACTCCATCGCCCCGAAGACGCTGCGGCGGATGCCGGCCGGGGAGATCGCCGTCATGGTGATCACCGTCGGGTGCGTCGTGGCCACGCACAACCTCGCCGTCGGTGTCGTCGTCGGCTCGGTCACGGCGATGGTGGTCTTCGCCCGGCGCGTGGCGCGCCTCGCCGACGTCACCGCCGTCACCGACCCGGACGGCACCACCGTCGTCTACCGGGTGACGGGCGAGCTGTTCTTCGCCTCCTCCAACGACCTGGCGGGCCGGTTCGACTACGCGGGTGACCCCGGCAGGGTCGTCGTCGACCTGAGCGCGGCGCACATCTGGGACGCCTCCTCCGTCGCCGCCCTCGACGCCGTCGTGCACAGGTACGCCCAGCGCGGCAAGCGCGTGGAGATCACCGGGCTCAACGAGCCCAGCGCCCGGCTGCACGGGAAGCTCAGCGGGGAGCTCACCGGCGCCCACTGAGCGCGGTGACGTGGGGCGGGGGCGGCGCGACACCGTCCCCGAGGGCCGGGTCGGGTTCGGGCTCCCCGAAGACGGTGGACATCGGCACCACCCCGGCCCACAGGCCGAGCTCGGCGTCGGGGCCGTCGCCGTCGTCCGGACCGCCGGTGCGGATCTTGACGGACGCCTCCTCCAGGGAGAGCGCCAGCAGTGCGGTGGCGGCCAGCTCCTTGCGGTTCGGGCGGCGGGCGTAGTCCCACTGGCCCGGCGTGGCCTGCTCGGTGAGGCAGCGCAGGCCGGCGAGCTTCTCCTCCGGGTCCGTCACCAGGCGCGGGACGCCGTAGACCATCGCACTGCGGTAGTTCACGCCGTGCTCGAAGACCGACCGCGCCAGGACCAGGCCGTCCAGGTGCGTGACCGTGACGCACACCGTCGCCTCCGGCGCGGCGACCAGGCTGCGACTGGCGACCGAGCCGTGCACGTACAGCCACCTGCCGTCGGAGCCGTACACCGTCGGGACGACCATGGGGTGGCCGCCGACCACGACCCCGAGGTGGCAGAGGAAACCGGCGGCGAGGATGGCGTCGAGGGCGTCGCGGTCCGTGCTGCCCTGGTCGCGCAGGCGGCGGTGGCGCGTGCGGTCGGTGACGGGAAGCGTGCGGGACGCCGAACTGATCTTCATACCGCAGGAACCTACCGATTCCGCCGCAGCAGCACCATGGAAGTTGCCGATATCGTCGCGCAGGCGGCCCCGCGCGACGATATCCCTCGCCTACGCCGCCGGCCCCGGCGGCTCGAAGCGGGTGAAGGCGCTGTGCTTCGGCAGCCGGTACGTTTCGCGCCCGGTGATCGCGTTGAGGATGGTCGCGTTGCGTACGGCGCCGATGTCGAGGTTCGGCGACGAGACGCCGTGCGCGTGGATCTCGGCGTTGGCGACGAAGACCCGGCCGCTCACCCCGTCCGCGAGCTCGACGGAGTGGTCCAGGCGTACGCGGGGACGCCCGCGCCCGTCGCGCTGGAGCAGTTCGTCCACCGGGGCCAGGAAGGCGGGCGTCCGGTTGCGGTAGCCGGTGGCGGCGACCACGAGACCGGTGGTGTGCTCGAAGACGCGGTCCGTGTCGCGGTGCCGGCAGGTCAGGACCGCCGCGCGGCCGGTCGGGTCCACGGCCGCCGACTCGACGGTGATGCCGAAGCGCAGCTCCACGTCGGCCAGGCCGTGCTCCAGCTGCCTGCGGTAGAGCAGTTCGTGGATCTCCTCCAGGGTGTCGGTGGAGATGCCCTTGTAGAACTGCCACTGCTCGCCGACGAGCCGGTCGCGCACGCCCTCGGGGAGGGAGTGGAAGTACCGCATGTACGCCGGGGTCGTCAGCTCCAGGTTCATCTTGGTGTAGTCGAGCGGCGCGAACGACGACGTACGGGTCAGCCAGCTCACCGCCGGGCCGCCGTCGAGGTTGCGGGTCAGCAGGTCGACGGCGACCTCGGCGCCGGACTGCCCGGAGCCGACGACCGTGACCTTGCCGGCCGCCGCCACGTCGGCCGCCCGGTAGAGGTAGTCCGAGGTGTGCAGCAGCAGCGACTCGGGCAGGTCCGCCAGCGCCTCCGGGACGTGCGGCGCGGTGCCGATGCCCAGGACCAGGTTGCGGGCGAGCATCCGCAGCCGCGTGCCGTCCCCGCGTACGACGTCCACGGTGAACCGCTCGGCCCCGGCGTCCCAGCGGACCTCCTCGGCGCGGTGCGAGAAGCGGACGGAGGGCAGCCGGGCGGCCGCCCAGCGCAGGTAGTCCTCGTACTCCCGGCGCGAGGGGAAGAAGTTCTCGCGCACGGTGAAGGTGTAGAGCCGGTCCATGTCGTGGAGGTACGCCAGGAACGACAGCGGGTGCCAGGGGGCGACGAGGGTGACGAGGTCGGCGAGGAAGTTCACCTGCATCGAGGCGTCGCCGAACATCATGCCCCGGTGCCAGGTGAGCTCCGGCCGCTCCTCCACAACGACGAGGTCGAGGTCGTCGACGGTGGAGGCGAGCGCGGCCAGGCCCAGGTTGAAGGGGCCGCAGCCGATGGCCACCACGTCGTGTTCGGAGACGAGCTGTTTCTCGAGCTGTTCTCGCGTCATCGGGGCATGTCCTCCTCGGTACGCGGATGGACCATCAGGGCGGCGGTCTTGTCGGGGAAGGACACCTTTCCGGCCGGGCGGAACCCGGCGGCCTCGAACGCCCTGAGCGACGGCGCGTTGGTCACGTCCGGTTCGGCGACCACCCGGGTGCACGCGGGGTCGGCGGCGAGCAGCCCCTCCGCGAGGGCGCGCAGCAGCCGCCTGCCGAGGCCCTGACCGGTGCGGGCGGCCTCGCCGATGGCGATGTGCACGCCCAGGTCGTACGGCAGCTCGGCGTACTGCCCGGCGAGGCGGTCGCGGATCACCCGGTACACCTCGATGTACGCGAACGGCTCGCCGTCCAGGTCGACCAGGACCGGCAGGATGGCGTCACCGGCCAGGTGCCCGGCGATCTCCTCGTACCAGCGCTCGCGCGGCCAGGCCTGGTGCCAGAAGGCGTCGATGTGCGGCGACTGCATCCAGCCGTGCACCACGTCGAGGTCGGCGCCCTCCGCCCGGGCGACCCGGGCCGACCAGGGCGCGGGCAGCACGGGCAGCGGCGGGCCGGGGATCGTGGCGGTCGGATCGTGGTCCACCGAGGTCATGCCGTGGCCTCCTGGAGGGGGTTGGGGGCGTCGAGGTAGACGGACTGGGCGTCGAGCGGCGCGAGGACCTCGTCGATGCCGTGCAGCCGGGTCAGCAGGTTGCCCTTGCACGGCAGGGTGTCCGCCTCCAGCCAGCGGCGCGCCAGCCGATCGCCCTCGGGCCCCGCCTCCGCGAGCGCGGGGAGCGCCGCGCGCAGCCGGTCGGCGAGGACGGCGAGGAGGTCGCGCTCGTCGGCGAGTCCGTCGACGGCGAGGCAGCCGACGACCGACAGCGCCTGGTTGCGCAGCAGGTAGTAGGAGAGCCGGTCGTCCACGAGGGCGTCGTCGACGACGGCGAGCGTGGAGGAGTCGGCGCCGAGCCGCTTGAGCAGGCCCGGGAGGTACGAAGTGGCCAGGTAGTAGCCCTGGTTGTCGCGGAAGGTGGAGCCGGTGACGCGTCCGGTGGCGTCCAGCCGGACCAGGGTGTTCTGCTGGTGGGCCTCCAGGCCGATGCCGGTGGCGGCGTACAGGTGCAGCATCGGCACGAGCACCCTGTCGGTGTAGTCGGCCGTCCACTGCTCGGCCGCGCCCGGGCCGAGCGCCGCGACCAGGTCGCCGAGCGCGCTGCGGCCGAGGCCGGGGCGCGGCGCCACCAGGCCGACCAGGCAGCGCAGGTCCGCGATGCCGTCCGGGACCTCGCGCACGGCGACGTCGAGGCCGGTGACGTCCGGGCCCTCCGGGCGGCCCGGCTCGTCCACCGCGATCCAGGCGGGGTCGCGGGTGATCGCGAAGCCGGGGTGGGCGGCGAAGGTAGCCTCGGCGTATCCGGCGTCGAGGAGCCGGTTGATCTCCAGGCCCCGGCGCAGCTCCGTACGGGTCGACTCGCGGCGGGAGTTGGTCAGCCGCAGCCCGAGGGAGAGTTTCAGCATCACGTCGGCGTCCGGCCGGTACACGGTCCGCACGCTGGAGGTGGGCCACCACTCGGGGCCCAGCTCACCGAGCGGCTTCAGCGCGCCCGAGGCGACGAGCGCCTGGATCCGCGGGCGGTGCAGCAGGTCGCGGGCCTGCCAGGGGTGCGCGGGGATCAGCACCCGGCCGTCGTCCAGGCGCCGTTCGGCGAGGTCGGCGAGGAGGGCGACGGTGTCGCGGCCGGCCAGCGAGGGGGCGCCGTCGACGGCGTCGTGGGAGACGACCGACTCGTCGGCGGAGAACCAGTGCAGCCGGAAGGAGCCGCGCAGCTCCGGCGAGTACGCCCGCGCCTCGTGGTCCGAGATGCCGTCCCGGCTCTTGGGCGCCGGGTGGTTCAAGTGACCGAGCAGCAGGGCCTGTTCGGCGTCGAGGAAGCCGTCCACTTCCGGGGGCGGCTTCGGGTGCGCGCGGCGGTCGGCGATGAAGGCCGCCACCCGGCGTACGGACTCGGCGGTGCGCTCCACCAGGTCCGCGACCTCGCCGGAGGGGACTCCGCCGGGACGGCTTCCGCCGCGTACCGCCGCCTCCGTGGAGAGCAGCGCCACGGCGGTGACGGGGTCGGCGGTCGGGCCGAGCGGGCCGCCGGGGCCCTCCAGGCGGGCGGGGGCGAAGCGGTGCCAGCCGGTGGGCGAGCAGTGCGTGACCTCGGTGACGAGGGCGAGCCCGGCGGTGGGCAGCTCCACGCGGAGCGGGCCGGGGGTGACGGGGGTGCCGGTCTCGCGCAGCCAGCAGCGCAGGAGGGCCTCGACGTGGGCGTGTTCGGCCGCGCCGCGCGCGTCGAGCACGTGCAGCGGGTCGGGGGCGGTGGTGGCTGCCGTGGTGGTTGCCGCCGGGGTGGTGATGCTCATGCGGCGCCCTCCTCGATGAGTCGTTCGCAGGTGCGGCCGGCGTCGAGGACCGTGTCCACGAGACCGTCGATGTCGTCGGTGGTGGCGGTGGGGTTGAGCAGCGTGAACTTCAGGCACACGCGCTGCGCCACCTCCGTGCGCCCGATGAGCGCGGCGCCGGATTCGAGCAGCCGCCGGCGCAGGGCGCCGTTCAGCTCGCCGGAGCGCCGGGGGCCCGCGGTGCGGTAGCGGAACACCACCGTCGTCAGCTCGGCCGGGGCGACGAGCTCCAGCTCCGGCTCCGCGAGGATGCGGCGCTCGGCGTGGCGGGCCAGGTCGTGACAGACGTCGACCATGCGGCCGAGGCCCTCCCGCCCGTAGGTCAGCAGCGTGGCGGCGGCCTTCACCGCGTCGGGGCGGCGGGTGGTCTGGAGGCTGCGGCCCAGCAGGCCGTCGAAACCGGCCTCGGAGTCGTCGACGGGGTTGAGGTAGGCCACCTCGCGGTCGAGCGAGGTGAACGCGGTGGTGTCCGACACCAGGAGCACGCTCGCGGCGGCGGGCTGCCAGCCGATCTTGTGGAGGTCCAGGGTGACGGAGTCCGCGAGCTCCAGGCCCGCGAGGCGGTCGGCCAGCCGGTCGGAGAAGAGCGCGCCGAAGCCGTACGCCGCGTCCACGTGCATCCACATGCCGTGCCCGGAGGCGATCTCGGCGATCTCCGGCAGCGGGTCGATGGAGCCGAAGTCCGTGGTCCCGGCGGTGGCGACCACCGCGATCGGCGTCCGGTCCGGGCCGAGCTCCGCCAGCGCGGCGGCGAGCGCCTCGGGCCGCATGCGGCGGCGCTCGTCGACGGGCACCGGATGCACGGCGGCCTCGCCGAGGCCGAGCGCGGCGCACGCCCGGTGCGTGGAGAAGTGGGCGAGCTCCGAGCAGAACACCACCGGGCCGGGCAGCGCCGCCACGCCCTCCCGGCGGGCGTCGATGCCGCGCCGCAGCGCGGCGGCGTCGCGGGCGAGCAGCAGGCCCATCAGGTTGGAGAGCGACCCGCCGGGCGTGAGGACGCCGTCGGCGCGCTCCCCGAGCCCGGCCAGGCGGATCAGGGCGCCGATGAGCCACCGCTCGACGGCGATGCCGGAGGGGCCGGAGTCGTACGTGTCCAGCGACGCGTTTCCGGCGGCGGCCAGGGTGTCCGCGGCGACCGCGACCGACAGGGACGGCGCCTGGAGGTGGGCGGCGGCGCGCGGGTGGGAGAGGTCGATGCCCTGCTCCAGCAGCACGGTCGCGAGCAGCTGGAGCGCCGCCTTGGCGCCGAGCCCCTCGGCGGGGACTTCGGCCGGGCCGAGGGTCTCGGCCGCCGCCGCGAGGACGTCGGCGGGGGCGCCCGCCGGGATCGGTCCGGCGGGGCGGCGGGCGGCGCCGGCGGCGTCGACCGCCTCGGCGAGGGTGGCGAGGACCTCGGCGAGGCCCTCCTGGGAGGCGGCGAGCACGGACGGCGGGAAGGACGGCGACGGGGACGGGGACGGCGAAAACGGGGGTCGGGTCTGGGCCAACGGGATCACGCTGCCTCCTCAGTCCTCGGCGAGCGGGTTGGGGTGCGTGCCGTTCGGGTACAGCGCGTGGCGCAGGGCGCGGTCGGTGTACCGGGTGACCACGATCCGGTCGCGGTTCAGGCCGTACCGGGGGATCTCCGGGGTGAGCAGGTCGTACTCGGCGAACCGCCCGACGAGCTCGGGGAACCGCTCCTTGAACTGCCGCTGGAAGTCGAGGATGGTCTGCCGCACCAGCCGCCAGAAGGTCTTCTCCGGTACGCCGAGCTGGTCGGCGCAGAGCGGCGCGAGGTAGCGGAAGTGGCCGACGAAGACCTGGTCCATGACGTGCTGCTTGATGATCGACGGGTGCTTGCGGGGCAGCACGTGGTCGTGCCCGTCGGGCTCGGGGCCGCGCTCCGGCACGTCGGTGAACGACACGCAGACGTCGTCCACGAAGTCCTTGAGGTAGAGCCGGACCGGGACGTCGTTCTCGTCGTACCCGAGCAGCGTGTTCTGGCCGTGCGGGTTGAAGGTGACGCCGTACCGGTACAGCACGTGCAGGATCGGCGTGAGCAGCGTGTCGAAGAGGCGGCGCAGCCACTCCTGCGGGTCCAGGCCGGAGGCGCGGACGAGTTCGGCGACGAAGGCGTCGCCGGCGCTGTCGACGTGCAGCAGCGAGGCGAAGGTGCGCACGCGCTCGCCCTGGTCCTTGCGCGCGGAGACGGAGTCGCGCCAGATGCAGCCGAGGGTCTCCAGGTGCTGGTAGGGCGCGTCCTGCAGTTTCGACAGGTAGGGGTGCTGGACGGTGACGGAGGCGACCTCGCCGAGGAAGACGGTGCGGCACGTGTCGGTCAGGAACGGGTCGCGCTCGACGAGCCCGCGCAGCCACTGCGTGACGACCGGGGCGCCCATGGTGCAGTGCGGCGGTATGCCGCGCCAGACCAGGGTGTTGAGGATCTTCAGCGGCAGTTTGACGTCGTACCGCTCGGGCGTGGTGGCGTTGGCCATCGTCCGGATGGACTGGCCGGGCAAGTACGCGTCCGGGCTCTCGCCCAGCGGGACGATGCGGTTCTGCGCGACGTCGGCGGCGTGCACGATCTGCACGGCGTGGTCCCACTGCCAGGGGTGCACGGGCATCCACACGTAACCCTGCGGGTCGACCCCGGCCTCCTCCAGGACGGCGGTGAACCGGCTGCGGGTCTCCGCGTCCAACTCCTCGCCCAGGATGGCGGTTTCGGACAGCTCGGAGGTGCCGCGGAATTCGGCGAGGCCGCGGTGGACGGCGATCCACTGGAGTTTCAGCGGCTGCGCGGACTCGGGGGCGTACCGGCGTACGTCGGTGGCGGAGAAGCCGATCCGGCCTTTGTTGGCGACGAGCAGGTTGTGGCCGGTCATCCGGCACTCCAGCTCGGAGTGGTCCAGGGCGCGCATCTCGGCCACGGTCTCGCCGCCGTGGGTGAGGCGGGCGGCGTCGACGGCGAGGGTGGCGGAGAGCTCGGTGAAGTAGGTGGCGATGGTGGAGGGGTCGCTGCCGATGGTGGAGGTCGCCTCCATCAGGAACTGCAGGGCGTCCCAGGCGGGTTGGGCGATGGAGTTGCCCAGCATGCTGGTGGCGGTGCGGGTGATCGAGTCGGGATCGACGCGCAGCCAGCCGAAGGCGCCGGGCGTGGCGTCGAACGCGTACGTCGTACCGCTGTCGAGGTCGACGCGGTAGCCGCCTTCGCCGGTCTCGACCGCTTTCAGCATGTCCTCGAAACACCACTCGCCGAGCGCTTTGGCCAGGAGGCGGCGGTTGGCCTCGCGCCAGGCCGCGGGGGCCACTTCGGGCAGAGCGGGCACGGGATGGTCGGCGGAAAGGGGCATCAGGCAGCTCCGATGTCTGGCCGGATCATTGCGCTCGAACGTCTGGACGTCCGGGCGGGGCTAGATTAGGTTAGGCTTACCTTAGGGACAAGGTCAACTTTCAGCCACGCGGCGGCGCAAGCCATTTGACGGTCCGTCAGGCGCTTCGGGCACGGCGTACGCGCGGCTTTTGACATGGCTTCGGCCTCCCCGCCCGGACCCGAATTGGAGGTGCTCAGCGGTGGCTTCCCGCCGACGCACGCCCCGATGGACCTTCGCCCTCGTCAGCGCGGGTGGCGTGATGATGACGCTGGACGTGACGGTCGTGAACGTCGCCCTGTCCGGTATCGCCCGCGACCTGGAGAGCGGGCTCGGCCAGGTCCAGTGGACGGTCTCCGCGTACTCGCTCGCCTTCGGCGCCCTGCTGCTGAGCGCGGGCGCGCTCTCCGACCGGATCGGGCGCCGGACCGTCTTCACCGCCGGGATGGCGCTTTTCACCCTCGCTTCGGCCGGATGTGGTCTTGCGCCCGACGTCGGCACGCTCATCGCCGCCCGTGCCGCGCAGGGCGTCGGCGGCGCGCTCGTCTTCGCCCCCACCCTGGCGCTGATCGCGGCCGCCTACCCCGAAGGGGCCCGCCGCCAGCGGGCGATAGCGGCGTTCGCCGCCATCGCCTCCGCCGCGGGGGCCCTCGGGCCCGTGGTCGGCGGGGTCCTCGTCGACCTCCTCGGCTGGCGGTGGATCTTCCTGGTGAACGTGCCGATCGGGGTGCTGGTGGTGGTCGGCGCGCTGACCCGGATGCCCGAGTCGGCGGCACCGCGCGATGCCCGGCGCCGCATCGACCCGTTCGGCGCGCTCCTCGGCGTCGGGGCGCTGCTGGCACTGCACTACCCGCTGATCGCCGGGCCGGAGGCCGGGTGGACGTCGCCGCAGGTGGTGCTCTCGGTGGCCGTCGGCGTGGGGCTCGCCCTCGCCCTGGTCGCCGCCCAGCGGCGCGGCGACGGCCTGATCGACCTGGCGCTCCTGCGGGTGCGCGCCTTCTCGGGCGCGGCGCTGCTGGGGTTCCTCGCCCGGCTGACGAGCCTGGGCGTGCTGGCCTTCATCACCCTGTGGCTCCAGTCGGCGCACGCGTACACCCCGCTCGAAGTCGGCCTGCACCTGCTGCCGTTGACCGGCAGCCTGCTGATCGCGGGCCTCTTCGTGGCGCGCCTCCAGCGCCGCTACACGGCGGACGCGCTGGTGGCGGGGGGCTTCGCGGCGCAGGGGGCGGGGCTGCTGGCGCTGGCGGCGGCGGGTTCCGGGGCCGACTTCGCGGTCACGGCGCTCGGCCTGGTGCTGCTGGGCATCGGCGGGGCCGTGATCTTCCCGCCACTCATGGGCGTGGCCGTGGGCGCGGTCCCGGCCGACCGCGCCGGCATGGCCTCGGGCCTCACCAACGCCTGCTACCCCCTCGGCACCGCGACCGGCATCGCGGTGTTCGGCGCCCTGTTCTCGGCCCGGGTGGGCGAGGGCCTGGGCCCTGAGGCGGGTGTCCGCGCCGCCGTCGAAACCGGCCGCTTCGAACTCGTCCCCACCGCGCTCCAGCCCCTGGCCCGCGCGGCCTTCGCGGACGGCTTCACGGCGGTGTGCCTCGCGGCGGCGCTGGTCTGCGCGGTGGGCGTGCTGGTGTCACGGACCCTGCGCCCGGCGCCGGAGGCGGCTGCGGACGCTGCCGCCCAGGAGACGCCGTCGGCGCGGATGGCGGGGGCGGCTTGAGGCATCCCTAGGCGGGCGAGGCGGTACGGTCGAGGAGCTGCCGCTGGGAGTCGGCGAGCCGAAGGTCCGCCGCTGCGAGGTTCTCCTGCAGGTGGGCGAGCGAGCCGGTTCCGGGTATCGGCAGGACGACCGGAGAGCGGGCGAGCAGCCAGGCGAGCAGGACCTGCGGAACGGTGGCCCCGAGTTCGCCCGCCACGGCGGCGAGCACGTCCGCCTGGCCGGGGCCGGTCTCCGCGGCGACGGGACGCCAGGGAAGGAAGGCGATGCCGCCGGCCTCGCATGCCTCCAGCACCGGCTCGTAGTCCCGGTCGAAGAGGTTGTAGCGATTCTGCACGCTCGCGATCTCCGCGGTCTGCCGGGCCTCGGCGAGCTGCTCGGCGGTGACTTCGGAGAGGCCGATGTGCCCGATCTTCCCTTCGAGCTGGAGCTCGCGGAGCGCGCCGACCTGTTCGGCGAGCGGAACCTTCGGGTCGATCCGATGCAGCTGCAGCAGCCCGATGCGCTCGGTCCGCAGCCGGCGCAGGCCCTGCTCGACCTGCTCGCGCAGGCTTTCCGGCCGTGCGTCGTACGCCCACCCTTCGGGCCCGGACCGCGTGACCCCCACCTTGGTGGTGATCAACAGGTCGTCCGGGTACGGGTACAGGGCCTCGGCCAGCAGTTCCTCGTTGGCCCCCCATCCGTACAGGTGGGCCGTATCGATCAGGCTGACGCCGAGCTCGACGGCCCGCCGGGCCACCGCGACGGCGCCCTCCCGCTCCGGCCCTGGCCCGGTCGCCAGGCGCATGGCCCCGAACCCGAGTCGGGCCACCCGGAATTCGCCGCCGATGGTGAACGTGCTGTCCGTGCCCGGAGTGTGCGGTGTGCTCGAAGTCATCGGTCCCCCCCTCGTCGGCGCGACGATACCCGGACGGGACAGCCGTACTCGGGGCGGAACCGGTGCGGCGAGCAGGCGATCAGGTACACCCCGAGGTACCTCTGCCCGCTGAGCCACCATCCGCCGACGACATCCTGGCCACCGGCGAGCGCCTCGTGGTCGCACCCGAAGGCGTCGACGTGCGGCCGCACCCGTTCATGCGGCCGCACGCTGGTGCGCGCCTCAGCGCGGCGGGCGCGCACCTCGGCGCCCCGAGGCGCCCACACGCGGGGCGCACGTCTCGTGCCGGTAGTTGTCCGGGCGGACACCGGACCCGGCCTCGACGGTCTCGATGCGGACGGCCTCGCCCCGGATCGGGCGGTCGCAGTGCACGCAGAACACCCGGCCCGACGCCGCCGCCGTCACGACCGCCCCCACGCGTACGCCCGCTGCAGGTGGACGCGCAGCAGCTCGGCGTCCGTGAGTACGCCGTCGCCGACGGGCGGGTACAGCCACGTCCTACCGCGGCGGGTCACGCCCGGCGCCGGGCAGAGCAGCGCGCCGCCGCGCCCGGCGCATACGGTGCCGCGCAACGGTTCCCAGGTGGCAGCGGTGCCGACCGGCACGAGGACCTCGACGGCCTGACGCGGGCGGCAGTACAGCACCGGCCCCAGCGAGACGGCCGCGTTGGCCAAGGCGTCGAGAGCGCGCACACCCAGACACGCGGTGACGCGCACGACGTCGAACCGCACGCCGAGGGGTACCTCCGCGAGGGAGTAGCCGCTGTCGGCCCACGCGGTCAGGATGATCGACGGTGGCTCCATCACGGAGGCGAGCCACAAGGCTCCGGGCTCCTCTGCTTGCGGAATCGCCGGCTGGGTGCGGCACGCAGGATCACTCATCGGTCATCGGTCCACCTTGTCCAGTTCGGCCCATACGGTCGTGCGGTTCTCGCGCCGTTCGTGCCCATACCGGTCGGCGCGGTCGAGGGCGAGGAGGATCGCCCGTCTCTGCGTGCTGCCCAGGTGATCGGGGAGGGCGACCTCGATGCGCACGCGCCCGGGCGCGTCTTCGATGGTCGGCTCGACGCCTGCGGCGCCGATGAGCATGCCGACGATGGCGGCGGTCTTCGCCTTGTCGCTGGGCACAGCTCTCCCTGCAATCAAGGCATCACGCTTCGTGATGCTGAGTATTCAGCTTCGACCTGATGCATTAGCTTTGTCAACATCGACGTGTACGACCCCGGAGCCGCGCATATGCCCCGCGAGACCCACTACCTTCAGGTGGCCGACCAGCTGCGCGACCGGATCAAGTCCGGCGAGTGGGCCGTCGGCGCCAAGCTCCCCAGCCGCGCCCGCATCGCCGCCGAGTACGGCGTGGGCCAGAACGTGGCCCAACGGGCGATGGAGCGGCTCATCATCGAAGGCCTTCTGGAAGGCCGAGCCGGGTCCGGCACCTACGTCCGCCGTCCGCGCGAGCGCCTCCGGATGGTGCGGTCACGACACCGCGAGCAGCGAGGCGGTAGCCCGTTCCGCGCCGACATGAAGGAACAAGGCAGGGCGGGTACGTGGGAGTCACACAGCACCGCGCGCGTTCCGGCACCCGAGCACATCGCCGAGCGGCTCGCCATCGCCCCGGGTGACCTCACCGTGCACACCCACTACGAGTTCCTCGCCGACGGCCAGCCCGTGCAGCTCTCCGAGTCCTGGGAACCGATGGCCATCACCGATGGAACCCCCATCGTGCTGCCCGAGATGGGCCCGCACGCGGGTGCCGGGGTCGTGGAACGGATGAGGTCGATCGGCGTCATCATCGACGTGGCCGTCGAAGTACCGCGCCCGGCGCGGGCCACACAGGAGCAGGCCAACCTGCTGGGCATCTCCGTCGGCGATCTGATCACCCAGATCGAACGCACCTACTACGACGCTGAGGGTCGCCCGGTCGAAACCGCGGACATCATCGTGGCCGATGTGCGATGGGAGATCGCGTACGAGATCGGCATTCAGCACGACTGACCGGGGCCGGCAATGAGGTTGGATGGGCGGGAGCTGGACGGCATCCGGTACGCGATCCGCCTCGCCGAGGCGTGAGAGGAGACGGACGGTGGCTGAAGACCTGTCCGCGGTGGCACGCTTCCTGTACGAAGCGGGGACGCTCAAGCACACACGGCGCACCGGCTGGTGGATGGCGGGCGTGCGGGACCCGGAGAGTGTCGCGGAGCACGCCTGGCGTACCTCCCTCATCGCCTCGGTCATCGCCAAGCTGGAAGGCGCCGATCCGGCGCGCGCCGCTCTGCTCGCGGTGTGGCACGACTCGCAGGAGACGCGCACGGGGGACGTCAACTACCTCGGCAGGAAGTACGCGCCGCAAGCCGATCCGCAGGCGGTCACTGCCGACCAGGTGGCCGGCATGCCGGAGGTGCTCGCCTCGGCGGTACGGGAGTGGGTCGCGGAGTACGAGGCCAAGGAAAGCCCCGAGGCGGTGTGCGCCCGCGATGCCGACAAGCTGGAGTGCATGCTGCAGGGCCTGGAGTACAAGGAGCAGGGGTACGGCAACGCGCAGCGCTGGGTCGACAACAGTCGCGACCGGCTGGTCACCGACACGGCCAAGCGCCTGGCGGAGGAACTGCTGAGCCAGAACGGACTGGACTGGTTGCGGGCCGCACTCGGTGAGAAGCGGGACGGTTGATCCCCAGCGCGTGCCCAAGTTCGATGGGACGTTTCTGGGGCGGAAACCCGCCTTCGAGCCGTCCTGCCGGAGCTCGGGACCGCACGGGGGCCTGGCACTGGGGCATACGCCGACGCCGTTAGGTCCTACCGAGTTGTGGCCAACCGATCGGCACGACCGTGCACATGGCACCGACGACCCCTGAGAGAGGCCTGCAATGCCGCAGCGAGCGCGCAGCTTCGAGGAGCTTCTGAAGGCCGCCCGGCATTCGGCCGTGCACCTCGAGATGAGGGACATCTACGCAGTCGCCGATGAGGCTCAGGACTTCGAGAACTGGCGTCGCACCGGGCGCCGAGACGTCGATCCAAACTCGCAGTACTGGGCCCCCTGGGCGCGCCTCATCGAACAGGCCGTCAGCCGCGGCGTCGTTGTCCGCCGGGCCCGCATCGTCTCCGAGCCGGTCACTGAGTACATCCGCTACGAGCACGCCGGGACGACCGTGAACATCCGTGCCGGTGAGAAGGTCCGATGGCTTTCCCGCCGCCGGGCGTCCGACATCGCCCTCCCCGGCAACGACTTCTGGCTGATCGACGGGCGAGCTGTGCGCTGGAACCACTTCACCGGTGACGGCGCATCAGCCGGGCCGGAGGAGACAGACGATCCGGCTTGTGCGGAACTATGCGCTTCGGCATTCGAGGCGGTGTGGGAGCGGGCCATCCCGCATGAGCAGTACGAGATCCACTGATCACCGGGCAGGACGGCTCATGCCCATCGTGCCGTCCTCGTCGGCACAGGCGGCACGCGGAGTATTCGCGCGTCGCCTGGGTGACCTGCGTAAAGAGGCAGTCCCGGACGCCACGGGGCCTAGGAGGTGTCTCGGTTAATCGATCTCGTGGCCGGTCGCGGCGAGCTCACGTATGTGAGGTGCGACCAGACCTTTGGCGCGCATGGGAAGATCCCGCCGTGTCTCTCAGACTGAATGACCTCGACGGCGAGCACTCGCTGACACTCGCCGCAGGCGACCTTGCCGCCGATGCTGCAGTAGTTGACGCCGGTCACGAGCCGAATGGGTACTTCTGGGAAGGTCTTGTGCAGTTCGCCTGGCCGGATCTCGCTGAGTGCCTCGACTTCGACAGCGAGGGCGGCATGTTCTGTGCACTTGGGAGCTTGAGTGACCTCACGCAGCTCAAAGCTGCCCTCGAGCCCGTGATCTCGAATTCCAGCGCAGTTCGCGAGATCGTTGCCCGTGCCGAGGCGGCGGGCTTCGAGTTCGACGACTAATGCTGTGACCAGCGGGGCTGCCGGGTTCAGGCGGCACGCTGGAACGGTCTGCCGCTCCAGCGGATGTGTTTTGGTCCCCGGCCACAGCGCTAGGGAGCCGCGCGGCGGATGTAGCGCGACAGCGCCTGAGGCAGTCCGGCGACGACGGTGAGCGCCGCGCGGCCGTGCCGCCGGAGCTGGGAGGGGCCCAGAAGCGGGGCCCGCATCACCCACAGGGCGAAGACGACGTGGCCCGCGGCGGGGAAGAGCAGGAGCGGCGGGAAGAAGAGCAGAAACCACAGGGGGAGCATCAGGAGCCCCACAAGCGGTCCTCGGAAGGCTATGCCGGTGCGGGTGTTGGCCAGCCCGTAGACGAAACTGATGAGGAGGGAGGGGGCTCCGATCACGAGGGCGAGGGACGGCCAGCCCTGGAGGATGCCCGGCTCCCCCGGCAGCGAGGCGTCCGTGGCCCACAAGGTGAGCGCGAAGACGAGGGCGTAGCGGACCACCAGGTCGACAAGTCGCAGCCCGATGACTCCCAGGTTCCGCCACGGTGTGCTTTCGTCCACGGTCCGCCCCCTGATGGCATGCCTCGTTGGGCCACACGCCAGTGCGGAGGCCGTCGGCACCATCCTGCCAGCCGTGTTGAACGTGTTCAATTACAAGGGTGCACGGGTGCGGCCGTCCGCGTACCTTCCGGGACCGAGGTCAGTGGAGTACGCACCGTGCAGTACCGGTAGAGCCAGGCCGCGGCCCGGCGTCCGGCATGGTCTTCGTTGACCGGCTCTTTCTCCCCGTCCAGTGCGGGGCCTTGGCGAAGGCGGCGAAGCAGATCCCCATCTGGGAGGGCGACTCATCGGGTGGCCCACCGAGCCGCCGACGAGCCATCCGGCGAAGCGCCGGATGGCTCACGAGGTACCGCGACTGAGGTGTGCGGGCAGGCGGAGAGCCTCATACCTCCCGTGTCCGCCGCAGCAGCCAGACCAGGTACGGCGCCCCCACCAGCGCGGTGACGATGCCGACCGGGATTTCCGTCGGGGCCAGCAGCCAGCGGCCGAGGGCGTCCGAGGAGACCACCAGGACGGAGCCGAGCACCGCCGCCATCGGCACCATGCGGGCCGTGCCGCTGCCGACGACGCGGCGGGCGAGGTGCGGGGCGACCAGGCCGACGAAGCCGACCGCGCCGACCGCCGCCGCCGTGCCCGCCGCGAGGACCGCGCCCGCGCCGAGGACGAGGAGCCGGGCGCGGCCCAGCTCCAGGCCGAGGGCGCGCGGCAGTTCGTCGCCGAGCGACAGCAGGTTCACCGGCCGGGCGGCGGCCACGAGCAGGACCGCGACCAGCGCGGGCACCGCGAGCCAGGCCAGCGCCGAGAAGTCACGGGCGTACGTGCTGCCCGCGAGCCAGCCGAGCGCCGTGGAGATGTTCATCTGCGCCCCGACGACCATGATGTTGACCAGGGCCATCGAGGTGGCGGCGGCGCCCAGGCCGACCAGCACCACCCGGGTCGGGTCGAGCCCGCCCCGGCCGCCCTTGGCGCTGCCCCGCGCCACCAGCAGCACCACCGCGAGCATCAGGACGCCGCCGACCGCGGCCGCCGCCGGCAGCGCCACCAGCGGCGCCGACGGGACGACGAGGATGACGGCGACCGCGCCCAGCGAGGCCCCGCCGGTCACGCCGACGAGCCCCGGTTCGGCCAGCGGGTTGCGGACGACGGCCTGGACGGCGGCACCCGCGACGGCCAGGCAGGCCCCGGCGAGCGCGGCGACCAGGATGCGCGGCAGCCGGTAGGCCACCACGGACTCGGTGATCTGGTCGGCGGTGGAGAACAGCGCGGTGACGAGCCCGCCCCAGCTGATCTGTACGTCGCCGACGCGCAGCGACACCGCCATCGCCAGCGCCAGGGCGGCCAGCCCGGCGCCGAGGACGACGGCGTACGCCGGAGCGCGCCGCTGGTCGGAGACCGCGACGGCCGCGCCCGTATCGGCGTCACCGGTGCTGACCCGGCGCGCGAGCAGCATGAAGACCGGGCCGCCGATCAGGGCCGTGACCACGCCGACCGGGATCTCGGCGGGCTGCGTCGCGGACGGCCTCACGATCAGCTGCGCCGCCGCGTCCGCGCCGAGCACCAGCGCCGCCGCCAGCAGCGCCGCCATCGGCATCATCGCGGCGTGCGCGCGGATGCCCAACTGCCGTACGACGACGGGCGCGATGAGCCCGACGAAGCCGATGGGCCCGGCGAGCGTGACCGCGGCGGCGGACAGCAGCACCGCGACGAGGAAGGCGGCCGGGCGGATGCGCTCCACGCGTACGCCCATGGCCTGGGCGGTCTCGTCGCCGAGCGACAGCAGGTCCAGCGGCCGGGCCAGCAGCGGGGCGATCAGCGCGCCGGCGAGGACGACCGCGCCGAGGACGAGCGGCCGCTCCAGACCGGACTGCATCAGGGTGCCGTTGCCCCAGAAGAACAGCCCGCGGGTGGCGTTGACGTCGAGCATCTGGAGGAACTCGGCCCCGGCGGTGGCGGCCAGCCCGACCGTCGCGCCGGCGAGCAGCACCTTGCCGGGCGTCATGACGCCGCCGCTGCTGAGCGCGTACACGACGGCGATGGCGACGAGCCCGCCGAGGAACGCCGCCGCACCGGCGGGCAGCGGGCCGAGGCTGACGCCGAAGAAGGCGACGACGACGACGGCGAGGTACGCGCCCGCGTTGACGCCGAGGGTGTCGGGCGCGGCGAGCGGGTTGCGGGTGGCGCCCTGGATGAGCACGCCGGAGACGCCGAGCGCGAGACCGACGACGAGCCCGGTCAGGGTGCGCGGCATGCGGCTGCCCATCAGGACGTCGTGGGTGCGCGCGTCGCCGTGGCCGAGGAGCAGGTCCACGATGTCGCCGATGCCCACGCCGGACACCCCGAGGCCGAGGTGGACCACGGCGACCAGGCACAGCAGCAGCGACAGGGCGCCGCCCACGAGCAGGGCCCGTGGGCGGCGGCCGTCGACCGGACGGCGCGGACGGCGCGGACGGGCGGGTGCGACCGCCGTCAGTCCTTCCCGAGCCATCAGACCTTCAGGGCCTTGCCGGTCTCGTCGAGGATGTGCATCGCCGACAGCGGGCCACCGAAGAGCCAGGTGCCCGGGTCGAGCGGCAGCGCCTTGTCGTTCTTGACGAACGGCAGACCCTTCCAGACGGCGTTGTCCTTGAAGGCGCCGGTGAAGGGGTTGTCCTTTTCGGCGGCGACGTAGAGGAAGGTGGCGTCCTTCTCGACCTGCGTCAGGCCCTCGACGCCGACGGTGGTCATGCCCCACGCGTCCGGCTGGCCCTTCCAGCCGTTCTTCATCCCGGCCAGGCCCAGCACCTGCGGCGCGATGGCGTCGTCCGTCAGCATGCGGACCGAGGCGGTGCCGTTGGCGGTGAAGCCCTGCGCGAGCGCGTACTTCATGCCGCCCTTGCCGGCCTTGTCGAGACGCGCCTTGAGGTCCGCGGCCTTGGTGTCGATCTGCTTCGTGACCTCGGCGGCCTTGTCCTCCTTGCCGACCGCCTTCGCCAGCTCGCCGAAGTTCTTCTTCATCGTCTCGAGCTGCGGCTTGGTGGTGTACGTGAACGACAGCACCGGCGCGATGTCCTGGAGCTGCTTGAGGTTGGCCTTCGACCGGTCGTTGTCGATCACGATGAGGTCGGGCTGGAGGGCGCGGATCTTCTCCAGGCTGGGCTCGTTGCGGTTGCCGACGTCGGTGACCTTGTCGGGCAGGGCCGCGCCCTTGGCGGTGATCCAGGTGCCGTAGCCCTGGTTGTCGGCGTTGCCGGCCGGGGTGACGCCGAGGGCGACGAGCTCCTCGGTGTACGTCCACTCCAGCGCCACGACCTTGGTGGCGGGCTTGTCGAGGGTGACCTTGCCCTGCGCGGTGTCGACGGTGATCTTGCCGGTGGCGGCCTTGTCGGCGCCGCCCGTCTTCTTGTCACCGGCGGTGTCCCCGACCGTGCCGCCGCCGCAGCCGGTGGCGGTGAGTATGAGGGCCGCGGCGGTACCGCCGGTCGCGAGGGCGCGCAGCATTCTCTGCATGGTCGAACTCTCCTTGTGCCTTGGGTAAGGGATGACGCGGGCGGTTGGGGACGCGGGTGATCGGGGACGCGGGCGGTCGGGGACCCGCGCGGTCGGGGACCCGCGCGGTCAGGGGCCCGCGCGCGGTTCAGGAAGCGGCGGACTCCCCCAGGGACGCCTCGGACCGTTGCGGGAAGCAGGCGAGGTAGCCGGTCTCCGGGTCGCGTACGACGTTGACGCGCAGGCCGAAGGCGCGCTCGATGACGTCCGGGGTCAGTACGTCCTCGGCCGCGCCCGCCGCCGCGATCCCGCCGTCCGCGACCACCACGACGTCGTCGGCGTACGCCGCCGCCTGCATCAAGTCGTGCAGCACGACCCCGCAGGCGATGCCGTGCTCGCGGGCGAGGCGCCGCACCACATCGAGCACCTCGAACTGGTGGCGCATGTCGAGGTACGTCGTCGGCTCGTCCAGCAGCAGCACCCCGGCCCGCTGGGCCAGCACCATCGCCAGCCAGGCGCGCTGGCGTTCGCCGCCGGACAGTTCGTCGAGCCGGCGCTCGACGAGCGGCGCGGCGTCCGTGACCTCCAGGGCCCAGTCGATGGCCTCGGTGTCCTCGGCGGTGTGCCGGGCGAGGGCGCCCCGGTGGGCGTACCGGCCGTGCCGGACGAGCTCACGGACCGTCACCCCGGCGGGGGCCTGCGAGGTCTGCGGCAGGAAGGCGAGGCGCTGGGACAGGGTGCGGCGCGCGAACGAGTCGAGCGGCGCGTCGTCGACGCGTATCTCGCCGGCGAGCGGCGGCAGCAGACCGGCGACGGTCCGCAACAGGGTCGATTTTCCGCAACCGTTGGGCCCGACGAGCACGGTGATCGCACCGGCCCGCAGCGAGAGGTCGACCTGCTTCAGGACCGGACGGCCGCCACCATGCCCGACCTCAAGGTTTTTCGCCACCAGGCGGACCTCGCCCATGGACTCCACGTCCCTTCCCCTCGGCCGGACCAACGGCGCCACCATACAACTTAGGTAAGGCACACCTTAGGGATGTCACATGAATCCGGCCGCTTGTGACCATGTCGAAATCTCCCGCACCCCCGCGCGCCCCCTCCTCGCCCGACACCACGCTTGCCCCACAGGGAACTTGGGTATACGTCACCGACGGATCAAGCCTCCCTCACTCGGGCGGCTGCCGCCGGGACGGCCGGGATTGTAGGGTCGGCCGCATGACGAAGCCTGATGACCTGCTCGTGGACGTCGCGGCCACGGTGGAGTCCCAGCGGTCCAATCAGATGTCGCTGACCGTCGTCGTGAACGGCGCCGTGATCACGGGGCGGCTCGCCCCCGAGGCCGTGTGGCGCGAGCGCGTGGCCGAGGTCCTGCGGGACTCGGCGCGGCTGAGCGCGTTCGCCGGCGTCTTCAGCGGCACGGACGGCGCGGACCGCGCGGACGGCACCGACCGTGCGGACGGCACCGACCGTGCGGACGGCTCCCGCGGTACGGCCCCCTCGCACCTGCACTTCCACGTCGCCCGGATCCTCCAGGGCACGGTCGGCATCCCGGAGACGGGCGGGATGTACCGGGTGGCCATCGAGGACGTCAGCGCATGGACGGTGGGCGACTTCAGCTACACCGACGGCTAGGCGCACCCGGAGGGCGCTGCCCGGCTCCGTGTGGCGGCGTCCGGCGCGCCGGGGCAGGCTGGACGGGAGAGCGGCCGTCACGAAGCGGGTGCCCCGCACCCGCGTGGTCGCTCGCCCACGGCCAACCACCCGCGCAGAGGGCAGCACGCATGATTCGGTCAGCAGACATCCGCGAGTGGCGCAACCACGACGTCGTCGACCCCAAGGGCCACAAGATCGGCGTGCTGGAGGCGGTCTACGTGGACACCGGCACCGACGAACCCGCCATGGCCACCGTACGCACCGGCCTGCCCACCCGGCAGCGCCTGGTGTTCGTGCCCCTCGACGAGGCCATCGCCGGACCGGACTACCTCAAGGTGCCGTACGCCAAGGGCGAGGTCCGCAAGGCCCCGTCCATCGACATGGACGGCGTCCTCCCGGCCGACGGCGAGGAAGCGATCTTCCAGCACTACGGCCTGCCCTACCGGGCGGGCGCCAACGGCGAACGCAGACTCGCCCGCCGCTGACCGGCCGCCACCGGCCGGCCGGTCGCTCACCGCCGGTCACTCCACCGGGAGGCCGCCGGTCACTCCACCGGAGGAGGTGCTCCACCCATGGCGCTGTTCCTGTTCCTGATCCTGGTCGCCATCATCCTGGGCCTCATCGGCGTCGTCGTCGAGGGCCTGATGTACCTGCTGATCATCGGCATCGTCGTGCTCGTCATCGACGTGATCTTCTTCGCCGTCCGCTGGTCCCGCCGGGGCCGTACGCGCCCCATCAGGTAGGGCTTCGTAAGGCTCGGGGTGATGTCCGCGCCTCACCGCCACCGCTTCCACCTCGACCAGGAGGGCCACTCCATCACGGTCCTGCTCGGGCGGGCCGCGCACGACGTCGAGGTCCTGGTCGACGGCAAGGTGGTGGCCGTACGGCACGAGCACGGCCGCCGGGGCGTGCGCGAACTGGCCGCCGAGCTCCCCGGCGAGCTGCCCGGGGACCCGCCGCGGCCCTTCACCGTGCTCGTGGAGGACGTGGACGGCACGCCCCTGTGCGTCATGGTGCGCGGCGGCATCCGCTACCTGATGCCGCGCGTGCCCCTGCTGCCCGAGCCGCCGCCGTACGGCGCGCCCGGCGCCACCCACCCGCTGCGGCGGGCGCGCGGCCGGGCGCGCCGCTGGGTGCGGCGGCTCCTGCGGCCGGTGCGGCGCTGGGTCCGTCGCGCGCTACGGCGCCGCCTCGGGCGCTAGGGCGACAGGCTCTAGGAGCACCGCGCGCTCACGCCCCGGCGGCCTCGATGGCCTCGGCGTCCGCGACGTCGTCGGCGCCCGTCGGGACCACCAGCACCGGGCAGCTCGCCGTGTGCAGGACCTCGGCGCTGACCGAGCCGAGCAGCAGCCGGCGCAGCCCGGTGCGGCCGCGGGTGCCGACGACGAGCAGCGACGCGTCGCGCGCCGCCTCGACGAGGAGGCCGGCGGGGCGGGTGTGGTCGATGCGCACGTCGACCTGCACCCCCGGGTGCCGGTCGCGGCGCAGCTCGATCTCCTTCTGGAGGAAGGCCTCGGCGCCGTCGTCCATGACCGAGAAGTCCGGCGGCACCATGCCGACCGGCCCCGTCGGCACCATGCCGGGGTGGTACGCGCCGTGCACCAGCTCCAGCCGGGCGCCGCGCAGCTCCGCCTCCTCGTACGCCAGGTCCAGCGCGGCCAGGGACACCTCGTCCGTGGCCACGCCGACCACGACCCGGTTCTCCCGGGGACCCCCGAGGCCCCCGGACTCCCGGCTCAGCCCCGCGTCCGCCGCGTCCCCCGCCTCTCCCGGTCGTACGACGATGACCGGGCACTCGGAGTGCGTGGCGACCTGCCAGCTGACCGACCCCAGGGGCAGCCGCGGGAAGCCGCCGCTGCCCCGGTGGCCGATGACGATCATCGCGGCGGTGGCGGAGCGCTCGACCAGCGCGGCCGCGGCGTTGCCCGTGGGCACCTCACCGGCCACGGTGAGCTGGGGGAACTCGGCCCGTACGATCCGCTCGTACCGCTGGACGAGATCCTCCCCCGCCCGGTCGGCGGGACTCTCCGGCTCTTCCGCCCGCACGGCGTGGGCGATGTGCAGGGCGGTGCCGTGCAGCACCGCCTGCCCCGCCGCGAAGCGCACCAGGTCTTCCTGGCCGTGCCAGTCCTCCACACCGACGATGACCGGTCGACGGTCGCGGTGAGGTACGGCGTAGCTCATGTCTGCTCCGTTCTCGATGAGGACGAGACGGAACGCGTACCCGCTAAGTGCGGCGCGTAAGGCCGGGCCTGCGGGGCGAGCTCAGGCCGGCGCGCAGCCGGTCGTACCGCTCGACGTCGGTCCAGAGGTCGAGCGAGTTCGGGCGCGAGACGTACCAGGCCCAGAGGCCGACGCCGACGGCGGCCATCAGGGGGACGAGCAGCCAGACCAGTGCCTCCATGAACGGACTCCCTTCTCACGCGGACTGCACTTGACAAGGGCTCGCTCAATTTTTATATCCCGGAAGTGGGCAACACGGAACTCGGGACGGGACGGGACGGGACGGGACGGGACGGGACGGGACGGGACGGGACGGGACGGGACGGGACGGGACGGGAGGTGAAGGGCGGTGGCGACACCCCCGCGGCGCGACCCCGGCGACCCCTACGCGGTCCTCGGCGTCCCGGCGACGGCCTCGGACGCGCAGGTCACCGCCGCCTTCCGCGCGCTCGTCCGCGCCCTGCACCCCGACGCGACCCCCGGTACGCCGGGCGCCCGGGAGGAGCTGGACCGGGTGGTGGCGGCGTACGCCCTGCTGCATGACCCGGAGCGGCGCGCGGCGTACGACGCCGCTCACGCGCGACCGGCCGCCCGGCCCCGGCCGGCGCCCCGGCCCGTACCCCGGCCGGACCCGTTCGAGCCGCCGCTGCGGGCGGGCCCGGTGCGGGTGGAGCCGCTCCGGGGCCGGGACCTACGCCGGAGAGGCCGGTGACGCCGGGACCTACGCCGGTGAGGCCGGTGAGGCCGGTGAGGTGCCCGCCGTGCCTCCCGTCGTACGCAGCGAGGCGAGCGCCTTGTCGAGCCGGGCCCGCCGGCTCTCCGGGGTGGCGGCCTGGAGCAGCGGGAGGATGAGCTGGTACCGGCCGGTCCGGTCCAGCGCCTCGAAGGCGCGCCGGGCGCCGGGGTCCGCGTCGAGCGCGGCCGTGAGGTCCGGCGGCACGGTGGCCGTGCGCTGGGACGCGTACGCCGCCTCCCACCGCCCGTCCGCCTGGGCCTTGCGCACCTCCGCGAGGCCCGGTTCGCGCATCCGCCCGGCGGCGGTCAGCGCCTCGACCTTCTCGACGTTCACGCGCGACCACAGGCTCCGGGGGCGGCGGGGCACGTACTTCTGGAGGTAGTACCGCGCGTCGAGGGACCGCCGCTGACCGGAGATCCAGCCGTAGCAGAGGCCGATGTCGACCAGCTCGTCGGAGGTGACCGACGGAACGCCGGAGCTCTTCTTGGCCACCTTGATCCACACGCCTTCGTGCCGGGTGTGGTGCGCGGCCAGCCAGCGCTCGAACGCCTCGCCGTCCGCGCAGGTGATGATCTCGACCCCGTCGATGTCGTCCATGCCTCAGCCTATCCCCGGCCACCGACAGGCCGGGTGACGGCCCGTCAGCGCGGGTTCCGGTCCAGGTCCAGGTCCGCGAGCGCGCTCTCCACCGCCCGGTGGAAGGTCGGGTACGCGAACATCATGTGGCGCAGCCGTGCCACCTCCACCTCCGCCTGCACCGCGACCGCCAGGCCGTACAGCACCTCGCCGCCCGCCGGGCCCGCCGAGGTCGCGCCGACCAGGACGCCCCGGTCGGCGTCGGCCACGACCTTGATCAGCCCCTCGTTGCCGGCGCGGTGGATCCAGCCGCGCGTCGACGAGGGCACCTGCGCCGTTCCCGTACGCACCCGCAGGCCGCGCTCGCGCGCCGCCTGCTCCGTCAGCCCCACCGAGCCGACCTCGGGGTCGGTGAACGTCACGCGCGGCACGGCGCGGTAGTCCGCCTCCGGACCCAGCTCGCCGAGGATGTCGCGTACGGCGATCTCGGCCTGGTACATCGCCACGTGCGTGAAGGCACCGCGCCCGGTGACGTCGCCGACGCCCCACACACCGTCGGCACCGACCGCCCGCATCCGCCCGTCGACCTCCAGCGCGCGGGCCCCCTCCGGGTCCAGCCCGACGGTCTCCAGGCCGAGGCCGCTCAGCACGGCCCGCCGCCCGGTCGCCACCAGCAGCCGCCGTGCCGTGAGGGCCGCTCCGTCGCCGTCGAGCGTGAGGTGGAAGCCGTCCCCGTCATGGCGTACGCCCGTGGCGCGCGCCCCGGTGCGTACGGTGAGCCCCTGCTCCCGCAGCACCCCCGCGACGAGCTCGCCCGCCTCCGGCTCCTCCGCCGGAAGCAGCCGGTCCGCCGCCTCCACCACCGTCACGGCCGTGCCGAAGCGGGCGAACGCCTGCGCCAGCTCCACGCCGACGGCGCCGCCGCCGAGCACCAGCAGCGAGTCCGGGGCCTCCTTCGCGGAGACGGCGTCGCGGTTCGTCCAGTACGGGACCGCGTCCAGGCCGGGCACCGGCGGCGCCTGCGGGCGGCTGCCGGTCGCCAGCACGACCCCGCGCCGCACGGCGTACGTCTTGCCGCCGGCCTCGACCCGCCCCGGCGCGGTGAGCCGGGCCCGCCCGCGGACGAAACGGCCGCCCTTGCCGGTGAAGCGGTCCACGGCCACGCGGTCGTCCCAGTCGTCGGTCGCCTCGTCCCGGATGCGCGCCGCCACCTGCCCGAAGTCGGGGGTCGCCGTGGCCGTACCGGCCGTGCCGGGGACGCGGCCCGCCTCGGCGAGGAGGTTCCCGGCGCGGATCATCATCTTGCTGGGGATGCACGCCCAGTACGGGCACTCCCCGCCGACGAGCTCCGCCTCCACGCCGACGACGTCGAGCCCCGCCTCGGCCAGCCGCCCGGCGACGTGCTCGCCGCCCACGCCCATCCCGATCACCATGACGTCCGTGTCCCGTGCCATCCGGCCACTCCCTGGTCAGTCCGGTCAGTTCAGTTCCGCGAAGGTCTCCACCGCCTGCGTACGGCCCGTGACGACGATGACGTCGCCGCGCTCCATGACCGTCTCGGCGGTGGCGTACGTGAAGTCCTGCCCCGGCCGCTTGATGCCGACGACCGTGACGCCGTACCGGCTGCGCACCTGGCTCTCGCCGAGCGGGATGCCGGTGGCGCTGGCGGGGGCCACGGTCTTGGCGAGCGCGTAGTCGTCGTCGAACTGGATGAAGTCGAGCATCCGGCCCGTCACCAGGTGGGCGACGCGTTCGCCCATCTCGTGCTCCGGCAGCACCACGTGGTGGGCGCCGAGCCGTTCGAGGATCCTGCCGTGCTGGCGGCTGATGGCCTTGGCCCACAGGTTGGGCACCTCGATGTCCAGGAGGTTGGAGGCCACCAGGATGCTCGCCTCGACGTCGGTGCCGATGGCGACGACCACGCTCGGGAACTCGTCCACGCCGAGCTGGCGCAGCACCTCGGGGTCGGTGCAGTCGGCGACGGCGGCGTGGGTGAGGGTGTCGCTGTGCTGCTGGACGAGGTGCGGGTCGGTGTCGATGCCGAGGACGTCCCAGCCGCGCCGCGTCAGCTCGTGTGCGAGCGAGCTGCCGAAGCGGCCGAGGCCGATCACGGCCACGCGCTGGTCGCGCGGGGCGGACTTGGACGGGGCGGACTTGGGCGGGGCGGACTTGGGCGGCGCGGGCCGTTCACGGCGACGGCGCCACCGGTGCGGGAAGGACCGGTGTTCAGCCAATGACGGGTCGCTCCTCCGGTAGCTGGTAGCGGCGGGTGCGCTCGCGCAGGGCGAGGGCCGAGACGAGCGTGATGGGCCCGAGCCGCCCGACGAACATGAGCATGATCAAGATGAGCCGGCCCGGGGTGGAGAAGTCCGCCGTGATGCCCGTGGTCAGTCCGACGGTCGCGAACGCCGACACCGCCTCGAAGAGCACCGCCTCCAGCGGCGCCGGGTGCAGCGTCTCCAGGGCCAGCGTCGCGGCGACGACCAGCCCCACGCCCAGCAGCGCCACGGTCAGCGCCTGGCGCAGCGTGTGCGGCGCCAGGCGGCGGCCCATGGCCTCGGAGTGCGGCTCGCCGCGCACCTCGGCGAGCATCGCCACGCCCAGCACCGCGAAGGTGGTCACCTTGATGCCGCCGGCGGTGCCCGCGCTGCCCCCGCCGATGAACATCAGCATGCAGCTCAACAGCAGGGTGGAGCCCTCCAGGCCGCCGATGTCGAGGGCGTTGAAGCCCGCCGTGCGGAGCATCGCGGAGTGGAAGAAGCCGTTCAGTACGCGCCCGGCCCCGTCGAACGGGCCCAGCGTGGCGGGGTTGTCCCACTCCAGCAGACAGGTCAGCACCGTACCGACGACCAGCAGCAGGGCCGTGGTGACCAGCGTCAGTTTGGTGTGCAGCGACCAGCGCCGCCGCCCCGTCGTACGCCGTCGGCGACGGTGGCGCACCACCTCCAGCAGCACCGGGAAGCCGAGGCCGCCGAGGATGACGGCGGCCGCGATCGGCAGCGTCACCCACGGGTCGCGGGCGTACGGCGTGAGGTTGTCGGCGTGCAGCCCGAACCCGGCGTTGTTGAACGCCGACACCGCGTGGAAGAACCCGAGGTACACCGCGTCGCCGACGCCCCGCTCGTACGCCAGCCGCAGCCGCAGGGCCAGGACGCCCCCGATCGCCAGCTCCACGGCGAGCGTGGAGACCGCCACGCCGAGCAGCACGCGGCGTACGTCGCCGATGCCGAGGCTCTTCGTCTCGGCCGCCGCCGTCAGCTGCATCCGCAGGCGCAGCCGGCCCGAGACGAGCAGGGCGAGCAGCGACGCCAGCGTCATGATGCCGAAGCCGCCGACCTGGATGAGGGCCAGGATGACGCCCTCGCCGAAGCCGCTCCAGTACGTGCCGGTGTCGACGACCACGAGCCCGGTCACGCACACGGCGGAGGTGGCGGTGAACAGCGCGGTGACGGCGTCCGCGGCGTGGCCGTCCTGGGTGGCGGGCGGCAGGGCCAGCAGCGCCGTACCGGCCAGGACGGCGACGGCGAAGGACACGACGACCGTACGGGCGGGGTGCCTGGTGAACGTGCGCCGCCGGTCCACGGGAGTCGTCGCCAGTCGCCGTCGGTCGCGGTCAGTACAGGATGGAGGGGAGGTAGGCGCCGTTCGGTTCGTTGTAGAGGCCGATGGTCATCAGACTCATGAGCTGCCGGACCCTCAGCCCGCGGCCCAGGCACCACTGGAGCAGCGCGCTGTTGCGCGCGGGGACGAGGATGCCGGGGCCGCCGAACTCCTCGGCCGCGCCGATGAGGGCGCGGACGTCCTCGGTCGTCTCGCCGACGGCGTGGGCGAAGAAGGCCAGGTCGGTGGCGTAGCCGGTGATGCGGTCCTCGTGCTCGACCACGCGGGCGGTGCCGAGGGCGATGGCGTCGGCGAGTTCGCCGCCGCGGTCGACGCCGTGGACCCGGCGGCACAGGTCGTCGCAGGCGGGTCGGTCCTCCTCGCGCGCGGGCCGCACCAGGTAGCCGGGCACGGTGCCGCCGATCGGCGGGCCCTGCAGGCAGGCCACCGTCTCGCGGAACTGGAAGCCGAGGCCGGCGTAGAGCGCGAACGAGCGGGAGTGGTAGCCGCTCTGGAGCAGCCGGATGCCGGGGGCACGGCGCTCGGTGGCCCGGTCCATGACGTCGCGCATCAGGCGGCGGCCGACGCCGCCGTTCTGGACGTCGGAGTCGACGGTGACCGGGCCGACGCCGACGATCGGGGAGCGCTCGTCGAGGAAGTTGCTGCCCACGACGCGGCCGTCGAGCTCGGCGACGACGCTGTAGAAACCGGGGTGGTTCAGCAGCATCTCCATGGTGCCGACGCCGACCTCGGTGGTGGGGAAGTCGGGCAGGAAGGCGTGCTCGCGGGCGATGCCGGCGAACGCCTCGTAGCAGATCCGGCCGCATGCGGCGGCGTCGTCGGGCCTTCCGGGACGCAGTACGAGATCCACGGCTGGTCTCCTCGGGGCGGGCGCTCTCCGGCGGGGGCGGGCGGTCGATGTCTCCCCCCATCAAACGTCGGGGCCGCCGACCCCACAATCGGGCGTCACCCGGCCGCGACGGCCATCAGCGCTCCCCACAGGATGGTGACGACGGCCAGCACGAGTATCACCGTCCGCCAGACGGCGGGGAGTGACGGTCCGGAAAGCCGGAACGACGGCTTGGGAAGCCTGCGCGCGTACGTACGCGCGTACGTACTCAGGAGCGCACGGGCGACGGGCGCGCCGCCACCCTCCCGCATCTCGATACCGCTCACACCCCGGGGAACGACCTCCGGCGACGCGAAGTACGCACATCCCCACCACCGCAACCAAATCGTCATGATCATCACAGGTGGTGAAGTTTCACCCCAAGGTCGCGTGCGTCGGCCGCCACGGCCTCCGGAAGTCCGGCGAAGGCGGGCAGCTGCTCGATGTGGTGCACGCCGGGCGCGGGCACCCCGCCGGTGAGCAGCCCGCGCGCCACCTGCGCGGCGACCAGCCCGGTGACGCCGCTCTGTTCCCGCCCGGTGAGTGCATACGCCACGCGTCGCCCGCGCCCGCGCGCGTCGACCCGTACCGCGAAGCCCTGCCCGCCGCCCAGCCGTACGCGGTGCAGGGCGGCGGCCAGCGCGCCCAGCGCCCCCGGGCGTCGCGCCACCGCCCGTACCGCCCCCGTACGGCGCAGGGCGAACAGCGCGGCGGTCAGCGGCCGCGAGTCCAGGCACAGGCGGGTGGTGACCGACGGGACGCCGAGGGTGCGGACCAGCGTGAACTGGTCCGAGAACGGGAAGGGGTGCGCGGTCCTGGCGGCCCCGTACCCGGGCAGCGTGACGCGCGCGGGGCGCGCCCCCGGGACGGCGGGCTCGGCGAGCCCCGCGAGGGTCCAGCGCAGGGCGTCGACACCGTGGTGCTCGCCGGCGCCGAAGAGGAGGGTCAGGTCGAGGCGTTCGGCCCCGCCGACGGCCTCGTGCGCGCGGCGGGCCAGCAGGTTCGTCAGCCCGGGCGCGACCCCCACACTGAGCACGCCGGTGGCGCCCGCCTCCCGCGCCGGGGCGTCCAGCGCGGCGACCGCGTCGAGCAGGCGGCGGCTCGCGCCGACGTCGACGACGTGGACGCCGCGCTCCAGGCAGGCCCGGGCGATACCGGCGTCCGGCGGCTCGACGCAGAACACCACCACGCCGATGTCGCCGAGCGGCTCCAGCACCTCCCGCACGAACACCCCGGGCGGCGCGGTCACATCGACCCGTACGCCGCCGAGCCGCCGGGCACGGGCCGCGTCCCGCCCGGCGGGCACCACGCGCCCGGGAAACCACCGCGCGAGCGCGGACGTCACGGCGGCGCCGACGGCGCCGTACCCCCCGATGACGAGCACCCTCGGGAGCGCGCCGCCGCTACCGCTCCTCACGGGACGCCTCCTCCAGCAGGCGCAGCGCCCGGATCACGCCGGGCCGCTGCGCCTTGGGCACCCGGTCGAGCAGCCGGCCCAGCCGCTCGGCGCGCCGCCGCGCCACGTCGGCGGCGACCCGTACGCCGTCCTCGGTCAGGCCGACGAGCTGCGCCCGTCCGTCCCCGGGGTCCGGCACCCGGTCGGCCCACCCCCGCGCCACGAGCTGGTCCACGAGCCGGCTGGTGGTGGACTTGGTCAGGCTCAGCCGCTCCCCCAGCACGCGCTGCGGGACCCGCCCTTGGCGCAGCACGGTGAGCGCGTACGCCTCGGCGGTCGACATGGGCGCACCGCACGGCGTGCGAGCGGGGTCGAGCAGGCCGAAGGCCCGTACGAAGTCGACGAGGGCATCGGAGAACGCTTCCGCGGAAGCGCCGTCGGAGGAGCCGGACATGGTTGCAACTTAGGACTATCCAGTCCCACTCTGCAACTACTTCGCCGGTTCCCGCACCATCGGACGCGCGCGCCTTCCTGACCGCCGCCGGACTGGTCCTGCCGGCCTCCGCCCCGCACCTGTGGCGCGGGACGCTCGGCCGGTCCGTACCGCCCTTCATCGCCCTGCTCGGCACCCTGCTGTGAGCGCCGCGCCGGGTATACAGTGCGACGATCACGCGACATCACCACCTGGGGGGCCTGCCATGGCGCTGTTCGGAAACGCCCACACCATCGACCCGGCGACGGCGCAGCAGGACTACGCCCGCCTCCTCGGCAACGGCGAGCAGGTCCACGCCGCGTACCTGCTGATCCGCGACACGATCCTCTTCACGGACCGGCGCCTGATCCTCGTCGACAAGCAGGGCATCACGGGCAAGAAGGTGGAGTACCACTCGATCCCGTACCGCAGCATCACCCACTTCGCGGTCGAGACCGCCGGCACCTTCGACCTCGACGCGGAGCTCAAGCTCTGGCTCTCGGGCAGCCAGACGCCGATCCAGAAGACCTTCACCAAGGGCGTCGACATCTACGAGGTGCAGGCCATCCTGACGCAGTTCGTGGCCCGCTAGCCGCGGCGCGGCGCAGGTGCACCCCCGGCGGCCCGCCTCTGGGAGAGCCCCAGCCTGCGCCGCTCCCGGTCGATCTCGGTGACGACCACCGTGACCTCGTCGCCCACTTGGACGGCCTCGGCCGGGTCCTCCACCGACGGCCCGGCCAGCTCACGCACGTGGACCAAACCTTCGACGCCGTCGGCGAGTTCGACGAAGGCGCCGAACGGCACGAGTTGGGTCACCCGTCCCCGCAGCTCCCGGTCCACCGGGACGCGGTCGGCGAACGCCTGGAAGGGGTCCGGCCGCATCGCCCGCAACGACAGCCGGGCCTCCAGGTTCCACGTGTCGAACTGCAGGAACTCACAGGACACCCGCTGCCCGACCCGGACGACGTCCGAAGGCGCGTCGAACCTCTGCCAGGACAGCTCGGGAACCGAGATGAAGCCGACGCCCGGAAAGACCGGGTGCGCGGGTCCGTCGTCCAGGGCCACGAACACGCCGAACCGTTCGATCGCCGCGACCGTGCCGGACAGCACCTGGCCAGGTCGCAGGGAGGCGAGGAACTCCCGGATTTCCGGATGTTCGGGCCGTCCACCCAAGCATCCCTCCGCCCCTCCGTCCGCGCCGACGACGCCCCCGCGGTCGTGGGGCAGGGCGCGGCCCAGGAGGGGGAGCAGGCGGTCCCAGTGGCGCCGCAGTGCGGAGGCGTCGAAGGCGTCGGTGTCGGGCATGGTGAAGCCGTGCACCGTGCCGGGGTAGACCTCGGTGGTGTACGCGACACCGGCGCCCTCCAGGGCCCGGTCGAGCTCGCCGATGGCCTCGGGTGACATGTCGCCCTCGGCGAGGCCGAGGTGGACCTGGGCCGTGAGCCCGGAGACCAGGCGGTGCGGGCTGTCGGGGGCGTCGGTCACCAGGAAGCCCGGGTGGAACCCGGCGACGGCGGCCACCCGGTCGGGGCGGGCGGCGGCGGTCCGCATCGCCAGGGCGGCGCCGATGCAGTACCCGATCACGCCGACGGGTCCGGTGGCGACTTCGGGCCGAGCCGCGAGGAACCCGAGGTAGGCGTCGGCGTCGCGCAGGACGCGTGCGGTGGTGTGCCGCTCCACCAAGGGCATCAGCCGCCCGATGATCTCGGGCCGGACCTCTTCCCCGATGTGCGCGGGCAGTTCGGTCACCGGTGCCGGGCCGTGCCGGTAGTAGAGGTTCGGGACGAGCACGTAGTAGCCGTGCCCCGCGAGCTCGCGGGCGCGGTCCTCCAGCACGGGGCGCAGGCCGAAGGCGTCCGAGTACAGCAGCACCCCCGGGTGCCGCCCGCCACCCTCGGGGAAGGCGGCGAACGCGTCGGCTTGGCCGTCCGCGGTGGGAACCAGCAGTGTCGTGGTGGGCAAGAGCTCTCCTGTCGTGGTTGACCTGTGGAATGTGGAAACCAGTGATCAACACGACGAGGGCGGAGCCCGGGCGGCGCTCAGGAGAGCACCGGGTCACCGATCCGTGAGTGGCGCGAGGCCGTCCCGGTATTCATGACGGCAGACCCTAGCCTGCCGACGGACCGCACGGAAGGTGCGGCCGTCGCCGCGGGCGCCTTGTGGGCACACGGCGGGCGACGGGGGGCCGGGCGTCCGGTCGACGCCGTACGGCCTTGGAGGAAGGACGATCCCCGGGAGGTTCCCGAGGGCGGCCCTGGTACGAGCCCTACTGGCCCTGGTACGAGGCCAACTGGCTCTGGCTCCGGCCCTGTGCCTGGACCTGGGCCTGGACCCGGCTCTGGTGCGAGGCCAACTCGCCTTGCTACGGGCCCTACTTCTGCTTCGACACCTCGCGAGCCTGCTGGGCGATCCCCTCCAGCACGAGCTTCGGGTCGGCGTTCGGCGCGACGGCCTTGCCGATGTTCCGCTTGATGATGTTGCTGACCTGCAGCCAGGACGGCTCGTTGACCGGGTAGAGCCGGGCACCGCGCAGCGCGGCCAGGAACTGCTCGCCGCTGGCGTCCGCCGCCGCGTCCTTGTTGGTCTGCGTCGCGGTCACCGTCGAGGGCAGCAGGTGGTAACGCCCGGCGAACTCGTTGAGGTTCTTGTCCTGGTAGACGAACTCCAGGAAGTCGCCCGCCAGTTCGCGGTTGTCCTCGTGCTTGAAGGCCATCATCCAGTCGGCGACGCCCACCGACGGCGGGACCCGCCCCTCGCCCAGCGTGTCCGACACCGGCATGCTCAGGGTGCCGACCTTGATGCCCTTCGCCTTCGCCTCGTGGAGGAGCGAGGGGTAGCCGTTCAGCATGCCGACCTCGCCGCGCAGGAAGGCCGCGAAGGCCTCCTGCCGGTTGAGCTCGGCCGGCGGGACCGGGCCGGTCAGGCCGGGCGTCACCAGGTTGTCCTTGATCCAGCGGAACGTCTGCGTGTTCTCCTCGGACGCGATGCTGTAGCCGCCGCCGTCGTCGGCGTACCCGCCGCCGTTGCTCAGCTCCCAGATCATCGCTTCGGCGTGCGCTTCCTCGGGCCCGAGCGGCAGCGCGTACGGGTAGGACACGCCCTCGTCCTTCAGCGCCTCGGCCGCCTCCTTCAGGTCCGACCACTTCTTCGGCGGCTCCGCCCCGGCCTTCTCGAACAGCTCCTCGTTGTAGAAGAGCAGCCGGCTGCTGGCCACGAAGGGCAGGCCGTAGAGGGTGTTGTGGAACGAGCCCGCCTCCGCGAGCGGCGGCAGGAAGTTCGACTCCGCCCTGACCGACAGCAGCTCACTGGCGGCGTAGAGCCGGCCCTCCGCGGCGAAGTCGGAGTACGCGCCCATCAGCGCCACGTCCGGGGCGTTGCCCTCCTTCACCATGCGGGTGACCTCGCGGTCGACGTCGGCCCACGGGTAGAGCGTCACCTCGACCTTCTTGCCGGGGTGGGCGGCGGTGAAGGCGGCGGCCAGTTTGTCCCAGTACGCCTTGGAGCTGGTCGCCGGGCTGGTGCCGTACTCGGCGGCCACCAGGCGCAGCGTCGTCTTGTCGCCGCCGCTCCCGGACGAGCCGCAGCCGGTGACGAGGGAGCCCAGCAGTCCGAGTGCGGCCACGGAGGCGGACGCGCCGAAGAATCTTGGTCGCACGAATATTTCCTCTTGCTTTTTGGACGGTGCGGCCGGAATTCTCCCCCGGCTCCGGACGTATTGCGCCCCCTACTCGGCGGTTGTGGCCATTGCTCCAACTGCGGCTGTTGCGGCTGGTGTTTTCCGATATGCCGACGCCGAAGACGACGCGCGTAGACCCTTCCGCGGTGTCCAATGCGGCGCCCGTACGGAGCATTGACGAAGGCTTCGGCAGGCACCGTTTTAGGGTCGCGTTCATGACGAGGACTACGCCGCCGCGCCCGCTCGACGTCGAGGCGCTCTTCCCGGAGCTGGCCGCCTTCCGGGGAACCACGACGCGACTCCATCCGCGCCGGGGCGTGCCGGAGGTGTCGGCCAGCTCCGTGGGCGGCCCCATGCTGTGGCCGGCGGACGAGCCGTGGCCGGTGTGCGGCGAGGCCCACGGGCGCGCCCAGGGGCGCCGGCCGGCGGACGTCCACCGCTACCGCGAGGTCCTGTCCGCCGCGTGGGCCCGCGAGCAGGACCCCGGCCCCACGGACGAGGAGCGGAAGCTGCTGGAGGAGCTGCACCGGGAGCACAGGCTCCCCGGGGAGCGCGGGACCGGCCCGCTGCCGATGATCGGCCTCGCGCAGCTGTACCGGCGGGACGTCCCGGACCTGCCGGAGGGGCCGGGCGACTGCGACCTGCTCCAGGTGTTCTGGTGCCCGTTCAGCGCGCACGGCCCGGGCCGCTACGAGCTGGAGCTGCAGCTGCGCTGGCGGCGGTCGTGGGAGGTCGGCGAGGTGCTGACCACGCCGCCGCAGCCGCCGGTCGTCGGCTCCGACGGCTTCGTCCCCGAGCCCTGCGTGCTACACCCGGAGCAGGTGGCCACGTACCCCTTCGCGGGCCTCCTGCCCGAGGAGCTGTGCGCCCGCATCGACGCCTGGGAGGAGGCCCTCGAGGCGGCGGCCTTCGAAACGGAGACCGAGCCGTCGGCCTGCGGCTGCCCGGCGCACCCCATCGGCTACCAGTACGACCTGTCCATCCCGCCCGGCTGGCGCGTGGGCGGCTTCGCCTCCTGGCACAAGACCGACCCGTACCCCATGGACTGCACGAGCTGCGCGACACCGATGCGCCTGCTGCTGACCATCGACAGCTCGGAGTGGGACGGCGGCAGCGGCAGCTGGATGCCGCTGGAGGAGCGGGACCGGCCCACCCGCCCGTACGTCACTCCCACCGAGGTCACCGTGGGCCGCTCCGGCGAGCTCAACGTCTTCGCCTGCCCCGCCGATCCGGAGCATCCGCACCGCTGGAGCATCCAGTAAACCCGGTGGCGCGGGGGCGCCCTCGCAGACGACCATGCGACGTATGAGCGACCGACCCGCACGCTGGACCCAGGCGACCGTCTACCCCGACATGTGGGCCGACCCTGGGGACGACCCCCGCGAGAACGAGGTCACCCCGGAGGGCGAGCTCGCGACGCTGCTGGACTTCCTGTCCAACTACCGCCTCACCCTGCGGATGAAGTGCGAGGGCCTCACCCCCGAGCAGCTGGCCCGCCGGTCGGTCCCGCCGTCGACGATGTCGCTGCTCGGCCTGGTCCGGCACCTCGCCGAGGTGGAACGCGACTGGCGCGACTGGATCAGCGACGCCGACCCGCTCCCGAAGCTGTACGGCGCCCGCGACGCGGACTTCGACGGAGCCGTCGCCGACCAGGCCGTGGTCGACGCCGCGTACGCCGACCTGGAGCGCGAACAGGCCGCGACGGACGCCGCCCTGGCCGGGTACCCGGACCTGGGCGAGCGCGTGGGGAGGGACGGGATCAGCATCCGCGAGCTGATGGTCCACCGGATCGAGGAGTACGCCCGCCACTGCGGGCACGCGGACCTGCTGCGCGAGTGCGTCGACGGGAGGGTGGGGCAGTGACCGGGGCGCCGTGCCCGGGGTCGGCGGAGCCGTGTCACAGGCGCGTGACGGAACCGTCCTTGCCGTGAGACGGCATGAACCGGCGATCGGGAGTGGCACGTCTTCCCGTTCGTCAACGCGCTTACCGAGCACCTGGCGCCCTCGCAGCTGTCGCCCCGGAAGGGACATCCGTGATGAACCGTCGTCTGCGCACCACTCTTGCCGTCACCGCCGTACTCAGCGCGGGCCTGTTGATGACAGCGTGCGAGGGCGGTGACACGTCGTCGGCGTCGGGGACCTCGACGCCGTCCGGCCAGGCAAGCCCGACGGCGCCCAGCGGCGGCGAGGGTGGGAACAAGGCAGGCGGAGGCAGCGGCTCCCGCGCTTCGACACCTTCCGGCGGCGGGGCAGCGGGAAGCGGCTCACCGGCCGACTCCGGTACGGACGGCGACGACACGGCCGCGGACAAGAGCGGCTACGGGCAGAGCTGCGGCACCAACGACATCTCCTGGAGCGTGACCTCCGAGTCCCAGGCAGGCGGCTACTTCCTGATCAAGGCGACGGCCAAGCCCGGCATCACCTGCGTCCTGCCCGCCGCGCTTCCGGTCGTGGCCTTCGGATCGGACGGAACGGCCGCCAAGCCCGCGGAGCAGTCCGTGGGCCAGGGGATCACGCTGCGCAAGGGGGTCGCCGCCTACGCCGGCGTGAACCCGAAGACCACCAAGGAGAATGGCGGCAAGGAGCTGACCAGCCTCATCGTCTCCGTCTCCAACGACGACCCGCACCCGGTGTCCCTGAACGTCGGCTCGTTCGTCGTCGACCAGCCGATCGTCACCAACTGGCACACGTCCCCCGCTGATGCCGTTCCCTTCTCGGACTGACCCGGCTCGCTGCGTTCCGGCGCACGGCCCGCGCAGGGCACTGCTTTCAGCGCAGATCGTGCAGCATCACGTCATGGAGGTCCGCGCCCGTCCCCCACGGCCGCGCCTCGCCGACCTTGCGGTATCCCCACGCCCGGTAGGCAGCCGACGCCGCCTCGCTTCCGGGATGGACGTTCAGCAGTACCCGCTCGGCCTCCACGCCGTCGAGCAGCGTCTCGTGCAGACGCCCCGCGACGCCCTGCCCGCGCCACGGAACGCGCACGGCGAGCTCCATCAGCCCGAAGGTCCGGCGCCCGTCCTCCCGTCGCAGGTCGGCGGTCACGGGCTCGGTCAGTTCGTCCCACCAGCCGGTGTCGGGCGCGAGCGGGAAGCCGTACGCCATGCCGACCGGCTCGCCGTCCTCGGTGCGGGCCAAGGCAGCGAGGAAGCCGTGCCTGCCCGCCTGGGAGGGGAAGCGGCGGAAGGCGGCGGCGACGTCGTCCTCGGTCTCGTTGTAGGGGGACTCGGCGAACGCCTCGGCATAGATCAGCCGGAACGCGTCCTCGGCCCGCGCTGCGGCTGATCCGTCCATGCGCTGTATGACGAGGGTCCCCTGCTGCGTCAGGTGCGGGAAGACATGCATGCCGCGATCTTGCCCACCGGTGTCTGGACCGGCCACCGGATATCCGACCCGCGTCCGTCTCGGGGCGGCCGCCGCGCCCTCACCTCACGCGGACGTTCGCGCTCCACTCCTCCACGAGGTGGTCGAACTCCCCAGCTACCGCGCCCCGCACGAACGCGTCCCACCGCGCCCGGCTCGTCGTCACGACCACACCGCCGCCCGCCACGCGCAGGCGGACCTCGTCCCCCGGGCCGTACGACAGCTCGAACCCCGGTACGGAGTCGCTCCCTGCCCTCAGGGCCCGGAGGAGCATGCGGAAGTCGCCTTCCGTGATCGTGAGTATGGACCCGCTCGGGTCCGCGCTTTCCCTGATTCTGACGCGGCCGTCCGTTGTCGCGGTCACGTGGACGCACGAGTCGCCCTGGGCGCAGTAGGACGACTTCTGCCAGGCGGTCGCGTTCATGCGCTTTCCCTTCACAGGCTGCGGCTGATGCTGTGGATGAGGTCGCGGCTGTCGACCGGCGAGAGGGCGACCGCCTCGATGCGGTCGAACAGGGCCCGGTACTTCTCCAGTTGGGCCTCGGCGTCGAGAAAGGCAAGCCCGTGCGACTGGTCGAGGTGGACGGTGTCCAGCTGCGGGACCGGCCCGTACGCGTAGTAGATCGACTGGCCGGAGCCAGGCACCGCACCGGCCTTGAACGGGACGACCCGGATGGTGACGTGGTCGCGCTCGCTCATGTCCAGCAGGTGCTTCAACTGGGTACGGGCGACGGCCGGTCCGCCGACCTCGATGCGTAGCGCGGCTTCATGGACGAGCGCCTGATACGGCCGGGGCGCCGGGCCGTACAGGACTGCCTGGCGCTTGATCCGGAAAGAGACGCGGTGTTCGATCTCCGGAGGCGGCATCTCGGGCACGGCCTGGCGGAAGATCTCCCGGGCGTGGTCGATGGTCTGGAGCAGTCCTGGTACGTGGGCCGTGATCGCGCCGCGCAGCCCGTGTGCGTGGTGCTCCAGCTCGGCGAGGTCGATGAGGTCGGCGGGCAGGATGTCGCGGTACTCCTCCCACCAGCCCTTCCGCCGATCCTCGCTCATGCTCACGAGAGCCTCGACGAAGGCGTGGTCGCCACAGGAGTACGCCTGCGCCATGGCGCGGATGCGGTCGCCGCTGACACCGAAACGGGCCGTTTCCACGTTGCTGAGTTGCCCTTGGCTGGTGCCGAGCAGGCGTGCCGCCTCGGTGGCCGTCAGCCCGGCGCGCTCGCGTAGTTTGCGCAGCTCGGTGGCGACACGGGTGCGCCGTGCGGTAGGTGCGGACCGGCGGGCCATGCACCGCCCCCTCCCGGAATCCCAGTTCGTACGCTCACTCACACGAGCGGTTGTTCAAAGTACTTAGTGCGCTCTATGCAAATAGAACTTGCACGGGCCCTAGCCTCCTCACAGGAGCCACCAGGCACCAACCAACTCACCTCCGTGATCGGAGACTTCCATGGCCACCGTATCGCCGTCCTGGGCCTACACCCTCCACCTCCCGCACGATCCCCGCGCCCCGCGCGTGGCCCGCCACACCCTCCGTACCGTCCTCGCCGCCCACGGCATGGCCGGGCTCCTCGACACCGCCGAGCTGCTCGCCAGTGAGCTCGTCACCAACGCGCACCGGTACTCCGCCGAGCCCTACACCCTCCGCCTCCGCGCGCTCGAAGAGCCCGTACGGCTGAGGCTCAGCGTGTGGGACGCGAACCCGCACATCCCGGCGCCCTTCAGAGGGGTCGTACCCAGCCCCGGCACGGACGACGAGCGCGGGCGCGGGCTGCACCTCGTGCAGAGCTGCGCCGACAACTGGGGGGCGTACGAGCTGCAGGGCGGGCTGCACGGGAGGCCCGGGAAGCTGCTCTGGGTGGAGTGCGGGCGGTAGGGACCCGATAGGGACCGGGCCCGGGCGGGCAGGGATGGGGCATGGCCCTGCTCGTCGGAACCTCGGGGTGGCAGTACAAGGACTGGCGCGGCGTGCTCTACCCCGCCAAGCTGCCGCAGCGGCTGTGGCTGGAGGAGTACGCGCGCCACTTCGCCACCGTCGAGAACAACAACGCCTTCTACCGGCTGCCCAGCACCGAGGTCTTCGCCTCCTGGCGGGAGCGGACGCCGGAGGGGTTCGTCATGGCGGTCAAGGCCAGCCGGTACCTCACCCACATCAAGCGGCTGCGGGAGCCCGAGGAGCCGGTGGCGCGGCTCCTCGGGCGGGCGGCGGGGCTCGGGGAGCGGATGGGGCCCGTGCTGGTGCAGCTGCCGCCGAACCTCCAGGCGGACGTGGAGCTGCTCGACGCGTGCCTGCGCCGCTTCCCCGCCGGCGTACGGGTGGCCGTCGAGCTGCGCCACGCGTCGTGGTGGCGGGACGAGCGCGCGCTGCGGGCGGTGCTGGAGCGGTACGGCGCCGCGCTCTGCTGGGCGGACCGCTACTCCAGGCCCGTGACGCCGCTGTGGCGGACGGCGCCCTGGGGGTACGTACGCTTCCACGCCGGCCTCGCCGATCCGCCGCCGCGTTACGGGCGCCAGGCGCTCGCCTCGTGGGCGCGGCGCATCGCGGACGCCTGGACGGACGCGGAGGACGTGTACGTGTACTTCAACAACGACCCCGGCGGCGCGGCCGTCATCGACGCGGCGAAGTTCGCGCGGGCGGCCGCCGCGCTGGGGCGCACGGTCAGTCGTACGCCCCCGGCGCTGCCAGCGGGCCCTGCGGCGTAGGGCCGATGGCCCGGCGGGACCGGTCTTCAGGCCGACGCCCCGGCGCACCGGCCCGCCATAACGTCGGGCCATGAGAATCGGAATCCTCGGAACAGGCCATGTAGGCAAGACACTTGCCGCCGCGTGGGCGGCGGCGGGCCACGACGTCGTGTTCGGTTCGCGGCGGGCGGACGACGCGGAGCTGCGGGCGGAACTGGCGACCGCGGTCAACGGAGAGGTCGCGGTCATGGACCCCGCCGGGGCCGTCGCAGCCTCCGATGTGGTGGTCAACGCGACGCCGGGCACGGCGTCCGTACCGCTGCTGGAGACGATCGGGGCCCCGGCCCTCGCGGGGAAGGTGGTGCTCGACGTGGCGGTCGGGTTCCGGGAGGACAACACCCTCTCCCACCCGGTGGAGAGCCTCGGCGAGGAGATCCAGCGGACGTTCCCGGGGGCCAGGGTCGTCAAGACGCTGTGCACGGTCGACGCGACGGTCATGGTCGCGCCCGGCTCGCTGGAGGGCCCGAGCACCGTCTTCCTCTCCGGCGACGACGCCGCCGCCAAGCACACGGTCTCCGGGCTGCTGCACGACCTGGGCTGGCCCCCGGAGGCGCTGCTCGACCTCGGCGGCATCGACACCGCCCGGGGCCAGGAGCACTACAGCATGCTGTTCATCCCGCTCGCGGGCGCCCTGAAGTCGTACGGCTTCGGCATGAGGGTGGTGCTGCCGGCGAAGTCCTAGACCAGCGTGCCGGGACGCGTCGTCATGCCCAAGGCGGATCCCCGATCATTCCCTGTCATCCTCCGGTCGGGAACCGGCCAGACCCGGCCATCTCAGGCAACGCACCGGCCCCGTGCGGACTCTTCCGGCTCGACAAGCCATCCCCCATGGAAGGACGCATGGTGCGTACGAGCCACGCGAGACGCGCGAGCCTCGCCATATCCGTCATAGGTGCCGTCCTGGCGCCCGTCGCCCTCGCCGCGCCCGTGTTCGCGGCGCCGGCTCCGCCCCAGGCCGACCTGCGGGCGGACGTGAACCGGGACGGCCGGGTGGACGTCGCCGGGGTGAGCGACAGCGCCGGGGAGGACACCTGGAGCGCCGCCCGGGGCGCGGTCGTCCTGCCGAACATCGACGACGACACCAAGCGCTGCCCCACCAGCGGGGCCGGCGGCAAGCCGCTGTCCGACGCCCGGCTCGCCGCCTGCAACGACGCCGCCGACACCGTCGTGAACGGTTCCGCCGACGCCGCCGACCTGGCGCGCGTACGGTCCGTGCCGATGAAGGACGTGCCGAACGGCGCGACCGGCACCCTCGGCGTCGTCAACGGCGCCAAGAACACCCGCGTGTTCGTCAATCGCTCCGGCACCTGGGTGCGCGTGACGCCCACGACCCGGCTGACCGCCTCCGAGCTGCGCGCCGGCGTGGAGTTCGGCGTCGAGGCCACCGACGTCATCCGTGACACCACCCGCTGGGGCGGCCGCGCCGTCCTGCGCCTCACCGTCACCGCCGGCGGGAAGAGCACCTCGGACGACATCACGCTGCGCGTGGCGCCGCTGCTCACCCACCACCACCTCCAGAACGCCCAGCAGATGCTGGTCACCAAGGTCCCCGGCGACGACCCGTTCGCGCGCAGCCAGCAGACCTTCGTGGCGGGGCTGGCGAAGGAGGCGAAGGGGGCGGGGATCGCCGCGCCCGTCGTCACCTTCGACAAGTACCAGGACATCTGGGCCCAGGACTTCGTCGAGCCCGGATACGTCAGCATGACCGCGCCCGGCGGGGGGCGCCAGGTGATCCGCGTGATGCTGCGCTCGGCCCAGCCGGACCGCGAGTCCGGGCGGGAGCTGTTCGAGAAGCTGCGGGGCAGGGGCGTCGGCGTCGTCCAGGTCTCGGGGGTCCGCGACGAGGAGGAGTGGACCCTCAACTCCATGGGCAACCTGGAGACCATCCCGCCGTACGCGCACGGCGGGCGCTCCTTCCCGGCCGGGCGCATCATCATGGGCGAGCGCAAGGACACCGGCTCCAAGCCGGCCGTCGCGATGCGCACGCTGCTGGCGTCGCAGGGCTTCCAGGACCCGCTGCTGCTGGACACGTCGTGGCTGCACGTGGGGCACGTCGACGAGTTCGTGCAGTTCCTCCCGGCGCCGGGCACCGCGCGCGGCTGGACCATCGCCGTCGCCGACCCCGAGGCGGGGCTGAAGCTGCTGCGCGACGCGCGGGACGCCGGGCACGGCAAGACCCGGATGTTCTCGGTGCCGGACAGCCCGGACCTGCCCGCGCCGAAGGAGACCATCGCGCAGGCGCTGGCCTCCAAGTGGCTGGTGGCCGACAACACGATGGCCGCGCAGCGCATCGCGGCGAACCTGGAGACGCTCAAGCGCGAGACCGGCGTCACCGACGCCGAGGTCGTCCGCGTCCCCGCGCTCTACACGCGCGGCACGGAGGCGGAGGCGACGGAGGAGGGCGAGCGCGGGGAGCGCGTGCCGCGGCTGAAGCGCCTGGGCGCGGGCGAGGTGCCCGACGCGGTCGACGAGTACGGCCAGCAGAAGCGCATCCCCCGCGAAGGCGAGCGCGCCGCGGGCCCCGCCGGCCCCGAGACCGTCATGACCAGCGCGTACGTCCCCGGCGCCGTCAACGGCGTCCTGCTCGGGCGTGACCGGTACCTGGCCCCGAAGCAGTGGGGCCCGGTCATCGGCGGCAAGGACGTCTTCACGGCCGCCGTCACCGACGCGTACACCCGCGCCGGGCTGAAGGTGTCGTACATCAACGACTGGGACACCTACCACCTCGGCATGGGCGAGGTGCACTGCGGCACCAACACGCTGCGCGACGCCTCCGGGGCGTGGTGGAAGCCGTAGCCGTGCGGGCGTGAACGCGGGGGGAGGCCCGACGGCCTCCTCCCGTGTTCCTCCAGTGGATCCGGCTACGGCTACGGCTAGGCGCGGCCGGTGGGCGCGCCCTCGGGCTGCTCGCCGGCGAAGGCGTAGTCGGACGTCTCGCCGTACGACGCCTGGAAGGACAGCCCGAAGGCGTCCGACTCGCCGGTGGTGCGGCCCAGGGTGAACTCGGGGGCGAATCCGAACATCGCGTTCTTCATCGTCGTGGGCGTCCCGTCGGGCCCCCTGAGCGGTTCGAATGCGATGCGGGTCCTGCCCTCGACCTCCAGCCGGGGCGTGTCCCCGTCCGACAGGGAGACGGCCGCCCGTTCCACGCCGAGGTACTCGCCGTAGAACTGCGCGAGCTCGCCGAAGGCGCCCCCTTCCCGGCCGGACAGGATGCGGTCGAGCGCATCGGCCTGCGCGTCGCTCGCACCCGAGTCGACCACCACGCCGACCTTCCAGTCGCCGGCGGTCAGGTGGGAGGGGAACTCGTTGTAGAAGGCGAAGTCCACCCCGGACAGGTCCACGTCGTCCAGGCGGCCGTCGGCCACGTGGAAGACGGCGCAGCCGACGCAGCGCTCACGCCCTTCCGGGTCGCGCGGCGTCGCGTCGACGGGACACCCGCACACCATCGCGCACGAGCAACCAGCCAGATAGTTGCCCGAAATACTCCAGGTCATGACTGCTCCCGGTGGCTGGGCTTTCTGCTTCCAGGCTAGTCCGGCCGCGCACCGCACCGGGGGGCGTCATCCGGAGGGGCACGCCATGAGCAGCGCCACGTCGTCGTGGTCCCCCGGGTGCCGCAGCTCCCGCAGCAGGCGGTCGCAGGACTCCTCCAGCGACCGGTCCCCCAGGGTGCGCAGCAGCGCCAGCAGGGCGTCCAGGCGTACGTCGATGTCGTGCTCCCGCGTCTCGATCAGGCCGTCGGTGTAGAGGACCAGCCGGTCGCCGGGCTCCAGGTCCACCGTGACCTCGCGGAACGGGATGCCGCCGACACCCAGCGGGGGCGCGGTGGGCAGGTCCACCAGCACCGGTGTGTGGCCGCCGCGCACCACCACCGGCGGGAGGTGGCCCGCCGTGCACAGGCGGCACTCCGCCCGGTGCGGGTCGTACACCGCGTACACGCAGGTCGCGAGGGACGGCTCCATGCCGGCGGTGATCTCGTCCAGGTGCCGCAGCACCTCGGCCGGCTCCAGGTCCAGGCGCGCCAGCGTCTGCGTCGCCGTGCGCAGCCGGCCCATGCTGGTCGCGGCGTTGATGCCGCTGCCCATCACGTCGCCCACCACCAGGGCCGTCCGCTCGTCGGAGAGCGGGATGATGTCGAACCAGTCGCCGCCGACCTCGCTGCGCGCCCCGGCCGGCTGGTAGCGGGAGGCGACGTCCAGGCCGACGAGGTCGCGGGGCGTCTCCGGCAGCATGCTGCGCTGGAGCGTCAGCGCGGTCTCCCGCTGCTGCCGGTACAGGCGGGCGTTGTCGATGCAGACCGCCGCGCGGGCGGCCAGCTCGCACGCGAGCAGCGTGTCGTCCTCGCTGAACGGCTCCGGGTTGCGGGCCCGTTTCAGGTCGAGCGCGCCCAGCACCTCGCCGCGTGCGATCAGCGGCACCGCCAGGTACGAGTGGACGCCCGCCTCGGCCAGCAGGTCCGCGGCCCGCCGGTCGCGGGCCACGCAGGACAGCGTCCGCTCGTCGAGGTGCGCCTCGCGGACCGGGCGGGCGGTGCGGACGCAGCGGGTGACGAGCCGGTCGGCGCCGTAGCGGGCCAGCTCGCCCGGCGGGTCGGCCGCCTCCACGGCGGGCGTCGGGTACGCCGCCGAGACCGCCAGCGCCCGGAAGACCGCCGGGCCCTCCTCGTCGGACAGGGCCGTCATCCGGCTCGGGCGGCCCTCCAGCACCGTGTCGAGGACGTCGACGGCGGCGATGTCCGCGAGCTCCGGCACGGCGACGTCCGCCAGCTCGCGCGCGGTCTGCTCCAGATCGAGCGTGGTGCCGATCCGTACGGACGCGTCCGCGACCACGGCCAGCCGGTCCCGCGCCCGCTCCGCCTCGGCGGTGGCCCGGTACCGGTCCGTCACGTCGACGACGGAGATCGCCAGCCCGATGGCCCGCCCGGCCACGTCCTCCAGCCGGTACATCGACACCGACCAGGCGTGGTCGTGGTCCGGGTCGGCCGGCGCCCGCCCCACCACCTGCCGGTCCAGCAGCGGTACGCCGGTCTCCAGGACGCGCCGCATCGCCGCCTCGGTGCGGTCGGCGTCGAGGTACGGCAGCACCTCGCCGACCGTCCGGCCCAGGTGCTCCTCGCCATCCAGGCCGTCGATCCGCTCCAGCGCGGCGTTGACCGCCACGTACCGCAGGTCGGGGCCGAGGACCGCGAGCCCGATCGGCGACTGGTCCACCAGCCGCACCGAGAGCGCCAGGTCCCGCTCCACCTGGCGCAGCTTCTCCCGGTCGGTGGCGAGTCCGAGGGCGTAGAAGTCCCCGAGGTCGTCCAGGAGCCGCATGTTGCGGAACTCCAGCCGCCGCGTGGTGCCGTCCTTCCGCCGTACGGGGAAGACGCCCGCCCAGCTCTGGCCGGTGGTCATCACCTGCTCGAAGAGGCGCAGCACCAGCTCGAAGTGCTCCTCGGCGACCAGCAGCCGGGCCGCGTACTTGCCCAGCGCCTCGTGCGCGCTGTAGCCGACCAGCTCCTCCGCCTGCGGCGACCACAGGACGATGCGCCCGTCCGCGTCGATGACGATCGCCGCCACGCCGAGCACGTCGAGCAGGCCGCCGACCGGCGAAGGCCCCACCTCCGCGCCGTCGACCGCTTCCCGCTCGGCCCGCAGCCCATCCGCACCGCCCATGCCTCCCATCGTCCCTCCACAACGGCGGCGCCCGCAGCCGGTGCGCCGCCGCCCGGCGGGCGCGCGGGAGCCCGGGTCAGGCCGTTCGCGCGAGGAGCTCCAGGGCCTCCTCCCACCGGAAGCCCCCGGCGGCGGCGCTGCCGTCCCCGATCCGTACGCCCATCCCGCGCAGCCGTTCCAGGCTCTGCCGGTACGCCGGGTGGGCGGTCAGCTCGGCGCTCACGCACGGCACGACGGCGGTGGGCACGCCCGCGCCGTACGCCTCGCAGAGGGTCCCGAGCGCGAGTGTGTCGGCGATGCCCGCCGCCCACTTGTTGATCGTGTTGAACGTGGCCGGGGCGACGGCCATGGCATCGGCGGGCGGCAGCGGCCGCGGGTCTCCGGGGCGGCGCCAGGCGGACCGGATCGGGTAACCCGTCTGCGCCTCCACGGACGGTACGTCGAGGAAGGGCACGGCGTGCGGGGTGGCGATGACGCCGACGTCCCAGCCGCTCTGCTGGGCGGCGGCTATCAGCCTGCGGACGTCCCCGGCGATACCGGCGGCGCAGACGACGACGTAGAGGAAGGGCTTCTCGCGCATGCGGGTCAGTGTGCCGGGTGCCGCGCGGCGGTCAGGCACCCGCCGTGGCCGCCCGGGGGAAGTACTCCGTGAACGGGTCCGGCGCCACCCCCATCACCTCCCCGAACGGCGTCGCGAGGTGGTGGATGAGCACGGCGAGGAAGACCGTCAGCCCGACCATGCCCATCAGCATCACCAAGTGGCTCCAGGTACGGCCCACGCCGTAGAAGAACACGATGCAGAAGGAGAGGACCGCCCCGACCGCCAGCCCCGCCCACAGCAGCGGCGACAGCGAGTCGCCCGCGGCCGACTCCCGGCCCCGCCGCGCCTCGTCCAGCACGCTGAGCTGCCCGAGCATCTCCAGGGCCGTCACCTCCTGCGCCGGCGTCGCGTCGGGCGGCGCCTCCGACACCGCGCGCAGCTGCTGCAGCAGCACCCAGCCCTGCTCACCCAGCGGCTGCTGCGCCTCCAGCAGCGGCCACTCCTGCTGGACCACATGGACGGCGTACCGCTCGGCCATGATCTCGATGCGCTTCTGCTGCGCCGGGGGCATGCCGTCCGCGAGGACCGTCATCTGGTGCAGCGCGCCCGCCTCGGTGGACGTGTTCGAACCGGCGTCGCCCCGCAGTTCCCACACGGAGACGAGGGCGAGGCCGAGCAGCAGCGCGTAGAGGAGCGCGATCATCATGGAGAGGTACTCGACGACGTCCCCGCCGTCGGCTTCGCAGTCCTCGACCGGCCGGTAGTGACGCCAGAGGACGACCCCGCCGGCGGCGAGGAGCGCGCCGAAGAGGCCGATCGCCAGCGTGCTCACCACATGGTTCATAGGGCTTCCTCGCTCGCTCTCACAGGCGTCGGCCCGCCATCACGGCGACGATCGCCACGGGCAGGAAGAGCAGGAACAGGAACACGGCGAGGCCCGTCCCCTCGTCCTCGGCCAGCAACGCCCCGGCGCGGGCGATGAGCCCCCGATCGGTGTCCGGCTGCGTCCGCTGCCCGGGGGGCTGTTGCTGGTCTTGTCGCTGTTGGTCCTGCTGCTGTTGTTGCTGCTGGTCCTGCTGTTGCTGCTGATCCTGTTGTTGCTGCTGGTCCTGTTGTTGTTGCTGTTGCTGCTGTTGTTGCTGGGTGACGCCTGGCGGGACCGCTGTTCCTGGCGGTACGGCCGCTCCGGGAGGTACGGCGGCTCCGGGCGGTACAGCCGCGCCCGGCGGGACCGCCGCTGCCGCGCCTGGTGGTACGGCTGCCGCCGCTCCCGGCGGTACAGCCGCCGCCGCCCCCGGCGGTACAGCTGCTGCTGCCCCCGGCGGGACCGCCACCGTCCCAGGGGGTACCGCCGCCGCCCCAGGTGCGGCGGGGGCTCCCGGCACCGCGGCGGCCGCCCCCGCGGCACCGGCAGCCGCAGCACCGGCAGGCGCGGCGCCCGCAGCCGCGGCCGCCTCCGCGAGGGCGGCCGCTCCCAAGCCCGCGCCCGCGGCCGCGGCGGCACCGGCAGCGGCGCCCGTCGCACCGGCGAGGGTGGCGACCCCCGTACCGGTGGCCGCCACCACGCCTGGGGCGGCCCCGGCCCCAACACCTACGACCCCCGGAACGGCCGGAACAGCCGGAACGACCGCAGCACCCGCAGCACCCGCCGCACCGAGCACACCAGGCACGCCCGCCACACCCGGCACCGGCGCTGGCGCCGCGATCCCCGGCGGCAGCAATACCGGCGGCAACGGCGGCACCACCGCCCCTGGCACCGGCACCACACCAGGGGGCAGCGGCGCCCCCGGCACGCCGGGAACACCCGGAACGCCCGGAACGCCCGGAACACCCGGCACCCCAGGCGGCCCCGGAGCAGGCCCCGGCGGCCCTGGCGGCCCCGGTGGAGCCGGTGGGCCCGGGGGTCCCGGCGGGGGCGGGACCGGGCGGGGCCGGGGGGCCCGTACCGCGAACGGCGCCATCGCGCGGGCCACCAGCGTCGGCGGCGGCACGGGCCGCTCGCACGTCGGGCCCAGCGTGAACAGCCGGTCGCTGCCCCGCACCTCGGGCGCGCTCCGGTACGTACCGGGCCGCAGCCCCTCCAGACGCGCCACGCACACCACGACGCCCCCCGGCGGCAGCGCCTGCGGCACCGCGGGGCGGCCCCCGCAGCTCACCGGCGGGTTGCCGAGCGCCGCGTCGGTGAGCCGGGCGCCGTACACGGTGCGGTTTCCGGGGTTGGTGACGGTGTACCGCACCACCGCGCCGGCCGCCCCCGCCCCCGTGTCCCGTACCGCGACGCCCACGGCGAGCGTCAGCGCCCCGCCCACGCCCTGGTACGCGGCCCTGGCGGACGCCTCGACGCGCATCCCCACCGACGGCACCTGCGCGCGGGCGCGCACGGTGGCGGCGTGGTGGCCCGGCAGGGCCGGCACCCGCGAGACGCAGGTGACGGACGTCAGCCCGCGCATCCAGAAGCCCTGCCCGCCCGGGCAGCGCACCGCGCCCGCCGGTACGGCCGGGTCGTGGACGGTCACCCGGTGCAGGTCGGCACCGGAGCGATTGGTCACCCGGTACCGCTTGACCACGACGTGGCCGACCCGGATGCCGATGCGCTCCGCCTCCGGCGTCGGGTGCTTGTTGACGGTGACCGAGAGCCCGAGGGCGTGTTTGCCCACCCCGTCCGCGGCAGCCCGCGGGGGCCGCGACGCCAGGGGCCACCCGCTCGCGTGCGCCACCAGGAGCAGGGCTCCGGCGGCGAAGAGCAGGGGTCTGGCGCGCGTCATGGGCCTGGGCCGGGCGGCGTCCGTCACGGCATCAGCGTTCGTCAATATGCCGGAGCCCCGAAAGCCGGGCGACTCCCGGTTGCGCTGTTCGTGCGGCGGGTGCACCACGATGGACGAGCGGCAACCCTCCTGTGCGGCGACCTTGCTGACCGACCCTCATCTCCCGGGTCGGTACCCTGCTCCCAGGGTCGATCGGGTTTGATCGGGATAGAGGTTGGTGCGCACGTGCTGGTGGCGGATCGGTACCGGTTGGAGTCAGCCATCGGCCGTGGCGCAATGGGCGAGGTCTGGCGGGCCACGGACGAGGTGCTCGGCAGGCCGGTGGCCGTCAAGCTGATGCTCGGCGACGACGCCGACTCGCAGGCGGCGGCGCGCTTCCGGCTGGAGGGCCAGACGGCGGCCCGGCTCAGCCACCCCCACGTGGTCGCGGTCTTCGACTTCGGGGCGTGGGAGGGCCGCTTCTACCTGGTGATGGAGTACGTCGAGGGCCGCAGCCTCGCGCAGGAGCTCGCCGCCGAGGGCCGGCTGCGCGCTCCCCGCGTGGCGGCCATCGCAGCGCAGACTGCGGCGGGCCTGGCCGTCGCGCACCGGCAGGGCATCGTCCACCGGGACATCAAGCCCGGCAACCTTATGTCCGACGTGGACGGCACGGTCAAGCTCGGCGACTTCGGCATCGCCCGGTTCGTCGACGATCCGGCGGCCGCGCTCACGACGGCGGGGCAGATCGTCGGCACGAGCCTCTACCTGGCTCCGGAGCGGGCGCTCGGGCGCCCGGCGGGCCCGGCGTCCGACGTCTACTCGCTGGGCTGCGTGCTGTACCAGCTGGCGACGGGCCGCCCGCCGTTCCAGGCGGACACGGCGACCGCCACGCTGTACCAGCACATCGACACCCCGCCGGTGCCGCCGCGCGGGCTGGGCGCGGACGTACCGCCCGCCTTCGAGGCGTACCTGCTGGGCATGCTCGCCAAGCAGCCGGAGGACCGGCCGTCGGCGCAGCAGGTCGCGGACTGGTTCGGCTCGGGTGCCTGGCAGGTCCGCGCGGAACCGATGCCCGCGCCGATGCCGGCTCCCATGCCGGCCTCCATGCCGGGGTCCGCTGCCCGGCCGGGGCCGGCCCACGCGCCGGCGCCCCGGCGGGCGCAGAGACCCGCGCCCATGCCCGCGCCCGCCCCCATGCCGGCTCCGGCCCCGGCGCAGGCGCCGGCCACGTACGCGCTGCCCCGGACCGCCCCCGGCGGCGGGCGGGGGCGCCGGGCCGCGCCCGCCCCGCAGCGGCTCGGTGAGGCGCGGGCGTTCGTCAGCCGGCGGCCCCGGGTCGCGAGCGCCATCGCGGGCGCGGTGGCGTTCGTCGCGGCCGTCCTGGCCGGCATGGCGCTGTTCTCGCCGGACAGCAGCTCCGCCGACACGCCCCCGCGCCAGGTGACGACGGTGCCCGGCGCACCGGAAGCCGGCGCCGCCGAGGACTGAGCCAGCGCAGGACGCCCGCCGCCGAGGACTGAGCCCCGCCGCCTCGGCGTCAGGACACCTCGGTCATCCTCGGCATCTCGCCTTCGGTCCGCTCCATGTCGATGACGGAGAACGCCGCGCCCTGCGGGTCGGTCAGCGACGCGAACCGCCCGAACGGCGTGTCCATCGGCCCCCACCGCAGCACCCCGCCGCGCGCGGTCGCCTTCGCGACCGCCGCGTCGCAGTCGTCGACGGCGAAGTACACGTTGATGTACGGCGGGACCTCCGGCGGGAAGTCGCTCGTCATCCGCATCCGGCCGAGCACGGTGTCGTCGCCGACGTCGAAGACGACGAAGTCGATGTCCTCGGGCGCCTCCATCCGCTTGACCCGGTACGGGAAGACGGAGGCGAAGAAGGGGTCGGCCTTCTGGGGGTCGCGGGTGAAGACCTCGGCCCAGCAGTACGCGCCGCGCACGCCCCGCGCGGCGAAGCCCTCGTGGATGCCCGCCTGCCAGACGCCGAAGACGACGCCGCCGGGGTCGCGGGCCAGCACCATCGTGCCGAAGTCGCCGACGGTCATCGGGCCCATGACCACCTCGCCGCCGCTGTCGCGGATCTTGCGGGCGGTGGCCTCGGCGTCCGGCGACGCGAAGTACAGGCACCACTCCGACCGGCTCTCCTGGCCCTCCTGCCCCGGCATGGGCGGTACGACGGCGGCGACGGCCTTCCCGTCCGCGTACGCCTCCGTGTAGTTGCCGTACTCCGACGTCGCCTCGCCGAAGGTCCAGCCCAGCACGTCACCGTAGAAGCTCTTCGCGCCCTCCAGGTCGGTGAACATCGCGTCCGCCCAGCAGGGGGTTCCCTCAGGTAGTACCGCCATGGTCTTCCGTCTCTCTCCGACTCGACACCTCGAACGTGGTCCCTTTTGTCACGCTAATGAGGCATCCGTCGGCGCGCGCGCCGAGGCGGAAGGTAAACGGCCGCTAATTCTCCGCCGGGGCGCCTGTCCTCCGCGCATGACGAGGTGTCATAATGCGGATGTAGCCCATCGTGCATCCCCCGTCGCGATGGGCTACATCCTTGTACGGGGCACACTCCGTCGGGCCCCGCGTGCACACGGCTGTCACACGGGCAAGGGACTCCCCTCGTGGCCCCCCGCCCGTGTTTTTTCGAGTTAACAGTGACGTAGAGTGCTTGCGCAAGTCCGGATTTGACGCGGAAGCGAGAAGCTCCGCTGTGTCGCTGGTGCAAAGACGCCGACGTTCCGGGTCGGTTACAGTACGAGCCCGTCGACCGCACTCGACTATCGCGCAACGTGGGGACCCGGATGACCAACGGCGAAGAACGCACGCCCGAGCTACGGACGTTGCAGCAGAAGGTCGAGTACATGGTCGAGAAGACCTTCCCCGGCCAGAAGATCTCGGGGCGCTTCTTCGCGGACCTCGTCAAACAGCGCGGCGGTTCCCTGTCGCACAGTTACTTCTCCAACATCCTGGCCGGCAAGGTCACCCACCCCTCCGAGGACATCCTCAAGGCGCTCGGCCTCGGCTTCGGCGTCGACTGGCGCTTCTTCAAGGACGAGTCCGAGGTCGTGGACGACGTCGTCGCCGGACTGCAGTTCCTCGCCAAGCGCCGCACCGGCGAGATCAGCGGCGTGGCGGCGCGCGGCAACGACGAGGACGGCATCCCGGCGGAGCTCCTGGAGTTCGCGCTCTCCCTGCTGGAGGAGACGAAGAAGAGGGAGGACGGGGGCGACGGGCAGGGCCGGTAAACTCGCCGACCGCATGTCACACGCACGCGTGACCCCGGCGCGTGGACAGTCGGACGGACGTAAGAGGCAGCATCCATGTCCCTGCGCAAACTGCGCAAAGAGTGCGAAGCCGGTCTGGCGGACCTGCCCATCCCCGCCCCCTTCACCATCGAGGCGCTCGTCGCCAACATGGAGGCGGCCCGGGGCCGCACCATCGTGCTGCGCGAACTCCCCGACCGCCTGGCCCGCGTCAACGCCGCCTGCGGGCTGCGCCTCACCTCCGGGAACACCAGCTTCGTCCTCTACCGCCGCCGCCCCACCGCGTACCAGACGCAGCACGTCATCCTGCACGAGCTGTGCCACGAGTGGTTCGACCACGGCACCAGCCTCGACGCCGAGCAGCTGCGCCGCCTCCTCCCCGTCTTCGACACCTCGCTGATCGCGCGCGTCCTCCACTCGGGCGCCACCGTGCAGGCGCGCGCGCAGTACGACACCCATGACGAACGGGTGGCCGAGTTCGGCGCCTCGCTCATCCCCCGGATGGCCCGGGACGTGACGAGCGACGACATGGTGGGGCGCCTCGCGAACTCGCTCTCCCGGCCCGTCGCCCACCGGCGGCGCGGTCTCTTCCGCCGTACCAAGAAGGACCCGTCGTGAAGGACCCGTCGTGAAGGACTCGTCGTGAAGGACCCCTCGTGACCGCCCTGGACATCGCCGGCTACCTCATAGCCGGCCTCATGACCGCCGTCGCGCTGTGGCGCATGCCCGCCGCCCTGTGGGGCGACGAGGAGGACAAGCGCCGCCGCGCCCTGTGGGGGTGCTACGCCGGGTTCGCCGCGGCCCTGTGGACCAAGACCCACGCCGTACGCATCGGGCTCAACAACAGCCCCGTCGTCGACCTCGCCGTCCTCATCAAGCACTACACGGCGACCATCGCGATCCTCGCCATCCTCAGCTACATCGTCGCCATCTACGGCCACTACCCGGAGGGCGGCGCCGTGCCGCGCCACGTGCGGTTCGCGCGGATGGTGCAGCACGTGGCGGCGAAGGCGTCCGTCGCCACGCTGATCCTGCTGACCGTGCTCTTCTTCACCGTCGTGGACCGGTCCGTCCCCTCCGACCGCTTCGTCTCGGACCACGCCGGGCAGTGGGGCGCCACGCTCTACATGAGTGTCTTCTACCTCTACCTGGGCGCGGCGTCCGCCGTCTGCGCCTACCAGTGGGCCCTGGCGACCGCGGGTGCCACGCTGCGCCACCTGCGGGTCGGGCTCGGCATGATGACGGCCGCCATGTTCATCGGCGTCGGATACACCGTCAGCCGGACGCTGTTCCTGTGGATCAGCGTCGTCGAGCAGCCGAGCCACGCCTTCGCCCAGACCTTCGACAAGGTGACGGAACTCGCGCAGGTCGTGCTGTTCGCCTTCTTCGCGGTCGGCGCGTCCATCCCGGCGTTCAGCAAGGGCTGGCGGCGCGTGAAGCTGTGGCGGGCGCAGGCGAAACTGCACCCGCTGTGGCGGGAGTTGATGGTCGCCTTCCCCGACCAGCCCTTCGAGCCGCCGGCCTCGCTCGCGCGCGAGCTGACCCGGTTCGGGACCCCGGCCGACCTGCGCGTGGACCGCTGGGCCGCCGACATCGCGGACGCGGTCGAGAAGCTGCGGCACTACGTCCCCGACGGCCTGGTCGACGCGGCCCGCGAGGCGGCGGGCGGCGAGCCGGGGCCGCTGGCGGACGCGTACTGGATCAAGGCGGCCCTCGCCGCCAAGGCGGCCGGCGCGCCCGCCGGGAGGGCCGCGGCCATCGAGGCGAAGCACGCCACCGACCAGGACGACGAGGTGGCGTGGCTCGTCTGCGTCGCGGAGGCGTACCGAACGGTCGACGGGGAGCGGGCGGTCCGGCTCGCGGAGCTCGCGGAGGAGCGCGCATGAGCGGCATGACCGAGCGGACCGAACCCGGCGAGGACATCGAGCCCGCCGAGCCGAAGCGGGTGGCCCGCACCGTCACGGACGTCCTGCAGCCCCGCAACGTCCTGCTGGTCGGCATGACGGCCATCGGCTACGCGTCAGCCGGCCACTGGAGCGGTCTTCTGTGGGGCCTCCTCGGCGCTCTGTGCGCGGGCCTCGTCCCCGCCGGGTACATCGAGTGGGAACGCAAGCGCGGCACCTGGGGCGACCGGCACGTCGTCGACCGGACCAAGCGCGCGCCGATCTTCTTCGTGATCCTCGGGTCCATCGGCACCGGCTCCCTGGTCATGACCCTCGGCCACGCGCCGACCGGCATCCTCGTCGCGATGCTGGCGCTGTGGGCGATGACCGTGGGCCTGCTGGCGGTCAACACCGTCTGGAAGATCTCCGTCGACTCCGCCGTCGCCTCGGCGGTCGTGGCCCTGCTCTCCGCGGTCCACTCCCCCTGGTGGCTCCTCGCCTACGCCATGACGGCCGCCGTGTGCTGGTCCCGCGTGGCGCTGCGGTACCACACGGTCGCCCAGACGGTGGCGGGCGCGAGTCTGGGCGCGGCGACGGCGGCGGCGTTCCTGCTCGTCTGAGCTCTACGCGGCTGAGGACCTGCGCTGTTGCCGGGGGCAGGTCGCGCAGATGTCCTCCGGCCGCAGCGTGTAGAGCAGGCAGCAGCTCACGCGGGTGCGCGTCGGCTCGCCGCACGCCTCCGGCGCCGGGTCCGGGCGGAAGGCGGCCGCGCCCGGGAGCGGGGCCGTGCCGCCCGGAAGCAGGGCGTCGGCGGCGCGCGCGGCGGCCCAGGGGTCGCCGAGCCCGCGCCCCAGGTGCCACAGGCCCTGCGCCAGCGCGTCGGTGACCAGGGCCCACATGCCGCGCTCGCCCCGCCGTACGAGCGGCCGGAACGCCTCCAGGACCGGGGCCAGGTGCGCGGCCACGGCGTCGCGCAGCTCGGCCTCCAGGACGGCCTCGGACGCGGCGGCGACGGTCTCCGTCCCGGGCGCCACCACGAGCCGCCGCGTCCGCCAGCCGTACGTCACGCCGTCGGCCGTCAGGCGCGGCACCCGGCGCTCCAGGTACCAGGGGCCGCTCATCGCGAGCGCGGCGGTGAAGGCGTACCGGTGCAGCACCCAGGTGGGCGCGACGTCGGGCCGCGGCCGTACGCCGTAGGTCTCGTGGATGCGCCGCTCCTCGGCCGCGACGACCGTCGCCACGGCGTCGGGGTCCTCCGCGAGCCGCCGGGCGCGGACCCAGTCGCCGCTCGGGGCGGGCTGCTCGGCCACCTCGATCCGCAGGTACGGCGAGGCGGCGGCCATCCGGCGGTACGCGTCGGCGACCGGCGCCAGGGCGGGGCGCTGCGGCAGTACGGCGGTGGCGGGCATACACATCCTCGGGAGGCGGAGTTAGGCAAGCCTTGCCTCATTATTACCAGCCGTCACATCGGTGCGCGCGCCGAACAGTCACTCCGTGGCACTCACCGCACCAGCGCCGCCCCCGCGGACACCGCCGCCAGACCCGCCGCCACGCTCGCCGCCACGTTGACGACCGCGTACGGCTTCGCGCCCGTCTCGGCCAGCCGGAGCGTCTCGTACGAGAACGTCGAGTACGTGGTCAGCGCCCCGCACAGCCCCGTCCCCAGCAGCAGCTGAGCCTCGGACGCGGCGCCGGTCAGCAGGCCCAGGAGCAGGCAGCCGGTCACATTGACCGTGAAGGTGCCCCAGGGGAAGACCGAGTCGTGCCGGGCCTGCACGGCCCGGTCGGTCAGGTACCGCAGCGGCGCGCCGACCGCGCCGCCGACGATCACGAGGAGCCAGTTCACCCGGTCACCGCCACCGGACGGCCCCGCCTGTCTCCGGCGCCCGCCCTCACGGCACCGCCCTCCGCACCAGCGCCCGGCGCGTCAGCCGGGCCGCCGCCCAGACGCCGGCGAGCGCCACCAGCACCGTCGCCACCAGGTACGCCAGCGCGGTCGCGGCGTCGCCCCGCCGCAGCAGCCGCTCGATGTCCACGGCGTACGCCGAGAACGTCGTGAACCCGCCCAGCACACCCGTGCCGAGGAACGGCCGCACCAGCCGGTGCACCGGGACCCCGCCCTCCGTGATCACCACCAACAGGACACCGATGAGCGCGCAGCCCACGCCGTTGATCGTCAGCGTGGCCCACGGGAAGCCGCCCGGCGCCGCCGGCCAGGCCAGCGACACCCCGTACCGGCCGGCGGCCCCCAGCGCGCCCCCGGCCGCCACCGCTCCCACGACGACGAGCTCCTCATTCCGTACGACACCCATGGGGCCAGGGTGTCAGGCCGGTCTCAGGGACTCACCGGCTCCCGGTCCGCAGGACCTCCGCGAGGAACGCGTCCAGCTCCACGTGCTCCTCGCCCGCCGGCACCGCCGCGTACGTCCGGTCCAGGAAGCCCCGCATCGACGGCGCCCACGCCGTGAAGACCGCGCTGTGCATCAGCTCGATGCACAGCTCCTCGCGCGTGCCGTTCACCTCCGGCCACACGCGTACGTCCCCCTCACCGACCGCGCCGCCCGTCACGCCCTTCAGTGCGTCGCGCAGCATGTCGCGGTCCAGCCGCCACTCGGCGTAGGTCCAGCCGCCGTGCGTGAAGTTGACGGTGACGGCGTACGGGTCCTGGGGGTCGTACGCCATGTGCGCCAGTACGGGGATCTCCTGGCCCGTCTGCGGGAGCAGCCGCATGAAGACCTTGTCGCGCAGGACCGCGTCCGCTTGCATGTCGTCCCTCCGGGAGAGCTCGTCCGGTCGGTTCGGTGCCGGCCGGTTCGGTGCCGACCGGTTCGGTGCCCGAGCTTTCCCAGTGCCCGCCCAGCGGCGATTGATGCGGCCGGGGCACGCTGTCGTCCGTACGGCGCACTCGCCCTGCGGGGCTGACGGCGGCTTTTTAACGTGACTGAATGATCGTCAGCTCGCTCGCGGCCGCCGCCCTCTACCTGGGGCCTTCCCTTCTGCCGGCCCTCCCGCCCGCCGCGCCGCCGTTCCCGGTGGAGCCCGCCCCGCCGCGCCCCGCCGCGGCCGTGGACGCGTCCCTCCTGCACCGTCCCGGCACCCAGGTCCGCCTGCCGCCGGGCGTGGCCCGGCCGCCGGTGCTGAGCGCCCGCTCGTGGCTGGTCGCGGACGCCCGCAGCGGTGCGGTGCTCGCCGCACACGACGCGCACAAGCGGCTGCCGCCCGCCTCCACGCTCAAGGTGCTCTTCGCGCTGGCCGCGCTGCCGGGGCTGTCGCCGGAGCGACCGCACACGGTCAGCAGGCACGAGCTGACCGGGATCGGTGACGGCAGCAGCCTGGTCGGCATCAAGGAGGAGATCACCTACCGGGTGGCGGACCTGTGGCGCGGGGTGTTCCTCAGTTCCGGCAACGACGCCGTGCGCGTGCTGGCGGGCCTCAACGGCGGCTGGGCTGCCACCGTCCGCGAGATGCAGGCCACCGCCGAGGCGCTCGGCGCCCGCGACACCAAGGTCGTCTCCCCGGACGGCTACGACGCGCCGGGCCAGGTCTCGTCCGCGTACGACCTCGCGGTCTTCGCCCGCGCGGGCCTGCGCGATCCGGACTTCGCCCGCTACTGCGCGACGCCGTACGCGAAGTTCCCGGCGGGCAGCTGGTCGTACGGCATCCGCAACACCAACCGGCTCCTCACCGGCGACGACGGCGTGGCCCGCTACCCCGGCATCCTCGGCGTGAAGAACGGCTACACCAGCGGCGCCGGCCACACCCTGATCGCCGCCGCCCGCCGGGACGGGCGCACGCTCGTCGTCACGGTGATGAACCCGCGCTCCGGCGGCGCGTACGCCGTCTACGAGGAGGCGCGCAAGCTGCTCGACTGGGGCTTCGCCACCGCCCCGCGCGCGCACCCGGTCGGCTCCCTGCTGGCCCCGCCGAAGCGCGGCCCCGACACCACGGCCGTCGCGGCGTCGGCCGCTCCCGCGGCGGCGGGCGCTCCCGCCGCGTCGGGCGCCCCGGCGGCCCCGGGGGCCCGGGCGGAGGCCCCCGTGCGGGACGACGGTCCGCACCTCTTCCTGCCGGCCACCTTCGTCATCTCGGCGTGTATCGCGGCGGCCACGCTGTGGTGGGTGCGGCGGCGCGTGGACACTCCGTTGGAGTAATGATCTGCGAAACGGGCTACTCATGACGTGCTCGGGGCCCCTCCCGGAAGGACCGATGCCATGCGTGTGTCCCGCCACCTGATCACCGGCGCCTGCGCCGGCGTCCTCGCCGTGGGCGCCGCGTTCTCCGCCCCGGCCGCGGCCGCCCCGGCCTCCGCCCCGGCGGCCCTGCACGCGCCCCACCCGGCGCCCACGCCGTCGCCGACGTACCGCGTCGGCGAGGCCATCACCAGCGTCAAGGGGCTGCCGTTCTGCGGCCTGCGGCAGGGCAACGCCTTCGTGCTCATCGACCAGGGCCGGGCGATCGTCGTGGACGGCACCGGGCACTTCGTCCAGGCCATCCTCAAGCCGGGCGAGAGCAACCGCGAGTACAAGGTGACGTTCCACAAGGACGGCAAGAGGGTCACCTACACGCCCGACGGCGCCGCCAAGCCGGTCACCGAGGTGTGCAAGCCGCTGAAGTGAGCGGGCACGCGACCGGGCGCGGTCCCGCGGAGGTCCGTGACACGGCGGCCCCGGACGCGGGAGCGTAGTCCCGTACGCACGCGCGTCAGGAGGCCGCCGCCATGCCCGTCCCCGTGATCCTGGACTGCGACCCCGGCCACGACGACGCCTTCGCGATCATGCTCGCCGCCGCGCACCCCGCCGTCCGGCTGCTCGGCATCACCACCGTCGCCGGGAACCAGACGGTGGAGAAGACCACCCTCAACGCCCGTCGCGTCTGCACCGTCGCCGGGATCGAGGGCGTGCCCATCGCCGCCGGCCTCGCGGGGCCGCTGCACGGCTCCGGGATCGTCGCGCGGAACATCCACGGCGAGTCCGGGCTCGACGGGCCCGGGTTCGGGGAGCCGACCGTGCCCGTCGACGACCGGGACGCCGTGACCTTCCTGCACGACACGCTCCTCGCGCACCCCGAGCCCGTCACGCTCGTACCGACCGGCCCCCTCAGCAACATCGCCGCGCTGCTGCTCGCCCACCCCGAGCTGGGCGAGCGGATCGGCCGCATCGTGCTGATGGGCGGGTCGACGGGGCGCGGCAACAGGACCCCGGCGGCCGAGTTCAACGTCCTGTCCGACCCGGAGGCCGCCGACATCGTCTTCACCAGCGGCCTTCCCGTCACCATGATCGGCCTGAACGTCAGCCACAAGGCGCTCGCCACCCCCGACGTCGTCGCCCGCATCGACGCCCTCGGTACGCCGCTGGCCCGCCTGTGCACCGAGCTGCTCACGTACTTCGGCGCCACCTACCGCGAGGTCTTCGGCTTCCCGGCCCCGCCGCTGCACGACCCGCTGACCGTCGCCCACCTCATCGACCCGGGCCTCGTCACGCTCGTCCACGCGCCCGTCGTCATCGAGCTCACCGGCACGCACACGCGCGGCGCCACCGTCGTCGACCTCGACGGGGTCACGGGCGCCGCGCCCAACGCGTACGTCGGCGTCGACGTGGACGTCCCCGCCTTCTGGGACCTCATCGTCGACGCCGTACGCGTCCTGGGCGCCCGCTGATCAGCGCCGCAGCGCCCACTTCTGCACGGACTCCAGCGGGCCGTGGGAGAAGCGGCGCAGCCACAGCGTCGAGCCCACCATCAGCACCGCGCACACCACCGCCCACAGGCCCATCACCCACCACGGCCGCCAGGAGTCGCCCAGCCGCGCGGCCAGGCCCAGGCCGATGCCGTACGAGGCGAGCATGCACAGCAGGTTCTGCAGCACGTACCCGGACAGGGCCGTCCGGCCCACCGAGGTGAGTCCGGTCATCAGCGGCCCCGGGCGGCGCGCCCGGTCCACCAGCGCCCCGATGAGCCCGATGTAGCCGACGGCCATGAGCGGCGCCGCGCCGTAGCGGCCCAGCAGGAAGTAGTCGGAACCGGCCAGCGCCACCGCCACGTTGAGCGGCGCGCCGAGCCCGAGGCCCCAGGCCAGCAGCCGCGCCCGCAGCCGCCGCGCCGCCTCGTCCGCGCCGAAGGCGCCCGCCCGGAAGAGCCGTACGCCCAGCAGGAAGAGGAACAGCAGGAGGAAGAAGCTCAGCACCGGCTCCAGGCGCAGGGCGATGGCGTTCTCCAGCCGGAAGGCGACCTGGTCGAGGTAGCCGCCGTGCGCGTACAGCTCGACGACGGCCGGGGAGACCGCGTCCCCACCGGCGCCGCCCGGGTCGTTGTCGGCGGTGGCCAGCACCGCCGTCAGCAGGCCCATGAGCGTCAGGTGCACACCGGCCGCCCACCACATCACCCGGCGCCGCGCCCGCTCGGAGCGCGTCAGCAGCCACGCCACCAGCAGCGCGGTCACCGCGTACCCCATGAGCACGTCCCATGCGAAGACCAGCACGAAGTGCACGGTCCCCTCCGCGAAGAGGAACAGCGCCCGCCACTTGTACCGCCCCGGCCACGGCTGCCCGCGCCGCGCCGCCGAGGCGTACTGGATGGCGAGCCCGGCGCCGAAGAGGATCGTCAGCAGCGACAGGAACTTCCCGTCCGCCAGCAGCCGGAACACCCCCTCGGCGGCCTCGGGGAAGGATCCGAACGTCACCTGCCCGAGGCTCCCCTGCAGGACACCCCACTCGGCGCCGCGGGCCGTGAAGACCCAGACGTTGGTCATGAGGGTGCCGAGGATGGCCGCTCCGCGCAGGACGTCGAGGAGGGCGAGCCGTTTCGTGCCGGTCCGTACGGGAGCGCGCAGTGTGTCGGTCATGCGTTCCATCGTTCCGGCGCGCCCCGCCGCAATCGTCGTGAGCGCGGACGAACCGGGACTACATCGAACGATGCAGCCGCCGGCGGCTCAGTCGTACACCTCGCCGACCTCCAGCACCCGCGCCGTGACGCGCCCGTCCGGCGTGCGCTCCGGGTCCGCCAGGAAGGCGCGGTAGGCCTCCTCGGACGGGAAGGCCAGCAGGTGGACCTCCGAGCGGCCGTCCGCCGTGCGCAGCCGCCGCTCCAGCCGGCCGCCATGGCGGGGCAGGAGCTCCAGCGTGCGCTCCTCGTGGGCGAGGGCGTCCTCCACGGCGTCGGCCGGGTAGTCCAGCACCACGGCCACCTGGAACGGCGGGGCCGCCGCCGAGGGGTCCAGCGGCTTCTCGAAGTACACGTCGACGTGGCCGCCCGGGACGCCCCGGACGCGGCCCGTCTCGACGTACCCGAGGCGCCGGTAGAAGGCCGGCGCCTGGAAGGTGTACGAGGAGACCGTCATGCGTGCGCAGCCGCGCCGCCGCGCCTCGTCCTCGGCCGCCCGCATCAGCCGGGTGCCGAGGCCGGTGCCCCGCTGGTCCTCGCGCACCCACAGCATGTCGACCGCGCCGAGGCCGCCCCACGTCCAGCCGGTGAGCCCGCCGACCACCTCGCCCGTCGTGCCGTCCGTGGCGCGGACGTACACGTCGGCGTGGTCGTCGGCGCCGGTGGCCGCCGTGTTGAACGCCGTCAGCTCGCGGTCGAGGAGCTCGTCCAGCTCCTCGTCCTCGGCGGAGACGGTGAGGTGCGCGCTGAGGTCCGCGCCGCCGGTCACTTGTCCTCCAGGTCGCCCTCGGTCTCCAGGAACACCTGCTTCAGCTGCTCCAGCACCTGCGGATCGGGCTTGGCCCACATGCCGCGCGACTCGGCCTCCAGGAGCCGCTCGGCGATGCCGTGCAGGGCCCAGGGGTTGGCCTCCTGGAGGAACGCGCGGTTCTCCGGGTCGAGGACGTACGCCTCCGTCAGCTTGTCGTACATCCAGTCGGCGACGACGCCGGTCGTGGCGTCGTACCCGAAGAGGTAGTCGACGGTCGCCGCCAGCTCGAACGCGCCCTTGTAGCCGTGGCGGCGCATCGCCTCGATCCAGCGCGGGTTGACGACGCGGGCGCGGAAGACGCGCGAGGTCTCCTCCACGAGCGTGCGGGTGCGGACGCTCTCCGGGCGGGTCGAGTCGCCGATGTACGCCTCGGGGGCCGTGCCCTTGAGCGCGCGGACGGTCGCGACCATGCCGCCGTGGTACTGGAAGTAGTCGTCGGAGTCCGCGATGTCGTGCTCACGGGTGTCGGTGTTCTTGGCCGCCACCGCGATGCGCTTGTACGCCGTCTCCATCTCGGCGCGGGCGGGCTTGCCCTCCAGGCCGCGCCCGTACGCGTAGCCGCCCCACACCGTGTACACCTCGGCGAGGTCGGCGTCGGTGCGCCAGTCGCGCGAGTCGATCAGCTGGAGGATGCCCGCGCCGTACGTGCCCGGCCGGGAGCCGAAGATGCGGGTGGTGGCGCGGCGTTCGTCGCCGTGCTCGGCGAGGTCGGCCTGCGCGTGGGCCCGTACGTAGTTGTCCTCGGCCGGCTCGTCGAGCGAGGCGGCGAGGCGCACGGCGTCGTCCAGCAGCCCGATGGTGTGCGGGAAGGCGTCCCGGAAGAAGCCCGAGATGCGCAGCGTCACGTCGACGCGCGGGCGGCCCAGCTCGGCGAGCGGGATGGGCTCCAGGCCGGTGACGCGGCGCGAGGCGTCGTCCCAGACGGGCCGGATGCCGAGGAGGGCGAGCGCCTCGGCGACGTCGTCGCCGGCGGTGCGCATCGCGCTCGTACCCCACAGGGACAGGCCGACGGAGGTGGGCCAGTCGCCGTTGTCGGTGCGGTAGCGCTGGAGCAGCGAGTCCGCGAGGGCCTGGCCGGTCTCCCAGGCGAGGCGGGAGGGGACGGCCTTGGGGTCGACGGAGTAGAAGTTGCGGCCGGTTGGCAGGACGTTGACCAGGCCCCGGAGGGGGGAACCGGAGGGGCCGGCCGGGACGAAGCCGCCGTTCAGGGCGTGGACGGCGTTGTCGAGCTCGTCGGTGGTGGCGGCGAGGCGCGGGACGACCTGGCGGGCGGCGAAGTCGAGGATCCGCGCCACGTCCGGGCCGTGGCCCTCGGCCACCCGGGCGACGGCGGCCGGGTTCCAGTCGGCGGCCTCCATCGCCTCGACCAGCGCGCGGGCCTTCTCCTCGGCGTCGTCGGCGGTGGTGCGGGTGGCGGCGGACTCGTCGAGGCCGAGGGCCTCGCGCAGGCCGGGCAGGGACTGCGTGCCGCCCCAGATCTGGCGGGCGCGGAGGATGGAGAGGACCAGGTTGACGCGCTCGGGGCCGGTCGGGGCGCCGCCCAGCACGTGCAGGCCGTCGCGGATCTGCGCGTCCTTGACCTCGCAGAGCCAGCCGTCGACGTGGAGCAGGAAGTCGTCGAAGCCGTCGTCGTCCGGCCGGTCCTCCAGGCCCAGGTCGTGGTCGAGCCGGGCGGCCTGGATCAGCGTCCAGATCTGGGCGCGGATGGCGGGCAGCTTGGCCGGGTCCATGGAGGAGATCTGCGCGTACTCGTCGAGCAGCTGCTCCAGGCGCGTGATGTCGCCGTACGACTCGGCGCGCGCCATCGGCGGCACCAGGTGGTCGATGAGCGTGGCGTGGGCGCGGCGCTTGGCCTGGGTGCCCTCGCCCGGGTCGTTGACGAGGAACGGGTAGATCAGCGGCAGGTCGCCGAGCGCGGCGTCGGGGCCGCAGGCGGCGGACAGGCCGGCGTTCTTGCCGGGCAGCCACTCCAGGTTGCCGTGCTTGCCGAGGTGGACCATGGCGTCCGCCCCGAAGCCGCCGTCGGCGGCCGGGGTGGCGATCCAGCGGTACGCGGCCAGGTAGTGGTGCGACGGCGGCAGATCGGGGTCGTGGTAGATCGCGATCGGGTTCTCGCCGAAGCCGCGCGGCGGCTGGATGAGGATGAGCAGGTTCCCGCGCCGCAGGGCGGCGAGGACGATATCGCCGTCTGGGTCGCCTTCGGCGGTACGGGAGCGGTCGAGGAACATCTCGCCGGGCGGCGGGCCCCAGTGCCGCTCGACGCCCTCGCGGAGCTCCTCGGGGAGGGTGGCGTACCAGCGCTTGTAGTCGGCGGCCGGGATGCGGACCGGGTTGCGGGCCAGCTGCTCCTCGGTGAGCCACTCCTGGTCGTGGCCGCCGGCCTCGATGAGCGCGTAGATCAGCTCGTCGCCGTCGCCGGAGGCCAGGCCGGGGACCTCGTCCGTGCCGAAGTCGTAGCCCTCCTCGCGCAGTCGGCGCAGCAGCGCGACGGCGGAGGCGGGGGTGTCGAGGCCGACGGCGTTGCCGATGCGGGAGTGCTTGGTGGGGTACGCGGAGAGGACCAGCGCCAGGCGCTTGTCGGCGTTCGGGATGTGGCGCAGCTTGGCGTGGCGCACGGCGATCCCGGCGACGCGCGCGGCGCGCTCGGCGTCGGCGACGTACGCCGGCAGGCCGTCGGCGTCGATTTCCTTGAAGGAGAACGGCACCGTGATGAGCCGCCCGTCGAACTCGGGTACCGCGACCTGGCTGGCGGCGTCGAGCGGCGAGAGGCCCTCGTCGTTCTCCTCCCAGGCGGAGCGCGGGCTCGTCAGGCACAGCGCCTGGAGGATCGGTACGTCGAGGGCGGCGAGCGCGCCCGCGTCCCACGACTCGTCGTCGCCGCCGGCCTGGGCCTCGGCGGGCTTGGTGCCGCCGGCGGCGAGGACGGTGGTGATGACGGCGTCGGCGGTGCGCAGGGTGTCCAGCAGCTCGGGCTCGGGGGCCCGCAGGGACGCCACGTAGAGGGGCAGCGCCTGGCCGCCCGCGTCCTCGATGGCGTCGCACAGGGTGTGGACGAAGGCGGTGTTCCCGCTCATGTGGTGGGCGCGGTAGTACAGCACGGCGACCGTCGGGCCGGTCGTGGTGCGGTTCTCGCGCTCCAGGGGGCCCCAGGTGGGCGCGGCGGCCGGCGGCTCGAAGCCGTGGCCGGTGAGGAGGACCGTGTCGGACAGGAAGCGGGCGAGCTGCTCCAGGTTGTCCGGGCCGCCGTGGGCGAGGTAGGCGTGCGCCTCGGCCGCGATGCCGATGGGGACGGTGGAGGTCTCCATGAGCTGGGCGTCGGGGGCCTGTTCGCCGGTCAGCACGACCAGCGGCTTGCCGCTCGCGCGCAGGGCGTCGAGGCCCTCCTCCCAGGCGCGGATGCCGCCGAGGAGGCGTACGACGACGAGGTCGGCGCCGTCCAGCAGCCCGGGCAGGTCTCCCCCATCGCCTTCGGCATGGGAGGTACCCCCATTCGCAGCGAGCCGGGCGGGGTTGGCGAACCGGTACGCGACCGGGCCTTCGGCCGCGCGGGCGCTCAGCAGGTCGGTGTCGGAGTGCGACAGCAGCAGGATCACGGCGTGCCGGGCCTTCCTCGGGGTGTCCTCGCCCCGGGTGGTCGTGGGTGGCGGGAGTTCCTGACTCGTCCGTCGTCTCCGTCGTCTCCGTCGTCTCCGTTGTCGGCGGAGTCGTCGGCGGAGTCGTCGGCGGACTCACAGTGGCGGGACCGCGCCGGATTCCCACCGGGCTTCCTCCCTAGGGCCCTGGGACCCTGTGCCGTCTGCATAGTAGAGGCTGCGCGTATGCTCGCCGCCATGCCGCCCAGCCCACCCATGCCTCAGGACCGGGGCGAAGCTCACATACGGGACAGCGCGCGGGACCGTGACCGTGACCGCGTACGCGACCGTGGTGACGCCTGCCCCGGCGCGCTGCGGCTGCACCGGGCCGACGACGGTGCGCTGGCCCGACTGCGCATCCCCACCGGCGTACTGACGCCTCGTCAGATCCTGGCGCTGGCCGACGCGGCGGACCGGCTCGGCGACGGGCACCTCTCCCTCACCTCGCGCGGCAACCTCGAACTGCGGGGCCTCGGCGAGGGCTGCGGGCTCGGCCTCGCGGAGCTGCTGCGGGACGCCGGGCTGCTGCCGGAGTCCGAACGGCACGAGCGCGTACGGAACATGGTCGTCTCGCCGCTCGCCCGCCCGGAGGTGCGGGCGTGGGCCGCGCGCCTGGACGCGCTGCTGTGCGCCGAGGAGTGGACGCTGGAGCTGTCCGGGCGCTTCCTGTTCGCCGTGGACGACGGCCGGGGGGATGTGGCGGCGCTGGCCCCGGATGTGACGTTGCTCGCAGAACCGGCGGGCACGGCTCTCGTGCGGGCCGGCGGCCCGGGCGCGTACCGGGTCGCGGGCGCCGACGCGCCGCGGGCCGCGCTGGCGGCGGCGGAGGCGTTCCTCGCGGCGGCCCGGGAGGCGGGCACGGGCGCGTGGCGGGTGCGGGAGCTGCCGGCGGGGCAGGACGTGGACGTGGCGGGACACCTGCGGCAGGCGTCGATCGCGGCGGAGCCCGTGCGGGACGCCGTGGTCCCGGCGGGCGCACCTCTCGCGCCCGGGGTGCTCGGCGAGGACACGGTCTCGGTGCTGGCCCGGCTGGGCCGGGTGACGACGGCGCAGTTCCGGGCGCTGCTGCCGGCCCAGGAGGTGCGGGTCACGCCGTGGCGCGGTTTCGTACTGCCGGGCTTCCCGGACCGGGCGGCCGCGGAGGAGCGGCTGCGCGCGCTGGACCGGGCCGGGTTCCTCACGCGCGCCGACTCGCCGTGGGCCGGCGTGACCGCCTGCACGGGCCGGCCGGGCTGCGCGAAGGCCCTGGCCGACGTACGGGCGGACGCGCGCCCGGTGGACGGCGGCCTGCCGGTCCACTGGTCGGGCTGCGCGCGCCGGTGCGGCCATCCCCAAGGCGTCGCGTGGGTGGACGTGGTGGCGACCGCCGAAGGCGCGTACCAGACGACCGTGACCGTACAAGGACCGACGAGATGAGCGAGAGCAGAGTGTTCGACTACGAGAAGGACGGGGCGGAGATCTACCGCCAGTCCTTTGCCACGATCCGCGCCGAGGCGGATCTCGCGGGCCTGCCGGCCGACGTGAGCCAGGTCGCCGTGCGGATGATCCACGCCTGCGGCATGGTCGACCTCGTCCGCGACCTCGCCTACACGCCCGACGTCGTCGCCCGCGCCCGCGAGGCGCTGCGCGCCGGGGCGCCGATCCTCTGCGACGCGCAGATGGTCGCGAGCGGTGTCACGCGCAAGCGGCTGCCCGCCGGAAACGACGTGGTCTGCACGCTCTCCGACCCGTCCGTGCCGGCCCTCGCCGCCGAGCTGGGCACCACGCGCAGCGCCGCCGCGCTGGAGCTGTGGCGCGACCGCCTGGAGGGGTCGGTCGTCGCGATAGGCAACGCCCCGACCGCGCTCTTCCGGCTCCTGGAGATGATCGACGCGGGCGCGCCGCGCCCCGCGGCGGTGCTCGGCATCCCGGTCGGCTTCATCGGCGCGGCCGAGTCGAAGGACGCGCTGGCGGCCTTCCCCGGTCTGGAGTCCCTGGTGGTCCGGGGCCGGCGGGGCGGCAGCGCGATGGCGGCGGCGGCGATCAACGCGATCGCGCACGAGGCGGAGATCCAGGCATGAGCGGGAAGCTGTACGGGGTCGGGCTGGGGCCCGGCGACCCGAATCTGATGACGGTGGCGGCGGTGAAGGCCATCGCGGCCGCCGACGTGATCGCGTACCACTGCGCGCGCCACGGCCGGTCGATCGCCCGGTCCATCGCGGCGGAACACATCCGCGAGGACCAGATCGAAGAGCGGCTGATGTACCCGCTGACGGTGGAGACCACCGACCACCCGGGCGGCTACCGGGGCGCGCTGAACGACTTCTACGAGGAGGCGTCGGCCCGGCTCGCCGCCCACCTGGACGCCGGCCGCACGGTCGCGGTCCTGGCGGAGGGCGACCCGCTCTTCTACGGCTCGTACCAGCACATGCACAAGCGCCTGGCGCACCGCTACGACACCGAGGTCATCCCGGGCGTCACGTCGGTGAGCGCGGCGGCGGCGCGGCTCGGTGAGCCGCTGTGCGAGGCCGAGGAGGTGCTGACGATCATCCCCGGCACGCTGCCGGAGGACGAGCTGACGGCGCGGCTCGCGGCCACGGACTCGGCGGTCGTGATGAAGCTCGGCCGGACCTTCCCCACGGTGCGGCGCGCGCTGGAGCGGGCGGGCCGGCTGGAGGACGCCCGGTACGTGGAGCGGGCGTTCATGTCCGGCGAGCGCACGGAAGCGCTGGCCTCGGTCGACGCGGACACCGTGCCGTACTTCTCGGTGGCGGTGCTGCCGTCGCGCATCGACGCGGAGGTCCCGGAGGCGCGGGAGACCGGCGGCGAGGTCGTGGTCGTCGGTACCGGCCCGGCGGGCGCGCCGTGGCTGACACCGGAGTCACGCGGGGCGCTGGTGAACGCCGACGACCTCGTCGGCTACACCACCTACCTGGACCGGGTGCCGGTGCTCCGGCCGGGCCAGCGGCGCCACGGCTCCGACAACAAGGTCGAGTCCGAGCGCGCCGAGTTCGCCCTGGACCTGGCCCGGCGCGGCCGCCGCGTCGCGGTGGTCTCGGGCGGCGACCCGGGCGTCTTCGCCATGGCGACGGCGGTCCTGGAGGTCGCCTCCCAGGACCCGTACCTCGACATCCCGGTCCGCGTCCTGCCGGGCGTCACGGCCGCGAACGCCGCCGCGGCGAAGGCGGGCGCCCCGCTGGGCCACGACTACGCGACGATCTCCCTCTCGGACCGCCTCAAGCCCTGGGAGGTCATCGCCGAGCGCCTGCGCGCGGCCGCCTCGGCGGACCTGGTCCTGGCCCTCTACAACCCCGGCTCCCGCTCCCGCACCTGGCAGGTCGCCAAGGCCCGCGAGCTGCTGCTGGAACACCGCGCCCCCGACACCCCGGTGGTCGTCGCCCGCGACGTCGGCGGCCCGGAGGAGTCGGTCCGCGTCCTGCCGCTGATGGACCTCGACCCGACGGAGGTCGACATGCGCACCCTGCTGCTGATCGGCTCCTCCCAAACCCAGGCGGTGCGGCGGACCGACGGCTCCGGCGCCGGCGACGGCCGCGTGGTGGCGTGGACGCCGCGGAGGTACCCGGAGGCGTGACGGCGCGCCCCGCACGGCGCCTTCTACCCGCCCGCGGACGACGGCGGTGCCTGGCGCGCCACACTGCCCGCACTGGGGAACGCCTTGCGCGAGGCGTTCCCCGGCGCGGAGCTGGATGTCGAGCCTCGCCGTGGAGGACGGTGAGGAGACGCCGTCCCCTCTGCCGGCTGAGGGCGGCGTCGACGACATGGAGGCGGCGCTGCGGGGGCATCTGGCGCGATTCGGCGCCGGATAGCCGCCGTCAGGTGGCGTCGGGAACAGCGCCGGTGAGCTTGGCGGCCACGCGCCGGGGATCAGTCCGCCCGTGGAGCCGGTCGAAGTCGGCTATGAGCTCGTCCAGCTTGTGCCGCACGTCAGTGGTGGCGGCGTCGACCTGCGGGGGGCCGCCGGCGGTTTCCTTCGTCATGGGCCCAGCGTGGCAGGCGAAGCCCCTGGTCGCACTGGTGCTGGCCCCCGCACCGGCTGTCGGGTCCGCCGGATGGGCAGGACCAGGCCGGTCGGGGATCGTCGGGGCATGACCACTCGGACCTTACGAACCCTCGCGCTCGCCGTCGCCGCGTCGGCGGTCGCCGCGACGCTGACCGCCTTCACCGCGCCCTCCGCCGGGGCCGCCGCTCCCGCCCTCGCGTGGGGCTCCTGTACGCACAAGGGAGCGCTGCCCGGGCAGGAGTGCGCCGATCTGGCCGTGCCGGTCGACTACCGCGAGCCCGACGGCCCGCAGCTCACCGTCGCCGTCTCGCGCCTGCGCAGCGAGCGCCCGGAGGCCCGGCGCGGGACGCTGCTGGTGATACCGGGCGGGCCCGGCGGCTCCGGGGTGCGCATGCTCTCCCAGAAGGGGGAGGCGCTGCGGAAGGAGCTGTCCGGGGCGTACGACCTGGTCGGCCTCGACCCGCGGGGCGTGGGCGGCAGCACCACCGCGAGCTGCCGCCTGCCCGAGGCGGACCGGCACCTGGTGACGCTGCGCTCGTGGCCCTCCCCGGACGGCTCCATCGCCGAGAACGTCACCCGCTCCCGGCGCGTCGCCGAGGCCTGCGCCCGCCATGGCGGCCCGGTGCTGCGCAGCCTCACCACGGCGAACGAAGTACGCGACATCGACCGGTTCCGCGAGGCGCTGGGCGAGGAGCGGCTGTCGGCGTGGGGAGTGTCGTACGGGACGTACGTCGGCGCCGTGTACGCGCAGAAGTACCCGCACCGCACGGACCGCTGGGTCCTGGACAGCAACGGCGACCCCGACCCCTCGCGCGTGGAGCGCGGCTGGCTGGCGAACATGGCGCGGGGCGCCGAGGACCGGTTCCCGGACTTCGCGGCCTGGGCCTCGGCTCCCACGACCCCGGAGCACCTGCGCCTCGCGGACCGCCCGCAGGCCGTGCGCCCGCTGTTCCTCGCCTTGGCGGCGCAGCTGGACCACGCGCCCCGGACGACCACCACCCCGGGCGTCCCCCTGACCGGCAACCGCCTGCGCCAGTCCCTCCAGAACGCCCTCAACAGCCACGACTTCACCCGGGTCGCCGGCCTCATCCGCGCCGCCCAGGACCCCCAGGCGATACCGACCCTCACCCCCGACGTCGCAGGCGCCCTCAGCGACACCGACGCGGCCGTCATCATCGCGGTCGTCTGCAACGACGTCCGGTGGCCCTCCTCGATACCCGCTCACCAGCAGGCCGTGACGACCGACCGCGCCCGCCACCCCCTGACGGCCGGCATGCCGGTGAACATCACGCCCTGCTCCTTCTGGAAGGACACCCCCGCGGACAAGCCCACCCGCATCACCGACGAAGGCCCCTCCAACATCCTGATGCTCCAGAACCTCCGCGACCCCGCCACCCCGTACGCCGGCGCCCTGAAGATGCGCGGGTCCTTCGGCGACCGCGCCCGCCTGGTCACGGTCGACGCAGGCGGCCACGGGTCCTACCTCGCCAACGGCAACGCCTGCGGCGACACAACGGCGACGGACTTCCTCCTGACGGGCGACCGCCCGGACCGGGACACGTACTGCCCTGGTAGCTGACGGCAAGGGGGTTGCACAGCTGTGTCAGGGCTGGTGGCTTCCGGCGACGACCGCGACCTTCCACTCGGAGGTTCCCCCGGCCACCCGGACCACGAGGCGCTGGACCTCTTTTTCCACGTGAACGACCCCCACGGTACGTACTCCGTCGCAGGCGACCGGGTGGGAATTGGCGGTGCTGTCTCGACTTCCGATGGACACCTTGCCCTTACCCGCACAGGCCGCGTAGACCGTGTAGGCCCCGTCCTCCGGGGTGAACGCGGGCAGTTCCCTCTCGCCGTTACCCGTGGTCTCGGCCACCAGGATCCGTGCCCGTGGGGGCAGGTCCAGGCTGAGTGACGGTGCGGAAGGCGCCTGTGTGGGCCGGCCCGACGGGGCTGTCGGACGAGCCTGGTCCGGCCCCTTCGCCTCAGGCCGCTCGGAGCAGCCCCCGACGAGGAGCAACGCGGCCACGGCGGCAGCGGTGAGGAGGTAGCGACGCAAGAGGTCTCCTAAGGGTGAGGACAGGCGCCTGGGCCGGTTGTCGTGGCTAGCGAATGCTCCAGCCCTCGCGGTAAGGAGCCCAGACGGTCATGTACTGCTTGTTCGCCTTCTGACAGGCGCTACCGCGGTAGTACTTGTAGCCGTAGACGTTTTCCTTCAAGATTCCGTAGTCGCCGTATGCTGTACTCTTCGCCGGGACCTTTCCATAGGCCTCGATTCCGGTTTCCGAAGTCCAGCTCTTCTTGGCATTTACGTTTATCTCTGCCTTGATCGAGCCGAGAACCACCACCTTCATCTCCCCGCTGAGGGTCACCGATCCCCCGATCTCGGTAGTCCCCGACTTCTTGGAGGTGAATTTGAATTCCAGGGCTCTGGACGTCTTGTTCTCGACGAAGGTGTGATACTTGACGTCCATAGTGTTCCTCGGGTTCTGAGTTGCCTTGAAGAACCAACCGGGCTTGCACTGAAGGCCGTAGGGCACCTTGTCGGTCACGTCCTCGACCGGTGCGACATTGTCCTCGGGTTCGCCTGGGATGGGCAGGTCTTCCTCAAGCTCCTGCCCTTCGACGTCCACCCCGACAAGGACTTCACCGGTCGACGGGTCCTCGCTGGCCGTCGAGGCAACGGCCACCGGCGCAGCTGTGCCGATGCCGAGCACCACAAGCACGGCGGCCGCACTGATGCGGCCGAGGTTTGACTTCACTAGCATGTTCCTTCGCTGGTCGGTGCGGGCACGGCCCCCGGCGCACGTCATGGCCTGGAAACCGTGTGCGTTTGGGGAGTGCCCGCGCCTCCAGAGATCCTGGAGGCGAAATGGACAGTAATCCCGACCAGACATCCGCCGACAGACGCTTTTAGCGCGTGGCCAGATTCCCTGATGGGACAATCCGGACGAAATGTCCATCCATGCACCCCCGGGGGCCTTCCGACCGTCCAGACCGAGTAAACCGGGGAATAGAATGGCCGATCTTCGCGGTTCGGAAGCTCAAGTTCCCCTCAGGTGAATATCGACTATTGAGCTTGGTCTCAAAAGTTTGGATGACACTCAGAGCGGAACTCGACGGTGTGGCGAATGCTCGTCAGCCGGCTCGCAGACCACCCCGCCACCCCGCCACCCCGTACGCCGGCGCCCTGAAGATGCGCGAGTCCTTCGGCGACCGCGCCCGCCTGGTCACGGTCGACGCGGGCGGCCACGGTTCCTACCTGGCGAACGGCAACGCCTGCGGCGACGCGGCGGTGACGGACTTCCTCCTGACGGGCGACCGCCCGGACCGGGACACGTACTGCCCTGGTACCTGACCGCACCATCGGCCGACGGGCAAACCGCCTCAGTCCTCCACAGGGGCCGATGCCCTTGGTGACGAGGGCGTCGACGACGTGGTGGCGCAGGAAGGCGCAGCCGCGTCACAGAACCTCGCCGCGGCTCCGTGCGTTCGCCTCTGCTGCCTTCGCGCGCAATTCCCTTATGGGTGTGGCGAGGTGGACGTCTTCCGGTTCCGCGTCCCATGCGTCGCCGCCGTTGGCGGGGCGGATCCGATGGCGACCGTTCACGGTCTCCACGTAGAGACCGACTCTGCCCGTGGCGGCGTCACGTACGAGCTCACCTGCCTCCAGGTCCCTCATGGATGCTCCCCGCTTGATGACAGTGGCGAGCCGTTCCACCACGTCCGGACGTGCGCGGCCCAGGGTGACGAGGTATTTGCCGCCGTCCATGCAGGGGCCGTCGAGGCCGAGGGAGGGCAGGGTGAGGCCTGCGGCAAACAGTGCTTGGCGAAGGTTCTTCAGGGCCGCCTGCGCCATGTCCCCGGGCTCGGCGTCGGAGCGGGCCAGGGCCGGCGGCCCGAGAACGTCGAGCAGACGACCGGCCACGTCGTCGCGCAGCGGCTCGACGTGTACGTACGAACGGCCATGGATGGCCTCCGTGGCGTGCATGAGGATGTGGAATCCGCGAGCCAGCAAGGCGAGGTGGAGGTCTTCCGCGAGGCGCGCGGCCGGATCTTGCAGTTCAGGGGCTTTGCCCATGGAGGTACTCCGCTCTCTCAGGCGCCGAGACATCTCTAGAGATGTGACCCACAGGAAAGCGTGACTGCCGGACCCCCGTCAAGGCATCTCTAGAGATGTTCGAGGAGGGCACGCCTATGCGAGGCGGTTGAAGGGCCCTTTAAGGTGTCTAGAGAGGAAGGAAGTGATCGGTTCATGGCGCAGGGCAACGACCGTCAGCCCAAGTACCAGCGCATCGCGGACGAGTTGAAAGCCGCGATCCAGGCGGGCGTGTACGGGCCCGGCGATCGGCTGCCGGGCGAGAACGACCTCATGGCCACGTACGAGGTGGCGCGGATGACCGCACGCCAGGCTCTGGGCGTCCTGCAGAACGAGGGCGTGGCCGAGGCGCGCAAGGGTGCGGGCGTCTTCGTTCGCGCCTTCAAGCCGCTCCGAAGGCGAGGGCTCCCTCGGCTGTCCCGAGACCAGTGGGGCTCCGGCAAGTCCATCTGGGCAGCAGACATCGAGGACCGACCGCTCTCCGTTGACCAGATCGAAGTGACCGAAGCCCCGGCCGACGCACGCGTCGCCGAGGCGCTGGGCCTGGCGCCCGAAAGGCTGGTCTGTGTACGTAGCCGTCGCTACGTCCTTGACGCCAAGCCGGTCATGCTCGCCACGTCCTACCTGCCCAGCGATATCGTCGCGGGCTCAGCGATCACCGAAGTGGACACCGGACCTGGCGGCGTTTACGCCCGCCTCGCCGAGCTCGGACACGAGCCCGTGCACTTCCGCGAGGAGATCCGATGCCGGATGCCCTCGGGCAACGAGGCGGAGCGCCTGGCCCTGCCCTCGGGGACGCCGGTAATCCTGGTGTGCCGCACCGCCCTCACAGGCGACGGCCGTGCGGTGGAGCTCAACGAGATGACGCTGGACTCGAACTCGTACGTCCTGGAGTACGCCTTCGACGCATGAGCGGGGCAAGGCCGGTTCGGAAGCCCTCACGGCCCCGGCGCGAGCACCATCCGGGCGATCGCCATCAGCATCAGGCACGCGGAAATGGCGTACCACCAACGTCGTATGCGCCCCACTGCGACGAAAGCCGCCGTAATGGCCGTCGCCACCAACTCGGTTCCCAAGCCGAGTACGGCCATCAGCCGGACGGTGTCGGTGACGGTCACGTCCCAGGGACCTTCGGACTCGGTGAGCAGCGCGTTGAGTACGAAGAAGCCGCCGACGGTGTGCAGCACGATCAGGGCAGCGACGCAGAGGGCCGTCGCGAACAGCGCCGCCAGCCGCCTGCTCGTGGCTCCCTTCGCTCCCTGCTCAGTCACTCAGCGCCTGCCTCGCGTCGTCCAGATTGCGACTGAAGCCACGACCGTACGCCTGGGCGTCATCAGTCTGCCAACCCGGACCGCCGTTGTACCGGGCCGCCAGTTCCTGGTAGTGCGCCGACGTCATCCGCTCTGGCGGCACATCGGCGAAGGAGCTTTCCGCCTTAAGCTGCGCAAGGTACTCCGACGCTATGTAAATGTTGGTTGACGGGTCCTGCGTCGCCGCCTCGACCTCGTCTCGCTGGGCCTGCGTCATGTTTTCCGGGTCGTAACCCAGTACCTCGGCCGAGCGGCGTAGCTGAATGGCGATCGGCCCCATGGAAGTCTGATCCGCTTCGCCGGTAAGGCCGACTTTGTCGGCCACCCATTGAAACTCTGGCCACACCTCGTACTGGTTCCGACGGTAGTTCTCGCTCACGTCATCGACCCACTTCGGATCGCCCTGTACTTCCTGCCAAGCGATGCCCGCGATCATGTCGGCTGGCAGGCCTGTGTACTCGGCGGCGTCCATGATGTGCTGCCGATTGGTGCGGATCCACTCACGCCGGTCGTTGTCGGAGTTGGACGGCAGCCACTGATTCTGGTCCATCGCGGGCGGCAATCCATCAAGCCGGGAACGGATCTCCTGTAGCTTCGGCGACACACGGTCACCGCCCACGGCGGGAGCGATGCCGTCGACCCTGGGGCCGACACCGGGCAGCGCGGCATTGGGGTCGTTCTGCGCCTCGCCGACTTCCCGCCGGAAGGCTGGCATTCCGGCGAGCAGCACCGAAGGGTGCGGCACATCTCCGCGGAAGTCCGGAATTGATCCCTGAGCCTTGGCGAGTTCAGCGACACACGTCCGCCGCGCTTCGCGCTCGATCCGCTCCGCATCGCCAAAGGCTTGCTTGGCCGCATCGTAGTGTCGCTCCGCCTCCTCCCTTATCTCGTCGACATCAACGGTGATCTCCGCGAGCCAGTCCAGGGCACTGGTCCTCTTGCGAAGGTCCTCCCACTGGCGCATGGGTTCGGCACGCTGCGCCGTCTCCGTGACGGGTTCGGCAACCCTCGACATGACCCCGGACAGCGCCACCTCGCTGCTACGGCCGTCGTCGAAACACTTCTTGGCGCGCTCAACGGCATCGGCGTAGTCGATGAGGGCCCTCCAGGCGGTGCGGAAAGCGGACGACAGGTGGGTGGCTAGGCTCTCTGCCTCCCTAAGCCGCTTGGTGTAAAGGTCGTTGGCCACACTCACCCACTCGGTACGTGAGGCCTTGAGAAATGCGATGTCGGTTGACTCCAGCAGTTGGTGAAGGCGCCGGTACTCTTGCGCGTTACGTTCGATGAGTGCGGGGTTGCACAACTCGAGGAACTCGACATCCACGCGGTACGTCATGGCGGTCACCGATCCTCGGACGGCACGAAGCGTCCCTGTTCGAGGATCTTGTGAAACTCCGCTTGCGTTGCCTGGTCGACCTCGACGTAGTCGCTGCCGGATTCCCTCAGCTTGGTGGACAGGGCTGCCAGGAGGGACACCGTGTCCAGGTACTGGTCATTGCTGAAGCGCGCAAACGCGTCGAGCGTTGCGGAGACCTCTGGGTGCGTACGAGGCACCCGGGCCATGACCGTCAGCTCACCGTCGGGACGGCCCTGGTAAAGCAGTCCGGCAAGCTCCACCAACAGGTTCGAGTTCCCATTGATCGACGCGGCATTGGCCGAGAATCCATCGTTGTGTGCTGACATCTGACCCCCCGATTCGCTTTCGTGATCAACGATTGTAGGACTTGCGGGTCCTCGTCGTCAGGCGCATACGCCTTGCCGCGATCACACTCCGCTGCCCCCGCGACACTGAACCGCCGCCCACGCCACCGCCTCCTCCACCGTCCCCACCGACGCGACCCCCGCCGGCACCGGCGGCCGTCGGACCACGACGACCGGGAGGCCGGCCTCGCGGGCGGCCGTCAGTTTCGGGGACGTCGCGGTGGAGCCGCTGTCCTTGGTGACCAGGACGTCGACGGCGTGGCGGCGCAGCACCTCGCGCTCGCCCTCCAGGGTGAAGGGCCCCCGGTCGAGGAGGACCTCCAGGTGGGGCGGGAAAGGGGGCTCCGGCGGGTCGACCGAGCGGAGGAGGAACCAGGCGTCGGTGACGTGGGCGAAGGAGGCGAGGCCCATGCGGCCCGTGGTGAGGAAGATGCGGCGGCCCAGCCGCCGGGCCGTGTCCGCCGCCTCGGGGAGGGTGTCCACGAGGTGCCAGTCGTCCCCCTCGACGGGGGCCCACCCGGGACGGCACAGGGCGAGCAGGGGAACATGGGCTGCGGCGGCCGCCCGGGCCGCGTTCGAGCTGATGGTGTCCGCGAAGGGATGAGTGGCGTCGATGACCGCGTCCACCTGGTGTGCGCGCAGCCAGCGGGCGAGGCCCTCCGCTCCGCCGAAACCGCCGATCCGCACCTCGCCCGGGGGCAGCCGCGGGGCGGCCACGCGGCCCGCGAGCGAGGTGGTCACCCGCACGGCGGCCTGCGTGTGCAGGGTCTCGGCCACGCGGCGGGCCTCGGTCGTACCGCCGAGGAGGAGTATGTGCACGGTGACGGTCCATGGGTGAGGCGACGGGTGGGCGCAGTGCGCAACTCAAGCACACCGGGCTCCGTTCCGGGTGGACGACCGGGGCCTGTGCCACGGCGGCCACGACCGCCGCGTACACCGCGCTGCTCACCGGGGACTTCCCCGACCCGGTGACCATCAGCCTGCCGAAGGGGCAGACACCCGCCTTCGCGCTCGCCACCGAGGATCTCAAGGGCGACCGCGCCATGGCCGGGATCGTCAAGGACGCCGGGGACGATCCCGATGTGACGCACGGGGCACTGATCAGGGCCACGGTCCGGATGCTCCCGCCGGGCGCCGGCGTGGTCTTCCGCGCCGGACCGGGCGTCGGGACGGTCACGCGGCCGGGCCTGCCGCTGGAGGTGGGCGAGCCGGCCATCAACCCCGTGCCCCGGCAGCTGATGCGCGAGCACGTCGCCCGCGTCGCCGCCGCGCACGGCGGCACCGGTGACGTCGAGATCACGGTCTCGGTCGACGACGGCGAGGAGATCGCCCGTTCCACGTGGAACCCCCGCCTCGGCATCCTGGGCGGGCTGTCCATCCTCGGTACGACCGGGGTCGTCGTGCCGTACTCGTGCTCCGCCTGGATCGACTCCATCCGGCGCGGCGTGGACGTCGCCCGGGCGGCGGGCCGCACGCACCTCGCCGGGTGCACGGGATCGACATCCGAGAAGACGGTCGTGTCCCTCTACGGGCTGCCCGAGGACGCGCTGCTGGACATGGGCGACTTCGCGGGCGCGGTGCTGAAGTACGTACGCCGGCACCCGGTCGAGCGGCTCACCATCTGCGGCGGCTTCGCCAAGCTGTCCAAGCTGGCCGCCGGCCACCTCGACCTGCACTCGGCGCGCTCCCAGGTCGACAAGGGGTTCCTCGCGGAGCTGGCCCGCGCGGGCGGCGCCGACGAGGAGCTCGCGGCGCGGGTGGCGGAGGCCAACACCGGGCTCGCCGCGCTGCAGCTGTGCGCCGCGCGGGGCGTGCCGCTGGGCGACCTGGTCGCCGACACCGCCCGCGACCAGGCCCTCGCCGTGCTGCGCGGCGCCCCGGTCGCGGTGGACGTCGTCTGCATCGACCGGGCCGGGACGGTCGTCGGCCGCAGCGAGGTGCAGGGCTGAAGCGTCAGCAGACGTGCCGGTCGCGCTCCGGCGAGTACAGGTGGCTGTCGCGGAACTGCGTCGCGGCCAGCGTGCGGCCCACCAGGATCACCGCCGTCCGCGTGATGCCCGCCTCCTTCGTCGCCGCCGCGATGTCCGCGAGCGTGCCGCGCAGGATCACCTCGTCCGGGCGGGACGCGAGGGCGACCACGGCAGCGGGGCAGTCCTCGCCGTAGTGCGGCACCAGCTCGGCGACGACGCGGTCGACGTATCGGGCCGCCAGGTGCAGCACCAGCAGCGCGCCGCTGCGGCCGAGGGTGGCGAGGTCCTCGCCCTCCGGCATGGGCGTGGCCTGCTCGGCGATGCGGGTCAGGATGACCGTCTGCCCGACGGTCGGCACGGTCAGCTCCCGCTTCAGCGCGGCCGCCGCGGCCGCGAAGGCCGGGACGCCTGGCACGACCTCGTACGGGATGCCGGCCGCGTCCAGCCGCCGCATCTGCTCGGCGACGGCGCTGAAGACGGACGGGTCGCCGGAGTGGAGGCGCGCGACGTCGTGGCCCTCCTCGTGGGCCCGGACCAGCTCCGCCGTGATGGCGTCCAGGTCGAGGCGCGCGGTGTCGACGAGCCGCGCCCCCGGCGGGCACTCGGCGAGCAGCTCGCGCGGCACGAGCGACCCCGCGTACAGGCACACCTGGCAGGAGGCGAGGGTGCGCGCGCCGCGCACGGTGATGAGGTCGGCGGCGCCGGGGCCCGCACCGATGAAGTAGACGGTCATCGTGAAACTGCTCCAGGTGCTCCAGGCTTGGTTACGGACCATTGCGTGACCGGCATGGCCTGGCGCCAGCCGGTGAAACCGCCCACCGGGACGGCGTGCGCGACCGCGAGCCGTACGAGCTCGCCGCCGTACCGCCGGTAGCGGTCGGCGAGCAGCGCCTCGGATTCGAGGGTCACGGTGTTGGCGACGAGCCGCCCGCCCGGCCGCAGGGCGTCCCAGCAGGCGTCGAGGAGCCCGGGCGCGGTCAGCCCGCCGCCGATGAACACCGCGTCGGGGGCGGGCAGCCCGGCGAGGGCACCGGGCGCGGGCCCGGTGACCACGCGCAGGGCGGGGACGCCCAGCGCCTCCGCGTTGCGGGTGATCCGTGCGGCCCGCTCGGCGGAACGCTCCACGGCGATGGCGCGGCAGGTGCGGTGGGCGCGCATCCACTCGATGCCGATCGAGCCGGAGCCGCCGCCGACGTCCCACAGCAGCTCGCCGGGCGCGGGCGCCAGCGCGCCGAGCGTCGCGGCGCGCACATGGCGCTTGGTGAGCTGGCCGTCGTTCTCGTACGCCGCGTCGGGCAGGCCGGGCACGGCCCCGAGGCGCAGCGCGCCGTCGGCGCGCACACAGGTGACGGCGATGACGTTGAGCGGGTCGCCGGGCGCGTGGGTCCAGGCGTCGGCGGTGCCGGTGAGGACGCGCTCGCGCTCCGGGGAGCCGAGCTGCTCCAGTACGCGCAGGGTGCTGGGCCCGAAGCCGCGTTCCCGCAGCAGCGCCGCGACCTCGCCGGGCGTCTCGGCGCCCGCGCTGAGCACCAGCAGCCGCCGCCCGTCGTGCAGCGCGGCGGCCAGCGAGGCGAGGGGCCGGCCGACCAGCGTGACGGTCTCCGTCTCCTCCAGGGGCCAGCCGAGCCGGGCGCAGGCGTAAGAGACCGACGACGGGTGCGGCAGGACGCGCAGCCGCTCGGGGCCGGCGGTCTCGGCGAGGGCGCGGCCGATTCCGTAGAACATGGGGTCCCCGCTGGCGAGCACGGCGATCCGGCGCCCGGCGTGCTCGGACAGCAGCCGGGGGACGGCGGGCCGCAGCGGCGAGGGCCAGGCCACGCGCTCGCCACGGCACTCCGCGGGCGGCAGCAGGGCGAGCTGCCGTTCACCGCCGATGACGACCTCGGCGGCGCGCAGGGCGTCCCGGGAGGCGTCACCGAGCCCGGCCCAGCCGTCCGCGCCGATACCGACGACGGTGACCGGATGACGGATGGCTATGGGGCTGCTGCTCACGGGCCCGAACCCTATCGGGTGGTCGTGCGGCGGCCGCCTCTGGGCGGCCCCGCCGCCGGGTACCCGTGCCCGTACCGACCCCGGTCTCGAGAGGTGTGAGGGCGATGCAGTTCGGAATCTTCACCGTCGGCGACGTGACCCCCGATCCGACGACCGGCCGGGCGCCGACCGAGCACGAGCGGATCGCGGCCATGGTGACCCTCGCCCTCAAGGCCGAGGAGGTCGGCCTCGACGTCTTCGCCACCGGCGAGCACCACAACCCGCCGTTCGTGCCGTCGTCCCCGACGACCCTCCTCGGGTACATCGCCGCCCGCACCCGCCGCCTGGTGCTGTCGACGTCCACGACCCTCATCACCACCAACGACCCGGTGAAGATCGCCGAGGACTACGCGATGCTCCAGCACCTCGCGGACGGCCGCGTCGACCTGATGCTGGGGCGCGGCAACACCCCGCCCGTCTACCCGTGGTTCGGGCAGGACATCCGGCAGGGCATCCCGCTCGCCATCGAGAACTACGGGCTTCTCCACAAGCTGTGGAGGCAGGAGGCGGTCGACTGGACGGGCCACTTCCGTACGCCCCTGGAAGGCTTCACCTCCACGCCGCGCCCGCTGGACGACGTACCGCCCTTCGTCTGGCACGGCTCCATCCGCTCCCCCGAGATCGCCGAGCAGGCCGCGTACTACGGCGACGGCTTCTTCCACAACAACATCTTCTGGCCCCAGGAGCACACGAAGCGGATGGTGACCCTCTACCGCGAGCGGTTCGCGCACTACGGTCACGGCGACCCCCAGCAGGCCATCGTGGGGCTGGGCGGCCAGGTCTTCATGCGGCGCAACGCGCAGGACGCGGTAAGGGAGTTCCGGCCGTACTTCGACAACGCCCCGGTGTACGGGCACGGCGCCTCGCTGGAGGAGTACACCGCCCAGACGCCGCTGACCGTCGGCTCCCCGCAGCAGGTCATCGAGCGGACCCTCACCTTCCGCCGCACGGCCGGCGACTACCAGCGCCAGCTGTTCCTCCTCGACCACGCGGGGCTGCCGCTCAAGACGGTCCTGGAGCAGCTGGACCTGCTCGGCGAGGAGGTCGTCCCCGTCCTGCGCGAGGAGTTCGCGGCCCTGCGCCCGGCGGGCGTCCCGGAGACGGCCCCGCCGCACCCGGCCACCGCCCGCTAGCGCCTGCGACCCGCCGGCGCCGGCGACGCGAACGCGGACGGCTCACTCGTGCCCGTACTCACTCGTGCGTGTAGAAGAGGTAGAACGCGATGAGTCCCGCTCCCGCCCCCACCACCAGCGACACCGCCGCCGCCGTCAGGACGCTGGCGCCGCTCAGGCTATACAGCCACCCGACGCCCAGCCCGACCAGCGCGCCGTACGCCGCCCCGCGCAGCTCGCGCGGCAGGGACGCCTGGGTGCGGCGCAGGAGGAAGTACAGGCCGCCGAACACGACGCCGCTGACGAGGCCCAGCATCGCGATGCCGAAGGTGATCGTGCGCCCGTCGCGTTCGATGTGCTGGGCGTAGAGGGCGAAGAGGAAGCCGAGGACGAGGGGCAGCTTCCAGCCCGTACGAGGCCGGGTCCGGCTTTCGTCGCGGTGGCGGGCGCGGGTGTATCCGGGTGTGGCGGGTGCGGACATGGGTGGCTCCTTCCACGCACTCACTTCACTCCCTCAGAGCACACCTGCGAAGGCCGTCCGGCAAGTGGATCAGCGTCGCCGGGACCGGCCCTCGCCCGTCGCGCCCGACCTGCACGCCCGCCCCCGATCCGGGAAGGTGGAGTCCATGGACAACGAGCAGATCCTCGACCACATCGGAGCGCTCGTCCGCGAGGAACGGGCGCTGCACGACCGCGCCGGCGCCCTCACCGGCGACGAGGAGGCGCGTCTGCGCTCCCTGGGGGCCCAGCTCGACCAGTGCTGGGATCTGCTGCGGCAGGGGCGCGCCAAGGAGGAGGTCGGCGAGGACCCGGACACGGCGACGGTCCGCCCGCCCGGTGACGAGGCCTACTGAGCCGCCGGCCCCCACCGGGGGAGGCGCCGGCAGGGCCGTCCGGCTCGCGCCGCCCGAGTGGCTGATGCGGGCCCTGCGCCCGCAGCCCGCGCCCGTCCCGTGGGCCGCCGTCGCCCGCGCCGCCGTCGCGCTCACCGCGCCCCTCGCGGTCGGCCTCGCCGTGGGGCAGCCGCTGTACGGGGCCCTGGTGTCGATGGGCGCCCTGTCCGGGGTCATCGGCGACACCGCCGACGCGTACCGGATGCGGATCTTCAACATCGCCGTGCCGCAGCTCTTCGGCGCGCTCGGCGTCACCCTCGGCACCCTGGTGTACGGCGAGGGCTGGGCCGCCGTCGCCGTGCTCACGCTGATCGCGCTCGCCTCCGGCATGATCTCGTCGATCGGCGCCGTCGCCTCCGTCTCCGGGCTGCTGCTCCTCCTCAACGCCGTCGTCGGCGCCGGACTGCCCATGCCGAGCCCCTGGTGGAAGGCGCCGCTGCTGCTCACCCTCGGCGGCGCGGTCGTCCTCGCCCTCACGCTGCTCGGCTGGCCCCTGCGGGGCGGCGTACCGGAACGGGCGGCCGTCGCCGCCACCTACCGCGCCATCGCCGCGCTCCTCGCGGCGGCGGGCACCCCCGCGTACGAGGACCGCCGCCCCGCCGTCACCCGGGCCCTCAACACCGCGTACGACCTCGTCCTCGCCCGCCGCGCCCGCGACCACGGCCGCAACCCGACGCTGGTGCGGCAGCTGGCGCAGCTCAACGCCGTGATCCCGATCGTCGAGGCGGCGCCCGCGGCCCATCTGCGCGGCCGCCCGCTGCCCGCCGCGATCCCGGCGGCGGTGGAGGCCCTCGCGGCGGCCGTCGAACGGGAACGGCCCGCCCCAGCCGCAGCCCCGGATCCGTACCCGGACCCGGAGCTCCCCGACCCCACCACCCCCTCCGAACGCGCCGTCGACCACGCCCTGCGCCACGCCGCCACCGTCGTCCACGGCACGGAGACCGGTTCGCTCGACCGCCTCGACCGTCCCGCCGCGCTCTCCGTACGGGCCCGGCGCGCCGCCCGCGACGCCCTCGTCTCCGAAGGCTCATGGCGCTACGGGCTGCGCCTCGCGGTGTGCATCGGCATCGCGCAGTCGCTCGTCTCCCTGATCGCCGTCCCCCGCTCGTACTGGGTGGCCCTCACCGTCACCTTCGTCCTCAAGCCCGACTTCGGCTCGGTCTTCTCCCGCGCCGTGCTGCGCGCCCTCGGCACGGTCGCCGGGCTCGCCATCGCCGCGCTCGTCCTCGCGGAGGTGCCGCGCGGCTGGTGGGACGTGCCGGTGATGGTGGTGCTGGCCGCGCTGATCCCGGCCTTCTCGGCGAAGGGGTACGCCTTCCAGACCGCCGCCATCACCCCCGTCATCCTGCTCCTCTCGGACTGGCTGAACCGGCAGGGCTTCGAGCTGGTCCTGCCGCGCCTGTACGACTCGCTCCTCGGCTGCGCGATCACGCTCGTCGCGGGCTACCTGCTGTGGCCGGAGAGCTGGCACACCCGGATCGGCGACCGTCTCGCCGACGCGGTCGCCGACGCCGCCCGCTACGTCGCCCGCGCCTTCGGCCCGGAGGCGGAGCGGAACCCCGGCGCGCGGGTCCGCGCCCGGCGCCGCCTGTACCGGGACCTGTCGACCGTACGGGCCGAGTTCCAGCGGGCGCTGACCGAGCCGCCACCCACCGGCACCCGCGCCACCGCCTGGTGGCCGCTGGTCGTCGCCGTGGAGCGGATCATCGACGCGACGACCGCGGCCCGGGTCCGCGTCGACCACGGCGCCCCGCCGCCCGACCCCGCCGAGGCGGCGGAGGTCGAGCGGCAACTGCGCGAACTGGCGGCGGGCCTGCGCACGAGCCACGTCATCACGGGCGTACGGGCGGAATGGGACGACGGCGGCGGGGAAGAGGGGAGCAGCGTGCTCGGGCCGCTGCGCCAGGAGGTGCGGGCGGCCCGCGCGATCGCCTCTCCCGGGCCCGACTACGATGCGCACGATCCACGCGTGCAGCACCGCTCCTGAACCACCGCACCTACCGCTATATGCCGTCATATGCCGTGCCTTCCAAGGACATTCGCCATGCGCAGCATCACTCCCAGGGGTCTCCAGCCCAATGTCCTCGGTACGTTCGACACGATCGTGATGGCCGTCGCCGGCAGCGCCCCCGCGTACTCGCTGGCCGCCACCACCGCCGTCCTCGTCGGCGCCGTCGGCTTCGCCGCGCCCGCCGCGCTGCTCTACTGCGCAATCCCGATGCTGGGCATCGTGCTGGCCTTCGGCCGGCTCGGCCGGATCGACGTCAACGCGGGCGCCGGCTACTCCTGGGTGGGGCGCACCCTCCACCCCTTCCTGGGGTTCCTCTCCGGCTGGGCCCTGGTGGTGGCCGCCACGATCTTCATGGTGGCCGGGTCGCTGCCCGCCGGACAGCTGACCCTCGCGCTGTTCGACCCGCACCTCGCCGCCGACACCACGCTCGCCACCGCCGTCGGAGCGGGCTGGTTCCTGGTGATGCTGCTGGTGGTGCTGGGCGGGGCGCGGCTCACCGCGCGGGCCCAACTCCTCATCACGGGCGTCGAGCTGGCCGTCCTCCTGCTCTTCGTGGTCGGCGCGCTGCTGCACCGCGGCTCGGCCGCCGCCTTCGACTGGTCGTGGCTCGGCTTCTCCCACTTCGACGGCGTCTCGGGCTTCGCGTCCGGCGCGCTGATCGCCGCCTTCTGCTACTGGGGCTGGGACGTCACCAGCAACCTCAGCGAGGAGACCCGGAACAGCCGCCGCACCGCCGGTCTCGCGGCGCTCGTCGGCATCGGGGTCGTCTTCCTCCTCTTCGAGGCGTTCACGATCGCCGTCAACATCATCCTGTCCTCCCACGAGATCGCGGAGGTCGGCACGGGTGTCCTGGCGCTGCTCGGCCGCGCGATCTGGCCGGGCTGGGGCGGCAAGCTGCTGATCCTGGCGGTCATGCTGTCCACCGTCGCGACCCTGGAGACCACGCTGATCCAGGTGACGCGCTCCCTGTTCGCGATGGGCCGGGACCGTACGATGCCGGCCGCCCTCGGCTCCGTACACCGCCGCTGGAACACGCCGTGGGTGGCCGTCACCGTCGTGGGGGCGGTGGCGCTGGCGCTGTTCGCGGCGGCCACGGCGCTCGGCTCGGTGGGCGACATCCTGGGCGAGGCGGTCCACGCCATGGGCCTGCAGATCGCCTTCTACTACGGCCTCGCGGGCATCGCCGCGGTCGTGGCCTACCGGAGGATGCTGTTCGCCTCCGTACGGGACTTCGTGCTGGGCGGGGCGTGGCCGCTGCTCGGCTCGGCATACATGTTCTGGGTGTTCGTCACGGCGCTGGAGGAGCTGAGCCCCACCTCGGTGGCCGTCGGCCTGGGCGGGCTGGCCGCCGGGCTCGTGCCGATGCTCTGGTACTGGCGCAAGGGCAGCGCGTACTACCGCTGCCCGGCGCGGCTCGACGCGGTGCGCGCGATGGCGGCGGTGGAACCGTACGGCGGTGTTCCGGGGCAACGGCGCGGCGGCGCGGGCGAGCCGCTGGCGACGGACTTCTGATGGCGGCCGCCCGCCGGCGGTCGGCCCACCGCCGTTCGGCCCGCTTCACGCCCGACTTCGACCCGGACTTCGGGGACCGGGCGCTGACCGCCGCCCGGCACGACATCGTCATCGGCCGCTGGCAGGGCGTCCGCGACCTGCTGGCCGCATCGGACGGGGACCGGGCCCGGCGCACCCTGCGGCTGCGGATGCTGGCCCACGCGGCGGCCGGATCCACGGTGGTGGAGGCGTGGCGGGCGGCCGAGCCCGACCACCCGGACGCGGCGGTGCTGCGGGCCGCGACCGAGGTCGTACGGGTCTTTACCACCGCGATCGCGGCGGGCACGCCGCCCGGCCCGGGCGCGGCGGTGGACCGGGCGCGCCTCGACGCCACGGTCCTCGCCTGCCTGACCGCGGCGGACGCACGGCCCGCCGACCCGATGCCGTGGGTGTCGCTGCTGACGGTGGCGCGGCTGTACGAGGGCGGGGTCGGGCGCCGTGAACTGCGCGGCTGGTGGGACGAGTTGCGGCGCCGCGACCCGTACAACCTGGAGGGCCACGTCCAGCTGCTGCGCTACTGGTCGGCCCGGTGGCACGGCACCCACGGCGCGATGTACGACTTCGCGCGGGACGCGGCGGGCGCGGCGCCACCCGGCTCGCCGCTGCCGGTCCTGGTGCAGATCGCGCGGGTGGAGGAGTACCGGTACGTCGTCGAGAGCGGGCACGGCCGGGGCCCGGTGCGCGGCTTCGACCAGCACTGGAAGCACGAGCTGGCGGCCACGGAGGTACGGCGCACGCGCGACCGCTGGATCGGCGGCCGCGCGCCCGGGCCGGTCCGGCCGGAGGAGGTCGAGCCGCTCAACTTCCTGACGCACGCGGCCTGCCACGCGGGCCTGCCGGAGGTGTACGGGGAGCTGTTCGGGCTGCTGGGGGCGCGGGCGTCGTGGATGCCGTGGGCGTACACGGGCGATCCGGCGCAGCAGTACACGAGGTGGCGCGGGGGGACGGCCCGCGCCACCTCGTGACCCCCCGTGGGTCCGTCAGACGCCGATGTTCCGGCCGTCCTTGCGGTACACGGCGACGACCGCCGGGCGGACGATCTTCCCGGGTCCGTCGGGCCAGGCGGAGGCGGGCTTCTCGACGGACGCGCCGTCGACCTCGCCCGGGTGCTGGACGGCGACGAGCACGCGCCGCTCCTGGATGACCGGCCCGCACGTCTCGGCGCCGGTCGGCACGGTCAGGAACTGCTTCAGCTCACCGCGCCGCTCGCCCTGCGTGGCGACGGCGAACAGGCCGTCGTGCGAGCCGAGCTGGTTGCCGTCGGTGGAGATCCACAGGTTGCCGTACGGGTCGAAGGCGACGTTGTCGGGGCAGGAGATGGGGCTGACCTTCTCCTTGGGGTAGCCCGCGAAGTACGTCGCCGGGTCCTCCGGGTCGCCCGCGACGAGGAACAGCCGCCACGCGAAGCCGTCGGAGGCCGGGTCGTCCCAGTGCTCGGCGAGCTCCAGCACGTGGCCGTGCTTGTTGCTGTTGCGCGGGTTGGCCTCGTCGGCACCGGCCTTGCCGGCCGCGCCGCGGTCCTTGTTGTTCGTCAGCGCGACGTACACGCGGCCGGTGCGCGGGGACGGCTCGACGTCCTCGGGGCGGTCCATCTTGGTGGCGCCCACCTTGTCGGCGGCGACGCGGGTGAAGACGTACACCTCCTCGGCGGTCATCCCGGGGACGTGGCTGGTCGTGCCCGTCGCGAGGGGGATCCACTGCCCGCTGCCGTCGAACTCGCCGTCGTTCGGCAGCTTGCCGGTGCCGTCGACGTCGCCCGGGGAGTCGCCGGTGAGCTTGGCGACGTACAGCGTGCCCTCGTCGAGCAGCGTCAGGTTGTGCTCGCGGGCGCGGCGCGAGGAGCCCTTCATCATCCGCTTCGACGACACGAACTTGTAGAAGTAGTCGAACCGCTCGTCGTCGCCCATGTAGACGACCGGCCGGCCGTCGGCCGTCAGGCGCGGCTGGGCGGCCTCGTGCTTGAAGCGGCCGAGCGCGGTGCGCTTGCGGGGCGTGGAGTCGGGGTCGTACGGGTCGAGCTCGACGACCCAGCCGAAGCGGTGCGGCTCGTTGGGCTCCTGCTTGACGTCGAAGCGCTTGTCGAACCGCTCCCACTTGCGCTCGCTCGCGCCGGAGCCGATGCCGTACCGCTTGTCGGTCGGGGACGAGCCGTGGGCGAAGTACTGGTTGAAGTTCTCCTCGCCGTGGAGCGTGGTGCCCCAGGGGGTGGTGCCGCCGGCGCAGTTGTTGAGGGTGCCCAGGACCGTACGGCCGGCCGGGTCGGCACTGGTCTTGAGGAGGTCGCCGCCCGCCGCCGGGCCGGTGAGCTCGAACGCGCTGGTGGCGGTGAGGCGGCGGTTGAGCGGGTGGCGGGTGACGGGCGTGAGCCGGCCGGAGCGGTGCTCCTCCTGCACGACGACCACGGACAGGCCGTGCGCGGCCCAGGCGATCTCGACCTGCTCGCGGGTCGGGTTCTCCGGGTCGTACCCCTTGAACATCAGGACTTCGTCCGTGTACTCGTGGTTGGCGACCATCACCTGGCGCCCGTACTCGCCCTTCAGGGGCAGCAGCGACAGGAAGTCGTTGTTGTACCCGAACTGCCCGGCCTGTGCCTTCGCGGACTGCTTGTCGGCGTCGAAGGCGGGCGCCCCGCGCAGGATGGGCTCGCCCCAGCGGATGACGACGCTCTGGGCGTAGCCGTCGGGGACGGTGACCTTGTCGTCCGTGTTGGGCGCGACGGGGGCGAAGCGGAGCCCGCGGGCGCCGGCGCTCCTGCCCGCCCCCTTCCCGGCGGTGGGGGCCGCCGGGGTGGCGGCGACCGCCTCCTGTCCGCCCTGTACGGCGAGGGCGCCGCCCGCAGTGGCGGCGACGGTCACGGCGGCGGTGGCCCGCATCATCGACCGGCGCGAGAGGGCGCCGGCTATGACGTCGCCGACGTACTCGTTGTCGCTGGTGTTCGGCACCTCGTGGAAGCAGGCGTCACCGCAGCGGTAGCGGCAGGTGAGGGCGGACCGACCGCCCCCGTGCGAGTGGGTGCTCAGCAGCGGCAGCAGTCTGCGCACTTCGTTCCTCTTCCTCGTTTCGCGAATTCCGTCCGGCGTGACGCTAAGTGCGGATATGAGCAGCGCGGCGGCGACAAGATGAACGGTGCATGAATCGAGGGCGTCGGGGGCGGGGTTGACGCGATTGCCCCTTGCCTTTCGGCGCCACACGGGGCGGCTAACCTTACGTGTCCGCCCTGGCCGGGGATGATTCCCGCAGTACGGACATACACGGCACCCAACATGCGAAAGGCCTCGCCCATGGGCATTCGGAGCTTGCTGCGCAAGGTGTTTGGACGCGACCGTGCGGAGCGTAACGAGTCGGCGGCCACGGCCCCCTCCGTCCCGCCCCAGACGGAACGGGCGGTGCCCCCGACGACGACGGTTCCGTCGCAGTCACCTGCTTCCCCCGCGGAATCGGCCCCTTCGGCCCCTGCGGTGTCGTCCTCCGCGGCGCCCTCGTCGGCGGAGTCGTCCTCAGCGGAGTCGTCCCCCGCGGCGCCTTCTTCGACGGAGTCGTCCTCGCCCTCCGCGGAGTCGTCCCCCGCGGAACAGGCGGCAGCGGACCTGGTGGCCGCCGCCTTCGACGCGCCTCGCCCGCGCCGCACGACGATCCCCCCGGCGCGGGACGCGTCGTCCACGTCGTCCACGTCGTCCACGTCGGGGACGCCTGAGGTGCCTGAGCCCTCGCCCGAGGCGGCCGGGGTACCCAAGCCCGCGGAGGCCCCGGACGCTGCGAAGACCCCGGAGGCGGCCGCTGCGCCTGCCGCCGAGGCTCCGGAGCCGGAGGCCGCTCCGGCCGCCGAGGCGCAGCCGGAGCCCGAGGTAGCCGCCGCTGCGGAGACCGCCGAGCCTGAGGCCGAGCCCGAGGCCGCGGCCGCCGAGGCCAAGGCCGAGGCCCCCGAGCCCCAGCCCGAGCCGGAGCCGGAGGCGCAGCCGGAGCCCGTCGCCGAGGCACCGACCCCCGCCGAGAGCGAGGACCGCACCGACAGCGACGACACCGCCGACGACACCACGCCCACACCCACGCCCACGCCTGCGGCCGCATCGACCGAGCCCGCCGAAGAGCAGCCGACGGCGCCCGCCGGCAAGCCCGCGCACACGCTCGCCCGCGTCAAGGCGCGGGCGCCCCAGGGCGCGGTCGTGGACGCGTACAAGGCCGCCGGCTCCGTACTCAAGAAGCGCGGCCTCACCGGCGCGCGGGCCAGCGTGTACCTGGTGCTGGACCGGTCCGGCTCGATGCGCCCGTACTACAAGGACGGCAGCGCCCAGCACCTCGCCGAGCAGGCGCTCGCGCTCGCCGCGCACCTGGACGAGGACAAGGACGCCACCGTCCCGGTGGTGTTCTTCTCGACGGAGATCGACGGCACCGGCGAGGTGACCCTCGACGACGTCGACGGCAGGATCGAGGCCCTGCACGACAGCCTCGGCCGCATGGGCCGGACCAACTACGACCGGGCGATCGCGGAGGTGCTCTCGCTGCACGAGAAGTCCGGCGCGGCCGACCGCCCGGCGCTGGTGATCTTCCAGACGGACGGCGCGCCGGAGTCGAAGACGGCGGCGACGCAGGCGCTGGCGGACGCCGCGGCTCGCGCGGGCGGCATCCAGTGGCGGTTCGTGGCGTTCGGGGAGAAGGACGCGAAGGCGTTCGACTACCTGCGCAAGCTGCAGGCGGAGAACGCGGGCTTCTTCCACGCGGGCCCGGAGCCCCGGGAGGTCCCGCACGCGACGTTCTACCGCGAGCTCCTCGCGGACTGGTCGGTCTGACCGACGGCGTACGTCCAAGGGGAGACGGCCGGGACTCGGCCGTCTCCCCCCTTGAAACGAAGGTGAGGGCAGCGCGCGGCGGCGGATAGGATTTCGACCATGGCGGCCACTGGATCCGAGAAGCAGGGGACGAAGGCGTACTACGTCACGACCCCCATTTACTACGTCAACGACGCTCCTCACCTGGGCCACGCCTATACGACCGTCGCAGGCGACGTGCTCACCCGCTGGCACCGTCAGCGTGGCGAGAAGGTGTGGTACCTCACCGGCACGGACGAGCACGGTCAGAAGATCATGCGCACGGCCGAAGCGAACAACGTCACTCCGCAGGAGTGGTGCGACAAGCTCGTCGAGGAGGCCTGGAAGCCCCTCTGGGAGCACCTGGAGATCGCGAACGACGACTTCATCCGCACCACCGAGAAGCGGCACACGGACCGCGTCCAGGAATTCGTGCAGGACCTGTACGACAAGGGCGAGATCTACAAGGGCGGGTACGAGGGCCCGTACTGCGTGGGCTGCGAGGAGTACAAGCTCCCGGGCGATCTCATCGAGGCGGAGGACGGCACGAAACTGTGTCCGATCCACAAGAAGCCGGTGGAGATCCTCAAGGAGGAGAACTACTTCTTCAAGCTGAGCGAGTACGGCCCGAAGCTGCTCGACTTCTACGAGAAGAACCCCGGTTTCATCCAGCCGGAGTCGGCCCGCAACGAGGTCGTGAACTTCGTGAAGCAGGGCCTCCAGGACCTTTCCATCTCGCGGTCGACGTTCGACTGGGGCATTCCGATCCCGTGGGACGAGAAGCACGTCATCTACGTGTGGGTCGACGCGCTGCTGAATTACGCGACGGCCGTCGGCTACAACGAGAACCCGGCGAAGTTCGACGAGACGTTCCCGGCGAACGTGCACCTGGTCGGCAAGGACATCCTGCGCTTCCACGCGGTGATCTGGCCCGCGATGCTGATGGCGCAGGGCCTGCCGGTGCCCGGCAAGGTCGCGGCGAACGGCTGGCTGATGGTCGGCGGCGAGAAGATGTCGAAGTCGAACCTGACGGGCATCAAGCCGCAGGACCTGACCTCGCACTTCGGTGTGGACGCGTACCGCTGGTACTTCCTGCGGGCGATCGCGTTCGGCAGCGACGGGTCGTTCTCGTGGGAGGACTTCACCGCCCGCTACACCTCCGAGCTGGCGAACGACTACGGCAACCTCGCCTCGCGCGTGGCGGCGATGGTCGGCAAGTACTTCGAGGGCGCGCTGCCCGCCGCGACCGCGTCCGGTGCGGCGGAGGAGGCCGTCCAGGCGGGCCTGGCCACGGCGGTCGCGGAGGCGGACCGGAAGATCGGCGAGGAGCTGGACTTCCAGGGCGGCATCCTGGCGATCTTCGACTTCGTGAAGCAGGTCAACGGCTACATCACGGAGCAGGAGCCGTGGAAGGTGGCCAAGGACGACAGCGAGGAGGGCCGGGCCCGCCTGGCGACGATCCTCTACACCGCTGCGGAGTCCCTGCGCGCGGTCGCGGTCCTGCTGAACCCGGTCATGCCGGACACCTCGGCCAAGCTGTGGGACTCCCTGGGCGCCGAGCCCGCCCTCGGCGCCCTGGCCGACCAGCGCGTCCAGGACGCCGCCACGTGGGGGCAGCTGCCCGCCGGCGCGACGGTCACGAAGGGCGCGGTGCTCTTCCCCCGCCTGGAGGACCCGAAGAAGGCCTGACCCGCCCCATGCACACCGACGCCGATGCCGCCGCGCTCCCACCCGGAGCCGGCGGCCTCGCCGTGCCCCAGCTGGAGATCTACTCGGTGGAAGGCCCGGTGTGCGTCGTACGGTGCTGGTCGGGCCCCGTACGCGTGGGCCAGACCTTTGAGGACGGCCGCCTGACCGTCACGGCGATCCAGCGCTACAGCCGCCGCGTCGAGGTGCTGGACACGGCCCATACGGCCAAGGTCACCTTCTCCGGCGACGCGGTCCCGCGCCTGCGCCACACCACCGCCATCTCGCCGACCGGACCACGCCTCTACGGGTACGTCGGCGACCCCGCGATCCGGGCCGCCGTGCGCCCCGGCACCGAGGGCCGCGCGATCCGCACGCCGGGGGACTTCGCCGCCTGGGCCTCGGAGCAGACACCCGACGACCTCGCCGAGCCCTTCACCTACGTCATCGACGCCGACGGCCTGCTCCGCCTGGCCCCCCGCCACAGCGAACACGTCGCCTGCGCGGCCCGGGGATGGGTCTTCGGGGCGGGCGAGATCGCCTTCGCCCACGACGGCGACGGCTGGGCGGTCACGTCCCTGACCAACCAGTCCACGGGCTACTGCCCGGACCCGGACTCCTGGCCACCCGTATCCGCCGCCCTCTCCCTCGCGGGCCTCCCCCACACCGACGGCTTCACCCACACGTTCGTCTTCCGCCACTGCGGCGGCTGCGAGCAGCTGAACGTGGTGCGGGACGGCTTCTTCGTGTGCGTCTTCTGCGGCGCGGACCTCCACCATGAATGAACCGTGAAGTCCGTAGAGTTCAGTGCACCCAGTCCTTCAGCGGCTCCGTGTCCAGCTCGATCCCGACCGGGTCGGGAAGGGTGACGCTCTTCCCGAAGGGGACCGTGTTCACCAGCTCGTACCTGGTGCCGTCCGGCTGCGAGTGGACCTTGACCTCACAGCTGTCCCGGTCGATCAGCAGATAGACGGGGATTCCGGTCTCGGCGTACGCGCGCGGCTTCTCCACACGGTCCCGCTGGTCGGTGTCGGGGTCGCCGGACGTGACCTCGACGACCATCAGCACCCCATCGGGACTGGCCCACTCACCTTGCCCGACGAAGGCATCGATGTGGGCGAACACCCCGTCAGGACGAGCGTTGCCCTTGCGGTACGTCTCGATGTGCAGCCCTTGGTCCGGAAAGAGCCACCAGCCCTGCCGGGCCTGGATGCACCGCTGTGTAAGCCAGGCGATGATCCGCCCGTGATCGCCGTCCGGCACCGCCTTGACCCCCATCTTCCCGCCGACGAACTCCAGCCGCAGTGCCTCGCTCGTCCGTATGGCGTGGCGGGCGATCTCCTCGAATTCGTCCTGGGTCATGGTCACGGACCGCTCCTCGGCGACGATGCTCACGACAGTCGCTCCTTCCCGAGACAGTGGGAACCAGGTCGGAGCCATGTTCCACGGTACGGTCTCGGCGCGTACGCCGAGAACGCGAAAGTCCCCCGAACGAGCGTCCGGGGGACCTGCGGAAGCCGGGTGGCGGCAGAGATGGACCAGCTGTGGCGGGATACTCAAGGCTTCCGTACGAAAGGGCCCGGAACCGTGTGTACGGTTCCGGGCCCTTCGTCAGTGCCTCGTGTCGCTTACCGCGCCGCGTCCGGGTGGACCGACTCGGTCACCGGGCGGGACTCCGTCGACTTCGGCGCCACCGGCTTGCGGAGCGCGATGTTGAGCTCGCGGAGGCGGGACTCGTCCAGCTCCGTCGGGGCGCCCATCATCAGGTCCTGGGCGTTGCCGTTCAGCGGGAAGGCGATCGTCTCGCGGATGTTCGGCTCGTCCGCGAGGAGCATGACGATGCGGTCCACGCCCGGGGCGATGCCGCCGTGCGGCGGGGCGCCGAAGCGGAGGGCGCGGAGCATGCCCGCGAACTCCTGCTCGACGGTGTCGCGGTCGTAGCCCGCGATCTCGAAGGCCTTCAGCATGATCTCGGGCTCGTGGTTCCGGATCGCGCCGGAGGAGAGCTCCACGCCGTTGCAGACGATGTCGTACTGCCAGGCCAGGATGTCCAGCGGGTCCTTCTCCTCCAGGTCCTTCATGCCGCCCTGGGGCATCGAGAAGGGGTTGTGGGAGAAGTCGATCTTGCCGGTCTCCTCGTCCTTCTCGTACATCGGGAAGTCGACGATCCAGCAGAAGCGGAAGACGTTCTCCTCGAAGTGGCCGGCGCGCTTCGCGGCCTCGACGCGGACCGCGCCCATGATCTTGGAGACCTCGTCGAACTCGCCGGCGCCGAAGAAGACCGCGTGGCCCGGGGCCAGGGAGAGGCGCTCGGTCAGCGTCTTGACGTTGTCCTCGGTGAGGAACTTGGCGATCGGGCCCGTGAAGGACATGTCCTCGCCGACGCGGATCCAGGCCAGGCCCTTCGCGCCGTGCTCGACCGCGAAGTCGCCGAGGCCGTCGAAGAACTTGCGGGTCTGCGACGCGACGTCCGGCACCGGCAGCGCGCGCACGTGCTTGCCCGCGAACGCCTTGAACTCGGAGTCGGCGAAGACGTCCGTGATGTCGACGAGCTCCAGCTGGGCGCGCAGGTCCGGCTTGTCGTTGCCGTACTTCAGCATCGCCTCGCGGAACGGGATCCGCGGGAAGGGGGACGTGACGGGGCGGCCGCCGCCGAACTCCTCGAAGAGCTCGGTCATGAGCTTCTCGATCGGCTGGAAGACGTCCTCCTGCTCGACGAAGCTCATCTCGACGTCGAGCTGGTAGAACTCGCCCGGCGAGCGGTCCGCGCGCGCGTCCTCGTCGCGGAAGCAGGGCGCGATCTGGAAGTAGCGGTCGAAGCCGGAGATCATCAGCAGCTGCTTGAACTGCTGCGGCGCCTGCGGCAGCGCGTAGAACTTGCCCGGGTTCAGGCGGGACGGCACGACGAAGTCACGGGCGCCCTCGGGGGAGGTCGCGGTGAGGATCGGCGTCGCCATCTCGTTGAAGCCGAGGGCCACCATCTTGGAGCGGATGGCGGCGATCACGGCGGACCGCAGCATGATGTTGCGGTGCATGCGCTCGCGGCGCAGGTCGAGGAAGCGGTACTCCAGGCGGCGCTCCTCGTTCACGCCGTCGTCCGCGTTGATCGTGAACGGCAGCGGGGCGGAGGCGCCCAGCACCTCGACCTCGGCGACCTCGACCTCGATCTCGCCGGTCGGCAGGTCGGGGTTGACGTTCTCGGTGCCGCGCGAGACGACCTTGCCGTCGACGCGGACGACGGACTCCTTCGTCTGCTTGTCCAGCGCCTCGTACGCGGCGGTGCCGGGCCGGGCGACCAGCTGCGTGATGCCGTAGTGGTCGCGCAGATCGATGAAGAGGATGCCGCCCAGGTCGCGCCGATTGTGCAGCCAGCCGCTCAGCCGGACGTCGGTACCGACGTCAGAGGCGCGGAGCTCGCCGCAGGTGTGGGACCTGTACCGATGCATCGTCGTTCATCCAGTCTCGGGATAGGGATAGGGCTCGACGCGTCAAGGGTACCGGCCGCGCCTCGGCGAGGTTTCCGAGATCGCCGGTGGCGGGCGGTCTGCCCGTCTTCTTAGAGTGGGTCAATGCGCACCGAGGACGTCCTGGCCGCGATCGCGACCGGCCTGTGGCGCTGGGACAACGCGACCGGGATCGTCACGCTCGACGCGGAGGCCGCCCGGCTGCTCGGGCTGCCCGCCGAGCCGGTGGAGCTGACGGAGGCCGCCGTACGCTCCCGCTTCCACCCCGTCGACTGGAACGAGATCGACGGCATCGTGAACCTCGCCGTCGCCGAGGGCACCCTCGCCGAGGCGCGCCTGCGGATCGTGGACGAGACCGGCCGGGTGCTCCGTACCGTACGCAGCCGCTCCCGGCCCTTCATCGACGGCACCGACTACCACCTCGTCGGCACGCTCCAGGAGGTCGCGGAGCCGCCGGCCGGCACCGCCGCCCGCACCCCCGTCACCGGCGACTGGCGCCGCTCGCGCGAGGCGTTCCTGCTGGACGCGGGGCGGGCGCTGGCGGAGGCGCGGTCCACGGCGGAGGTGCTGCGGGTGGCGGCGTCGCTGTCGATGCCCGGCTTCTCGCCGGACGGCCTCGCGGTCTTCGGGGTGGCGGGCGACCGGCTGACGATCATCGGCCACCACGGGCACAACGCGGGCGACGACGGCCCCTTCGCGGACATGCCGCTGGAGACGGACTACCCGGCGGCCGAGGTCGTACGGTCCGGGCGGGCGATCTACCTGCCGTCGCCGGAGGAGTACCGCGCCCGCTTCCCGGCGACCTGGCCCCTGGCGCAACGTTTCGGCAGGGAGTCCTGGGCCTTCCTGCCGCTGATCGTCGCGGGGCGCACGATGGGCGCCTGGATGGCGGCGTTCAAGCACCGGGTCGCCTTCACGCCCGACGAGCGGTCCGTGCTGACGACCGTGGCGCGGATGCTGGCGCAGGCGCTCGCGCGCGCGGGGGTCGCGGAGTCCGAGCGCGAGCTGTCGCTGGGCCTCCAGCGCACGATGATGCCGGTGCTCGGCCCGGCGATCCCCGGCATGGAGGTGGCCGCGCGGTACGTGCCCACGGGTGGCGGACTGCAGGTCGGCGGCGACTGGTACGACATGATCCAGCTGCCGGCCGGGCGTACCGCTCTCGTCATCGGCGACGTACAGGGACACGACGTACGGGCCGCCGGTCTGATGGGGCAGCTCCGGATAGCCCTGCGCGCGTACGCCTCCGAGGGCCACCGGCCGGACGCGGTGCTGTCGCGCGCCTCCCGCTTCCTGTACGGGATCACCGACAGCGCCGAGGGGGACCACGGCGGGCGCTTCGCGACCTGCCTGTACCTGGAGGTCGACCCGGCGACAGGCACGGTGGACATCGCGCGGGCCGGGCACCCCGACCCGGCGATCCGGATGGCCGACGGGACGGTGGTGCAGCGGCCCACCGCGGGCGGTCTGCCGCTCGGCATCGTCCCGGACACCGACTACCCGACGACGCGCCTCACGCTGGAGCCCGGCGAGACGCTGATGATCTGCACGGACGGGCTGCTGGAGACCGGCGGGCACGACCTGGAGTCGGGCTGGGTCCGGATCCGCAAGCTGCTGGAACAGCACGACGCCGCCGACGGGCTGGAGGTGCTGGCCGACAGCCTGGTCCAGGCGGTGCACGGGCCCGGCTCGCACTACACCACGGGGCCGTTCGCCGACCGCCGCGAGGACGACATCGCGGTGCTGCTGCTGTCGCGTACGCCGGAGGGCGCGGCGCAGCGGGTACCGGTCCGCCGCACCGCGCTGACCGTCGCCCAGGCGGAGCCGGAGCGCATCGCGGCGGGGCGGCGGCAGCTGCGCGAGCTGCTGCACGACTGGGCGGACCCCGAGCAGGTGGACGCGGCGGTCCTGATGGTCTCGGAGATGCTGACGAACGTCCTCGTCCACACGGACGGCGACGCGCTGCTGGTCGCCGAGGCGACGGGCGAACGCGGGGCGCGCCTGCTGCGCGTCGAGGTCGCGGACGCGAGCGACGAGCTGCCGCACAAGCGGCGCCCGGGCGAGATGGCCTCGTCGGGCCGGGGCCTGCTGCTGATGGAGATGCTGGCGCAGGCCTGGGGCGTGGACCCGCGGGGCGAGGGCAAGTCGATCTGGTTCGAGATCCGGGAGGGGGCGGGGCCTGGGGAGGCGGCAGGGCCCGGGGCGGGAGCGGTGCCCGCGGGGCTTGGGGAGGCGGTACGGCCTGGCGAGGCGGTGGAGTCGGCCGTGCTCGAGGCGTTCTACGACGCGGAGGACCCGCCCTCGCCCGCGCCCCCCGCGTAACCACCCGCGCGCCCACCCGCGCCTCCGGCGTGCCCGCTCGCGTACCGCCTGCGCAGTTCGCCGAGCACCCCGAAGGCCGCCGCCGTCAGCGGCACCGCCAGCAGCATGCCGAGGATGCCGGCGACCGACGCGCCCGCCGTGATGGCCAGCATGACGACGGCCGGGTGCATCTGGACCGTGCGGGACTGGATCACCGGCTGGAGCACGTGCCCCTCCAGCAGCTGTACGGCGAGGACGACGCCGACCGCCCACAGGGCGATCACCCAGCCCCGGTCGGCGAGTGCGACGAGGATGGCGACGGCGCCGGAGATGAAGGCGCCGAGGTACGGGATGTACGCGCCGACGAAGACGAGCGCGCCGAGGCCGAAGGCGCCGGGCACGCGCAGGATCAGCATGCCGATGGTGATGAGCACCGCGTCGATCAGCGCGATGAACGTCGTGCCCCGCATGAACCCCTCCATGGCGCCGAAGGCGCGGCGGGCCATGGCCTCGACGTGGTCGGCGCTGTGGCGCGGTGCGAGCGAGCGCAGCGCCGCCATCGCGCGTCCGGAGTCGCGGAGGAAGAAGAAGACCAGGAGCAGGGCGAGGACGGCCATCGCGATCACCTCGCCGACCACGCTGAGTCCGCTGATCACTCCGGAGGCCGCCGTACCGCCGAATTTCCCGAGCAGCTCGCGTGCGTTGGCGGCGAGGTCGCCGAGCGAGGTGCCGGCCGCGCCGAAGTGCGGGGCGAGGCCGTCCGCGGCGCGCCGCAGCGAGGCGAGGATCTGGTCGCCGGTGTCGATGAGCACCCGGGCGACGACGTACGTGGCGCCGCCGACCACGGCCACGACGGCGGCGCAGGTCAGCCCGGCGGCCAGCGACCGCTGCACCTTCATGGCGAGGAGCCGCCGGTGGAGCGGCCCGAGGAGCGCCGCGCCGAGGAGGGCGAGCAGGACCGGGGTCACGGCGGTCTGGAAGGTGACGCACAGCCAGACGCCGACGGCCGCGACGCCGGTCAGCAGCAGGATGACGACGCACCAGGCGGCGAGGCGCCGGACGGGCTCGGGCAGCAGGGTGTGCACGCCCCCCAGCGCACCACGCCGGGCCGGGGGCCGCCCGTGGACGGGCCCCGGCCGGGTGACGCGGCGTCAGCTTCCCCGGAGCGGCGCGTCAGATGCCCTGGAGGGCGCGTCAGCCGGCCAGGAGCGGCGCGTCAGCCGGCCAGGAGGGGCGCGTCAGCTGCCCTGGAGGCCGCCGGGCTTCATGCCGTGGACGGCGGGGATGCGGCCGAGGCGCCCGGCCTGGAAGTCCTCGAAGGCCTGCTGGAGTTCGGCGCGGGTGTTCATCACGAACGGCCCGTAGTGCGCCATGGGTTCCCGGATGGGCCGCCCGCCGAGGAGGACGACCTCCAGGTCGGGGGTGTGGCCGTCCTGCCGCTCGTCGGCGCGCACGGTCAGCGAGCCGCCGTCGCCGAAGACGGCGGTCTGCCCCATGTGGACGGGCCGCCGCTCGCGCCCGACGGAGCCGCGCCCGGCGAGGACGTACGCGAGGCCGTTGAAGTCCTCGCGCCAGGGCAGGGTGACCTCGGCGCCGGGGCGCAGGGTGGCGTGGACCATGGTGATGGGCGTGTGCGTGATGCCGGGGCCCTGGTGCCCGTCGAGCTCACCGGCGATGACGCGCAGCAGCGCGCCGCCGTCGGGCGAGGCGAGGAGCTGGACCTGGCCGCCGCGGATGTCCTGGTAGCGGGGGTCCTTCATCTTGTCCTTGGCGGGCAGGTTCACCCACAGCTGGAGCCCGTGGAAGAGGCCGCCGGACATGACGAGCTCCTCCGGCGGCGCCTCGATGTGCAGCAGCCCGGAGCCGGCGGTCATCCACTGGGTGTCGCCGTTGGTGATGGTGCCGCCGCCCCCGTTGGAGTCCTGGTGGACGAAGGTGCCGTCGAGGAGGTACGTGACGGTCTCGAAGCCGCGGTGCGGGTGCCAGGGGGTGCCCTTGGGCTCGCCGGGCGCGTACTCCACCTCGCCCATCTGGTCCATCATGATGAACGGGTCGAGGTACCGGTAGTCGATCCCGGCGAACGCGCGCCGGACCGGGAAGCCCTCCCCTTCGAAGCCGCTGGGCGCGGTGGTCACGGCCAGCACGGGTCGCGCCGGGGCCTGGGCCGGTGCGGTGACGCGCGGCAGGGCGAGCGGGTTCTCGACGGTCACGGCAGGCATGGCGTCCTCCTCGGGGTGGGGCTGCGTCCAGTTTAGTTGAAGACTGAACTTCTTGCCATGGGAACACGGCCCCGCGCTCCACCATTCCCCCGCGCCGTCCCCCGTTGTCGGTGGTGGCTGCGATGATCCGCCGCATGGAGAACGAGACGCGGACGGTCGTCGTCGACGTGGCGTACGGCGAGGGCCGGGACCTGGCGGCCCGCGCGCTGGTACGGCCCCTGAGCAGGGAGGCGGCGCTCACACGGGACGGCGCAGGGCTGCCGTACGCCGTGGCGCTCCGGACACCGGGCCGCGAGGCGCCGCTGGAGGTCCGGCTGGTGTCCTGGCGGGACCACTACGCGGGCGTGTGGGTGTACGACGCCGAGGGCCGGCGTACGCACCACCTGGACATGCGGCTGCTCGACGGGGACAGGCTGCTCCACCGCCTCACCCGGCACTGGGTGTACGCGGACGCCGGCACCCCGGAGTTCGACGACCGCTGCGCCTCCACGACGCTGGAGCTCTTCCCCGACGGGCGGGGGTCCCTGGAGCGCCACCGGCCCGGGCCGGGCGGCGGCCTCCTCGTGACGACGCCGGACCTCGCGGAGGAGGAGCGGTGGCTGGCGCGGCCGGCCTTCGGGGAGTGGCCGCTGTTCTCGAAGGACCTGGGCCCGGTGGCGTTCCGCGACGCGGAGGTGCCCGCCGCGGGCGACGAGCCGCGGGAGGAGTGGCGCCCGCCGCGCCCCGGCGGCTACGGCGACCGCGGCGCGCTGTTCCGGCCCGGTACGCGCCTGACCGCGAGCCACTACGGCGAGATGACGGTGCTGGAACCGGACCGGAGCCTGGAGATCCGGATACCCAGCGGCGTGCTGGCCGTCGACGCCCCCGACAACTCCGGCGGCCCCGAGTTCGCGTTCCCGGTCCCGCCGGGCACGTACACGCTGGAGACGGCGCGGCTCTCGTACAGCTACGACTGCGAGTTCGCGGGCCGCCGGGTCACCGCGACCGACCTTCCGGCCGTACGGCTCCGCCTGAGCGACGAGCCGCCCGTGCGGTGGGAGATGGCCCTCGGGGAGGACCACGACCCCCGGCTGCTCCCGGACGGCGGGGCGTACGGCTTCGACACCGACAGCGCGACGGGGTGCTTCGCGGACGGCGCCGCCTGGGAGCGGCTGAAGGGGCTCTACGCCCGGGCCCTGTTCGAGAACGACGAGACCGCCGGAGAGGACCTCTCGGGGAACAAGGACTCGATGTTCCTCATGCGTACGTCGGACGAGGCGACGGCCGCCGACCTGCTGGCGTTCGCGACCGGCGGTGACGGCACCTACGCCGTCTGGCTGGGCCACACGGCGTCCGGGGACCTCGCCTGCGTGGACGTACAGGTGGGGTACCTGGAGGACCTCAGGGTCCTGCCGGACCCCCGGCCGTGAGCTCCAGTTCGCCGACGATCTCGTCCTCCGCCTTCTCGCCGGTCGGCTGGAAGCCGAGCCGCAGGTAGAACTCCTCCGGTCCGTCCGTCCCCGGCACCCACGTCACCGTCACGCGCGTGCCGCCGCGCCTGCGGATCTCCTCGCAGACCGCCTCGACCGCGAAGCGGCCGTACCCCTTGCCCTGCTCACCGGCGGCGATGGCCAGCCGCCACAGACCGGAGCGCGGGCGCGGGTCCTCGCACTCGGGGGCGAAGCTGATGTCGAAGAAGGCCATCACGAAGCCCACGAGCCGGTCTCCGTCGAAGACCAGCCGGGGCCAGGCGGTGTCGGCGTCGGGCCGGGCGTACGCCTCTGCCAGCGACTGCGCGACCGGGGCGACGAAGCGCTCCTGGTCCGGGCGGACCGTGAGCTTGCACGCGTCGAGGACGTTCTCGGGGGTGATCTTCTCCAGGCGGAGCGCTGTTGTCATGCCCGGCACCCTAAGTGCCCCGCCGACGGCCGGTCACCTGCATTTACGCACCCGGCGCGGGTCCGCTCAGCGCGACTGGAGGGCGTCCAGGGCGACGGTCAGGCACAGGGCGAGCCGTCGGTCGAGCGACGGGTCGTCGACGCGTATCGCGTACCGGTCGCGGAGTCCCCACTTCCGCTCGACCGACATGACGGGGCTGCCGTCCTCCCGGGCGAAGTCGAAGTGGAACACGAACGGAATCGGCACCGGAATCGGCAGGACCGCGTCCGCCAGCTGCACGGCACGGCGGGCCAGCGCGATCCCCTGGCTCCGCTCCCTGCCGGTAACGGGCGGCTCCTCGCCCTGGGTCAGGTGCCAGGTGGACCGCAGCAGCGAGGCCTTGCCGTCCTTGCGGAAGCTGCCGATGGGGGTGCCGTCGGCGCCGGTCACGTCGTACGTGGCGCCGAAGTCGATGAGGCTCTGGGCCTTGAAGCGGGCGAGCACCTCGGAGCGGTCCTCGCCGGTCCAGAGGGTGACCTCCTCCTTGAGCTTCATCCGCTTCTGCTCGGCGAAGGCGACGACCTGGTCGCCGTCGGCGGCCGTGATCACGTAGCGGTTCACGAGCGCGGTGATCTTCTGGGCCATGCGGAACTCACTCATCTGCTGCATACGCGGAACGCTATGCGGCGCGGTGAGGCCGGTACCTCATCCTCAGGTCGGAGACGCCCCCGGCCCGCCCCCGGGGCGGGTCCCGACGGGTCCTAGCCGTACATCCGACGCATCGCGAAGTCGACCATCTGCTCGACGGCCTTGGCGTCGAAGACGATCCGGTGGTCGCCCTCCATGTCGAGGACGAAGCCGTACCCGGTGGGCAGCAGGTCGATCACCTCGGCGCCGGTGATCACGAAGTACTTGGACTCCTTGCCCGCGTACCGCCGCAGTTCCTTCAGCGAGGTGAACATCGGGATGACGGGCTGCTGGGTGTTGTGCAGCGCGAGGAAGCCGGGGTTGTCACCGCGCGGGCAGTAGACCTTCGAGGTGGCGAAGATCTGCTGGAAGTCCTCGGCGGACAGCGACCCGGTGGTGAACGCCCGCACGGCGTCGGCGAGCGAGGGCGGCGACGGCTCGGGGTACAGCGGCGGCTGCTGCGCGTACCCCTGCTGGGGCGGGGCGTACTGCTGCTGGGCGCCCTGGTTCTGGTCGTAGCCGTACATGGCCACCAGGGTACTGAGTACGAAGCGGCCTCGTGGGCCCACCACCCGCCCCGGGCACGGTTTCAGACAGCCGCCGGCGGCGCCGGCGGAATCGCGCGCGAATCCTGTGGACGCCGCGTGACTGACGGCGGTCCCGGGGCGCGTCGCTCGTCACAGATCGCCCGATAGGGGTTGCTCTTATTACCGGCGGGTAGCATCATCGTAGCTACTTGCTGGTACGTGTACGAGGATTCCGCCTCCCCGAGCCTTACGGAGCCGTCGCCATGGGGCACTACAAGTCGAATCTCCGCGACATCGAGTTCAACCTCTTCGAGGTCCTCGGGCGCGACAAGGTCTACGGCACCGGTCCGTTCGAGGAGATGGACGTCGAGACCGCGAAGAGCGTGCTCGACGAGATGCGCCGTCTCGCCGAGAACGACTTCGCCGAGTCCTTCGCGGACGCCGACCGGAACCCGCCGGTGTTCGACCCCGAGACGAACACCGCGCCGATCCCGGAGACGTTCAAGAAGTCCTACAAGGCCTTCATGGACTCCGAGTACTGGCGCCTCGGCCTGCCCGAGGAGATCGGCGGCACGACCTCGCCGCGCTCGCTGATCTGGGCGTACGCGGAGCTGATCCTCGGCTCGAACCCGGCGATCTGGATGTACTCCTCCGGCCCGGCCTTCGCCGGCATCCTCTTCGAGGAGGGCAACGAGGCGCAGAAGAAGATCGCCTCCATCGCCGTCGAGAAGCAGTGGGGCTCCACGATGGTGCTGACCGAGCCCGACGCGGGCTCGGACGTCGGCGCCGGGCGCACCAAGGCCGTGCAGCAGGAGGACGGCTCCTGGCACATCGAGGGCGTGAAGCGCTTCATCACGTCCGGTGAGCACGACATGTCGGAGAACATCCTCCACTACGTGCTGGCGCGCCCCGAGGGCCACGGCCCGGGCACCAAGGGCCTGTCCCTCTTCCTCGTGCCGAAGTTCCACTTCGACTGGGAGACCGGCGAGCTGGGCGAGCGCAACGGCGTGTACGCGACGAACGTCGAGCACAAGATGGGCCTCAAGGCGTCCAACACGTGCGAGATGACCTTCGGCGACCAGCACCCCGCCAAGGGCTGGCTGATCGGCGACAAGCACGACGGCATCCGCCAGATGTTCCGCATCATCGAGTTCGCCCGCATGATGGTCGGCACGAAGGCGATCGCCACCCTCTCCACCGGCTACCTGAACGCGCTGGAGTACGCCAAGGAGCGCGTGCAGGGCCCGGACCTGGCGAACTTCATGGACAAGACCGCGCCCAAGGTCACCATCACGCACCACCCCGACGTGCGCCGCTCGCTGATGACGCAGAAGGCGTACGCGGAGGGCATGCGCGCCCTCGTCATGTACACCGCCGCGATCCAGGACGAGATCCAGATCAAGGAGGCGGCCGGCGAGGACGCCAAGGCGCTCATCGGCCTGAACGACCTGCTCCTCCCGATCGTGAAGGGCTACGGCTCCGAGAAGTCGTACGAGCAGCTCGCCCAGTCGCTCCAGACCTTCGGCGGCTCCGGGTACCTGCAGGAGTACCCGATCGAGCAGTACATCCGCGATGCCAAGATCGACACCCTGTACGAGGGCACGACGGCGATCCAGGGCCAGGACTACTTCTTCCGGAAGATCGTCCGCGACCAGGGCGCCTCGCTGAACGCGCTCGCCGAGGAGATCAAGAAGTTCCTGGCCGTCGGCACCGGCGGCGAGGACCTCGCCCCGGCGCGCGACGCGCTCGCCAAGGCGGCCGTCGACCTGGAGGCGATCGTCGGCACGATGCTGACCGACCTCACCGCCACCGGCGAGGACGTCAAGAACATCTACAAGGTCGGTCTCAACACCACCCGCCTCCTGATGGCCTCCGGTGACGTGGTCGTCGGCTACCTCCTGCTGCGCGGTGCCGCCGTCGCCGCCGAGAAGCTTCCGACGGCGTCCGCCAAGGACAAGGCGTTCTACGAGGGCAAGATCGCGGCCGCGAAGTTCTTCGCCGCCAACGTCCTGCCGGGCGTCTCGACCGAGCGCGCCATCGCCGAGGGCGTCGACAACGCCCTGATGGAGCTGGACGAGTCCGCGTTCTAAGTCCCAAGCAACGCGGCCTGGTCCTGGCGGCCCGCTCCCCGAGGTTCCCGGGGGCGGGCCGCCGCCCTTTTACGCGGCGGCGTACGGGAAGGCGCCCGTGCCCGTCACGCGGCCGAGGCCCGTGCCCGTCACGCCGCCGACGCCCGTATCGACGCCCGCGCGATCAGCACCGCCGCCGTCACCGGCAGGAGGTCGCCGAGGCGCACGGGGTCCCGCTCCGGGGTCCCCGTCGCCGCGTCGGCGCACGCCGCGCACAGCGGCATCAGGACCTGGGCACGCCACTGCGCGTCGGGGGCCGCGCACGCGGCGCACGCCGGGAGCGGGGCGAGGGCGGCAAGGGCACGGGTGCGGGTGGAGCCGGTCGTCGTCGTGGTCACCAGGACACCTCCGGTCGCGTTCGGTCCATTGCGGTGGACTCGTTCCGATCGTCGCAGCCACCACTGACAATCGGCCTCGCGATCGCCCGGGCCCGGCCCGGGTGCCCGCCGTATGGTGATCTCATGACCAGCTCTCCCGCCCGCTTCGACCGCGGCCACACCGACGACCTGATGTCCTTCCTGGCGTCCTCCCCGTCCCCGTACCACGCCGTCGCGAACACCGCCGAACGGCTGGAGAAGGCCGGTTTCGAGCAGGTGGAGGAGACCGCCGCCTGGGACGGGACGACCGGCGGCAAGTACGTGATCCGCGGTGGCGCGATCATCGCCTGGTACGTACCGGAGGGCGCCGCCCCCCACACCCCCTTCCGGATCATCGGCGCGCACACCGACTCGCCCAACCTGCGCGTCAAGCCCCGCCCCGACACCGGCGCGCACGGCTGGCGGCAGGTCGCCGTGGAGACGTACGGCGGGACGCTGCTCAACACGTGGCTCGACCGCGACCTGGGCCTGGCCGGCCGGCTGACCCTGCGCGACGGCAGCCACGTCCTCGCCAACGTGGACCGGCCGCTGCTGCGCGTGCCGCAGCTCGCCATCCACCTGGACCGGCAGGCCAACGACGGCCTCAAGCTGGACCGCCAGCGGCACATGCAGCCCATCTGGGGCCTCGGCGACGACGTCCGCGACGGCGACCTGATCGCCTTCGTCGCGGGCGAGGCGGGCGTGGCCGCCGACGACGTGGCCGGCTGGGACCTGATGGTGCACGCCCTGGAGGCGCCCGCCTACCTCGGGCGGGACCGCGAACTGCTCGCCGGGCCCCGCATGGACAACCTGCTGTCCGTGCACGCGGGCGCCGCCGCGCTCGCCGCCGCGGCCGCCGCGGGCGACGGCCTGTCGTACATCCCGGTCCTCGCCGGCTTTGACCACGAGGAGAACGGCTCCGAGTCCGACACCGGCGCCCAGGGCCCCCTCCTCGGCACGGTCCTGGAGCGCTCGGTGTTCGCGCGCGGCGGCGGCTACGAGGACCGGGCGCGCGCCTTCGCCGGAACCGTGTGCCTGTCGTCCGACACGGGCCACGCCGTGCACCCCAACTACGCGGAGCGCCACGATCCAACGCACCACCCGCGCGCCAACGGTGGCCCCATCCTCAAGGTGAACGTCAACCAGCGGTACGCCACGGACGGCAGCGGGCGGGCCGTGTTCGCGGCTGCGTGCGAGAAGGCGGGCGTCCCGTGGCAGTCGTTCGTCTCCAACAACGACATGCCGTGCGGCACCACCATCGGCCCGATCACCGCCGCGCGTCACGGGATCCGGACGGTCGACATCGGCGTGGCCATCCTGTCGATGCACAGCGCCCGCGAACTGTGCGGCGCCGACGACCCGTTCATGCTCGCCAACGCCCTCACCGCGTTCCTGACGGACTGACACCGTCCCCCGCCGCGTAGGCGTTCCGGGTCCGGGTACCCGGAACGCCTACGTTGTGTTGACGAGGAGGCGGGAAATCATGGGCCTGGGTGGCTGCATCATCCTCATCGGGGTGGGTGCGATCCTCACCTTCGCGACCGACTGGGAAGCCGAGAGCGTCAACCTCGATCTCGTGGGGCTGATCCTGATGGCGGTCGGTCTCATCGGTGTCGCGACCTTCACCAGCATCTACCGGCGCCGCAGGGCGGTCGTCTCCCCCGTGGTCGACCCGATGGTCGACCCGCGCGACGACCGCCGCCCGCCGCTCTGACGAGGGACCTACGCGTCGAGTCCCGCGAGGATCAGGGGCAGGCGCGTGGCGCCCCCGGCCGTGACCTTCACCGGGACGCCCCAGTCCTGCTGGTGGACGTGGCACGCCGGGTATTCGTTCTCCGGGTCGTCGTCGCACGAGGCGGCCATCGCCGAGACGTGCAGGACCCCTTCGGTGACCTCCGGGTTCAGCGCGAGCTCCCGGAACAGGTCCGTGCCCGTGCCGTCCCCGGACGCGAGCAGCTCCGGCGGCGTCGAGGACACCAACAGCCGGGTGGAGGGCCCGTACCGGTCGTCGAGCTTCTGGCCGGCCGGGGCCTGGAAGACCACGTCCAGCCGCAGCGTGCCGGGCGCGACCTCGGTCGCCTCGCGCTGCGTGCGGTGGGCCACCGCCTCCACCTGGACGGCCTCCTCGGGGAGCCGCAGCCGGGTCAGGCGGTGCCGGGCCGACTCGACGACCACGATGTCGTCGCCGACGAGCACCGCGTCGCTCGGCTCGCGCAGGTCGGTGGCGAGGGTCGTGACCTCTCCGGAGGAGGGGTCGTAGCGGCGCAGGGCGTGGTTGTACGTGTCCGAGACGGCGACCGAGCCGTCCGGCAGGGCGGTGACGCCCAGCGGGTGCTGGAGCAGCGCCTGACCGGCCGCGCCGTCGCGGTGGCCGAAGTCGAACAGACCGGTGCCGACCGCCGTGTGGACGGCGCCGTCGGCGTCGATCCAGCGCAGGGCGCTGGTCTCCGAGTCGGCGATCCACAGGCGGTCGCCGGCGGCCGCGAGCCCGGACGGCTGGGCGAACCAGGCCTCGTCGGCGGGCCCGTCGACCAGGCCCTCGTTGGTGGTCCCGGCGGCGACGGAGACGGTGCCGTGCTCGGGGTCGTACGCCCACAGCTGGTGGACGCCCGCCATGGCGATCCACACCCTGCCCTGCCACCAGGCGACGTCCCAGGGGGAGGAGAGCGCCACCTCGCGGGCCGGGCCGGAGGTGGGGGAGCCCTGCCACCACTGCGCGCCGGTGCCGGCGAGGGTGGAGACCTCGCCGTCGGCCAGGTCCAGGAGCCGCAGGGCGTGGTTGACGGTGTCGGCGACGACGACGCGGCCCCCGGGCAGCAGCGCGAGGCCCTGCGGCTCGTTGAAGCGCGCCCGGTCGGCCGTGCCGTCCGCGAAGCCGCGCTCGCCGGAGCCGTACCGGCGCACGACGCTCTCGCCGTCGGGTGCCAGCTCGACAAGCTGGTGGCGGGTGGTGTCGGAGACCAGGAAGTTCCCGTCGTCCAGCAGGAGCGCCTTGCCCGGGAAGCGCAGGTGCGTGGCGACGGGCTCCGGCGGTACGTAGGGGCCGTCACCGCGCCGCAGGGTGCCCGCGGCCTCGTGCTCGGCCTCCAGCTCGCCCACGAGCCGCTCCAGTGCCGTGGCGTGGCCCTCGCCCGCGTGCTGCGCGACGACGTACCCCTCGGGGTCGATGACGACCAGCGTGGGCCAGGCCCGTACGGCGTACTGCTTCCAGGTGGCCAGCTCGGGGTCGTCCAGGACCGGGTGGTGCACGCCGTACCGCTCGACGGCGTCGACGACGGCCTGGTGCTCGGCCTCGTGCACGAACTTCGGCGAGTGGACGCCGATGATCACCACCGTGTCGCGGTGCTTCTCCTCCAGCTCGCGCAACTCGTCGAGGACGTGCAGGCAGTTGATGCAGCAGAACGTCCAGAAGTCGAGGATGACGATGCGGCCGCGCAGATCGGCGAGGGTCAGGTCCTTGCCGCCCGTGTTGAGCCAGCCGCCCTTGCCGACGAGCTCGGGGGCGCGGACACGGGCACGGCGGGGCGCGGAGGCGCGAGCGGAGTCGTTCATGGTTCAAGGGTGCCATCCGCGCACGCCGCGGGGGAGCGGCGGTTCCAGCCGCTCCCGCACGCCTCCGGAGAGCGGCCGTTCCAGCCGCTCCCCCGCGGTTCCGCAGCGTGGTCCTCAGCGGCCGAGGACGCGGTCCTTCAGGGCCGGGAAGCGGTCGCGCGTGGTGGCCACCTTCTCCGGGTCCAGCTCGACCGTCAGGGTCTCCTCGCCCGGGCCCGCCTCCGCGAGGACCTCGCCCCACGGGTCGACGACGATGCTGTGGCCCGCCTGCTCGACGCCCGCGTGCGTACCGGCCGTACCGCAGGCGAGGACGTACGCCTGGTTCTCGACGGCACGCGCCCGGGCGAGCAGCGTCCAGTGGTCGCGGCGGCGCGCGGGCCAGCCGGCCGCGACGACGAACCCGAGCGCGCCCGCGTCGACCAGGCCCCGGAACAGCTCCGGGAACCGCAGGTCGTAGCAGGTCGCGACGCCCAGCGGGAGGTCCGGCACCGGGGCGGTGACGAGTTCGGAGCCCGCCGCCATCAGCACGGCCTCGCCCTGGTCGAAGCCGAAGCGGTGGATCTTGCGGTACGTCGCGGCGAGGTCACCGGAGGGGGAGAAGACGAGCGAGGTGTTGTAGAGGAGCCCGTCGGGCCCGCGCTCCACGACGGAGCCGGCGTGCAGCCACACCGCCGCCTCGGCCGCGGCCTTCGCCATCGCCTCGTACGTCGGGCCGCCGGGCACCGGCTCGGCCTCCGCCTCGAACGACTCGTACGCGAAGGCGCCGATGGGCCACAGCTCCGGGAGGACGACGAGATCGGCGACCCCGCGCTGTCCGGCCACGAGCGACGCCACGCGCGTACGACGGGCTTGGGGCGATTCGTCCGGGTCTACCGCGATCTGGATCAGCGAGGCGCGCACACTACCACCGTCCTGGCATTCGAGTCGTCAACTCCGGCCTACGATCGTCACACGAAAGCACTGCCGGGGTGCCTCGCGGCAGCGTAACTTAACTGCACAGCACCCAGCCCGCGTACCAACCGCCCGAGGGGTCCCGTGACCGTCCATCCCAGCCTCCAGAATTACGCCGACGCCTGGACCCACTCCATCGAAGCGATAGCCGAGCTGGTGCAGCCGCTCGCCGAGGGGGAGTGGAACCGCGCCACACCGTGCCCGGGCTGGTCGGTGCGCGACATCGTGTCGCACGTCATCGGCATGGAGTGCGAGATGCTGGGCGACCCGCGCCCGATCCACTCCCTGCCCCGCGACCTGTTCCACGTGCGCGGCGACTTCGCCCGCTACATGGAGGTGCAGGTCGACGCGCGGCGCCACCACACCGCCCCGGAGATGACGGCCGAACTGGAGTACGTCCTCATCCGCCGCGCCCGCCAGCTGCGCAACGAGAACCGCTCCCCCGACACCCTGATCCGCGCCCCCCTCGGCGCCCAGCAGTCGCTGGAACTCGCCTACCGGATGCGCGCCTTCGACGTCTGGGTCCACGAGCAGGACCTGCGCACCGCGCTCGGGCAGCCCGGCAACCTCGACTCCCCCGGCGCGTACGTCGCCCGCGACAACTTCCTGCACGTGCTGCCCCGGGTCGTCGCCAAGGACGCGGGCGCGCCCCCGAACACCGCGGTCGTCTTCGACATCCACGGGCCGGTCGAGTTCCTGCGGACGGTACGGGTGGACGCGGAGGGGCGCGGCACGATCGACGGAGCGCCGTCCCTGGGGCCCGCCGTGACGATCGCGACGGACTGGGAGACGTACATGCGCCTGGCGTGCGGGCGCGTACGGCCGGCGGCCGTGGCGGACCGGGTCAAGGTCGAGGGCGATCAGGAGCTGGCCGACGCGATCCTCGCGCACTTCGCCGTGACGCCGTAACCCAGTGCGTCACGCCGCGGGCACGTGCACGGTCTCCACCCGGCTCGCGACCAGCCGGTCCCGCTCCCGCCGCGCCGTACGGGCCCGCAGGCGCAGGATCTGCGTGACGCCGAGCGCCTGGAGCGCGAAGACCGACGAGAAGGCGATCCGGTAGTCGTCGCCGGTCGCGTCCAGCAGCAGGCCGACGGCGAGCAGCGTCGTGATCGAGGCGGTGAACCCGCCCATGTTGACGATCCCGGAGGCCGTGCCCTGCCGCTCCGGCGGGTTGGCCGGCCGTGCGAAGTCGAAGCCGATCATCGAGGCGGGCCCGCACGCGCCGAGGACGACACAGAGGGTGGCCAGCAGCCACATCGGGGCGTGGTCCCCCGGGTAGGCGAGGGTGGCCGCCCACACGACCGCCGTCGCCGCGACCGTGCCGAGCGCGAGCGGCACGCGCGCGCCGTGGTGGCGGGCGATGATCTGGCCGTAGGTCATGCCGAAGACCATGTTGGCGAGCACCGTCAGCGTCAGCATGTCGCCGGCCGTGCCCCGGGCGAGGCCCTGCTCCTCGACGAGGAACGGCAGGCCCCACAGCAGCAGGAACACCATCGCCGGGAACTGCGTGGTGAAGTGCACCCACATACCGAGCCGGGTGCCGGGCTCGCGCCACGACTGCGCGATCTGGCGGCGGACGAACGCCGCGCCCGCGTGGCGCATGGGCTCCGGTTCGTACCCCTCGGGGTGGTCCTTCAGGAACAGCACGAGCAGGACGAGGACGACCACACCGGCGAGCGAGCTGCCGGCGAACGTCGCCGTCCACCCCAGCCCGTCCAGCGTCCGCGCGATCACGATCGTCGAGACGAGGTTGCCGACGACCCCGAAGAGCCCGGCGACCTGCGCGATCAGCGGCCCGCGCCGCGCGGGGAACCAGCGGGTGCCCAGCCGCAGCACCGAGATGAACGTCATCGCGTCGCCGCAGCCCAGCAGCGCGCGCGAGGCCAGCGCCATGCCGTACGACGGCGAGAGGGCGAAGCCCAGCTGGCCGACGGTGAACAGCACCACGCCGAGCGTGAGGACCTTCTTGGTGCCGAGCCGGTCGACCATCAGGCCGACGGGTATCTGCATGCCCGCGTAGACGAGCAGCTGGAGGATGGAGAAGGTGGACAGGGCGGAGGCGTTGATGCCGAAGCGGTCGGCGGCGTCCAGCCCCGCGACGCCCAGGGACGTACGGAAGATGACGGCGACCAGGTAGACGCAGACGCCGACGCCCCAGACGAGGGCGGCGCGGCGGCCGCCCGGAGGATCGTGCGGCGGCGCGGGCACGGGAGTGGCATGGCTCACCGCTCCTCACCCCGCACCAGGTCCTTGACGCGGCTGACGTGGCGGTGCACGCACCGCGCGGCGCGCTCGGCGTCCCCGTCGCGGACGGCGGCGAGGATCTCGGCGTGCTCGGCGATGTTCTTGGCGATGCGGTCGGGGTGAGCCTCCATGACGGCGACGCCCATCCTCAGCTGCCGGTCGCGCAGTTGGTCGTAGAGGCGGGAGAGGATCTCGTTGCCCGCGTGGCCCACGATCTCGGCGTGGAAGGTGCGGTCCGTCAGCGCGACGGCCGCCAGGTCGCCGTCCTCGGCGCGACGGCGCTGCTCCTCCACCAGCTCCTCCAGCCGCGCGATCAGCCGCGGCGTTGCCGGTACGGCCTTGCGGACGGCGAACTCCTCGACCAGCAGCCGGGTTTCGACGACGTCCGCGATCTCCTGCGCCGACACGGCGAGGACGAGGGCGCCCTTCTTGGGGTAGAGCTTCAGCAGCCCTTCCATCTCCAGCTTGAGCAGCGCCTCCCGCACGGGAGTACGGGACACCCCCACGGCTTCGGCGAGTTCGCCCTCGGTGAGGAGAGTGCCGCCCTGGTAGCGGCGGTCGAGGACGGCTTGCTTGACGTGGGTGTAGACGCGGTCGGCGGCAGGAGGGGACGCGGAAGGGGCTGGGGGCATGCGTACAGCTTAGATACATGATGGGTACAAGAGTGAGGCCCGCCCCGGAAATGGGACGGGCCTCACACGAGCCTTACGCGGGGAGCACTACGGCGCTACGCCCAGGTGATGAGCCGCTTCGGCTGCTCCAGGATCGCGGCGACGTCCGCCAGGACCTTGGAGCCGAGCTCGCCGTCGACCAGCCGGTGGTCGAAGGAGAGGGCGAGGGTGGTCACCTGACGGGGCTTCACCTTGCCCTTGTGGACCCAGGGCTGGAGCTTGATCGCGCCGACCGCGAGGATCGCGGACTCGCCCGGGTTCAGGATCGGCGTACCGGTGTCGACGCCGAAGACGCCGACGTTGGTGATGGTGACGGTGCCGCCCTGCATGGCCGCCGGGGTGGTCTTGCCCTCGCGGGCGGTGGCCACCAGCTCGCCGAGCGCCTCCGCCAGCTGCGGCAGGGTCTTGGCGTGCGCGTCCTTGATGTTCGGCACGATCAGACCGCGCGGCGTGGCCGCCGCGATGCCGAGGTTCACGTAGTGCTTGACCACGATCTCCTGGGCGGCCTCGTCCCAGGACGCGTTGATCTCCGGGTTGCGCTTGATCGCGACCAGGAGCGCCTTGGCGATGAGCAGCAGCGGGTTGACCCGGAGCCCGGCCATGTCCTTGTCGGACTTGAGCTCCTCGACGAGCCGCATGGTGCGGGTGACGTCGACCGTGACGAACTCGGTGACGTGCGGCGCCGTGAAGGCCGAGCCGACCATCGCCTGGGCCGTCGCCTTGCGCACGCCCTTGATCGGGATGCGCGTCTCCCGGCCGGCACCGGCGGTGACCGGCGCCTCCGGCTGCGGGGCCGGGGCCGGGGCCTGCGCCGGGGCCTGTACGGGTACGGCGGCGGGCGCGCCGACCGAGGCGGCGGCGAGGGACACGGCCGCGTGGACGTCCTCGCGGGTGACGGTCCCGCCGGGCCCGGTCGGGGTGACCGTCGCCAGGTCGACCCCCAGGTCCTTCGCCAGCTTGCGCACCGGCGGCTTGGCCAGCGGCCGGGGCCCGGGTTCCTGGAAGGCCGGGGCCGGGGCCGGAGCCGGGGCAGGCGGCGGTGTGCCGTGGCCGTTCAGCTCTCCCTGGATGGCCGCGGCGGCGGGCTCCTGGGGCGTGGCCCCGGGCGCCTGCTTGCGCGGGCGGCGCTTGGTGGACGTCGCGGCGACGCCGTACCCGACCAGCACGGGCTGGCGCCCCTGCGGCTCGGCGTCCTCGGACGCGGCCGCGTCCTTGGCGGCGGGTTCCTGCGCCGCCGGCTGGGCGGTCTGCGGCTGCTCCTCGGCGGCGGCGCCACCGGCGACCTCCACCGAGATGATGACCTCGCCGACGTCGACCGTCGTGCCCTCCGGGAAGCGCAGCTCGTGCACCACCCCGTCGTACGGGCACGGCAGCTCCACCGCCGCCTTCGCGGTCTCCACCTCGCAGACGACCTGCCCGTCGGTGACGGTGTCACCGGGCTGGACGTACCACTTCAGGATCTCGGCCTCGGTGAGGCCCTCGCCGACGTCCGGCATCTTGAACTCGCGGATCACAGCGGGCCTCCTCTAGTACGCGAGCGAGCGGTCGACGGCGTCGAGCACCCGGTCGAGACCCGGCAGGTATTCCTCTTCGAGCCGGGCCGGCGGATAGGGCGCGTGGTAGCCGCCCACCCGCAGGACCGGCGCCTCCAGGTGGTAGAAGCACCGCTCCGTGATACGCGCGGCGATCTCGGCACCGGAGCCGAAGAAGACCGGCGCCTCGTGGACGACCACCAGCCGCCCGGTCTTCTCCACGGACGCCTGCACATGGTCGAAGTCGAGCGGCGAGACCGAGCGCAGGTCGAGCACCTCGACCGACCGGCCCTCCTCCGCGGCGACCGCGGCCGCCTCCAGGCACACCTTCACCATCGGCCCGTACGCGGCCAGCGTCAGGTCGGTGCCCTCGCGCACCGTGCGCGCGCGGTGCAGCTCGCCCGGGATGGCCTCGGTGTCGACCTCGCCCTTGTCCCAGTAGCGGCGCTTCGGCTCGAAGAAGATCACCGGGTCGTCGCTCTGGATGGCCTGCTGGAGCATCCAGTAGGCGTCCGAGGAGTTCGACGGCGTGACGATCTTGAGCCCGGCGACGTGGGCGAAGAGCGACTCGGGCGACTCGCTGTGGTGCTCGACGGCGCCGATGCCGCCGCCGTACGGGATGCGGACGACGACCGGCAGCTTGACCTTGCCCAGCGAGCGGGCGTGCATCTTGGCGAGCTGCGTGACGATCTGGTCGTACGCGGGGAAGACGAAGCCGTCGAACTGGATCTCGACGACCGGCCGGTAGCCGCGCAGCGCGAGGCCGATGGCCGTGCCGACGATGCCGGACTCGGCGAGCGGGGTGTCGATGACCCGCTCCTCGCCGAAGTCCTTCTGGAGGCCGTCGGTCACGCGGAAGACGCCGCCGAGCTTGCCGACGTCCTCACCCATGATGAGGACCTTGGGGTCGTTCTCGAGCGCCGTGCGCAGGGACTCGTTGAGCGCCTTCGCGAGCGGGAGTTTCTGTACAGCCATGGTTACTTGACCTCGCCATCCGCGTCGGCGAACGACGCCTGGTAGGCGGCGAACTGCGCGCGCTCCTCATCGACGAGCGTGTGCCCGTCGGCGTACACGTTCTCGAAGATCGCCAGGTGGTCGGGGTCGGGCATGGCCCGCACCGCCTCGCGGACGCGCTTGCCGAGCGCCTCGCTCTCCGCCTCCAGCTCCTCGAACCAGGCGGCGTCGGCGTGCCCCTGCTTCTCCAGGTACGTCCGCAGCCGCAGGATCGGGTCCTTGGCCTCCCAGGCCGCCCGCTCGTCGTCGTGGCGGTAGCGGGTGGGGTCGTCGGAGGTGGTGTGCGCGCCCATGCGGTACGTGAACGCCTCGACCAGCGTCGGGCCCTCGCCGCGCCGCGCCCGCTCCAGGGCGGACCGGGTCACGGCCAGGCAGGCGAGGACGTCGTTGCCGTCGACGCGGACGCCGGGGAAGCCGAAGCCCTGCGCGCGCTGGTAGAGCGGAACGCGGGTCTGCTTCTCGGTGGGCTCGCTGATCGCCCACTGGTTGTTCTGGCAGAAGAAGACGACGGGGGCGTTGTAGACCGCGGAGAAGGTGAAGGCCTCGGCGACGTCACCCTGGCTGGACGCGCCGTCACCGAAATAGGCGATGACCGCGCTGTCCGCGCCGTCCTTCGCCACGCCCATGGCGTATCCGGTGGCGTGCAGCGTTTGCGACCCGATCACGATCGTGTACAGGTGAAAATTGTTGCTGTTCGGGTCCCAGCCGCCGTGGTTCACGCCACGGAACATTCCGAGCAGATTGGTCGGATCGACCCCCCGGCACCAGGCGACGCCGTGCTCACGGTACGTCGGGAAGACGTAGTCGTCGTCGCGCAGCGCGCGGCCGGAGCCGATCTGGGCGGCCTCCTGGCCGAGGAGCGAGGCCCACAGGCCCAGCTCGCCCTGGCGCTGGAGGGAGGTGGCCTCCGCGTCGAAGCGCCGGGTCAGCACCATGTCGCGGTACAGACCGCGGAGCTCCTCGGGGCTGAGGTCGATGTCGTACTCGGGGTGCTGGACGCGCTCGCCCTCGGGGTCGAGCAGCTGTACGAGCTGGGGCTCGGCGCCGCCCTGGGCGCCGGCTGCCTTGGTCCCGCTCGCGCTGGTGCGCTTACTGCTGCGTCGCGGCTTGCGCGCGGCAGTGCCTTCCACGGTCACGTGCGTGCTCCTCCGTCTGTCCGGCCCCCGGGGTCCGCCGGGTAGGCCAGTCGGCTCCGCCTGTTTCCGTACGTACGCGCACGGGGTGGGTGCCCTCGGCCGGGAACAGGCGTGACAGGTGCCCCGGCGAGCACCCCGTCAAAGGCACGTTACCCAGTGCGCCGCATTACTGCGAAACCCCCTTTGACCTGCGATTTTGCTTGGATTTCCAAGTAAATCGAGAATTGCGGGGGCGAGGAACGAAAACAGCACTGGTCACAGCCTTGCGGGCCGCCGGAACACGGGCACGTTATCCCGCGGACCCCGGGCACGGGAAGAGTGAGTATGTGAGACTGATTCCGTGCGCGAAGACGGAAAAATCACGGTATTTCTGCTCGATGACCACGAAGTCGTACGCCGTGGCGTGCACGAGCTGCTCTCGGGCGAACCCGACATCGAGGTCGTCGGCGAGGCCGGCACGGCGGCGGAGGCCCTCTCCCGCATCCCGGCGACGCGTCCGGACGTCGCCATCCTCGACGTACGCCTCCCGGACGGCAGCGGCGTCGAGGTCTGCCGCGAGATCCGTTCCCACGACGACTCCGTGAAATGCCTGATGCTCACGTCGTACGCCGACGACGAGGCCCTCTTCGACGCGATCATGGCGGGCGCCTCCGGGTACGTCCTGAAGGCCATCCGCGGAAGCGAACTCCTCACGGCGGTCCGCGACGTCGCCGCCGGCAAGTCCCTGCTGGACCCGGTGGCCACGGCCCGCGTCCTGGAGCGCCTGCGCGACGGCGCCCCGAAGGGCGACGCCAGACTCGCCTCCCTGACGGAGCAGGAACGCCGGATCCTCGACCTCATCGGCGAGGGCCTGACGAACCGCGCGATCGGCGAGCGGCTGCACCTGGCGGAGAAGACCATCAAGAACTACGTCTCCAGCCTGCTGTCGAAGCTGGGCATGGAGCGCCGCAGCCAGGCGGCGGCGTACGTGGCCCGCCTCCAGTCGGAACGCCGCTGAGCCCCTGAGCCTCACGCGGGACTTAGGTCCCGCCCCCGCCGGGCCAGGCGGCCCTTCTACGGGGGCGCGTGGGCGCGCGAGGGTGGAGCCATGCCCCTCACCGACGAACCGCGCGCCCTCGAGCTGCTCGGACGCGTGCCGTACGGCCGCATCGCGACCAGCCTGCGGGCCATGCCCACCGTGGCGCCCGCGCGGCACATCGTGAGCGGCGACGGCGAGGTCGTGCTGCGCATGGACCGGCGCCTCGGCCACCACCGCGCCTGCCACGGCACCGTCGTCGCGTACGGCGCCGACAACTTCCACTCCGGCGCCGACGTCCTGTGGTCCGTCCAGGTCACCGGCACCGCCCGCCTCGCCGACCCCACGCCCCGCGAGCTCGCCCTCTTCGGCCCGGCCCCGCACCACCTGGACCCGGCCTACCTGCGCGTCGAGCCGAGGTTCGTCTCCGTGCACACCCCCCACGCTGCGTGATCTAACATCTGCGGAGTGCCGCGCTCATCTGCAACACCCCCCGCCCCACCCCTGAGTGCGCTGCTGCGCCGCTACGACGGCCCCGGCGAGCCGCTCTCCTGCGTCCCCGTCACCCAGGGCCTGCTGAACCGCGGCTACCGCCTCGCCACCACCCGCGGCGCGTACTTCCTGAAACAGCACCTCGACGCCCCCACCGCGGACCGCGACACCATCGTCCGCCAGCACCGCGCCACCCAGCGCCTGCACCACCTCGGCGTCCCGGTGGCCCCGCCGCTCGCGGACACCGAGGGCCGGACCGTCGCCGAGATCGGCGGCCGGTGCTACGCGCTCCACCCGTGGGTCGACGGCCGCCACCGGGACGGCGCCCAGCTGACGACGGCCGGCTCGCGGCGCCTCGGCGCGCTCCTCGGGCTCGTCCACACCTGCCTGGAGCAGGTGATGGAGCCGCAACCGCACCCGGACCGTGACCACGGGCACCGCAGCGCCGACCCCGAGGACACCTTCCGGCTCATCGACCGGCTGCTGGCCCTCTCCCGCGCCCGCCGCCCCCGCGACACCTTCGACGAGCTCGCCGAGCACCGGCTGCTGGAACGGCGCCGGCTCCTCGCCGAGCACGCCCACCGCCGCCCCCCGCGGGCCGACGCGGGCGGCTGGGTGCACGGCGACTTCCACCCGCTGAATCTGCTCTACCGGGGCGCGGAGCCCGCCGCGATCATCGACTGGGACCGCCTGGGCGTCCAGCCGCGCGCCGAGGAGGCCGTACGGGCGGCCGTCATCTTCTTCGTGCAGCCGGCGGGTGAACTGGAGCTGGCCAAGGTACGGGCGTACGCGCGCGCCTACCGGCGGGCGGCCGGGGCCGACGCGGCCGAGCTGGCGGCGGCGGTGCACCGGGTGTGGTGGGAGCGGCTGAACGACTTCTGGATACTGCGCTGGCGCTACCAGCTGCACGACGGCAGGGCCGACCCGCAGTTTCCTGCGGCGTCGGCCCTGGCGGTGTGGTGGACGCGGGAGTACGAGGCGGTGCGCGACGCCTTCACCGCCTGACGCAGGCCCCGTCGGCCCGGCGGTCGGGCGGTGGGGCGAGCGGGCGGTACGGCGGCCCGGCGGTCCGGCGAGCGGCTACTGGCCCTGCGTGGTCGAGCCCGTGGTGGCGGCGTTGCCGCCGTCCGCCTGGCCGCCGGTGGTGGTGTTGCCGCCGTCGGTCTGACCGCCGACGTCCGTCTGACCACCGTCCGTCTGGCCACCGTCCGTCTGACCACCCGTGTCCGTCTGGCCGCCGTCGGTCTGTCCGCCGTCGGTCTGACCCCCGGTGTCCGTGGTGCCGTCCGTCGTCCCCTGGTCCGTACCGCCGTCGGTCGTGCCGGGGGACGAGGGGGTGCCGCCGGACGGTGACGGCTCGTCCGACTTCGAGTCCGTCGGCGGGCGGTACGACGGCGGGTTGTCGTTCCAGTTGTTGCCACCGCCCGAGGAGCCGCCGGGCTCCTGGGTCTCCTCCGACGGGTCGTCGCTCGGCGACGGGCTGCTGTCCTTGCCGGGCGTGGACGGCGCGGTCGTCTTCGGCGTCTTGGTGTCCTGGCCGCCCTTGGGGGCTTCGGCCTTGTTGAGCGCGTACACCGCACCGGCGACCATCGCGATGAGCGCGAGGGCGACGAACAGCACCAGCTTGCCGCGCCCGGAGCCGCTCTTGCCCCCGTGACCGCCGTCGTACCCGTACGCGTACGCCCCGTCGTCGGGGTTCATCGGCGGCAGTATCGGGCCCTGCGAGGTCTCGCCGTGGACGGGGTGGCCCATGACCGAGGTCGCGGCGACGCCGCCGGCCGGGGTGCGGACGCCGTCGTGCGTGTCGACGGGGCCGGTGTTCCAGGTCCCGGAGTGGCCGCCCTGCTGCTGGAGCATCTGCAGCCCGTACTGGACCAGGCCGCGCATCTCCTCGGCGCTCTGGAACCGGTCGTCCGGGTCCTTGGCGAGCGCGCGCATGGCCAGCCCGTCCAGCTCCGGGGGCGCCACGTCGGAGACCTCCGACGGCGGCACCGGGATGTCCTGGACGTGCTGGTACACCACGGACAACGGTGTCTCGCCGGTGAACGGCGGCCGCAGCGCGAGCAGCTCGTAGAGCAGGCAGCCCGTGGCGTACAGGTCGGAGCGGTGGTCGACGGCCTTGCCGAGCGCCTGCTCGGGGGAGAGGTACTGCGGGGTGCCCATGACCATGCCGGTCTGCGTCATGGTGGTGGACGCCCCGTGCAGGGCGCGGGCGATGCCGAAGTCCATCACCTTGACGGCGCCGCTGTGGGTGATGATGACGTTCGCGGGCTTGATGTCGCGGTGCACGATGCCGTGCTGGTGCGAGTACGCGAGGGCCTCCAGCACGCCGGAGACGATGATCAGCGCCTGCTCGGGCGGCGGCGCCTCGGCGGTGTGCAGCAGGTCGCGGATGGTGCGGCCCTCGACCAGCTCCATCACGATGTAGGGGACGGACTGGCCGCCCACGATGTCCTCGCCGGAGTCGTACACGGCGACGATCGCGTGGTGGTTCAGCCCGGCGACGGACTGCGCCTCGCGGGTGAAGCGGGCCTTGGAGACCGGGTCCTCGGCGAGGTCCGCGCGCAGCAGCTTGACGGCGACCGTGCGCCCGAGGCGTACGTCCTCGGCGGCGAACACCTCGGCCATGCCGCCGCGGCCGAGACGGTGGGTCAGGCGGTAACGGCCGTCGCCGACGAGGCCGCCGACGCCCCAGTCGGACGCCTCGTCGCGGATCTCGCGTCCGCCGCGGGAACCACTGTCCTCATCGCGCTGGTCACGCTCGTCACGGTGGCCTTGCTGGTCCCGCCCGTCACGCTGGTCCGGCGAGTCGCTCACGTCCGCCCGGGCGTCGCGCGCTCCGCCGTCCGACACTCCGCCGCCATCCGACACTCCTCCGCCGCCGCCTGCTTCGGATCCGGGTGCCATCAGTCCTCGCCGTCGTTTCTGTGCCCGCGTGCTGGGTGTGCCTGCGGTGTGCCGCCGTGTTCCTAAGGGGTACTACGCCCCGTCACGCTACAGCCTCCGCGCGCCGGGCCGGTTCCGGATGGACCGGCCATCCAATCGGTTCCACGTACACCTGTGCAAATTGCGTTCCCGGCGTGTAACGCTTCCGAGACGCTTCTTGTGCGTACGGTCACGGAACGGGCACCCGGCTTGACGTGTCCCGGCCCTCGGGCAGACTGGGCCCGTAAAACCGGATCACCGCGGCCACGCGCGCGCACGGGGGAGCAAGGAATGAGCCAGGACGGCGCACGGGGCCGCTATGCGGGCGGTTCGGTCGCGGGCGGCCGGTACCAGCTTCGCGATCTGCTCGGCGAAGGCGGCATGGCGTCCGTGTACCTGGCGTACGACACGGCCCTGGACCGCCAGGTCGCCATCAAGACGCTCCACGCGGAGCTGGGGCGCGAGCAGTCCTTCCGCGAACGGTTCCGCCGCGAGGCGCAGGCCGTCGCCAAGCTCCAGCACACCAACATCGTCTCGGTGTTCGACACGGGCGAGGACGAGCTCGACGGCTCGGTCATGCCGTACATCGTCATGGAGTACGTCGAGGGCCAGCCCCTCGGGTCCGTCCTGCAGTCCGACATCCAGCAGTACGGCGCGATGCCGGCCGACAAGGCGCTCAAGGTCACGGCCGACGTGCTCGCCGCCCTGGAGACCAGCCACGAGATGGGCCTGGTCCACCGGGACATCAAGCCGGGCAACGTGATGATGACCAAGCGCGGCGTGGTCAAGGTGATGGACTTCGGCATCGCGCGCGCCATGCAGTCGGGCGTCACCTCGATGACGCAGACCGGCATGGTGGTCGGCACGCCGCAGTACCTGTCGCCGGAGCAGGCGCTGGGGCGCGGCGTCGACGCGCGCTCCGACCTGTACTCGGTCGGCATCATGCTCTTCCAGCTGCTGACCGGCCGCATCCCGTTCGACGCCGACTCCCCGCTGGCCATCGCGTACGCCCATGTGCAGGAGGAGCCGGTCGCGCCCTCCTCCATCAACCGGGCGGTCACGCCGGCGATGGACGCGCTGGTGGCGCGGGCGCTGAAGAAGAACCCGAACGAGCGCTTCCCGAGCGCTGCCGCGATGCGCGACGAGTGCCTGCGGCTGCTGTCGGCCGGCCAGACCGGCGCGCCGGTGATCGTGGCCGGTGGCGGTCCGGTGAACAGTGGCGCGGGCGTCGGCTCGGCGGTCTTCCCGCCGGTCGACCACACCACCCCGGCGCCCGGGCCGCACAGCGTCCAGACCCCGTACCAGACCGGCCCCGGCGCGGCTGCGACCCCGGCTCCCGGCCCGTACGGTGCGCCGACCCCGGCGCCGCCGAGCTACGGCTACCCGCAGCAGGCGCACACCCCGGCCCCGGGCCCCGGCCCGGCGCCGTACCAGCAGACCCCGCCGCCGTACACGATCGCACCGCAGTCGGCCCCGGCCCCCGGTGGCAGCGGCGGCGGCAGGCGCGGCGGCAACACGTCGGTCGTCGTGGGCGCGGTCGTGGCGGCGCTCATCGTCATCGGCGGCGTCGTCACGGCGGTCGCGCTCAGCGGCGGCGAGGACGACCCGGGCCCGGCGGCGGGCGGCGGCGCCACGGCCTCCGGTGAGCAGGCCCAGGCGGGGCACAAGCCGCCGGAGCGGAACCGCACCATCGACAAGGAAGAGTGCACGGACGCCCGGGAGGACAGCGACGACCCGCAGAAGGTGCAGGCGCCGAGCTTCACCTACAAGGACGTGCTGTCGGTCAAGTCGTGCCTCCAGGCGGCGGGCTGGAAGTACAGCGTCAAGGAAGTGGACAACCCGCAGTACGCCGAGGACCAGGTGATCTCGCAGTTCCCGACGGAGGGGACCGCCGTGGTGCCGGGCAACCAGACCTTCGAGCTGACGGTCGCGACAGGCGACCCGGGTCAGTGACCGGGGACGCGACGGGCGGCCCGGGTCAGTGACCGGCGGGCGCGACGGGCGGCCCGGGTCAGTGACCGGCGGGCGCTGATCGCGCGGCCGCTCGCCCGCTCGCGTCGGTCGAGTGCGCGGCTGCCCGTCGGTCGATTCCGCCGTCGTAACCCCTGCGGGTGGCCCTGGGGCCACCCGGGATGCCGGGGCCCCCGGCCCGTGTGACGCTGAGGCCACTGTACGAAGTGGCTCGCCACGGGAGGGGGTCACGCGGTGACTCCGAAACTCGGCTCACGGTCGCGGTGCGCGTTCCTCATACTGCTCGTCTGGGCGGTCGCGCCGGTCGGCTCCGCGTACGCGGACGAGAGCACGCCCCCCGGTACGCCGCCGGGCGCGGGCCGGCCCGCCGTCCGGCCGCTGAACCCCGCCGGGAGCGCGGCGGCACGGCCGGCCACACCGGTGCCGGTCCCGGCGCCGGTCGCGCCGGTGCCCAGCGGTCCGGGCGCCTCGCCGGGGGTTCCGTCGGCTGGGACGTCCCCCACGTTTCCCGGAGGCGCGGACGGGGCGCTGCACCCGGCCGAGGTACCGGGCAGGCCGTCGACGTCGCCGTCGCTCGCCGGGCGGCCCGCCGGGGCGGGGCGGGAGCGGCCGGGGCGGCCCCAGCCACCGTCGCCGTCGGCGTCGCCGTCCACGGACCCCTCGGGGACGGAGTCCGGCGCGGGAGACCCGTCACGTACCAAAACTGCAACAGCGCCGGACGCGCCCGACGGGGAAGAGCCGTGGGACGAGGCACCGGAGACGGACGCCGCGGTGCCCGGCGAGCCCTCCCGTACGCCGGCCGCCGACGCGTACGAGCCCGCCGCGCGGGCCGCCGAAACCTCCGCCGAGACCGCCGCTGACCGGCAGCTTCCCGTTCTCACCCTGGGTGTGGGGCTCGCCATGATGGGCCTGGGACTCGGCTTCCTGGGACTCCGGATGCGCCGCCGCTGATCCTTTCGCGCCCCGCCGATCCCCCTTGAGACGGACGTTCCCGGTCCTCCGGGCGATGGTTGCCGGGCTCGACTTACTCGGTATACATACTGAGTATGTCCATCCGCCACGGGCTGCTCGCCCTCCTCGAACACGGCCCGCGCTACGGCTCCCAGCTCCGTACGGAGTTCGAGTCGCGCACCGGCTCCACCTGGCCGCTCAACGTGGGCCAGGTCTACACCACGCTCAGCCGCCTCGAACGCGACGGCATGGTGGAACAGGGCGGCGAGGACGAGGCCGGGCACGCGCTCTACACGATCACCGAGGCGGGCCGCGAGGAGCTCAGGAGCTGGTTCGAGAAGCCCGTCGACCGCACCAGTCCGGCGCGCGACGAGCTGGCCATCAAGCTCGCCATGGCGGTCGGCGCCCCCGGCGTCGACATCCGGGCCGTCATCCAGTCGCAGCGCCGCCACACCGTCAGGGCGATGCAGGACTACACCCGGCTCAAGCACCAGGCGATCGCCGCCCTGGAGAGCGGGGCGTCGCGCGAGCGCGACGACGTGGCCTGGCTGCTCGTGCTGGAGCAGCTGATCTTCCAGACGGAGGCCGAGGCGCGCTGGCTGGACCACTGCGAGGCCCGGCTCATCCGGCTGTCCCACGCCGTCATGACCGGACGGACGGACACGGCCGGCGCAGCCGACCCGCCCGGCTCACCCGGCTCGCCCGGCTCACCCGGCTCACTCGGCTCCGCTCCCGCGGGCGGTGCTGCGGGAGGCACCGCCACCGCCGGGCGCGCGGGCAAGACCGCCGGCTCGTGACCCGCGCCGGCTGAGCACCACCCCAGACCACTCTCGTACGAACATCCGCTGCGTACGCCCGCACGCGCGCGCGTATGCCCAAGGGGGGACCCCTCCATGTCACCACGCCAGTCCGAGCAGCCGGTGCTGCGACTCCAGCGGCTCACCCGGGTCCATGGCTCCGGCGCCACCGAGGTGCACGCGCTGCGCGGCATCGACCTCGACGTCTTCCCCGGTGAACTCGTCGCCGTCATGGGGCCGTCCGGCTCCGGCAAGTCCACGCTGCTGACCATCGCGGGCGGCCTCGACACCCCGTCCTCCGGGCGGGTCATCGTCGAGGACACCGACATCACCGACGCCGACCGCAAGACGCTCGCCGCTCTGCGCCGCCGCAGCATCGGGTACGTCTTCCAGGACTACAACCTCATCCCGGCGCTCACCGCCGCCGAGAACGTCGCCCTGCCGCGCGAGCTCGACGGCACCTCCGCCCGCAAGGCGCGCGGTGAGGCCATCGCCGCGCTGGAGGAGATGGGCCTCGGCCACCTCGCCGACCGGTTCCCCGACGAGATGTCCGGCGGCCAGCAGCAGCGCGTGGCCATCGCCCGCGCGCTCGTCGGCGACCGGCGTCTGGTCCTCGCCGACGAGCCGACCGGCGCCCTGGACTCCGAGACCGGTGAGTCGGTGCTCGCCCTGCTGCGCGCCCGCTGCGACGCGGGCGCGGCCGGTGTCCTCGTCACCCACGAGCCGCGCTTCGCCGCCTGGGCGGACCGCGTGGTGTTCCTGCGTGACGGCGCGGTCGTCGACCAGACCATCCGCAGCGACGCCGACTCCCTGCTCACGGGCCAGGCGGCCGAACAGTGAACAACTGGTTCCATTCGTGGCGCGCGGCGGTGCGCATCGCCCGCCGTGACGCCTGGCGCTTCAAGGGGCGCAGCTTCCTCGTCCTCGCGATGATCGCGCTGCCCATCCTCGGTGTCAGCGCCGCCGACCTGACCCTGCGCTCGGCGGAGCTGTCCGCCGAGGAGAAGGTGACGCGCACGCTGGGTGCCGCGGACGCGCGGATATCCGACGCGGGGTACGGCGGGGCGCCGCTGTACCAGAACCCGGAGGGCGACCAGTCCACGCCGGTCGGGGAGTTCGACGGCAAGCCGTACCCGGAAGGCGCGACGGACGTCTCCAAGGCGTTCCCGGCGAACGCGACGGTCCTGACGGACTCGGTCGGCTCGGGGAAGGTGCGCACCGCGTACGGTCTGCTGCACGCCCAGATCCGGGAGCTCAAGGCCGACGACCCGATGGCCGAGGGCCTGGTGAACCTGCTGGACGGCCGGTTCCCGAAGAAGGCCGACGAGGTGGCCGTGACCGGCCACTTCCTGGAGGCCAGCGGCCTGCGTGTCGGCTCGACGCTCACCGCGCGCGGCCTGGACCGCGAGTACCGCATCGTCGGCACGTACGAGATGCCCAACGGGCTCAAGGACGACGAGGTCATCGCCGTGCCCGGCGCGTTCCTGGCCCCGCTCGACAAGGCGCTCAAGGCGGAGGGGCTGTCCGGCACGACCACGACCACCACGCACCTTCTTCGCGTGCCCGGTGGTTTCACGTGGAACATGGTCAAGGAGGCCAACGCCAAGGGTGTGACGGTGACCTCGCGCGCCGTCCTCCTCGACCCGCCCGCCAAGTCCGACGTCCCGCTGTACACCGAGGAGGGCTGGGCTCCGTACGAGGAGAGCGGTGCCGCCAACGCGGCCGCCCTGGCGGCCGCCGGTACGGTCGTGGGCCTGGCGATGCTGGAGATCTGCCTGCTGGCCGGTCCCGCGTTCGCCGTCGGCGCCCGCCGCTCGCGCCGCCAGCTGGGCCTGGTCGGTGCCAACGGCGGCGACCGCCACCACATCCGGGCCATCGTCCTCGCCGGCGGCCTCGTGATCGGCGCCGCGGCGGCCGTCACGGGCACGGTCCTCGGCATCGTCCTGACCTTCGCGCTCCAGCCGGTGCTGGAGGAGACCATCGGCCGGCGGTTCGGCAGCTTCGACGTCCGCCCGCTGGAGCTGCTGGGCATCGGACTGCTGGCGGTGCTGACCGGCCTGCTCGCCGCGATCGTGCCGGCCGTCACGGCCTCGCGCCAGACGGTGCTGGCCTCGCTCACCGGTCGCCGCGGGGTCCGCCGCAGCAGCCGGGTGCTGCCGCTGATCGGGCTGGGCGCGGTGGCACTGGGCGCCGCGATCGCGCTGTACGGGTCGGTCTTCTCCGACCAGTTCCTCCTCGTCGCGGCCGGCAGCGCCCTCGCCGAGCTCGGCGCGGTGGCGATGACCCCCGCCCTGGTCGGACTGTTCGGGCGCGTGGGCCGCTGGCTGCCGCTGTCGCCACGACTGGCGCTGCGGGACGCCGTGCGCAACCGGGGCCGTACGGCTCCGGCGGTCGCCGCGGTACTGGCCGCGGTCGCGGGCACGGTGGCCGTGGCGACGTACACGGTGAGCCGCGACGCGCAGGAGCGGGCCGGCTACGAGGCACAGCTGCCGCACGGCGCGGTCTCCGTGGTGGTGCGGGAGGGCGGCGGCCGGGATGTCCCGGCGGTGCGCGACGCGGTCCAGAAGAACCTGCCCGTCGACCTGCGGGCCGATATGGACCGGATCGTGGTCGGCAGAGCCGGCTGCGACGTGTACAGCAGCGCCGAGGGCTGCGGCACCCATGAGGTCGTCATCCCGAAGGCCAACGAGTGCCCGCTGTGGGCCGCCACGCCGGACGGTTCCGACCCGTCGGAGAAGCTCAGCAAGGAGGAGCGCCGCAAGCTCGGGCGCGACTGGCGCTGCCAGAACACGGAGACCATGGCGTTCAGCGAGTCCGGGCTGGTCGTCGCCGACGCCAAGCTGCTGACGGTGCTCGGGGTCAAGGACCCGGGGGCCGCGAAGGCCCTGGCCGAGGGCAAGGTCGTGGCCTTCTCGCGGCCCATGATCGACAAGAGCCGGAACATCTCCATCCGGCTGATCACCGACCAGCAGGCGGCCGACGAGGCCGCCATGGCCGGCAAGGAGCGCCCGGGCCGGGTGCAGTCCTTCCCCGCGTACCAGGTGGCCGAGGGCACCCAGGGGTACGGCGTGGCGGGGATCATGTCGCCGGCCGCGGCCAAGGCGGCGGGGCTGGCCACCCAGCCGCTGGGCGCGCTCTTCACGACCGGCACCATGCCGAGCGGTGAGCAGCGCCAGAAGCTGGACGACGAACTCGCCAAGACGGGCGTCGGTGTCGAGCTCTACGTGGAGGAGGGGTTCGTCAGCGAGAACAGCATCGTGCTGCTGTCGCTGACCGTCTTCGCGACCCTCATCACCATCGGCGCGGCCGGTATCGCCACCGGGCTCGCCCAGGCCGACGCCGAGGCCGACCTCAAGACGCTGGCCGCGGTGGGGGCGCCGCCGCGGGTGCGCCGGACGCTCAGCGGCTTCCAGTGCGGGGTGGTCGCCGTGATGGGTGTGCTGCTGGGCTCGGCGGCGGGCGTACTGCCCGCGATCGGGCTCCGGCTGACCGAGCGGCGCCAGGAGATGAAGTGGTACCAGGAGGCCCTGGACCAGGGGATGACGTTCAGTCCGCCGCCGCACGTGCCGATCATCGTCCCGTGGGAGACGCTGGCCGCCCTGCTGGTCGCCGTCCCGCTGGGCGCGGCGCTGCTCGCGGCCCTGGTGACCCGCTCCCGGGGGGCGCTGGCCCGCCGCGCCGCCACCTAGGCCGTACGTGTGCCCCTGGAGGAGGGTGGATCACCCTCCTCCAGGGGCAGACCGTGTGATGACGCACGTGTACGAGAGAATGGGCGCCATGGAGATGCCGAGGAATGAACGGTCGCAGGAGAGCAACCCCCACATCCTCGTAGTGGGGCAGGACGGGATGGCACTCGGCGGCGGGGACGGCGACGACGAGCCGCGCGAGATCCCGGTGACCGAGATGGTCGAGCAGCCCGCGAAGGTGATGCGCATCGGCAGCATGATCAAGCAGCTGCTGGAAGAGGTCCGCGCGGCTCCTCTGGACGAGGCCAGCCGGGTCCGCCTCAAGGAGATCCACCGCGGCTCCGTGAAGGAGCTGGAGGACGGTCTGGCGCCGGAGCTGGTCGAGGAGCTGGAGCGCCTGTCCCTGCCCTTCACGGATGAGGCGGTCCCGTCGGAGGCGGAGCTGCGCATCGCGCAGGCCCAGCTGGTGGGCTGGCTGGAGGGCCTGTTCCACGGCATCCAGACGGCGCTGTTCGCCCAGCAGATGGCGGCCCGCGCGCAGCTGGAGCAGATGCGCCGCGCGCTTCCCGCCGCCGCGCACCACGACGATGACGACCGCTCCCACGGCGCCATCCGCTCGGGCCCGTACCTGTAGGGCTTGTTCCGTAACCTGTAGGGCTTGTTCCGTACCTGTAGGGCTTGTTGTGTACGGCGCTTCGAGGCCCGGCTCCCTTCACGGGGGCCGGGCCTCGCCCGTGTGCACGGTCAGGGGGTGACCAGCAGGACCTTGCCCACGTGGGTGCTCGACTCCAGCGTGCGGTGCGCCTCCGCTGCTTCCGGCATCGGGAAGGCGCGGTCCACCACCGGCCGCACCGTGCCCGCCGCGAGCAGCGGCCAGACGTGCTCCCGCACCGCCGCCACGATCGCCGCCTTCTCCTCCAGCGGCCGCATCCGCAGCGAGGTCGCCGTCACCGCCGCGCGCTTCGCCAGCAGCGCCCCGAGGTTCAGCTCGCCCTTGACGCCGCCCTGGAGTCCGATGACCGCGAGGCGGCCGTTCACGGCGAGCGCCTTGATGTTCCGGTCCAGGTACTTGGCGCCCATGATGTCGAGGATGACGTCCGCGCCCGCACCGTCCGTGGCCTTCTTGATCTCCTCGACGAAGTCCTGCTCGCGGTAGTCGATCAGGATGTCCGCGCCCAGCTCGGCGCAGCGCGCCAGCTTCTCGGGGCCGCCGGCCGTGACCGCGACCCGCGCGCCCACCGCCTTCCCCAGCTGGATCGCCATCGTGCCGATGCCGCTGGAGCCGCCGTGCACGAGGAGGGTCTCACCCGGCCGCAGGTGCGCCACCATGAACACGTTGGACCACACCGTCGCGGTCACCTCGGGCAGCGCCGCCGCCGTCACCAGGTCCACGCCCTCGGGCACGGGGAGCACCTGCCCCACCGGCGCGACGACCTTCTCCGCGTAGCCGCCGCCGGCCAGCAGCGCGCACACCTCGTCGCCGACGGCCCACCCCACGACGCCGGGGCCGAGCGCCGCCACGCGCCCGGAGCATTCGAGCCCCGGGTACGGGGAGGTCCCGGGCGGCGGGTCGTAGTAGCCCTGACGCTGGAGCAGGTCGGCTCGGTTGACGGCACCGGCGGCCACCTCGATGAGGATCTCGCCCTCGCCCGGCACGGGATCGGGCACCTCGGCCCAGACGAGCGCCTCTGGTCCACCTGGTTCCGGAATCGTGATCGCATGCATGGCGGCGACGCTACTCCTGGTCCTTCTTCTCCTGCCCCTTCTCCTGCTCCGGCGGCTGCCGCTACTCGGGCGGCGTGCTCAGCGGTGTGACGGGCTTGGCCCGGACGATCGTGATCACCCGGTCCGTCAGCTGGAGCGGGCTCGCCTCCGGGTCGTCGTACCCCAGCAGCCGGTGCCCGCGCAGCACGCTGACCACCAGGTCGTCGGTCTCCCGCACGCTCTTGCCGACCTCGGCCTTTATCACCGGCCGCTCGACCAGGTCGAGGCCGCTGCCCGACTGGATCAGGTCCTCCATCACCGTGCCCGCGCTCGGGCTCAGCACCGACAGGCCGAGCAGCCGGCCCGCCGCGCTGGCGCTGGTGATCACGGCGTCCGCGCCCGACTGGCGCAGCAGGGGGGCGTTCTCCTCCTCACGGACGGTGGCGACGATCTTCGCGCCTCGGTTGAGCTGGCGCGCCGTCAGGGTGACCAGCACCGCCGTGTCGTCGCGCTGCGTCGCCACCACGATCTGGCGCGCCCGCTGTACCTCGGCTCTCAGCAGGACGTCGCTGCGGGTCGCGTCGCCGACGACCCCGACGAGCCCGTCGCTGTTGGCGGTCTCGATCACCTTGTCGCTCGGGTCGACGATGACGATCCGCTCCTTCTTCAGACCGGTCGCGCAGAGCGTCTGGACCGCCGAGCGGCCCTTCGTACCGAATCCGACGATGACGGTGTGGTCGCGCAACGTGGACCTCCAGCGGTTCAGCCGCCACTCCTCCCGGGTGCGCTCGGTGAGGACCTCGAGAGTGGTGCCGACGAGAATGATCAGGAACAGCACGCGCAGCGGCGTCACCAGCAGCACATTGACGAGCCGCGCGCTGTCGCTGTGCGGGACGATGTCGCCGTATCCGGTCGTGGACAGCGTCACGGTGGCGTAGTAGATGGCGTCGAGGACGCCGACCTTCCCGTCGGCGTTGTCGTGGTAGCCGTGTCGGTCCACGACGACGATGAAGACGGTCAGCGCGAGGACGCACAGGGCCATCAGCAGCCGCTTGGCCACCTGCCGCAGCGGGCGCTCCATGACCTGGCGGGGCAGTCTGATCCGCGAGGTGATCAGCTGCTCTTCGGCCCGTCTGGCCATCGCGTCATGGCCGGGAAGTTTCACGTGAAACACCCTTCGGTGGTCGATGGCCAGGGCAGGCCCAGGATCTCCAGGACGTCACCGGACGCGGCGCCGCCCGGAGGGACGACCGCGAGGCCGTCGGCCGCCGCTATGCCGCGCAGCATGGCCGGGCCGTTGTAGTGCAGCGGCACGGCCTGCCCGGCCCGCCGCACGACCGGCACGAGCCGCGTGTCGTACGGATGGCCCTGCACCTCGTCGCGTACGGGCAGCCGGTACGGCTCGGGGGCCGGTCGGCCGGCGAGGCCGCGCAGCAGGGGTTCGGCGAGGGTGAGCAGCCCGGACACGGCGGCGAGCGGGTTGCCGGGCAGCCCCACCAGGTGCGTGCCCGGGGCGAGGCGGGCCAGCAGCATCGGGTGGCCCGGGCGCACCTTCACGCCGTCGACCAGCAGCTCGGCGCCGGCCTTCCGGAGGACCGGGTGGACGTGGTCGACGGGCCCGGCGGCCGTGCCCCCGGTCGTGACCACCACATCGGCCGAGGACCCGGTGACCGCCGCGTGCAGCACCTCGGCGTCGTCGCCGATGCGCCGGGTGGCGATGACGTCCGCGCCGAGTGCGGTGAGCCAGGGGCCGAGCATGGGCCCGAGGGCGTCACGGATGAGCCCGTCGTGCGGGAGCCCCGCGGTGAGCAGCTCGTCGCCCAGGACGAGGACCTCCACGCGGGGGAGCTCGATGACCGGCAGGTCGTCGTACCCGGCGGCCGCGGCGAGGCCCAGCACGGCGGGCGTCACGGGGCTGCCCGCGGGCAGCAGTTCGTCGCCGGAGCGGCACTCCTGGCCCCGGGGGCGGATGTCCTGCCCCGGCAGGACCTCGCGCTCGGCGTGCAGCCGGGTGCCGTCGGCCTCCGTACGGGAGTGCTCGGCGCGGACCACGGCGGTGGCACCCCGCGGTACCCGGGCGCCGGTGGCGATCCGTACCGCCGAGCCGTCGGGCAGCTCGGCGGCATTGGCGTGACCGGCCAGCACGGAGCCGCTCCCGGCCACCGTCCAGGGGCCGGGCCCGGCGACGGCCCAGCCGTCCATGGCCGAGGTGTCGAACGACGGCAGGTCGGTGAGCGCGACGAGCGGCTCGGCGAGCACCCGCCCGAGCGCGTGTGCCGACGCTTGCCGGCGGGACCGCGCCGGTCCGGCCCGCCCTTCGCGGGCGGCGACGGCCCGGGCCTCGCCCCAGGGTGTGGCGCGGTGCCGCTCCTGCGCTCCCGGTCCGGTCATTCCTCGTCGGCTTCCCCAGCCCAGCGGTCGGCGAGCGCCGCGGCCCTGCGCGCCGCCTCGGCGACGGCTTCGGGGCCGTCACCGCCGGCCTTGGCCGCGGCGTAACCGACCAGGAAGGTGGTGAGCGGCGCGGCGGGCCGGGCGACGCCGTGGGCGGCGTCACGGGCCAGGTCGAGGAGGAGGCCGGTGTCGACGTCCAGCTCGATGCCGAGTTCGGCCTTGACTGCGGTGATCCATTCGTCCAGCACGTGCCCATGCTCCCTGATGCGGGCACGGGCCGTGGAGATGTCCTCCCAGGTGTCGCAGTCGAAGGAGGCCAGCGGTCCGAGGGGGAGCCGTACGAGATCCAGCTCCTGGGTGAGCAACCGCAGCGGCAAACCGGACAAGCTGCCGTATTCCGTTGCCAGCAGCGCGACTTCGCGCCGCAGGGGTTCGGTGCGGTACGCGGCGACGAGCGGCTGGTCGCGCCCCTCGGCGTCCACGGACAGCACGCCCTCGGCGGTCCCGCCCCGGAGGGCCTCGGTCAACTTCCGTACGCTGCCCTCCTCCAGGAACGGCAGGTCCCCGCTCAGGACGAGCACGGTGTCGGTCTCCACCTGCCGCAGCCCGGCCGCGAGCGCGGCGACCGGCCCGCCCCCGGGCGGCTCCTCCCGCGCCCACACCACGGGGCGCACGGTGGCCCGCCGACCGCCGACGACCACGACCCGCGGGGCCTCCCGGCAGGCGGCCAACACCCGGTCCAGCAGGGCGCGTCCGCCCACGCTCACCCCGGGTTTGTCCACTCCGCCGAGCCGCTTGGCCGATCCCCCGGCAAGCACGACAACGTCACATCGGGTCACCCCCTCAGTATTCCCCGGGCCGCGCGGGCCCCGGCCCCCGGGTCGGTGGGACGATCCGGGGGCCGTGCCGGCGAAGGGCGCTGGAGGCGGCCGGAGGGCGTCAGAGGGTGCGCAGCAGCACCGCGGGCGCCTCCACGCAGTCGGCGACGTACCGCAGGAACCCGCCCGCCGTGCCGCCGTCGCAGACGCGGTGGTCGAAGGTGAGCGACAGCTGGACGACCTGGCGTACGGCCAGCTCGCCCTGGTGCACCCAGGGCTTCGGGACGATCCGGCCCACGCCGAGCATGGCCGCCTCCGGGTGGTTGATGATCGGCGTCGAGCCGTCCACCCCGAAGACCCCGTAGTTGTTCAGCGTGAAGGTGCCGCCGGTCAGGTCGGCCGGGGTCAGCGTCCCGGCGCGCGCCGCCTCCGTCAGGCGGGCGAACTCCGCCGACAGCGACTCGGCCGTGCGGCGGTGCGCGTCCCGTACGACGGGGACGACCAGGCCCCGGTCGGTCTGGGCGGCGAAGCCCAGGTGCACCGCGGGCAGGCGCACGATCTCGCGCGCCTCGGTGTCCACCGTGGCGTTCAGCTCCGGGTAGCGGGCGAGCGCGGCCGTACAGATACGGGCGAGCAGCGCCAGCAGGGAGATCTTCGGACCCCCGGCGGCGTTCATCGCGGCGCGCGCGGCCATGAGCTCCGTCGCGTCGGCGTCGACCCAGCACGTGGCCTCGGGGATCTCGCGCCGGCTGCGCGCCATCTTGTCGGCGACCGCCCCGCGCACGCCGCGCAGGGGCACCCGCTCGCCGGCCGTGGCGGGCACGGGAGCGGCCTCCGCGGGGGCGGGGGCGGGCGCGGAACGCTCGGCGGTCGCCCGTTCCACGTCCGCGCGCAGGATCAGCCCGTCGGGACCGGAGCCGCGCACCTGGCGCAGGTCGAGGCCGCGCTCCCGGGCCAGCTTCCGCACGAGTGGCGAGATCACCGGCACCGGGCCGTCCGGAGCCACCGGAGCCGCCTGCGCCTGCGCCGGGGCCGGGGCGGGGACGGGGGCGGAGGCGGAGGCAGGAGCCACCGGGGCGGAAGGCGCGGCGGCGGGAGGCGTGGCGGAGCCCGTCCGCACGCGGCGCCTGCGCGCGGCCGGCGCGCCCGTCCCGTAGCCGACCAGGACGTTCCCGGACGCCTCCTCGGACGCGGACGCCTTCGATTCCCCGGAGGACTCGGCAGACCTCCCGGAAGACCCGGCCTCCGCCCCGACCGCCACCGTCAACAGCGGGGCCCCGACGGGCAGTTCCGTCCCCTCCTCGCCGAACCGCGCGGTCACCACGCCCCCGTACGGGCACGGCACCTCCACCATCGCCTTGGCCGTCTCGACCTCGACGACGGGCTGGTCGATGGCGACGACGTCCCCGACCTCCACCAGCCAGCGCACGATCTCGGCCTCGGTGAGCCCCTCACCGAGGTCCGGCAGCTTGAACTCCAGCACCTGGGCCATCAGCTGTCCGCCTCCCACTGCAGTCGCGCCACCGCGTCCAGCACCCGGTCCACGCCGGGCAGGTGGTGCCGCTCCAGCATGGGCGGCGGGTACGGGATGTCGAAGCCGGCCACCCGCAGCACGGGCGCCTCCAGGTGGTGGAAACACCGCTCCGTGATGCGCGCGGCGATCTCCCCGCCCGGGCCGCCGAAGCCGTTCGACTCGTGGACGACGACCGCGCGCCCCGTGCGCCGTACCGACGCGCAGACCGTCTCGTCGTCGAACGGCACCAGCGACCGCAGGTCCACGACCTCCAGGTCCCAGCCCTCGGCCCGCGCCGCCTCGGCGGCCTCCAGGCAGACCGGCACGGACGGCCCGTACGTGACGAGCGTCGCGCTGCGCCCGGTCCGCCGCACCACCGCGCGGCCGATCGGCTCCACCGGCTCCGGCGCGTCCGGCGACCACTCGGCCCTCGACCAGTAGAGCCGCTTCGGCTCCAGGAAGACGACCGGGTCGTCGGAGGCGATCGCCGCCCGCAGCAGCCCGTACGCGTCGGCGACCGTCGCGGGCGTGACGACATGGAGCCCCGGAGTCGCCATGTAGTACGCCTCGGACGAGTCACTGTGGTGCTCGACGCCGCCGATCCCGCCGCCGTACGGCACGCGCACCACGATCGGGAGCGGCATCGCGCCCCGCGTGCGGTTCCGCATCCGCGCCACATGGCTGATCAGCTGCTCGAACGCCGGGTAGGCGAAGGCGTCGAACTGCATCTCGACCACCGGCCGCAGCCCGTACATCGCCATGCCGACGGCCGTGCCCAGGATGCCCGCCTCGGCGAGCGGGGTGTCCGTGCAGCGGTCCTCGCCGAACTCCTTGGCGAGCCCGTCCGTCACCCGGAAGACACCGCCGAGCGTGCCGACGTCCTCGCCCATGACGTGGACGGACGGGTCCTCGGCCATCGCGTCGCGCATGGCGCGCTGGAGCGCCTGCGCCATGGTGGCGGGCTTGGCCGCCGTCTTCGCCGCCGTCTTGGTCGCCGCCGTCATCACGCCTCTCCCTCGGCGTCGAGCTCGGCGCGCAACTGTGCCGCCTGCTCCCGCAGTTGTGCCGTCTGCTCGGCGAAGACATGCGTGAAGAGGTCCATCGGGTCCAGCTCCGCGTCGGCGTTCATCCGCTCGCGCAGCCGCGCCGCCATGGCCTCGGCGTCCTCGGCGGCCTGCCGTATCCCCTCCTCGTCGAGGAGGCCCCGCTCGGTCAGCTCCCGCTCCAGCAGCCGGATCGGGTCGTGCGCCCGCCACGCCTCGACCTCGCCGTCGCCGCGGTAGCGGGTGGCGTCGTCGGCGTTGGTGTGGGCGTCGATGCGGTACGTCACGGCCTCGACGAGCGTCGGGCCGCCACCGCGCCGGGCGCGGGCCACCGCCTCGGAGAGGACCTGGTGCACGGCGGCCGCGTCGTTCCCGTCGACGAGCCGGCCCGGCATGCCGTACCCGACGGCCTTGTGGGCCAGGGACGGCGCCGCGGTCTGCTTGGCGAGCGGGACGGAGATGGCGAAGCCGTTGTTCTGGACGAAGAAGACGACCGGTGCCTGCCAGACCGCGGCGAAGTTCAGCGCCTCGTGGAAGTCGCCCTCGCTGGTGCCGCCGTCACCGACCATGGCGAGCGCCACCACGTCGTCGCCCTTGAGGCGGGCGGCGTGCGCCAGGCCCACGGCGTGCGGCAGCTGGGTGGCGAGCGGGGTGCACAGCGGCGCGACCCGGTGCTCGCGCGGGTCGTACCCGGTGTGCCAGTCGCCGCGCAGCAGGGTCAGCGCCTCGACGGGGTCGACACCGCGGGCCACCGCGGCGAGCGTGTCGCGGTACGACGGGAAGAGCCAGTCCCGCTCCTCCAGCACGAGCGCGGCGGCGACCTCGCAGGCCTCCTGCCCGGTGGTCGACGGGTACACCGCGAGCCTGCCCTGCTTGGTGAGGGCCGTCGCCTGGGCGTTGTACCGGCGGCCGCGCACCAGCTCGGCGTACAGCCTGCGCAGCAGCTCCGGCGCGAACCCTGCCGCGGCGTCCGTGCCGAGCACCCGGTACGGCTCGGGGTCCGGGAGCAGCGGTGCGGGATCGGTGCGCGGCCGCCACGCCGGGGGCGGGGCGGGCCGGTAAGAGGCCGCACCAGGCAGCTCTTGGACCGTCATGACAGCACCTCCTCGTGGGAGCGGGGCATAAGACCCGAAGGGCGGCGCGACTGTGACGCGCCTCACCTACCGATTGTTCGGTCGTGGATGCATTTTGGCTACAGGCACCTTCAGCCTGTGGACAAACGGTTCTCCACAGCCTGGGATGAAGGCAGGTCGTCCATGGAGGAGAGGCGGGGGGGCATGGCAGCTGAACAAATGGCCGACGGCAGGCCGGACGGCGGGGAGCTGCGGCCGACGGGAGGCGAGCCGGACCAGGCGCCGCGCCCGCTCGACGCGATCGACCGCGACATCCTCCGGATCCTCCAAACGGACGGCCGCGCCTCGATACGCTCCGTGGCCGACCGCGTCCACGTGTCGCGCGCCAACGCCTACGCGCGGATCAACCGGCTCATCGACGACGGGGTGATCCGCGGTTTCACGGCCCGGGTGGACCACGAACGGGCCGGGCAGGGCGCGTCCGCGTACATCACCCTCAAGATCGTGCAGAACTCCTGGCGCACGGTCCGCGAGAAGCTCCAGGCCCTCCCCGGGGCCGCCCACATCGCCCTGGTCAGCGGCGATTTCGATGTCCTGTTGCTGGTGCACATGCCGGACAACCGCACCCTGCGCGAGCTGGTCCTGACCAGGCTCCAGTCCATCCCGGAGGTGCTGTCGACGCGGACGCTGCTGGTCTTCGAGGAGACGGACCTGAACCGGCGGCTCCCGGCGGACGAGGCCTGACCTACGAAGCGCCCGGGGCCGTACGCAGCCCGTCGAAGGCGAGGCGGGCGACGGTGTCGGCGAGCTGCTGGCGCTCGGCGGCACCGCCCGGCTGCGGCCGGTACCACTCCACCAGCGAGTTGATCATGCCGAAGAGCAGCCGGGTGGCGAGCCGTATGTCCACGTCGGCGCGGAGGTCGCCGTCGGCCGCGGCGGCCTTCAGCAGGTCGGCGACCCGGTGGTCGAACTCGCGGCGCCGCTCCAGCGCCCACCGCTCGGTCTTGGTGTTGCCGCGGACGCGCAGCAGCAGCGTCACGTACGGCAGCTCGTCCATCAGCACCTCGACGGTGCGCCGGGTCACGTACTCGACGCGCTCGACGGCCCGCCCGCGCGCGGCCCCCGGCTCGTCCAGGACCGCGAAGAGGCCGTCCAGGGCCCGGCTGACCGCGCGCCGCAGCAGCTCCTCCTTGCCCGTGACGTGGTGGTAGATCGAGGACTTGGAGATCCCGGCCGCCTTGGAGAGGTGCTCCATGGAGGTGCCGTCGTAGCCGCGCTCGTTGAAGACCCGGACGGCGACGGACAGCAGCGTCTCGGGGGTGTACGTGTCACGCCTGGCGGTGGTCATCGGCTGTCCTGGTCCTTCATCGCGGCCTCTCCTCGTGGTCCTTGCGGGCGACGCCGAGGCAGGGGGCGTAGCGGCCGGTCGGATAACGCTCGTGCAGGGCGCGCAGTACGTCGGCCACGTACTCGTAGCCGACCAGTGCGCCCCACTCCATGGGCCCCGCGGGGTAGTTGACACCTAGGCGCATGGCGGTGTCGATGTCCTCGGGGGAGGCGACACCGCGCTCGACCGCGTCGACGGCGAGGTCGACCAGCATCGCGACCGTACGGGCGACGATCATGCCGGGTACGTCGCCCACCACCGTGACGTCCTTGCCGAGCGCCTGGAAGAGGCCGACGGCCTCCTGGAGGGTCTCGGACGAGGTCGTCGGGGCGGTGGCCAGGGCGATGCGGGTGGCGGCCCTGTAGTCGTGCGCGAGGTCGAAATAGACGATCTCCTCGCCTTCGTACTCGAAGACCGCCTCACCGTCGGCGAGCGTCAGGTGCCCGCCGCCCGGAAGGCTGATGTGCTTGCCCCGCTTGTGGCGCCGAACCTTGATGCCCGCGTCCTCCATCATGCCGACGAGCGGCTCGGCGTGGCCGAGACCGCCGTACACGGTGACCTTCGCGGGCGCGGGCGCCGGTGCCTCGGTGCGCGGCCGGGGGCGCTCGGCGCCCTCGTCGTACGCGTACCAGCCCCGGCCCGTCTTGCGGCCGAGGCGTCCCGACTCGACCAGGCGCCGCTGGGCGAGGGACGGGGTGAACTTCGGGTCCTGGTAGAAGGCCTCCCAGACGGAGCGGGTCACCGCTTCGTTGACGTCCTGGCCGATCAGGTCGGTGAGCTCGAAGGGGCCCATCTTGAAGCCGCCGCACTCGCGCAGGACGGCGTCGATGGTGGCCGGGTCCGCGGCCCGCTCCTCGTACAGGCGCAGCGCCTCCGCGTAGAAGGGGCGGGCGATGCGGTTGACGATGAAGCCGGGGGTGTCGGCGCAGCGCACCGGCGTCTTGCCCCATGCCTTGGCGGTGGCGTACGCGCGCGTGGCGGCGGTTTCGTCGGTGGCGAAGCCGCTGACGATCTCGACCAGCGGAAGCAGGGGCGCGGGGTTGAAGAAGTGCATGCCGACGAAGCGGCCGGGCAGGCGCAGCGCCCCGGCGATGGCGGTGACGGAGAGCGACGAGGTGTTGGTGGCGAGGAGGCAGTCGTCGGAGACGATCTTCTCCAGTGCGGTGAAGAGCTCCTGCTTGACCGCGAGCCGCTCGACGATCGCCTCGACGACGAGCGCGGCGTCGGCGAGGTCGTCGAGGCCGTCGGCGACCCGCAGGCGGGCGACGGCGGCGGTGCGGTCCTCCGTCGATATCCGGCCCTTCTCGACGAGCCGGTCGAGGCGGCCGACGATGGCCGCGGCGGCCTCTCCGGCGCGGCCGGGCACGGTGTCGTGGAGGCGGACGGGGTGGCCGGCGACCAGGGCGACCTGGGCGATGCCCTGGCCCATGGTGCCGGTGCCGACGACGGCGACGGTGCGGGCCCGGTCGACGGCCGCGGTGCCCTCGGCGGCTTCGACGGCCGTCACGCTCGCGGCCTCGGCGGCTTCGACGGCCGCGGTGCCGGTGGGCTCGGCGGCCTGGCTCTCTGCCTGGTTGTCGGTCATGACAGTGATCCTCCCCGATGAGTTGTCCACAGGTTCGGGAGGCCCCCTTGTCCCGACCGATCGTTCGGTTACTCTAGCTCTGTCCGCCTGTCCCTGCCCAGCTCGACGAGGAGTTGGTCCGTCATGGCCGCCGCTCAGCTCACCCCCGACCACCTGTCCGAGAGGCACCGGCCCACGCTGGATCAGGCCCTGGAAGCGATCCGCACCCGCGCCTACTGGTCGCCGCACCCGGAGCACCCGAAGGCGTACGGGGAGGGCGGCTCACTCAGCGCCGCCGACGGCCTCGCGGCGCACCAGGCGGTGCTCGGCACCCGCTTCGAGCTGGACCAGCCGGGCACGGACGGCTGGACGGGCGGCGAGGTCTCGCCGTACGGGCCGGAGCTGGGCGTGGAGTACCCGCACGCCGACATCGAGGTCCTGCTGCCGGCGATGCGCGCGGGCATGGCCGCCTGGCGGGACGCCGGCGCCGAGACCCGCGCCCTGGTGTGCCTGGAGATCCTGGCCCGGATCAGCGCCCGTACGCACGAGTTCGCGCACGCGGTGATGCACACCAGCGGGCAGGCGTTCATGATGGCGTTCCAGGCCGGCGGGCCGCACGCGCAGGACCGCGGCCTGGAGGCGGTGGCGTACGCGTACGCCGAGCAGACCCGCACGCCGCTGGACGCGGAGTGGTCCAAGCCGCAGGGCAAGCGGGACCCGCTGGAGCTGCGCAAGACGTTCACGCCCGTCGGGCGCGGCATCGCGCTGCTGATCGGCTGCAACACCTTCCCCACGTGGAACGGCTACCCCGGCCTGTTCGCCTCCCTGGCCACCGGCAACCCCGTCCTGGTCAAGCCGCACCCGCGCGCCGTGCTGCCGCTGGCGCTGACGGTCCGGATCGCCCGCGAGGTGCTGGCGGAGGCGGGCTTCGACCCCAACCTGGTGGCGCTGGCCGCCGAGCGGCCGGGCGAGGGCATCGCCAAGGAGCTGGCCGTCCGCCCGGAGATCCGGATCATCGACTACACGGGGTCGACCTCCTTCGGCGACTGGCTGGAGGCCAACGCCCGTCAGGCCCAGGTCTACACGGAGAAGGCGGGCGTCAACACCGTCGTCGTCGACTCCACCGACGACTACAAGGGGATGCTGTCGAACCTGGCGTTCTCCCTCTCCCTGTACAGCGGCCAGATGTGCACCACCCCGCAGAACCTGCTCATCCCGCGCGACGGCATCACGACGGACGCCGGGCCGAAGACGTACGACGAGGTCGTGGCCGACCTCGCGGCCGCGGTCGACGGGCTGCTCGGCGACGACGCCCGGGCCAACGCGCTGCTGGGCGCCATCGTCAACCCGGACGTGAAGGCCCGCCTGGAGGCGGCCGCCGGACTCGGCGAGGTGGCCCTGGCCTCCCGCGAGGTCACCAACCCGGAGTTCCCCGGCGCCGTCGTCCGTACGCCCGTCGTGGTCAAGCTCGACGGCTCCAAACCGGACGCGGAAGCGGCGTACATGTCGGAGTGCTTCGGCCCGGTCGCCTTCGCCGTCTCGGTCGACTCGACCGCCGACGCGCTGGAGCTGCTGCGGCGCACGGTGCGCGAGAAGGGCGCCATGACGGTCGGCGCGTACACGACCTCGGCGGACGTCGAGCGCGCCGTCGAGGAGGTCTGCCTGGAGGAGTCGGCCCAGCTGTCGCTGAACCTGACGGGCGGGGTGTACGTCAACCAGACGGCGGCGTTCTCCGACTTCCACGGCTCCGGCGGCAACCCGGCGGCGAACGCCGCGCTGTGCGACGGCGCCTTCGTGGCGAACCGCTTCCGCGTGGTGGAGGTGCGCCGCCAGGCGTGAACCGTGGTCTTACGGCTCGTCGATCTCCGCGTACCGCTGCACCCAGGCGTGCATGGCGATCGCCGCGGCGGCTCCCGCGTTGATCGACCGGGTCGAGCCGAACTGCGCGATGGAGCAGACCATCGCCGCGTGCGTGCGGGCCTCCTCCGTGAGGCCCGGGCCCTCCTGCCCGAACAGCAGCACGCAGCGGCGCGGCAGCTCGGTCCGCTCCAGGGGGACGGCCCCGGGGAGGTTGTCGATCCCGATGACCGGCAGCCCCTCGGCGGCGGCCCAGGAGGTCAGCGACTCGGTGTCCGTGTGGTGGCGCACGTGCTGGTACCGGTCGGTGACCATCGCACCGCGCCGGTTCCAGCGCCTGCGGCCCACGATGTGCACCTCCTTCGCCAGGAAGGCGTTGGCGGTGCGTACGACGGAGCCGATGTTGAAGTCGTGGCCCCAGTTCTCCACGGCGACGTGGAAGTCGTGGCGCCGGGTGTCCAGGTCGGCCACGATCGCCTCGCGCGTCCAGTACCGGTAGCGGTCGACGACGTTGCGCCGGTCACCGTGGGCGAGCAGCTCGGGGTCGTACCGCTCGCCCTGCGGCCACGGCAGGGGGTGCGGGCCGACGCCGATCTCGGGGCCGTAGCCCTCGTCGTACTGCACGGGCTGGAGGGAGGCCCCGCTGGTCTCGCTGGTCTCGCTGGTCTCGCTGCTCACCCCACGAGGGTACGGGGGGCGGGCGGCGCGTCGGCGGGCCGCTGCTCGGCCGGCGGGCGCTTCGAGCGGGGCCGCAGCCGCTCCCGGCCCCGGCTGACCCGGGCGCCCAGCCAGACCAGGAAGGCGGTCGGCAGGAAGACGGCGTCAGCGGTGATCATCGCGAGCGAGAAGAACGGCAGCCCGAGCAGCAGCGCGATCCCCGCGTGCTCCAGCATCATCGCGACCAGCAGGACGTTCTTGACGCGCCGGTTGAAGAGCGTGAAGGGGAAGGCGACCTGCACGATCACCGTGCCGTACGTCACCAGCATCACGGTCACACCGCTGCCGGCGAGGACGTCGGAGAGGAACGGCCAGGGCGTGAAGTAGTCCAGCTGGAGCGGGTAGTACAGCGCGGTGCCGTCCTGCCAGCGCGAGCCCTGGATCTTGTACCAGCCGGCGGTGGCGTAGATCAGGCACACCTCGGCCATGATCACGGCGAGCGTGGCGTTGTGGGCGAGGTTGGCGAAGGCGTCGAGCAGCACGCGCGGCTCGCCGGGCGCGTACCGGCACACCAGCCACCACAGGCCCTGCGCCGCCCACAGGAGCCACAGCAGCACCAGGAGCCAGGTCTCGCCGGTGCGGTCACTGAGGACGGTCGCGGCGACCAGCGGGATGGCGAGCACCGTCCAGAGCGCGGGGCCGACGGGGTCGCGGCGGAAGCCCGTACCCGCGGCTTCTCGGGCGGCGCGGCGCGCACGGCGGGCGTCGAGGGACCAGACCTGTCCGCAGCGGGTGAGGACGAGGTAGATGGCCATGAGGTGGACGACGTTGTCACCGCCGTCGCCCATGAAGATGGAGCGGTTCTGCAGCGACAGGACCCCGGCCATGAAGAGCACCGACACCGTGCGGGTGCGCCAGCCGATCAGCAGCAGCACGCTGGAGAGCATGGCGACCGCGTACACGATCTCGAACCAGACCGTGCTGTCCGACCACATCAGGACGGTGAAGGAGTGGTTCTGCGCGATCAGCTCCTGGCCCATGTCCCAGGCCCAGGGACCCTCGGGTCCGTACAGCTCATGGCGGTGGGGGAACTCCCGCAGCAGGAAGAAGAACCAGGTGGCCGCGAAGCCGATGCGGATGATCGCGGTCTGGTACGGGCCGAGGGCCGTGGCGGTGACGCGCTGGAAGGCGCGGGCGAGCCGGCGGTCGAGCGTCTGGGGAGCGTGGGCCGGGGCCGGGGCGGGGGCGGGAGCGGAGGCCGGGGGCGTGGCGGGGGTCTGGTTCACCGGTGCGCCTCCGTCCGGTCCGTCCGGCCGTTGTCGACGCCGGCGGGCAGGTCGGCGGCGGTCACCGTCCACCAGGGGAGCGTGCGGTAGTAGGCGCGGGTGTCGGTCTTCTCCTCGCTCCAGGGCGGGGCTCCGACGGCCCGGGTGGAGCTCCGCACTTGTATGCGGTCGACGCGGCCGCCGAGGTCGTGCGCCTCCAGGCGGAGCATCGTGATGCGCCGGATGTAGCGCTCGGAGAGCCGGCCGCGCATGCCGTTGGCGCGGTTGTCGGCGGTGTGCGAGTTGGCGTAGAAGTCCCAGCCGCGGCGCAGCTGGTTCTGGTCCACGTGGCTCGGGGCGAGGTTGCCCCGGATGGCCTCGCCGTCGTCGGCGCTGAGGTCGATCCACTCGGTGGTCCGGCGGCTGCCGTCGGGGCGTATGACCTCGGCGCGGGCGTGGACGGCGATGTTCTGTTGGAGCGGGTTGGGCGCGAAGAGCTTCCAGTTCTGCTCGAACTCGGGGAAGACCCACTGGTCGACCGCCTCGCCGTGCTGCTTCGTGAGCGTGTTCGACGGCGCGACGTGCAGGAACACCATGGCCACGTGGTAGCAGGCGAAGACGGCGACGACCGCGACGGCGACGGAGGCGACGACTTGGTACGGCAGCGAGAGCCCGGCTATGCCCGCGTCAGCGCGGCGCCCGGCGCCGGAGGCGGATCCGGCGTCGGAGTCGGCGCCGGAGCCGCTGTCGAGGGCGGAACCGGAGTCGGCGTCGGGGGCGGAACCGGCGGCGGGTTCCGCGTCGGCGGAGACGGGGTCGGCGGGTCGGGGGGCAGCCGCGGTGCTGGTCACCGGGTGCGCGGCGGGCTCGGTGTGCCCGCGCTCCTTGTCGTACGAGTCCATCCCGCCCCGATCCGCATCCATCCGCATCGATCCACCGCAGTTATCCACAGGGTTGACACCTTACGGGCCGCCGACTCACCATTGAAGTCATTCAACCGAACGATCGGTCGGTAGGGAGTCCGATGACGGCAGTGACCACGGACACGCAGGGCGCGCAGGAGGCGTACGAGGCGGCCTTCGACGCCGCCGTGGCCGCCGACGAGCGGATCGAGCCGCGCGACTGGATGCCGGAGGCGTACCGCGCCTCACTCATCCGGCAGATCGCGCAGCACGCCCACTCCGAGATCATCGGCATGCAGCCCGAGGCGAACTGGATCACGCGCGCGCCCTCGCTGCGGCGCAAGGCGATCCTCATGGCCAAGGTGCAGGACGAGGCCGGTCACGGCCTGTACCTCTACAGCGCCGCGGAGACGCTCGGCGTCAGCCGCGACGAGCTGCTCGACAAGCTGCACTCGGGCCGCCAGAAGTACTCGTCGATCTTCAACTACCCCACGCTGACCTGGGCCGACGTCGGCGCCATCGGCTGGCTCGTGGACGGCGCCGCGATCACCAACCAGGTGCCGCTGTGCCGCTGCTCCTACGGCCCGTACGCCCGCGCGATGGTCCGGATCTGCAAGGAGGAGTCCTTCCACCAGCGCCAGGGGTACGAGTCGCTGCTCGCGCTCTCGCGCGGCACGCCCGAGCAGCACGCGATGGCCCAGGACGCGGTGAACCGCTGGTGGTGGCCCTCGCTGATGATGTTCGGCCCGCCGGACGACGAGTCGGCGCACTCGGCGCAGTCCATGGCCTGGAAGATCAAGCGGCACTCCAACGACGAGCTCCGCCAGCGCTTCGTCGACATCTGCGTGCCGCAGGCCGAGGCCCTCGGGCTCACGCTCCCGGACCCCGACCTGCGGTGGAACGAGGAGCGCGGGCACTACGACTTCGGCCCGATCGACTGGGCGGAGTTCTGGGACGTGCTCAAGGGCAACGGGCCCTGCAACGAACAGCGGATCACCCAGCGGCGGCGGGCGCACGAAGAGGGCGCCTGGGTCAGGGAAGCGGCGGCGGCGTACGCCGCGAAGCACGGAGAGGCGACGGCATGACGACCAGCGACTGGCCGCTGTGGGAGGTGTTCGTGCGCTCGCGCCGCGGGCTGTCCCACACTCACGCGGGAAGCCTGCACGCGCCGGACGCGGAGCTCGCGCTGCGCAACGCCCGCGACCTGTACACGCGCAGGAACGAAGGCGTGTCCATCTGGGTCGTGCCCTCCTCGGCGATCACCGCCTCCTCGCCGGACGAGAAGGACCCGTTCTTCGAGCCGTCCGCCGACAAGCCGTACCGGCACCCGACCTTCTACGAGGTGCCGGAGGGGGTGAAGAACCTGTGACCGCCACCGTGAGCACCGCCGCGGCGCTCGCCCTCGGCGACGACGCGCTGGTGCTGTCGCACCGGCTCGGGGAGTGGGCGGGCCACGCCCCCGTCCTGGAGGAGGAGGTGGCCCTCGCCAACATCGCGCTGGACCTCCTCGGCCAGGCGCGGGTGCTGCTCTCCTTCGTCGGAGACGAGGACGAGCTCGCGTATCTGCGCGAGGAGCGGGCCTTCCGCAACGTCCAGCTGGTGGAGCAGCCCAACGGCGACTTCGCCCACACCATCGCCCGCCAGCTGTACTTCTCCACCTACCAGCGGCTGCTGTACGGCCGGCTGGCCGCGGCGGCGGACGCGGGCGACCTCTCCGGGCTCGCGGCGAAGGCGGTCAAGGAGGTCGCCTACCACCAGGACCACGCCGAACAGTGGACACTGCGGCTCGGCGACGGCACCCCCGAAAGCCATGAGCGGATGCGGCGGGCCTGCCAGGCGCTGTGGCGCTTCACGGGTGAGCTGTTCCAGCCGGTGGAGGGCCTCGACGTCGACTGGCCGGAGCTGGAGTCCGACTGGCTGGCGTCGGTGACGGCGGTCCTGGAGCGGGCCACGCTCACCGTGCCGGACGGTCCGCGCGGCGGCGCGTGGCGAGCGGGCGCCGGACGGCAGGGCCTGCACACCGAGCCGTTCGGCCGGATGCTCGCCGAGATGCAGCATCTGCACCGCAGCCACCCGGGGGCGTCATGGTGACCGGCACGGCGGACCGAACGGAAGCGGGCCGGACGGCAGCGGACCCGACGGCGGCGGACCCGACGGCGGCGGACCCGACGGCGCTGGAGGAGGAGCTGAGCCGGCTGGCCGGCTCGGTACCCGACCCCGAGCTGCCCGTACTGACGCTGGAGGAGCTCGGCGTGCTGCGGGGGGTGCGCGTCCTCGCCCCCGGCCGGGTGGAGGTCGAGCTGACCCCGACGTACACCGGCTGCCCGGCCATCGAGGCGATGTCCTCGGACATCGAGCGGGTGCTGCACGACCACGGCGTGCCGGAGGTCTCCGTGGTGACGGTGCTCTCCCCCGCCTGGTCGACCGACGACATCAGCGCGGAGGGGCGCCGCAAGCTCGCCGATTTCGGCATAGCGCCGCCCCGCCACCAGGGCGGAGGCGGGGGCGGGCCGGTTCCGGTGTCGCTCGCGATCCGCTGCCCGCACTGCGGATCGACCGACACGGAGCTGCTGAGCCGGTTCTCCTCCACCGCCTGCAAGGCACTGCGCCGCTGCACCGCCTGCCGCGAACCGTTCGACCACTTCAAGGAGTTGTAGATGTTCCACCCGCTCCGGGTGAGCGAGGTCGAGCGACTCACGGACGACTCGGTGGCGGTCACCTTCGACGTGCCGTCCGAGCTGCGCGAGGCCTTCCGCCACACCCCCGGCCAGCACGTCACCCTGCGCCACACCACGACCCGGGGAGAGGAGATCCGCCGGACGTACTCGATCTGCTCCCCCGCCGCGCCCCCCGGCGTGGACCCCGTGCTGAAGGTGGCCATCCGGCTGGTGGACGGCGGTGAGTTCTCGACGTACGCGCTCAAGGAGCTCGCCGCCGGGGACACGGTCGACGTCATGGAACCGATGGGCCGGTTCCTGCTGGCACCGCGCCCCGGGCGCTTCGCGGCGATCGTCGGCGGCAGCGGCATCACACCGGTGCTGTCGATGGAGGCGACGGTCCTGGAGCGGGAGCCGGAGGCGCGGTTCTGCCTGATACGCAGCGACCGCACCGCCGCCTCGACGATGTTCGTGGACGAGGTCGCCGACCTGAAGGACCGGTTTCCCGGCCGGTTCCAGCTGGTCACCGTGTTGTCGCGGGAGGAGCAGCAGGCGGGGCTGCCGTCCGGGCGGCTCGACCGCGAGCGGCTGACCGAGCTGCTGCCCCGGCTGCTGCCGGTCGGCGAGGTGGACGGCTGGTATCTGTGCGGGCCCTTCGGGCTGGTGCAGGCGGCCGAGCGCGCGCTGCGCGGGCTCGGTGTGGAGCGCGGCCGCGTCCACCAGGAGATCTTCCACGTGGACGACGGGACGGCGTCCGCCGCCGTGCGGGCGGCCGCGATACCCGCGCACGCCACCCTGACCGCGACCCTGGACGGCCGGTCCGGCACCTGGCCGGTGCAGGAGGCGGAGTCGCTCCTCGACACGGTGCTGCGCGCCCGCGCGGACGCGCCGTACGCGTGCAAGGGCGGCGTCTGCGGGACCTGCCGGGCGTTCCTGGTCAGGGGCGAGGTGCGGATGGACCGCAACTACGCGCTGGAGCCCGAGGAGACCGAGGCGGGTTATGTGCTGGCCTGCCAGTCGCATCCCGCCACGCCGGAGATCGAGCTGGACTTCGACCGCTGACGCGCCGACGCGACGTACGGGACGGGCCGAGCCCACGGCCCGTCCCGTCCTGTCAGTCCCGTCCGTTCCGTACGGCTGCTACAGGACGAAGGGCTCGGTGCCGTTGTCCGTGACCATCGGGCGGCCGGCGCCCTCCCAGGCGAGCATGCCGCCGTCGACGTTCACGGCGTCGATGCCCTGCTGGACCAGGTACTGCGTGACCTGGGCGGAGCGGCCGCCGACCCGGCACATCACATAGGCGCGCCGCCCGTCGGCCACCGCTTCCGTCACCTCGCCGAAGCGGGCCACGAAGTCGCTCATCGGCACGTGCAGCGCGCCCTCGACGTGTCCGGCCGCCCACTCGTCGGCCTCGCGGACGTCCAGTACCAGCCCGTCGGCCGGGACGGACGCGGCGTCCACCGCGGGCAGCTGGGCGAAGTTCATGGGTCACGCCTTCTCTCGTCGCATCGAACGCACGTCACGGCTCACGTACACCACCTGTCACGTACGCCTCGAACCTACTGCACCTGGCGCGTGAGCGCGGCAAGCTCCGTCTCCCGCTCGGCGACCTGAGCGAGCAGCTGCTCGGCGATCTCCTCCAGCAGCCGGTCCGGGTCATCGGGCGCCATCCGGAGCATCGCGCCGATCGCGCTCTCCTCCAGGTCCTGGGCCACGATCGTCAGCAGCTCCTTGCGGCGCGCCAGCCAGTCCAGCCGGGCGTAGAGCTCCTCGCTCTCGCTCAGTTCGGCCGCCGCCGGGACCGGGCCGCGCGCCCACTCCTCGGACAGCTCCCGCAGCAGCGCCTCGTCGCCACGGCCGTAGGCGGCGTTGACGCGCGTGATGAACTCCTCGCGCCGCTGCCGCTCCTCCTCGTCGCGGGCCAGGTCCGGGTGGGCCTTGCGCGCGAGCTCGCGGTAGAGCTTGCGGACCTCGTCGCGCACGCGCACCCGCTTCGGGGGCTGCACGGGCCGGTCCGTGAGCATCGCGGCGGCCTCGGGGGACAGGCCGTCGGAGTCGACCCAGTGGTGGAAGAGCTCCTCGACACCGGGCATCGGCAGCACCATCGCCCGGGCTTCCCGCGCCTTGCGCAGGTCCTCCGGGTCACCGGTGCGGGCCGCCCGGGCCTCGGCGATGAGGGCGTCCAGCTCGTCCAGGCGCGCGTACATCGGGCCGAGCTTCTGGTGGTGGAGGCGGGAGAAGTTCTCCACCTCGACCCGGAAGGTCTCCACCGCGATCTCGAACTCGATCAGCGCCTGCTCGGCCGCGCGCACCGCCCGCTCCAGCCGCGCCTCGGGCCGCTCGGCCTGGTCGGCCTGGTCGGCCTGATCAGCCGGGCTGGTCCAGGCGGCCTGGTCGGTCTGGTCGGTGCTCGGCTCGCCGGTCACGTCGTCGCTCGGGGTCGTCACCCGACCAGCGTACGGGCGGAAGCCCCTCGCCGGTCACACCCCCAGCTCCGCGGCTATCCGCCCGCTCCGGACCGCGGCGACCAGCTCCGCGTGGTCCGCCTCCGTGCGGTCGGCGTACGCCACGGCGAACCGGGCGACCGCCTCGTCCAGCTCGTCGTTCTTGCCGCAGTACCCGGCGATCAGCCGGGGATCGGCGCTGTGCGCGTGGGCCCGGGCCAGCAGCGCGCCGGTCATCCGTCCGTAGTCGTCGAGCTGGTCGGCCGACAGCGCCGCCGGGTCCACGCTGCCCTTGCGGTTGCGGAACTGGCGCACCTGGTAGGGCCTGCCCTCGACGGTCGTCCACCCCAGCAGGTTGTCGCTGACCACCTGCATCCGCTTCTGCCCGAGGACCACGCGCCGCCCCTCGTGCTCCACGCCCGGCGCGCCGAATCCCACCCGGGGCAGGTAGGGCAGCAGCGCCGAGGGCCGTGCCTCCTTCACCTGCAGCACCAGCGGCTCGCCCCGGTGGTCGAGCAGCAGCACCACGTACGAGCGGGTCCCCACGCTCCCGGTGCCGACCACCCGGAACGCCACGTCGTGGATGGCGTACCGCGCGAGCAGCGGCAGCCGGTCCTCCGGCAGCGTCCCCAGGTACTCCCCCAGCGACGCGGCGACCGCCGCCGCCTCCGCGTCCGGGACCCGCCTCAGCACGGGCGGGGCGTCCACGAAGCGGCGTCCGCCGTCCGCGCACACCTCCGTCGACTTGGCGGCGAACCGGGCGCTGGTGTTGGCCCGGGCCTTCTCCTCGACCCGCTCCAGCGTGCCCAGCAGGTCCCGCGCGTCCGTGTGCGAGACGAGCTCCTCGTCGGCGATGGCGTTCCACGCGTCCAGCACCGGCAGCCGGGCGAGCAGCCGCATGGTCCGCCGGTAGGCGCCCACCGTGTCGAACGCCGCCGCCCGGCACACGTCCTCGTCCGCGCCCGCCACCCGCCCGGCGAGCACCAGCGACGTCGCCAGCCGCTTGACGTCCCACTCCCAGGGACCGACCGCGGTCTCGTCGAAGTCGTTCAGGTCGATCACGAGCCGGCCGCGCGCGTCACCGTACAGCCCGAAGTTGGCCGCGTGCGCGTCCCCGCAGATCTGCGCGCCGATGCCGGTGACCGGCGACCCCGCCAGGTCGTACGCCATCAGCCCGGCCGCGCCGCGCAGGAACGCGAAGGGTGTCGCGGCCATCCGGCCGACCCGTATCGGCGCCAGCGCCGGAACCCGGTCCCGGCTCGACTCCTCCACCGCGCGCACCGCGTCCGGCCGCCCCTCGCCGAGGACCAGCTCGCCCTGCGCGGCCCTCGGCACCCGGGCGCGCAGCGCCTTGCCGCGCGCCTTCGGGGTCTCGGCCGCCGTGCCGCCGGTCGCGCCGCCCGCCCCGGCGGTCCGCTGCGCGAACCCCGGAACCACCGGTATCCGCCCGCCACGCGAGCCCGCGTCGTCGGCGCCGTCACCCGAGCCCGAGCCCGAGCCCGCCCTGGGATTCCCACTGGCACCTGCACCGGCACCGGCACCCGCTCCGGCACCGCCTCCGGTGGACACCACCACCGTCTCGCCCTCGTACATCCACGCCCCCGCACCCGTTGGCCGGCCGACAACTGCCCCCCGACCGTACCGGCGCTCTCGCACAAGCGTCTCCCTCTGTGGATAACCCGGCGGCCACGCGGTACCCGTCTCCCGAGACCACCGACCGACCGCACCTGCAACCCCGTACCAGGGAGGCGGACCGATGCCCGGGGCGCGCGACGAGGCCGTCGACATCATCCAGCGCGAGCTCACCGCGTTCGCCCGTCGCGCGCGAGCCGCGGCGGCCCGGCTCCACCCGGAGCTGCCCCTCGTCTCGTACACGCTGCTCGCGCACATCGACTCCCGCCAGGGCTGCCGCGCCACCGACCTCGCCGCCCACTACATGCTCGACAAGTCGACCGTGAGCCGCCAGATCGCCGTCCTCGAGAAGCTCGGCCTGGTCGAGCGCCGCCCGGACCGCACCGACCACCGCGTCCAGGTGCTGCACCCCACCGCCGCGGGGCTCCGCCTGCTCTCCTCCACGCACGCGAGCCGCCGCGCCGCCTACGAGGCACGCCTCGCCGACTGGTCCACCGAGGACCTCGACCGCTTCGCAGCGTACCTGCTGCGCTACAACGCGGACGCACGCGAAGACACGCGCGAAGTAGCACGCGAGGAAGCACGCGCTACAGCACGCGCCGAAGCGCGCGAAGACGCCGAGGCGCATTCGTGAACGACGGTGTGAGCGGTGCCGGAGACGAACTCGTCGTACGTGTCCGGCACCTCGGCGCTGCAAGGCGACGAGCCGGTACAGCGCTCCGGGCGCCGCGGCGCCTGCCGGTCGGGCAGCGCGGCCAGGCTGCGGCACACCTCCCCGACCCGGCCGCCGCCGAGGCCGCTTGGGCACCTGCCTGCCAGACCGCAAGCTGCCAGGCCGATTGCTTGGCCCGGGGGTGAGGAGCGGCGCAGAATCCTGTCACCGCTTCACATCAACAGGGGGAAACACCATGAAGCTCTTCGTTCGCGCTGCCGCCGGTATTTCGGCTCTCACCGCCGCGCTGCTCGTCGGGGGAATCGGAATCTCCGGTGGGAACACCGCCGTTTCCGCGCAGGACGGGACCGCGACCACGTCCGTGCTCGCCGCCCCGGCCACCTCGGAAAGCCTCAACTGGGACTGATGTCGGAGCGGGCCGCACGCGGAAACAGGAAGAGAAGCAGGGGATGAGGGAATTGAACCTCTTGGTGTGCCGGTGGGACCGGGTGACGCTGCGGGCATTGCTGGACCGGGGCGCCCGGGTGACTCTCGTCTACGACGAGTGGGAGGCCGCCAACCGGGCCATCGACCCGGAGCTGATCGCCCGGGTCGACCGCCACTACGTGATCCGGAGCTTCGACGCCCTGGACGAGATGGCCCAGCTCGCGGTCGACATCCGGTCGACCGGGGTGAAGATCGACCGGGTGCTGAGCCTCTCCGAGTTCAGCCAGTTCAGCGCCGCGTACCTGGCGACCCTGCTGGGCCTGGCGCAGCCGGCGATCGAGAAGTCCGTCCTCATGCGCGACAAGCGCGCGATGAAGGACCGTGCCCGGCAGGCGGGGATCGCCTGCGCCCGGCACGTCTCGCTCTCCACCGCGGACGTGGAGGGCTCGGTGCGCCGGGTCGCCGACACGCTGGGCTTCCCGGTGGTCGTCAAGCCGGCCGCCGGCCTCGGCTCGGTCGCCACCTCGCTGGTCACGGAAGCCGAGGAGCTCGCCGGGATCCTGCGCGCCGCCGGGCAGGAGACGGTGGCCCAGTTCCTGATCGCCGAGGAGCCCATCGACGGCGACGAGTACCACGTCGACGCCGTGTGGGAGAACGGCAAGGCCCAGATCCTCGGTGTCAGCCGCTACCTGCGGCCGCGCATGACCGTGACCACCCCGGGCCGGGACAACGGCTCGATCCTGCTGCCGCGCGCGCACGAGCCGGAGCTGTACGCCGAGGTCGAGGAGTTGCACGAGCGGATCAACGCCGCGTTCGACATCACCGACGACATCACCCACCTGGAGATCTTCCGCCGCGCCGACGGCCGGCTGTGGTTCTCCGAGATCGCCACCCGGTTCGCCGGCGGCGCCATCCCCGAGAGCTTCGGGCCGCTCGGCGCCGACCTGCGGGAGCTGTGGGTGGAGGCCATCATGGGCGCCGGGGCGGAGCCGCTGTCGCTGCGCACCCCGCCGTACCCGTACGTCGGCTGGATCAACCTCGCGCCCGCCGAGCCCGGACTCATCGTCAAGGAGCCGTCGGACGAGGAGATCGCCCGCTTCCCGTACGTCCTCGACACCATCCGCTCCCGCCCCGCCGGCTTCGAGATCGGTGAGCTGCACCCCTCGGTGTGGTGCCTGCTGCTGGTGCTGGGCGCGGACAGCGAGGAGCAGTTCCGGGAGCGTGCCGCCGAGCTGGAGGCCGCGCTGCTGCCCTCGTACGAGATGGCCCCCGTGGACGCGGTGGCGCCGTGACCGCGCTGACCGAGGCGCCGGCGTCCGCCCGGCTCGGGTTCGGGGCCCGCTTCACCCGCCACATGGTGCTCTCCCGGTGGACGCCGGAGAGCGGCTGGTCGCCACTGGAGTCGGCGCCGCACGCGGACCTCGCGCTGTCGCCCGCCGCCATGGCGCTGCACTACGGCCAGGCCGTGTTCGAGGGACTCAAGGCGTATCCGCGCCGGGACGGTTCGCTCGCGCTGTTCCGGCCGGGCGTCAACGCCGAGCGGTTCAACCGCAGCGCCGAACGCCTGGCCATGCCGCACCTGCCGGTCGAGCGCTTCACCGAGGCCTGCGAGGTGCTGGTCCGCGCGGACGCCGGCGAGGTGCCGCGGGGACCGGGGCAGAGCCTCTACCTGCGCCCGTTCATGATCGCCGTGGAGCCGAGCCTGGGTGTGCGGCCGGCGCGGGAGTACCTGTTCGCGGTCATCGCCTCGCCGGTGGACTACTTCTTCGCCGACGGCTACCAGGCCATCGACGTGTGGTGCGCGCCGGACCACATCCGCGCCGCGCCCGGCGGCACGGGCGCCGCCAAGTGCGCGGGCAACTACGCGGGCAGCCTCGCCGCCAAGGCGGAGGCCCTGGCACGGGGCTGCCACGAGGTGCTGTGGCTGGACGCGCGGGAGCACCGCTGGGTCGAGGAGCTGGGGGCGATGAACTTCTTCTGCGTCACCCGCGACAGGACCGGCGGCCCGGTCCTGGTCACTCCGCGCCTGTCCGGGACCATCCTGGCCGGGAACACCCGGGGCAGCCTGATCGAACTGGCCTCCACGCTGGGCATCCCGACCGCCCAGCGCCCGGTGTCCCTGGAGGAGCTGACCGCGGGCGACGGCCGCGTGACCGAGGCGTTCGCCTGCGGCACGGCCGCTTCCGTGGTGCCCATCGGGGCCGTGACGACCGCCTCCGGCCGCAGCGTCATCGCCGACGGCCGGCCCGGCGAGGTCACCACGCGGCTGCGTGACGAACTCGCCGCGATCCAGTACGGGGACCGGGACGACCGGTTCGGCTGGATGCACACGGTGCCCGTGCCGTAGAAGGCCGTCCGTGGAAGGGGTCCATGGAAGGGGCTCCGCGGAAGGGCTCGGTGGAAGACCACCGTTAGCCGGACACCGCAGAACGGATCCACGGAACGGGTCCACGGAACGGGTCCACGGAACGGCTCCGCGGAAGGAATTCCGTAGCGCATTCCGCCCCAGAAAACTCATAGACCGAAGGGCTGTTGCCGCCCGGGGATTCCCGGTCGGCAACAGCCCTTTCGGCGTTTCCGGACCGAATACCGGAGCCCCGGAATTCACGCCTCCGGGCAGGAGAATGCCAGGCAGCCTCGCGCCAGCGGAAAACGATGACGCGCACGCCTCGGTCACGCAGGATGGAACACACGAAACCGCACCAGTTTCCGGCGCGTTCGGCCCTGCCGCGCACTGCGCGGAGTATCGGAGCGCCCATTCCTAGGGGACTTAGGGGAATACATTGGCCACGCCCACGTACACGCACGGTGGTTGGCGTCCTTCGGCGGACCGCTTCCTGGAGATCGTCGACCAGCCGCTGTACCGCACGCTGGTGGACCTTCAGGACCTCGTGACCACCGAGACCGCGCTCTTCTGGAGCGAGCGCGGCGTGAAGTCCGTGCACCTGCCCATCACCACCAACAGCATCTCCAGCCCCATGGGCCTCGGCAGCGACTCCCTGCCGGTCGAGATCGACCTCTTCGGCCAGCGCACCTTCCTCGCCGACTCCATGCAGTTCATGCTGGAGTACGGCTGCCGCCTCAGCCCGCAGGGCAGCTGGTACCTGATGCCGAGCTTCCGCGGCGAGGACTGCGACGAGACCCACCTCAACCAGTTCTTCCACAGCGAGGCGGAGCTGCCCGGCGGCCTCGACGAGTGCATCGACGCCGTCAACGCCTACATGCGCCGGCTGGCCCAGGCCGTCCTCGACCGTTACGCCGACGACGTCCGCGCCCTCGCCGGGACCACCGAGCACCTGGAGCGCATGGCGGGCATGGAGTCCTTCCCGCGCATCACCTTCGAGGAGGCCGTCGCGCACCTCGGCGACGACCCGGACGCCGTCGAGCACCACGGCGGCTGGCGCACCCTCTCGCGCCACGGCGAGCGCCGCCTGATGGACGAGATCAGCCCCATCCTGTGGGTCACCCACTACGACCACCTGTCGGTGCCCTTCTACCAGGCGTACGGGGACGACGAGGGCCGCACCGCCCTCAACGGCGACCTGCTCTTCGGCATCGGCGAGACGGTCGGCTGCGGCGAGCGCCACGTGGACGGCGAGCAGACCCGCAAGGCGCTGGCCCACCACGAGGTGCCGGAGGCGGACTACGACTGGTACGTCCGCATGAAGGAGGCGCGCCCGCAGCACACCTCCGGCTTCGGCCTCGGCATCGAGCGCTGGCTGATGTGGGTGCTGCAGCAGGACGACATCCGCGAACTGCAGCTGGCGCCGCGTCTGAACGGTGTCTCCGTCACCCCGTGACCGCGTGACACCCGCTCATCGCCGGGCCGGCGCCCTCCGGGGCGCCGGGCCCGGGGGGGGGGGCCCCCCCCCCCCCCCCCCCCCCCCCCCCCCCCCCCCCCCTCCCCCCCCCCCCCCCCCCCCCCCCCTGTCCCCGCCGGGCCGGCCCCCGCCCCGCCCACACACCCGCCCGCGCACCCGCCGTCGCCCAACTCCACACCCACCTCCCGCACTGGACCCTTCATGCCCCTGACCACCGACGCCGTGGCACCCGTGCCCGCCACCGTCACCGTCACCGAGACCTCGAGCGTGACCGCGACCGCGACCGCGTGCGTGGCCACGAGCGTGGCCGCGACCGCAAGCGCCGCCGCCGAGCTGGTCCGGCGCGAACACGGGCCCGCCGGGCACTACGTACTGAGCGGCCCGGCCATGGAGCTGCTGCGCGACTCCCAGCGGCTGATCGAGCCGCTGCTGCGCGCCGCGTCCGTCCGCCGGACCCACCTGCCGGTCCTCGTGCCACCGGTGCTCGTGCGCCCGGTGCGCGAACTGCTCCGTCCCGGGCTGCGGCGCACGGCGCTCACCACGCACGACTCGGAGCAGCCCACCGGCTGGTACCCGACCGCCGGGCTGTGCCTGCGCGGGCTCCCGCTCGTCTCCAAGCAGCGCTTCAGTTGGCGGGAGCTTCCGGTCGGGTTCTGGTCCGGCGGCCCCGCCGTGTCCCCGGTCGCCGACGTGCACGCCGAGGACCTGGTGTGCGCGGACGGGCTGCTCGCGGGGCCCGAGGGAGAGGACGCCGGCCTGGTCCCGCTCGTGGGCCGGATCCTCGACGAGCTCGGCGTCGGCGGGGGCGCCGGCCCCGCGCCGGAGCCCTGGGCCCTGACCGGGGAGGCGCTGGTGTGGCGGCACGCGGGCCGGGTGACCGCCTCGGTGACCTCGCTTCCCGCGGAGGCCGCCAAGCGGTACGGCGCCTGCTACGTGGACGCCGACAACCGGCTGCGGCCGCTGAACGTGACCTTCTTCCACATCGCCCAGTACGCGCTGCTGCGCGGGACGGAGACTGCCCGGTGACCGCATGGGCCGGGGACGCCGCGGCACTCCAGCGCTCCCACGTCATCCACGCCAAGTACCCCGTCGCCGGCGCCAGCGGCTGGCTTCCCCACGGCTACGCCCTGTGCGACCGCGTCCTGGACGCCTTCCGCGCGCTGTTCGCGGACGGCGGCTACGAGGAGCTCGGACTGCCCTCGGCGGTGCCGCTGTCCGCCCTGGAGCGGCAGGCCGGCTCCATCAAGAGCTTCCTGGACCGGGTGTACCTGCTGCGGGACGCCGAGGGGCGGGGCGCGCCGGGTGGCGGGGACGAGCCGCTGGTGCTCGCCTCGACCATCGAGGCGCAGATCTCGCTGGCGATGGCCGACTGGCTCCGCGAGGGCCGCACTCCGCCGTTCCGGGTCAGCACCGTGCGGACCGTGGGCCGCCACGAGGGCCACGGCATGCGGCCGTTGTGGATGGAGCGGTTCGTGTGGCCGTTCTTCGAGGCGCAGGCCGCCTTCACCGGCGACCCCTCCGCCGACGTCGCCTTCCTGCTGCACGGCCCGGGCCGGGTCGCGGCGGCCCTGGGCCTGCCGACCTTCGCCGTCGAACGGGTCAAGGAACCCGGCGCGAAGGGCGCGTACGCCGACCGCCGCCACGAGCTGGTCACGCTGCTTCCGGAGGGCGCCTCGACCACGCTGACGTCCGTGTACGAGCTGGGCACCCGGTTCAGCGAGACGTTCGGGGTGCGCCACGGGGACGAGCCGCTGACGATGCTCAACTTCGGCTTCTCGGCGCGCCTCGTGCTCGCCCTGCTGGTCCACTCGCACGACGACCCGGACCGGCCGGTGTACCACCCGTCGGTCGCCCCGGTGCAGGTCGCCGTCGTGCCCGCTCTCCTGGAGAGCGCCGAGCGGGCGGACCGACTGGCGCGGGCCCTGCGGGAGCGGGGAGTCCGCGCCGAGGCGTACGACGACCACCGCGGCCTCAAGGCCCGCGCGGCCCGGGCGCGGACGCACGGTGCGCCCCTGTTCCTGACCGTGGAGGGCCCGGCGCGCGGCGAGGAGCTGCTGCTCGGCGCGGACGCGGGCGAGGGCGAGCCGGTCGACGAGCGGGACCTCGCGGAGCGGGTGTCCCAGCGGCTGGCGGCACTCGGCGCGGACCTGGTCCGGGACCGGACCGCGGCGCACCGGGCCCGCGTCCTCGACCTGGACGCCTTCCCGGGGGCCGACGGCCCGACGGCCGTCGCCGCGGCGGACGTACCCGCGGCGGCCCGGGTGCCGCTGTGCCACCGCGACGCGTGCGCGGGCGCGGCCCTGGACCACCCCGAACTCGATGTGATCGGCCGGCTCGCCGGTGAGAACGGCGTCCCGTTCGACGACGCGGCGTGGCCCCCGCAGCCAGCGCGGGCGTGTGCCTGCTGCGGGCGCGCGACCGGCTCTTCGGTCCTGCTGGGCCGCAAGTTCCGCGGCGAGAAGTAGCGGCGAGAAGGAGAAGGAGAGATGAATCGTTTCCCCGAGGCGGTCCTGCGGACCGAGCGCCTCGTGCTGCGCCCGTTCGCCGAGCGCGACGTGCCCGGCGTCCGGGCCGCCTGCGACGACGCCACCACCCAGCGCTGGCTGCCGCTGCCGAGCCCGTACACCGAGGAGCACGCCCGCTGGTGGTGCACCCAGGGCGCGCCCGAGTCGCTGACCAGTGGCGACGGCGTCCAGTTCGCGGCCGAGGACGCGGCGACCGGTGAACTCGTCGGCTGCTTCGGCCTGAAGCGGACCGACTGGCGCGAGCTGACGACCGAGATCGGCTACTGGACGGTCCCGGCCGCCCGAGGGCGCGGCTTCGCTCCCGAGGCCGTGCGCGCCGTCGCCGCCTGGGTGTTCGCCGCCACGCCCGTGCACCGCGTCACGCTGTTCGCGGCGACCGGCAACCACGGCTCCCAACGCGTGGCGGAGAAGGCGGGGTTCATCCGTGAGGGCGTGCTGCGCGAGGCGGGCACGACCCACGCCGGCCGCGTCGACGTCGTCGCCTACGGCCTGCTCCCCACGGACCCGCCCCCGCAGCCCGCGGCGACCACCGCCCCGCACACGACCCCGCACACGACCCCGAGCGCCACCCCGCACGCCGCGCCGAGCGAACGGATCCGCGTCCCCCTGGGGCCGGTACGCGAGGAGGTGCGGGAGCACCTGGCGCGCGGCACCGTGCTGATCAGCGCCCACGAGCACGCCGGCGCCGAACTGATCCACCACGACGCGACCTCGGAGCACACCTACCGGCAGTCGGTGGAGCAGCTCATGCGGCTGCTCGGCTCGCTCGGGCGCGCGCACCTGCCCGAGCCGCCCGCCACCGTCGGCGCGCTCGTACTGCCGATGCCGTACTACCGCCGGTTCAAGCCGGCGGGCGTCCCGGTGGACCCCGCCACGTGCACCCGCGTGATCCGCGAGCGCAACCTCGAACTCCTCGACGACTGCGCCCGGTTCCGCAAGGACCACCCGGTCTCCGCCGGGCTCCCCATGCCCGCGTTGATGGCCGACCCGTTCCGCGACGCCGAGGACTTCGCCGCCGACTACGAGGGCCGCCTCGACGAGGTGTTCGCCCTCAAGTGGCACCCGCCGGCCGCGGAGACCCCGCTCGCCGCGTACGTGGCCCGCGGCTACCTCTCCCTCGGCGCCCGGTGGAACGTCCCGACCGTGCTGCACTGCTCCCCCGAGGGCCGCCTCGGCGACCTCGCCGAGATCCGCGCCGACGTGGTCCCCGCGGCCGTCGCCGCCGGGGCCCGCGTCAGCATCGCCCACCTCGGCTTCCTCAACCCCGGGCTCCCCGAGATCCTGGCCAACCCCGGGGTGTACGCCGACCTCGGCCCCTGGGAGGCCGTGTGCGAGCGGACCGTCGGCGACCCCGGTCCGGCGGCTTCCGACGCCCGGCTGGCCGAGCTGATCGCCGCGTGCGGGCCGCGCCTGATGTTCTCGCTGGACACGCCCTGGCACCTCCAGCCCTGGGATGACGGCCGGATCCTGGGCGCCGACACCCCCGACGCGGTACGCCGCATCCTGGGCGCCCTCGAACTGCGCGGCTCCGACGCGGCGGCCGCCCGGGGCCTGCTGTCGGGCAACGCGCTGCGCTATCTGTTCGGCGGGCCGTCCGCGTGAGCGCCGGCCTGCCCACCACCACCGCCCCGCCGCCGCTGCGGCCCGGCGCGGTCGTCGGCGTCGCCGCGACCAGCGCCTGGGCCGCCGGCCGGTTCCCGGCCCGCACCCGGCGGGCCGTGGCCGCGCTGGAGCGCGCCCTGGGCAGCCCGGTGCGGCTCGCCCCCGAGGGCCGGTACGCGGGCGCCATCGCCGGCACCGGCCGGGAGCGGGCTCGCGCCCTGCTCGACCTGTACGCCGACCCCGAGGTGGGCGCGGTCTTCACCACCATCGGCGGCAACAACTCCAACGACCTGCTGGAGCACCTCGACGAACTGGCCTCGCTCCCGCCGAAGATCCTCGTCGGGTACAGCGACAACACGGCGCTGCTGCTGGGCTGCCAGGCGCTCACCGGGGCCACCGTCTTCTACGGGCCCGCCCTGTTGCCGCAGTTCGGCGAATGGCCCGCACCGTTCCCGGAGACCGTGGACCACCTGCGCCGCACCCTGACGGGCGGCGCGGCGGACGGCGCGGGGCACGGCGCCGAGGACGACGGCGTCTGGCCGCTGCCGTCGTGGTGGACCCAGCCGTACGGCGACTGGGCCTCGGCTGACGAGGAGGAGCGGCCGCGGCACCCGGGCGGCGCGTACGTGCTGCGCCCCGGCCGTGCCGAGGGCGTGCTGTTCGGCGGGAACGTGCCGACGCTGGGCTTCCTGGCGGGCACGCGCTGGCTGGCCCCGCCGGACGGGCCGACCGTGCTGTGCCTGGAGGGCACGGAGGACGGACTGACCGTCCCGGCGTTCCAGCGCAGCCTGACCCAGCTGCGCCACCTGGGCATCGCCGAGCGCGCGACCGCCGTGCTGGTGGGGCGCACGCCGGGCGGCCCGTACGGCCCGGAGCGCACGGACGCCTTGCACCGCATCCTTCTGGACGCCTTCCCGGGAGACGTCCCGATCCTCCTGGACCTGCCGTTCGGGCACACCGACCCGATGCTCACCCTCCCGCTCGGAGCCGCCGTGCGCGTCGAGGCGGACGGCGGCCGGCCGGTCGTCCGCACCCTGAGCCCGACCGTCGCCGCCCCCGCCGCCCGAACGGACCGAAAGGAAAGCCCGTGTCCCTCCTGAAGGACCTCGCCTCGCTGCCCCGCCCCGCGCGGACGCTGCTGGCGCTCGGCGCGGTCAACAACATCGGGTCCGGCCTGGTCCTGCCGTTCCTCGTCGTCTACGTCCACCAGGTCAACGGCCTCGGCCTCAAGACCGCGATGCACGCCGTCTCCGTGACCTCGGTCGCCGTGATCGCCGGCGGCCTGTACGCGGGACGGCTCGCCGACCGCGTCGGGGCGCGCCGGGCGGCCGCCGGGCACATGGCGTTGAGCGCGGTGGGCGTGGCGGGGTACGCGGTCGCGTCCGAGGGCTGGCACTTCCTGCTGGCCTCCGCGGTGTGGGGCATCGGCCTGGGCGGCTCGTCGGCATGGAACGCGCTGCTCGCCGCCTCGGTGCCGGACGCCTCCCACCCCGTGGTGTTCGGCTCCAGCTTCACCCTGGCCAACGCCGCCATGGGCATCGGCGGCCTGCTGGGCGGTGTGGTGGCCAGCACGGCGCACCCGCTGTCGTTCCGGCTGCTGTACGCCGTGGACGCGCTCAGCTACCTCGGGGTGGCCGTGCTCATGCTGGTGCTGCGCGGACTGGACCCCGCGCCGCCCGCCGACACGCCGGCCGGGTCCGCCCCGGACGCGCGCCCGGCCGGTTACCGGCAGGTGTTCGCCCACCGCTCGTTCCCGCTGGTGATGGTCGTCGGCGGGGCCCTCTACTTCGCCTCGTATGGGCAGTTGGAGGCGGGCTACCCGGCGTTCCTGGTGACCCACACCGGGGTCGGCACCTCCCTGATCGCGGTGCTGTTCGCGGTCAACACCGTCGGCGTGATCGCCGCACAGGTGGTCCTGCACGACCTGGTCAAGCGGTGGCGGCACACCCGCACGATCGCCCTGGCCGGCGTGGGGTGGGCGGCCAACTGGGCGCTGGTGCTCGTCGCCGCCGGGCTCCCCGGAGGGGCCGGGCAGCTCACGCTGCTGATCACGGCGATGGTGCTGTTCGCCACCGCCGAGACGCTGTACGCGACCGGGATGCCGTCGCTGGTGAACTCGCTGGCCGCCCCGGAGCTCCGGGGCCGCTTCAACGCCGCCTACGGCATGTCGACCTCGGTGGGCTTCGTGACCGGTCCGCTGGTCGCGGGGGCCCTGGTCACCTCCGGTTCCGGGACGCCGTACGCGGTCGGCATGGCCGCGCTGTGCGCCGTGGCCCCGCTGCTGCTCCTCGCCGTCCACGCCCGACGGCCCGCCGCGGCGGTGCCCGTGGCGGACACGGCGGTGGACCCGGCGGTGGACCCGGTCGCCGAGCGCTCCGGGCACGCCGAGCCCGCCCGCACCTGACCCCGCACCCCGCCCCCACGGACGCCCTGGAGAGGAGTTTTCCCATGACAGGTTCCCAGCAACAGAGCACCGCACCCCGGTGGTCCACCGGCTTCGGCCCCGCCGACGCCGTCACCCTCGGGTACCTCGACACGACCGGCGCGGCCGTCGACGCGGACCGCCTGCGGGACGCGCTCGCCCGCGCCACCGGCAGCCGTCCCGGCAGCCGCCCCGCCCCGGCGGTGACCGTCCACGACACCCCCGGCCTCGGCTGGGAGGCGGTGGACACCGCCCTGAAGGCGGCCGAGTCCGCCGCGCCCCGGCCCTTCGACCTGGCAAGCGGCGCGGCACCCGTCCGCGCCGAGCTGCGCCGCTGGAGCGGTGGCTGCCTCCTGGTCGTCCAGGTGCACCGGTCCGCCTCCACGCCGAAGCCGGGCCCGGGCTCTGATCCGCAGCCGGGGCTGGAACTGGAACTGGAGCTGCTGGAGGCGGAGATCGAACGGTGCTACGCGGACGCCACCGCCGCGCCCCAGCCGCACCTCACCACCGCCGCGCCCGAGCCGCACCCCACCGTCACCCCCGCGCCCGTAGGGCCGGACGGCGCGGCGCCGCCGCCCCCGTACCACCAGATCACCCTCGACGGTCCCGTCGTCGACCGGCTGCTGGCGCTGGCCGACGACCCCGCGGCCACCCCGGCCTGCGTGCTCTTCGCCGTGTACGCGCTGGCCCTGGGCAGCGTCACCGGACAGCGGGACTTCTGCACCGGCCTCGCCGTGCCCGGCCGCGCCGCCCCGGCGCCGGTCCGCGTCCACATCCCGGAAGGCGGCCTCGACGACCTGGGAGACGCCTTCCGGAGGGTGCTCGCCGCCGTCTCCGCCGTACGCGGCCGGCCCCTCGGCCCGGAGGAGCCCGGCGCCACCGAGCCCAACGGTCACGGTCACGCCCCGTGGACGCACGCGGTGTTCACGGACCGGCCCCTGTGCGCCACCCGCACGCTGCGGCTCGGCGAGGCGCGCCTCGCGCCCACCCGGCTGCGCCCGCACGCCGTCGCCTGCGACGTGCTGGCCGAGGTCATCGACCCCGACCGCCCCGACGGCCGCCGGTACCTGCGCCTGACCTCCGACCCCGCCGCCCTCGGCGCGCGGGCCCTGCTCGACCTGGCCGCCGGCGTCGAGGCCACGGCCCGGCGGCTCACCGCCGCCGCGCACACCCAGGAAGCCCGGTGACCCCCATGCCTGCCGACACCCTGGCGGCCTTCTCCCCCGAGGAGATCCTCGCGCCCGAGGTCGCCCTAGACCCGGCGCCCTTCTTCGCGAAGCTGCGCGCCCACGAGCCGGTCCACTGGAACGAGCCCACCCGCAGCTGGTACGTCACCCGGCACGCCGACGTCGAGGCGCTCCTCCTGGAACCCGCCCTGGGCGCCCGCGACAAGACCGCCATGCTCGCCGCGATGACCGACGACATGCGCGCGGCCTTCGCGCCCGTCGAGCGGTTCCTCGGCAAGTGGCTGGTGTTCGCCGACCCGCCGTACCAGCTCAAGGCCCGCAAGGCGCTGCAGCGGGCCTTCACCCCGCGCAGCCTCGCGCCGTTCGAGGAGACCCTGCGCGCCTGCGCGGAGGAGGCGGTCCAGGCCCTGCGGCCGGGCGAGGGCGACCTGTTCCAGCAGGTGGCCCGCCCCTACGCGCTCACCGCGATCTGCGCCTTCCTCGGCATCGAGGACGGCGAACGCGACGCCGTGACGGGCTGGTCCGACGCCCTGATCCGCTACCTGAGCATGCCGGTGCTGGAGAAGGACACGGCGCTCGCCGCCGGTCTCGCCGTCCGCGAGCTGACCGCGTACGTCACCGGGACCGTCCTGCCGCGCGCGGCCGGTCCCATGGCGGCGCTGCTGGCCGCCCTCCACGCCGACGGCAGCGGGGAGCTGGACGCGCAGGAGGTCACCGCGCTCTTCGCCCAGCTGCTCACCGGCGGCGCCGAACCGGTGGCCACCGCGGCGGCCGTCGGCATGGCCTGCCTGCTCGCCGACCCGGAGCAGCACCGCGCGCTGCGCGGCGGCGAGGTCCCGTACGGCGCGGCCGTGGAGGAGTCCGTCCGGTTCGCGTCGCCGTTCAACTTCGCGCCGCGCACCGCCCGGGAGGACTTCGTGTTCGCCGGGCACCGCATCGCCGCGGGCGACCGCGTCGTGCTGGTCCTCGCGGCCGCCGACCGCGACCCCGAGGTCTTCGCCGACCCCGACCGCTTCGACATCCGCCGTACCGGCGGACGCCACGTCGCCTTCGGGCGCGGCGGCCACTTCTGCCTCGGCGCCGCGCTCGCGCGGATGGAGATCGAGGCCCTGTTCCGGGCCCTCGACGAGCGCCACCCGGGGCTGCGCGGCGGTCACCCCGCCCTGGTGCGGGAGCCGGCCTTCGGCGTGACGTCCGTCTCCGCGATCCCGTGCCTGGTCTGAGCCGGCTCCGTCCCCGCCCCGCCCGTCCGCCTTTCTCACACAGCCCGCAGTCCACAGCTTCCGCAGCCCCGCCCATGGCACCGAGGTGAACCCGTGCACTCCCAGCAGATCCGCTCCACCTTCCTCGACTTCTTCACCGACCGCGGCCACGAGCCGGTCCGGTCAAGCCCGCTGGTCCCCGACGATCCGACCCTGCTGCTCACCAACGCCGGCATGAACCAGTTCAAGCCGTACTACCTCGGCGAGAGCGCCGCGCCCCACCCGCGCGCCGTCTCCGTGCAGAAGTGCGCCCGCACCTCGGACATCGAGAACGTCGGCCGCACCGCCCGGCACGGCACGTTCTTCGAGATGCTCGGCAACTTCTCGTTCGGCGACTACTTCAAGCAGGAGACGATCGCCTACGCGTACGAGCTGGTCACGAAGGGCTTCGGGCTCGACCCCGAGCGGCTGTGGGCGACCGTCTACCTCGACGACGACGAGTCGATCCGCTGCTGGGAGCGCGTCGGCATCCCCGCCTCCCGCATCCAGCGGCTGGGCAAGGAGGACAACTTCTGGTCCATGGGCGTGCCCGGCCCCTGCGGCCCCAACTCGGAGCTGTACTACGACCGCGGCCCCGCCTTCGGCCCGGACGGCGGCCCCGCCGTCAACGACGAGCGCTACATGGAGATCTGGAACCTGGTCTTCATGCAGTACGACCGCGGCGAGGGCGAGGGCAAGACCGACTACCCCATCCTCGGCGAGCTGCCCACGAAGGGCATCGACACCGGCATGGGCCTGGAGCGGCTCGCCGTCCTGCTCCAGGACGTGGAGAACGTCTGCCTCACCGACCTCCTCGCCCCGACCCTGCGCCGGGTGCAGGAGCTGTCCGGACGGGAGTACCCGGGCAGCGGCGCCGACAAGGTGTCGTTCCAGGTGGTCACCGAGCACGCCCGCGCCATGGCCTTCCTCATCGCCGACGGCGTGCTGCCCGGCAACGAGGGCCGGGGCTACGTGCTGCGCCGCCTGATGCGCCGCGCCGTCCGGCACGGGCGGCTGCTGGGCATCGAAGGGCCGCTGCTTCCGGAGGTCACCGGCAGCGTCATCGCCAACCTGGGTTCCGCCTGGCCCGAGCTCGGCGAGCAGGCCTCGCTGATCGAGCAGGTCACCCGCGCCGAGGAGGAGTCCTTCGGCCGCACGCTGCGGCAGGGCGCCAAGCTGCTCGACGCCGCCGTGCGGCGGGCGAAGGAGCAGAAGTCCCCCGCGCTCTCGGGCGACACCGCCTTCGAGCTGCACGACACCTTCGGCTTCCCGGTCGAACTGACCCTGGAGGCCGCGCACGACGCCGGCCTGACCGTCGACGAGGACCGGTTCGCCGCCCTGCTCAGCGCCCAGCAGCAGCGCGCCAAGAGCGGCGGCAAGGCGAAGACCGCCGCCGCGCTGCGCCGGCAGGAGGCGTACCGCGAGCTGGTGGCCCGGCACGGCCGCACCGAGTTCCTCGGCTACGAGCGCACCACCGCCGAGGGCACCGTGCTGGCCCTGCTGGACGAGGGCCGCCCGGTGCCCGCGGCGACGGCCGGACAGCAGGTCGAACTGGTCCTGGACGCCACGCCGTTCTACGCCGAGCGGGGCGGCCAGGTCGGCGACACCGGCGTACTGCGCACGGCGGACGGCGCGGTCCTGGAGATCACCGACACCCGCAACGGGCTGCCGGGCTTCCACGTCCACACGGCGCGCGTCGCCGAGGGCGAGGTCCGCACCGGCCAGACGGCCGAGGCGGCCGTGGACGCGGCCCGCCGCGCCTCGGTGGCCCGGTCCCACTCCGCCACCCACATCCTGCACGCGGTGGTCCGCGAGGTCCTCGGCACGCACGCCGCACAGCACGGTTCGCTGGTGGACGACGGACGGCTGCGCTTCGACTTCGTGCACTTCTCGGCCCTGGCCCAGGGCCAGTTGGACGAGATCGAGGCCCGCGTGAACGAGCGCGTGCTCGCCGACCCGGAGGTGCGGGTCTGGCACGCGGACCGCGCCGAGGCCGAACGGGCCGGAGCGCTCGCCCTGTTCGGGGAGAAGTACGAGGACACGGTGCGCATCGTGGACATCGGTGACTTCTCCCGCGAGCTGTGCGGCGGCACCCATGTCGCCCACGGCGCCCAGGTCGGCGCGGTACGGCTGGTCGGCGACGCCTCGGTGGGCGCCAACCTGCGCCGCATCGAGGCCTGGACGGGCTTCGAGGCCCTGGCGTCCGCCCAGCGCGAGCGCACGCTGCTGCGGGAGCTCACCGGGCTGCTCGGCAGCCGTCCGGAGGACGCGGTGGCCGCGCTGGAGAAGCGGCTGAAGCTGCTGGCCCTGGCCCAGGGCGAGGTGGAGCGGATGCGCAGCGCCGAGCTGACCGCCATCGCGGCGGGCGTCGCGGAGAAGGCCGAGGCCGTTCCCGGCGGGCTGCTGGTCGCTTCCCGGGTGGAGGGCGTCACCGGGCAGGAGCTGCGCCGCCTGGCCTCGACGGTGGCCCTGCGGCTCGCCTCGGGCGCGGGGATCGTGGTCCTGGGCACCACGCACGAGGGCAAGGCGATGCTGGCGGCCGCGGTCGGCAGCCGGCTGCGCGAGCGGGGCATCGAGGCCCAGGAGGCGCTGACGGAGGCGGCCGCCGCGATCGGCGGCGGCGCGGGCGGCAAGGGCGCCCTGGCGAGCGCCGGCGGACGCCACGCGGACCGCCTCGGCGACGCGCTCTCGCTCGCCCGTGCCACCGCCGCGACGATCCTGGACCGGAGCACCCGATGACGCCCACCCTGGAGGCCCTGGCCGTACGCGCCCCGCAGGCCCTACAAACCCCGCAGGCCGCACAGGCTCCACAAGCCCCGGCGGCCGCCGGGACCGGGCTGGACGTGCACGCCACGCTCGCGGCGATGTTCCGGCTGACCGGCGCCCGGCACCGGTTCATCCCGCACCCGCCGGAGGGGCGGACCGAGCTGTCGAGCCTGCTGCGCGGCCACCCGCTGGAGCAGGCCGCGAAGACCCTGGTGCTGCGGGTGGCCTTCGGCAAGCGCCGCCGCCGGTACGTGCTGGCCGTGGTCCCGGGCCACCGGAAGGTGGACCGCGCCGCGGTCGCGGACCTGCTCGGCGGCACGGAGGCGTCGTTCGCCACCCGCGAGGTCGCCGAGCGGCTCACGGGGAGCGTCAGCGGCTCCATCGCCCCCTTCGACCTGTGCTCCGGCGAACTGGAGGTGCTGGTCGACGAGGAGCTCACCGCGTACGAGGAGATCTTCTTCAACACGGGCCGCCTCGACATGTCGGTGGCCCTGGACACGGCCGACTACCTGAGCCTGGCCCGCCCCTCGGTGGCCCGCGTCGCCCTGCGCTGAGGGGTCACAGCCAGCCCCGCTCCGCGGCGCGCACCCCGGCCTCGAACCGGCTGCGCGCCTCGAGGCGGGCCATGATGTCGGACATCAGGCGGCGCACGCTCCGCACCGAGATCGCGAGCTGCTTCCCGGCCGCCTCGTCCGTCATCCCGCACGCCAGCAGCCGCAGCAGCTCCCGCTCCTGGGGGCTGAGCCCCTGGTCGTCCGGCTGCTCGGAGGTGCCCAGCGGGCGGGCGTCGTCCCAGATCCTGGCGAAGAGGGCCAGCAGCGCCGAGATGATGCTGGGCTGGCGCACCACCAGCGCGCCCCGGCCGGAGTCCTGGAGGTCCATCGGCAGCAGGGCGACCTTCTGGTCGACCAGGATGAGCCGCATCGGCAGCAGCGGCGCGGTCCGCACTTCGCCACCGTGCTCATTCAGCCACGCCGCGTACCGCCGGGTCGCCGGATGGTTTCGGACACTGTCCAGATAAACCGTGCGGACGTCCACGCCACGCGCGACTATTTTCTCGTCGAGCGCCCGGCTGGCCTCCATGCTCTCCGGAGTCAGCGAAGCCCGTGGAATGAGCGCCAGCACCTCACTGGCCGCCTCCTGGGAAATCTCCTCCAGAAAGAGTCGCACGGAATCGAGGCCACTCAGGCACTCGATTCCCCCGCCGCCCTGGAATTCCCCCTGCCCGAGCTCGAACTCGGCCATGAGGTCGACCATCGCGGCCCGGCCCTCCTCCAGCCGGCGCTGCATTTCCAGGATTTCCTGCTGCTGGGCCGATATCAGCGCGCCGATGGCCACGCTGGGCTTCACCACGCTGAACATCCCGGGGTCCTCCCAGGACGGGCGGATCAGCGACGAGGCGGCGAGCTCGTCCAGCCCGCGCCTGATCTCGTCCTCGGTCAGGCCGAGTTGGCCGACCAGGTCGGCGACCCCCCACTCGTGGTTCCGGATCATGGCCTTGTAGATCATCCCGGCATGCGGGCCGATGCCCAGGCACGACAAGTGCGTGTCACGCATCCCGGGCATTTCGGTATCAGGCTGCCCTGCCGCCAGTTTCATCGGTCCATCCCCGCATGACATCTTCCGGCCAGTCACTTTGCTGCCGCATCGACGACTGGGTGGTACGCACAGTTGCACGGGACAATGAACCCATGCATATGACCGCATTGAAGGTGGAGCGGATCGCCGCCCACACCGAGGACCCCGCCGGCGCCGAGCGCGCCGCGCATTCACTCATCCTCGAAATTCTGAGCAATGCGAGCCATTCCATACGGCGTGCCGGTAATCTGCAGCACAGCTACGTAACCCCCCATGCGAACGGATTCGCCGTCGCCCTTTTCTTCAACTCCGCCCGCCCGACGGAAGCATTGAGGCAGACCCGCGCCATTTCAGAGGTCATCAGCGCGAAGTTGCCGGAATCCGCAGGCCCTTGGCGCGTTCATTATCGCTCACAGCCCATACATCCGTACATGCTGTGAGATAAGTCATGACACGGCCACGGTTAGTAGGCGTCTCGCCAGGCAGGCGCGGCCGGTCCCCGCCGCCGCTCCCTGCTGCCGCGATGGCGGTGGCCGAAACCCTCCCACCGCCCATGGCGCCGACCGCACATTACCGGCCATGCTCCCGGCGGCTCAGCAGGCGGCGGGGGTCCGTGGCGCGGGTGATCGCCGTCTCGACGGCGGCGATCCGGTCGGCCAGCAGGCCCAGCGCGGCCACCGCCCGGCCCAGGGCGTCGTCCCCGGCACCGCCGCCGAGGGCCTGGGCGCGGACGTACGCCGCGGTGACGGCCGCCCAGCGCGCCGCCCCTTCCGCGGTGAGCGTGCCCCGCAGGGCGGCCAGCTTGAGGAGGTTGGCCTCGGCCCCGGTGGTGAGGGTCTGTGCCTCATCCGCGTAGTGGTCGTCGACGACGGCGGCCAGCTCGGCGTCGTTCATGACGGGGGAGACGCGCGCCGCGATCTTGTTCATGTCGCGGTACGAGCCCTGGAGCCGGAACGGCGGCTCGGTGCGCGTCGCGTCCGATTGGGCGGCGGAAGCGATGTAGGCCCGGTTGACGGCGAGGACCGTGTCGCGTGCGGTGAGCAGGTGCCGCAGCACCGCGAGGATCCGGTCGAGCTCGGCCGCCGCGTAGGGGTGCGTGAGCCCCGTCCGCTGGGCCGCCGGGTCGCCGGCGGCAAGGCGTACGAGCAGTTCCAGGTCGGCGCGGTCGCGCCCGGCGAGGGGAGCGAGCACGGGGTTGGAGGTGAGGGCGTTCTCGATGAAGCTGAACGCGAAGGCGTCCTCCTTGCCGGTCAGGACGTCGCCGAGGTTCCGGACGTCGGCGCGGTTGGCGAGCATGTCGGGGATGCGGAAGCGCTCCCCGGACTCGGTGTAGGGGTTGCCGGCCATGCAGACGGCGAAGCGCTTGCCGCGCAGGTCGTGGCCGTTCAGGGTGCGGGTGGCGTCGCACAGCGGGATGAACTTCTGCAGCAGCTCGGGGGACGTGTGCTGGATGTCGTCGAGGTACAGCAGGACGTTGTTCCCGGCCGCCAGCGCGAAGTCGATCTTCTCGACCTCCCGGCGCGCGGTGGCGTTCGGCGCCTCCGCCGGGTCGAGGGACGTGGTGGAGTGCCCGAGAGCGGGCCCGTCGACCTTCACCAGGAGCAGGCCGAGACGGTCGGCGACGTACTCCATGAGGGTGGTCTTGCCGTAGCCGGGCGGGGAGACGAGCAGCAGCAGACCGTGGCTGTCGGTCCGCTTGCCGGCCCCGGCGGCGCCGAGCTGCTTGGCCAGGTTGTCCCCGACGAGCGGCAGGTACACCTCGTCGACCAGCCGGCCCCGTACGAACGACGACATGACGCGGGGCCGGTACGCGTCCAGGCGCAGCCGCCGGCGCTCGGCGGCGACCAGGTCCGCCCTCCGCCGCTGGTAGGCGCGGAAGCCGGGCACCACGCCGGACGTGAAGTCGGCCGTCCTGGCCAGGAACTCGTCGAGCCGCAGGGCCAGGGTGCCCCGCACGATCCTCGGGTGCGTCCCGAGCAGGCCCTCGACCACGGCCGTGAGCGCGGCGTCGGCCTCGTGCCGTACGAGCGCGGGGCAGACCTCGATCGCGACGGCCTCGGCGAGGTCGCCGGCGTCCGGCTCCTCGCCGCTCGCGGCGGCGTACGCGGCGAGCCAGCCCTCGACGAGCCGGCGCGCGGCCGCGGTGTCGCCGGCGTCCAGCCGGTCGCGTACGTCCCGCGCGTACGGAGTCGGGTCCACCGACCGGCGGAACTTCTCCAGCAGCGTGCGCGCCGCCGGTCCGGCGACGAAGGACTCGCCGGTGGCGAGCTCCTCGACGAGGTACTCCGCCGCGCGAGCGGTCAGCGCGCCCGCGCCCGCGTCGACGAGTTCGCGGCGCAGCGCGTCCAGCGCGGCCGGGGCGGTGCGGAACGTCTCCCGCGCCCGTACCAGCGACGCGGCCTGCCGCGCCCACAGGTCGCGGTCCCCGGGGGTGGTGCCGTGCGCCCAGAACAGCTGGGCGGCGGCGCGGTCGGCGGCCGGGTACCGCAGCAGCCCGGCCCGCTCCCGCAGGCGCAGCACCACGGAGAGGATCGCCGCCGCGTCGTGGTCGTGGACGCCGCGCTCGTACCCCTCGTCGTACGCGGCCTCGGCCGCCCGCCGGGTGACGGCGGAGAGGTCCGCGCCGGTGAGGGCGTCCGCGCCGTGCTCGGCCAGCAGCCGCGCCGCCAGGTACTCCGCGCGGTAGACGTCGGCGTTCTCGGAGGGCAGCAGCTGGTGCCAGTGGGCGCGGGTGTCCGCGAACGCGGGGTCCGTGACCGGGCGCCGGTAGTCGGTGCCGGTCAGCGCGAAGTCCATCCCGTCGTCGCCGTCGGGTACGAGGGTGAGCTCCGGCGGCCGGGTGGTCACGGCGAAGCGGTGCGCGCCCAGGCGGAGGGTGTCGCCGCCGTCCGCGTACAGCTCGGTGCGGTCCCGCAGGGCCCGGCCGGCCTCCTGGCGGGCGGCCTTGAGACGCCCCTCCAGCTCCTCGGCACGGGCCGGGTCCCCGAGCGCGCGCAGCTCGTCGGCGGTACGGCGGACCTTGGCGGCCATCGGGTCGGAGGCGAAGTACGTGGTGACGGCTTCGGCGCTGTCCAGGGCGGCCGCCCGGCGGGCGATCGTCTCCAGGACGCGCGCGGCGGACTCGGCGAGGCGTTCGGCGCGCCGGGCCCGGTCGTCCTGGAGGGTCTGCCGGCGGGCGGCGAAGGCGTCGTGGACCTCGGCGCGCTGGTCGGCGATCCCGGCGAGGAAGCCGTCGTGGTCGGCGAACCGCGACTCCAGGGTGTCCAGTTGGAGGAGCAGCCGGGCCAGCTGCGCGTCACAGGCCTCCGGGGTGTCGGCCGCCGCCAGCGCTCCGGTGACGGACTGCGCGAGCAGCGCGAACCGCGCCGCGAACTCCGCGCGCCCCTCCTGCTCGACGAGGTCGCGGCGGCGGGCGGCCAGGATCGCGCGGGCGCGGTTCAGCCCGGCCAGCACTTCCGCGATCCGCTCGAGGATCGCGGTGCGCACGGTGGCGTCGGCGATGTCGAGGCCGGCGACGACCTCGGTGAGGGTCTGGAGGCCGGTGACCTGCTCGTCCAGCCTCTCCGTGACCGGGTCCGCCGCGGCGGTCGTGGCGATCGCCCCCGCCTCGGCGGCGAGCCGCTCCACCTCCGCGTGGTGGGCCGCGAAGGCGTCGTCGCGCCGGAGGAAGGCCACCGCCCGCCGCGCGGTGGACGCGATGTGCCGCTCGGTCTCCTCGGCGAGCACGTCGATGGCGTCCGTGTCCGCGTACCGCATCTCCTTCAGGGTCACCAGGCGCCCCTGGGCGCGGCGCAGCGCGGAGATGCGCTCGATCCACTCGCCGGCGTCGGCGGGGGCTTCCCCCTGGACGCGCCGCACGAGCCGCCGCAGGTGCTCGGCGCTCTCCGCGACCGCCTCGGCCGCCTGCCGGGTCAGGGACCGGACGGACGCGAACTCCGCCAGCACCTGCTCCGCGGTGGCCTTCAGCTCCTCCAGCGGGGTGCGCAGGTCACCGGCGTCCGCGTCGCCCAGCCAGTGGAAGCGGTCGACGGCCCGCGCGCAGGCGGCGATCAGCGTCTCGTACAGCTCGGTGGTGGCGGTGGTCTCGCGGACCTGGCGGGCGATGGCGAGGCAGTCGGAGATGCCGCGTACGAGGTCGGCGTTGCCGATCCGGGCGAGCGGACCGTCCGCCACGGGGACGGCGTGGGTGTCGGAAACGTACGGCGTGCGCCACACCTGCACCGGGTGGACGCGCGCCGGTTCGCCGGACTCGGGGCGCAGCAGAGCGAGGGTGCCGTCGTCGAAGAGGGCGTAGCCGCGGCAGGTCAGCGGGGTGGCGGCATCCTTGCGGATGAGGTTGTACGGCAGGAGGAGGGTGCGGCCCTCGACCCGGTCGTGGAAGACGAACAGCACGTCCTCGCCGTTGGGCGAGCGGACGGCGCGCTCGAACTCCAGGCCTTCGGTCCGCTCCGCGTCGAAGGTCTTCACCGTCCCCGTGGCGAGGCAGTAGCCGCCGGGGAAGACGATCCCCTGGTCGTCGGGCAGGCGCCGGCACGACTGCCCGATGCCGTCCAGCCGGACGACGGACTTCGTGAGCGTGTTGTAGACCAGGTACCGCCGGTTCTCCTCCTTGTACGGCCGGACGCGGATCAGGATCAGGGCGCCGACGGCCGCGTACGCCACCTCGGCGTCGGCGAGCGACTGCAGCGGCTCGTCGACCGGCTCGCTGTGGACGCCCTCGCCCGGTTCCGTGTCGTTCTCCGTCTTCACGGTCAGCGTGCCGCCGACCGTCGAGACGAAGACCGCGCCGCCGGCGACGGAGACCTGCGGGTGCCGGCCCAGGACGTGGTCGTCCCGGGTCGTCTCGACCCACGGGAAGTCGTACGGCGCGGGCAGGACGTGGTCGCGCTCGCCCCGGGCGTCCAAGAACCGCACCTCGCCGGAGGCCGCGACCGACCAGCGCAGCACGCGGAGGTCCTCGGCCTGCTCCCCGGTCCGGAAGACCGCCAGCAGCTTGCCGTCGACCGTGCGCAGGCGCAGGAGCCGCGCCCCCTGGAAGTAGCGGTGCAGGGCGGCGTGTTCGCGCACGAAGGCGGGGTCGTCGAGCAGGCCGGGCACCGTGTCGTCCGGCAGCCGGTTCAGGCCGCCGTCGCGGCCGCGGTCGCGGTCGTAGACGGCGAACACGTCCGCGGCCGGGGCCTCGTACTCCACGAGCAGGGCGTCGCCGACGGCGACGACGTCACGGGGGACGACGTTGCGGTCGGTGCGGATCCGCTCGGTGCCGAGCAGGGCGAGCCCGGTGGAGCCGAAGGCCTCGATACGGGCGGTGTTGAGGGCGTCGGCGCGCCGTGCCAGCTCGCCGGCCCGGGCACCGAGCCGGTCGCGCAGTACCTCGTACGCGCCGGCGTCCATCCCCGTCGTCTCCATCGGCCCCGCTCCCTCGTCCACGTGATCGTCGTTCCGCGGCCGCGACGGCCGTCTCCTCCGGAGCTGCCGCCCCCCGCGCGGCAGCTCCGGAATCCCTTGGTCCCTTGGTGGCCGTCAGCTCTTCGCGGTGCCGTTCAGGCCCGCGAGTTCGGCGACCGGCATGTCGGCCAGGCCCAGCTGCCGGGCCTTGCCGATGAGCTCGTCGAGCCGGGCGGAACCCGCCGGCATGAGCTTCATCAGCAGGGCGGACACGGTCAGGTTCTGTACGTCGGCGGTGGAGACCGACCCGAGCACCTTCGTCAGGTCCTCGGTGAAGGAGGCCGAACCGTCCAGCCACGGCCCGGCCAGCGCCTGGGCGGTCCGCGAGCTGTCCATGAACCCGTCGACGCTCTTGCCGAGGGACATGGCCCCGACGATCCGGTCGAAGAACACCGACTCCCCGCCGACGATGTTGATGTCGGCGTTCTCCAGGCCGGTGGCGAGCACGGCGGCCTGCGCCTCGGCGACCTGCCGCTGCACCTCCAGCCCCGCGAGCCGGATGTCCTTCTCCGCCTCCAGGCGCAGCCGGTACTCCTCGTGCGTACGGGACGCCTCGTCCAGGGCGGCCATGGCGGCCGCCTTCTCGGTCAGGCCCGCGGCCTCCGCCTTGAGCTTCTCGCCGATGGCGGTGGCCTCGGCCAGCGCCTTCTCGCGAGCGCCCTCGGCCTCCGCCTTCAGCCGGGCGGCCATCGCCTCGGCCTCGGCGCGGCCCGCCTTCTCGATGGCGTCCGCCTCCTTCTCCCGGACCTGGACGGCGGCCAGGCCCTCGGCCGCCGACTCCGCCTGGATGCCCTCGGCGAGACGGACCTTGGCGCGGGCGTCCAGGTCGGCGGCCTTGTGGCGGGCCTCGGCCAGCGTGAGCTCCTCGGCCGCGCGGTGGACCGCGGCCTGCTCGGCGGCCTCGGCGGCCTTGATGTCCTTCACCAGCCGCTCCTGCGCCTCCGCCTCGGCGGCGATGACGACGGCCTGCCGCTGCCGCTCGGCCTCCTCCACGGCGCGCAGCCGCTTGATGGACTCCTCCTGCTCGGCGACCGTACGGTCCACGGCGACCCGCTCGCGGATCACCTCGGCGATCTCGCGGCGCTCGGTCTCGACCTCCTTCTCCGCGGAGATGCGGGTCAGTTCGGTCTCCCGCTCGCGGGCGATGACCTCCAGCAGGCGGTCCTTCTCGATGCGCTCGTTCTCGATGGCGATGACCCGCTCGCGGTTCTTCTGCGCGACGGCGACCTCGCGGGCCTGGTTCTCGCGCTGGATGCCGAGCTGTTCCTCGGTCTTCAGGAAGGCGCTCTGCGCCCGCAGCCGCTCCTCCTCGGCCACCCGGGCCGTCTCGGCCTCCTCCCGGGCCCGTACGGTCTCGATCTCGCGCTTCTGCTTGATCTCGGCGTCGGCCTGGCGGCGCTCCAGCTCCAGGATCGCCTCACGGGCGTCGACGTTCTGCCGGGTGATCTCCTTCTCCTCCGTGCGCCGGAACTCGTTGGTGCGCACGTGCTCCACGGCCGTCAGCTCGGTGATCTTCCGGATGCCCTGGGCGTCGAGGATGTTGGAGGCGTCCAGCTGCGCGAGCGGGGTCTGCTCCAGGTAGTCGATCGCCGCGTCCTCCAGGCTGTAGCCGTTCAGATCGGTGCCGATGACCTGGATGATCCGGTCCCGGAACTCGTCGCGCATGGTGTAGAGATCGGTGAAGTCGAGCTGCTTGCCGACGGTCTTCAGCGCCTCGGAGAACTTGGCGTTGAACAGCTCCTGCAGGGTCGCCTGGTCGCTGGCGCGGGCGGTGCCGATGGCCTGGGCGACCTTGACGACGTCCTCGACGGTCTTGTTGACGCGGACGAAGAACGAGATGCGGATGTCGGCGCGGATGTTGTCCCGGCAGATCAGGCCGTCCCGCCCGGTACGGGAGATCTCGATGGTCTTCACCGAGATGTCCATCACCTCGGCCTTGTGCAGCACCGGCAGGACGACCTGCCCGGTGAAGGTGACGTCGACCTTCCGCATCTTCGACACGATCAGCGCCTTGCCCTGCTCCACCTTGCGGAACAGCCGGCTGATCACGAACAGCATGGCGAGGGCGATGAGCAGGACAACGGCGACGAGCACGCCGATGCCCCAAGTGATGGCATCCATGAGCAATCCCCGGTTCGAAGGGTGGGATCTGACGTGGGAGGGGAGGGGGAGGGGGAGGGGAGGGGAGGGGGAGGGCGGGACGGCGCGGTCAGCCGCGCGGGTCCAGTGCCGCGTCGAAGGGCGCGACCCAGAAGAACTCGCCGGCGTCGTCGTACGCGTACAGCAGCCCGGTGCTGCCGAGCGCCAGCCGGGAGCCGTCGTTCTGACGGACCTGTACGACCGCGGTGGACCCGTCCCTGGCGGCGACCTCCGCCTGACCGAAGCCCGCGTCCACCCGCCCGGTGCGAATGGTGCAGGTCAGTCCGACGAAGTCGTGCCGGGACGGCCCGGGTTCGTCGGGGAAGAGCTTGGCCAGCGGGCGTACGAGCCCCCGGGTCAGGCGCCAGGAGGCGAAGAGGGAGGCGCACAGCAGGGCGGCGTTCAGCAGGTGGACCAGGGCGTCGGACCATCCCGTACGGGCGAGGAGCACGGACCCGGTGACGGTGAAGAACCACGCGAAGGAGATCAGCAGGGAGGCGGAGACCGCGACGGGCACCCCGCCCAGGTTCAGGGCGTCGGCGTCCACGTCCGCGTCGAAGCCGTCGTGGTCGGCCGCACCGAGCAGGACCAGCAGCCAGAAGCCGACGACGACCACGAGGGCCGCGGTGAACAGCACGGCGGGAAAGGTGGCGAGGGCGTGCAGGAACTCGGCCATGACTCTTCCCCCTTGGTGCCACCGCACGGCATGCTGATTTCCGGGATCCGGCATCGAACTCACGTCTCTGCCCCCGGCGGACTCATCGTGACAGCACGGCACACGTGTGCGCATTGCCGTCACCCGGCAATCTTTACGGCTCCTTGATGCCGGTGGCCGCCCCTCGCCGTACGCGTGCCACCCTTGACGTCCGCACGTCGGGACGTCGGGAATTCGGGACGTCGTCGTCGACGCGTCCGGACACGGGAGGGGCGATGACGGAACGGGACACGGTCGGGGAGTACCTGGAGGGCTATGCCCGGATCCTCACCGGTGCCTGCGCCACCGGCCGCCGCCTGAGCCGGGACGAAGTGGAGGCGCTGCGGGCCCAGGGCGAGCGCGCCGCGGAAGCCGGCATCGGGCTGCGACTCCTGGTGCGCGCCCACCTGTCCGCCGCCCAGGACGTACGGACCTGCCTGAGCGCGGCAGCCGCCGACCACCTGCTCGCGGCGGTGGAGCAGGCCGTGGACGCCTTCGCCGAGGGGCACGAACGCGCCCAGCGGCTCGCCATCCGCCAGCAGGAGGCGGCCCGGCGCGAGTTCGTCGACGACCTGCTCCACGGCCGCAGCGACGCCGGGCGCCTGGCCGAACGGGCCGAGCGGTTCGGGCTGTTGCTGTCCCACGCCCACGCGGTCGCCGTGGCACAGGGCGCGGAGCCGTACGAGGACGGCTACGCGGTCACGCGCGGCATCGAGTCGTCCCTCGCCGCCCGCTTCGGCGACCGCCGCATCCTGCTGACGACCAAGAACGGCCGCCTCATCTGCATCGCCCCGGCCGACCAGGACGACGTCCTCTCCTACTTCGCCAAGCAGGCCTACGCCGCCACCGACGGCGGCCAGGTGGCCATCGGCCGGGCACACCCCGGCGTCGGCGGGGTCGTCCACTCCTACGAGGAGGCGCTCAACGCCCTGGACCTCGCGGCGCGCATGGACCTGGACGAGCCGGTGCTGCACGCCGCGGACCTCCTGGTCTATCCGGTTCTGACACGCGACCGCCAGGCCATGGCCGACCTCGTACGCACGGTCCTCGGCCCCCTGCAGCAGGCCCGCGGCGGAGCGCAGCCACTCATCGACACCCTCACCGCGTACTTCGACACCGGCTGTGTGGCCGCCGAGGCCGCCCGGCGGCTCTCCCTGAGCGTCCGCGCCATGACCTACCGACTGGAACGCATCCACCGGCTCACCGGGGCCGACCCCGGCGACCCGGTGAGCCGCTACACCCTCCAGACCGCCGTCATCGGCGCCCGGCTGCTCGACTGGCCCGAGCAGTCACTCTGAGGACCACCGCCCGACGGACCCGGGCTGCGGGTGCCGGCCGAGAAGCTCGGCCAGGCCGCGGCGCGTGGCGGCCAGAACGACGCGGTCCTCGGCTTGCAGGACGTATCCGGGGTGCAGGTCCCACACGAGGCCGGTGGCATGCCGCTCGCCGTCGGCGGGGCGCGGGGTGGCCAGGTCGGGGCGCCGGTCGGCGGGCGCGGTGGTGTCGAGGGCGAGTACGCGCCAGGCACCGGGCCGGAAGGCTTCCTCGATGGTGCGGCCCTCCAGCTGCGGGTGGCCCGCGACGACGAGCGCGGCGAAGACGAGCACCTTGCGCTCGACCGGTATGGCACCCAGGATCTGGCGGCCCATCATCGCCCCGGCGAAGGCGGGCGCGGCCAGGTGCGAGACGCTGCGGCTCCGGGTGAGCGCGTCGGGGTGCGCGGCGCGCAGGGTGCGGTAGACGGCCGTGGCGAAGTCGTCGTCGTACAGCCGCAGGGCCACCCGCAGGTCGGCCTTGATCGTACGGGCGTAGAGCGCGGCCTCCAGGTTGGTGGTGTCGGAGCTGGTCAGCGCGAGCAGGGCGTGCGCGCGCTGGATCTTGGCCGCCTCCAGGACGCCCTCCTGTGTGACGTCACCGATCACGGTCGGTACGCGCAGACGGCGGGCCAGCGCGACCCCGCGCGCCTCCGGGTCCTCCTCGACGCACACGACCGGGATGCCGAGGTCCCGCAGCCGGGCGAGCACGCGGGTGCCGATCTTGCCGAGCCCGAGCAGGACGACGTGGCCGGAGAGCCCGCGCGGCGGACGGCGCAGGGCGGACGCGCTGCGGAACGCGCCCAGCGCCTCCAGCGCGCCCGCGACGAGGAGGGGCAGCAGCGCCAGGCCCACCAGCCCCGACAGCAGCTGGAGCACCTGCCGGGCCGTGGACTCGCCGACGGCGGGGTCGTTGATGGAGAACAGGTCCAGCAGCGTGACGTAGGCGGCGTGCAGCGGGTGATCCCCCGTGGTCAGCCAGGACGCGACGGCCAGGCCGATCACGGCCAGGCACGTGACGGCGACGGCCCAGCGAAGGCGGCGGGAGAAGAGCTCGGAGACCGGAATGCCGCGGCCGGCCAGACGCCCGGCCGGCAGCACCGGGCCGCTGTGGGTCACCGCCTCCAGGACGACCGTGCCGCGTCCCGTCGCGGCGGTGACGGTGCTCGGGTCGGGCAGCAGCCGGGGGCCGGCCGTCCCGCTGCTGTCCGACCCCTCCTCGCCGGCGGGATCGTTGGTGGTGGCGGAGAGCAGGGCGAGCGTGCACAGCCCCGGATCGGCGACGTCGCCACGGCCGGGCGGGGGGCGCTCCACGGCTCGCAGCAGCAGCCCGTCGGCGTGGACGATCTTGCTCGTGCCGGCGACTGCGGTCGCGGCCAGGGCCGGCGCCGCCGTGTCCGCGTCGGAGAGCACGGTGGTGGACGCGTCGACCTCACCGGGGCTCAGGTCCGGCAGGGCCACGAGAGCGGCCTGGTCGAGCAGCTGCTCCAGGTGCTGGCCCAGCTTGCGGTTGTAGAGCCGGATCACCAGGCGCAGACCCGGGTTGAGGCGGCGCGCCGCCAGGGCGGCACGGATGTTGGTCTCGTCGTCGTCGTATACGAGCGCCAGCGCCGCCGCGCCCGCCACACCCGCCGACGCCAGCACCGCCTCCGTGGGCTCGTCGGCCTCCACCACCTCCGGGAGCCCTCCCGTCGCGGGCGGCGCTCCCGTCATGACCGCGGACACCCGCCCGAGGAGTGCCGACGCCCGCCCCTGCCCCGGAACGGCCAGCCGAGGCCCGGCCACCGGCCCGCCGGCCGGGCCGACGAGAACGACGCGCTCCCGGTAGACCTCCCGCAGTTCCGCCGCCAACCGGTGGGCGAGCGCGTCGTCACCGCAGACGACCATGTGCCCGGACGGACCGTCGGGCGCGCGCGGCGCGGAGAGTGAAGGCACCCGCCCAGGATGCCGCCCGCCGCGGAGACCCCACCAGATAGCTGTCCGATGAACGGATCAAGCTGACCGCATAACGGTCTCATTTCGTTCGCTGGCATTTTCGAAGATTACTGACGGTCATGTGATTTACGTCACTAAAGAATCCGTAAAGGTCGTGGTAGAACTGCGCAACTCCGCAGGTAGCCCCACCCCTCGCTGCCGCGGACACGTCGGCACACGCGCCGACTGCACGACCAGGGTGATCACGTTCCGCGTCCACGGACCATGCGCCCAGGGTCGCCGATCGGACAACGGCGTTCGCTCAAAGACCGCACATCTTCCCGACGCAGCCTCCCCTGCGCCGGTACTGCGCCATCGAGGTAGCCACCGTGTCACTCGACTCCATCACCACGTCCGTCGACGAAGCCGTCAGCGGACTCTTCGAACCCATAGCCGGCTGGCTCGGAGAGGTCGTCTTCTACTCCGTGCCGGTCGCCGGTACGGAACTCCCGCTCATCGTCGCCTGGCTCGTCGTCGCCGGACTGGTCTTCACCGCCTGGTTCGGACTCGTCCAGATCCGCAAGTTCAAACTCGCCGTCGACGTGGTGCGCGGAAAGTACGACGAGAAGGGGTCGGCCGGCGAGGTCAACCACTTCCAGGCACTGACCGCCGCCGTCTCCGGAACCGTCGGCCTCGGCAACATCGCCGGTGTGGCCGTCGCCGTCTCCATCGGCGGCCCCGGCGCCACCTTCTGGATGATCCTGTGCGGCCTGCTGGGCATGGCCACCAAGTTCGTCGAGGTCACGCTGGGCGTGAAGTACCGCGAGGTGCACGCCGACGGCACCGTCTCCGGCGGCCCGATGCACTACCTCCCCAAGGGCCTCGCGGAGCGCTTCGGCAAGAACGGCAAGACCTTCGGCAAGGTCCTCGCGGTCCTCGCCTCCTTCTTCGTCCTGTTCTTCGGCCTCTTCGGCGGCAACCTCTTCCAGGTCAACCAGTCCTACGCGCAGATGGTCTCCGTCACCGGCGGCGAGGGCGGCCTGATGGGCTCCTCGGGCGGCGCGCTGTTCTTCGGCATCCTCGTCGCCGCGCTGGTCGGCATCGTGCTGCTGGGCGGCATCCGCTCCATCGCCAACGTCACCAGCAAGCTCGTCCCGGCCATGGCCGGCATCTACATCGCCGCCTGCCTGGTCGTCATCCTGGTGCACGTCACGGCCGTCCCGGCCGCCATCGTCACGATCATCGAGGGCGCCTTCAACCCGCAGGGCGTGGCCGGCGGTGTGCTCGGCGCGCTGATCATCGGCTTCAAGCGGGCCGCGTTCTCCAACGAGGCCGGACTCGGCTCCGCGCCCATCGCGCACTCCGCGGTCAAGACCAAGCACCCGGCGAGCGAGGGCCTGGTGGCCCTGCTGGAGCCGTTCATCGACACCGTCATCATCTGCACGATGACCGCGCTGACCATCGTCATCGCCAACCCGGCCAGCTACGCCGAGGCCCGCAAGGGCGAGTCCATCGGCGGCGTCACCCTGACCTCCGACGCCTTCGGCACGGTCATGCCCTGGTTCCCGTACATCCTCACCATCGCGGTGCTCCTCTTCGCCATCTCGACGGTGCTGACCTGGGGTTACTACTGCGAGAAGGCCTGGACGCACCTCTTCGGCCGCAGCCGGACCAGCGTGCTGACGTACAAGGTCGTCTACACCCTGTTCGCGGTCGCCGGTTCGCTGCTGACGCTGCAGACCCTCATCGACATGGCCGACGCGGTGCTGTTCATGCTCGCCGTCATCAACATCATCGGCCTGTACCTCCTCGCCCCGGTCGTCAAGCGCGAGCTCGCCTCCTTCCTGGAGTTCGTCCGCGCCCGCGACGCCGGTGAGATCACCGAGGACGACGCGTCCGACGAGGACCGGGAGTCGGTGAAGACCACCGTCTGACCGCCCCCGCGGCCCGGCTCCCGACCGGCCCGTACACACCTCGCGCCACGGTGTGCACGGGCCGGTCAGCCATGCCTCCGGGACGTGTTTCCGCAGGTGAAATGGGGTCTGGCGGGATCCGAGAGGCCGTGGTTAGGGTGTGAGCAACGCGTCGACGCCCGCCTTTCGAGCGGTTGCCACGGACGCGCGGTGTGCCGGGAAGTCTGGTCGGCGTCCCAGGGCCCGTATGCCCTCAAGCCGAATCCCCCGGAGGTCTTCCTCATGGCTGCCGCACCCCGCGAGCGTTCCCCCTTCCTGGGGCTCCTGCCCCTGCCCGAGCGCAACGCCGTGGTCCAGGCCCTGAGGACGGAGACCGTCGGCGGGATCGTCCTCCTCGCGGCCGCCGTCATCGCGCTGATCTGGGCCAACAGCCCGTGGAGCGGCGCCTACGAGCAGATGCGCGACGTCCACTTCGGCATAGCCGCCCTCGGCCTGGACCTGTCGGTCGAGCACTGGGCCTCCGACGGTCTGCTCACCCTCTTCTTCCTCGTCGCCGGCATCGAGCTGAAGCGGGAGCTCGTCGTCGGCGAACTGCGCACCCCCGCGACCGCCGCCCTGCCGGTCATCGCCGCCGTCTGCGGCATGGTCGTACCCGCCGCCCTCTACGCCGCCACCGCCGCGGCGGGCGGTGGCAGCCTGGACGGCTGGGCCGTGCCCATGGCCACCGACATCGCCTTCGCCCTGGCCGTCCTCGCGGTCCTCAGCAGCCACCTGCCGGCCGCGCTGCGCGCCTTCCTGCTCACCCTCGCCGTCGTCGACGACCTGGGCGGCATCCTCGTCATCGCGATCTTCTTCACCGGTGACCTGGACTTCGCCGCGCTCGGCGGGGCCTTCGCCTGCCTGGCCGCCTTCTACGCGCTCCAGCGCCTCCGCGTACGCGGCTGGTGGTGGTACGTCCCCCTCGGCGTCGTCACCTGGGCGCTGATGTACAACAGCGGCGTCCACGCCACCGTCGCGGGCGTGGCCATGGGCCTCATCCTGCGCACCACCCGCGACCAGGGCGAGACCGCCTCCCCGGCGGAACGCACCTCCCACCGGATCCACCCGTTCTCGGCGGGGGTCGTGGTCCCCCTGTTCGCGCTGTTCGCCGCGGGCGTCGGCGTCTCGGGCGCGGCCCTGGCCGAGGTCTTCACGCGGCCGGAGCCGCTCGGCGTGGTCCTGGGCCTGGTCGTCGGCAAGACCCTCGGCATCTTCGCTGGCACCTACCTCGCCGCCCGCTTCACCCGCGCCCGGCTCAACCCCGAGCTGGCCTGGGCGGACGTCTTCGCCCTCGCGGTACTCGCCGGGATCGGCTTCACCGTCGCCCTGCTGATCGGCGAACTCGCCTTCGCCGACCCCGCCACGACCGAGCGCGTCAAGGCCGCGGTCCTGCTCGGCTCCCTCATCGCCGCCTTCCTGGCCGCCCTCCTCATCCGGTACCGCAACGGCGTCTACCGCCGCCTGTACGAGGAGGAGACGCGCGACGACGACCACGACGGCATCCCGGACATCTACCAGCGCACCGCCGCGACCGAGCGCTGACCCGGCGGCGGCCCCGGCCCCTCCTGCGGGAGTGGCCGGGGCCGCCCCGTATCCGACGGAAGACCGCCCCGTCCACAACGACAGGCGGGCCCGTATACAACGAGAAACGGGCCCCTGTCAGAACCTTCGTTCTGACAGAGACCCGTCTCTGCTGGTGCGCGAGGGGGGAGTTGAACCCCCACGCCCTTGCGGGCACTGGAACCTGAATCCAGCGCGTCTGCCTATTCCGCCACCCGCGCATTGGGTGTTGCCGCTGTCGGCCCCGGTTTTTTCGGCCGGAGCGCCTGGCGACATCTGAAGATTAGCACGTCGCCGGGGGTGGGTTCACATCCGTTTGTTTCGGCGCCCCGGCCCCCGAACAGAGACAGGGGGGAGGCGCAGGCGGAGGGGCAAGCGGAGGGCCACCCGGGAAAGAGGGGAGGGGAGGGAAGGGGAGGGCGAAGACGACGGGAACGCGGCGAACCGGACCCCGCCGTACCCACTCCTCCACGGTGCACCCGGGGTGCGGGACACTGTCATGAGGCCCCCTCTACGATCCGTGTGAGAGGTGACACTCATCCACAGGCCAGAGAAGGGGAACCAGCCGATTTCCCGACGCGTGGATACGATCAGTAAGCAGTACCAGGACGGCAACGACGGAGGAGGTGCCCCATGGGAGTCCTGAAGCGATTCGAGCAGCGACTCGAAGGCCTGGTCAACGGCACCTTCGCCAAGGTCTTCAAGTCCGAGGTCCAGCCCGTCGAGATCGCGGGCGCCCTCCAGCGGGAGTGCGACAACAACGCGACGATCTGGAACCGCGAGCGGACCGTCGTGCCGAACGACTTCATCGTCGAGCTGAGCGCGCCGGACTACGAGCGCCTCAGCCCGTACTCGGGCCAGCTCGGCGACGAGCTGTCCGGCCTGGTCCGCGACTACGCCAAGCAGCAGCGGTACACCTTCATGGGGCCCATCAAGGTCCACCTGGAGAAGGCCGACGACCTCGACACCGGGCTGTACCGGGTGCGCAGCCGCACCCTCGCGTCGAGTACGTCACAGTCCCAGTCCCCCGCGGGACCGGCAGGCCCCGCAAGCCCGGCCGCACCGGCCGGCCCCGCACCGAGCGGTCGCCCCGGCGGTTACGGATACCCTCCGGCCGGCGCCCCTCCCATGCCCGCGGCCCCGCCGCCGGGCATGAACCGTCCGCCCGCCGCCGGCCGCCCGCCGGCCGGTCCGGGCCCCATGCCCGGCGCCCAGGTGCGCCGCTGGATCGAGATCAACGGCACGCGCCACCAGATCTCCCGCCCGACGCTCGTGCTGGGCCGCAGCACCGACGCCGACGTGCGGATCGACGACCCCGGCGTATCGCGCCGCCACTGCGAGATCCGGACCGGAACGCCCTCGACGATCCAGGATCTCGGGTCCACCAACGGCATCGTGGTGGACGGGCAGCACACCACCCGCGCTACGCTCCGCGACGGCTCGCGGATCGTCGTGGGCAGTACCACCATCGTTTACCGGCAAGCCGAAGGGTGAAGCGGGGGCAATGTCAGAGCTGACCCTCACGGTCATGCGGTTGGGTTTCCTCGCCGTACTGTGGCTGTTCGTCATCGTGGCCGTCCAGGTCATCCGCAGCGACCTGTTCGGTACGCGCGTCACACAGCGCGGTTCGCGCCGTGACGCCGCGCGCCCGCAGCAGGCGGCACGGCAGGGTTCCGCCCCGCCGCCCCAGCGCCAGCAGGCCGGCCGCCAGCGCCGTGGCGCGCCGACCAAGCTGGTCGTGACCGAGGGGAGCCTGACCGGCACCACGGTCGCCCTCCAGGGCCAGACCATCACCCTGGGCCGTGCGCACGACTCCACGATCGTGCTGGACGACGACTACGCCTCCAGCAGGCATGCCAGGATCTACCCGGACCGTGACGGCCAGTGGATCGTCGAGGATCTCGGGTCCACCAACGGCACGTATCTCGACCGGACCCGACTCACCACCCCGACCCCCATTCCGCTGGGCGCGCCGATCCGCATCGGCAAGACCGTCATCGAGCTGCGGAAGTAGTACGACAATGAGCGAGCGGAGCGAGCGAGCCGCAGCGGTGGCGCCCACAGGCGACCGGCACCGGCTCCCGACCGGAGGGTGGGCAGTGTGGCTCGAGACCGGCTGTACCCCGAGGCAGAGTCGACAGGGCAGGTGCGCATGAGCCTTTCACTGCGCTTCGCCGCCGGATCGCACAAGGGCATGATCCGCGAGGGCAACGAGGACTCCGGTTACGCCGGTCCCCGCCTGCTCGCGATCGCCGACGGCATGGGGGGCCAGGCCGCCGGCGAGGTCGCCTCCTCCGAGGTGATCTCCACGATCGTCACCCTCGACGACGACGTCCCCGGCTCGGACATCCTCACCTCGCTCGGCACGGCCGTGCAGCGCGCCAACGAGCAGCTGCGGATGATGGTCGAGGAGGACCCGCAGCTGGAGGGCATGGGCACCACCCTGACCGCCCTGCTGTGGACGGGCCAGCGCCTCGGCCTGGTCCACGTCGGCGACTCGCGCGCGTACCTGCTGCGCGACGGCGTGCTGACGCAGATCACGCAGGACCACACCTGGGTGCAGCGGCTGGTCGACGAGGGCCGCATCACCGAGGAGGAGGCCACCACCCACCCGCAGCGCTCGCTCCTGATGCGCGCCCTGGGCAGTGGCGACCACGTCGAGCCGGACCTGTCCATCCGCGAGGTGCGGGCCGGAGACCGGTACCTGATCTGCTCCGACGGCCTGTCCGGCGTCGTCTCCCACCAGACGATGGAGGAGACCCTCGCCAGCTACCAGGGCCCCCAGGAGACCGTCCAGGACCTGATCCAGCTCGCGCTGCGCGGCGGCGGCCCCGACAACATCACCGTGATCGTCGCGGACGTCCTGGACGTGGACGGCGGCGACACCCTCGCCGGGCAGCTCAGCGACACCCCGGTCATCGTCGGCGCGGTCGCCGAGAACCAGCCCCAGCTGAACGACGGCGGCGCCATGGAGACGCCGGCGGGCCGCGCCTCCGGCCTCGGCCGCCCCGCCCCGCAAGCGCCGCAGGGGGGCTTCGGCCCGCCCGGCAGCGGCGACGACCTCGGCTACGACGGCATGCCGCCCGAGGGCTCCTTCGGCGCGTACGGCGACGACGACTTCACCAAGCCCCGCAAGAACCGCGTCTGGCTGAAGCGCTCCTTCTACATCGTGCTCGCGCTGGCCGTGGTCGGCGGCGGGCTGTACGGCGGCTACCGCTGGACGCAGACGCAGTACTACGTCGGCGCCAACGACGGCCATGTCGCGCTCTACCGCGGCATCAGCCAGGACCTGGCCGGGGTCTCGCTCTCGGAGGTCGAGAAGGACCACCCCGAGATCGAACTCAAGTACCTCCCCGACTACGCGCGCAAGACGGTCGAGGACACCATCATCGGCGGCAGCCGCGCCAAGGCGCAGGCGAAGATCGACGAGCTGGCCGTCCAGGCCTCCGCCTGCAAGAAGCAGGAGCAGCGCCGGGAGGCGGCGGACCGCGCGAACGCCGCACCGCCCGGTGAGGGCCAGGCCGGCGGCACGACCGGCGTCCCCACCACCACCAAGCCCACCGCAGCCACTGCCACTCCTTCCCCGGGCCCCAGCCTCTCGGAGGAGGAGCAGAAGCTGGCCTCGAACTGCGGCAAGCAGTAAGGACCCGTAGGGGGGCCTTTCACCACCATGAGCGTTGTCACCAACACGACCACCATCGGCGCGATCGACCTGCCGAGCCGCCGCAACACCGAACTGGCGCTGCTCGGCTTCGCCGTCGCGATCCCGGTGTTCGCGTACCTCAACGTCGGCCTGGCCCTGGACGGCAAGGTCCCGGCGGGCATGCTCGGGTACGGCGTCGGGCTGGCGCTGCTCGCGGGTGTCGCGCACCTGCTGGTGCGGAAGTTCGCGAAGTACTCCGACCCGATCCTGCTGCCGCTGGCCACGCTGCTCAACGGCCTGGGCCTGGTGCTGATCTGGCGGCTGGACCAGTCGCCGCGGGTGATCGCCAAGTCGATGCGGCAGTTCGGCAGTTACAGCCCGGACGCCCCCAAGCAGCTGATGTACTCGGCGATCGGCGTCGCGCTGTTCCTGCTGGTGCTGATGCTCCTCAAGGACCACCGCGTCCTGCAGCGCTACACGTACATCTCCATGGTGGCGGCGATCGTCCTGCTGCTGCTGCCGCTCGTCCCGGGTCTCGGCACCGACGTCTTCGGCGCCAAGATCTGGATCAAGGTGGGTCCGTTCTCCATCCAGCCCGGTGAGTTCGCGAAGATCGTGATCGCGGTCTTCTTCTCCGGCTACCTGATGGTGAAGCGTGACGCGCTCGCGCTGGCCAGCCGCCGCTTTATGGGGCTGTACCTGCCGCGCGGCCGCGACCTGGGCCCGATCCTCACCATCTGGGCCGTCAGCCTGCTCATCCTGGTCTTCGAGAACGACCTCGGTACGTCGCTGCTGTTCTTCGGCATGTTCGTGATCATGCTGTACGTGGCGACCGAGCGGACCAGCTGGATCATCATGGGTCTGCTGATGGCCGTCGGCGGCGCGGTCGTCGTCGGCTCGACCGCCACCCACGTCAAGTCGCGTGTCGCCGCCTGGCTCGACCCCTTCGAGTGCCTGAAGACGGCGCCCGAGGGCACCAACATGGCCATGGCCTGCGACCAGATGACGCAGGTGCTGATGTCCTTCGGCTCCGGCGGCACCCTCGGCGCGGGCCTCGGCCAGGGCAACTCCGACCTCGTCGGCTTCGCCGCCAACTCCGACTTCATCTTCGCCACCGTCGGCGAGGAGCTCGGCCTCGCGGGCGTCATGGCGTTCCTGCTGATGTACGCGCTGATCGTGGAGCGGGGCATCCGCACCGCGCTCGCGGCCCGCGACCCGTTCGGCAAGCTGCTGGCGACCGGCCTGTCCGGCGCCTTCGCCCTCCAGGTCTTCGTGGTCGCCGGCGGCGTCATGGGCCTCGTCCCGCTGACCGGTATGACCATGCCGTTCCTCGCGTACGGCGGCTCGTCCGTGATCGCGAACTGGGCCCTGATCGCCATCCTGCTGCGGATCAGCGACACCGCGCGCCGTCCCGCGCCGGCCCCCGCCCCGTCCCCCGACGCCGAGATGACCCAGGTGGTCCGACCGTGAACAAGCCCCTGCGCCATATCGCGATCTTCTGCGGCCTGCTGATGCTCGCCCTGCTCATCCGGGACAACTGGATCCAGTACGTCCGGGCGGGCGAGCTCTCCACGCACGCGAGCAACAAGCGGGTCATCATCGAGCGGTACGCCAACCCGCGCGGCAACATCATCGTCGACGGCAAGCCGATCACCGGCTCCATCGACTCGAAGGACCCCTTCTACAAGTTCAAGCGCACCTACATCGACGGCCCCATGTGGGCGCCGGTCACCGGCTACGCGTCGCAGGCGTACGACGCCAACCAGATCGAGAAGCTCGAGGACGGCATCCTCACCGGCAACGACGACCGGCTCTTCTTCGACCGCACCATGTCGATGTTCACGGGCGACAAGAAGCAGGGCGGTGACGTGATCACCACCCTCAACGGCGCCGCACAGAAGGCCGCCTTCGAGGGCCTCGGCAAGAAGAAGGGCGCCGTCGCCGCCATCGAGCCGTCCACCGGCAAGATCCTGGCGCTCGCCTCGACCCCGTCGTACGACCCGTCCACCTTCGCCGGCTACAGCGCGAAGGACGAGCAGGCGTGGGTCGCGCTGGAGAAGGACAAGGACAAGCCGAAGCTGAACCGCGCGCTGCGCGAGGTCTACCCGCCCGGCTCCACCTTCAAGGTGCTGACCGCCGCGGCGGCCCTGGAGACCGGCAAGGTCACGGACATCAACGCGCCGACGGACACGCCGGAGCCGTACATCCTCCCGCACACCACCACGCCGATGAAGAACCACGCCCAGGGGTGCGAGAACGCCACCCTCAACCGGGCCATGGAGGTCTCCTGCAACTCGGTCTTCGCCAAGCTCGGTGACGAGGTCGGGCGTGACGAGATGGTGAAGATGGCGGAGAAGTTCGGCTTCAACAACGGGGAGATCGACACCCCCGTCCGCGCCGCCAAGTCGGTCTACGACACGCAGATGGACCGCCCGGGCAACGCGCTCTCCTCCATCGGCCAGTTCAACACCGCGGCCACCCCCCTCCAGATGGCCATGGTCACCGCGGCCATCGCCAACGACGGCAAGCTGATGAAGCCGTACATGGTCGACCGCGTCACCGGCCCCGACCTCGACGTCCTGGAGACGACGGAGCCCGAGGAGATGAGCCGGCCCATGTCGGCGAAGACCGCGCAGCTGGTCCAGCAGATGATGGAGAACACCGTCAAGAACGGCACCGGCGGCAAGGCGGCCATCGAGGGCGTCACGGTCGGTGGCAAGACGGGTACCGCCCAGCACGGCGAGAAGAACAAGGCCCGCCCCTACGCGTGGTTCATCTCATACGCGAAGACCGACAGCGGCTCTCCGGTCGCCGTAGCGGTTATCGTCGAAGACTCCGACGCGACCCGCGACGACATCAGCGGTGGCGGCCTGGCCGGACCCATCGCCCGCGATGTGATGAAGGCGGTTCTGGACAGCAGGAAGTGACGGCTGTGGCTGTGTACCGGTCGCGTATCAGCTGGCGGTCGCGGTCCGCTCGGCTCGCCGTGGCCGGTAGCGTATGCGCGGACAGCACACCGCCGGACCACACAGAGGGGTGCGGTCGGGACTGACGGAGAGGGCTGGAACAGTTATGGAAGAGCCGCGTCGCCTCGGCGGCCGGTACGAGCTGGGCTCGGTGCTCGGCCGCGGTGGCATGGCGGAGGTCTACCTCGCCCACGACACCCGGCTCGGTCGCACCGTCGCCGTGAAGACGCTGCGGGCCGACCTCGCCCGTGACCCGTCCTTCCAGGCCCGGTTCCGCCGTGAGGCCCAGTCGGCCGCCTCGCTCAACCACCCGGCGATCGTCGCGGTCTACGACACCGGCGAGGACTACGTCGACAACATCTCCATCCCGTACATCGTGATGGAGTACGTCGACGGCTCCACCCTGCGTGAGCTGCTGCACTCCGGGCGGAAGCTGCTGCCCGAGCGCACGCTGGAGATGACGGTCGGCATCCTCCAGGCCCTGGAGTACTCGCACCGCGCCGGCATCGTCCACCGCGACATCAAGCCGGCCAACGTCATGCTGACCCGCACCGGCCAGGTCAAGGTCATGGACTTCGGCATCGCCCGTGCCATGGGCGACGCCGGTATGACCATGACGCAGACGGCCGCCGTGATCGGCACCGCCCAGTACCTCTCCCCGGAGCAGGCCAAGGGCGAGCAGGTCGACGCCCGCTCCGACCTGTACTCCACCGGCTGCCTGCTGTACGAGCTGCTGACCGTGCGCCCGCCCTTCGTCGGCGACTCGCCGGTCGCGGTGGCGTACCAGCACGTGCGCGAGGAGCCGCAGCCGCCGAGCAACTTCGACCCCGAGATCACGCCCGAGATGGACGCCATCGTCCTGAAGGCGCTGGTCAAGGACCCGGACTACCGCTACCAGTCGGCCGACGAGATGCGCGCCGACATCGAGGCGTGCCTCGACGGCCAGCCGGTCGCCGCGACCGCCGCCATGGGCACCGTCGGCTACGGCGGGTACGCCCCCGACGAGCAGCCGACGACGGCGCTCCGCCAGGCCGACCCGGCCGGGCAGACGTCGATGCTGCCGCCCGTCAACCCGGACGACGGCGGCTACGGCTACGACGACCGCCCGGACCGCCGCCGCCAGCGGAAGTCGAGCACCTCGACCGTCCTGCTGGCCCTGGCGGGCATCCTGGTGCTGGTCGGAGCGATCCTGATCGGCCGCGCCGTCTTCGACAGCAAGGAGGGCGGCGCCGGCCAGATCCCGGTGCCGAACCTCGTCGGTCAGACGCTGCCGAAGGCGCAGAAGCAGGCGGACAACGTGAGCGTCAAGGTGTCCCAGGCCGGCACCGAGCGCTGCGACCAGCCCAAGGACAGCATCTGCCGGCAGGCCCCCGCGGCCGCCCCGGGCGCGGAGATGAAGGAGGGCGAGACCATCCAGGTCTGGCTCTCGGAGGGCGCCCCGAAGATCGAGGTGCCGGACGTCACGGAGAAGTCCGAGGAGAGCGCGCGGCAGGCACTCCGGGACAAGGGCTTCGAGGTCGACGTGAAATACGAGGAGTCCGAGCAGCAGCCGGGCGAGGTCATCCGGCAGAGCCCGGACGGCGGCACCCAGCAGGAGAAGGGCGCCACGATCACCCTCACGGTCTCCAAGCAGGCCCAGGTGAACGTGCCCCCGGTCACCGGCCAGCAGTTCGACGCCGCGAAGAGCCAGCTGGAGACGCTGGAGTTCAAGGTCAAGCGGGAGGACGTCGACTCCGACCAGCCCGCGGGCACCGTCCTGGAGCAGAACCCGGCCGGCAACAGCAAGGCCGCCAAGGGCAGCGACATCACCCTGAAGGTCTCCAAGGGCCCGCAGCAGCAGGCCCAGGTGCCGCAGATGGTCGGGCAGCAGCTCGGCCAGGCCAAGCAGGCGCTCCAGCAGGCGGGGCTCCAGCTCGGCAACGTCGACGGCCCGAAGGACGACACCGCCTTCGTGATCGCCCAGGACCCGCAGCCGGGCACCCCCGCCCAGCCGAACCAGCCGGTCAACGTGAAGACCGTGGGCGGCAACGGCAACGGCAACAACGGCGACGAAGGCGACGGCGGCTTCTTCGGCGGCCCCTCCGGCGCCGTCCTGCCCAAGGACTGACCGCCGCGACCGTTCCACGACGGAGCCCCGGCACCCTCACTGAGGGGGTGCCGGGGCTCTGTCGTACGCGCGGGGCCGTGCGGGTGCCGTTAGCGCAGCTCGGCCGGCGGCGTGCGCTTCGCGTCGACCTTCTCCGTGCGCTCCAGCTCGCCCCAGACGATGTAGCGGTAGTCCGAGGTGTAGACCGGCGTGCAGGTCGTCAGGGTGATGTAGCGGCCCGGCTTCGTCTTGCCCGACTCCTTCGGGACCGGGTCCAAGACGCGGACGTTGAACTTCGACGTCTCCGGGAGGGTCTTGTAGACCTTGTAGACGTACCAGAGGTCCTTCGTCTCGAAGACGATCGCGTCGCCGTGCTTCAGCTTGTGGATGTTGTGGAACTTCGCCCCGTGGCCGTCGCGGTGCGCGGCGAGGGTGAAGTTGCCCTGCTTGTCGGAGGGCAGCGCGGAGGCGATGGGGTCGGTGTAGTAGCCGGCGACGCCGTGGTTGAGGGTGTCGGGGTCGGTGCCCTTCTTGACCAGCACCTCGCCGTTCTTCATCGCCGGTACGTGGAGGAAGCCGATGCCGCCCTTGGTGTCGAGCGCGCCGGGGCCGGCCGACACCCAGGCGTGGCGTACGTCCTCGCCCTGCTTGTCCGCCTCGCGGTCGGCGAGCACGTTCGTCCACCACAGTGAGTAGACGACGAAGAGGCCCATCACCAGGCCCGCGGTGATCAGCAGTTCACCGAAGACACTGATGAAGCCGGCGATCCGGCCGCGCGCACGTGCCACTGCATCTGTCCCGTCGAAAAGTCTGGAAGTCGGTCGTCAGCCTACGAGCGCATCCGGTTTCCCCTTGCTGCGTGGGCGTTCCTCGACCATCTTGCCCCACACGATCAGGCGGTACGTACTGGTGAACTCGGGGGTGCAGGTGGTGAGCGTGAGGTAGCGGCCGGGGCCCTTGAAGCCGGAGCCCTCCGGGACGGGCTGGATCACCGAGATGTTCGAGGGCGGCGTCTGCGGCAGGATGCTCGTCATCTCGTACGTGTAGAACGCGTCCTGCGTCTCGACGACGATGGGGTCGCCCGGCTGGAGGCGGTTGATGTAGCGGAACGGTTCGCCGTGGGTGTTGCGGTGCCCCGCGACCGCGAAGTTGCCCTGCTTGTCGGAGGGCATGGCGGTCTTCAGGGCGCCCTCGGCGTAGTGGCCGACCATGCCGCGGTCGAGGACCTTCTCCTTGTCGATGCCCTCGGCGATCGGCACGACGACGTCGAGCTTCGGGATGTACATGATCGCGAAGCCCTGGCCGGGCTCGAACGCGCCGGGCTTGCGCCCCTCCGCCCAGGCCTCCTCGATGCCCTTCTTCGCCTCGTCGGCCTGCAGGCCGGCGCGGATGTTGGTCCACCACAGCTGGTACGTGACGAAGAGGAGCATCACGACGCCGAAGGTGATGAAGAGCTCGCCCAGCACGCGGCTCGCGACCACGCCGACGCTGTCCTTGCGGGCGCGGGCGGCGCGCCGGGCCTCGACGCGCGTCAGCGGCCGGTCGGGGCCGGCCGGGGACGGTGCGGCCGGCGCGGGGGCGTGCTTGCCGGCGCGGCGGCGGCCACGCCCCTTGGCGGCCTTGCGGCGCTCGGCGCGGCCGCCGGTAGCGGGGCCGTCGGGCGTAGGCGCTGGCGTGGACGTGGGCGCGGCGCGGCGGGTGTCCTCCGTGCGGAGGGCCATCGTCTCGGGGTCCGGCGCCTCGGGTGCTTCGGGCGCCTCGTACGGAGCCGGGTCGTACAGAGGCGTCTCGTACGTCGACGTCTCGTACGTCGGCGCCGCAAGCGGAGGATCTGGTTCCGCCGGGAGGTTCGCGGCCCGGAACCACGGCGAACCGTGCTCGTGCTCCGGGCGCACGGGGGTCACGCGACGGCCTTGCCCACCACCGGCGCGAGCCCTGCCGACCGGCCGACCGCGCCGGTGTCGCCGCACTGCTCCAGCCAGTTGGCGAGCATCAGGTGCCCGTGCTCCGTGAGCACCGACTCCGGGTGGAACTGGACGCCCTCCACCGCGAAGTCACGGTGGCGCAGCCCCATGATGATGCCGTCCTCCGTCCAGGCCGTGACCTCCAGCTCGTCGGGCAGGTCGCCCGGCTCCGCGGCCAGCGAGTGGTACCGGGTCGCGGTGAAGGGCGACGGCAGCCCGGCGAAGACGCCGCGCCCCTCGTGCGTGACGAGCGAGGTCTTGCCGTGCAGCAGCTCGGGGGCGCGGTCGACGACGCCGCCGTACGCCACGGCCATCGACTGCATGCCGAGGCAGACGCCGAAGACGGGGACACCGGTGCCAGCGCAGTGCCGGACCATGTCGACGCAGACCCCGGCCTCCTCGGGCGTACCGGGGCCCGGCGAGAGCAGGACGCCGTCGAAGCCGTCCTGGGCGTGGCTCAGCTCGACCTGGTCGTTGCGCCGGACCTCGCACTCGGCGCCCAGCTGGTACAGGTACTGGACCAGGTTGAAGACGAAGCTGTCGTAGTTGTCGACGACGAGGATGCGCGCGCTCACTGTCCGTCCACCGTCACATCGTTGAACGGAAGCAGAGGCTCCGCCCAGGGGAACACGTACTGGAAGAGCACGTAGACCACCGCCAGGATCAGGACGAGCGAAATGACCGCCCGCACCCAGGCGTTGCCCGGCAGATGCCGCCAGATCCAGCCGTACATGACGTCTGCTGGTCCTTCCTCGAATGCCCTTCGATACCGCACCAGAGTACGGGTCCGGACCGCCCGATGGGTCAGCTGTCCACAGCCGGCCGCCCGGCTCCCGGATCGTGTCGCTAGGAAGTCGGCTTGGCGTAGTGCAGGTCCACGGGGCCCGAGTAGCCGGGCAGCGTCACCGCGTCGTGCTCGTCGACCTTCCAGCCGAGTCCGTACGCCTTCACGTACAGCAGGTAGTTCTGGACGGCCGTGGAGCCCTCCAGCGCGCGCTGGAGCTTCCCGGTGTCACCCACTGCCGTGATCTTGTAGGGCGGGGAGTAGACGCGGCCCTGGAGGATGAGGGTGTTGCCGACGCAGCGGACCGCGCTGGTGGAGATCAGCCGCTGGTCCATGACGCGGATGCCCTGGGCCCCGCCCTTCCACAGGGCGTTGACGACCGCCTGGAGGTCCTGCTGGTGGATCACCAGGTCGTTGGCCTGCGGCTCCGGGTAGCCGGGGGCGGCCTGGGCGTCGGGCGGGGCGTCGTTGAGGGTGACGGTCAGACCGCGGCCGGCGACGGGCGTCGTGCCCGCGGTCTTCTCCAGGGCGCCGAGCTTCTCGTCCTCCGCCTTGGTGGAGCCGTCGTCGCGGCGGGCCAGGGCGTCGACCTCGCCGCGTACCACCGCGGTGGACTCGTCGAGCTCGGCGTTCTTCCGGCTGCGCTCGCTGATCAGGTCGGAGAGTTTGAGCAGCGAGGCGTCCTCGCGGATGTTGGTGCCCTTGGCGGTGTTGAAGCTCGTCACGAAGATCAGGCCGGCGAGCGCGAAGACGCCGGCGGTGAGCACCCGGACCGGTCGCCAGGTGCGGCGCCGGGCGGGTTCTGCTGGAGAGTCGGCGGAATTGCTCAACGTACCCTTATCTCCTTCAGCGCCGCGGAAGCACTACGCTAACGGACGCCCGGGTGAGGCAGTGGTCCCCCTCGCTCTCAGCCCCGGCGACAGCAGCACACACGCCACAGTTCCCTGCGCGGTCACGCAGCGCATCGACAGGAGAGTCCCTCGTGCCGAAGTCACGTATCCGCAAGAAGGCCGACTTCACGCCGCCGCCGGCCGCGAAGCAGGCGACCACCATCAAGCTGACCAACCGCAGCTGGGTGGCACCGGTGATGCTGGCGCTCTTCGCCATCGGGCTCGCCTGGATCGTCGTCTTCTACGTCACCGACGGCTCGCTGCCCATCAAGTCGCTCACCAACTGGAATATCGTGGTCGGCTTCGGCTTCATCGCCGGCGGCTTCGGCGTCTCCACCCAGTGGAAGTGACGGCTTCGGCGTAGCCGTCAAGCCGTACCCAGAGGTTATCCACAGCGTTGTGCACAGGCCAGTGGAAAAAGGTCAGACGATCTGTGGATAACCTCCACGATGTTGACGCCGATGTGACTGCGCGCACCCCTCGCCCCGCCGCGTAAAACCGCAGGTCAAAGGCGAGGGGTACAGACGTTCCCCACCCGGTGCACAAGATCCGCCACCCGTTGTGGACAACGATGGGGAAAGCTTGTGCTCAGCTGAGCGCGGCGGTCCTCAGAACCACAGCCGCCAGCGTCAACACGACGATCAGCCCACAGGCCGCCCACTGGGTCACCCGGCGCCGCTCGCGCGGGACGCCGACCATCCCGTACGCGATCACCGCGCCGGCGACCAGGCCGCCGATGTGCGCCTGCCAGGCGATGTTGTCCCAGAAGAAGGTCAGCACCAGGTTCAGCACGAGCAGCGTCATCACCGGCCGCATGTCGTACTTGAGCCGGCGCATGAGCACCACCGTCGCGCCCAGCAGACCGAAGACCGCGCCCGACGCCCCGAGAGAGGGCGAGTTCTGCTCCGCCACGAGGTAGGTGAAGGCGCTGCCCGCGAGCGCGGAGAGCAGATAGAGGGCGAGGTAGCGGACCCGCCCGAGCGCCGCCTCCAGGGGGCCGCCGAGCCACCACACGCCGAGCATGTTGAAGCCGATGTGCCAGATCTCCCAGTGCAGGAACGCCGCCGTCACCAGCCGGTACCACTCGCCGTCCGCGACGCCGACCACCTCGCCGAGCTGCGGCACGAAGGCGAGCCCGATGAGGTCCAGCTGGTGCAGCAGCTCCGGCTTGGCCCGTACGGCCAGGAACATCGCCAGGTTCACGGCGATGAGGATCTTGGTGATCAGCTGGGGGTCGCCGGCCGTGATCACCCCGCCCGCGACCGTGCGCGGCCGGCTGTCCGACGGCGCGTGGCCGGTGCCGGACCCGCCGCGCACGCACTCGGGGCACTGGAAGCCGACCGACGCCTCGACCATGCAGTCCGGGCAGATCGGCCGCTCGCAGCGGGTGCACCGGATGCCGGTCTCCACGCCCGGATGGCGATAACAGCTCGGCGCCTGCGCCTGCTCCATGGGGTTCCCCTCTCAACGCGACGCCCCGTCCATCCTTAGGGACGGACGGGGCGGGGCGAAAAGTGCCCGGTCAGGCCTCAGCTCTTGCGGGACTCGATCACGACGGACTCGATGACCACGTCCGTCAGCGGACGGTCGGTGCGCGGGTTGGTCGGGGTGGCGACGATCGCGTCCACGACCCGCTTGCTCGCGTCGTCGGCGACCTCGCCGAAGATGGTGTGCTTCCCGGTCAGCCAGGTCGTCGGGGCGACCGTGATGAAGAACTGCGAGCCGTTGGTTCCCGGCCCGGCGTTGGCCATGGCCAGCAGGTACGGCTTGGTGAAGCCCAGCTCCGGGTGGAACTCGTCCGCGAACTCGTAACCGGGGCCGCCCGTGCCGTTGCCGAGCGGGTCGCCGCCCTGGATCATGAAGCCGCTGATGACGCGGTGGAAGACCGTGCCGTCGTAGAGCGGGTCCGTGCTCTTCACACCGGTGGCCGGGTTGGTCCACTCGCGCTCGCCCTTGGCGAGCTCCACGAAGTTCCTGACCGTCTTCGGGGCGTGGAACGGCAGGAGCCGGATCGCGATGTCGCCCATGGTGGTCTTCAGGGTGGCGTAAAGCTGCTCGGCCACGGTGTGCCTTCCGTAAGTCTGGTCTGACGTCGGTCTGCTCCGACGTCCGCCGATCCTCCCACGGGAGGCGGCCGATGCCCCGGATGCCCGTACCGCATGCCGAGGAACAGGGCGGCAGGCATGATTTCAAAAAGGACGGAAAGGCGAATAGCGACCCCGCCACCGAGGAGGAGGATCCCGTGACCCGCAAGGACAGCGTGCGCGCCGCGACCGATTCGGCAATGGACAGCGTGCGGCACGCCGCGGAAGTGGTGGCGCCCTACGCGAGCACGGCGAAGGACTCGGCCGTGCACTACGCGAACGAAGCGCGCGTAAGGGTCGCGCCGAAGGTCTCGATGGCCGCGCATCAGGCCCGTACGCAGGCGCGTGCCCAGTACGACTCGATGGTCGCGCCGCATGTGCCGCCGAAGCTCGACAAGGCCGCGCAGCGTGCGATGACGCAGACCCGCAAGGCCGCGCGCGAGGCGGCGCGGTACACGGCGCCGCGCATGGAGAAGGCGATGGCGGCGGCCCAGCCCGTACGGGCCGAGGCGATGAACCGCTCGGCCGCGGCGGTGGCCGCGCTGCGGGGCCAGGTGACGGCCCGGGAGATCCAGCGGCTCGTCCGGAGGCACGAGCGCCGGGCGAAGGCCGGGCGGATGTTCAAGGGTGTGGCGCTTACGGGGGTGTTGGCGGGTGCCGCGTTCGCCGCGTGGAAGTGGTGGGACAAGCAGGCCAACCCCGACTGGCTGGTGGAGCCGCCGGCTGCGACCGAGGTCTCGGAGGGCCCGGTCACGTCGGTCGACGGCAGTGTGGCACCGCTGGACCCGGAGGTGGAGGCCAAGCAGGCGGAGAGCGAGGCGTCCGACCGGAACCGCGAGGACCGCTAGACCACGAGGCCGCTAGGCCGCTAGGACCACGACGGCTCAGGCCGCGAGGGCCAGGTCCGTCAGGTCGGGCTCAGCGGGGGCGGCAGCCGGCAGATGGCGCACGGAGGGCGACGATCCGTGCGCCTCGGCGTGGATGCGCTGCTTGATCGTGGGCGGCAGGGCCCGGGGCCGTACGCGTACGGGTGACGACGCGGCGCGCTGCACGGGCACGACGGCGGAGGCGGAGAGCGAAGCCGGGGCCGAGGCGGAGGCGGAGGCGGAGGCGGCCGGGAGCGCCGGTGCCGTCTTCGCCGCCTTCGCCGCGGTGCCGGGGCCGAAGCCCAGGGCTCCGAGGAGTGCGGTCAGCAGGGCGATCAGTGGAGAGATGAGCGTCCGGACGTACGACGTGAAGCTGACGGCGGCCATGGCCCCTCGCTTTCTTGGGCGATTTGCATACCTTTCTCATGATGTGTATGTGTCCCGAAAGCGCGAGCACCGGCGCCGCGCCCCGGCAGATCTTCCGATGAACTGCACTCGTCCGGAGCAATAAAAGTTGGGCCCTGCCCGCGGCCTCGGGCAGGGCCCCTGCGGCCTCGCGCGGCCTCACGCGGCCTCACGCGGCCTCACGCTGCGGCGAACTTCCTGCGCCAGGCGAGGGAGACGTACACCAGCGCCACGAGGACCGGCACCTCGATGAGCGGGCCGACGACGCCCGAGAGGGCCTGGCCGGAGGTGACGCCGAAGGTGGCGATGGCGACGGCGATGGCGAGCTCGAAGTTGTTGCCGGCGGCGGTGAAGGCGAGCGTCGCGGTGCGGTCGTAGGGCAGGCCGATGGCCTTGCCCAGCAGGAACGTGCCGAACCACATCACCGCGAAGTACACGAGCAGCGGGAGCGCGATCCGGGCGACGTCGAGCGGCTGCGAGGTGATGGTCTTCCCCTGGAGGGCGAAGAGGATGACGATCGTGAAGAGCAGGCCGTAGAGGGCCCACGGGCCGATCTTCGGCAGGAAGCCGGACTCGTACGCCTCACGGCCGAGCTTCTTCTCGCCGATGCGGCGGGTCAGGAAGCCCGCGAGGAGCGGCACACCGAGGAAGATGACGACGTTGAGGGCGATGCCCCCCATGGAGATGTCCAGCGACTCCCCATCGCCCAGGCCGAGCCAGCCGGGCAACAGGTCCAGGTAGAACCAGCCGAGCAGACCGAAGGCCAGGACCTGGAACACGCTGTTGAGCGCCACCAGCACGGCCGCTGCCTCGCGGTCGCCGCAGGCGAGGTCGTTCCAGATGACGACCATCGCGATGCAGCGGGCGAGGCCGACGATGATCAGGCCGGTGCGGTACTCGGGCAGGTCCGGCAGGAAGACCCAGGCCAGCGCGAACATCACTGCCGGGCCGAGGACCCAGTTGACGACCAGCGACGAGAGCATCAGCTTCCGGTCGCCGGTGACCGCGTCGAGGCGGTCGTACCGGACCTTCGCGAGGACCGGGTACATCATGATCAGCAGGCCGGCGGCGATGGGCAGCGAGATTCCGCCGATCTCCACCTTCGCGAGCGCGTCGTTCAGTCCGGGGATCGCGCGGCCCAGGCCCAGCCCGAGGGCCATCGCGAGGAGGATCCAGACGGCGAGGAAGCGGTCGAGCGTGGAGAGTCTCGCGACGACGGACGGTTCCCCGGTGGTGGTGGTCGCGGGCGCTTCGGTACGGGTCACGGACAGGCTCTCTTGTTGTCGGCGGCGGTACGAGCGGTGGCGGCCAGCTCGGCGAATCGGTCGGCGAGGTGCGCGATGACGTCCGGGCGCAGCTTGTAGTACGTGAACCGGCCACACGGCTCGGTGTCCACGACCCCTGCTTCCCGCAGCACTCTCAGGTGGTTGGAGAGGTTCGTCTGGCGGGCCCCGGTCTCCTCCACGAGGTGGGTGGTGCAGAGGGTCTCGCGGGCGAGCAGGGTCACGATCCGGAGCCTCAGCGGGTCGGCCAGCACCCGAATCAGATCAGTGTCGACTGACGTCATCATGGACTGATACTCTCACATCACCGACGGCTGATACGTGCCGACGGCTGGTCCGTGCGAAGAGAGACCCCGATGGCCGACAAGCCCTCCGTGCTGTTCGTCTGCGTGCACAACGCGGGCCGCTCCCAGATGGCCGCCGCCTGGCTGCACCACCTCGCCGGGGACCGGATCGAGGTGCGCTCCGCCGGGTCCGCCCCCGCCGACGCCGTCAACCCGGCCGCCGTCGAGGCCATGCGCGAGGTCGGCATCGACATGTCCGCCGAGACGCCCAAGATCCTCACCGTCGACGCGGTCAAGGCGTCCGACGTCTGCATCACCATGGGCTGCGGTGACACCTGCCCGGTCTTCCCCGGGAAGCGCTACCTGGACTGGAAGCTGGACGACCCGGCCGGCCAGGGCGTCGAAGCCGTACGCCCCATCCGCGACGAGATCAGGAAGCTCGTCGAAGGGCTCGTCGAGGAGATCGACGCCAGCCGGAACCAGCCGGCCAGCACGAACGGGTAGAGCAGGTACCCGAAGCGGGTGGCCGGAGCCAGGCACATGGCCAGGAGCAGCCCCACCGCCAGGAGGTCCCCCGCCGCGCGCGCGTCACGCGGCGGCCGCCTGAAGAGGTGGACACCCACCGCCACTGCGGCGAGCAGCAGCGCTCCGGTCGCGAGCACGAACCCGCCGGGCACGAGCGAGGCGACCAGGTGACCGGGCAGCGGGCTCGCCGCCGGTGAGGCCGCGCCGCCCCGGCCCAGCGGGAAGAGGACGAGTTGCTCCACGAACGCGGCGGGGTGCGCCACCGCCACGGGCGCGACCGCCACCAGCAGCACCCCGCCGGCCACACCCGCCGCGCGGAGGGCGGCCCGGCCGCCGCGTACCGAGACCAGCAGGACCAGCACCACCGGCAACAGCGGCCACGCCGTCCACTTGAGCGACGCCGCGACACCCATCGCGAGCCCCGCACGGGCGGCCGCGCCCCGCGAGGCGAGCGCCGGCGCGAGGCACATGAGACCGACGACCGGTAGGTCCGTACCGCCGACGGCCAGGGGCAGCGCCACGGCGGGTACGGCGGCGAGCACCGCCAGCGCCTGACCGCGGCCGAGGTACGGGCCCCGCCGGGTCGCCGGACCCCGCGCCGCCGATGTCCGCCTCGCCCCGGGAACCCGCACCGCCGGAACCCGCACCGTGAGCCGCGCCGCTGCGGCCATGGACGCGAGGAACACCGCGGCGAACCACCAGCGCGCGTCAGCGAGCGGGAAGTCGCTCCACAGCGCGCGTGGCAGGCCGAACACCGCCATGCCGGGCAGGTAGGGGTTGTAGTCCTCCACACCGAGCGGGTTCTCCACGTACGGGCTGCCGCCGGTCAGCAGCAGGGCCCCGGAGCGCTCCACCACGTCGACCTCCAGCTGCGCACGCCCCCGCGCGACGAGAACGGCGAGCGGCACCGCCACGGCACCGGCCAGCGCGGCCAGCCTCCCCGGAAGCACCCGGCCGCACGCGACGGCGCCCGCGCCGACCGCGTACCCCACGGCCGCCGCGGTGCCCCACAGCCGATGCGTCGCGAGCGTCGACACCAGCGCGAGGAACCCGGCGAACACCGCGCACACCGCCCACGCCGCGGCCTCCCCACGCGGCCCCACCCCCCGAGCCGCCATCGGCGGCGGGACGGTCGACCGGTCTGCCCTCATGCGTACGCCTCCTCGGGTCGGAAGCGCACGACTCTGCGGACGAAAGGCCGTTGAGGTCGTCACACGGGGGTCGCATCCCCCGGATCACCCCCCGGTACTACGCGCCGACGGCAGTCCTCGGAGGTTGGGGGCGTACGGCAACGAAAAGCCCCCTCCGACCGGCGGATCCGCAGGTCGGAGGGGGCGCAAAAGGTGTGGAGCCTAGGGGAGTCGAACCCCTGACATCTGCCATGCAAAGACAGCGCTCTACCAACTGAGCTAAGGCCCCGCGCCGGCCGACGAGCGGCCGGTGCCGCAGACCAGAGTACCGGGTGCCGGGGGGTGTACCGCAAAAGGATTGGGACTCCCCCGGAACGACCACTCTCCGTAAGATGCTGGACAGGTTCGCAGCCGCGAACCACAGCGATGGGGAGACGCATATGGATACGGCACAGCAGGAAGCGACCGCGAGAGCCAGAGAGCTCCAGCGCAGTTGGTACGGGGAGCCACTGGGGGCGCTCTTCCGCCGGCTCATCGACGATCTGGGCCTGAACCAGGCCCGTCTCGCGGCGGTGCTCGGGCTGTCGGCTCCGATGCTCTCCCAGCTGATGAGCGGTCAGCGCGCCAAGATCGGCAACCCTGCCGTGGTGCAGCGCGTCCAGGCCCTCCAGGAGCTGGCGAGCCAGGTCGCCGACGGCAGCGTGAGCGCCGCCGAGGCCACCGACCGGATGGACGAGATCAAGAGGTCCCAGGGAGGCTCGGTGCTCACCGGATCCAGCCAGACGACCGCCAGCTCGGGGGCGCCGACGGTCAAGCGCGTGGTCCGGGAGATCCAGTCGCTGCTGCGCTCCGTCTCGGCGGCCGGCGACATCATCGATGCGGCCGACTCGCTCGCACCCACCCACCCGGAGCTGGCAGAGTTCCTCCGGGTGTACGGCGCCGGGCGCACCGCGGACGCGGTCGCCCACTACGAGTCGCACCAGAGCTGACACAGCTGACAGCAGGCCGAGCGGGAGCGGACGGACGGGGAGCGGCGCAGCGCGATGGGTGAGGTCTTCGCGGGTCGGTACGAGTTGGCCGACCCGATCGGGCGGGGTGGTGTGGGCGCCGTCTGGCGCGCCTGGGACCACCGCCGGCGCCGTTACGTCGCGGCCAAGGTCCTCCAGCAGAGCGACGCGCACACGCTGCTGCGCTTCGTACGCGAACAGGCGCTGAGGATCGACCACCCGCACGTCCTCGCCCCGGCCAGCTGGGCCGCGGACGACGACAAGGTGCTGTTCACCATGGACCTGGTGAGCGGTGGGTCGCTGGCCCATGTCATAGGGGACTACGGGCCGTTGCCGCCCCGATTCGTCTGCACCCTGCTCGATCAGCTGTTGTCCGGACTGGCCGCGGTGCACGCGGAGGGGGTCGTGCACCGCGACATCAAGCCGGCCAACATCCTGCTGGAGGCGACCGGAACCGGACGGCCGCATCTGCGGCTGTCCGACTTCGGCATCTCGATGCGCAAGGGCGAGCCCCGGCTGACCGAGACGAACTACGTCGTCGGTACGCCGGGTTACTTCGCGCCCGAGCAACTGATGGGCGCGGAGCCCGACTTCCCGGCCGACCTGTTCGCGGTCGGTCTGGTCGCCCTGTACCTGCTGCAGGGTCAGAAGCCGGACGCACAGGCGCTGGTGGACCATTTCACGGCACACGGCACGCCCGGCGCCCCACAGGGCATCCCGGAGCCGCTGTGGCAGGTCCTGGCGGGCCTGCTCCAGCCCGACCCGCAGATCCGTTTCCGTACGGCGACGGGCGCGCGCAAGGCGCTGTCGGCGGCGGTCGAGCTGCTGCCCGAAGCCGACGGGACCGAGGAGCCCGTCGAGGTCTTCGACCAACTCGGTCCGCTCCCGCCCGGTTTCGGCCCGGAGGGACCCACCACGGCCGCTCCGGACGCGGTACCGACACCGGCACCCGCACCGGCACCGGCACCGGCTTCCGCACAGGCACCCGCCCCCACGCCCGCACCCGAAGCCGTCGCGGTGCCGCCCGCGCCCGTAACGGCCCCTGTGTACGCGCAGCCGGCGCCGTCGACGCCGTCCACGCCGTCCGAGACCGGGAGCTTCCACCTCGCCCCGCCGGCTCAAGCGACACCGACGCGCCCCTACACCGCCGCACAGGCCACCACGCAGCCCACCACGCAGCCCGCCGCCCGCCCCGTGCCGAAGCGGCCCGGGCCGTCCGCGAAGGTGGCGGTACCGGTGCTGCTGACCGCGCTGCTCTGTTTCGCCGTCGGGATCTGGGCGCTCACCCAGATCTGAACGCCCGCTCCGCTCAGAGCGCCGCGCGCCGCCGCGCCAGCAGCGTCCACACCCCGAGCCCGAGCACAAGCACCGTCCCGCTGCCGATCCCGGCCGCCGCGACGGCCTTCATCGTGTCGCTGCGCTCCGCCTCCGGGCCGCTCTGCCCGCTCGCCGCCTGCTCCTTGTCGTCCTGCGTGACGCTGAAGATCCCGGCCGGCCCGTCGTACGCGGGCGCCGGCCGCGCCTCGCCCCGGACGTTGACGCGCAGCGTCAGCCCGTACGGCTTCTTGCCGAACTTCTCGCCCACCTCGGGGCTGAGGCTGACCTGCAGGTAGTACCAGCCCGCGAACCGCATGTCCTCGAACTTGGCGCTGGAGTCGAAGCGGTTCTCGTACCGCACCGGCGGCAGCGGGTCGAGCGCCGCCGCCTTCTGCTTGCCGTCGTACGAGACGGAGTCGACGCTGCCGACGACACCCTGCATGGGGTTGAACAGCCTCATGGAGAGCGCGCTGCCGACGAAGCCCTGGCCGCCCGCCGAGCTGCCGAGGTCCGCGCTGGCGAAGATCTGCTGGCCCCAGTCCACCGGCACCCGGTAGAAGCGCGACTGGCCGGGTTCGATCCGGTCGGTCCACTCGCCCTGGGTGAGGCCGGTCGCGTCGAAGAAGCCGGCGCCGCCGGCCCGTTCGCGAGGGCCGCCGGCCGGGGTCGGGGGCGAGGCGCTGGGCCAGGCCGACGGCGCGGCCGTCGGGCCGACCTCCTTCACCTTGGGCTCGGTCTGGTGCCGGAGTTCCAGCTCCCACGGCTCGGCCCCGCCCTTGCCGTCGGTCGTCGTGCGCTCGACGACCACGTAGTACGAGTCGGCCTTCTGGCAGGAGGTGCGGTCCTTCTCGATGGTCCGGTGCGCGTAGGCGGCCAGTGGGCGCGGGAACTCGGCGGAGCGGAACCGGTCGTCGTTGGAGCTGCACTCGTATCCGTCGCGGTCCTGGAGCGAGACCTCCAGGCCGTCGGAGTAGCCGACTTCGGTGCCCGGCCCGGGCACGGCCACGGCGGAGACGTACGCGTCCCGCTCCGCGTCCAGGTCGATCCGGTAGACCAGCTTCTCGCCGCGGTCGATGGTGTCCCGGTACGTCCCGCCGGTGGTCAACCGCGGGGCCTCACTGGTGCTGGCGGCACCCTTCACCTGCCGGGCGCCCTCGGCGAAGGTGTACGGCGTCGGCTGCCCGGCCGCGCGTGCCGGCCCGGCCGCCCCTGTCTGCACGCCCAGCACCACCACGGCGCCCATCGCCGCCGCCCCGGCGACCGCCCTGGCCGCCGCCTTGCCGCCGCCCCGCCGCCTCTTCACGCTCTTCCCCTCCGTACGCGTACCAGCTCCGAGCGGGCACCATCCTGCCCCGCCCGTCCCCGCGCTGTCTGCACGCGCCTCAGGAGGTTTGCATATGCAACCGAAATATTCGCTACCGGGAACGATGGACAGCACAAGGCCCCGACCGCTTCAGCGGCCGGGGCCCGTACGCAGACTGCGTGTCGTCTCACACACCGGAACCTGCGGGCACGGAGTCGGTCGCCTCCGTCCACAGGTCCTGCTCGGCGCGATCCGCCTGGATCTGGCGGTACACGAGGAGCCCGCCGATGGCGGCCAGTGCGACCAGGAGAAGCTTCTTCACCGCGCGACCTCGTCTTTCGTTGACGTAGGAGTCCTTATGGCGCCCGACTATACACACCGGTCGAGACCATACGGTGACCTACGTCCGCCGAAGAAGGCACGGGAAACGCGATCGGCCCGGTCGGATTTCTCCGACCGGGCCGATCACCGTCACTGTGGGGCTAACAGGATTTGAACCTGTGGCCTCATCCTTATCAGGGATGCGCTCTAACCAACTGAGCTATAGCCCCGCCGCGTCGGACTCGCCGCCCGCGCTGACCTCTGAAGATTAGCGCACGGAGCGGCGAGTTCCCAAATCCGCGAACCTCCCGCCGGAGGGCCCGCTCACTCGTCCTCGGCGAGGGTGAGCTCGACGCCGCCCACGAAGCCCGCGGAGAGGTTGTAGATGAACGCGCCCAGCGTCGCCAGCGCGGTGGCCAGCACCACGTCGATGACCGCGATCACCGACGTGAACATGAGCACGCGCGGCAGCGAGAGGAAGGCCTGGAGGTCGAAGCCGTTGCTCTCGTTGGAGCCGGTGGCCTCGCTGATCGTGCCGCCGACGGTCGAGAAGACGCCCATGGCGTCCATGACCATCCACAGCACCGCGGCCGCCACCACCGTGCAGATGCCCAGCGCGATGGAGAGCAGGAAGCTCACCTTCATCACCGACCACGGGTCGGCCTTGGCCACCCGCAGCCTCGCCTTGCGCGTACGCGGCACGGTCTTCGCCTCGGGCCGGGGCTGACGCGCCCCGGCCGTACCGCCGCTGTTCTGCTGGGTGGCGTACGCCTGCGGCGGCTGGTACGGCTGTGACGCCTTCGCGGCCTTCTTCGGACCGGCGGGCCGCTCTCCGGGCAGTGGACCGTTGTCGTACGTGGTCACCGTAACCCCCTGGGAGTCCGTGGCAGGGCCACGGGCACCGTTCGCTCCGGAAGCGGCCGATCCGGCGCCCGTGGCTCCACTCACGCTTTACTCCTCGTGCTCCCCGGCCGGCGGCTCCGTACCGCCGGCGGCCTCGGCCGTCACTTCGGCCGTCACTTCGGTGCCTTCGACGGCACCCTCGGTCCCGTCGACCTCTTCGGTCCCGTCGACCTCTTCGGCCTCGCGACCCGCCTCGGCGTTACGTGCGATACCGACGACGGCATCGCGCTTGCCCAGGTTGATCAGTTGGACGCCCATGGTGTCACGGCCCGTCTCCCTGACTTCATTGACTCGCGTACGAATCACACCACCGGACAGCGTGATGGCGAGGATCTCGTCCGTCTCCTCGACCACCAGCGCGCCGACGAGCGAACCGCGGTCCTCCACGATCTTCGCAGCCTTGATGCCGAGGCCGCCACGCCCCTGGACGCGGTACTCGTCGACACGGGTGCGCTTCGCGTACCCGCCGTCCGTCGCGGTGAACACGAACGTACCCGGCCGGACGACGTTCATCGACAGCAGCTCGTCGCCTTCGCGGAAGCTCATGCCCTTTACGCCGGAGGTGGCACGCCCCATCGGGCGCAGGGCGTCGTCCGTCGCGGTGAACCGGATCGACTGCGCCTTCTTGGAGATCAGCAGCAGGTCGTCCTCGGCGGACACCAGCTCCGCGCCGATCAGCTCGTCGTCGCGGCCGTCCTCCGTCTCGCGGAGGTTGATCGCGATGACGCCACCGGAACGCGGCGAGTCGTAGTCCTTCAGCGCGGTCTTCTTCACCAGGCCGCCCTTGGTGGCGAGCACCAGGTACGGCGCGGCCTCGTAGTCGCGGATGGCGAGGATCTCGGCGATCTTCTCGTCCGGCTGGAAGGCCAGCAGGTTGGCGACGTGCTGGCCGCGCGCGTCCCGCCCGGCGTCGGGGAGCTCGTACGCCTTGGCGCGGTAGACCCGGCCCTTGTTGGTGAAGAACAGCAGCCAGTGGTGCGTCGTCGACACGAAGAAGTGGTCGACGATGTCGTCTTCCTTCAGCTTCGTACCGCGCACGCCCTTGCCGCCGCGCTTCTGCGAGCGGTAGTCCACCGTCTTCGTGCGCTTCACATAGCCGCCACGCGTGATCGTGACGACGATGTCCTCCTCGGCGATCAGGTCCTCGATGGACATGTCACCGTCGAAGGGCACCAGCTTGGAGCGGCGGTCGTCGCCGTACTTCTCGACGAGTGCCGCGAGCTCCTCGCTGACGATCTGGCGCTGGCGCGCCTCGGAGGCGAGGATCTCGTTGTACTCGTTGATCTTCGCCTGGAGCTCGTCGTGCTCGGCGACGATCTTCTGGCGCTCCAGGGCGGCGAGCCGGCGCAGCTGCATCTCGAGGATGGCGTTGGCCTGGATCTCGTCGATCTGCAGCAGGCCCATCAGGCCCTCGCGCGCGATCTCGACGGTGTCGCTGCGCCGGATCAGGGCGATGACCTCGTCGATGGCGTCGAGCGCCTTGAGCAGACCGCGCAGGATGTGGGCGCGCTCCTCCGCCTTGCGCAGGCGGAACCTCGTACGCCGGACGATGACCTCGATCTGGTGCGTCACCCAGTGGCGGATGAACGCGTCGAGCGAGAGCGTGCGCGGCACACCGTCGACGAGCGCCAGCATGTTGGCGCCGAAGTTCGTCTGGAGGTCGGTGTGCTTGTAGAGGTTGTTGAGGACGACCTTGGCGACCGCGTCCCGCTTGAGGACGATCACCAGCCGCTGGCCGGTCCGGGACGACGTCTCGTCGCGGACGTCCGCGATGCCGCCGATCTTGCCGTCCTTGACGAGGTCGGCGATCTTCTGCGCGAGGTTGTCCGGGTTGACCTGGTAGGGCAGCTCCGTGACCACCAGGCACTGGCGGTTCTGGATCTCCTCGACCTCGACGACCGCGCGCATGGTGATGGAGCCGCGACCCGTGCGGTACGCCTCCTCGATGCCCTTGCGCCCGACGACCAGGGCGCCGGACGGGAAGTCCGGGCCCTTGATCCGCTCGATCAGCGCGTCCAGGAGCTCCTCGTGCGTGGCCTCGGGGTGCTCCAGCGCCCACTGCGCACCGGCCGCGACCTCGCGGAGGTTGTGCGGCGGGATGTTGGTGGCCATGCCGACCGCGATGCCCGCGGAGCCGTTGACCAGGAGGTTCGGGAAGCGGGACGGCAGGACCGTCGGCTCCTGGTTGCGGCCGTCGTAGTTGTCCTGGAAGTCGACGGTCTCCTCGTCGATGTCCCGGAGCATCTCCATGGACAGCGGCATCATCTTGCACTCGGTGTACCGCATGGCGGCGGCCGGGTCGTTGCCCGGGGAACCGAAGTTGCCGTTGGAGTCCACCAGCGGCAGGCGCATCGACCACGGCTGGGCCAGGCGCACCAGCGCGTCGTAGATGGAGGTGTCGCCGTGCGGGTGGTACGTACCCATGACGTCGCCGACGACGCGGGCGCACTTGTAGAAGCCCTTCTCGGGGCGGTACCCGCCGTCGTACATCGCGTACAGCACGCGGCGGTGGACGGGCTTGAGGCCGTCCCGTACGTCCGGCAGCGCGCGGGACACGATGACGGACATCGCGTAGTCCAGGTACGAGCGCTGCATCTCGGTCTCGAGCCCGACGGGCTCGACGCGCAGGCCCACACCGGGGACGGCGGGCTCCTCTTCGGGCATCACGGGGGCAGGGGTGTTCTCGTCGGCCATTGCTGGTCTTCAGTCCTTTCGTACGGTCAGCTGAGACCGACTCAGATGTCGAGGAAGCGAACGTCCTTGGCGTTGCGCTGGATGAACGAGCGCCGCGCCTCCACGTCCTCACCCATCAGCACCGAGAACAGGTCGTCGGCCTGGGCCGCGTCGTCCAGCGTGACCTGGCCGAGCACCCGGTGGTCCTGGTCCATGGTGGTGATGCGCAGCTCCTCGGCGTTCATCTCGCCCAGACCCTTGAAGCGCTGGATCGAGTCCTCGCGGATGCGCTTGCCGTTCTGCTTGCCGAGCTCGACGAGCGCGTCGCGCTCACGGTCCGAGTAGGCGTACTCGAAGTCGTCCCGGCCCCACTTGATCTTGTACAGCGGCGGGCGCGACAGGTACACGTGCCCGGCCTCGACCAGCGGCCGCATGAAGCGGAAGAGGAAGGTCAGCAGCAGCGTGTTGATGTGCTGGCCGTCGACGTCGGCGTCCGCCATGAGGATGATCTTGTGGTAGCGGAGCTTGGAGATGTCGAAGTCCTCGTGGACCCCGGTGCCGAAGGCGGAGATCAGCGCCTGGACCTCGGTGTTCTGGAGGATCTTGTCGATCCGGGCCTTCTCGACGTTCAGGATCTTGCCGCGGATCGGCAGGATGGCCTGGTACTCGGGGTTGCGGCCGGACTTGGCCGAGCCGCCGGCGGAGTCGCCCTCGACGATGAAGATCTCGCACTTGGACGGGTCGTTCGACTGGCAGTCGGACAGCTTGCCCGGCAGGGACGCCGACTCCAGCAGGCCCTTGCGCCGGGTCAGGTCACGCGCCTTGCGGGCGGCGACGCGGGCGGTGGCGGCCTGGATCGACTTGCGGATGATGTCCGCGGCCTCGTTGGGGTTGCGGTCGAACCAGTCCGTCAGGTGCTCGTTGACGACCTTCTGGACGAACGTCTTCGCCTCGGTGTTGCCCAGCTTGGTCTTGGTCTGGCCCTCGAACTGCGGCTCGCCCAGCTTGACGGAGATGATCGCCGTCAGACCCTCGCGGATGTCCTCGCCGGTGAGGTTGTCGTCCTTCTCGCGCAGCAGCTTCTTGTCGCGCGCGTACCGGTTCACCAGACCGGTGAGCGCGGCGCGGAAGCCCTCTTCGTGCGTACCGCCCTCGTGGGTGTGGATGGTGTTCGCGAAGGAGTACACGCCCTCGGTGTACTGCGAGTTCCACTGCATGGCGATCTCGACCGAGAGCATGCGCTCCTTGTCCTCGGACTCCACCGCGATCACCGTAGGGTGGATGAGCTCGCCCTTGCGCGAGTTCAGGTACTTCACGAAGTCGACGATGCCGCCCTCGTAGTAGTACGAGACGGTGCGCGCCGGCGCCTCCTCGGCGGTCTCCGCCGCGTCGGGGTCGTCGGCGTTCATCGTCGCCTTGGCCGACTCGCGCTCGTCGGTCAGCGAGATCCGCAGGCCCTTGTTGAGGAAGGCCATCTCCTGGAAGCGGCGCGAGAGCGTCTCGAAGGAGTACTCGGTCGTCTCGAAGATGTCCGGGTCGGCCCAGAAGGTCACCGAGGTACCGGAGTCCTCGACCGCCTCGTGCTTGGCCAGCGGGGCGGTGGGCACGCCCAGCTTGTAGTCCTGGGTCCAGCGGAACCCGTCCCGCTTGATCTCCACGGAGACCCGCGACGACAGGGCGTTCACGACGGAGACACCCACGCCGTGCAGACCACCGGAGACGGCGTAACCGCCGCCGCCGAACTTGCCGCCCGCGTGCAGCACGGTGAGCACGACCTCGACGGCCGGCTTCTTCTCGACGGGGTGGATGTCCACGGGGATACCGCGCCCGTTGTCCACGACCTTGACGCCACCGTCCGCGAGGATGGTGACGTCGATGGTGTCCGCGTGCCCGGCCAGGGCCTCGTCGACGGAGTTGTCGACCACCTCGTACACCAGGTGGTGCAGTCCACGCTCGCCGGTCGACCCGATGTACATGCCGGGTCGCTTGCGGACCGCGTCCAGACCCTCGAGGACGGTGATCGCGCTGGCGTCGTACGACGACGAGGTTGGCGTCGTCGCGCCGGCAGCAGTGGACGGAATGTTCTCGTTGGGGTTGCCGGAATCGGCCACGAAGCGCCCTTTCTGGCACAGCACAAGCCGTCTCTCCGGGGGTCCGGGAGCGGCTGCGTCGTTCGACATGTTCCGCAGTGGGCGGGATTACCTACCAGTGTACCGGTGACGCCGACACTCATGGGGGTTTGCCGGTACCTGAGTACGCATGTGCCGCCCTGAACCGGCGCCCACCTACTCCCCATATCCGGGAAGGGGCTTCAAGAGGCTCACGCCGCCACTCAGCGCTTCGACCTGTCAACCTCCAGCGACGGTGACGGGGGCCTCACTCTTCGCGTCTGTCGCGGGGGCCACGGGGGTCTGGTGCGTGACCTCTGTGACCCCGGTGAGAGCGGGCGCGACGCCAGCTCGGCGGGCGCCCGGGGGGGGGGCGAGCGGGGTGGGGCTAGGGGGTCCGGGGGGGCGAGCGGGGTGGGGCTAGGGGGTCCGGCGTGGGCTCCGGACGCTCAGGGTTCCGGGGCCGCCGCGCCGACGAGGCCGGGCGGCCAGGGAGTGGCGCCGCCCGAGCGGGGCCCGGGGCCCGGGTGCCCAGGGCGCAGCCGTGGCTCCGGGCGCTCCGGCTGGGAGTCCGCGCCGCCCTGGCGGCCGCACAGCCCGGCAGGGCCGCAGGCCGAGCGGCTCCGGGTCCGGGGCGCACCCCCCGGCTTGGCGCCTCGCGGCAGCGAGGCATCCGGCCCGGCCGCGCAGCGGCGCGGGCCAGGGGGCCGGGGGCGGAGCCCCCGGTTACGGGACACGGGCCCCCACGCCGTCAGGCGTAGGGGGGAGGGGTGGGGGACAAGCGCCGGCCATGTCAGCCGTACGTGTCCCCCGGCCCCACGCTCCCCGGCGCCCGCAGCGGCCCGTACCCCCGCCGCGGCCCCCCGGGCCCCAGCACCTTGATCACCCGCACGGTCCCCTGCCCCAGGTCCTCGTTCAGCCGCGCCACCAGCCGCGGCGCCAGCAGCCGCAGCTGCGTCGCCCACGCCGTGGAGTCGCACTGCACCGTGAGCACCCGCTCCTCCGGGTCCTCGTCGTACCGCAGCGGTACGCAGTGCTTCGCCAGGTCCTCGCCCACGATCTGCGGCCACCGGCCCATCACACCGCCGACCGCCGCCGGCGTCTCCCACCCGCGCTCGGTGATCAGCCGGTTGATCGCGGCGCCCAGCGGCAGCGGATCGCGCCCGTCCGCCCGCGCGCCCGAGCGCAGGCCGCCGCCCCGCCGCGCCTGCTTCTTCTGCTGCGCCGCCGCGCCGCGCGCCTTCGCCTGCTCCTTCGCCGCGCGCAGCGCGACCCGCGCCAGGTCGACGCCCGACGGCTCCGGCACGGAAGGCCCGGGCAGAGGAGGCCCCGGTACAGAAGCCCCCGGCAAAGGAGACCCGGGCACGGAAGAGGGCCCGGGTACGGACATGCCCGTCACAACCGCTCCACCGTCCCCTCCGACACCGCGTACCTCACACCCGCCAGCACCCCCGGCACGTCATCGTCGACCGCCGCCGTCACCAGCACCTGCTCCCCCGGCGCCACCAGCTCCGCCAGCCGCTCGCGCCGCCGCGCGTCCAGCTCCGCGAAGACGTCGTCGAGGACGAGCACCGGCTCGTTGCCCTCACCGCGCAGCAGGTCGTACGAGGCCAGCCGCAGCGCCAGGGCGTAGGACCAGGACTCGCCGTGGCTGGCGTACCCCTTCGCGGGCAGCTCGCCCAGCTTGAGCACCAGATCGTCACGGTGGGGGCCCACCAGCGTGACGCCCCGCTCGATCTCCTGCTTGCGCACCTCGGCCAGCGCCGCGAGGAGCCCCTCGTACAGCGCCTCCCGCCCGTGCACCCCGGCGGCGACCGGCCCCCGGTACTCCAGCGACACCGGCCCGCCGCCCGGCGCGAGCTGCTCGTACGCCTTGTCGGCCAGCGGCTGCAGCGTCGCGACGAGGTCGAGCCGCTGCGCCAGCAGCTCCGCGCCCGTCCGCGCGAGGTGCTGGTCCCACACGTCCAGCGTGGAGAGGTCCATGGAGCGCCCGCCGTGCCGCCGCGCCATGGCCGCCGACTTCAGCAGGGTGTTGCGCTGCTTGAGCACCCGCTCGTAGTCGGAGCGCACCCCCGCCATCCGCGGCGAGCGCGCGGTGACCAGCTCGTCGAGGAAGCGCCGCCGCTCCCCCGGGTCGCCCTTGACGAGCGCCAGATCCTCCGGCGCGAAGAGCACGGTCCGTACGATGCCCAGCACATCCCGCGGCCTGACCTGCGAGGACCGGTTGATCCGGGCCCGGTTCGCCCGCCCCGGGTTGAGCTCCAGCTCGACGAGCTGCGACCGCTCGCCCTGCCGGACGGCCGCGCGGATGACGGCGCGCTCGGCCCCCATCCGTACCAGCGGAGCGTCGGACGAGACCCGGTGGCTGCCGAGCGTGGCGAGATAGCCGACCGCCTCGACGAGGTTGGTCTTGCCCTGGCCGTTCGCGCCGACGAAAACGCCGACGCCCGGCTCGAGCGGGACCTCGACCCGGGCGTACGAGCGGAAGTCGGCCAGCGACAGATGCGTGACGTGCATGATGTGCGCCGACCTTCCCCCGGCATGGCCGTGCACACCGAGGTGTGCACAGCCTGTGGATGCCTTTGTGCTGGTGCTGCTTCGCTAGTTCTTCTTCTCGACCGCGTGGCCACCGAACTGGTTGCGCAGCGCGGCGATCATCTTCATCTGCGGCGAGTCGTCCTGCCGGGACGCGAACCGCGCGAACAGCGACGCCGTGATCGCGGGCAGCGGCACCGCGTTGTCGATGGCGGCCTCGACGGTCCAGCGGCCCTCGCCGGAGTCCTGGGCGTAGCCGCGCAGCTGCTCCAGGTGCTCGTCCTCGTCCAGCGCGTTGACCGCGAGGTCGAGCAGCCAGGAACGGATGACCGTGCCCTGCTGCCAGGAGCGGAAGACCTCGCGCACGTCCGTGACGGAGTCGACGGCCTCCAGCAGCTCCCAGCCCTCGGCGTAGGCCTGCATCATGGCGTACTCGATGCCGTTGTGGACCATCTTCGCGAAGTGGCCGGCGCCGACCTTGCCCGCGTGGACGGAGCCGAACTCGCCCTCGGGCTTCAGCGCGTCGAAGATCGGCTGGACCTTCGCGACGTTCTCGGCGTCGCCGCCGTACATCAGCGCGTAGCCGTTCTCCAGGCCCCAGACGCCGCCGGAGACGCCGCAGTCGACGAAGCCGATGCCCTTGGCGGCCAGCTCCTCGGCGTGCTTCTCGTCATCCGTCCAGCGGGAGTTGCCGCCGTCGACGACCACGTCGCCGGGCGAGAGGAGCTCGGCGAGCTCGTCGATGGTGGACTGCGTCGCGGCGCCCGCGGGGACCATGACCCACACGACGCGCGGGCCCTTGAGCTTGCTCACAAGCTCCTCGAGGCTGTGGACATCGGCGAGGTCCGGGTTGCGGTCGTACCCGATGACGGTGTGACCGGCGCGGCGGATGCGCTCGCGCATGTTGCCGCCCATCTTGCCGAGACCGACGAGACCGAGCTCCATCAGACATTCCTCAATCGTTTGTGTGCCGAGTTCGTACCCGCGTCCGAGACTACGCCCGGACGCGGGTGCACACCTGTGGGGTCGGGCGCTCACTCGGCCGCTCGGCCGAGCGGCCCCCCTGCCCTGGGTCCGGCCCGCGGTTCGGCCCGCGGTTCGGCCCGCGGTTCGACCCGCTCAGCCGCTGAGGCGCACCGGCATGATCAGGTACTTGTACGCCTCGTCCGCCTCGGCGTCGACCGCCGGCTTCCCGCTCAGCAGCGCGGGCTTGGTGGACGTGGTGAAGGACAGCTGGGCGACCGGGGAGTCGATCGCGCTCAGGCCGTCCAGCAGGAAGGTCGGGTTGAAGGCGATCGAGATGTCGTCGCCCTCCAGCTGCGCGTCGACGCGCTCCACAGCCTGTGCGTCGTCGCTGGAACCGGCCTCCAGGATGAGGACGCCCTGCTCGAAGGTGAGCCGGACCGGAGTGTTCCGCTCGGCGACGAGGGCCACACGCTTGACGGCCTCGACGAACGGCGCGGTCTCGATCACCGCGACCGAGTTGAACTCCGTCGGGAAGAGCGTCCGGTACTTCGGCAGGTCGCCCTCGAGGAGACGGGTGGTGGTCCGCCGGCCGGCGCCCTCGAAACCGATGAGGCCCTCGCCCTTGCCGGAGCCCGACAGCGCCAGCGTGACCGTGTCGCCGCTGGTCAGCGACTTCGCGGTGTCCAGCAGCGTCTTGGCGGGCACCAGGGCGACGGCGGAGGCGTCCGGCGACTCCGGCTTCCACAGGAACTCGCGGACGGCGAAGCGGTAGCGGTCGGTGGACGCCAGCGTGACCGTGTCGCCCTCGATCTCGATCCGTACGCCGGTGAGGACGGGCAGCGTGTCGTCGCGGCCGGCCGCGATGGCGACCTGGGCGGCGGCGGAGGCGAAGACCTCGCCGGGCACGGTGCCGGTCGCGGACGGCATCTCCGGCAGCGCCGGGTACTCCTCCACAGGCAGGGTGTGGAGGGTGAAGCGGGAGGAGCCGCAGACCACGGTCGCCCGTACACCGTCTGTGGAAATCTCCACCGGGCGGTTGGGGAGGGCGCGGCAGATGTCGGCCAGCAGACGGCCGGAGACCAGGACGGTGCCGTCCTCCTCCACCTCGGCCTCGACCGAGACCCGCGCGGAGACCTCGTAGTCGAAGCTGGAGAAGCTGAGCGCGCCGTCCTCGGCCTTCAGAAGAAGGCCCGCGAGTACGGGCGCCGGCGGACGGGCCGGGAGGCTGCGGGCCACCCAGGCCACCGCCTCCGCGAGTACATCGCGCTCCACCCGGATCTTCACCGGAACCGCCTCCTGCTGTTGCTGGCTCTTCGTCGACTGCGAGAACCAGTCTGACGCACGCCGCGGACAGTCGGTGCGGCTCGGGGTCAAGTCGAGCCATGAGGCGGTTGGGGCTCCGGCGCCGAGTTGTGCACAGGGCCCTCTTCGAAGCGAATTCCCCGGTAACTCTAAGTGGGAGTAGTAGTAGGGCCTGTGGAAACCGTGGATAACGTCGTCCGCGCAGGTCAGGCCGCGTTTTTTGTCCACCGCCCCTGTGGGTGGAACCCGTGGACAACCGGGGGCGTCTGTGGACGCGCGGAAGTTGTGCACACGCGATGCACAGCACACACAGGGTTCTCCCCAGCGCCGTCCCCAGTTTTACCCAGCTTCCCCACAGCCCAATCCGGCATCTTCGTGTGACCGCTTTCACTCCGGCCGGTGAGCTCGGGTGTTGCGTTGCCGAACAGTGGACAGCGGTGTGGAGAAGCTGTGGACCATGGACCGTTACCTGTGGGCTGCCGGTGGACAACCGCGTCGACCGCCTGTGGAAGAAATCTTCGTCCACAGGCTGTGGAGAGCGCTCGGCCACAATTCCACAACCGGCTGACCTGGGGGAACGCGATACCAACAGGCTCGCCTGTGGACGCTGTCTGGACAACTCGACGATCCCCACCCTGTGGATCGAAGATCTCCCCCGAATCTGTGGAGAAGGGTCCCGGAGCCGTACGTATTCGAACAGCGGGGGGTCCGCAGCAGGGGCGGGCATGACGAAGGGCGCCCCCGGGACGGGTCCCAGGAGCGCCCTTGGAAGGGGTTTCCGCCGCGCTTCAGCCGCGCGCTTCAGCCCCGCGCAGCAGCCGTGCGCCGCGGCCGCGACCGCGGGGTGCCTCAGCCGCACCTCAGCCGCACCTCAGCGGTGCCGCCAGCGGTGCCTCAGCCGTTCTTGATGCGGTTCGTGAGCTCGGTGACCTGGTTGTAGATCGAGCGCCGCTCCGCCATGAGCGCACGGATCTTGCGGTCCGCGTGCATCACCGTCGTGTGGTCGCGGCCGCCGAACTGGGCGCCGATCTTCGGCAGCGACAGGTCGGTCAGCTCCCGGCACAGGTACATGGCGATCTGCCGGGCGGTGACCAGCACGCGGCTGCGCGACGAGCCGCACAGGTCCTCCACCGTCAGGCCGAAGTAGTCCGCGGTCGCCGCCATGATGGCGCCGGCCGTGATCTCGGGTGCCGCGTCCTCGCCGCCCGGGATGAGGTCCTTGAGGACGCTCTCGGTCAGGACCAGGTCCACCGGCTGCCGGTTCAGGCTGGCGAACGCCGTCACACGGATCAGCGCGCCCTCCAGCTCGCGGATGTTGCGCGAGATGCGGGAGGCGATGAACTCCAGGACCTCCGGCGGGGCGTTGAGCTGCTCCTGCACCGCCTTCTTGCGGAGGATCGCGATCCGCGTCTCCAGCTCCGGCGGCTGTACGTCGGTGGTCAGGCCCCACTCGAAGCGGTTGCGCAGCCGGTCCTCCAGCGTCATCAGCTGCTTGGGCGGCCGGTCGGAGGAGAGCACGATCTGCTTGTTGGCGTTGTGGAGCGTGTTGAAGGTGTGGAAGAACTCCTCCTGCGTCGACTCCTTGCTCGCCAGGAACTGGATGTCGTCGACGAGCAGGATGTCCACATCGCGGTAGCGCTTGCGGAAGGTGTCGCCCTTGCCGTCGCGGATGGAGTTGATGAACTCGTTGGTGAACTCCTCGGAGCTCACGTACCGCACACGCGTACCGGGGTACAGGCTCCGCGCGTAGTGGCCGATCGCGTGCAGCAGGTGCGTCTTGCCGAGGCCCGACTCGCCGTAGATGAAGAGCGGGTTGTACGCCTTGGCCGGCGCCTCCGCGACCGCGACGGCGGCCGCGTGCGCGAAGCGGTTCGACGAGCCGATGACGAAGGTGTCGAAGAGGTACTTGGGGTTGAGCCGCGCGTGCTGCTCACCGGGCCGCCCGCCTCCGGCCCCCGCGCCCCCTCCGGGCCCGGTGCCGCCCGTGCCTGACGAGCCGCCAGGGCCGGCCGAGCCCGGGTGGGACGGCGACTGCGGCTCCGGCATCTCGTGCCGCCCGTCGCGCTGGGGCTCGTACGGCGACGGTGCCCCGTGCTCGGAGCGCTGCGGGCCGCGGTAGTCATGGTGCGGCTGCTGGGGGCGGGGGCCGGCGTACGGGTCGCGCTCCTGGAAGCCGCCGAGGCGCTGCTGCTGCCAGGACAGGTCCTCCTGGGTGCGCGGCCAGGCGCCGGGCTCCGGGCGGTGCTGCTGGTACTCGGGGTAGGCCGGGCGCGCGGTCGGCAGCCCGTCGTCAGGCATCGGCCGGTGGCCGTAGTCGTCGTAGCGCGGCTGCTGCCGGCCGGGGGGCGCCGGAGGCGCGGGCGGCTCGCCCGCGGAGTCGTCGACGGTGATCGCGATCCGGATGGGGCGCCCGCACTCGCGGCTGAGCGTGTCGCTGATCAGCGGTGCGAGCCGGCCCTCCAGGACCCGCTTGCCCCACTCGTTGGGTACGGCGAGGAGCGCCGTGTCGGCCACCAGCGCGAGCGGCTGGCACCGCTCGACCCACTGCTTGTCCTTGGGCTCGATGCCTTGCTGGCCTTCACCGAGGAGCTGCTCGAGCACGCGTGGCCACACTGCGGCAAGATCAGCAGGTACGTCAGCCACAAGGCACGCTCTCTCACAGGTCCCACGAATGTGTGGTTCTCGGGACGGGACGGGACGGACAGGCAAGGACACAACGGAAAGAATCCGAGTTCAGCCACGGTAGTCGTGGCGGCTCACGTGGTTCAAGTTGTTGTCCACAGCCTGTGCACAGCGGGGCCCGGCGCGGTGCCGGTTTGACCGGATGGCGTAGCCGCGCGTACCGTAACCAGGTCGAGTTGTCGATGGCTGCTGCCGCCTGCCTCCGATGGGCAAAGATCACGGTCAGTGATCGTGAAGCGGTGCACTCGGGCGTATTGCGAGCTACTCGTGGGCGCACGGTGACAGCCAGGCGATGTCCCGCCACCAACGAATCATTTCTGGAGCCCCCGAGTGAGCAAGCGCACCTTCCAGCCGAACAACCGTCGTCGTGCCAAGACCCACGGCTTCCGTCTGCGCATGCGCACCCGTGCCGGCCGCGCCATCCTGGCGAACCGCCGCAGCAAGGGTCGCGCCAACCTGTCCGCCTGATCGCTTAAACAGGTCATGACGTGCTGCCTACCGAGAATCGGCTGAGGCGGCGCGAGGACTTCGCGACCGCGGTACGCCGAGGACGCCGGGCCGGCCGCCCGTTCCTCGTCGTCCATCTACGCAGCGGTGCAACGGACCCGCACGCGTCAGGGGAGAGCGCTCCCCCGACACGTGCGGGTTTCGTCGTCAGCAAGGCCGTGGGCGGTGCGGTCGTCCGCAACCAGGTGAAGCGCCGATTGCGGCACCTGATGCGCGACCGGCTGCCCGTCCTGCCCCCCGGTAGCCTGGTGGTAGTACGGGCGCTGCCCGGAGCGGGCGACGCCGACCACGTAGAGCTGGCCCGAGACCTGGACGCCGCCCTTCAGCGGTTGCTGGGAGGGGGCGCGCGATGAAGTACCCGCTGCTGGCTCTGATCAAGCTGTACCAGTGGACGATCAGTCCGCTGCTCGGCCCTGTCTGCCGGTACTACCCGTCGTGTTCCCACTATGGATATACGGCGATCGACCGGCACGGCGCGGTGAAGGGCACGGCCCTGACCGCCTGGCGGATCCTGCGGTGCAACCCGTGGTCGCCGGGCGGTGTGGACCATGTCCCTCCACGGAAGCGCCCGCGCTGGCACGAACTGCTGCGTGCCGCGCTGCGCGGTGGCAAGGGCGGGCACTCCGCCGATCCGAGCCCGGCCGCAGAGACCTCGCCCAATGCTCAAGGAGCCTGATTAGTGGACACGATTGCCAGTCTGTTCGCCTTCATCACCACGCCCGTCTCATGGATCATCGTCCAGTTCCACAAGCTGTACGGGGCGATCTTCGGTCCCGATACCGGCTGGGCCTGGGGCCTGTCCATCGTGTCCCTCGTGGTGCTCATCCGGATCTGCCTGATCCCGCTCTTCGTCAAGCAGATCAAGTCGACCCGCGGCATGCAGGCGCTCCAGCCGAAGATGAAGGCGATCCAGGAGCGCTACAAGAACGACAAGCAGCGTCAGTCCGAAGAGATGATGAAGCTGTACAAGGAGACGGGCACCAACCCGCTCTCCTCGTGCCTTCCCATCCTGGCGCAGTCGCCGTTCTTCTTCGCGCTGTACCACGTGCTGAGCAAGATCGCCTCGGGTGACACCATCGGCGTCCTGAACCAGGACCTGGTGAACAGCGCTCGCGAGGCCCACATCTTCGGGGCCCCGATCGCCGCGAAGTTCATGGACGACCCGGGCAAGGTCGAGGCCCTCAACGCCTCGCTGGGCGATGTCCGCATCGTCACGGCGATCATGATCATTCTGATGTCGCTGTCGCAGTTCTTCACCCAGCGCCAGCTGATGCAGAAGAACGTCGACCTGACGGTGAAGACCCCGTACATGCAGCAGCAGAAGATGCTGATGTACATCTTCCCGGTGATCTTCGCCGTCATGGGCATCAACTTCCCGGTCGGTGTCCTCGTCTACTGGCTGACCACCAACGTGTGGACCATGGGCCAGCAGATGTACGTGATCAACCAGAACCCCACGCCGGGCAGCAAGGCCCAGGACCAATACCTGCAGCGCCTGCTGAAGAGCGTCACCTCGCACGGTGAGGTCCGCGGTCGCCGCCGCCGCAGCGTCGTCCAGACGATCGTGGCCAAGGGCCCGGACCGCAACGACAACGAGCGCCGGTTCATCGGCGCCCTGGCCAAGGCCGGGTTCTCGGCCCAGGCCGACGGCACCGTGGCCAAGGTGGACCCGGCCGTCGCCGAGGCGCAGAGCGCCGCGGCGGCCCGCCGCCAGCAGCCCAAGCGCCAGCCCAAGGCGAAGCGCCAGGCCGGTCCCGCCACCCCGCAGGGTGCGGCGAAGACGTCCCTGGAGAAGAAGGCCGACGAGCCGCAGGACGCCAAGCCGAAGCAGGAGGGCGGGGCCGCCGGAGGTTCCGCACGCCAAGCCAAGTCCGGACAGCGCAAGGGCCAGCAGCGGCCCAAGCACCCGTCGTCCAAGAAGTAAGAAGGAGTCCATCCGTGACGGAAGGCACCACCTCCGCCGCCGCCGAGGGTGTCGACACCCTGACCCGCCTGGAGCAGGAAGGCGAGATCGCGGCTGACTACCTCGAGGGTCTGCTCGACATCGCCGACCTCGACGGCGACATCGACATGGACGTCGAGGCGGACCGCGCCGCGGTCTCGATCGTCAGCGACACGGGCAGCCGCGACCTGCAGAAGCTCGTGGGGCGCGACGGTGAGGTGCTGGAGGCGCTTCAGGAGCTGACGCGCCTCGCCGTGCACCGGGAGACCGGCGACCGCAGCCGCCTCATGCTCGACATCGCCGGCTTCCGGGCCAAGAAGCGCACCGAGCTCGCCGAGCTGGGCGCCCAGGCCGCGGCCGACGTCAAGAGCACGGGTGAGCCGGTGAAGCTCCAGCCGATGACCCCGTTCGAGCGGAAGGTCGTCCACGACGCGGTGGCCGCCGCCGGCCTGCGCAGCGAGTCCGAGGGCGAGGAGCCGCAGCGCTTCGTCGTCGTGCTCCCTGCCTGAGTCTCCCTTCATGTCGGCCCCGTCTGTTCGCAGGCGGGGCCGATCTTTGTCAGCCTGATACTCAGCACTGCACTGCCGCTCGGCACTGCGGTGCGCCAATGCGGTACGGAAGGACGGTTCCCGTGACGGAGGCAGAAGAGCTTCCCCATGCGCCCCAAGAAGCGCGGACGGTATTCGGCGAGTTCTTCCCGGAAGCTGTCCGGTACGCCGAGCTTCTCGCGGACGCGGGGGTCAAGCGCGGCCTGATCGGGCCCCGTGAGGTGCCACGGCTGTGGGAGCGCCACCTGCTGAACTGCGCGGTGCTCTCGGAGGTCGTGCCCGAGGGTGTCACGGTCTGCGACGTCGGCTCCGGTGCCGGCCTCCCGGGTATCCCGCTTGCGCTGGTCCGCCCGGACCTGAAGATCACGCTTCTCGAACCGCTTCTGCGCCGTACGAACTTCCTCCAGGAGGTCGTCGAGCTGCTCGGGCTGGACCATGTGACCGTGGTGCGCGGCCGTGCCGAGGAGATGCTGGGCAAGCTGCCGCCGGTTCACGTGGTGACCGCCCGTGCCGTCGCGCCGCTCGATCGTCTGGCGGGCTGGGGTGTACCGCTGCTGCGTCCCTATGGCGAGATGCTCGCGCTGAAGGGCGACACCGCGGAGGAAGAACTCCAGGGTGCCCGCGCCGCGCTCAGCAAACTGGGTGTCGTCCAGACCTCGGTGCTGCACGTCGGTGAGGGCATCGTCGACCCGATGTCGACGGTCGTACGCGTGGAGGTCGGCGAGAGCCCCGGTGGGGTTCGGTTCGCCGCCAAGCGCGCCAAGGCCGCGCGGACGTCCCGTCGTCGTCGCTGAGGGCCACCGGCGGGGTTTTCCTGCTGTCGATCCTCATACGTACGCATTTCGGAGTGTCGTGATGCCCGCGCTGGGCGGCGAGTGCATCAATGTTTCACGTGAAACGTCGCTCACTGCTGCAGGGAATCATCAGCCGCGGTCGCGCGGCTGCCACGCCGCGCGACCGTAAGCCCCCCGTGGGGGTTACAGGGATGTCCACAGAGGTGGAGTTGTCCACAGAACCACGGGCCTCGCTGGTTCACGACCCCGAAAGCATGGCAGGCTCTCCCCATCGCGAGCCTGAAGCCGAGGAGAGTGAATCCTTGCGGTCCGACGCCAACATCGCGGGACCGATGACCGATCCGGTCCCCGGTCCCCGTACCGAATCGGCGGGGGAGGATGTTTCACGTGAAACACCGCCCCCGATGGACGACACCCCCATCGGTCATGCTGCCCAACTGGCGGTGGAAGCGCTGGGCCGTGCCGGTGAGGGGCTTCCCCGCCCTCAGCAGACCCGCATCATGGTGGTCGCCAACCAGAAGGGCGGGGTAGGCAAGACGACCACGACGGTCAACCTCGCCGCCTCTCTGGCTCTGCACGGCGCACGTGTGCTGGTCATCGACTTGGACCCGCAGGGCAACGCCTCCACGGCGCTCGGGATCGACCACCATGCCGAAGTTCCTTCGATCTACGACGTCCTGGTGGAGAGCAAGCCGCTCTCCGACGTGGTCCAGCCCGTCATGGACGTCGAAGGCCTCTTCTGCGCTCCGGCCACCATCGATCTCGCCGGGGCGGAGATCGAGCTGGTCTCGCTCGTGGCCCGGGAGAGTCGACTGCAGCGGGCGATCCAGGCGTATGAGCAGCCGCTGGATTACATCCTCATCGACTGCCCTCCGTCGCTGGGCCTGCTGACGGTCAACGCCATGGTGGCGGGCGCGGAGGTCCTGATCCCCATCCAGTGCGAGTACTACGCGCTGGAAGGTCTGGGGCAGCTTCTGCGCAATGTCGAGCTGGTACGCGGGCACCTCAACCCCACGCTCCATGTCTCGACGATCCTGCTCACCATGTACGACGGCCGGACCAGGCTCGCCTCGCAGGTCGCCGACGAGGTGCGCAGCCACTTCGGTGACGAGGTGCTGCGGACCAGCATTCCGCGCTCCGTCCGCATCTCGGAGGCACCCAGCTACGGGCAGACGGTGCTGACGTACGACCCGGGCTCCAGCGGTGCGCTCTCGTACCTGGAGGCGGCCCGCGAGATCGCCCTGCGGGGGGCTGGTGTCTACTACGACCCACAGCACGCCCACGTGGGCAGCCAGATCAGCAAGCACAGCATGTCGGAGGGGATCCAGTGAGCGAGCGACGTAGGGGACTGGGGCGTGGGCTCGGTGCGCTGATCCCCGCTGCTCCCCAGGAGAGGCAGGCGCCTTCGGTGGGAGTCGGGTCCACCTCTCCGGGGGCCATTCCCGCACTGACGGCGGAGCGGGGGGTGGCGGCCGCCAAGGTCGCGACGCTGCCGAACGCCTCCGGGCCCGTGGAACCGGCGCTTTCAGCGCAGCCGGAGCCGGAGGCGGCACCCGAGGGCGAGGCGTCGGCCGGGGCGCACTTCGCCGAGCTGCCGCTGGACGCGATCACGCCGAACCCGCGCCAGCCGCGTGAGGTGTTCGACGAGGACGCGCTGGCCGAGCTGGTCACCTCCATCAAGGAGGTGGGGCTGCTCCAGCCGGTGGTCGTACGACAGCTGGGCCCCGAGCGCTACGAGCTGATCATGGGCGAGCGGCGCTGGCGGGCCTGCCGGGAGGCAGGGCTGGAGCGCATCCCCGCGATCGTCCGTGCGACCGAGGACGAGAAGCTGCTCCTGGACGCCCTGCTGGAGAACCTGCACCGGGCGCAGCTGAACCCGCTGGAGGAGGCCGCTGCCTACGACCAGCTTCTGAAGGACTTCAACTGCACCCACGACCAGCTGGCCGACCGGATCGGGCGCTCGCGTCCCCAGGTCTCCAACACGCTGCGGCTGCTGCGGCTGTCGCCGCCCGTTCAGCGCCGGGTGGCCGCCGGTGTGCTGTCGGCCGGGCACGCCCGGGCGCTGCTGTCGGTGGAGGACCCCGAGGCGCAGGACAAGCTGGCGTACCGCATCGTCGCCGAGGGCCTCTCGGTGCGCGGGGTCGAGGAGATCGTGAAGCTGATGGAGTCGGAGCCCAGCGGCGCTCCGGCCAAGCCGAAGGGGCCGCGGGCCGGTGCCCGGGTGTCGCCGGCGCTGAACAAGCTCGCCACCCGGCTGTCGGACCGCTTCGAGACCCGGGTGAAGGTCGACCTCGGGCAGAAGAAGGGCAAGATCGTCGTCGAGTTCGCCTCGATGGAGGATCTCGACCGGATCCTGTCGACCCTGGCCCCTGGCGAAGGACGCGTTCTGGCGCAGGGCCTCGCGGAGCAGGAGCAGCAGGACGACCAGGGCTGACCCCCGTTCGCCGCAGCCAGGAGGGCGGGCCGTGTGCCGGTGTTCACCGGAACACGGCCCGCCCTTTGCCGTCTTCCCGTATGCGTGTCATCGCCCGATCGATACGATGCGTTCTGGTATGCGCATTCCCCTGACCCACTATGGAGGGAGAACCGGGCATGCGAGAGGTGAGCCGCGGCCGACTGGTGACAGCAGGCCTGGGACTGGGTGCGGTCGGTGGGTTCATCGGCAGCCTGCTCCGGGAACGGAGCGCGCTGGCAGCCGCTCTCGGAGCGGCACGCGAAGGAAGTGAGGAACAGCCTTCATGGGGCGTCGGCTCGTACCGCTCACGCTGGACAACCTCCCGGATCTCCCCAAGCGTTGCCGAGCGTGTGTCTTCTGGGAACTTGACCCAGTCAGCGGAGAGGCCGCGATAAAGGCCGGAACTCCGGACCTGGAGAAGGAGGCCTGGATCTCCGCGGTCCTGCTGGACTGGGGATCCTGCGGTCGTGTCGTCTATGTGGACGAGGTACCGGTCGGGTTCGTGCTCTACGCGCCGCCCGCGTATGTGCCGCGTTCGACCGCCTTTCCGACGAGTCCTCTCTCGCCCGACGCCGTGCAGCTGATAACGGCCTGGATCATGCCGGGGTACCAGGGCCAGGGGCTCGGCCGGGTGATGGTGCAGACCGTGGCGAAGGACCTGCTCCGGCGCGGCTTCAAGGCGATCGAGGCCTTCGGGGACGCCCGCTGGAAAGAGCCGGCTTGCGTGCTGCCCGCCGACCACCTTCTGGCGGTGGGGTTCAAGACCGTCCGACCGCACCCGGTCCATCCCCGGCTGCGGCTGGAGCTGCGCACCACACTCTCCTGGAAGGAAGACGTCGAGCTGGCACTCGACCGCCTGCTAGGAGCGGTCCAGAAGGACCCGGTGCTGCGCCCGCTGTGACAGAAAAGCGAGCAGAAAAGTGAGCGGCCCCTCCCTGACCGGGAGGGGCCGCTCACTGTTTCACGTGAAACAGAGACGTCAGGCCTTGCTGACCTCGTCGCCGATGAAGGGGTCGAGGTCGCGGACGATCGCGGCCTTCGGCTTGGCGCCGACGATCGTCTTCACGACCTCGCCGCCCTGGTAGACGTTGAGCGTCGGGATCGACATGACGCCGTACTTCGCCGCCGTGGCCGGGTTCTCGTCGATGTTCAGCTTGACGACCTTGATGTTCTCGCCGTGCTCGGCGGCGATGGCCTCCAGCGACGGCGCGATCTGGCGGCACGGACCGCACCAGGCGGCCCAGAAGTCCACGAGTACGGGCTTGTCGCTGTTGAGGACCTCAGCCTCGAAGGAGTCGTCGGTCACGTCCTGCAGGTTGCCGGCCACGGCAGCCTCCTTGTTTCAACGGGGTGTGGGAGTGGGGAACAGGGTGCGGTCAGACGACCGGGGTCTTCTCCGGCTCGGCGGCCTTCTCGCTGTCACCGAGCGCGGCGAGGTAGCGCTCGGCGTCCAGGGCGGCGGAGCACCCCGTGCCGGCGGCGGTGATCGCCTGGCGGTAGGTGTGGTCCACCACATCACCGGCGGCGAAGACGCCCGTGATGTTCGTGCGCGTGGACGGAGCCTCCACCTTGAGGTAGCCCTCGTCGTCCAGCTCCAGCTGGCCCTTGAACAGCTCGGTGCGCGGGTCGTGGCCCACGGCGATGAACAGACCGGTCGCCGGCAGCTCGGAGGTCTCACCCGTCTTGGTGTTGCGCAGGGTCAGACCGGACAGCTTCTGCTCACCGTGGATCTCGGCGACCTCGCTGTCCCACGCGAACTTGATCTTCGGGTTGGCGAAGGCACGCTCCTGCATGGCCTTGGAGGCGCGCAGGGTGTCCCGGCGGTGGACGATGGTGACGGACTTGGCGAACCGGGAGAGGAAGGTCGCCTCCTCCATCGCGGTGTCACCGCCGCCCACCACGGCGATGTCCTGGTCCTTGAAGAAGAAGCCGTCGCAGGTGGCGCACCACGAGACGCCCCGGCCGGACAGCGCGTCCTCGTTCGGCAGGCCGAGCTTGCGGTGCTGAGAGCCGGTCGTGACGATGACGGCCTTCGCGCGGTGAACGGTCCCGGCGGTGTCCGTCACGGTCTTGATGTCGCCGCTGAGGTCCACCGCGATGACGTCGTCCGGGATGAGCTCGGCACCGAAGCGCTCGGCCTGGGCCCGCATGTTGTCCATGAGATCGGGGCCCATGATCCCGTCACGGAAACCGGGGAAGTTCTCCACCTCGGTCGTGTTCATGAGCGCACCACCGGCGGTGACGGCACCTTCGAAGACCAGCGGCTTCAGCGAGGCACGCGCCGTGTACAGCGCTGCCGTGTAGCCGGCGGGCCCGGAGCCGATAATGATCACGTTACGGACGTCGCTCACGGGTTTCTTCCTCGTCTCTGCAGACTGCCTACTGCCTACGGGGCCGGGTCAAGGACTCTCACCCCACCCAACGGATCCTACGGGGCGCGCATTCCCGCAGCGCCCAGGCGGCACGGCAGCGTGATGTCAGGGACGGGGGTAGGAGTGCGTGAGCAGCACGTCTCCCTTGGGGGCCTTCGTCGTGGTGCAGGACGCGTCGACGATGTACGCATCGACCCGCCGGGCGTCCGCGGAGTGCGGCAGGACCACGAGAAAAGCCTTCCTGCCCTGGTATTCCCCCAGCTCAGCGGCGAGAGCCTGCTCGGTACGGCCGGTCCCCGCCTGGACACAGTCCGGGACGGCCACGTCACCTGAGCGCTTCACCGTATTGGCCCCCAGGCTCCGCTGGTCCTGCTTCTCGGGCGTCGCGGTGAAGGTCTCCATGGCGAGGAGGGCCTCTACATGGTTGTCGAGAGGGACGCCGGAGAAGGTCGCCGTATCGGCGGCAGTGACCGGGCTGTCGGCCTTCCGGGCGTTGCCGTCCTTGTCCCCCGACGACTGGATCCCCTGGAGGAGCAGTCCGCTCAGGGCGACCAGCGCGGCGCCGAAGGCCGTGCCGAGGAGCATCCTGCGGCGCCGCTGCCGCGCGGAACCCGCGCGGCCGGGGCCCGTGGCGGTGTTCGGTCGGCCGGCAGGCCGCCCGGAGGAAGGCCCGGCCGGACGGTCCGCAGGGATCCGGTCGGCCGGCTTCGACGGGGTCGATGTTTCACGTGAAACGTGCTCACTCGCAGCGGGAGCGGTGGCGTCCAGGAGCGCTTCGGCAGCCAGCGCGGCATCGATACGCCCGGCGATATCGGCCGGCATGCGGGCGGGCCCGGGAAGCGTGCCGAGCAGCCCGCGGATCTCCTCCAGTGAGGTACGAACATCGGCGCACAGTGCGCAGTCGTTCAGATGCCGTCGCAGATCGGCGGTACGCGACGGTGAGAGCAGCCCCTCGGTGAGGTCGGAGATCTCCGAGACATCCGGATGCTGAGTCGTGTCGGCCGTGGATGTCACGCGCGTCCACCTCCGCCCTTCACAGCAGCAGGATCCTGGGGTCCTGCATCACGGCTTGCTCCCGACGCAGGTGGGACGGATGTCCCTGGCGTCCGGTTCCTTCCCCCTTCGGACCCACCCTTACCCACGGTGTCACCACGCAGATGAGTGAGCAGGGGGAGCAGTCTCGCCCGGCCCCGGGCGCAGCGGCTCTTCACCGTTCCCGTGGGTACGTCGAGGATGCGAGCGGCCTCTGCGACGGGGTAGCCCTGCATATCGACCAGCACCAGCGCGGCACGCTGATCGGCAGGCAGTGTCGCCAGCGCGGCCAGGAGCTCCCGGTGAAGGTCGTGCCGCTCGGCAGGCGCCTCGGCCGACTCATGGGGCTCCAGAAGCTGCTCCAGCCGCTCGGTGTCCTCCACGGGCGAGGTCTTGCGGGATGCGGCTTTGCGGGCCCGGTCCAGGCAGGCGTTCACGGTGATGCGGTGCAGCCACGTCGTCACGGCGGACTGACCGCGGAAGGTGTGGGCGGACCGAAAGGCGGAGACGAGGGCGTCCTGGACGGCGTCGGCGGCCTCCTCCCTGTCCCCCAGCGTCCGCAGGGCGACGGCCCAGAGCCGGTCGCGGTGGCGGCGCACGAGCTCGCCGAAGGCGTCAGGGTCACCGCTGACATGGCGAGCCAGTAGTTCCTGGTCGCTCGTGCCGCCCAGTTCGGCATCGTCCAACGGTGCGCCCCCTCCCGCGTCTCTCTGTCAGCCGGTGAACTTCACGTCCGTGATGGCCTGCTTGTATCCCGCGCCGCTGTAGCCGTCCTTCGCCGAGTAGGGCATCGCGGTCATCCACAGCAGCACGTAACGGCTCTTCACCGGCTCCTTGGTGGACACCTGCAGGCTCGTACCGCTGCTCTGCCCGGAAGCGATCTTCTTCATGGTGTCCACGGAGCCGGACGGCGACAGCGAATCGGCGGCGTAGAGCGTGATGGTCGTGTGCGGTCCGCCGTAGCGCAGCCCTATGGAGACGCTCGAGACGTCCTTGTCCGCGCCGAGGTCGTACACGATGCCGACGCCCTGCTTGATCGAGGGCTCGAGCTCTGGGCCGTCGAGGAAGTAGTTCGTCCGCCAGTAGCTGCCGCTGTCGTTGTCGTAGGTCTTCTGGACGTCATTGACGTTCTGCGGGGAGCCGTCGGGGGCGTACTCCCTGGCTTCCTGGATCTTCAGCGGGACGGGGACCCTCGTCTTCTGCTGACCTCCACCACTGGATGTGGAGGTGGTCTGCCTCGGCTTCGGGTCCTCGGCGGCCTTGGGCTGGTCGAGCAGCTTGTCGGCCACCTGCCAGCTGCCGAGGCCCAGTGCGGCGATGAGCAGTGCCGACACGGCCCACTTGAGTGCCTTGCCCGTACGGCTCTGCAGCGGGGGCGGCGGCATGGGCGTCGGCTGGGTGGCCGTGGCGGCCGGGCGCGGCTTGGGCCGGCCGTAGGTGCCCTGCTGGTAGGTCGTGCGCTGGTAGTCCGGCGGGGCGGGGAACTCCGGCTCCGGCGGGCGGATGCGGGGCATCGCCGCCACGGCCTTGGCGAGCTCGTCGGGGGTGGTGCAGGCGGGTTCCTGGCGGGAGGCCGTCGCCCCGTCGTTGGCGAGGGCGCGCATGGCGATCTCGGAGAGGCCGCGGTGCACCCCCGCCCGGACCTGGTCGGGTGCGATGAGCCCGACACCCTTGGGCAGCCCGGACAGACCGTGTGCGTCGTCCTCGTAAGGCCAGCGCTGGGTCAGCGCCGCGTACAGCAGGGCGCCGATCGCCTCCGTGTCGGTGCGCTGCGGGCGCTCGGCGCTGATGCCCCGCAGGGCGGCGTTGACGGCGAGCCCGCGGATGCGCCACTGGCCGCTGGAGGTCCGCAGGACGGCGCCGGGGGTGAGGCGGAGATGCGCGAGCCCCTCGCGGTGGGCGGCGGCCATGGCCTGGGAGACCTGGCTGACGAGCTGGTACGCGTCATGCGGCTCCAGCGGCCCGGCCGCGAGGAGGGCGGTGAGCTCGGTGGCGTCCGGCAGCCATTCGTGGACGACGTAGACGAGCTCGTTCTCCTCGACCGCGTCCAGGACCTGGACGAACCGGGGGTCGCCGAGCAGCGCCGAGGAACGTGCCGCGGCCAGCACCGAGCGGGCCCTGGGATGGTTCGCGGGGAGCACGTGCACCCCCACGGCGCGGCGCAGCTTCTCGTCGACGGCACGCCAGCTGCTGAAGCCGTCCAGACGGGTGACGCACTCCTCGAGCCGGTAGCGTCTGGCCAGTTTGTGGCCGCTGTGCAGCTCGGGTGTCACACGGGAGGGCTGACCGCCGGTCCGCCGCTCGCCGTCGGTGTTGTCGGCGGATCCGTCCGCCGTGTCCTGCGCTTCCGCCACCCCGTCGGCCGCGGCCTTGTCCGCCTTCGCGGTCAGCGGGTCGTCACCGCTGTTGTCGGCCACGTCGACGGCGGCCGTGCTACGTTCCGCCACCGTCGTTCCTGCCTCCCCATCCGTTGCGCCATATCCAACAGCCATGCCAATTGTGCCCACAGTCCGCTGCCATGCACGACACGCGGTGGCCCACGATGGTTGCCCCGGTGGTCCGCTCGTGCCGGATCGTCAGCGGCCCAGACGGCCGCGGACCATGCCCACCATGGCGTTGAGCTCCTGAATCCGCATCTTCCGCGCCGCTACGAAGAAGACGCCGAGCAGGACCACCCCGCCGGCGACGAGCGCCGCCAGAGAGCCGAGGGCGCCCGCGCCCAGCGTCCTCAACAGGAGGAGACCGACGGCGCCGCCGGCCATCGCCGCCGGGATGGACGCCATGCACAGCCGCGCGTAGGTCCGTACGACGTGCGAGCCGTCCAGATCGCCGCCGAGCCGCTTGCGCAGCCGGCGCCACGCGACCCCGACACCGACGGCGTAGGCGAGCCCGTACGAGGCGGCCATGCCGACGACGGCCCACCGGGACGGCAGCACCACGTAGCAGACTCCGGACGCGGCCGCGTTGACGGCCGCCACGATGACGGTGTTGTAGAAGGGCGTACGCGTGTCCTCGTACGCGTAGAACCCGCGCAGCACGACGTACTGCACCGAGTACGGAATCAGGCCGAGGCCGAAGGCCATGAGCATGTACCCCATGCCGCGCGCGGCCTCGTCGGAGGCGGACGCGAAGAGCAGGGTGCACATCGGCAGGCCGAGCGCGAGGAAGGTGAACGCGATCGGCACGATCGCGACGGCCGAGTTCCGCAGTCCCTGCGAGATGTCGTCGCGGACGGCACCCGGGTCGTTGTCGTGCGCGGCGCGGGAGATGCGCGGCAGCAGTGCGGCCATGACGGAGACGGTGATGATGGCCTGCGGCATGCCCCAGATCAGCTGGGCGTTGGAGTAGGCGAGGATGCCCGCCCCGTCCTTGCCGGAGGCCTTGCCGGCCGCCGTGGCGAGCTGCGTGACGATGACGACACCGGCCTGGTTGGCGAGGACGAAGAGAACGGTCCACTTGGCGAGCTTGACCGTCTTGCCGAGGCCTTGGCCCTTCCAGTCGAACCGGGGCCGGAAGCGGAAGCCCGCCTCACGCAGGTACGGGATCATCGCCAGCGCCTGGACGACCAGGCCGAGCAGGGTGCCGATGCCGAGCAGCCGGACACCCTCGTCCGGGATCGTCTCGACACGCATGCCGGTCTCCGCGGACGTGCCGTAGACCCAGATGAACATCCCGAACGTGAAGATCACGACGATGTTGTTCAGAACCGGGGTCCACATCATGGCGCCGAACTTGCCGCGCGCGTTGAGGATCTGCCCCATGACCACGTGCACGCCCATGAAGAAGATCGTAGGCAGGCAGAAGCGGGCGAAGGTGACCGCGACGCTGTTGGCGGCCGCGTCACCGGCGATGGTGTCCGACATCGCGCGGACCAGCAGCGGGGCGCCGAACACCGCGAGGGCGACGATCACGCCGAGGGCGACCATGACCAGGGTCAGCAGCCGGTTGGCGTAGGCCTCGCCGCCGTCCTCGTCGTCCTTCATCGAGCGGACGAGCTGCGGCACGAAGACCGAGTTCAGACCGCCGCCGACGGTGAGGATGTAGATCATCGTCGGCAGGGTCGCCGCGACGGTGTAGGCGTCACCGAGCAGGGCGGCGCCCAGTGCTCCGGTGATGACCAGACTGCGGACGAATCCGGTCAGGCGGGAGACGAGCGTGCCGGCGGCCATCACGGCGCTGGACTTCAGCAGGCCGGAGGCGCGGCCGCCGGACTTCTTCGGCGCGGCGGGGGCCGGCACCGCCGCGGGCACCGGCTCGGGCTCGGGCTCACCGGGGCCGGGATGGCCTGCGGCGGGCGGGCGGCCGTGGCCCTGCTGGTCCCGGTAGAGGTGGGCGAAGGCGTCCGGCGTGGGCTCCTCCTCACCGGCCCGGGTGACGAGGTCGTCGACGCCGGTGTACTGAACGGTCCGCGGATCGTCACCGTACGGAAGGTGGCGGGAAGGGCCGTCGGGCTCGGGCGGCGGGGTCTGTGCCCAGACGTGGGGATTGGGAGCGTGCTCGGGAGCGGCGGGCTGCTGGTAGAGAGGCTGCGGCTCCGGATACGTGCCGGGCGGGGGCGGCGGGTGCGCGGCGCGGTCGTAGAGCGCCTCGCCCACCGGGTCCTGCGCGGAGAGGTCGTGCGACCGGTACGGGTCGTGGTCGTAGGCGTCCTGGACGTAGGGGTCCGGGACGTACGGATCCGGGGCAGGCGGTGACGCCGGTGGCGGTACCTGGTCCGCCGGGGGCGCCGCGTGCGTCCCGCCGGGAGGCGTACCGCCGCCACCCGCGCCCTGGCCGCGGTCACCGTCGTACGGCGCGTTCATGGATAACCCCACCTCATCGTCCCCGGCCGGCCGGCCACGACATCGCTCAACGGTCCACTTTCTCACCCGGGCCGGACGGCTCGGTGCTTTGCGCCCGGGTGTCCGGCGCAGGGTCACTCGGCTGCTGCGGATCGGCCTCTTCCGCGGCGGCCTCTTCCGCAGCGACCTCCTCCGCGGAGGCCTCCCGGGCGGCGGCGCGCTTGCGCTGGGTGTACATCCTGACGCCGGCGAGGACCAGCAGCAGTACACCACCCGCGATGACGAGCATCACCGTCGGCGTGATCTCGGAGACCTTGACGGTGAAGTGCATCGGCTTGCCGTACGGCCTGCCGTCCTCCGTGTACAGCTGCGCCGTCATGGGGACCGGGCCGTTGGCGTTGGCGGAGGCGGTGAACTTCACCGACTGGCTGTGCCCGCCGTCGATCCTCACCGGCTGCTCGGAGACGGTGTCGCTTCCGTTGAGCTTCAGGCGGGTCGGCTTGGAGGACGTCAGCCGCAGCACCAGGTGGTCGACGCCCTGCAGCAGCTTGTTCTGCACGGTCACCGGGATCGTGGCGCTGCGGCCGGAGAGGGTCAGGTCGGACTTCTCGATCAGCTTGACCTCGGTGGTCAGGCTCTTCAGATGCGTCAGCACGCCGCTGCGGTACGCCACCGCGTCCGGCCGCCCCCGCCAGGAGGTCGACATCTCACGGTTGATCGCGTTGCCCACCGGTGTCACCACCCGGTAGGCCGCGGTGAGGATCACCTTGAAGTTGTCCAGCGTCTCCCGCGTGGCCTTCATGTCCTGGAAGGCCTGCACGGGAAGCTCATGGCGGCGCAGCTTCTGCGGGTAGCGGGACGCGTTGGGGACCTGGGTGGTGGCGCGCGGGTCGGGCTCGGCGGCCGCCGCGGTGATCAGGTCGGCGGGGAGCGTCCAGCGCTGGGCGGACAAGCCCCGCAGCGCGCTCGCCATCGACTGGGCCTGGGCGGCGGTCGGCATGCGCTGCGGCGCGACGACGACGCTGCGCTGCTTCTCCGGCTGCTGCTGCGTCACGGTCAGGGTGTGGGCGAGGAACCGCTGGACCGCCAGCGTGGAGTTCTCCGCCCTGGTCATGTCGCCGTGGAAGGCGGTGGACAGCGCCTCGTCGGCCACCACGGCCGTGGTGCCGCCACCGATGGGCCGGGCGGCCGTCGGCGTGTACGGGAGGGTGTCGCGCACGCTGTCGCTGCGCGCGATGACCTTGTCGGCGCCGGCGGAGGTGGCGATGTCGACGATGGACGGGTCGAGCGCTCCGTCGACCGGCCAGGCGAAGTCGACGGACGGCTTCACGTGGAGGATCGTCTCCACGGTGGTCTCGGCGAGCTCGGTGGCCGGCTGGAGATGGCTGAGGGAACCGGAGACGTCCTTGCCGCGGTGGGCGAGCGACGCCAGGTCGGGGTCGGCGTAGGGAAGCGCGACCACCTTGCCGCCCTCCACCGCCTTCTCCAGGGAGTTCAGCCACTGCTTGGCGACGGCCTGGTTGCGGCCCGGGACGTCGGTGTCCCCGTCCTTGACCTGGTAGTTCCGGGTCATCGCCTCCACGGTGGCGAGGAGGTCGGGGTCGATGACCCAGGTGACCGGGAGCTCGGAGCCGAGGGAGACGAGACGCTCCAGCCGTCCGCCGGGGGCGAGCTCGGCGGCCAGGTCGTCGTTCTCGAAGACCGGGGTCTGCTGATCGTCCGAGCCGGTCTCCGCGGACAGCCGCGTCGAGGAGATCAGCGGCCAGAGATAGGTGAGCTGGGTCTTCTTCTCGGTGTCGTCCGGCTGCCAGGGAAGGAAGGTGCGCTCGATGCCGAGCACCTGGTTGTAGGGGTCGCTGGGCGTCCGTCCCGTCAGCGACACCCCGAGCTGGTACACGCCCGCCTTGCCGAGGCCGAGCTTGTCGACCGGCACGGAGAGACGGAACTCCTGGGTGGTCCCCGCCGGGAGCGTCGGGATCGGGTAAGCGTAGGCGGGGGCGACCGCGGTGCCGTCACTGCTGGGCGTGAAGCCCTTGCGCTGGGCCACCTCGTCGATCGTGCCCCGGTTGGGCAGCGCGGACCCCACCCGCAGATCCACCGTCGCCCCGTTGACCGTCTGCTTGCCCTGGTTGGTCACCGAGCCGGTGATGGTGAGGGTGTCTCCCTCCGTGGGCGTGCTCGGGGCCAACGTGTCCAGGGACACATCCACGGTCCGTGATCCTGGAGTTTTCTCGTCGGCGTGCGCGGAGGAGGCCAGGGGGCCGTACAGCAGGGTGGCGAACAGGGGCAGAGCAGCGACCACCGAGGCCGAACGCCGCAGCCACCGGCGGGCAGGGGAGGGGCGGGTGCCCTGGAAGTCTGCCGCCTCGGCCACGCGCTGCCCGTCCCTCGTCGTCTGGTTGCCGTTGGTGGTTGTCGGATTCTGCGTCCACGCATGGTAACGAGACCGGCTGGGGCTAAGTGCCGCGGAGTGCTCCACATGCCCGGGCCGAAACGGGGACGCCCCGGCGGGCCAGGGCACGTAACCTTTTCTGCTGTGCCGAACCCCAACGAAGAGAACCCGACCGCCCTGAGCCAGGCGCAACGCCGCGCGGTCAGTGAACTACTGCGCGTGTCCCCCGTCGCCGACGATCTCGCCCGCCGCTTCAAGGAGGCCGGGTTCAGCCTTGCCCTCGTCGGCGGCTCGGTGCGGGACGCGCTGCTCGGGCGGCTCGGCAACGACCTGGATTTCACCACGGACGCCCGTCCGCAGGACGTGCTGAAGATCGTGAGGCCGTGGGCGGAGTCCGTCTGGGACGTCGGGATCGCCTTCGGCACGGTGGGGGCGCAGAAGAGCGCCCGCGTCGGGGACGCCGACCAGCAGTTCCAGATCGAGATCACGACCTACCGCTCCGAGGCGTACGACCGGACCTCCCGCAAGCCCGAGGTCTCCTACGGCGACTCCATCGAGGAAGACCTCGTGCGTCGGGACTTCACGGTGAACGCGATGGCGGTCGCGCTGCCGGAGAAGGAGTTCATCGACCCCCACGGTGGTCTTCAGGACCTCTCCGCGCGTGTCCTGCGGACACCCGGCACACCGGAGGAGTCCTTCTCGGACGACCCGCTGCGGATGATGCGCGCCGCACGGTTCGCCGCGCAGCTCGACTTCGACGTGGCGACCGAGGTCATCACCGCGATGACGGAGATGGCGGAGCGCATCGACATCGTCTCCGCCGAGCGCGTGCGGGACGAGCTCAACAAGCTCATCCTCTCCGCGAACCCGCGCAAGGGCCTGGGCCTGCTGGTCATGACCGGTCTCGCCGACCGGGTGCTGCCCGAGCTGCCCGCGCTGCGGCTGGAGAGTGACGAGCACCACCGGCACAAGGACGTCTACGACCACTCGCTGATCGTGCTGGAGCAGGCCATCGACCTCGAAGAGGACGGGCCCGACCTGGTTCTTCGACTGGCTGCGCTGCTGCACGACATCGGCAAGCCGCGCACGCGGCGCTTCGAGCCCGACGGGCGGGTCTCGTTCCACCACCACGAGGTGGTCGGCGCCAAGATGGTCAAGAAGCGCATGACCGCGCTGAAGTACTCCAACGACATGGTCAAGGACGTCGCACGTCTGGTGGAGCTCCACCTGCGCTTCCACGGCTACGGGACCGGCGAGTGGACCGACTCGGCCGTACGCCGGTACGTGCGCGACGCGGGGCCGCTGCTGAGCCGGCTGCACAAGCTGACCCGGTCCGACTGCACGACACGGAACAAGCGCAAGGCGGCTGCTCTCTCCCGGGCGTACGACGGGCTCGAAGAGCGCATCGCCAAGCTCCAGGAGCAGGAGGAGCTGGACGCGATCCGGCCCGACCTGGATGGCAACCAGATCCAGGACGTCCTGGGGATCGGTCCGGGGCCGGCCGTGGGACAGGCGTACAAGTTCCTGCTGGAGCTGCGCCTGGAGAACGGACCGATGGAGCACGACGCCGCCGTAGCCGCGCTCAAGGAGTGGTGGGCGGATCAGGACGAGACTGCTCGCACGTGACCGCATGCCATGTTTCACGTGAAACATGGCGACAGCGACCAACAGTCGAGGGCGATGTTTCACGTGAAACATCGCCCTCGCTCCTGTGGAGGCGGGGACCTCAGCGCGCGGCGCCCACGCGTTTCCACCGCAGCAGCAGGGCGGCCAGGCACGCGTACAGAGCGGCGACCACGGTCACCAGCGCGGCGGACCGGCCGTCCGGAGGCAACATCAGGGCGGCCATGCTCGCAGCGCCGACGAAGGCGACGTTGAAGAGCACGTCATAGAGGGAGAAGACTCGCCCCCGATAGGCGTCGTCCACCGTCTTCTGGACCACCGTGTCGGTGGCGATCTTCGTCCCCTGCGTAGTGAGCCCGAGCACGAAGGCGGCGATCAGCATCGGTACCAGCGCGAAGGGCAGTGCCAGCGCAGGCTCCAGGACCGCGGCCGACCCGGCGCACACCGCCATCCAGCCGTACTGGCCCACCCGCCCGATCGCCCACGGCGTACACACCGCCGCGGCGAAGAACCCGGCGCCCGAGACCCCGACGGCCAGCCCCAGCAGGGCGAGCCCTTCCTTCTCGGTCGCGGCCCAGCGGTAGCGGCACAGCATGAGCACCATCACCGTCAGCGCGCCGTAGCAGAAGCGCATGACGGTCATCGCGGCCAGCGCCCGAGCCGCGTCCCGGCGCTCCGCCAGATGCCGCAGCCCGCTCGCCAGGCCGCGCACGGTCGAGGCGAGCGCCGCCCCGAGTCGCGGCTGCACCACCTCGGGGTCGGGGCCGAGCAGCTCACGCCCCATGCGCAGGGAAGCGAGTGCCGCGGACAGGTAGAGCAGCGCGCCGAGCACGACCACGGCGGCGTCGGAGTCGGCGATGAGCAGCCGCACGGCGAAGGCGAGACCGCCACCCGCGGTCGCGGCCAGGGTCCCCGCGGTGGGCGACAGGGAGTTGGCCACCACCAGTCGCTCCGCGTCGACGACCCGGGGCAGCGCGGCGGAGAGCCCGGCCAGGACGAAGCGGTTGACGGCCGTGACCGAGAGCGCGGAGGCGTAGAAGAGCCAGTCCGGCACGGAGGCGAGGATCAGGAACGCGGTTCCGACGGCGAGCACCGCCCGCAGGAGGTTCCCGTACAGCAGGACCTGGCGCCGCCGCCAGCGGTCGAGCAGGACGCCGGCGAACGGGCCGACGAGGGAGTAGGGCAGCAGCAGCACCGCCATGGCGGAGGCGATCGCCGCGGGTGAGGTCTGCTTCTCGGGCGAGAAGACGACGTACGTGGCGAGGGCGACCTGGTAGACACCATCGGCGCACTGGGAGAGCAGTCGTACGGCGAGCAGGCGGCGGAAGTCCGCGAGGCGGAGGAGTACGCGTAGATCACGTACGACGGGCATGGCCCAAGGGTCACATACGGCGAAGGCCCCCGGGCAGATGCCACGGGGACCTTCGACAGAGCGGGTGCCGCTCAGCGCTCGGCGTCGCCTCAGCGCTCGACCTCGCCACGGATGAACTTCTCGACGTTCTCACGGGCCACGTCGTCGAAGTACTGGACCGGCGGGGACTTCATGAAGTACGAGGACGCGGAGAGGATCGGGCCGCCGATGCCCCGGTCCTTGGCGATCTTCGCGGCGCGCAGGGCGTCGATGATGACACCCGCGGAGTTCGGGGAGTCCCACACCTCGAGCTTGTACTCCAGGTTCAGCGGGACGTCACCGAACGCGCGGCCCTCGAGGCGGACGTACGCCCACTTGCGGTCGTCGAGCCAGGCCACGTAGTCGGACGGGCCGATGTGGACGTTGTTCTCGCCGAGGTCCCGGTCGGGGATCTGGGAGGTGACGGCCTGCGTCTTGGAGATCTTCTTGGACTCCAGGCGCTCGCGCTCGAGCATGTTCTTGAAGTCCATGTTGCCGCCGACGTTCAGCTGCATCGTGCGGTCCAGGACGACGCCCCGGTCCTCGAAGAGCTTGGCCATGACGCGGTGCGTGATGGTGGCGCCGACCTGGGACTTGATGTCGTCACCGACGATCGGGACACCGGCCTCGGTGAACTTGTCGGCCCACTCCTTGGTGCCGGCGATGAAGACCGGGAGGGCGTTGACGAAGGCGACCTTGGCGTCGATGGCGCACTGGGCGTAGAACTTCGCCGCGTCCTCGGAGCCGACCGGCAGGTAGCAGACGAGGACGTCGACCTGCTTGTCCTTGAGCACCTGGACGACGTCGACCGGGGCCTCGGAGGACTCCTCGATGGTCTGGCGGTAGTACTTGCCCAGACCGTCCAGGGTGTGGCCGCGCTGGACGGTCACGCCCGTCGACGGCACGTCGCAGATCTTGATGGTGTTGTTCTCGCTGGCGCCGATGGCGTCCGCGAGGTCAAGGCCCACCTTCTTCGCGTCCACGTCGAACGCGGCCACGAACTCGACGTCCCGGACGTGGTACTCGCCGAACTGGACGTGCATCAGACCCGGCACCTTGCCCGCCGGGTCGGCGTCCTTGTAGTACTCGACGCCCTGCACCAGCGAGGCGGCGCAGTTGCCCACGCCGACGATGGCTACGCGAACCGAACCCATTCCGGTTGCTCCCTGTGTGTTCTCGACGAGGCCCTGCAAGTCGCAGGGCCTCACTTAGCGGTGTCGTCGGACGGATCCGGCCGGGTACTGCCCCCGTGCCGGGGCAGGCCGCCCGTCTCTCCAGATGTGTTGTCCTGCTGAGCGGCGTCCCCCGGGGCTTCCGGGCCGGATCGTCTCTGATCCCGCCCCGCCCGCTCGCTCTCGATGAGCTCGTTCAGCCAGCGCACTTCGCGCTCCACGGACTCCATGCCGTGGCGCTGCAGCTCAAGCGTGTAGTCGTCCAGGCGCTCGCGCGTACGGGCCAGGGAGGCGCGCATCTTCTCCAGACGCTCCTCCAGGCGGCTGCGGCGCCCCTCCAGCACGCGCATCCGCACCTCGCGCTCGGTCTGCCCGAAGAAGGCGAAGCGTGCCGCGAAGTGCTCGTCCTCCCACGCGTCCGGACCGGTGTGGGAGAGGAGCTCCTCGAAGTGCTCCTTCCCCTCGGCCGTCAACCGGTAGACGATCTTCGCTCGGCGTCCCGCGAGCGAAGCGGCGAGGGCGTCCTCGGGCGCGCTGCCCGGCTCCTCGATCAGCCAGCCGTTTGCGACCAGCGTCTTGAGGCAGGGGTAAAGCGTCCCGTAACTGAACGCCCGGAAGATCCCCAGCGAGGTGTTGAGCCGCTTGCGCAGCTCGTACCCGTGCATCGGCGCCTCGCGGAGCAGGCCCAGGACGGCGAACTCGAGGATGCCGGAGCGCCTGCTCATGCGTCGCCTCCTCCGTCACCGTCACGCTTGCTCACGCCGTTGCTTATGCCGTGCTGATGTATCGACTCGATACATCCAGACGATAGAACGGTGATCTCCTCGCGACAAGTGAGGTCATAGTGAGCGGCGTCACATCACTGATTCACAGCACACGAGTTGCCTGATTTGGGGTGAACTTCGCCTCTAGGTGGGTTTTGGCCGTGCGTAGTCTGTGCGGCATGCACAGCACCGGGAACCAAGCGGCGTCAGGGGGCGTCCTCGTCCTGAGTGCACTCTGTGCATGGCGGATGAGCCCGAGCCAGGGCTGGTCCGTCGTCATTTCGGGGGGACCGGAACTCACTGCCGCTTCCAGGCGTACTCGCCTGCCCGAGGAGTAGTCGTTCGATGAGCGAGCACCGTCGCAAACCGCCGCAGCCACAGGGTGGCGGGCGTGCCGCGGCCAGGCGAGCCGCCCAGCAGCCCTCAGGCCGCCGGGCGGCTCAAGCACGGGGAGCCGGTCACGGGTCCCCTTCAGACGCGTACGGTACGGAGCCCCAGTACGGCGGCCGCGCCGAAGCCCGCCGCGCCGCCCAGCGCGGTGGCGGGCGGGGTCGCGGCGGGGGCGGAGGCCGTGGCGCCGGTGGGCAGCCCGGGAAGAAGCGCCTGATCGACTACCCCCGCCACGACAAGTACGGGTGGCGCCGCTGGATGCCGTCCTGGAAGCTCGTGGCAGGGCTGTTCCTCGGGTTCGCGGGCGCGCTGATGGGCGCGGCGACGATCGCGTACGCGTGGGTCGATCTGCCCGACGAGGACAAGATCGCCAAGGCGCAGAACAACGTCTACTACTGGTCCGACGGCACGCAGATGGCCGCGACCGGTGGTGAGATCAACCGGCAGATCATCGCGTACGACCAGATCCCCGTGGCCATGCGGAACGCGGTGATCTCGGCGGAGAACAAGACCTTCTGGACCGACTCGGGCATCGACCCGAGGGGTATCGGCCGCGCCGTGGTCAACATGGCGATGGGCGGGCAGACGCAGGGTGGCTCGACCATCACCCAGCAGTACGTCAAGAACGCCATGCTCAACGACCAGTCCCAGACCCTGAGCCGCAAGGCCAAGGAGCTGTTCATCTCCATAAAGGTCGGCAACGAGGTCGAGAAGCCCAAGATCATGGCGGGTTACCTGAACACCTCGTACTACGGCCGCGGGGCGTACGGGATCCAGGCCGCCGCCCGGACGTACTTCGACAGGAATGCGAAGGATCTGGAGCCCGACCAGTGCGCGTTCCTCGCCACGCTCCTGAAGGGCTCCACGTACTACGACCCGGCCGGCGCCCCCGAGATCGACCCGGCCGCGAACGCGAAGGACAACACCGAGCGCGCCACCAAGCGGTGGAGGTGGATCCTCGACGAGATGGTCAAGGACGGGCACCTCAACGCTGCCGAGCGGGCCAAGTACACCGAGCTGCCGGACATCGAGCCGCCGAAGAAGAGCGCGACGCTGGGCGGCCAGACCGGTTACCTGGTCGACCTGGCCAAGGCCTACTTCATCAACAACAACGACCAGAACATCTCGGCGCAGAAGCTGGCCGAGGGCGGCTACGAGATCTACACGACCTTCGACAAGGAGAAGGTCAAGCAGCTCGAAGCGGCCGTCAAGAGCGTCCACGACAAGCACATCGACCCCAAGAAGCGCCCGGACACGGACACGCACGTCCAGTTCGGCGGCGCTTCGGTCGACCCCAAGACGGGTGCGATCGTCGCCATCTACGGCGGCACCGACGCGACCAAGCACTTCACCAACAACGCCGACCAGACCGGTGCCCAGGTCGGATCGACCTTCAAGCCGTTCGTGCTGGCCGCGGCGATGCGCGACGGCGTCCGGAACCCGGAACTGCCGGCCGATCAGGGCGAGAGCGAGCGCCGGATCATCGACCCGGACACCGCGATCTACAACGGTGACAACAAGCTCAAGATCAAGAATTACGACGGCACCGTCTGGCAGAACGAAGAGGGCAAGGAGTGGCTGCAGGTCAACGACGGTGATCAGAGCTACGGCGACATCAACCTCCGCAAGGCCATGATCCACTCCGCCAACTCGCCCTTCGTGCAGCTCGGCATGGACGTCGGCATCCCGCAGGTGCGGCAGGCGGCCATCGATGCCGGCCTGCGGCCGGAGAGCCTCGCCAAGGGCAACGTGCCGTCGTTCTCGATCGGTATCTCCGACCCGAGCGCCATCCGCATGGCGGGTGCGTACGCGACCTTCGCGGCCAACGGCGAGCAGCGCGAGCCGTACTCCGTCAAGGAAGTGAAGAAGAGCGGGCACACCGTCTACAAGCACGAGGACAAGGCCTCCCGGAAGTTCTCCTCCGCCGTCGCGAGCAACGTGACCGACGTGCTGAGGGACGTCGTGGAACACCCGGACGGCACCGGTAACAACGCCGCCATCCCGGGCCGCCACGTCGCCGGCAAGACCGGTACCACCGACGGCAACCGGTCGGCCTGGTTCGTGGGCTACACGCCTCAGCTGTCGACCGCCATCGACATGTACCGGATGGACGACAACGCGTCGAACAAGAACCGCGAGTTCCTGAAGATGTTCGGCACCGGTGGTCAGAAGAAGATCCACGGCTCCTCGTTCCCGTCCGAGATCTGGCAGAAGTACATGTCCGAGGCGCTCAAGGGCGAGAAGGTCCTGAAGTTCCCGGAGCCCGAGGACCTGGGCGCCGAGCCCGTGTGGGGCGGCGGGGCCGAGAGCCCGAAGCCCACGCCGTCCCCGACGCCGTCGGCGAGCCCGTCGGAGACGCCGTCCCCGTCCCCGTCGGAGACCACGCCGTCCCCGAGCCCCACGCCTTCCGACTCCTGCGGCCCGCTCGACTGGGACTGCAAGGGGCAGAACGGCGGCCAGACCGGCGGCGGCGATACGGACACCGGCGGCGGCGATACGGACACCGGCGGAACGACCGACGGCGGTACCACCGGTGGCCTGACACCCACACCGACACCGCCGACAGGCGGCGGCACCAACGGCAACGGTGGCAACGGCAACGGCGGTGAAGGCAACGGAGGAGGCTGGTTCGGCGGGGTGGACGGCTAGCGCCGGGCCAACCCGCGGACGAGCCGGACCAGCCGGACCGGCCGGGCGAGGGCCGCCGCACCTGCCGCGTACACGACGTACGCGGGCGGGTGCGGCGGCCCTCGCCGTTGCCCAGGGTTGTCCACAGGCCGCACGGATCCACAGAGGTGTACGGCAGGATGTCCCCCATGCCGAGCCCACAGGAGACGCACGTGCACCCGGACCTGCCCGTCGTGCCCCCGACGCGGCGGGACGAGGTCGCGGCCGCCGGCAGCGAGCTGATCGGCGGACCGTTCGGCCGCTGGGCGCGGTCCGGTGGCGGTCCGCTCACACCGGTGCGGGTCGTCGCGCTCGTCGCGATCGGGATGTTCGCGCTGGGGATGGTCCAGAAGCTGCCCTGCTACAACTGGGCCTGGTTCCGGGGCACCAGCTCGCAGTACACCCACGCCTGCTACTCCGACATCCCGCACCTGTTCCTGGCGCGTGGGTTCGCCGACGGCCTGATCCCCTACTTCGACCGGCTCGCCGGCGACATGGAGTACCTCGAGTACCCCATCCTGACCGGGCTGTTCATGCAGGTCGCCGCGTGGATCACCGGTCCCTTCGGAGGGGACGTCCAGTCCCGCGAGCAGGCGTACTGGATGGTCAACGCCGGCATGCTGATGGTCTGCGCGGCCGTGCTCGCCGTCTGCGTCGCGCGCACGCACCGCCGTCGCCCCTGGGACGCGCTGCTCGTCGCCCTGGCGCCGGCGCTCGCGCTGACCGCCACCATCAACTGGGACCTGCTCGCCGTCGCCCTCACCGCCGCCGCCATGCTGATGTGGTCCAGGGGGCGGGCGCTCGCGTGCGGGCTGCTCCTCGGACTCGCCACGGCCGCCAAGTTCTACCCGTTCCTCCTGCTCGGGCCGCTGTTCCTGCTGTGCTGGCGGGCCTGGAGGTGGCGGGAGTTCGCGGCCGCCCTGGTGGGCACGGCCGCCTCCTGGCTGGCGGTCAACCTGCCGGTGATGGTGCTGGCCCCCGAGGGCTGGAAGAAGTTCTACTCCTTCAGCCAGGAGCGCCGCATCGATTTCGGCTCCTTCTGGCTGATCATCACGCAGCGCACGGGTGTGGACATCGACGTCGAGGCCGTCAACACGTACGCGATCCTGCTGATGGTGCTGGCCTGCGCCGGAATCGCCGCGCTGGCCCTCACCGCGCCGCGCCGCCCGCGTTTCGCGCAGCTGGCGTTCCTCGTGGTCGCGGCGTTCATCCTCACCAACAAGGTCTACTCGCCGCAGTACGTGCTGTGGCTGATCCCGCTCGCCGCCCTCGCCCGCCCGCGCTGGCGGGACTTCCTGATCTGGCAGGGCTGCGAGGTCATGTACTTCCTCGGGATCTGGATGTACCTGGCGTACACGTCGAGCGGCAACAAGCAGGGGCTGCCGACCGAGGGCTACCAGTTCGCGATCGTCCTGCACCTCGTCGGGACGCTGTTCCTGTGCGCCATGGTCGTACGCGACATCCTGCTGCCGGAGCGGGACCCGGTACGCCGCGACGGGAGCGACGACCCGTCCGGCGGCGTCCTGGACGGCGCGGAGGACGTCTTCGCGCTGGGGCGCGCCGCGCACCCCCCGCAGCACGCGGCACACGCGGTCGAGGGACCGCGGGTGGAGTGGGGCGTGGGACGCGACGTTCGGCGGGACGCCGTACGCGACTGAGGCCCCGCTCCGAGGGCCGGGCGGGGCCGTGCGCGGGGCCTGGTGGCCCCGGGGCTGTCTTCCGGATCAGGCCTTAGCGGTCGACCAGGCGGTCGAACTGCGTCGTGGTGTGCCGCAGGTGGGCCACCAGTTCGTCGCCGACCTTCGGCTCCTGCGCGTCGGACGGGACGAACAGGATCGACACCTGCATGTGCGGCGGCTCCGCGAACCAGCGCTGTTTGCCCGCCCAGACGAACGGCGAGAGGTTGCGGTTGACGGTCGCCAGACCGGCGCGGGCCACGCCCTTGGCGCGCGGCATCACGCCGTGCATCGCCTTGGGGGCCTCCAGGCCCACCCCGTGCGACGTACCGCCCGCGACGACGACGAGCCAGCCGTCCGACGCCGCCTTCTGCTGGCGGTAGCCGAAGCGGTCGCCCTTCGACACGCGCGTCACGTCCAGGACGGCGCCCCGGTACTGCGTCGCCTCGTGGTCACCGAGCCACAGCCGCGTACCGATCCGCGCGCGGAACCGGGTCTGCGGGAACTGCTGCTGGAGCCGCGCCTGCTCCTCGGCCTTCAGGTGGCTGACGAACATGGTGTGCAGCGGCAGCCGGGCCGCCCGCAGCCGGTCCATCCAGCCGATGACCTCCTCGACGGCGTCGGTGCCGTCCGTACGGTCCAGCGGGAGGTGGAGCGCGAAGCCCTCCAGGCGTACGTCCTCGATGGCGCTCTGCAGCAGGCCCAGCTCGTGCTCGCCGATGCCGTGCCGCTTCATCGAGCTCATGCACTCGATGACGACCCGGGCGCCGACCAGCGCGTGCACGCCGTCCACCGACGACACCGACCGGATCACCCGGTCCGGCAGCGGCACCGGCTCCTCACCGCGCCGGAACGGCGTCAGGACCAGCAGGTCCCCGCCGAACCAGTCCTTGATGCGCGCCGCCTCGTACGTCGTGCCCACGGCGAGCATGTCGGCGCCGAAGCGGGACGCCTCGTCCGACAGCCGCTCGTGGCCGAAGCCGTAGCCGTTGCCCTTGCAGACCGGGACCAGACCTGGGAACTGGTCGATCACGGTCTTCTGGTGCGCCCGCCAGCGAGCGGTGTCGACGTAGAGGGAGAGCGCCATGGCCGGCCCGGAACCTTTCTGTGGCTGCGGTGTATCGACGGTGTGTACGAGGCTTACGAGACTACGCGGGCCTCAGCGGCGCGACATGTAGATGTCGAGCGCCTTGTGCAGCAGCTTGTTCAGCGGGAAGTCCCATTCACCGATGTACTCGACGGCCTCGCCGCCGGTGCCCACCTTGAACTGGATCAGGCCGAAGAGGTGGTCGGTCTCGTCGAGCGAGTCGGAGATGCCGCGCAGGTCGTAGACGGTCGCGCCCATCGCGTAGGCGTCGCGCAGCATGCGCCACTGCATCGCGTTCGACGGCCGGAACTCACGACCGATGTTGTCGGAGGCGCCGTAGGAGTACCAGACGTGGCCGCCGACGACGAGCATGGTCGCGGCCGACAGGTTCACGCCGTTGTGGCGGGCGAAGTACAGCCGCATGCGGTTGGGGTCCTCGTTGTTGAGGACGGTCCACATGCGCTGGAAGTAGGAGAGGGGCCGCGGGCGGAAGCGGTCGCGGACGGCGGTGATCTCGTACAGCCGCTGCCACTCCTCCAGGTCCTGGTAACCGCCCTGGACGACCTCGACGCCGGCCTTCTCGGCCTTCTTGATGTTGCGCCGCCACAGCTGGTTGAAGCCCTTGAGGACGTCGTCGAGCGAACGGTTCGCCAGCGGGACCTGGAAGACGTAGCGGGGCTGTACGTCACCGAAGCCGGCGCCGCCGTCCTCGCCCTGCTGCCAGCCCATCTTGCGGAGCCGGTCCGACACCTCGAAGGCGCGCGGCTCGATGTGGGTGGCCTCGACGTCGCGCAGGCGCTTGACGTCCGGGTCCTGGATGCCGGACTTGATCGCGCCCGCGTCCCAGCGGCGGATGACGACCGGCGGGCCCATCTTCACCGAGAAGGCGCCCTGGTTCTTCAGGTGCGCCAGCATCGGCTGCAGCCAGTCGTCCAGGTTCGGCGCGTACCAGTTGATCACCGGGCCCTCGGGGAGGTACGCGAGGTACCGCTTGATCTTCGGGAGCTGGCGGTACAGCACCAGGCCGGCGCCGACGAGCTGGCCGCTCGCGTCGAACCAGCCCAGGTTCTCCGAGCGCCACTCCGTCTTCACGTCCGCCCACGCAGGGACCTGGCAGTGACTCGCCGACGGCAGGCTCTGGATGTACGCCAGATGCTGCTCACGGCTGATGGTCCTCAGGGTCAGGCTCATTGCGGGGCGCTCCTCGGCAGGTGTGTCCCCATGGGATCAGGGGCTCCGGCTCTCGCGCCGAAGCCTACTGGCACCGGGGAGCGCCCCGTATTGGTGGAGGTGGAGTGCGCGCTCTACGGCTGGATCAGCGTGTGCGCGCGGGCGGTTCGGCGCTAGCCGAGGACACCGCCGAACAGGCCTCCGCGCGCCATCCCGAGGAAGAAACCGACCGCCGACGCTCCCAGACCGATGATCAGCAGCGTCCGTTCACGGGTCGTCTCGGAGACGTACTGGCCGTAGGCGCCGGTGAGGATGCCCACCAGCCCCGCCCAGGAGCTCACCAGGTGGAGGCTGTGGAACTGCGCGGTGATGAAGGCGAGAGCGCCCAGGACCAGGGTCACGACCATCAGCGTGTCCGGGACCGGATGGGGCTTGCCGTCCGTGGCGAAGAGGGACGAGGAGGGATGACGGTGAAATGCCTGAGCCATGAGGTACCTCCTGGCTGTGCCGAAGGCGGCGCATCGTAGCGCCGCACGCACCCGATGTGTACAGATTGCGTCCCCTCACCACGGGATTTCAACCGGAAGCCGCTGTGCGGGTACTCTGTACGGTCTGCGCCGGTGTCTGCCCATGCCCTGATCACGAGCTCTCACTCACTGAGGGCGATTGTCAGTGGTGGCGGATACCGTTGCTTACGCATCACGACCCTCCTGCCACGGAACGACCGTGGCCGCTGAGTCCAAAGGAGGTGGGTTCCACATGCGTCACTACGAGGTGATGGTCATCCTCGACCCCGATCTGGAGGAGCGCGCTGTCGCCCCCCTGATCGAGAACTTCCTCTCCGTCGTCCGTGAGGGCAACGGAAAGGTGGAGAAGGTCGACACCTGGGGCCGTCGTCGTCTCGCTTACGAGATCAAGAAGAAGCCCGAGGGCATCTACTCGGTCATCGACCTGCAGGCCGAGCCTGCGGTCGTCAAGGAGCTCGACCGCCAGATGAACCTGAACGAGTCGGTCCTCCGGACCAAGGTCCTCCGCCCCGAGACCCACTGAGCATCCGCTCAGAGGTCGTCGGGTTCGAGTAGCAGCAAGCAGCCAGAAGCAATCCCGCCGAGAGGTTCCCCATGGCAGGCGAGACCGTCATCACGGTCGTCGGCAATCTTGTCGACGACCCCGAGCTGCGCTTCACCCCGTCCGGTGCGGCGGTCGCGAAGTTCCGTGTCGCGTCCACTCCCCGCACCTTCGATCGTCAGACCAATGAGTGGAAGGACGGCGAAAGCCTCTTCCTGACCTGCTCGGTCTGGCGCCAGGCGGCGGAGAACGTCGCCGAGTCGCTCCAGCGCGGCATGCGCGTCGTCGTGCAGGGCCGGCTGAAGCAGCGGTCCTACGAGGACCGCGAGGGCGTCAAGCGCACGGTCTTTGAGCTGGACGTCGAGGAAGTCGGCCCCAGCCTCAAGAACGCCACGGCCAAGGTCACCAAGACCACCGGTCGCGGTGGCCAGGGCGGCTACGGCGGCGGCCAGCAGGGCGGCGGCAACTGGGGCGGAGCCCCGGCTGGTGGCCAGCAGGGTGGCGCGGCTCCCGCCGACGACCCCTGGGCGACCAGCGCGCCGGCCGGTGGCGGCCAGCAGGGTGCCGGCGGCGGCGGTGGCGGCTGGGGCGGAAGCTCCGGCGGCGGCTACTCGGACGAGCCCCCCTTCTAGACCCTCGGGTCTTCGAGGGGCCAGGCCTTCACGGGCCATGGCTCGCACCACAACTTCTTGATCACACAGGAGATACACAATGGCGAAGCCGCCTGTGCGCAAGCCGAAGAAGAAGGTCTGCGCATTCTGCAAGGACAAGACCGCTTACGTGGACTACAAGGACACGAACATGCTGCGGAAGTTCATTTCCGACCGCGGCAAGATCCGTGCCCGCCGCGTGACCGGCAACTGCACGCAGCACCAGCGTGACGTCGCCACGGCGGTCAAGAACAGCCGTGAGATGGCGCTGCTGCCCTACACGTCCACCGCGCGCTAAGGAGAGGGTGACCGAATCATGAAGATCATCCTCAAGCACGAGGTGTCCGGTCTCGGCACCGCCGGCGATGTCGTCGAGGTCAAGGACGGCTACGCTCGCAACTACCTGGTCCCGCGTGGTTTCGCGATCCGCTGGACCAAGGGTGGCGAGAAGGACGTGGCGCAGATCCGCCGCGCCCGCAAGATCCACGAGATCGCGACCATCGAGCAGGCCAACGAGGTCAAGGCCCAGCTCGAGGGCGTCAAGGTGCGTCACGCCGTGCGCGCCGGTGACTCCGGTCGTCTCTTCGGCTCCGTGACTCCGGCCGACATCGCCTCGGCGATCAAGGCTGCCGGTGGCCCGGACGTCGACAAGCGCCGTGTCGAGCTCGGCTCGCCGATCAAGACGCTGGGCTCGCACCAGGTCTCCGTGCGTCTGCACGCCGAGGTCGTCGCGAAGCTCAACGTGGAGATCGTCGCCGCCTAAGCGACGCGTTCGCGTTCTGCGTCAGCAGTGCAGAAGGGCCGCACCCCGTCGGGTGCGGCCCTTCTGTCGTGTTTCACGTGAAACATGCCGTTCAGCGGGTGGCACCGGTGACCAGCCAGCGCCCTGAACGGGCCCGTAGCCAGAGCGTCAGCATGCGGACGGTCATCATCAGCGCCATGGCCCACCACAGGGCTGTCAGGCCGCCGCCGAGGACGGGAACCAGCAGGGCGACCGGCGCGAAGACGGCCAGTGTCACCACCATCGCGCCCGCCAGATACGGGCCGTCGCCCGCGCCCATGAGGACGCCGTCGAGGATGAAGACCACTCCGGAGACCGGCTGGGACAGCGCCACCACGAGCAGCGCGGGCAGCAGCGTGTCCTGCACGGTCTCGTCGCCCGTGAACAGCGGGATGAACAGCCGTCGCGCCAGCACGATCAGCGCGCCGAGGACCAGCCCGGAGACGATGCCCCACTGGACCATGCGCCGGCATACCTGGCGGGCCCCTTCGGTGTCGCCTGCGCCGAGGTAGCGCCCGATGATGGCCTGCCCGGCGATGGCGATCGCGTCCAGTGCGAAGGCTGTCAGGCTCCACAGGGAGAGGATGATCTGGTGAGCGGCGACCTCGACGTCGCCGAGGCGTGCCGCGACGGCCGTGGCGATCATCAGGATCGCGCGCAGCGACAGCGTACGGACCAGCAGCGGGACTCCGGCCTGGGCGCTGGCGCGTATGCCGGCGGCGTCGGGCCGCAGGGAGGCGCCATGGCGGCGTGCTCCGCGTACGACGACGATGAGATAGGCGACGGCCATGCCGCACTGGGCGATCACCGTGCCCCAGGCGGAGCCCGCGATGCCGAGACCGGCGCCGTAGACCAGGGCCGCGTTCAGGGCCGCGTTGGCGGCGAATCCGCCGATGGCCACGTACAGCGGTGTCCTGGTGTCCTGGAGGCCGCGCAGGACGCCGGTGGCGGCCAGTACGACGAGCATGGCCGGTATGCCGAGGCTGGATATGCGCAGATAGGTGATGGCGTAGGGAGCCGCGGTGTCGGACGCGCCGAAGAGGTCGACCAGCCCGGGGGCCATCGGCAGGGTGACGGCGATGACGGTGATGCCCAGGAAGAGCGCGAGCCAGATGCCATCCATGCCCTGGCGGATGGCGGCCGGGAGGTCTCCCGCGCCGACGCGGCGGGCGACGGCGGCCGTGGTGGCGTACGCGAGGAAGACGAAGACGCTCACGGCGGTCGCCAGCAGTGCGGCCGCGATGCCGAGGCCGGCGAGCTGGGGGGTGCCGAGGTGGCCGACGATGGCGCTGTCGACCATCAGGAAGAGCGGTTCGGCGACGAGCGCTCCGAACGCCGGGACGGCGAGCGCGATGATCTCGCGGTCGTGTCGGCGGCGGGAGCTTCCGGGGGGCGCGGGGGCCTGGGTCATGGTTTCAATCTAACCGTCCACAGGTAAGAGGCGCAATGGCTAAGTGATCCTTACCTGCGACGGTGTGGTCGCTTCGGCTGTGGGCCGTTTGTTCTGATCTTGTCGGCGGGGGGAAAGTTTTTCTCCCCCACAGCCGGTGGATGGAAAAATGCCAGGTCAGCGGCACTGTCGAGGCGTGGCTATGAGTTTGTCCACACGGCTGTCCCCCGCTCCGTGCACAGGTTCTCTGGGGTTCTCCACAGCATCTGGCTCTTCACCCACAGGCCCTGTGGATAACCAGATTGGCTGACGGTGCCCGCGGGCCTAACGTGGTCCGGCGCTCGCCACGCGAAAAGCGGAGTCGAGCGCGTCGTTTTGTCAGTGCCGTGCCGTAGAAAGAGTGGCACGGCGAGGTCCGCGGAGCGGACGGGAGGAGGTGGGCCGGTGAACATCCCCGAGCCCTTGGACGACCCCTGGGCCGACGCCGGTCCCGGTGACCGTCTGCCCGTCACCCGCCAGCGCGGCAGCGATGCCCGCGGCCGTGCCCGGAGTCGCGAGGAGCAGCACGAGCGCGGCAGCGAAGACGGCCCGTGGGACAGCGGTGCCGGCGGTTTCGAGCGGGTGCCGCCGCAGGACCTGGACGCCGAGCAGTCGGTGCTCGGCGGCATGCTGCTCTCCAAGGACGCCATCGCGGACGTCGTGGAGATCATCAAGGGCCACGACTTCTACAAGCCGGCCCACGAGACCATCTACACCGCGATCCTCGACCTCTACGCCAAGGGCGAGCCCGCCGACCCCATCACGGTCGGCGCCGAGCTGACCAAGCGCGGCGAGATCAACCGTGTCGGCGGCGCCCCCTACCTGCACACCCTGGTCCAGTCGGTCCCGACCGCGGCCAACGCGTCGTACTACGCGGAGATCGTCCACGAGCGCGCGGTGCTGCGCCGCCTCGTGCAGGCGGGCACGAAGATCACGCAGATGGGATACGCGGCCGACGGGGACGTCGACGAGATCGTCAACCAGGCCCAGGCGGAGATCTACGCCGTCACCGAGCAGCGCACCAGCGAGGACTACCTCCCCCTCGGCGACATCATGGAGGGCGCGCTCGACGAGATCGAGGCGATCGGCTCGCGCAGCGGCGAGATGACCGGCGTTCCCACCGGGTTCACCGACTTCGACGCCCTGACGAACGGCCTCCATCCCGGCCAGATGATCGTGATCGCGGCCCGTCCCGCCATGGGTAAGTCGACGCTCGCCCTCGACTTCGCCCGCGCGTGTTCGATCAAGCACAACCTGCCGAGCGTGATCTTCTCGCTCGAAATGGGCCGCAACGAGATTGCCATGCGTCTGCTCTCCGCGGAGGCGCGCGTGGCGCTGCACCACATGCGCTCCGGCACGATGACGGACGAGGACTGGACCCGCCTGGCGCGCCGCATGCCGGACGTCTCCCAGGCGCCGCTCTACATCGACGACTCGCCGAACCTGTCGATGATGGAGATCCGGGCCAAGTGCCGGCGCCTGAAGCAGCGCAACAATCTGAAGCTCGTCGTGATCGACTACCTCCAGCTGATGCAGTCGGGCGGCTCCAAGCGTGCCGAGAGCCGCCAGCAGGAGGTCTCGGACATGTCGCGAAACCTGAAGCTGTTGGCGAAGGAGCTGGAGCTCCCGGTCATCGCCCTCTCCCAGCTGAACCGTGGGCCCGAGCAGCGCACCGACAAGAAGCCGATGGTCTCGGACCTCCGTGAGTCGGGTTCGATCGAGCAGGACGCGGACATGGTGATCCTGCTGCACCGTGAGGACGCCTACGAAAAGGAGTCACCGCGTGCGGGCGAGGCCGATCTGATCGTGGCGAAGCACCGTAACGGTCCGACGGCGACGATCACGGTGGCCTTCCAGGGCCACTACTCACGCTTCGTCGACATGGCGCAGACGTGAGCCGTCGGACCCGACAGTCAGCCCGCGTCGCGCAGCTGAAGAAGGTACGCGGCGGTCAGCGCCACGGAGGGGTCCGCGTCGTGCGCCAGCTCCATGAGGGCATGTGACGCTCTCGTCCCGGGAATGCCCGCCAGCGCCTGCGTCAGTCGTCCGCGTGCGGGCGCCGCAGTCGTGTCAGGGGCGAGGTGGTCGACGAGTGTGGTCGCGATCCGGTCCGCCGTCGTGGCGTCGCCGGCCAGCACGCTCAGCGCATCGGCCGCGTCGGTGTCGTTTCTGCCCTCCACGATCATCTCGATGAGGATCGGGAGCGTGTCGGTCATCCCATGCGTCCCGAGCGCCACAGCCGCATGCCCGCGGACCACGACGTCGGGGTGGGCGAGGGCATCCCGCAGATGCGTGGTGGCTCCGTCGCCGGGCATCTCGGCGAGGGAGCGAACGGCGCGTTCCCGCACCGCGGCCACGGGCGAGCCGAGGCCCTGCGCCAGCAGCGCCGAAGCGTGGTCACCCGATCTCGCCAGCGCCCATCGAAGGGCCCCGGCGACGTTCGGGTCCGTCTCGTTCAGTGCCGCCTCGACCAGGGCCTCCGTCGGCGGCGGAGCCTCGTCGACCGAGGACATGGCCGCGCGCTGACGCGCGCTGGGGCTTTTCGACGCCAGGGCCTGGAGGAGTGCGACGACCTGGAGGACGTCCTCCCAGCCGGCGGGGTCCGCGGCATCGATCCGGCGCAGCCGCGTGAGCAGTTCGGTCTCCGCCGCGATGCGCTCCCGCGTCTGCTGGATGAGGTCGTCGACGAGGGCCGAGGGGGTGAAGCCGGGATCGACGAACACACGCCCGATCTCCCGTAGTGACAGCCCCAGCGATCGCAGGGTCTCGATATGGAAGATCCGCTGGATGTCCTCCCCCGAGTACTGCCGGTAGCCCGAGTCGGTACGACCGGAAGGGCGCACCAGACCGAGTGACTCGTAGTGCCGGAGCATGCGGGCACTGACCCCGGACCGTCGCGCCACCTCGCCGATCAACACGTCCTACAGTCCCTCCTGTCCGGACCCGCCGAGAGCCACGACCCGTTTCGCCTCCTCGATCGCGAACTCGAACCTGGTGTCCGGGTCGCGCAGCAGTCGTTGTGTGGCGAGCGCGTGCACGCGCACGCGCGGGTCGGGGGCCGCCGTTGCGGCAAGCAGCGTCGGCACCATCACATCACCCAGCGCGACCAGCGCCCGGCTGAGGCTCAGCTGAGTCTCCCGTTCGCCGCGCCCGAGCTGTGTCGCCAGTACCGTGGCCAAAGCGGCCTCTTCGCCTTCCGGCACGAGCACGACCGCGGCCCGCCAGGCGCTTCGCGCCACCTCCTCGTCGGCGTCGGTCAGGAGTGTCCTGGTGATCGCCGGCCATGCCCGCCGATCACCGATCTTGGACAGCGTGTGCAGCGCCTGACTCCGTGCCTGCGCCCGCTCCGAGCGGGTTTCGCGGAGCAGCCGGGGAAGCGTCACGGACACCGGGTGGCGGGCCAGCGCCCAGGTCAGCATGTCGCGGACGAAGAACTCCGGCTCGATCGCGCACCGTTCGACGAGCTTGTCGACGAAGCGGGGGTCAGGCGTCGTGCCGACTGCCAGAGCTGCCCGCAGCCGCGTGGACGAACGGCCGTCCTCCAACCCCCGGAGCACTCCTACGGCGTCTGCTTCCCGTTGTGTGGTCGTCATCGTGACCACCTCCTCGGCAAGCAGTGAAGGGCCTGCCACCGTGTCAAGGTCAAGCTTGATCCGAGATGGGGATTTCCCGGGGGGCGGAAAGCCGGTCGACGCCCCGCGGCCCCGGCCGATACACCTGGGGCATGACCTCAACCTTCGAAGCTCTGCTGCCCAGCACCGAACGGGCCCTCCTGCACCGGGTGGCCACCGCCCAGGCCGAGGGCCGTACGCCCTCCCTCGTCGGCGCCGTCGTCCGGGACGGCGAGGTGGTGTGGACGGGCTCGCGCAGCTGTGTGGACGGGCATGCGCCGGACGCCGATACGCAGTACCGCGTGGGCTCCATCACCAAGACGTTCACAGCCGTGCTGGTGCTGAGGCTGCGGGATGAGGGGCTGCTCGACCTGGCCGACCCGCTGGAGAAGCACCTGCCCGGTACGGGAGTGGGTGAGGTGACGATCGCTCAACTGCTCGGTCACACCGCAGGACTCGCCGCCGAGTCACCCGCCCCCTGGTGGGAGCGGACGCCGGGGACGCTGCGGCCGGAGCTCGCCGACGTGCTCGGAGAGCGACCGCTTCTGCACCCGTCGGGCCGACGGCACCACTACTCCAACACCGGCTACACGCTCCTCGGATCCCTCGTGGAGGCAGTGCGCGGGGTGCCGTGGGAAGAGGCGCTGCGCACCGAGATCCTGGAGCCGTTGGGGCTGCACCGTACGAGCACGCAGCCCGTCACGCCGCACGCCGGTGGTTGGGCGGTGCATCCCTGGGCGGACGTCATGCTGCCGGAGCCGGTGGAGGACCTCGGGCTGATGGCGCCGGCCGGGCAGCTCTGGTCGACGGCCGGTGACCTCTGCCGGTTCGCGGTTTTTCTCGCCGAGGGCGACGACCGTGTGCTGCGCGCGGAGTCGGTACGGGAGATGCGCACGCCTGCCGCTCCGCCGGAGAGCGGCGACTGGGACAGCGGGTACGGCCTCGGACTGCAGCTGGTGCGCAGGGACGGCCGCACGCTCATCGGGCACAGCGGCTCACTGCCGGGTTTCCTCGCCGGGCTGTGGGTGAGCGTGGCGGACAGGCTGGCGGCCGTGGTGCTCGCCAATGCCACCTCCGGACTGTTGCCCGGCGCCGTCGCCGCCGATCTCGTACGGATCGTGGCGGAGGCCGAGCCGCGCATTCCCGAGCCGTGGCGGCCGCTGCCCGGCGTCGATCCGGCGCTGCTGGAGCTGACCGGCCCTTGGTACTGGGGGACGTACGCCTACGGTCTGGCGGCGGTGGCCGACGGAGGAGTGGAACTGCGCCCGCTGCGGGGTCAAGGGCGCGCGTCGCGCTTCCTGGCGAAAAGTGAGTCCACTTGGATCGGCCTCGACGGCTACTACTCGGGAGAGACGTTGCGGGTGGTGCGGCGGGAGGACGGCTCGGTGAGCCATCTCGATCTGGGGTCGTTCGTGTTCACTCGGGAGCCGTACGAGGCCGGCGACGCCGTGCCCGGTGGCGTGGACGAGGGCGGCTGGCGTGGCCTGTGAGGCTCCGCTCCTGTGTTTCACGTGAAACACAGGAGCGGCTCTCTAGAGGGCCATCTTGAATCCGACGTGCGATGCCGTGAAGCCGAGCCGCTCGTAGAAGCGGTGGGCATCGGTGCGCGACGCATTGGACGTCAACTGGACCAGTTGGACGTTCTGGCGCCGTGATTCCTCGACCGCCCATTCGATGAGCTGTGTGCCGAGTCCATGGCCCCGCTCGTCGGCGTGTATCCGTACTCCCTCGATGACCGACCGGGTGGAGCCGCGCAGAGTAAGCCCCGGGATGATCGTCAGCTGCAGCGTTCCGATCACCTGGTCGTCGCGTACGGCGACGACCAGCTGCTGGTTGGGGTCGCTGGACAGCCGCTCGAAGGCGGCTGTGTAAGGGGAGAGGTCGTCGGGCGATTCGCGCTGGGCCCCCAGGGGGTCGTCGGCGAGCATCGCCACGATCGCGGGGAGATCGGCGGAGCGTGCGGGCCTGATGTGAAGATCGTTCATGGCCTGCACGTTAGGGGAGGGCGGCCGGAGCGCGCAGCTCTTCCACCGCCTTGACGAGGGGGGCGAGGTCCGGGTTCTTCGCGGCCTCGTCGAGCGCCTCGCGCAGAGCGGCGTCGTTGGTGGGCCGGGCCTTCTCGAGGAGGGCCAGGCCGGCCGGCGTGACGTCCGTGTAGATGCCCCGCCGGTCGGTGTCACACAGATAACGCGTGAGCAGGCCGCGGTCCTCAAGGCGCGTGACCAGGCGGGTGGTCGCGCTCTGGCTCAGGACGACGGCGTCGGCCACCTGCTTCATCTGGAGGTGGCCGCCCGGACCGTTGTGCTGGCGGCTGAGGACGTCGAGCAGTGAGTACTCACGCACGCTCAGACCGTGCTGTCCCTCCAGCGCCCGCTCGATATGGGCCTCGATCTTCCCGTGCAGGAGGGAGAGTGCGCACCAGCCCTGCGAGAGGGCGGTGAGGGCCGGGTCTGTCGCTGTCATGGGGGTCTCTCCTCCGTCCCGGAGCGGCTTGGCCACCAGGATAGACGACATCCGCAATAGCCCGCGCTTGCAATTAACCAGCGCCTGCAATTATTGTCGACGCTCGTAAGGCGCACACGCAATCATCTTGGAGGCAGAACCCATGCCGCTAGCGCTCCTCGCCCTGGCCATCGGGGCGTTCGGTATCGGAACCACTGAGTTCGTGATCATGGGACTGCTGCCCCAGGTCGCCGGTGACTACGGAGTGTCGATCCCCACGGCCGGTTACCTCGTCACCGGCTACGCCCTCGGCGTGGTCCTCGGTGCCCCGGTGATGACCGTCCTGGGCACCAGGGTCTCCCGCAAACGGATGCTGATGCTGCTCATGGGGCTCTTCATCGTCGGGAATCTCCTGTCCGCCATCGCGCCCGCCTTCGGCCTGATGCTCCTCGGCCGGGTCGTCGCCTCGCTCGCCCACGGCGCCTTCTTCGGCATCGGCTCGGTCGTCGCGGCCGACCTGGTCGCCCCGGAGAAGAAGGCCGGCGCGATCGCGATGATGTTCACCGGTCTGACCGTGGCCAATGTCGTCGGCGTACCGGCCGGCACGTTCATCGGCCAGACCGTCGGCTGGCGGGCGACCTTCTTCGTCGTCGCGGCCCTCGGCGTGCTCGGTCTGCTGGGCGTCGCCAGGCTGGTGCCCGAACAGCCCAGGCCCGAAGGCGTACGGCTGCGCCATGAGCTCGCGGCGTTCCGCAACGTGCAGGTGCTGCTCGCCATGGCGATGACCGTGCTCGGCTTCGGTGGCGTCTTCGCCGCGATCACCTACATCACGCCGATGATGACCGAGGCCGCCGGTTTCGCGGAGTCCTCCGTCACCTGGCTGCTCGTGCTGTTCGGCCTCGGCATGGTCGGCGGCAACCTGATCGGCGGCAGGCTGGCCGACCGGGCGCTCATGCCGCTGCTGTACGGATCGCTGGGCGCCCTTGCCCTGGTGCTCGCCCTCTTCACGGTGACCGCACACCAGCAGATCGCCGCCGCGGTCACGATCTTCCTGATCGGCGCCCTCGGCTTCGCGACCGTACCGCCGCTGCAGAAGAGGGTCCTGGACCAGGCCTCCGGCGCGCCCACCCTGGCCTCCGCCGTCAACATCGGCGCCTTCAACCTCGGCAACGCGCTTTCCGCCTGGCTCGGCGGCATCGTGATCGCGGCCGGCTTCGGCTTCACCGCTCCGAACTGGGTCGGCGCCGTGCTCGCCGCCTCCGCGCTCGCTCTGGCCGTCCTGTCCAGCGCCCTGGAGCGCCGGGCCGGTCGCCGCACAAGCCGGGTCGTCGCCGGTGCGACAACCCAGGAGCCGGCCACCAAGACGGCGGCCGTGTGAGACGTCGGGCGGCTTCCTTCGCCTCCGTCCTCCCGGCCCGGGCGCTACCCGGGCCGGGAGGACGTGCTCGCGGGTGGTTTCACGTGAAACATCGTCCGCGCCCCTTGAAGACGTGAAGATCAGGCACCGGCTCTGTGCAGAGTTGGAGGTGGAGCTGGACGAGTGTGTTGCATTCGGTGATTCCATGTCCGACGCGGAGATCCGGTCGGCAGGACATGGAGGCAAGTGAGCCTAACGGGAAGCGGGTGCGAAAATCCGGGCTTTCCCCACTCACTCCGGCGAACCGGTGACTGGTGCCATGCTGCGACAAACCAGCTGCGGTCAACGTCACAAAGGATGACGCTCATCCAGGCCCGCAGCGCGCCGAGGCTACTGTGGCGGCGGGCAGCGATGAGATGACACGGGCAGAGCGGGTATGTGAGCCACGTTCCGGGCCCGTGGAAGTCCGGACACCGACCGAAAGATGTTCGAGGCGAGGCACTCTATGGACGCTCCGACCACCACGTCGGCCGACAACGCCACTTCCGGTGACAGCGGCGGGGGCAGCGGCTGGTTCACGCCGCGCAAACCCGTCACGGTCGGCCCGGCCCCCTCCGACGCCGAGCCGGGACGCGAGGAGGGAGCGGCCCAGGAGCGAATAGGCGCCCCTCGCCGCCCTCTGACGTCGATACGGATGGTGCGCGACAGCGCGACCCGCACACCCCCGCCCACCGGGCACCCGGCCGACGAGCCCGCCGCTCCCGGGGACTGGCCGGGGCAGGGCCGTGCCGCCGAGCATCCCGCCGCCGAGGACCACCCGGCGCCGGAGTCCGCCGCGGCCGCGGCGGCACCCACCACAGCACCCGCCGCAGCGCCCGAGACCCGTTCCCAGGCGCCCGAGGGCGCCCGGCCCGAAGCCCCCCGGCCCGAAGCCCCGGAGACCGGCTCTCCCGACGCCCGACGCGTACGGCGCACGCTCGCCGAGGTGGCCCCCGTGGCCGACAAGGTCACCTCGTACTTCTACGCCCTGCTCTTCACCCGCCACCCCGAGCTGCGGTCCCTCTTCCCCGCCGCCATGGACGCCCAGCGCGACCGGCTTCTCAAGGCGCTGCTGACCGCCGCCGAGCACATGGACGACCCCAACGTGCTCACCGAGTACCTCCAGCACCTGGGTCGCGGCCACCGCAAGTACGGCACCGAGGCGTCGCACTACCCGGCCGTCGGCGAGGCCCTCCTCGGCGCGCTGAGCCGGTACGCGACGACGACTTGGGACGGCGAGACCGAGGCCGCCTGGGTCCGTACGTACACCACCATCTCCCAGATCATGATCGACGCCGCCGCCGAGAACGAGAAGCACGCCCCCGCCTGGTGGCACGCCGAGGTGGTCTCGCACGACCTGAGAACGCCGGACATCGCGGTCATCACGGTCCGCCCCGACCAGCCGTACCCCTTCCTCGCCGGGCAGTACACGAGCGTCGAGACGCCGTGGTGGCCCCGGATCTGGCGGAACTACTCGTTCGCCTCCGCGCCGCGCCCGGACGGCCTGCTCACCTTCCACGTCAAGGCCGTCCCCGCCGGCTGGGTGTCCAACGCGCTGGTCCAGCACGCCCGCCCCGGTGACGTCCTGCGCCTGGGCCCGCCCGCCGGCTCGATGACCGTCGACCACACCACCGACAGCGGCCTGCTCTGCGTGGGCGGTGGCACCGGCATCGCGCCCATCAAGGCGCTGGTCGAGGACGTGGCCGAGCACGGTGCGCGACGCCCCGTCGAGGTCTTCTACGGCGCACGCTCCGACCACGACCTGTACGAGATCGACACGATGCTGCGGCTCCAGCAGTCGCACCCGTGGCTGGAGGTACGCGCCGTCATCGACGGCAAGACGCAGCTGCCCGACATGGTGCGCGAGTACGGGCCGTGGAACGAGTACGACGCGTACCTCTCCGGTCCGCCCGGCATGATCCGCAGCGGCGTCGACGCGCTGCGGGGCGTCGGCATGCCGTACGAGCGCATCCGGCACGACTCGCTCGAGGAGCTGGTCGCCGCGGCTGGCTGATCGACGGCGGCCCGTTACCCCAGGTCGGGGGCGTGCATCGCGCGCACGCCCTCGATGTTGCCGTCCAGGTAGTGCCGCAGCGACAGCGGTACGAGGTGGACGGCGGCGATGCCGACGCGGCTGAAGGGCACCCGGACGACCTCGTACTCGCCCTGTGGCTCGTCCACCTCGGGGCCGTGCCGCTGGGCCGGGTCCATGGACTCCAGCCGGCAGACGAAGAAGTGCTGCACCTTCACACCCGAGACACCGCCGTCGACGATGTGCTCGACGGTGTCGACGAAGCAGGGCACCACATCGGTGATCTTGGCGCCGAGCTCCTCGTGGACCTCCCGGTGCAGCGCGTCGACGACCGTGGCGTCATCCGGCTCGACTCCGCCGCCCGGCGTCAGCCAGTACGGATCCATACCGGGCTTCGTACGCTTGATCAGGATCAGGTCGTCGCCGTCGAGGAGGATGGCGCGTGCGGTGCGCTTGACCACTGGACGTTCGGTCATGGCTTCAAAATGGCCCGCATCGCCCCTCCTGAAACTCCTTCGTCACCAGTCGGCGGCGGCCCGCAGCAGCGACTCGTGCGCCCGCGCGATGTACGGCAGGCCCAGCGTGCCGGCGCGCACGACGAGGAAGTACGTACGCAGCGGCGGCACGGGCGGGTCGAGCAGCGCCACCAGGCGGCCCCGCTCCAGGTCGTCCTCGCACAGATAGCGGGGCAGTACGGCGAGTCCCGCGCCCGAGGCGGCCGACTCCAGGACGGCGCGCAGGTCCGGGGCGATGACGGTGGCCGCGGCGGCCGGCTTGGAGTCGAAGACCGCGGCCCAGTAGCGGGTGACGAACGGCAGCGATTCGTGGACCTCGACCACGGGCAGCTGCTCCAGGACGACCGCGCCCTTGCGGAGCAGGACGCCGGGCCCGAGCCGGGCGGCCCAGCGCGGGGAGGCGACCAGTACGTGCTCCTCGTCGCAGAGCGGGGTGGCGGTGAGCAGGCCGCCGCGGGGCCGGGCCGTGGTGAGGGCGAGGTCGTGGTGCCCGGCGGCCAGCCCTTCCAGGACCTCCTCCGCGGCCCCGGCCAGGGACGTCCGCAGCGTGAGCCCCTGCGAGATCAGTGGCGTGAGGGCGGGCAGGGCGCGTACGGCGGTGAACTCAGGCGGCCCGGCGAGGTGGAGCGTGCGGACGCCGGTCTGTTCGTCGAGCCCCGTCTCCACGATCTCGACCAGTGCGTCCAGGTGCGGGGCCGCCCGGTGGGCGAGCTCGTCGCCGATGGTGGTGGGCGTGACGCCGCGGGCCTGGCGCAGGAACAGCGGACGCCCCAGCTGCCGCTCCAGGGTGCGGATCTGGCTCGTCACGGCGGGCTGGGAGAGGCCCAGCAGGGCGGCGGCGCGGGTGAAGGAGCCGGCCCGGTGCACCGCGACGAACGTGCGCAGCAGGGCAAGGTCCATGCCCGACCCCTCCCACCTTCCCGGCGCGTCGGCAGGACAGCGCTTGCCTGACGGCTCCTCAGGACCGTCCAACTATAAATAAGTCGATAGGTCGCTGTCGCTACTGTGATTGGACACTGACGCTGAGTCAACTAGCCTTGTTCACGCGGAGTCTCCGCGCGTCAAGCGGGGCGGTCCGAGCCACGAGGGGGGAGGCTCGGACCGCCCTTTCCGCGTAGCGTCCCCGGTCATTCCGGCTGAGCCGACGCCGCCTCGTCCAGCGCCCGCAGCACATCCGCCACCAGGTCGCGGGTGTCCTCGGCGCCGACGGAGAAGCGGACGAAGCCCTCCGGCACCGCGTCCCCGCCCCATCGCGCGCGGCGCTCCGCCGTGGAGCGCACGCCACCGAAGCTGGTGGCGTCGTCCACGAGCCGCAGCGCGTCGAGGAAGCGCTCGGCCCACGCCCGGTCGGGCAGGACGAAGGAGACGACCGACCCGAAGCGCCTCATCTGACCCGCGGCCACCGTGTGGGACGGGTCCCCCGGCAGCCCGGGGTAGCGCAGTCCGGTGACGTCGTCGCGGCCGTCCAGGGCCTCGGCGAGTGCCAGCGCGTTCGCGCACTGGCGGTCGACGCGCAGCGCCAGCGTGGCCAGGGAACGGTGCGCGAGCCAGGCCTCCATGGGGCCCGGAATCGCTCCGACGATCTTGCGCCAGCGTCGTACCGAGGCGGCCAGCCGTGCGTCGCGGCAGGTGACGTGGCCGAGCAGGATGTCGCCGTGGCCGGTCATGCCCTTGGTGTCGCTGGCCACGGAGAAGTCCGCGCCGAGCTCCAGCGGGCGCTGCCCGAGCGGGGTGGCCAGGGTGTTGTCGACCGCGACGAGCGCGCCCCCGGCGTGCGCCGCTCGCACCAGCCGCCGGACGTCGCACACGTCCAGGCCCGGGTTGGACGGCGTCTCGATCCACAGCAGCCGCGCGCCCTCCAGGACGGTCAGCTGCCCGTCGCCGCCGGTCGGCGCGGTGCGTACCTCGATCCCGTACGCCTCCAGCTGCTCGCGCACCAGGGGCAGCGCCTGGTAGCCGTCGGCCGGCAGGACGACCGCGTCCCCGGCCTTGAGCTGCGAGAACAACACCGCCGAGATGGCCGCCATGCCGGAGGCGAAGGTCACGGTCTCCACGCGGTCCGGGTCCTCGGGCGCCTCGAGTTCCCCGATGGCGTGCTCCAGCCGCGTCCAGGTCGGGTTCTCGTCCCGCCCGTACGTGTACGGGCCGGTCGGCTCGCCCGGGAGGTGGTAGTGGGCGGCGAACACCGGGCCGGGCAGGGTGGGCTCGTACTTGCGCGGCTCGGGCAGCCCGGCCCGTACCGCTCTGGTGCCCTCTCCGTGGCGGGTGTCGTCCATCAGTCCCTGCCGTCGGGAAGGATGACGTTGAGGGCCCACGACACGATCGAGATGATCAGGCCGCCGAGGACGGCGGTCCAGAAGCCCTCGACGTGGAAGCTCAGGTCGAGCTCGTCGGCGAGCCAGGACGTGAGCAGCAGCATCAGCGCGTTCACGACCAGCGTGAACAGGCCGAGCGTCAGGATGAACAGCGGCAGGGTGAGCAGCTTCACCACCGGCTTGACGAGGAAGTTCACCACGCCGAAGACCAGGGCGACCAGGACCAGCGTCAGCGCCTTCTTGCCCGTGCTGTCACCGGTGAGCGTGATGTCCTGGAGCAGCCAGATCGCCACCGCCAGGGCGGCCGCGTTCGCGATCGTCTTGACTACGAAATTCATCATGTGTCTGATCGTGGCAGACAGGACCGGAGCGAGCGCAGGGGCGGGACACGGCGATGAAGGCATTCCGACTGGACGAGCTGGAGGCGGAACGCGCCGCCAACGACGGCGCGTATCTGCAGTTCCTGCGCGAGCGGAACATGTCGGTCGGCCTGTACGCGCTCGACGCCGGCGAACTCGACCCGCAGAAGCCGCACAACGAGGACGAGGTGTACGTCATCGTCAGCGGCCGGGCGTCGATCACGGTGGGGCTGGAGACGACACAGGTCGGGCGGGGCAGCGTGGTGTACGTCCCGGCCGGCGTGGCGCACAAGTTCCACCACATCACCGAGGACTTGCGGGTCCTGGTGGTGTTCTCTCCCCCCGAGAGCTGACTCCCTAGGGGAAGGATCAGGGAAGAGCGAGGGGTGCGGAGTCCCCGCCGGCCGCCTGCGCGCGCCTAGCATCGAAGACGTCAAGGTCCACAGATCCGGCGGCGCAGAGAGACGAGGCAGGGACGATGGCGGTGAAGGAGCTTCTGGCGGGGCTGCCGTGGTGGGTGAAGTGGGTTGCCATACCCCTCATCGCGGTGCTGGTCTTCGGTGGTCTGATCACGAGCGCGGTCATGATGCTGGTCGGACTGCTGTTCAAGGTGCTGGTCTTCGTCGCGCTCGTCGGCGGACTGATCTACGTCGTACGGAAGTTCACGTCGTCCTCGTCGTCCCGCGACGACTGGTGACGGCGGCGGTCTGCCCCCCCCGCTCCTTCACGTTTCCGGCCACCAGAACGGGTGTTAGCCCGGGCGGGGGAACGGTCCCCGCGAAACCTCACCCCCGCAGAAGGCTGCCACTAGAGTGGCAGCCTTCCTTCCTCGGCGACGCGGCGCGGCTGTGCAGAATCGTCGCAGCAAGATCGAGTCGCCCGCAGTACCTGAAAACTCACTCCTTGTAATCCTCCAGTCCCTCCCGGACGATGACGATTAAACCAAGAGGGCGTTGTTCACCACTGCTTCATCCACTGCGGGGTACATGATGCGCGAGTCCGTTCAGGCCGAGGTCCTGATGAGTTTCATCGTTTCCGAGGAGCTCTGCTTCAGGATTCCGGTCGAGCTCGGCTACGAGACAAAGGATCCCTTCGCGGTCCGGATGACCTTCCACCTGCCCGGAGACGCGCCGGTGACCTGGACGTTCGGCCGGGAACTGCTGCTGGACGGGATCAACGCGCCGAGCGGCGAGGGCGATGTGCACATCGCGCCGACCGGGCCGGAGGACCTGTCGGACGTCAGCATCCGCCTGCAGGTCGGCGCCGACCGGGCGCTGTTCCGGGCGAGCGCGCCGCCGCTGGTGGCGTTCCTGGACCGCACCGACAAGCTGGTGCCGCTGGGCCAGGAGCTCACGCTCGGTGATTTCGAGCAGGACCTGGAGGATGCGCTCGGCCGGATCCTCGCCGAGGAGAACGCCGGCTGACCCTCTTGACCGGCCACCTCTCGGAACCGGCCACCTCTCGGAACCGGCCACTTCTCGGAACCGGCCACCTCTCGGAACCGGCCACCTCTCGGAACCGGCCACCTCTCGGAACCCGTCACCTCTTGCGCCGTCGGCCCCGGCCGCCCCGTCCCGCCGTCGCCGTCGCGGCGGCGGGACCGGACACTCCGTTGCCGCCCGGCCGGTCGGCGGAGACGACGAGTGCGGCCAGCGCGGTGGTGACCGGTACCGAGGCGACCAGCCCGATCGAGCCGACCAGCGTCCGTACGATCTCCTGGGCCACGATCTCGCTGTTGGCGACCGTTCCCACGCTGCTCTCCGCGATGGAGAAGAGCAGCAGCAACGGGAGGGCCGCGCCCGCGTAGGCCAGCACCAGCGTGTTGACCACCGAGGCGATGTGGTCGCGGCCGATGCGGATGCCGGCCCGGTACAGCGCCCGTGGGCCCATCTTCGGGTCGGCCTGGTGCAGTTCCCACACGGCCGACGTCTGGGTCACCGTCACATCGTCCAACACACCGAGCGAGCCGATGATCACGCCGGCCAGCAGCAGACCGGACATGTCGATGTTCGGGTAGAGCCCGTGGATCAGGCCGGTGTAGTCGTCGGTGTTGCCGGTGAGCGACGCCCAGCCGATGAAGGCGGAGCCGAGCAGGCCGATCAGCAGCAGCGAGATGAGCGTGCCCAGCACCGCCACCGATGTGCGGGCGGTCAGGCCATGGCACAGATAGAGCGCCATCAGCATGATCGCGCTCGACCCCACCACCGCCACGACCAGCGGGTTGGACCCCTGCAGGATCGCCGGGAGGATGAAGAGCGTCAGGACGAGGAAGCTCAGGGCGAGGGCGGTCAGCGCCATCAGGCCGCGCATCCGGCCTACGGCCACCACCGCCAGCGCGAAGACACCGGCGAGGAGCGCCACCGGGATCCTGCGGTCCACGTCCGTGACGGAGTACTGCAGATCGCGGGGTGCGTCGGGCGCGAACGCCACCACGACGCCCTGGCCTTCGTCGAGTTGGCGGGGAGAGTCCGGCTGGACCACCTCCACGAACCTGCGGCCCTTGTCCTTGCCCGTGGTGACCTCGACCGTCGCCTTCGCGCACTTGCCCTGCTGCGCGTTGACCGCCTCGCGCCCCTGGGGCGTCGTCGTGTCGCCGGTCGGCGGAACCTGGGCGGCGTTCACGTCCTTGCAGTCCACCCGTTCGACGCGGACGACCGTGCCCTGCTCGGTCTGCCGGTCGAAGCCCACGCCGGTGCGCTCGTGCGCCGGGGCGCCGCCCGGCCACAGGATGGCCAGTCCGACGACGACCGCCGTGGCGAAGGGGATCAGTACGGCCGCGATGACCTTGCGCAGATGCCGGGAGACCGGCGCGGCGGGGCCGTGGCTGTGCGCATGGCTGTGCGCATGACCGAGTGCGTGCCGGTCCGGCTCGGGAGTCTCGTGCGAGGAAGTCACGGACCGATCATCGCAAGAACGTGGGGCCCCCTCTGTTCAGCGCGGCCGCAAGGACGCTAGCGTGGTGACACCTTTGCACACGCGGGAGCTCGGAGCACCGGGCTGAGAGGGCGCTGATCTCCGTACGAGACGTACGGGAACCGCTGCGTCGACCGCCGAACCTGTTACCGGGTAATGCCGGCGTAGGGAGTAGGTCACGATGACCGTTCAGGACGCACGCACGCCTGCCTCGAACCAGAACGACGAGGCCGGGAAGTCCATCGGATGGCACAAGGGGTACCTCGAGGGCTCGCGCCCCGACCTCCGTGTGCCGGTCCGCAAGGTGCACCTCACCAACGGCAAGGACGTGACGCTGTACGACACGTCAGGGCCGTACACCGATCCGAATGTCGAGACCGACGTACGCCGCGGCCTGCCGCCGCTGCGGGAGAACTGGATCATCGGGCGCGGCGACACCGAGGAGTACGCCGGCCGCCCGGTCCGCCCCGAGGACGACGGGATCAAGCACACCTCGCCGCGCGGCGGGCTGCGCAACCTCGACGCCGTCTTCCCGGGCCGTCCGCGCCAGCCCCGCCGGGGCCGGGACGGACAGGCGGTGACGCAGCTCGCGTACGCCCGCCGCGGCGAGATCACGCCGGAGATGGAGTACGTCGCGCTGCGCGAGAACGTCTCCCCGGAGGTCGTCCGCGAGGAGATCGCGGCGGGCCGCGCGGTGCTGCCGGCGAACGTCAACCACCCGGAGATCGAGCCGATGATCATCGGCAAGCGGTTCCTGGTGAAGGTCAACGCCAACATCGGCAACTCCGCGGTCACCTCGTCCATCGAGGAGGAGGTGGAGAAGATGACCTGGGCCACCCGCTGGGGCGCCGACACGGTCATGGACCTCTCCACCGGCCGCAACATCCACACCACCCGCGAGTGGGTGCTGCGCAACTCGCCCGTGCCGATCGGCACCGTGCCGCTCTACCAGGCGCTGGAGAAGGTCGACGGCAGGGCCGAGGAGCTCACCTGGGAGATCTACAAGGACACGGTCATCGAGCAGGCCGAGCAGGGCGTCGACTACATGACGGTCCACGCCGGTGTGCTCCTGCGTTACGTGCCGCTGACGGCGCGCCGCAAGACCGGCATCGTCTCCCGTGGCGGCTCCATCATGGCCGCGTGGTGCCTGGCGCACCACAAGGAGTCGTTCCTGTACGAGAACTTCGAGGAGCTCTGCGAGATCCTCGCCGCGTACGACGTCACGTTCTCGCTCGGTGACGGTCTGCGGCCCGGCTCGATCGCGGACGCCAACGACGAGGCGCAGTTCGCGGAGCTGCGTACGCTCGGCGAGCTGAACCAGATCGCCAAGCGGCACAACGTGCAGACGATGATCGAGGGCCCGGGCCACGTCCCGATGCACAAGATCAAGGAGAACATCGACCTCCAGCAGGAGATCTGCGAGGAGGCGCCGTTCTACACGCTCGGCCCGCTCACCACGGATGTGGCCCCGGCCTACGACCACATCACCTCCGGCATCGGCGCGGCGATGATCGCCTGGTGGGGCACCGCGATGCTCTGCTACGTCACGCCGAAGGAGCACCTCGGCCTGCCGAACCGGGACGACGTGAAGACTGGTGTCATCACGTACAAGATCGCTGCGCACGCGGCGGACCTGGCCAAGGGGCACCCGGGCGCTCAGGAGTGGGATGACGCGCTGTCGGACGCGCGGTTCGAGTTCCGGTGGGAGGACCAGTTCAACCTGGCTCTCGACCCGGACACCGCGCGGGAGTTCCACGACGAGACGCTGCCCGCGGAGCCGGCGAAGACCGCGCACTTCTGCTCCATGTGCGGTCCGAAGTTCTGCTCGATGAAGATCTCGCAGGACATCCGTCGGGAGCACGGCGGCGATCTCAAGCAGGACGAGATCGAGGCCGGGATGGCGGAGAAGTCCGCGGAGTTCGCCGCTGCCGGAAACCGGGTCTACCTGCCGCTGGCGGACTGACCCGGGGGCCATCCGCTCTCGCGGTGCCGAACGGATGTTTCACGTGAAACACGCGCCCCGAAGCACCGGTCATTCCGACCGGTGCTCGGGGCCGCCGAAGTCCCGGCTCCCGAACTCCGGACCGGCGAAGTCGGGGCTGGTGAAGTCCGGACTGGTGAAGGCCGGCCGCGACGCCGAACCGCCCTCGCTCGGGCTGGAGAAGTCCGGGCCGCTGTAACCGACCTTCGGCATCCGCCCGAGCGGGCGCGGCGGGGTGCCGGAGTCCGGATCGGCTCCCGGGTCGACCAGGGCGTCGCGCAGGAACGGGACGATGCCCCGCTCCAGCAGCGCGTGCCGCCAGGCCTCGCGTGCCCGCGCTATCTCGTCCGGCAGTTCACCGCCGGGCTCCTGGGCGGGCACCTGCGTCGAGCTGTTGCGCAGGGCGGCGATAAGCAGGCCGATGGCGGCGGCCAGGATGCTCAGAGCCGTCACGCCGGCGAAGAACCAACCGGCGGTGAGCAGCGGCTTCGCGAAGGACGGCGCCGGATCGAGGGCCATGAGCAGATAGCCGACGAGCAGGAAGATGAGCGCGGCGGTGCCGGCCAGCACCGGTGCGAGCACGGTGACGACGACGCCGAGACCGGCGCCCGGGCCGCTCACCGTCCCGTCGTCGGAGCCGGACAGCACGGAGTCGAGGGCCGACAGGCGCGTGGGCTTGCGCGACTCCTCGCGCACCTTCACGAAGTGGTCGTACTCGGCGGCGGCGGCCCCGGTGATGAGCGCCGTCGCGTTCAGGGCCATGGTGCGCAGCTGTTCGGCGTTGAGCCGCTGCCCGATCGCGGCGAGTTCCGGACGTTCCTGCGCGTTGCGCAGTGCCTCGTCGAGGAGACGCTCGTACTCGGAGCGGTCCTCGGTCAGCAGGTGCGGAGCGCTGTTCATGTGCATCCCCCGATGCTCCGTAGGGCCGGTTTGCCCGCGTAGAACGGGCAGGTGGGCGGAAACGGAGGAGAGCCTGCTACGGATAGCCCGATGGTAGAGCGGTTATGGCAGGAGGTGACAGGGGAATTCCGGAAATCGCCTGACCGGCTCGCGACGAGGCAGGGCTCAGTTGTACAAGGGGAGTTGCACGACCAGCAGCTTTCCGGCCATGGTCACACCGCCGTCCATGGCGATCGCGAGCCCGTCCGCGTACACGTGCGGCCCCTCGACGGACGGGCCGCCGCCGTCCTCGCCGTCCTCGGAGCCCACTTCGCCGAGCAGGTACGGGATCGGGCTGTGGCCGTGCACGATGCGTTGTCCACCGTAGGCCGCCAGCAACTCGCGTACGGCCAGGGGGCCGCCCTCGTCGCGGAAGGCGAAGCGCTTGGTGAGCTTGCGGAACAGGTCCCAGCACTCGTCCGCGTCGTTGCGGGTGAGGATCTCGTGGACGGTGTCGTTGACGTCCTCGATGGTGGAGCCGTACTCCAGGTAGGCGGTGGTGTCGGAGTGCAGCAGCAGATGGCCGTCCTCCTCGACGATCGCGTCCAGCCGGGACATCCACTGCAGGTGGACGTCCTGGAGCCGGTCCATGTCGCTCTTCTGGCCGCCGTTGAGGAGCCAGGCGGCCTGGAAGGTGGCGGTGCCCGCGCCGGAGTTGACCGGGGTGTCACCGAACCGCTTGGCGCCGATCAGCAGCAGCTCGTGGTTGCCCATCAGGGCCTTGCAGTAGCCGCCGGCCGCCGCGGCCTCGGCGGAGAGCCGCATGACGAGGTCGATGACACCGATCCCGTCGGGGCCCCGGTCGGTGAAGTCGCCGAGGAACCAGAGGCGGGCGTTGCCCGCGGCCCAGTGACCGTCGGCGTCGATGAGGCCCTGCTCGCGCAGGGCGGCGACCAGCTCGTCGAGGTACCCGTGGACGTCCCCGACCACGTAGAGCGGGCCGGGGCCCGGTACGGGGGCGGGGGCGGGCTCGGTGAGGGGTGCCGGAGCCGGCGGCGGGGCGGTGGCGACCTGCACGGTGTCGCCTCTGTTGATCACCGGGAGGTCGCGCTCGGTGGGCGTGTACCCCTCGGGGAACTCCCCCTCCGGGAACGCGTTGCCGGGGTGCCCGGCGTGACCCTGCACCGGAACCTGCGCGTACGGCGGTACGCGGAAGTCACGCAACGTCGCCGTCCGCACCACGGGTCCTTGACCGGCCCCCTGAGTCATCGACCCCTCCACCACCGTCGCGACGCCCTACACCTGGCAGACCGGCCTGGTCGGGGCGGCCCGCGGTGTCGTCCGCCCATCATAGGAATGAGGCCCCAGCTGTGTGACGCACCAGGGGTGGTGAATCCGGGTCCACCCCTGGGCTACTGGTTGTTTCGCCCCAATTGGGAAGATCTGCCCCTGGTCATGACGCGGGGCGGGTCCGCTTTCACTCCTGTGAGGGCGATCGGGGAGGGCTGACGGTCGTACGGGTGGAGCGCCGCTGGGACGACGTCCGCACGATCAGCTCGGTCGGTATGACCTGCTCGACCGGCCGGTCGGAGTCGATGCCCTCGATGGCGTCGATGAGGAGCTGGACGACCGCGGTGCCGATCCGGCGCGGCTTGAGGGAGAGCGTGGTGATGGGCGGCTGGGTGGCTGCGTACACGGTGGACTCGCTGCAGCACACCAGGAGCAGGTCGTCGGGTACGCGCAGTCCGTAGCGCCGCGCTGCCGCGAGCAGGTCGGTGCCGTTGGGGTCGAAGAGGCCGTAGACGGCGTCCGGGCGGTCCGGGCGCGCGAGCAGCCGGTCGGCCGCGACGGCGCCGGCGCACGGGTCGTGGGCCGGGTACGCCTCGTAGACCGGGTCCTGTCCGACCCGCTCGCACCAGTTGAGGTACGCGGTGGTGGAGAGGCGGGTGTAGGTGTCGGTGCTGGTGCCGGTGAGCAGACCGATGCGGCGGGCGCCGGCGGCGGCGAGGTGGTCGAGCAGGTCGAGGACGGCGGCTTCGTGGTCGTTGTCGACCCAGGCGGTCACCGGGAGGGTGCCGGCCGGGCGGCCGTCGGAGACGACGGGCAGGCCCTGGCGGACGAGCTCGGTGACGACCGGGTCGTGGTCGGAGGGGTCGATGACGACGGTGCCGTCGAGGGCGACGTTCGACCAGACGTCATGGCGGGAGGTGGCGGGCAGGATGACCAGGGCGTAGCCGCGGGCGAGCGCGGCGGAGGTGGCGGCCCTGGCCATCTCGGCGAAGTACGCGAATTCGGTGAAGGTGAAAGGTTCATCCCCGTAGGTCGTCACGGTCAGGCCGATGAGGCCGGACTTGCCGGTACGGAGCGTGCGGGCCGCGGCGGACGGGCGGTAGCCCAGTCGGTCGGCGACCTCGCGGACATGGCGGCGGGTGGCGTCCGGGAGCCGGCCCTTGCCGTTGAGCGCGTCGGAGACAGTCGTGATGGAGACCCCGGCTGCGGCGGCCACGTCCCGGATGCCCGCTCGACCCTGCCGGCTTCCCCGGGTCTGTGCCCGGCTCACCTGGTGCTTCCCTGCTGCTGTCATGGCGTGCCGATAGTAGGGCGAGAGTGGCAGGTTGAGCCGGTCGCATATTCATCCGTTGACAGGGACGTTTCTGCATGGTGTCCGACCCCCAACAACCTTAAAAACACAGGTCGTTCAGCGGATGGGCAGGGCTCCGCAACTTGTCGGCGCGTACGCGCATGCCATATGCCCGGGGTCTCGGAGAGGGCTCAACTCACCACTACGGGGGATGCGCGCCACGGCGTGAGCCACCAGCGCGCGCCACCCTGCCGAGCGCCCCCGGCTGTGCCGCCGCCTCTCCCGTCGCGCCCACGCCCGCGTGTCGTGACCGTTGCCCGCAGGGCATTCGCAGGGCGGCGGAATCCTCATAAGGTGAGCAGTATTGGTGGTACGGACGGTCGAGGAGGACCACGGTGAGCGAGACGAGCGGGACGAGCGGCGCGAGCGGTACGGGCCCGAGGCTGCGGGCCGCGCTGGACGACATCCCCACCTACAAGCCGGGCAAGCCCGCCGCGGCGCCCGGCGCGGGTGGCCCGGTCGCGTACAAGCTGTCCTCGAACGAGAACCCGTACCCCCCGCTGCCGGGCGTGATGGAGGCCGCGGTCGCCGCCGCGTCCGGTTTCAACCGCTACCCGGACGCGGCGTGCGCCGGCCTGATGGCCGAGATCTCCGAGCGCTTCGGGGTTCCCGTGTCCCACCTGGCCACGGGCACCGGCTCGGTGGGCGTGGCCCAGCAGCTGGTGCAGGCGACCGCCGGCCCCGGCGACGAGGTGATGTACGCGTGGCGCTCCTTCGAGGCGTACCCGATCATCGCCCGGATCAGCGGTGCCACGCCGGTGCAGGTCCCGCTCACCGACGGCGATGTGCACGACCTGGACGCGATGGCGGACGCGATCACCGACCGGACGCGGTTGATCTTCGTCTGCAACCCCAACAACCCCACCGGCACGGTGGTGCGGCGGGCGGAGCTGGAGCGGTTCCTGGACCGGGTGCCGTCCGATGTGCTGGTGGTGCTGGACGAGGCGTACCGCGAGTTCATCCGCGACAGCGACGTGCCCGACGGCATCGAGATCTACCGCGACCGGCCGAACGTCTGCGTGCTGCGGACGTTCTCGAAGGCGTACGGCCTGGCCGGTCTGCGGGTGGGCTTCGCCATCGCCCACGAGCCGGTCGCCGCGGCGCTGCGCAAGACGGCGCTGCCCTTCTGCGTCAGCCAGCTGGCGCAGGACGCGGCGGTGGCCTCGCTGCGCGCCGAGGACGAGCTGCTGGGGCGGGTGGGCTCGCTGGTGTGCGAGCGCACGCGGGTGTACGAGGGGCTGGTGGCCCAGGGGTGGACCGTGCCCGAGACGCAGGCGAACTTCGTCTGGCTGCGCCTGGGTGAGGCGACCGTGGCCTTCGCGGAGGCCTGCGACGAGGCGGGCGTGGTCGTGCGGCCGTTCCCCGGCGAGGGTGTGCGGGTGACGATCGGCGAGAGCGAGGGGAACGACGTCTTCCTGCGGGTGGCGGAGTCGTTCCGCAAGGAGAGGTTCTGACGGACCTCTACGGCACGGCCTAGTCGCCGGCGAGCTCCACGCGGATCGGGTCGCCGTCGCGGACGGTGGCGAGGACGCGGGGGTCGCCGTCGAGGCTGCCGAGCACGTTGCACGGGCTCGCGAGGCGGCACTCGTCGCCGCGCGAGATCGGCGTGGGTCCGTACGGGAGGGCCAGCGCGTCGCCCTCGGTCCAGAAGGCGACGGTGCCCGGCTCCACCACCTGGCGGGCGTCGGGCTCGGGTGACGTGGAGACGGGCGTGTCGAAGTAGACCTCCTCGCCCCAGGTACGGGCGGTGGACGTGATCGGGAGAACCCCTGCGAGCGCCTTGCTCGTGGGGGTTTCTTCGATGGTCGCGGTGGCGTGGCCGGCGGGCCAGGAGATGCGGATCTTCATACCGAGAAATTCAACAATATGTTGAAGTTCTAGGGAAGAGGGACCCCCGGGTAGTGCTACGGATTTCGTGTGAGTCATAATTGCTTGTGATTGTGAACGCATTCACAAGCTCGCCTGGTTCGTCCCGTGATCCACCGGAATCAGAGGGCGGTGAGGGCGGACAGACCGTAGATGCAAGGCCGTAAGGAGAAGATGTCGTGGACCTGGCTCTGGCGCCAGAGACCCTGGCGCGGTGGCAGTTCGGTATCACTACCGTCTACCACTTTCTCTTCGTTCCGCTGACGATCTCCCTCGCCGCCCTCACCGCCGGTCTTCAGACCGCCTGGGTGCGGACCGAGAAGGAGAAGTACCTCAGGGCGACGAAGTTCTGGGGGAAGCTCTTCCTGATCAATATCGCGATGGGTGTCGTCACCGGCATCGTGCAGGAGTTCCAGTTCGGCATGAACTGGTCCGACTACTCGCGCTTCGTCGGTGACGTCTTCGGCGCCCCGCTCGCCTTCGAGGCGCTGATCGCCTTCTTCTTCGAGTCGACCTTCATCGGCCTGTGGATCTTCGGCTGGGACAAGCTGCCGAAGCGGATCCACCTGGCCTGCATATGGATGGTCTCGATCGGCACGATCCTGTCGGCGTACTTCATCCTCGCGGCCAACTCCTGGATGCAGCACCCCGTCGGTTACAAGATCAACGCCGCCACCGGGCGGGCCGAGCTCACCGACTTCTGGCTGGTGCTCACCCAGAACACCACCCTCACGCAGGTCTTCCACACCATGTCCGCGGCCTTCCTCACCGGCGGCGCGTTCATGGTCGGCATCGCCGCCTTCCACCTGGCCCGCAAGAAGCACGTTCCGGTGATGCGCACCTCGCTGCGGCTGGGCCTGGTCACCGTCGTGATCGGCGGCATGTTCACCGCGATCAGCGGTGACTTCCTCGGCAAGGTCATGTACGAGCAGCAGCCGATGAAGATGGCCGCGGCCGAGGCCCTGTGGGACGGCGAGAGCCCGGCGCCCTTCTCGGTCTTCGCGTACGGAGACGTCGACAAGGGCCACAACAAGGTCGCCATCGAGGTCCCGGGCCTGCTGTCCTTCCTCGCCCACAGCGACTTCGAGTCGTACGTCCCCGGGATCAACGACACTCAGGAGGCGCTGCAGGAGAAGTACGGTCCCGGCGACTACCGGCCCAACATCCCCGTCGCCTACTGGGGCTTCCGCTGGATGATCGGCTTCGGCATGGCGTCCTTCTCGCTCGGCCTCCTCGGGCTGTGGCTGACCCGGAAGCGGTTCCTGCTGCCCGAGCGGCTGCGGACCGGCGACGACGAGGTGCCGAACCTGGTCCTCTTCCGCACGCCGCTGAGCGCGAAGTTCACCAAGCTGTACTGGCTCGTCGCCCTGTGGACGCTGGCCTTCCCGCTGATCGCCAACTCCTGGGGCTGGATCTTCACCGAGATGGGCCGCCAGCCCTGGGCGGTCTACGGCGTGCTGCGCACCCGCGACGCCGTCTCCCCCGGCGTCTCCCAGGCCGAGATCCTCATCTCGATGATCGTCTTCACCGCGCTGTACGCGGTGCTCGCCGTGGTCGAGGTCAAGCTGCTGGTCAAGTACGTCAAGGCCGGGCCGCCCGAGCTCACCGAGGCGGACCTGAACCCGCCCACGAAGATCGGCGGCCACGACCGGGGCGCCGGTCAGGACGCCGACCGGCCGATGGCCTTCTCGTACTGATGGCCCTTCACTCAAGGACTGGGAGCTGAGGCATGGAACTCCACGACGTCTGGTTCGTCGTCATCGCCGTCCTGTGGACGGGCTACTTCTTCCTGGAGGGATTCGACTTCGGAGTCGGTGTCCTCACCAAGCTGCTCGCCCGCAACCGGGTCGAGAAGCGGGTGCTGATCAACACCATCGGACCCGTCTGGGACGGCAACGAGGTGTGGCTGCTCACCGCGGCCGGTGCGACCTTCGCCGCCTTCCCGGACTGGTACGCCACGCTCTTCTCCGGCTTCTACCTGCCGCTGCTGCTCATCCTGGTGTGCCTGATCGTGCGCGGTGTGGCCTTCGAGTACCGCGCCAAGCGGCCGGAGGAGCGGTGGCAGCACAACTGGGAGCAGGCGATCTTCTGGACCTCGTTGATCCCCGCCTTCCTGTGGGGCGTGGCCTTCGGGAACATCGTGCGCGGGGTGAAGATCGACGCCACCAAGGAGTACGTGGGCACGCTCGCGGACCTGTTCAACCCGTACGCTCTTCTGGGCGGGCTCGTCACCCTGACCCTGTTCACCTTCCACGGCACGGTCTTCACCGCGCTGAAGACGGTGGGGGACATCCGGATGCGGGCGCGCAAGCTGGCGCTGACGCTCGGGCTGATCACCGCCGCCCTCGCCCTGGCCTTCCTGAGCTGGACGCAGGTCTCGCGGGGTGACGGGTCGAGCCTGGTGGTGATGGTCGTCGCCGTGGTGTCGCTCATCGGTGCGGTCGTGGCCATCAAGGCGGGGCGCGAGGGCTGGTCGTTCGCGCTGTCCGGCGTCACGATCGCGGCCGCGGTCGCGATGCTCTTCCTGACCCTCTTCCCGAACGTCATGCCGTCCTCACTGGATCCGCGGTGGAGCCTCACGGTCACCAATGCGGCGTCCAGCCCGTACACGCTCAAGATCATGAGCTGGTGTGCGGCGATCGCCACGCCGCTGGTGCTGCTGTACCAGGGCTGGACGTACTGGGTGTTCCGCAAGCGCATCGGTACGCAGCACATCGCCGACGCCGCTCACTAGTCGCTCGTAGGGAATGTTTCACGTGAAACCGATCGACCCGCGCCTGCTCCGGTACGCCCGCGCCACTCGCCTCTTCCTGGCGGCGGTGGTGGTGCTCGGTCTGCTCGGCGCGGGTCTGGTCGTCGCCCAGGCGATGCTCATCGCCGAGGTGGTGGTGGGCGCCTTCCAGCGTGGGCTGGGGGCGTCCGACCTGACGACGCCGATCCTGCTGCTGGCGGCGGTCGCGGCGGGGCGGGGGCTCGTGTCCTGGCTGACCGAGCTCGCCGCCCACCGGGCCAGCGCGGCGGTCAAGTCCGAGCTGCGGGGGCGGCTGTTGAAGCGGGCGGCCGAGCTGGGGCCGGGGTGGCTGAGCGGGCAGCGCGTCGGATCGTTGGTGGCCCTGGCCACCCGGGGCGTGGACGCCCTCGACGACTACTTCGCCCGGTACTTGCCGCAGCTCGGGCTGGCCGTGGTCGTCCCGGTGGCCGTCCTCGCGCGGATCGTGACCGAGGACTGGGTGTCCGCGGCGATCATCGTGGGGACGCTGCCGCTGATTCCGATCTTCATGGTGCTCATCGGCTGGGCCACCCAGGCGCGGATGGACCGGCAGTGGAAGCTGCTGTCCCGGCTGTCCGGGCACTTCCTGGACGTGGTGGCGGGGCTGCCGACCCTGAAGGTCTTCGGGCGGGCGAAGGCGCAGGCGGAGTCGATCCGGACGATCACCTCGGAGTACCGGCAGGCGACCGTGCGGACCCTGCGGATCGCCTTCCTGTCGTCGTTCGCCCTGGAGCTGCTGTCGACGCTGTCGGTGGCGCTGGTCGCCGTCGGCGTCGGCATGCGCCTGGTCCACGGGGACCTGGACCTCTACACGGGGCTCGTGATCCTGGTCCTGGCGCCCGAGGCGTATCTGCCGCTGCGGCAGGTGGGGGCGCAGTACCACGCGGCGGCGGAGGGGCTTTCGGCCGCGGAGGAGATCTTCGACGTCCTGGAGACCCCGGTGCGGGCGGGGGGCACGGGCACCGTGCCCGCCGGGCCGGTGCGCCTTGAACTGGACGCCGTGACCGTACGCCACGCCGGGCGCGCCGAGCCCTCGCTCGACGCGGCGTCCCTGGTCGTCGAGGAGGGCGAGACCGTGGCCCTCGTCGGGCCGAGCGGGGTCGGGAAGTCGACGCTGCTGGATGTGGTGCTGGGCTTCGCGGAGCCGGTGGCCGATGGCGGCCGCGTGCTGGTCGGGGGCGTCGAGCTCGGGTCGCTGGACCTGGAGCGGTGGCGGGAGCAGGTGGCGTGGGTGCCTCAGCGGCCGTACCTGTTCGCCGGGACCATCGCGGAGAACGTGCGCCTGGCCCGGCCTGACGCGGACGACGCGGCGGTGGCGCGGGCGCTGCGGGACGCGGGGGCGGCGGAGTTCGTCGACGCGTTGCCGGCGGGGGCCGGGACCGTGCTGGGTGAGGACGGCGCCGGGCTGTCGGCGGGGCAGCGGCAGCGGCTGGCCCTGGCGCGGGCGTTCCTGGCGGACCGGCCCGTGCTGTTGCTCGACGAGCCGACGGCGGCGCTGGACGGGGAGACCGAGGCGGGGGTGGTGGCCGCGGTGCGGAGGCTGGCGGCGGGGCGGACGGTGCTGTTGGTGGTGCATCGGCCGGCGCTGCTGGAGGTCACGGATCGGGTGGTGGTGCTGGGGGGGTGTTCCCCTACCCCTCCCCTTCCCGTAACCGGGGCTCCGCCCCGGACCCCGGAGGAGAGGTTCTTCGTGGGGGCTGACGCCCCCACGGGCCCCGGCGCGGGCGCTTCGCGCCACGCGGCGGGTGCGCGTGTCGGCGCGGGCGCGGGCCCTGCGGGCCGCGTGGCGGCGGAGGTGGCGGCTGCGCGCCCCGAGGGCGGCGCCCGCGGGGATGCGGGGGCGCTCCCGGCCGCGGGCGTTGCCGGCCGCGGGGATGCGGGGGCGCCCACGGCCACGGGTGTTGCCGGCCGCGGGGATGCGGAGGCGTTCCCGGGTGCGGGCGTTGCCGGGTGGCTGGAGGCGGGAGCTTCCGGGGCAGGCGCGGACGTGGCCTTGGGTGCCGGGCCGATGGGTGTCGCGTTGCGGCGGGTTCGGGGGATGGCCGCGCAGTGGCGTGCGCGGCTGTGGGTGGCGTTGGGGTTGGGGAGTCTGGCACTGGGGTCGGCCGTCGGGCTCATGGGGGTGTCCGGCTGGCTCATCTCGCGGGCCTCGGAGCAGCCGCCCGTGCTGTACCTGATGGTCGCCGTGACGGCGACGCGGGCGTTCGGGACCGGGCGGGCCGTGTTCCGGTACGCCGAGCGGCTCGTGGCGCACGACACCGTGCTGCGGGTGCTCGCCGACGTGAGGGTCGCCGTGTACCGGAGGCTGGAGCGGATCGCACCCGCCGGGCTGCGCACGGCTCGCCGGGGTGACCTGCTGTCACGGCTCGTCTCCGACGTGGACTCCCTCCAGGACTACTGGCTCCGGTGGCTGCTGCCCGTGGGGACCGCCGTCGTCGTCGGCGCCGGGGCGGTCGGTTTCACGGCGTGGCTGCTGCCCGAGGCGGGAGCCGTCTTGGCGGCCGGGCTCCTGCTCGCGGGGGCGGGCGTGCCGCTGGTCAGCGGTGCGACCGCTCGGCGGGCCGAGCAGCGGCTCGCGCCCGCGCGAGGGGCTCTGGCCGTGAGCGCCGTCGACCTGCTGCGCGGGTGTGCCGAGCTCACGGTGGCGGGAGCCCTCAAGGGGCGTGCGGAGCGGGTGCGCGAGGCCGATGCCGCGCTGACGCGCATCGCGTCCCGGCAGGCGTCCGCCACCGCGCTGGGCGGCGGGCTCTCCGCGCTGGTCACCGGGCTGACGGTGGCGGCGGCCGCGCTCGTGGGCGTGCAGGCGGTGCGGGACGGCCGGCTCGACGGCGTGTCGCTCGCCGTCGTCGTCCTCATCCCGCTCGCCGCGTTCGAGGCCGTCATCGGGCTTCCACTGGCCGTCCAGTACCGCCAGCGCGTCCGGCGCGCCGCCGAGCGGGTGTACGAGGTGCTCGACGCGCCCGTCCCCGTGCAGGAGCCGGAACAGCCGGCGGCAGCGCCCGGGGGGCCCTTCCCGGTCGAGGTGCGGGGACTCTCCGCCCGGTACGCCGGACAGGAGCGGGACGCCCTCGCCGGCTTCGACCTGCGGCTGGAGGCCGGCCGGCGGGTCGCCGTCGTCGGCGCCTCCGGGGCGGGCAAGACCACCGTCGCCCAGGTCCTGCTGCGGTTCCTGGACGCCCGCGCGGGCACGTACCGGATCGGGGGCGTGGACGCGGGCGCGCTCGACGGCGACGACGTACGCCGTCTCGTCGGGCTGTGCGCCCAGGACGCCCACATCTTCGACAGCACCATCCGGGAGAACCTGCGCCTGGCCCGTCCGGGCGCGAGCGACGACGAGCTGCGCCGCGCGCTGGACCGGGCCCGGCTGCTGGAGTGGGCCGACGCGCTGCCGGACGGCCTGGACACGCTGGTCGGCGAGCACGGCGCCCGGCTCTCGGGCGGTCAGCGCCAGCGGCTCGCGCTCGCCCGCGCGCTGCTGGCCGACTTCCCCGTCCTCGTACTGGACGAGCCCGCCGAGCACCTCGACCTGGCCACCGCCGACGCGCTCACCGACGATCTGCTGCGCGCCACCGAGGGCCGTACGACCGTACTGATCACGCACCGGCTGCACGGCCTGGAGGCGGTGGACGAGGTCGTCGTCCTGGAGGGCGGCCGGATCGTGCAGCGGGGCCCGTACGCCGAACTGGCCGCCACGGAGGGGCCGCTGCGGCGCATGCGGGAGCGGGAGCAGGCGGCCGATGCGCTCCATGCGGCGGCCCGTGCCTGACTTTCGCCCCTAAAAGGGACTTATTACGCTCGGGTTCATGACGGATCCTCGCGTGCCGCGGCTGCTGGAGGCCATGCGGTCGGTCGGCACCGGGCTGGAACTGGACGCCACCCTGGAGCGGATCTGCCGGACCGCCGCCGAGCTCGCCGACGCGCGGTACGCCGCCCTCCGGGTCCTCGACGAGGAGGGCGGGGGCGGTCTGGCCGCCCTCGTCGAGTACGGCGTGACGGACGGCTCGCCGCCCGCGTCGCACCCGCCGAAGCGGACCTTCCTCCGGGTGCCGGTCCGTGTCCAGGGCGAGGACTTCGGCACCCTGTACCTGACGGGAAAGCGGGGCGGTGGCGAGTTCACCCCGTCCGAGCTGCGCATGGTGCGCGTTCTGGCCGCCGAGGCGGGGATCGCGATCGGCAACGCCCGGCTCTACGAGGCCGCCCGCCGGCGCGAGCGGTGGATCGACGGATCGGTCGCCGTCACCACGGCCCTACTGTCGGGCGGGGACACCGACGACGCGCTCGCCGTCGTCGCCGAACAGGCCCGGCGGCTTGCCGACGCGGCCGCCGGAGTCGTGCTGCTGCCGGCCGACGAGGGCCTGGAGGTCGTCGCGGTCGACTCCGACGAACCCGAGGCCGGCAAGGCGCTGGGCGTGGTCATCCCGCGCGGGAGCCCGGTCGTCGAGCGGCTCCTGGCCGGGGAGGCCGTGTACGTCGGGGACGCGGCGGGCGACCCGCGCATGCGAGAGGTCAACGCCGCGCTGGTCCGGCCGTACGGGCCGGGCATGCTGCTGCCGCTGTGGAGCGGCGGCCAGGTGCTCGGCGCGCTCGCCACCCCGCGCGCGCCCGGAGCCCGCCCGTTCACCGGCGCCGAGCGCGCGCTGGCGGCGCGGTTCGCCTCCCAGGCCGCACTGGCGCTGATGGTGGCGGAGGCGCAGCGCGACCGGGAGCGGCTCGCGGTGTACGAGGACCGGGACAGGATCGCCCGCGACCTGCACGACCTGGTCATCCAGCGGCTGTTCGCGACGGGGATGACGCTGGAGAGCGTCCAGCGCGGCTCGGCGGTACCCGCCGTCCGCGACGGCGTGGCGAAGGCGGTGGAGGAGTTGGACACCACGATCCAGGAGGTCCGCAGCGCCGTTTTCGCGCTCCAGCAGGGACCGGGCGAGGCGCCGGCCGGGCTGTGCACGCGCGTGCTGAGGGAGATCAACACGGCGGCCGTACCGCTGGGCTTCAAGCCCTCGTACCGCTTCGTCGGCCCGGTGGACGCGGCGGTCGGCGAGCTGACCGGCAAGAACCTCATCGCCGCGCTGCGCGAGGCGCTGTCCAACGCCTTCCGGCACGCGCGGGCGCGACGCATCGAGGTGGTGGTGGACGCGACGGCGAGGCTGGCGGACGGCACCGAGGGCGTACGGCTGACCGTCGCCGACGACGGGGTGGGCGTCCCGGAGGGCGGGCGGCGCAGCGGCCTGCGGAACCTGGCCCGGCGGGCGGAGTCACTGGGCGGCTCCAGCCGCCTGGCACCGGGGCTGGGGGCGGGCGGCGGCGGTACGACGGTGGTGTGGGAGGCGCCGCTGTAGGAAGCCGCTGAAGGCAAGCCGCTGGAGCAAGCCGCTGTCGTGCACCTCTGTTGCCCACCCCTGTCGCGCCCCCCTGCTGTGCACCCTTGCGGCGCGCCCCTGTCGCGCACCGCCGTAAACCGGCGCTGTACGCCGGTGGGGCGGCGCGGTAGGCCGGGTGGGCGTACGGGCGTAAGCCGGTCGGCGGTACGGGGTCCTCCGGGTCCACGGGAACCGGGGGCCACGGCGTCACCATCCCAGCATGGTTCTCCGTCCCCGCACGGCCGTCGGCCGCCCGTTGCTCGTGCTGGTGGTGGCCGTGCTGGTCCTGCTGCCGCCGCCCCCGCAGGCCGCCGGGCACGAACAGTACGAACGGCACGAGCGGCACGACGGTCCCGTCGCGGCGGGGGCCGAGGTGGCGCGGCTGTACGAGGAGGCGGGGCGGGCCACCGACGCGTACGAGCAGGGCCGGCGCGCGGCCGCCGCGCAGCGGGCCACGGCCGCGCGGCTCCAGGAGGAGCTCGGCGAGAAGCGGCGCGAGGTGGCCGTCCTGCACGACCGGGTGGGCGAGGTCGCCCGGCTGCAGTACCGCACGGGTGGCTCCCTCGCCCTGACCGCGCGGCTGCTGCTGGCCGACGACCCGAACGAGGTGATGACCGCGCAGCGGCTCGCCGGACAGGCGGCCCGGTCCGTCAACCGGCTCATGGAGCAGGCCGGCGCGGCCGAGCGCCGCCTCACGATCGCGGAGCAGAACGCGCGTGCGGCATGGCACGCGCTGGACCTGCGCACCTCCCGTCTCGCGGCGATCAAGCGGGAGATCGAGGCCCGGCTGGAGCGGGCGCAACAGCGGCTCCACGCCGAGGCGCAGCGCAGCGTGGCGGCGGGCCGGTGCCGGGGCGCGGTACGGATCGACCGGCGCGACGGGAAGGCCGCGGCGGCCGGAGGCCGTGGCGCGCGCGGCAGGGGCCCCGCCTGGGTGGCGCCGGTGGCGGACTACCGGCTGTCGGCCCGGTTCGACAGCGCGGGCGGGCGCTGGTCCCACCGCCACACGGGTCAGGACTTCGCGGTGGAGCTCGGTGAGCCGGTGCGGTCGATCGGAGCGGGGCGGGTGCAGTCGGTGTCGTGCGGGGGGTCCTTCGGCATCGAGGTGGTCGTACGGCACGAGAACGGCTGGTACTCGCAGTACGCGCACCTGGCCGCGCCCGGCGTGGGCAAGGGCGAGCGGGTGCGGGCGGGGCAGTGGATCGGGCAGGCGGGGACCACGGGCAACTCGACGGGGCCGCACCTGCACTTCGAGGTGCGGCTCACTCCGCATTACGGCTCCGCCGTCGACCCGGTGCGCTGGCTGCGCGAGCACGGGGTGCGGCTGCGCGGGTGACCTCGCGGGTTCGGGGGTTCAGACGCCCGCGAGGATGGACTCGATGACGACGGCGACGCCGTCCTCGTTGTTGGCGGCGGTACGGCCGGAGGCGGCGGCGACGACGTCCGGGTGGGCGTTGCCCATCGCGTACGAGCGGCCGGCCCACGTCAGCATCTCGATGTCGTTGGGCATGTCGCCGAACGCGACGACCTCGTCGGCGGAGATGCCGCGTTCGGCGCAGCACAGGGCGAGGGTGCTGGCCTTGGAGACGCCGAGGCCGCTGATCTCCAGCAGGGCGGTGGTGCTGGAGCGGGTGATGGCGGCGCGGTCGCCGGCGGCGGCGCGGGCGAGGGCGAGGAAGCCGTCCGGGGTGAGCTCGCTGTGGTGCGCGAGCATCTTGAGTATGGGCGCGCCGGTGCCGGGCTCGTCCTCGTGCAGCAGCTTCTCCACCTCGGCGACGGTGGCGCCGGCGTCGATGAAGAGGGGGGTGTACTGCGGCTCGTGGTGGAAGCCGGTGGTGAGCTCGACCGCGAACGCCGTGCCGGGCGCCTCCCTGCGCAGGGCCCGTACGACGTGGAGGGCGGCGTCCCGCTCCAGCGGGCGGACCTCCACCAGCCTGCCGCCGGCGTGCAGGTCGACGACGGCCGCGCCGTTGGCGCAGATCGCCAGGCCGTGGCCGTGGACGTGGCCGGCGACGACGTCCATCCAGCGGGCCTGGCGGCCGGTGACGAAGAAGACCTCGATCCCCGCCTCCTCGGCGGCGGCGAGCGCGGCGACCGTACGGTCGGAAACCGACTTGTCGTCGCGCAGAAGCGTGCCGTCCAGGTCGGTGGCGATCAGGCGGGGACGTCTGTGATCCGTCGGCCGCGGTCGGGGAGAGGTCGCTGAGAAGGTCACCGTTCCATTGTCCCGTACCGGATGCACGGTAGTGCGGGCATATGCACATGTGAGCCACCGGGATTGGCCGAGAGTGACCGGACGGCGACAGAAGTTGTCCATGGGGCGCGGGGAAGGGGCGGGACCCGTGAGGCGCGGGGAAGGGCGTGGCCCCTGAGGCGGGGGAAGGCCCGGGGTGCGGGTGATCGCCCGGGGCCGGAGGGAATGTCAGTGGTGCCACGTAGGGTCGTCGTATGCGTCTGAGTACCGTGATCCTTCCGTACCGCCGCTGGCACGAAGGCGGCCGCGACGCGTGGCTGCGGGCCGAGCAGCTCGGCTTCCACGCGGCGTACACCTACGACCACCTCTCGTGGCGGGTGCCGTTCCGCGACGGCCCCTGGTTCGGCGCGATACCGACGCTGACCGCGGCGGCCGCGGCGACCGGGCGGATACGGCTCGGCACGATGGTCACCTCGCCGAACTTCCGGCACCCGGTCACGCTCGCCAAGGAGCTGATCACGCTCGACGACCTTTCCGGCGGTCGCGTGACGCTGGGCATCGGCGCGGGCGGCACCGGGTTCGACGCGACGGCGCTGGGGCAGGAGGCGTGGTCGCCGCGGGAGCGCGCCGACCGCTTCGGGGAGTTTGTGCCGCTGCTCGACCGACTGCTGAGCGAGGGCACGGTCACGCACGAGGGCCGCTTCTACTCCGCGCACGAGGCGCAGAACATCCCCGGCTGCGTGCAGCGGCCCCGGCTGCCGTTCGCGGTGGCGGCGACCGGACCGCGGGGCCTGAAGCTCGCGGCGCGGCACGGCCAGGCGTGGGTGACGACCGGTGACCCCAAGCTGGCGGAGACGGGCACGCCCGAGGAGTCGCGGGAGGCGATACGCGGACAGCTGGAGCGGCTCGCCAAGGCGTGCGCGGACGCCGGGCGGGATGTGGCGGAACTGGAAAAGGTCCTGCTGACCGGGTTCACGCCGGAGGGCGGCGCGGTGCTGGAGTCGGTCGACGCCTTCGTGGACTTCGCGGGGCGCCATCGGGAGCTGGGCTTCACCGAGATCGTCGTCCACACGCCGATCCCGGAGACGCGGTTCGCCGCCGACCCGGCGGTCTTCGAGCGCATCGCGACCGAGGCGCCCGCGCAGCTCGCCTGACCACCCGGCGCTCAGCCGGGGAAGCGCAGGTACGCCGGGGGCACGGCGTCGGTGAGCCAGACGCCGTTGGCGGTCACGTGGAAGACGTGGCCGTCGCGCGCCATGGCCCCGGCGTCCACGGTGAGGACGACGGGCCGGCCGCGCCGGGCGCCCACGCGCGTCGCGGTCTCCCGGTCCGGCGACAGGTGCACGTGGTGCCGCGCCATGGGGCGCAGGCCCTCGGCGCGGATCGCGGGCAGCGCGCGGGCGACGGTGCCGTGAAAGAGGTACGCGGGCGGCGTCGCCGGGGGCAGGCCGAGGTCGACGCCGACCGTGTGGCCCTGGTTGGCGCGGATCCGGTCGCCCTCGCGGTCGATCGTGAAGCGCTGCTTGTCGTTGACGGCGACGACGTGCTCCAGCTCGGCCCGGCTGATCCGTACGCCGTGGTCGGCGGCCGCCCGCAGCAGGTCGTCGATCCCCACCCAGCCGTGCGGGTCGAGGGTGAGGCCGATGCGCTCGGGCTGGTGGCGCAGGTGCTTCGAGAGGTACTTCGACACCTTCACGGTGCGTCCGTCGTCCATGCCGTGCTCACTGCCCGCGCCGTGCCCACGGCCCGCGTCGTACAGATCGCCCGGGTCTCCTGTGGCTCCTGTGCCGTCCATGCCATTCATGCGCACAGCGTGTCAGGGATCACGCACCTCTTGCCATAGAAATTACGGTCGGTAGGTTTGATCCACAGCCAACACCGCTTTTCCACAGAGGAATTGACGAATCTGTGGACAACTCACCTTGTTCCTCAGGTGGATTGATCAACTTCATTACTCTTGCGGTGATTTGCCGCAAATGCGTCCAATGTCCGTGCGGCGACTTCACGTTCGGCGGCCGCCGCGATGAACGCGGCGGCGTTCTCGGGGCCGACCAGCTTGTGTACCGCGCGCATTGTGGCGGCGGGCAGGGCTACCGCCCGGGGCTCCTCGTCCGGCGGAGGCGCGGTGTCGGGCGCGAGGTGCTGCTGAAGGTGGCGGGTCGCGAACGTCCGCATGGCGCGGGCCAGTTCGGCGTCGACCGTCTGCTGGGCGAGCGGACGCAGTCGCCGCACCAGGGTCGCCGCCTCCGCGGCGTCCGCGTCCGTCGGCGGCCGGTGCTCCAGATAACGCGCGAAGACGTGCTCGGTGGTGAACTCCAGGAAACGGTGGGCTATGTGCTCCACCTGCCCGCGAAGTTCCCGCAGATGTCCGGCGATTGCCAGCAGCGGGACCCCGGCGGCGTACAACTCCGCGGCCACGGCCAGCTCCTGGGGGCTCGGTACGACGAACTCGTCGTCGCGTCCGGGGACGCGTTCGAGCACGCCGAGCTCGATCGCCTCATCCACGGCACGCTCGTCCGGCGTGCCGCCGAAGGCGGCGTCCAGCTCGGCCCGGGTGATGCGGTCCGCCTTCTCGTCGGTCCACGGACCGTTCACCTCCGCGACCAGCCCCAGCACCCCGCCGAGGCCCCGGCCCGCGTCCCACGCCTCCAGCAGCTCCTTGATGGAGGCGAGCGTGTAGCCGCGGTCCAGCAGGTCGGCGATCTGCCGGAGCCGGTTCAGGTGGGCGTCGCCGTAGACGTTGGACCGCCCGCGCCGCTCCGGCTTCGGCAGCAGTCCCCGGTCCTGGTAGGCGCGGATGGTGCGGACTGTGGCGCCGCTGCGGTGCGCCAGGTCCTCGATCCGGTACTCGGCCCGCTCGTCCACATCCGCTCCCTCACTGCCCGGACCCTCTAGGGGGTGTCTTGCCGATCTTGCCGGGCTCGGGGCGCCTGGTGCCGCGCCTCGCTGCGTTGTCGTCGGTCGCCAATGCTCCGCAGTGGCTCCCTCCTCCGCCTTGCGATCCGTCCCCTCGGCCCCAAGGGGCCTGGGGAGACCCCATGCACCAGACCCCGCTCCCTGACCCGGCCTGATCGACAAGACACCCCCTCGCGAGGGATGGTACGACCGGACCCGGACTACACCGGAGGCTTCACCCGGGCCAGCGCCCGCAGGCCGCGGGGCGCGAGGCGGGAGAGCAGGTGGGCGCCCCGGGCCTCCGGGGTGACCGGCACCACCGCCCGGTTCGCGGCGACGGCGCGCAGGATCGCGTCGGCGACCTTCTCCGGTGGGTAGTTGCGCAGCCCGTACAGCCTGGCCGTCCGCTTCTGCCGGCGCTTCTCCTCGTCCTCCGACACCCCGGCGAAGCGCGCGGTGGCGGTGATGTTGGTGTTCACGATGCCCGGGCAGATCGCCGTGACCCCGATGCCCTGCCCGGCCAGCTCGGCGCGCAGGCACTCGCTGAGCATCAGCACCGCCGCCTTGGACGCGCTGTACGCGGGCAGTTCGCGGGAGGGCTGGAAGGCGGCCGCCGAGGCGATGTTGACGATGTGGCCGCCCTGCCCCCGCTCGGCCATCTGCCGGCCGAACAGCCGGCAGCCGTGGATGACGCCCCACAGATTGACGTCGAGGACCTTCCTCCAGTCCTCGCTCGTCGTGTCGAAGAAGGAACCGGCCATGCCGATGCCGGCGTTGTTCACGAGCACGTCCACCGTGCCGTACTCGGCGGCGACCTTCTCGGCGAGCTTCTCCATGGCCTGCTCGTCGCTGACGTCCACCACCTCGGCCCAGGCCCGCGGCGCCCCGATCAGCCGCGCCAGCTCGGCCGTGCGGGCCGCGCCTTCCGCGTCCCGGTCGACCGCCACCACCCGCGCGCCCGCCTCGGCGAACGCGAAGGCGGTGGCCCGCCCGATGCCGCCCGCCGCCCCGGTGACCAGGACCAGCTGCCCGCCGAACCGGTCGGCGTACGGCCGCCCGGAGGCCACCGGGTCCGGCAGCTCGGCGCCCTGGTCCCGCTCCTCGTGGGCCGTCACGAACTCGGTGATCCACGCGGCCAGCTGGTCCGGCCGGGTCCGCGGCACCCAGTGCCTGGCGGGCAGGGTGCGCCGCACCAGCCTCGGGGCCCACGCGCCGAGGCCGTCGTAGAGCCGCTCCGACAGGAAGACGTCACCGGTCGGCACGATCAGCTGCACGGGTGCGTGGGCGTACGCGTCGGAGCGCGGGTGCCGCAGCCGGGCCCGGACGTTGTCCCGGTACAGCCAGGCGCCGTGTGCCGCGTCCGAGGGCAGGGACGCGGTCGGATAGCCGGTGTCCGGCAGCTTCTCGACGCGGCGCAGGAGCGCCGGCCACCGCTTGCCGAGCGGCCCGCGCCAGGCCAGCTCCGGCAGCTTCGGCGTGTGCAGCAGGTACACGTACCAGGACTTCGCGCCCTGGCCGAGGAGTTGGCCGACCCTGCGCGGGGTGGGCCGGGTCATGCGCTGCTTGATCCAGTGGCCGAAGTGGTCCAGGGACGGGCCGGACATCGAGGTGAAGGAGGCGATCCGGCCCTCGGCGCGCTTCACCGTGACGAACTCCCACGACTGGACCGAGCCCCAGTCGTGCCCGACCAGGTGCACCGGCCGGTCCGGGCTGACCGCGTCCACGACCGCCAGGAAGTCGTCGGTGAGCTTCTCCAGCGTGAACCCGCCGCGCAGTGGCTTCGGCGCGCTCGACCGGCCGTGGCCGCGTACGTCGTACAGCACGACGTGGAAGTCGTCGGCGAGCCGGGACGCGACCTCCGACCACACCTCCTTGGAGTCCGGGTAGCCGTGGACCAGCACCACCGTCGGCCGGGACGGATCCCCCAGCTCGGCGACGCACAGCTCGATCCCGCCCGTACGGACCCAGCGCTCCCGCGCGTTCAGCGACGTCATCACTCACCCTCCGCCCAGCGCCGCACGTGCGGCAGATCGTCGTCCAGCCAGAACGCGCTCTCCTCCGGGTCCCGCGAGTCCGTGACCACCAGCAGCTCCTCGAACTTCGCCCCCGTCCCCCGGAAGCCGAGGTGCGGTTCGACCGCCCACAGCCCCGGCCGCGGCGGGTGGTCGGAGAACCGGTACGGGGACCACAGCGGCGACCAGCCGTCCCGGTGGCCGTGCAGGGCGTCGCTCGCCAGCCCCTTCAGCGACTGCGTACCGAAGCCGAAGAGCGTCGGGGACCAGCGGCGCTCCTTGACCCGGTCGACCTTGTGGGCGATCACGCCGAAGGGGTAGGCGCGGTGCCGGTTGGCGTACCCCTGCCGCACCATCAGCCGGTCGACGTCCTCGTAGATCTCCCGCAGCGGGCGCCGCTCGCGGACCTCGCGCAGGATCAGCTCACGGTGCTCGCGCAGGTCGGCCAGGAGCTTGTCGTGGACCGGGTTGAGGCCGAGGCAGCCCGAGTACCCGATGTCGGCGGTGAAGCCCTTGTACACCGGCGCCATGTCGAGGATGAACGGCATCCCCGCCTCCAGCCGCCGGTTCGTGGGGAAGAACTGCAGCGGTACCCGGAAGTTCACGAACGCCGTGCGGTCGCCGAACCAGGCGAAGGGGAGGTGGAACCAGTCCCGTACGCCCCGCTCGCGCAGCCACGCGCGCTGCATCCGCGCCGCCTCGCGCTCGGTCACGCCCGGTTCGAGCCGCGCGGCGACCGCTTCGGCGCACTCGTACGCCAGGCGCTGCACTTCCCTGAACCCGCGCAGCTCCGTGTCGCGTTCCAGCGCCGAATCTGCCGAAGAACCCGCTGTGGCCATGCCGCCCGCCCGTCCGTCTGTGTGCCGTACGCGGTCGTAACTTGACACTGATGAATGTGACAATGCCCGGCGGCTGCGTCAAGGGTCGTGCACCGCCTGTGGAAAACCCGGCGCCAGGGCGGGGGCCCCTACGGGCCCGTACGCCTTGAGTCGGACACCGATCCAGCCGCCAGGTCTGACGTCCGATGTGGTGTGCGCCACTACCGTCGAAGCGTGACTGTGATCGCGACCGAAAGCCTCAGCAAGCGGTTCCCCCGGGTGACCGCTCTCGACCGGCTCTCCCTGGACATCGGGCCCGGTGTGACCGGACTGGTGGGTGCCAACGGAGCCGGCAAGTCCACCATGATCAAGATTCTTCTCGGGCTGTCCCCGGCGACCGAGGGCCGCGCCGAGGTCCTCGGCCTCGACGTCGCCACCAGCGGCGGCGCCATCCGCGAGCGGGTCGGCTACATGCCCGAGCACGACTGCCTGCCGCCCGACGTCTCGGCCACCGAGTTCGTCGTCCACATGGCGCGCATGTCCGGCCTGCCGCCCGCCGCGGCGCGCGAGCGCACCGCCGACACCCTGCGCCACGTCGGTCTGTACGAGGAGCGCTACCGCCCCATCGGCGGCTACTCGACCGGCATGAAGCAGCGGGTGAAGCTCGCCCAGGCCCTGGTCCACGACCCGCAGCTGGTACTGCTCGACGAGCCGACCAACGGCCTGGACCCGGTCGGCCGCGACGAGATGCTCGGCCTGATCCGCCGCGTGTACACCGACTTCGGCATCTCGGTCCTGGTCACCTCCCACCTCCTCGGCGAGCTGGAACGCACGTGTGACCACGTCGTCGTCATCGACGGCGGCCGACTGCTGCGCTCCAGCTCCACCAGCGACTTCACCCAGGTCACCACGACCCTCGCGGTCGAGGTCACCGACTCCGACACCCACCCCGACGGCACCGCGGCGCTGCGCGAGGCGCTCACGGCGGCCGGAATCAGCCTCCACGCGCGCGTGGAGGACGGTCTGCCGGGCGCCGGGCACATCCTGCTCCTGGAGGCGACCGGCGAGGAGACGTACGACACCGTGCGCGACACCGTCGCCGAGCTCGGCCTCGGGCTCGTACGGATGGAACAGCGCCGGCACCACATCGCCGAGGTCTTCCGGCCGGAAGCCACCGCTGCCGAACCCCTGGAGGCGCAGGCCCGATGAGTGCCGAAACCCAGAGCCAGACCCAGCCCCCGTCCCAGACCCAGCCCCCGTCCCAGACCCAGATCCACAACATTGGCTACCGCAGCTACGACGGGCCGCGCCTCGGCCGCGCGTACGCGCGCCGCTCGCTCTTCTCGCAGTCGCTGCGCGGCGCGTACGGACTGGGCCGCAGCGCCAAGTCCAAGGTCCTGCCGATGATCCTCTTCGCGGTGATGTGCATCCCCGCGCTGGTCGTCGTCGCCGTGGCCGTCACGACCAAGATGTCGCAACTCCCCATGGAGTACACCCGGTACGCGATCTTCACGCAGGCGCTCATCGGTCTCTACCTGGCCGCCCAGGCGCCCCAGTCCGTCTCGCGCGACCTGCGGTTCAAGACCGTTCCGCTGTACTTCTCCCGCCCCATCGAGCGCGTCGACTACGTGCTCGCCAAGTACGGGGCGATGGCGTCGGCGCTGTTCATCCTGACCGCCTCGCCGCTGCTCATCCTCTACGTCGGGTCTCTGCTGGCGAAGATGGACTTCGCCGACCAGACCAAGGGCTTCGCACAGGGGTTGGTCTCCGTGGCGCTGCTGTCCCTGCTCTTCGGCGGCATCGGGCTCGTCCTGGCCGCGCTGACGCCCCGCCGCGGTTTCGGCGTCGCCGCCGTCATCGCCGCGCTCACCATCTCGTACGGCGCCGTCTCCACGCTCCAGGCCATCGCCTGGGGCACGGACTCCCTGGACGCCGTCCCGTGGCTCGGCCTGTTCTCGCCGATCACCCTCATCGACGGCGTACAGACCGCCTTCCTCGGCGCCAGCTCGTCCTTCCCCGCCGAGGCGGGGCCGGGCGCCGGGGCCGGAGCGGTGTACCTGCTGGTCGTCCTCGCGCTCATCGCCGGTTCGTACGGCGTCCTGATGCGCCGCTACCGAAAGGTCGGGCTGTGACCGCCCTCCCGTCGCCCACCACCACCCTTCCAAGGAATGGGCTGCGCCCATGAGCACTCTTTCCATCGACCACGTCTCGCGGTGGTTCGGCAATGTCGTGGCCGTCAACGACATCAGCATGACCATCGGGCCCGGCGTCACCGGGCTGCTCGGCCCGAACGGCGCCGGCAAGTCCACCCTGATCAACATGATGGGCGGCTTCCTCGCCCCCTCCACTGGCTCGGTCACCCTCGACGGCGAGCAGATCTGGCGCAACGAGTCCGTCTACCGCCGCATCGGCGTCGTACCGGAGCGGGAGGCGATGTACGACTTCCTCACCGGCCGCGAATTCGTCGTCGCCAACGCCGAGTTGCACGGCCTGGGCGCGGCCGAGGCCCAGAAGGCCCTGGCCACGGTGGAGATGGAGTACGCGCAGGACCGCAAGATCGCGACGTACAGCAAGGGCATGCGGCAGCGCGTGAAGATGGCCTCGGCCCTCGTCCACGAGCCGTCGGTGCTGCTGCTGGACGAGCCGTTCAACGGCATGGACCCGCGCCAGCGCATGCAACTCATGGAGCTGCTGCGGCGGATGGGCGCCGAGGGGCGCACGGTGCTGTTCTCGTCGCACATCCTGGAGGAGGTCGAGCAGCTCGCCTCCCACATCGAGGTCGTCGTCGCCGGACGGCACGCGGCCAGCGGCGACTTCCGCCGCATCCGGCGCCTGATGACGGACCGCCCGCACCGCTACCTGGTCCGCTCCAGCGACGACCGGGCGCTGGCGGCCGCGCTGATCGCCGACCCGTCGACCGCCGGCATCGAGGTGGACGTGACGGAAGGCGCCCTGCGCATCCAGGCGGTGGACTTCGGCCGCTTCACGGAGCTGCTGCCGCGGGTCGCCCGCGCGCACTCCATCCGGCTGCTGACGGTCTCGCCCTCGGACGAGTCCCTCGAATCGGTCTTCTCGTACCTCGTCACGGCCTGAAGGGAGCCTCACGACCATGTACAACCCCACTGTCGCCCGGCTCACCTACCGGGCCCTGCTCGGCCGCCGCCGGGCCGCGATCCTCTTCGTCCTGCCCGCGCTGCTGCTGCTCATCGCGGCGGCCGTCCGCGCCTTCAACGGCGCCGACGACCAGATCGCCGCCGACGTCCTGGGCGGGTTCGCGCTCGCCACGATGGTGCCGCTGATCGGCGTCATCGCCGGGACCGGCGCGATCGGTCCGGAGATCGACGACGGCTCGATCGTCTATCTGCTCGCCAAGCCGGTGAAGCGGCCCACCATCATCTTCACCAAGCTCATCGTGGCCATCGCCGTGACCATGGTCTTCTCGGCCGTGCCGACGTTCCTCGCCGGGCTGATCCTCAACGGCAACGGCCAACAGGTGGCGGTCGCGTACACCGTCGCCGCGCTCGTCGCCTCGATCGCGTACAGCGCGCTCTTCCTGCTCCTCGGCACGGTCAGCCGCCACGCGGTGGTCATCGGGCTCGTGTACGCGCTGCTGTGGGAGGCCCTGTTCGGCTCCCTGATCGCCGGGGCGCGCACGCTGAGCGTCCAGCAGTGGGCGCTGGCGGTGGCCGAGAAGGTCAGCGGCGAGGGGCTCATCGCCTCGGACGTCGCCCTGCCGGTGGCGACGGTGCTGCTGGCCGGGGTGACGGTGGCGGCGACCTGGTACGCGGGGCAGAAGCTGCGGACGCTGACCCTGGCGGGGGACGAGTAGGGCGTACGTCTCAACGGCGGGTGGCCGCTGCTCCCCGGGATTACTGTGGGGCCGAACGACTCGCACGCACTCACAACCTGGGGAGCAAGCCATGTCAGACCGCTTCGACGTCGTCGTACTCGGAGCAGGCCCCGGCGGATACGTCGCCGCGATCCGCGCCGCCCAGCTGGGCAAGCGCGTCGCGGTGGTCGAGGAGAAGTACTGGGGCGGTGTCTGCCTGAACGTCGGCTGCATCCCCACCAAGGCGCTGCTGCGCAACGCCGAGCTGGCGCACCTCTTCACGCACGAGGCGAAGACGTACGGCATCAAGGTCGACGGCGAGGTGTCCTTCGACTACGGCGAGGCCTTCCGGCGCAGCCGCACGGTGGCGGACGGCCGGGTCAAGGGCGTCCACTTCCTGATGAAGAAGAACAAGATCACCGAGTTCACGGGCCGGGGCACCTTCCTGGACGCGAACTCGATGCGGGTCGCGCTGGCCGACGGCGGCGAGACGACCATCTCGTTCGACCACTGCATCATCGCGACCGGCGCCACCCCGCGCCTGCTGCCGGGGACGCGCCGCAGCGAGCGCGTGGTGACGTACGAGGAGCAGATCCTCGCCGATGAGCTGCCGCGCTCGATCGTGATCGCGGGCGCGGGCGCGATCGGCATCGAGTTCGCGTACGTGCTCCACAACTACGGCGTGAAGGTCACCATCGTCGAGTTCCTGGACCGGATCGCGCCCCTGGAGGACAAGGACGTCTCGGCGGAGCTGGCGAAGCAGTACCGCAAGCTCGGCATCGACGTCCTGACCTCCACGCGCGTCGAGACGATCGACGAGTCGGGTCCGCAGGTACGGGTCACCGTGACCGGCAAGGACGGCAAGCAGCAGGTGCTGGAGGCCGACAAGGTGCTCCAGGCGATCGGCTTCGCGCCGAACGTCGAGGGCTACGGCCTGGAGAACACCGGCGTGAAGCTCACCGAGCGCGGCGCGATCGACGTCGACGGCCGCTCGCGCACCTCGGTGCCGCACATCTACGCCATCGGTGACGTGACCGCGAAGCTGATGCTCGCGCACACCGCCGAGGCGATGGGTGTCGTGGCGGCCGAGACCATCGCGGGCGCGGAGACGATGGAGCTCGACTACCCGATGATCCCGCGCGCCACCTACTGCCAGCCGCAGATCGCCAGCTTCGGCTGGACGGAGGAGCAGGCGCGGGAGAAGGGCTTCGACGTCAAGGTCGCGAAGTTCCCCTTCATGGCGAACGGCAAGGCGCACGGGCTCGGTGACACCACCGGCTTCGTGAAGCTGATCAGCGACGCGAAGTACGGCGAGATCATCGGCGCGCACCTGATCGGGCCGGACGTCACGGAGCTGCTGCCCGAGCTGACGCTGGCGCAGCAGTGGGACCTGACCGTCCACGAGGTGGCGCGCAACGTCCACGCGCACCCGACGCTGGGCGAGGCGGTCAAGGAGGCCGTGCACGGCCTCGCGGGCCACATGATCAACTTCTGAGGCCCCTCCGCATGCGGTCCCGCGGCGTCACCGGTGGTTAATCCGGTGGCGCCGCGGCGCGTGGGCGCGGGACATTGGTGGGGCGGGATCCCACCGAGACCGGGGGCGGCCGCTTCGAGCGCGCGTCCCGCGATGCGGGCCGTGCGGGCCGCCCCCACCCGGGGTCCCTGCTCAGGAGCTCTCCGGCGCGGGCGTCAGGAGCTCGATCGCTCAGGCGCCGGCCAGGAGCGCTTCCAGCGTCACCGCGATGCCGTCCGCCTCGTTCGAGGCGGTGACCTCGTGGGCCACGGCCTTCAGGTCGTCGTGGGCGTTGGCCATGGCGACGCCGTGCGCGGCCCAGGCGAACATCGGGATGTCGTTCGGCATGTCGCCGAACGCGATCGTGTCCGCGGCCTTCAGGCCCAGGCGGCGGGCCGCCAGAGAGAGGCCGGTCGCCTTGCTGAGGCCCAGGGGGAGGATCTCCACCACGCCGGGGCCCGCCATGACGACGTCGACCAGGCCGCCGACGGTCTCGCGGGCGGCGAGGGCGAGGGCGTCGTCGTCCAGATCCGGGTGCTGGATGTAGACCTTGGTCAGCGGGGCGGCCCAGACCTCGGTGGGGTCGTCGTACGCGACGTACGGCAGCGGCCCCTCCTGGACGCGGTAACCGGGGCCGACGAGGACCTCGCCGTCGAGGCCGTCGCGGCTCGCGGCGAGCGCCAGCGGGCCGACTTCCGCCTCCAGCTTGGAGAGGGCGAGGCCCGCGAGCTGGCGGTCGAGGGTCACGGAGGTCAGCAGGCGGTCCTCGCCGGCGTGGTAGACCTGCGCGCCCTGGCCGCACACCGCCAGACCGTCGTAACCGAGGTCGTCCAGTATGTGGCGGGTCCACGGGACCGCCCGCCCGGTGACGACGATGTGCGCGGCGCCCGCCGCCGTCACGGCGGCGAGCGCGTCGCGCGTACGGGCCGAGATCGACTCGTCGGAGCGCAGCAGCGTCCCGTCGAGGTCGGTCGCGACGAGTTTGTACGGGAAGCCGTACGGGCGGGAGGTCACTTGGAGACCGGCTCCAGGATCTCGCGGCCGCCGAGGTACGGGCGGAGGACCTCCGGCACGCGCACGGAGCCGTCCGCGAGCTGGTGGTTCTCCAGGAGGGCGACGATGGTGCGCGGGACCGCGCACAGCGTGCCGTTCAGGGTCGCCAGCGGCTGGACCTTCTTGCCGTCGCGCATGCGGACGGACAGGCGGCGCGCCTGGAAGCCGTCGCAGTTGGAGGCGGACGTCAGCTCGCGGTACTTGCCCTGCGTCGGGATCCACGCCTCGCAGTCGTACTTGCGCGAGGCGGACGCGCCGAGGTCACCGGTGGCGACGTCGATCACCTGGAACGGCAGCTCCAGCGAGGTCAGCCACTGCTTCTCCCACTCCAGGAGCCGCTTGTGCTCGGCCTCCGCCTCGTCGGGGGCGACGTACGAGAACATCTCGACCTTGTCGAACTGGTGCACGCGGAAGATGCCGCGCGTGTCCTTGCCGTACGTGCCGGCCTCGCGGCGGAAGCACGGCGAGAAGCCGGCGTAGCGCAGCGGCAGCTTGTCGGCGTCGATGATCTCGTCCATGTGGTACGCGGCGAGGGGCACCTCGGACGTGCCGACGAGGTAGTAGTCGTCCTTCTCCAGGTGGTACACGTTCTCGGCGGCCTGGCCGAGGAAGCCGGTGCCCTCCATGGCGCGCGGGCGCACCAGCGCCGGCGTCAGCATGGGGGTGAACCCGGCCGCCGTCGCCTGCGCGATCGCGGCGTTGACCAGCGCGAGCTCCAGCAGGGCGCCGACGCCCGTCAGGTAGTAGAAGCGCGAGCCGGAGACCTTCGCGCCGCGCTCGACGTCGATGGCGCCGAGCGCCTCGCCGAGCTCCAGGTGGTCCTTGGGCGCGAAGCCCTCGGCGCCGAAGTCGCGGATCGTGCCGTGCGTCTCCAGGACGACGAAGTCCTCCTCGCCGCCGACGGGCACGTCGGGGTGGACGAGGTTGCCGAGCTTGAGCAGGAGGCGGCGGGTCTCCTCGTCGGCTTCGTTCTGCTCGGCTTCGGCGGCCTTGACGTCCGCCTTGAGCTGCTCGGCCTTCGACAGGAGCTCGGCGCGCTCCTCGGGGGACGCCTTGGGGATCAGCTTGCCGAGCGCCTTCTGCTCGGAGCGCAGTTCGTCGAAGCGGACGCCGGACGACCTGCGCCGCTCATCGGCGGAGAGCAGGGCGTCGACGAGGTCGACGTCCTCTCCACGGGCGCGCTGGGAGGCGCGAACACGGTCGGGGTCCTCACGGAGCAGGCGAAGGTCAATCACCCCACCAGGCTACCGTCGCGTGCTCGCGCCACCCCACCCGATATCGCCGGACACTCCGTTGTGGGCTCATCTGGGAAACATGTGCGCCGAGTGACGGGTGATAAAGGGGGATTTCCTTCTCCGGAAGGAGCGATTCCGTGGGCGGGCGCACGGAGGGCGGAGCGGGTGCACGGAGGGCGAAGCGGGTCACGCGGCCGTGTGCGCGGGGGTGTTGTCCACAGGGGGCTGTCCGAATGCTGAGTTATCCACAGACTGTGCGGAAGTTCTGTGGACTCCGGAAAAGATCACAGCGAATGCGGCCATCGAACCACGGGATTCCTTGGTCAAACCCCGTTCTGGCGCTCATTCGAGTGGGAATTCAACCCCCTAAGGGGGTGATCAAGGGGATGAGGCTGACGAGGGGCGACATGGCACCCCGTGGGGGTACCTGAGGGCACCTACGGTGACTGGGGCGATTTGTCGACCTTGGCGGTGTGTGTCGGGTCTGCCGTGTCGACTTGTCCCCAGGTCGAGAAGCGGCCCTGTGGATAACTTTCGGCGCGCGGCAGCCGGGCCTCAGACCCGAGCCTCAGGCTCAAGCCCCAGCCATGCGTCCCCGAGCCTCAGGCCCGGCTCAGCCCGAGCCTCAGGCCCGGCCGTCCAGGCAGCGCGCAAGCCAGTCCGAGGCGGCCGTGAAGTCGTGGTCCGACGTCCCGGGCCGCGCGGCGCGCACCTCCTCGGGGGCCACGCCCGCGCGGGGGTACGACCCCAGGAACCGCACCTTCGGGCAGATGCGCTTCAGGCCCATCAGCGCCTCGCCGACCCGGCGGTCCGCGATGTGGCCCTCGGCGTCGATGGCGAAGCAGTAGTTGCCGATGCCGGCGCCGGTCGGGCGCGACTGGATGAGCATCAGGTTCACCCCCCGTACCGCGAACTCCTGGAGCAGCTCCAGCAGCGCGCCCGGGTGGTCGTCGCCCAGCCAGATGACGACCGACGTCTTGTCGGCGCCCGTCGGCGCGGCCGGCCGGCCGGGCCGGCCCACGAGCACGAACCGCGTCTCCGCGTTCTCGGCGTCGTGGATCTCGGTCACCAGGGCTTCCAGCCCGTACGTCGCCGCCGCGAACGCACCCGCGAAGGCGGCGTCGTACCGGCCCTCCTGCACCAGCCGGGCCCCGTCCGCGTTCGAGGCGGCCGACTCCCACACCGCCTCCGGCAGATGGGCCCGCAGCCAGTTGCGCACCTGCGGCTGGGCCACCGGGTGCCCGGTCACCGTCTTGACGTCGGACAGCTTCGTGCCGGGCCGCACCAGCAGCGCGAACGCGATCGGCAGCAGCACCTCGCGGTAGATCATCAGCGGCTCGCCGGCCGCGAGCTCGTCGAGGGTCGCGGTCACCCCGCCCTCCACCGAGTTCTCGATGGGTACGAGGGCGGCGGCGGCCTCCCCGTTGCGCACGGCGTCCAGGGCCGCCGGCACCGAGACCATCGGCACGAGCTCCCGGGTGGCGGCTTCCGGGAGCGTACGCAGGGCCGCTTCGGTGAAGGTGCCCTCGGGACCGAGATACGTATAGCGCGTGGCCGACATACCGTCACCATAGTCCGCTCGGCCCAGTCCGCCGCGAGGGCCGGTGCCCGAGGCGGCTAGCCCTCCAGCAGCCGCTGGCCCACGTACTCGCCCTCGGCCGGGCCGCCCGGGACGGCGTACAGGCCGCTCGCCTCGTGGCGGATGAAGGGCGACAGCGCGTCCCCCCGGTCCAGCTTGCGCTGCACCGGTACGAAGCCGGTCATCGGGTCGGCCTGCCAGGCGATGAACAGCAGCCCGGCGTCGGGGGTCCCGTCCGGGCCGATGCCGTCGTGAAAGGAGAACGGGCGCCGCAGCATCGCCGCGCCGCCGTTCTGCTCCGGCGCGGAGATGCGGGCGTGGGCGTTGTCGGGGATGACCAGCTTGCCGTCGGGACCCGTCTTGTCGAGGTCGAGCTCGGTGGTCTCGCTCCCGCCCGTCAGCGGGGCACCGTCCGACTTGCGGCGCCCGATGACCCGCTCCTGCCGGGCCAGGGGCAGCTTCTCCCAGTCGTCCAGCAGCATCCGGATGCGGCGCACGACGGCGTACGAACCGCCCGCCATCCACGGCTGGGGGCCGCCCTTCGGGACGAAGACCCGCTCGTCGAAGTCCGGTTCCGACGGCTTCGGGTTCCCGGTGCCGTCGACCTGGCCCATCAGGTTGCGGGCGGTCATCGGGTGGGTGGTGGCGCCCGGGGAGCGGTTGAAGCCGTTCATCTGCCAGCGCACCTTCGCGGCCGCGCCCGCCTCCCGCTGGATCACGCGCAGCGCGTGGAAGGCGACGAGCGCGTCGTCCGCGCCGATCTGCACCCACAGGTCGCCGTTCGACCGCTTCGGGTCCAGCCGGTCGGAGGAGAAGGCGGGCAGCGGGTCCAGCTGCGCCGGGCGCCGCGCCGCCAGCCCCGTACGGTCGAAGAAGGACGCGCCGAAGCCGAAGGTGACGGTCAGCGAGCAGGGTCCCGCGTCCAGGGCCACGCCGCTGTCCCCGTCGCCCACCGGCTCGCCCGCCATCAGCAGCTCGGCCGCCGCCGACCAGCGGCGCATCAACGCGGCCGCCTCCCGGCGCCCCGCGCCCGGCGCCAGGTCGAACGCCACCAGGTGGCCGCGCGCCTGCAGCGGCTGGACGATGCCCGCCTGGTGCGCGCCCCGGAACGGCACGGTGGCCCGGCCCACCGCCGCCAGCGGTGTGCCCGGCTCCGCGCCGGACGTGGCGGCGTAGGTGGCGGCGCCGCCGGCCGCGCCCAGCACCAGCCCGGTCGCGCCGGCCGCCCCGACGGTGCCGAGCAGCCGTCGCCTCGAGAGTTCCAGGTGGTCGTTCACGGTCAGCCGATCTTCACGTTCTTGTCGATGGTGGTCTGGTCGATGTCGGAGGTGCGCACGGTGACCTGGAGCCGCCACTCGCCGGGCATCGGGATCTGTACGCCCTCGGCGCTCCAGTGTCCTGCCGCGACCCGGTCCGGTGTGATGGGCAGCGGGCCGATCTGCTGGGCGTCCAGGGTGAAGGACACCTTCAGTTCGGGGATGTCGAGGGGCCGGCCGTTCGCGTCGTCGACGAAGACGTGCAGGGCGTTCGCGCCGGAACGGGCGGGCGTGAGGCTGATCCGTACGGTGCCCTTTCCGTTCACGCCGCCCGTGTCGAAGAGCAGCCGCAGGTCGACGGGCCGGTTCGGTACGGGGGCGGTCGCCGCCGGCTGCGTACGCCCCGCTCCCGCCTCCTCCTCCGTACGGCCCGGCTCGGTCGTCGTCAGCACGGTCGTGACGGCGAGCAGGACGACGGCGATGGCCGCCTCGGCGAGGACGGAGCGGCGCAGCCCGGCGCGCCCCGGGTCGGCGTCGCGCGACCGCTTGGCGCGGGCGGCCGCCACGGCGGCCCGCTGGCGGGCGAGCTGGGCGGCCCGCTCGCCGTCCTCCGGCACGGTGACCGGCTCCTCCTCCTGCGCCTCTTCCGCTTCCTCCTCTTCGGGCCGGGCGGCCGGCGTCTCCGCCAGCCGCCCCGTCCAGCGCCGCGAGGTCCACGCGACCCCGACGAGCACGGCGACCAGCGCGACCTTGACCAGCAGCAGCCGCCCGTACGAGGTGCCGGTCAGCGCCGACCAGGAGCCGACCTGCCGCCACGACTGGTAGATCCCGGTCGCGGCGAGGACCACCACGGACCCGAACGCGAGCCGCGAGAACCGCCGTACCGCCGCCCGCTCGATCGACGGGTGGCGGTACAGCGTGACGAGCAGCGCGGCGAGCCCGCCCAGCCAGGCGGCCATCGCCAGCAGGTGCAGGACGTCGACGGGCATCGCGATGCCCGGCTGGAGCCCGGCGGAGGCGTGCTCGGAGAGCGCCCAGGTGCCCGCGATGCCGGCGGCGATGACCGTGCCGCCGATCGCGAGCCCGAAGGTCAGGTCCTTCGTCTGCGCCTCGTCGTCGTTCCGCGCGTACGCGCCGAAGAGCACGGCCACGAAGAGCGCCGCCGCGCCGAGCAGCAGCAGCCGTGAGACGAGCGCGGCGCCCGTCTTGGTCTCCAGGACGGTGCCGAGCGCGCCCAGGTCGAAGGCGTCGGCGAGGGACCCCGACGCCGTGTACGGCGCGCGCAGCAGCAACAGCGCGAGCGTGGCGGCGGTCAGCGCCAGCCAGCCGCGTACGACGAGCCGCTGCAGCGGACGCACCGAGGCGCCGCGCGGCCAGCAGGCCAGGATGAAGGCGGCGCCACCCGCCAGCAGTATGTAACCGGCGTACGAGACATAGCGCGCGATGTCGTACAGGACGCCGACGGCACCGCCGCCCGCCTCCTGCCGCGGCAGCGCGACGCTCGTCTTCGACGGCGCTCCGATGGAGAAGGTGAACGCGCCGGCGATCGGGTGGCTGTCGGCGGAGACGGCGCGCCAGGCGACGGTGTACGTGCCGTTCGGCAGCCCGGCGTGCAGGTCGACGCCGTAGCGGACGACCGCTCCGGTGCTCAGGTCGCGCAGCTTCTTGGTGTCGGCGCGCTTGCCGCTCGGTTCGAGGACCCGGATCGAGTCGTCGTCCATGGCGACCTGCTCGGAGAAGGTGAGCGTGACGCCCTTGGGTGCGGTGGCGACCACCGCCCCGTCCTTCGGGTCGCTCCCGGTCAGTGCGGCGTGCGCGGAGGCGGGTGCCGCGCCGGTGAACAGCGCGCCGAGCAGCACGGCCGTGACGAGCAGCAGCCGGGACAACCCGCGCGGCCGGGACAGGGCGGTGGTGGCTGTCATGGTGGTGTGTCCCCCGGATCCCTATCGGTGCGCCGGATTGTGGCCGGCCGCTTCCACCGGGAGGTCCACCGTGATCGGGTCGGACCTCTCGAAGTGCAGCTCGACGGCGACCTTGTCGCCCTGCTTCGGCTCCCGCTTGATGTCCATGAACATGATGTGGCTGCCGCCGCGTTCGAGCCGCAGCTCACCGTTGGCGGGGATCTCGAAGGACGTCGCCCGCCGCATCTTCTGGTCCTTCACCTCATGGATCTGGACGTCGTCGGAGAGCGGGCTGGTGACGGAGGTGAGCTTGTCGGCGGCGCCTCCGCTGTTGCCGATGGTGAGGAACCCGGCGGCCATGTCGCCGACCGGCTTCGGCATGAAGGCACCGCTGACCTTCAGCTCCGGCTTCCCGTCCGCCTCCTGGGACGAGCAGCCGCCCAGGGCGAAGGCGGCCGCCAGGGCCGTGGCGGCGGCCACGGCGGTACGGGGCCGTGGCCGTATCCCGGGGATCCCGGAGGTCACGGGGGTCACCGGGGTCACGGAGCCTCCCCCTTGATGAGCTTCGGCAGGTCCTTGGCGTAGTCCTGCCAGGTGGTGTCCTCGCCGTACAGGACGTAGCCCTGGTCGGTCTTGGGCGAGAAGGCGAACACCTGCGCGCCGTGCATGGAGACGACCGTGCCGTCCTTCTCCTTCTTCGGCGGGTCGATGCCGATGCCGAGCTGGCGCGCTCCCGCCTGGATGGTCGGGAAGTCGCCGGTGAGCCCGGTGAAGGAGGGGTCGCCGGCGGCGGGCAGCCACTTGGCGAGCTCGGCGGCGGTGTCCCGCTCGGGGTCGGTGGTGACGAAGACGACCTGGAGCTTGTCCTGGTCGGCCTTGGGGAGCTTCGACTTGGCGAGGGCGATGTTGCTCAACGTCATCGGGCACACGTCGGGGCAGTGCGTGTAGCCGAAGTAGATCAGCGTCGGCTTGCCCTTGGTGCGCTCGCGCAGGTCGAACGGCTGCCCCTTGGTGTCCGTGAGGACGAGGTCGGGCTTGGTCATGGGCCGGTCGAGCACGGTCGCGGCCTTCTGCGACTGCTCGCCGGAGAGGACGATGGGCCCGTTCGCGGACGGTTCGGAGTCGTCGCCCTGCGCCAGGGCGAAGCCGCCGGCGGCGAGGGCGAGCGCCGCCACGCCGGCGACCGCCGCGATGAGCGGGGTACGCCGGCGGGGACGGGCCTGCGCGTCGTCTGACTTCTGGAGGTGCATCAGGTTCTCTCTCGGAGGGTGCGGGCGTTGCGGGCCGCGCCGTCAGGCCGACGCGTCGGTACGGCGCCGCCCGGCCAGGACGCCGAAGGCGACACCGGCGGCACCGACCAGGATGCCGACGATGCCCAGGACCCGGGCGGTGGTGTCGGAAGAGCCCGCGGAGCCGGCGTCGGACGCCTTCGTCTCCGCACCGTGGCCCTTGGCCTTCGCCTTGTCGTCGTCGGAGGCGCCGGCGGCCGCGCCGCCCCCGTGGTGGTCGTCCGTCGCCGCGGACAGCTTCAGGACGGGGGCGGGCGTCGCCGGCTCCGCGGCGCCTTCCTTCGGCTCCTCGATCCAGCGGACGACCTCGTTGTTGTCGTACGTCTGGAGGGCCTTGAAGACGAGCTTGTCGGTGTTCTCGGGGAGCCGGCCCAGCGAGACCGTGAACTGCTGGAACTCACCGGGGGCGATCTTCGAGCCGGACGCGGTCCAGGTGATCTTCGTGGCCGCCTCGGTGATCTTCTTGCCGTGCACCTCCAGCGGCGTGGCCAGCTTGGTCTTGGTGACCTCCGCCTTCCAGCCGGGGACGGGCTGCGTCGAGACCGAGGCCAGCGGGTGCTCGGCGGGGAGGGAGACCTCCAGCTTCACGGTCGAGGCGTTGTCGCGCTCGTTCGGCACCTTGAAGTTGACGGTGGCGTACCCGCCCTTGGCGGCCTCGCCCTGCGGCTGCACGCTGACGTGCGCGAAGGCGGTGCCGGAGAGCAGGACGACGGAGGAGACGGCGACGCCGGCGGCGAGGGCGACGCGGGACACGTTCGTACGCGAAACGTTCATGGGGGAACACACTCCACATGCGATGAGAGGTAGGCGGCGTGCGCGCGGGCGCGCACCACGGCCCGCTCCCGTCGAGTGGGCCGTGTCAGGCTGCGAGGACGCAGGTGGATACGGCCGGGGGGCCGCGCCTGATCACCGTGTGGAGAAGTGCCTCCGCCGCGGCGGGCGCCGGACGGTCGTCGTCGGTACGCGGCGGACGCGGCCCGCCCGCGGGCAGCGCGGGCAGCCCGGAGACCAGGGTGCGTACGAGGACGAGGGCGGCGCGCAGGCTCCGTACGAGCGCGGCGTCGGCGACCTCGGTGGCGCCGTGCGCGGAGAGCCGGGCGAGCTTCAGCAGCGCGAGGTCACCGCGGCGCAGCAGCCAGCCGGTCGCCGCGGCCGCCAGCAGGTGGCCGAGGACCATGGGCAGGCTGGGCCACAGCCCGGCGGCGGACTCGGCCGCATGGCCGACGTGCCCCGAGTGCCCCGCGGCGGCGGTCGCCGGGTCGATGCCGGCCAGGGTGACGATCCGCCGGGCGTCCGCGGGGCTGAGCGAGGAGGCTCCGGCCCCGCACACCAGCTTGGCGGCGGTCCGGATGAGCGCCTCGTCCGCCTGGGCGCCGCCGAGCTCCAGGTGCCGGCCCTGTCCGAGCCCGAAGAGCGTGTGGAGCGCCAGCTGCCCGCCCGCCAGCGAGGCGGCGATGACCGGGAGGGTCCGCTGCCGGCCGGCGAACGGCGCGACGGCGGCGAAGACGCCGGCGAACCCGACGGCCAGCGTCCACCACGGGACGGTCGCGCAGGCGGCCAGCGCGTGCCCGACTCCGGACAGCACGACGCAGACCGCGGCGAACACCGCGGCCCTCAGCAGCCGTGGCGCGGCGAGAAGGGCAGACATGGCCGGGCCATCATCGCACCGCGCCCCGAGCCGCCACACGGCAGGTCCGGAAGATTCCCTTTGCGACATACAACGGCGTACGGGCTACGCACATCCGCCGAATGAGGGTTTCGGCGTCAACGTCGCGCTTACGACCGACAAGTGGGGGCAATACGAAACGATATGTCGAGCCGCAGCCTGGAGGCTGGAGCATGAGCATCTGGTGGTCTCTCCACTTGCGGCGCGAGGCTGCGAGCGTGCCGCTCGCCCGCCGCCTCCTCCTGGGCACCATGGAAACCGCCGGCGTCGACCCGGAGATCTCGTACGACCTGTCGCTCGCGCTCAGCGAAGCCTGCGCGAACGCGGTCGAGCACGGCTGCGGGGACGGCTCCGCCGAGTACCGGGTGACCGCGTACCTGGACGGCGAGAAGTGCCGCATCGAGGTGGCCGACTCGGGCCCGGGCTTCCCCGTGGGCCCCCCGCGCCCGCCCCGCAGGGCGACGCCGGAGGCCGAGCACGGCCGGGGCCTGAGCCTCATCGAGGAGCTGGCGGACCACGTCCACATCGGGAACAGGTCGGGGCGCGGCGGCGCGGTGGTGAGCTTCGACAAGATCGTCAAGTGGAAGCCGGACGCACCGCTGGTGGCGACCTGACCGGCCGGGGCAGCCGGTGGCGACCTGACCGGCGGGGGCAGCCGGTGGCGACCTGACCGGCGGGGGCAGCCGGTGGCGACCTGACCGGCGGGGGCAGCCGGTGGCGACCTGACCGGCCGGGCACCGCACCCGGCCGGCCAGGGTGACGCGTCAGGCCTGGAGGTCCGCCATCCACGCCTCGACCTCGTCCGACCGGCGCGGCAGCGCGGCGGAGAGGTTCCGGTTGCCGTCCTCCGTGACGAGGATGTCGTCCTCGATGCGGACGCCGATGCCGCGGTACTCCTCCGGCACCGTCAGGTCGTCCGCCTGGAAGTACAGGCCCGGCTCGACGGTCAGGCACATGCCCGGCTCCAGGACGCCGTCCACGTACGTCTCCGTCCGCGCGACCGCGCAGTCGTGGACGTCCATGCCGAGCATGTGGCCGGTGCCGTGCAGCGTCCAGCGGCGCTGGAGGCCCAGCTCCAGGACGCGCTCGACCGGGCCCTCGACCAGGCCCCACTCGACGAGCCTCTCGGCGAGCACGCGCTGCGCCGCGTCGTGGAAGTCGCGGTACTTGGCGCCCGGCTTGACCGCCGCGATGCCGGCCTCCTGGGCGTCGTACACGGCGTCGTAGATCTTGCGCTGCAGCTCGGTGAAGCGGCCGTTGACGGGCAGCGTGCGCGTGACGTCCGCGGTGTAGAAGGTGGTGGTCTCCACACCGGCGTCGAGCAGCAGCAGGTCGCCCTCGCGCACGGGGCCGTCGTTGCGCACCCAGTGGAGCGTGGTGGCGTGCGGGCCGGACGCGCAGATGGAGCCGTAGCCGACGTCGTTGCCCTCGACCCGGGCGCGGAGGAAGAAGGTGCCCTCGATGTACCGCTCGCTGGTGGCCCGGGCCTTGTCCAGGACGCGTACGACGTCCTCGAAGCCGCGCGCGGTGGACGCGCAGGCGCGCTCCAGCTCGCCGATCTCGAAGGCGTCCTTCACCAGGCGGGCCTCGGAGAGGTAGCCGCGCAGCTCCTCGTCGCGCTCGGCGGTGACCTTGTCGGTCAGGGCGGCCTCGATGCCCGCGTCGTGCCCGCGCACGACGCGCACCGGGCCGGTGGCCTCCTTGAGGGCGGCCGCCAGCTCGCGGACGTCCTTGGCGGGGATGCCGAACAGCTGCTCGGCCTCGGCCGGCGCGTGCCGGCGGCCGACCCACAGCTCGCCCTGGCCGTCCAGCCAGAACTCGCCGTTCTCGCGGTTGGAGCGGGGCAGCAGGTAGAGCGTCGCGTCGTGGCCCTCGCCGCCGCGCCGGGGCTCCAGCACCAAGACGCTGTCGTGGGTGTCGTCGCCGGTGAGGTACGCGTACTCGGTCGACGGCCGGAAGGCGTACTCGGTGTCGTTGGACCGCGTCTTCAGGTTGCCGGACGGGATGACGAGCCGCTCGCCGGGGAAGCGCCGCGACAGCGCGGCGCGCCGGGCGGCGGTCCGGTCGGCCTGCGGGATCGGCTGCAGGTCGCGCAGCTCGGTGTCCGCCCAGCCGGTCCGCATGTTCTCGGCGAGCTCGTCGGACACGCCCGGGTACAGGCCGTTCTTGCGCTGCTTGATGGGCTCTTCGGCCTCGTCCGGGGTCTCCGGGGTGAGCTCTTCGGCCACGGGTCCGCCTCCTGTTGTACGACGCTGAACTAATCCCCATCGTACGGTCGGGCGGCAGCCGCTCCCAGGGCCGTAAGTCACCCGCGCGGATCAGTCGAAACGGGCCGCCAGCAGCACCACGTCCTCCGCGTCGCCCGCGTCGCCCGCGTCGTCCCGTGAGCATGCGCCGTTCTCCGGCGACAGCGTCCGCAGCACGTGGTCCGCGATCGCGCCCGGGTCGGCCCGGTCGGCCCTCGGTACGCTCGCGGCCGCGGCGTGCAGCCGCGCGAAGGCCCGGTCCATGGACTCGGGCTCGCCGGACTCGCCGGTGCGCCGCAGCAGGCCGTCCGTGTAGAGGAGCACGGTCTCGCCGGGCTCGACGGTGATCTCCACGCTGGGCGCCTCCCAGCAGGCGAGCATGCCCAGCGGCGCGGAGAGCGAGGTCTCGATGAACTCCGTGCGCCGCTCGCCCACGATCAGCGGCGGCGTGTGCCCGGCCCCGGCCAGGACGAGCTTGCTCCCCCGGCCGCCGGCATGGGGGACCCCGGCGGGTTCGGCGTACGCGAAGAGCGCGGTGGCGGAGCGGGCCGGCTCGGTCAGCCGCAGCAGCAGCTCCAGGTCGGAGAGGACGGCGACGGGGTCCTCGCCCTCCATCACGGCGTACGCCCGCAGCGAGGCGCGCAGCCGTCCCGTCGCTGCCAGGGCGCTCGGCCCGCTGCCGGCGACGGACCCGACGGCGAGGCCCAGGGCGCCGTCGGGCAGCGGCAGCGCGTCGTACCAGTCGCCGCCGCCGCGGGCGGAGGTGCGGCGGCGGGCGGCGAGCCGGACACCGGGGACGCGGGGGAGCCGGCTCGGGAGCAGTTCCTCGGTGAGGGTGGCCAGGGTGGCGCGGGCGCGTTGGAGTTCGAGGAGGCGGGCGAGGTGCTCGGAGGCATGCCGGCCGTAGAGGCCGACGAGGTGGCGGGCGCGCTCGGGCGGCTCGGCGGGCTCGTCGTAGAGCCAGACGGCGGCGCCGAGCTTCCCGGCGCCCTCGGTGGCGAGCGGTACGGCATAGCTGGCGGCGAAGCCGAGGCGGGCGGCGACCTCGCGGTGGCGGGGGTCGAGGTCCTCCTCGCCGAGCAGGTCGGGGACGGCGACCGGATCCGGCGGCCGCCCGTCGGGCAGGCCCTCCAGGATGCGGCCGTACGAGGTGGCGCTGCGCGGCACGGTCTCGATGGTGCCGAGGTCGGCGTGGGCGAGGCCCAGCCCGACGGTGGTGGCGGGGCCGAGGCCGTCGGCCGGTTCGAGGACGGCCATGCCGCGGCGGGCGCCGACGAGGGCGGCACCGGCGCGGAGCAGTTCGTGCAGGGCGTCGTCGAGGGTGGCGGTGCGGGTGAGGCGTTCGGTGAGTTCGTGGAGCGTGGTGAGGTCGGAGACCCAGCCCGCCAGGCGGTCCTGGATCAGCGCGGCGGGCGCGGGGCCGGACGGCGGGCCCGTGGCCGTACCGGCGGGAGCGGTCGGCGGGGTCGGGATGCCCGGCAGGGAGGGCGTCGCAGTGTGCGCGGGGGCGGGGACCGTGGGATCGATTCCAGCCACTTTCGGCACGTGAGGGGCGCTCATGGCAGCCGGCTTTCCGGCTGGTGCGTTTCGCTCAATAGCATCGCAAACCCCCATGTCATTCTGCGCCGCTATCACTGCAACCACATGTACACGCAGAAGTAAGGGGATGTCCAGCATTGTCCCGGCGGGACGCGCGGTGTTCACCGACGTATTTACAAGGGGCCGAACTTGGCTCAAAAATGCCCCCTGTGGACGGCTTTTGCGGTCGACTGAGCCCGTTCGAAAGGGGCCCTGCCCGGGACCCGAGTCGGGGGACGACGGTCCGGGCCGAGCGTCATTCCGAGCGGGCTGGGTACGTAACCGGGTACGTAGACGGTGACGGCCAGGGGCAGTTGGGGCGGGCTCGGAACCTTCGAGGGAAGCCCCGGCGTCCCTACCACCAAAGGCCTCACCCCGCCCCCGAGTGCGGGGCGGAGCCGAACGGGGCGGCAGCGAGCGCCATGAGCGTGCCACCCCTCGCCACGCGTGAAACGCACGACAGCCCACGGGACGACGGCCCGGGGGGATGACAGCCCCCGCTCGGCCCCCAGCGGTGTTGCTTGCCGCAGGCGAAGAGGGGCCGGCGTATGCCACCGGCAGGAGCACCAGGCCGGGTGGCGGTACGACGGCTCGTACGCACGGCTCGTACGCACGGCTCGTACGCACGGCTCGTACGCACGGCTCGTACGCACGGTGAAGAAACACGCACGTGCTGCCCTGCACGCACGACGCACGCACAGCACGTGAAGATGTGGCCCTCGGCGTTCAACGGAAAGGAACGAGCGCTCATGCGCGAGATCCTCGGAAGGCGACGCAGGCTCCGGTTCCGGCGCGAGAGGAGGCCTGCCCACGTGGACGCGGCGCTGCTGTACGCCACCGAATGGCGCTGGCCCGTACTCCCCGGCGTGGGACTCGCGGCGGCCGGCGGTCGCGGTGAGCGGCAGCGCGGCGGCGCCTGCGCCTGCCCGGACCCCGAGTGCGTCGTACCCGGCGCACACCCCTTCGACCCGGAGCTCTTCGCGGCCACCACGGACCCGCGCATGGTGCGCTGGTGGTGGACCAACCGCCCCGACGCCCCGGTCGTCCTCGCCACCGGGGGCCGCGCGCCGTGCGCGCTGAGCCTGCCCGCGGTCGCGGGCGCGCGCGCCGTGGCGGCGCTGGACGCGATGGGCGTCCGGCTCGGCCCGGTGGTGGCCACGCCGACGCGGTGGTCGCTGCTGGTCGCCCCGTACACGCTCGAACGGCTCGGCGAGCTGCTCTACGCCAAGGACCGGGTGCCGAGCTCGCTGCGCTTCCACGGGGAGGGCGGCTATCTGCTGCTGCCGCCGTCCGCTGCCGGGACGGACCAGGTGCGCTGGGAGCGGGCGCCGCTCGCCGGGTCCGCGTCGCCGTGGCTGCCGGACGTGGAGGCGGTCGTGGACGCGCTGGTCGAGGCGAGCACGAGCACGCCGGACGGCGGCAGCCGGCTGCGGTACTGAGGTCCTGACGTACCGAGGCACCCCGGTGTCACTCGTACGGGTGTGAGCGGGGCCCGGTTGTACGGGAATCGGGTGCGCGGTCCGCCGGGCGCCCGCCGTCCGTCGATATCGTCGGCGCACCGTCGAGAAGGGGCCGCCATGAATCTCCGCACGATCGGGATCGGGGCCGTCGTGGTTCTCGCCGCGTCGCTGCCGCTGGCGGCGTCCGCGGGCCCGGCCGGGTCTCCGGACCCCGGCCCCGACTCCTCCGCGCACGGTGGTGCGGCCGTACGGGGCGCCACCGCCCGGTGCGGCCCCGAGCTCGTCTCTCCGGACGGCGTCGAGGCGCAGACGTGCGTCCTCGACGAGGGGCCCGAGACGTGGGCGCGGACGTATTACCGCAATGCGACGGGTGGTGAACTGGCCGCCGTGCTGGCGCTGATGGGCCCGGGCGGCCGTACGGTGCGCACGCATTGCGCGGTGCCGGCGGACGATGAGCCGGGCGCGTGTGAGACGCCGAGAGAGCCGCGGCGCGGAAAGCCGGGCGAATACGCGGCGGTGGCGGAGTTCGCGGGGAGCGGTGACGCGGAGACGAGTCCGCTGCTGCTGCGATCGGGGAGCGCGGTGGCCAACTCGCCCGCGCGTTCCGGGCGTTGACGCGACCGGCGGCGAAGAAGCGGAAGATGCCATTCCGCAAAAAGTGAAGCGCCCGGTCGCTGGCGACGGGGGATGCACCAGCGACCGGGCTTCCAGCACCGTAACAAGAGATCGGCTGTTCGCAAATTCGATCTCTGTTATTCGGTCAGGTATTTACCTGCGATTGAGGGCGTTGTGGCGGACGTCACCGACCGATCGGCATGTCGCGACCGCCACGCGTTCAGCTCAGCGTCACCTGGCGGTTGGTGAGGCCACCGCGCGCCCGGCGCTCCTCGGGGCTCAGCGGCGCGTCCACCGCGAGCGCCCCCGCCAGTCGCTCGGCGAACTCGGCGGCCGGCTGCTCGCACTCCTTCGCCCCCATCGCGCTCGGCAGGTCCCACACCGGGACCACCAGGCCGTGCGCGCGGAACGAGCCGACCAGGCGGGTGCCTTCGCCCAGCGAGGACGTGCCGGCGGCGTGCAGCCGGGCGAGCGCGTCGAGGAGCTGCTCCTCGGGGTGCGGCATGACCCAGCGCAGGTGGTTCTTCTCGGGTGTCTCGCACCAGTAGGCGGCGTCCACGCCGGAGAGCCGGACCGTGGGGATGGCGGCGGCGTTGGCCCGCTCCAGGGACGCGGCCACCTCGGGCGACGCGCTCTGCTCGGAGTCCGGCACCCAGAACTCGAAGCCCGTGTGGACGGCCGGCTCGAAGGAGGCGCCCGGATCCAGCAGGTCCTGGAGGCGCGGGCCTTCGGCCGAAACCCTCTGCGCGGGGACCGGCGTGCCGGGCTGGGCGGCCAGGGCGCGCTGGAGGGTGTCGGCGAGGTCCCGGCTCAGGTCGCCGGACGAGGTGTCGTTCTGGAGCGCGAGGAGGACCGAGCCGTCGTCGCGGCGCAGCGCCGGCCAGGCCATGGGCAGGACGGTCGCGAGCGTCACGGACGGCACGCCCTCCGGCAGCCCGTCCTTGAGGTGCAGCGTGGCGGTCGCGGCCGGGACCAGCTCGCGCAGGGCGACCCAGTCGCACTCGCCGGGCAGGCCCTCGAAGGGCCGCTGGACGAGCTCGGTCACCGCGTGGGCGGCGGCGCGGCCGTGGCAGGCCTTGTAGCGGCGGCCGGAACCGCACGGGCAGGGCTCGCGGGCCCCGACGACCGGAACGTGCTCATCAGCGCCTCCGGCGCGGGCCCCGCCCTTCAGCTGAGCCTGCGGCTTCCCGGCCTTGGTCTGGGGTCGCTTCTTGCCCATGTGTGTGGCTTCTCCCGTGGTGGCGGTGCGGTGGTGTGTTGCCGGCCGTGAGCCTAGCCGCACGCGGCGGCCGGCAGGCTCAGCGACGGACCCGCCGGCCCACCGCGGCGGTTACGCCGGCCGCAGTGGTGATGCCGGCCGCTGGGTTCACGCGGGCCGCAGGGCTCACGCCGGCCGCTGGGCTCACGCCGACCACGGCGGCGATGCCGCCGCTGGGCTCAGGCGGGCCGCAGCGCTTCCGGCACTCGCCACACTCACCACGCTCGCCACACTCGCCAGGTTCACCACGCTCACCGCGCTCGCCACGCTCACCGCGCTCACAGGGGGTCGTACGCGTCGTACGCGTCGAGGAAATCGAACCCCGGTCCGGTCGTCGCGGTCGCCGGCCCGGTGACGCGCGTAGCGAAATCGTCGCGGCGGTTCCCCTCCGTCAGCAGGACCCACACGGTGACCTCGCCGGCCGCGCCGTCGCGTACGCCCCAGTCCTGGGCGAGGGAGCTGATGATGTTGAGCCCGCGGCCGCCGCGTGCGGTGACCGAGGGCGTGGCCGGAACCGGCCGGGTGGGACCACCCCCGTCCGTCACCTCGACGGTCAGCGCGCCGCTCGCGTCGACGCGCCAGGCGGCGAGGACGTCACCGTCCCCGACCTCCCGCCGGCCCAGCGGCCTGCCGTGCCGGCAGGAGTTGCTGAGCAGTTCCGATAGGACGAGTACGGCGTCGTCGACGACCGATTCGGACACCCCGCCGCGACGCAGTTCCCGCCGCATCCGGTGTCGCGCTTCCCCCACGCCCGCAGGGCCATGGGGTACGGCCATGCTCGACGACGTGGGCACCTCCTGTGCCACCACCAACGCCACCCCCGAGACCTCCTTCGCCCCACGCCACGGTGTGGATGCCCCATTGGCCTGGACCGGAAACCGGCCAGTCCGCATACGGTGACGCATTCGGCACGCGCGCCTACGGTCCGAACGCGCCGGAGCACTCCCCGTAACGGAAGTGGCCGCTGTTACAGCCGGCCGAGCTGGGACAGAACCTGCCGGGGGCGGTTGGTGATGATGGCCTCCACGCCGAGGGCCACGCACAGCTCGACGTCCCGCGGCTCGTCCACCGTCCAGACGTGGACGCGGTGGCCGGCGCGGTGGAGACGGGAGATGTACGCGGGGTTGTTGCGCAGGATCCGGATGGACGGCCCGGCGATCCGCGAACCGGCGGGCAGCCGCCCGTCGCGGACCCGGGGCGACAGGAACTGCATCAGGTACACGGTCGGGAGGGCGGGCGCGGCCGCCGCCACCCGGTGCAGCGAGCGTGCGGAGAAGCTCATGACCCGTACGGGGGAGGCCGCTCCCGGCCGGGGCTGGGTCAGCCCGAAGCGGCGGAGCAGCTCGATCAGCCGCTCCTCGACCTGGCCGGCCCATCGGGTGGGGTGCTTGGTCTCGATGGCGAGCTCGATGGGACGGCCGGCGTCGGCGACCAGTTCGAGGAGCCGTTCGAGGGTGAGGACGGAGGTGAACTGGGGGTCGCGCCAGTCCGGGCTCTCCTCCATGTCCTTCCAGGCGCCGAAGTCGAGGGCGGCGAGGTCGGCGAGCTCGAGGGCGGAGACGGCGCCGCGGCCGTTGGAGACGCGGTTGACGCGGCGGTCGTGGACGCAGACGAGGTGGCCGTCGGCGGTGAGCCGCACATCGCACTCGAGGGCGTCGGCGCCGTCCTCGATGGCCTTGATGTACGCGGCGAGCGTGTGCTCCGGCGCGTCCTCGGAGGCGCCTCGGTGAGCGACGACCTGGATCGGGGGCTGCTGCCGTGCGTGGGTCACCGCGTCATGGTGCCAGACACCGGGCGGGTGCCCGGTTCGCCCCAAGTAAAGGAGGGGCGCGCAACACACAGCTCCGGCTTACAGTGGCCTGACGGCCTGTGGGAAAAGCTGACTGGAACCCTTGCCGCAAGACGACGTGGAAACCGAGGAGACCGAGCTGTGAGCACCGAGAACGAGGGCACTGCGTCCACACCTCCCGTGCCGCCCTCCCCGCCCTCTCCGCCTTCCCCGTCCATGCCCTCCGACCAGGCGCCCGCGCCGTCCGCGCCGTCCGCGCCGTCCGCGTCGCCCACGACGGAGACGGCGGCGGTGCCGACGGCCCCCGCGGGCACCCCCGCCGCACCCGCGGAGACCACGGCCGTTCCGGCCGCGCCCGCGGGGGGTGCGCCCCTGCCCCCGCCGCCCCCCGCCCCTCCGGTCACGCCCGCCACCGGCGGCTGGGGCTCCCCGGTCCCGCCCGCCCCGGCCCCCGGCCACACCCCCGGCCGCGGCCGCCGGGGCGGCCTGGTCGCGGCCGTGCTGGTGGCGGCCCTGGTGGCGGGCGGTGTCGGCGGCGGCATCGGCTACTGGGCGGCGGAGCGTAACGACAGCTCCATCTCCTCCACCACCGTCGCCGCCGGTGACGCGCCCGCCTTCAAGCGGGACCCGGGCACGGTCGCGGCGGTGGCGAACAAGGCGCTGCCGAGCGTCGTGACCATCGAGGCCAAGGCCGGCGGCTCGGAGGCCGAGGGCGGCACGGGCACCGGCTTCGTGTACGACAAGGAAGGCCACATCCTCACCAACAACCACGTGGTGGCGTCGGCGGCGGAGGGCGGCACCCTCTCCGCGACGTTCTCGAACGGCAAGAAGTACGACGCCGAGGTCGTCGGCCGCGCCCAGGGCTACGACGTGGCGGTCATCAAGCTCAAGAACGCCCCCTCCGGCCTGGCCCCGCTCCCCCTCGGCAACTCCGACCAGGTGGCGGTCGGCGACTCGACGATCGCGATCGGCGCGCCCTTCGGCCTCTCCAACACGGTCACCACGGGCATCATCAGCGCCAAGAACCGCCCGGTCGCCTCCGGCGACGGCTCCAGCGGCAAGAACTCGTACATGAGCGCCCTGCAGACCGACGCCTCGATCAACCCCGGCAACTCCGGCGGCCCGCTCCTGGACGCGCGGGGCGCCGTGATCGGCATCAACTCCGCGATCCAGTCTCCGGGCAGCGGCGGGCTCGGCTCCTCCCAGGCGGGCTCGGTCGGCCTCGGCTTCGCGATCCCCGTCAACCAGGCCAAGAACGTCGCGGAGCAGCTCATCAAGACCGGCCGCCCGGTCTATCCGGTGATCGGCGCGACCGTGAACATGACGGAGGAGGGCGAGGGCGCCACCATCGCCGAGCAGGGCGCCGGCGGCACCCCCGCGGTCACCCCGGGCGGCCCGGCGGCGAAGGCGGGCCTGAAGCCGGGCGACGTGATCACCAAGTTCGGCACCCGCGTGATCGACAGCGGCCCCACCCTGATCAGCGAGATCTGGACCCACAAGCCGGGCGACACGATCCCCCTGACGTACCAGCGCGCCGGCAAGGAAACCACGGTCCAGGTCACCCTCGGCGAACGCGAGGGCGACAGCTGACCCCCTTGCACCTCACCACCGAGCCCCCGTCAGCCGGTAGTCTGTAGCCCGCTCCACAGCCGCTTCCGGGCGGCTGGGGCGGAGCAAGGTGGGTTGCCCGAGCGGCCTAAGGGAACGGTCTTGAAAACCGTCGTGGCAGCGATGTCACCGTGGGTTCAAATCCCACACCCACCGCAGTGGTTCGGAGAAGGACCTTTGGAGGGCGGGCCCCGGTGAGGGTCCGCCCTCCGTGTTTCCGGACGCGGCCCGTGCCTAGGATGCCCGTCGAGGCGGAGCCGTAGCGCAGAGGTCGTCGCGCGCGGTCTCCAAAACCGCGAGGACGCCGGTTCGAATCCGGCCGGTTCCGCTTCTCTTTCCGGCCGTCGGAGCGGCCGGGCGACCGGGCTCACGCGGGTGAACCCTGACCATCGGCCTGCCGTCCTCCACCCACAGGAGGTGGGTTCCGGCGCGGCCCTACAACTTGAGGCGGAGCCCGGGTCGGGACCTGCGGGCGATCCTGTGGGGTAGTGGCCGAACCTAGCGTGGACCCATGACCGCGACCGCCGGCACCGTCTGTACCGGAGCCTCCACCGCCGCCACCGGATACCCGTCGTTCTCCTCGTACGTACGGGCCCGGGGCCCCGTGCTGCTGCGCACCGCGCGGTCGCTGACCGCCAACCCGAACGACGCCGAGGACCTGCTGCAGACCGCGCTCGCCAAGACGTACGTCGCGTGGGAGCGCATCGAGGACCACCGCGCCCTCGACGGGTACGTGCGCCGCGCCCTCATCAACACCCGTACCTCGCAGTGGCGCAAGCGCCGGGTCGAGGAGTTCGCCTGCGACGAGCTGCCGGAGCCGCACGGGCTGCCCGAGCCCGACCCGGCCGAGCAGCAGGCGCTGCGCGACGCGATGTGGCGCGCGGTGGTGAAGCTGCCCGACCGCCAGCGGGCGATGGTGGTGCTCCGGTACTACGAGGACCTCAGCGAGGCGCAGACGGCGGAGGTGCTCGGGGTGTCGGTGGGCACCGTCAAGAGCGCCGTCTCGCGGGCGCTGCGCAAGCTCCGCGAGGACCCGGAGCTGTCGCCCGTACGGTGACCGCCGCGACTTCCGTCGGCCCGTCTACTCCCGGGTAGTGACATACCGCGTGGTATGTGCGCAGAATCTGCACACCCTTAACGCCACGTTGCGCCCAACGGGAGGACGCCGTGCTGAGCACCATGCAGGACGTACCGCTGACGGTGACCCGCATCCTGCACCACGGGATGACGATCCACGGGACGTCGCAGATCACCACCTGGACCGGCGACCCCGCCGCGCCGCACCGCCGCAGCTTCGCGGAGGCCGGAGCGCGCGCCGCCCGGCTCGCGGGCGCCCTGCGGGACGAGCTCGGCGTCACGGGCGACGAGCGGGTCGCCACCCTCATGTGGAACAACTCCGAGCACATCGAGGCATACCTGGCGATCCCGTCCATGGGTGCCGTCCTCCACACCCTCAATCTGCGCCTGCCCGCCGAGCAGCTGATCTGGATCGTCAACCACGCCGAAGACCGCGTCGTCCTCGTCAACGGCAGCCTCCTCCCGCTCCTCGCCCCGCTGCTGCCGCACCTCCCCACCGTCGAGCACGTCGTCGTCTCCGGCCCCGGCGACCGCTCCCTCCTCGACTCCGCCGCGCCCCGGGTCCACGACTACGAGGAGCTGATCGCGGACCGCCCCGACACCTTCGACTGGCCCGAACTGGACGAGCGGTCCGCCGCCGCCATGTGCTACACCTCCGGCACCACCGGCGACCCCAAGGGCGTGGTGTACTCCCACCGCTCCATCTACCTGCACTCCATGCAGGTCAACATGGCCGAGTCCATGGGGCTCACCGACAAGGACACGACCCTGGTCGTCGTGCCCCAGTTCCATGTGAACGCCTGGGGCCTGCCCCATGCCACCTTCATGACCGGCGTCAACATGCTGATGCCCGACCGCTTCCTGCAGCCCGCCCCGCTCGCCGAGATGATCGAGAGCGAGAGGCCCACGCACGCCGCTGCCGTCCCCACCATCTGGCAGGGCCTGCTCGCCGAGGTCACCGCCCGCCCCCGCGACCTCTCCTCCATGGCCCGCGTCACCATCGGCGGCGCCGCCTGCCCGCCCGCGCTCATGGAGGCGTACGACAAGCTGGGCGTACGCCTCTGCCACGCCTGGGGCATGACCGAGACCTCGCCCCTCGGCACCATGGCGAACCCGCCGGCCGGCCTCTCCGCCGAGGAGGAGTGGCCGTACCGCATCACCCAGGGCCGCTTCCCGGCCGGCGTCGAGGCCCGGCTCGTCGGCCCCGGCGGCGACCACCTGCCGTGGGACGGCGAGTCGGCGGGCGAGCTGGAGGTACGCGGCCCCTGGATCGCGGGCGCGTACTACGGCGGCGCGAACGGCGAACCGCTGCGCCCGGAGGACAAGTTCAGCGCGGACGGCTGGCTGAAGACCGGCGACGTCGGGGTCATCAGCCCGGACGGCTTCCTCACGCTCACCGACCGTGCCAAGGACGTCATCAAGTCGGGCGGCGAGTGGATCTCGTCCGTCGCGCTGGAGAACGCCCTCATGGCCCATCCGGAGGTCGCGGAGGCGGCCGTCGTCGCCGTACCGGACGAGAAGTGGGGCGAGCGCCCGCTGGCGACGGTGGTCCTGAAGGAGGGCGCGAGCGCGGACTACGCGGCGCTGCGCGCCTTCCTCACCGACGAGATGGCCATCGCCAAGTGGCAGCTGCCGGAGCGGTGGGCGGTGGTCCCGGCGGTCCCGAAGACGAGCGTCGGGAAGTTCGACAAGAAGGTCATCCGCCGCCAGTACGCGGACGGGGAGCTGGACGTCACCCAGCTCTGAGGACCTGAATCGGGGCGCTTCCGCGTGGCGGGGGCGCCCCGGCTCCGGGAGTTGCCCTAGTTCGTGCCGATCTTCGCCAGCAGGTCCACGATCCGCGACTGCACCTCGGGGCTCGTCGACCGCTCCGCGAGGAACAGCACCGTCTCGCCGGACGCCAGCTTCGGCAGTTCCGCCTCGTCCAGGCCGGCCGAGGTGTAGACGACGAGCGGGGTGCGGTTCAGCTGCCCGTTCGCGCGCAGCCAGTCGATGATCCCGGCGCGCCGGCGACGTACCTGCATCAGGTCCATCACCACCAGGTTCGGCCGCATCTGCGCGGCGAGCGTGACCGCGTCGGTGTCGGCGTCCGCCCGCGCGACCTGCATCCCGCGCCGCTCCAGCGCCGCCGTCAGCGCGAGCGCGATCTCCTCGTGCTGCTCGATCAGCAGCACGCGGGACGGGTGCTGCTCACTGTCGCGCGGAGCCAGGGCCTTGAGGAGTACGGCCGGATCGGCGCCGTACGCCGCCTCGCGCGTCGCCTGCCCGAGGCCCGCGGCGAGCAGCACCGGCACCTCGGCCGCCACCGCCGCCTGGCGCAGCGACTGGAGGGCCGTGCGCGTGATCGGCCCCGTCAGCGGGTCCACGAACAGCGCCGCCGGGAACGCGGCGATCTGCGCGTCGACCTCCTCGCGCGAGTGCACGATCACCGGCCGGTAGCCGCGCTCGCTCAGCGCCTCCTGCGTGGAGACGTCCGGCGCGGGCCAGACCAGCAGTCGGCGAGGGTTGTCCAGCGGCTCGGGCGGCAGCTCGTCGTCGACGGGCTGCGGGGCGGGCTGGTTGGCCACCTCCACCGCGCCGCCGGGACCGTCGAGCGGCTCGGGGCCCTCGGCCGCGTTCGCGTCGGGCGCTCCTATCTCGTAGGCGCGGCCCTCGGCGGGCGGGGACAGCAGCGGCTGCGGCTGCGGTTGCGGCGGGGCCTGGGGCTGCGGCTGCGGGGGTACGGGGCGCTCGCCCTCCGCGGGCGGCGTCGCCAGCTTGCGGCGGCGTCCGGAGGGAGTGGCCGCGGCGGGCTGTGCGGGCGGCTGGGCCTGGGGCGGGACCGGCGGCTGGATCTGCTGCGCGAACGGCACGCCCTGCCCGAGCGTGCGCACGCTGAACGCGCGGCCCTGCGTCGAACTGCCCGTGTCGTCCGGTGCGGCACCGGCCGGCGTCTCCGGCGGCAGCGGTACGGAACCGGTCCCGGTCCCGGTCCCGGTCCCGGTCCCGGTCCCGGCCCCTGTCCCGGCCCCGGCTCCCGAGGCCGGGTCCTGCACCGCGCGGCGCCGACCCGACGGCGCGGGCGCCGGGGGCTGCACCGGGTGCGGCTGCGGCGGCGTGTGATCGGCCTCCGGCTCCGGGCGTACGGCCTCGGCGCCGGCTGCGGCATCCCGTACCGCGTCGTGGCGGCCCTCGTCGTCGGCGCGGCGGTCCGCCTGGGCGGGCGGCAGCGCGAACGCCGTGCGCGCGCCCTCGGGCGGCGACGCCGGACGCTCCTGCGCGGTGCCGAGCGCCCGCCGGGCACGGCGCCCGGTCGGAGCGGGCTGCGGGGACTGCGGGTGCTGCGCGGGCGCGGGCAGGGCCGCGAGCCCCGCGGCCGGTACCGGCGACGCCGCGTCCACGGGCACACCCTGCGGCGGCACGGTCTGCCCGCGCGCCGCGCGGCCCTGGGCGCTCTCGGCGGCCGTCATGACCGCGCCCTCGGCCGGAGCCTCGGCCTCCGCCGGGCTCGGCTTCCCGCGCCGGCGCCCGGTCGGCGGCAGGGCCACCGGGTCCTCGGCGCGCACCGGGCTCTCCAGGAACGCGTCCGTCGAAGCCCGCCGCGCCCGCCGCCGCCCGCCACCGGACGTACCGCCACCGGAGGTGTCGCCCGACTGCTGAGCAGGCAAGACGGGCGTGACGGGAGGAGCGGCAGCCGCCTTCGGCCCGGCCGGCCCGGCCGGCCCGGTCGGCCCGGTCTGCGCGGGCTCGGTGTCCGCGGTCCCGCCCTCCGGCGCCTCACCCGCAGCCGGTTCGGGCCCCGCGATGGCCAGCGCCGACGAGGTGGGCTTCACGGCACCGGCCCCGGCCCCCAGCGGCACCTCCAGTACGTACGCGTGCCCGCTCATGCCCGGCACGTCGTGCGGCTGCAGCACGCCGCCGTGCGCCCGTACGATCCCGCGCACGATCGGCTCGTGCACCGGGTCGCCCCCGGCGTACGGTCCGCGCACCTCGATGCGTACGACGTCACCGCGCTGAGCGGCGGCGACGACGATCGTCGAGTCGACGTACCCGCCGCCCGCGCCCGGGGCGACCCGGGCCTTGCCGGTGGAGTCGACCCCGGCCACGTCCGCGATCAGGTGCGCGAGCGCCGTCGAGATCCGTACGCCGTCGACCTCGGCCTCGATGGGCGGCGCGTGCACGGCGAACTGCACGCGCCCGGGGCCGATGAGCTCCACCGCGCCCTCGACACCGGCCGCGACGATCGCGTCGAGGAGCGTCTTGTCCTTGCGCAGCTCCTCGTCGCCGACGTCCAGCCGCTGGTACCCCAGGACGTTGTCGACGAGGGTCGTCATCCGGGCGTACCCGGCGGCCAGGTGGTGCAGGATCTGGTTGGCCTCGGGCCACAGCTGCCCGGCCGGGTCGGCGGCGAGCGTGCCCAGTTCGGTCCGCAGCTCCTCCAGCGGCCCGCGCAGCGACTCGCCGAGCACGGCGGCCAGCTGGGCGTGGCGGGCGGCGAGCGCGGCGTACCGCTCCTCGCGCCGCTCGACCTCGACGGAGAGCCGCTCGCTGAGGTTGGCCATCTCGGTGGCGTGCTTCTCGGTCAGCTCGGTGACCTCGGCGGTGTGCTTCTCGACGAGCTCCTCGTACGGCCGCCGGTCGGTGAAGGTCATCACCGCGCCGACGAGCTGGTCCCCGTCCCGTACCGGCGCCGTCGTCAGGTCCACCGGCACCGGCGACCCGTCCTTCGCCCACACCACCTGGCCCCGCACCCGGTGCTTGCGCCCGGAGCGGAGCGTGTCGGCGAGGGGCGACTCGTCGTACGGGAAGGGCTCGCCGTCCGCACGCGAGTGCAGCATCAGCGGGTGCAGCTCCTTGCCGCCCAGGTCGCTGGCGCGCCAGCCGAGGATCTGCGCGGCGGCCGGGTTGACGAGCACGATCCGCCCGTCGGTGTCCGTGCCGACGACGCCCTCGGACGCGGCGCGCAGGATCATCTCGGTCTGGCGCTGCGAACGGGCCAGCTCGGCCTCGGTGTCGACGGTCCCGGACAGGTCGCGGACGACGAGCATGAGCAGCTCGTCGCCGGTGTACGGCCGCGGGTTCGCGCCGTACGAGTCGTACGCCTCGCGCCCGTCCTCGAGGCTGGCGCTGGTGACCTCGACCGGGAACTCGCTCCCGTCCGTACGCCGCGCGATCATGCGGGCGGGCTTGGTCCGTCCGCGCGCGTCGGCGGCCTCGGGGCGGCGCATCGAGCCGGGGATGAGCCGGGAGTCGAAGGCCGGCAGCAGGTCCAGCAACCCGCGCCCCACCAGGGCGGTCCCCGGGGTCTCGAACATCTCCAGGGCGATGGTGTTGGCGTTGACGACCGTGCCGTTCGCGTTGACGAGCACGAGCCCGTCCGGCAGCGCGTCGAGTATGGCTGCGAGGCGAGCAGCGCCTCGGGATGGCCTGCTGCTCACGACGACGCTTCCTCCCACTGACCTACTGCCACCCCCCGGGCCGGGGCCTGTCACTGGAGGGAGTCTAAAGGCAGGCGCGACGGGCGCGGCGGAGGTTCTGTGCGGGTTCCGGCCAGGACCGGCACGATTGTCGCCCCTATAACGCCCTTATGCGCCGGGCTTCGGCAGTACGGGCTCGAGGGCGTCCCACCGCTGGATCTCGCAGCCGTCGGTCCGCTGGAAGTGGGCGTCCACCTGCTCCCCGCGCCAGGTGCCGGTGATGTGCGCGGTCGCGTCGCCGCCGTGCTGCATGGTGCACAGCTGGTCCTTGCCGACGGGCGCGAACGGGTCCTTGCCCTCCTGTGACAGCTCCTCCAGCCGGTTGCAGGCGCCCTGCACCTTGGGGTGGGTGCCGGTGGCGGTACGCGTCCCGCACTCCAGCTCGAAGGTGCCGTCCAGCGCGGCGTTCCCGGAGCCGGCCACGGTGACGGTGAGCTTGTCGGTCGCGGCCGAGAGCAGGGGCACCGTCGGCAGGTCGGGGACGAGGGGCCCGGTCGTACCGGCCAGCGCGGCGGGCGCGGCGGCGCCGAGGGCGGCGAGGGACGCGGCGGTGGTGAGGACGAGACGGCGCAGCATACGAACTCCAGGGGTACGGAACCACGAAACCGTCGGGACACCCCGGCTGCCGGACGTGGGGTCCGGAAGCCCTGGCATCCCTCACCTCACTAACGCTCCACCACCCCGCGCGTTGCGCAACCCGTAACCCTTTGCTCTGCGCCCTGCGCGCCTAGTACCGTGGGGAGCGATTGGTGACACCCCCCTGGGCTGTGTCATCATCTGCACGCACGCACCACTCGCGCTCGCGTGGGTGTGCAGGCTTGGAGGCGTCGCCTAGTCCGGTCTATGGCGCCGCACTGCTAATGCGGTTTGGGCCTTAAAGCCCATCGAGGGTTCAAATCCCTCCGCCTCCGCCAGCTCCATCCGAAGCCCCGGCCCCACGGCCGGGGCTTCGGCCGTTCCGGGGGTCCTCCGCCCGGCGCGACCGCTCCCGGGTCGTGATCACCGGGCGCCGGCTGTTTCACCCGATCGCCTGCCCACCGGCCGGCTCGGCGGCCCGGCGGCTCCGGGGGTGCACGCGCGGCCCTCTTCTTGCGTGATCCGGGGTGCCCGGACTCCCGGTCTCCCGCCCCGTGGATCTTCTGGCGGGGGTATTTGCCCAGGTCAGGGGGTGTTTGGACAATGGATTTCGCGTCACGGCGCAGGTCATGTAATGTTGTTCCCGCAACGCCGACCGGGAAGAAAAACCCGGGAAGCACAAGCACTCGTAGCTTAACGGATAGAGCATCTGACTACGGATCAGAAGGTTGCAGGTTCGAATCCTGCCGAGTGCACAGCGAGCCAGAGGCCCCGGACGAAAGTCCGGGGCCTCTGGCGTTGCCCCCTTCTCATCCGCCGATCCCCACCGGCCTCCTGTGAGACGTGAGACGTGAGACGCGTTTGATGCGCCCAGCGCTCATGCGCTTGAGTGTCCACGTCAAGTGATCAAGAGCTACGAGGGGTTGACGTTGAGCAAGGCGACACGGGGGATCGCGGCCGGAGTGGTGCTGATGGCCGTACTGACGGGGTGTGGTGGTTCGGACGACGGTCTGGACGCCTTCCGCGGGGACGACGACAAGCCCCCGGTCACGCTGACGCCGGACATGGTCCGCACCGCCCTCCCCAGCAAGGCGAGCGCTCCTCAGGGCTTCACGGGTGACGACATCGAGGTCGAGGTCGGCGACGAGGCCGTCGAGGCGTGCAGCGACTCGACCGAGTCCAACTGCGGCGGGCTGCTCAGCATGGGCAGCACCGACTTCGACACGGACGCCGGCGACCGGGGCGACAGCTCCGACTACGACGGTGAGGTCGTCTTCGGCCTCCTCGCCTTCCAGAGCCCGGACGACGCCAAGGCCACGTACAAGGCCCTGGTCACCGAGGAGCGCCGCAAGGCGGGGCAAGACGGGAAGAACGCGAAGATGGTGAAGGTCGACGCGGGGGCCGAGGAGACCGAGGCCTTCGAGGAAGCCGACGGCGAGAGCATGATCATGATGCGGATCGGCAGCGTCGTCGCCGTGGTGAACGGCCAGGGCACCTTCGTGCAGAAGCCGAACTACAACGACCTCGCGAAGCTCCAGATCGACCGGCTGAAGAAGACCGCCCTGGGCATGAACCCCGACGCGTGATCCGCTGAGCCGCCCACGCTCGGACCGGCCGAGGCGGCGGTCGCCCACGAGGCGTACGCGGCCGCCCGGCCCTCCAAAGGCCGGGGGCCGGGCGTCGGCGGTTTACCGGGCGTGGGGATACCGCAAGATCGGCGAGGCGCGTCCGGGGGGCGAGGGTGCGGACCTCCATGACGTGATGCTGCTCGATAGGCGCTGAGAAGGCCGGGACCGCTCGATCGGCGTTCGGCGCCTCCTCGTACGATCCACCGATGGAGATGGACATGGAACAGCCGGATGTCGTCTGGTGGCTGGACGGATACAGCAAGGAAGACGAGTTTCTGCGCACGCAGCGCCCCATCAGCCCGGAGCAGATAGCGCAGTTGCGTGAGGTGATCCAGCCGGACGCGGACGACCCTTGGATGCTGTACTGCTACGACGTGCCTCTCGCCGTGTGGCCCGCGGTGGACGCGATCCTGCAGTGTGGGCCGCCCGATCCGGACCTGGACTACCAGACCTCTGCCACCGCGCCCGACTGATCGATGAAGACTCCTCCGGGCACTAGGTTGGCCCGCATGCGAAGTGATCAACTGCCCTCACAGGTCCTGCGCGTCGCCGCCGCGCAGGCGTGTCCCGTCGGTGGGGACGTCGGGGCGAATGCCGCCGTCGTCGCGGACATGGTGCGGGAGGCCGCCGCGAGTGGGGCGCGGGTGGTGGTGTTCCCCGAGAAGTTCCTGACCGGGTACGAGCCCGGGCTGATCGCCGCCGAGCCGGAGCGGTGCGCCGTGCAGGTCGACGACGGGCGGTTGGATCCGGTGCGGGAGGCGTGCCGGGACGGTGGGGTCGTCGGGGTGGTGGGGGCCGCCGTGCACGAGGCGGGGGAGCTGTACGTGTCGGCGCTCGTCGTCGACGACGAAGGGCGGCTCGCCGGGCGGTACGACAAGCAGACGCTGTTCGCCGCGGAGCGCGAGGTGTACCGGCAGGGGGAGGCCGGCTGCACGGTCGAGGTCGACGGGTGGCGGCTGGGCATCGGCGTCTGTTACGACTCCGGGTTCCCCGAGCACGCCCGGGCCGCCGCGCTCGACGGGTGTCACGCGTACGTGGTGGGGGCGCTGTTCGGGGTCGGCAACGGGTACCACGAGTCGCGCATGTGGTTCCCGGCCAGGGCGTTCGACAACACCGTGTACACCGTGCTCGCCAACCACGTGGGCGTGACGGGCGGCTGGCACACCTGCGGCGGCAGCGGGGTGTGGGGGCCCGACGGGCGGCTCGTGGTCGAGGCCGGGCCCGACAAGCGGGAGGTCGTCGTGGCGGACTTCGACCCGGCCGTGCTGCGCGCGGCGCGGGAGGCGCGGCCCGTGTTGCGGGACCTGCACGACACCGGGTCCGCGCCGCGCCTGCGGTACCGGGGCTGAGGTACCGGCGGTGACCAGGGCCGTCGGGCTGCGGTGGCAGGAGCGCCGGCCCGTGCTCGTGTGGGAGCGGGGGCGGGTCAGCCCGCTGTCGTACGGGCGCGAGATCGGTTTCCGGGCCGTCGGGGAGCGGCGGTGCGCCGGGGCGCGCGGGCGGCCGTGCGTCGTGGGGGCCGTGGTGGGCGGGCGCAGTACCGGGGGCCGGTGCGCCGAGTGCGCCCGCCTGGACCGGGCGCACTCCGTGGCGGCGGACGCCGCGGCGGACGACCCGAGGACGTACCGGGTGTACCTCGCGTGGTTCGGCCCCGGCATGGTCAAGGTCGGCATCACCGCGGAGGAGCGGGGTGACGTGCGGCTGCTGGAGCAAGGGGCGGTGGCGTACACCTGGCTCGGGCGCGGGCCGTTGATGGCGGCGCGGCGGACCGAGGAGGTGCTCGGTACGGCGCTGGGGGTGCCGGACCGCATCCCGTACGCCGCCAAGCGCGCCGCGCGCGTACGGCTGCCCGACGCGGGCGAGCGGGCGGCGGAGGTGGAGGCGCTGTACCTGCGGGCCGCCGGGGTGTCCGGCTGGGGAGAGACCCTGGAGCGGGCGGCCGAGCCGCGGGTGGTCGACCTCGCCGAGGTCTTCGGCTTGGAGCGGGTCGACGCCGTGGACGGTGTCGTCGGCGAGCTCGTCGCCGGAGGGAGCGTGCGCGGGACGGTGGTCGCCGTCGCGGGGCCCGACGTGCACCTCCTCGCCGGGGACGGGCGCCGAATCGTCCTCGACACCCGGCTGATCAGTGGGTGGGACCTCGTTCCGGGCGACGCCGATGCCGACGCCGCCGTCACCGTGCCGGTCGTCCCCGTGCCGCGTGGGGAGCAGCCCGGGCTCTTCTGAGGGGCGTCCGACGGATCCGACGGCCTTCTGGCCTTTCCGGCCTCTCCGGCCTCTCCGGCCTTTCTCAGGGAAATCACAGGGACGGCCAAGGCTTCTCTCAGGCTCCTTCGCCATCGTGAGTCCATGCCTACCGAGACCGGACTCCGCGTCCTCGTCGTCGACGACGAGGCATCGCTCGCCGAACTGCTGTCCACGGCCCTGCGGTACGAGGGGTGGGAGGTGCGCTGCGCCGGGGACGGCGCCGGGGCGGTGCGGGCCGCCCGGGAGTTCCGGCCCGACGCCGTCGTCCTGGACGTGACGCTGCCGGACATGGACGGGCCCGCCGTGGTCGGCGGCGTACGGCGCGAACTGCCCGGGGTGCCCGTGCTGTTCCTGACGCCGAGGGACGCGAGCGGGGCGGCGGTGCGGGTCGCGGGGTTCGCGGCCGGCGCGGGCGACCAGGTCACGAAGCCCTTCGGCATCGAGGACGTCGTCGCGCGGCTGCGCGCGCTGACCCGGCGGTCCGGCGCCGCGCGGCGCTCGCGGCTCGTCGTCGGCGACCTGGTCCTGGACGAGGACAGCCGCGAGGTGTCGCGCGGCGGGCAGGCCGTCCACCTGACCGGCACGGAGTTCGAGCTGCTGCGCTACCTCATGCGCAACCCGCGGCGGGTGCTGAGCAAGGCCCAGATCCTCGACAGGGTCTGGAGCTACGACTTCGGCGGACAGGCCAACGTCGTCGAGCTCTACATCTCCTACCTCCGCAAGAAGCTCGACGCCGGACGGCCGCCGATGATCCACACCCGGCGGGGTGCGGGGTACCTCATCAAGCCGGCCGCATAAATCGTTGTACGGCGTAGAAGGGTCACTTGTACGGTGTACGGGCCCGAGTCTCGTACACCGTATAAGGAGCTCCCGTCATGACGGCGACAAGCGCCGAGCCCCATCCCGCCGCGCCGCCCACCGGCAGCGGCGGGCACCCGCAGCGCTGGCTGATCCTCGGCGTCATCTGCCTCGCCCAGCTGACCGTGCTGCTCGACAACACCGTCCTCAACGTCGCGATCCCCTCCCTCACCGGCGAGCTCCACGCCTCGACCTCCGACGTGCAGTGGATGATCAACGCGTACTCCCTCGTCCAGTCCGGCCTCCTCCTCACCGCCGGCAACGCCGCCGACCGCTACGGCCGCAGGAAGATGCTGCTCCTCGGTCTCGCCCTCTTCGGGGTCGGCTCGCTCGCCGCCGGACTCGCGCAGTCGTCCGCGCAGCTGATCGCCGCCCGCGCGGGTATGGGGATCGGCGGCGCGCTGCTGATGACCACGACCCTCGCCGTCGTCGTCCAGGTCTTCGACGAGGCCGAGCGGGTCAAGGCCATCGGCCTGTGGGCCACGGTCAGTTCCCTCGGCTTCGCCGCCGGGCCGCTGCTCGGCGGGTTCATGCTCGACCACTTCTGGTGGGGCGCGATCTTCCTCGTCAACATCCCGGTCGCGGTCCTCGGGCTGGCCGCCGTCGCCGCGCTCGTACCGGAGTCGAAGCACAAGCAGGGCGACCGGCCCGACGTGCTCGGCGCCGTGCTGTCCACCATCGGCATGACCGCCGTCGTGTACGCGATCATCGCCGGGCCCGAGCACGGCTGGGCCTCCGGCCGGGTCGTGGTCGCCGCCGTCCTCGGTGCGGCCGTCCTCGGTGTCTTCGCGGTCTGGGAGCTGCGCACCCCGCACCCCATGTTGGACATGCACTTCTTCCGCAACCAGCGCTTCGTCGGCGCCGTCGCGGGCGCGATCCTCGTCGCGTTCGGCATGACGGGCTCGCTCTTCCTGCTGACGCAGCACCTGCAGTTCGTGCTCGGGTACGGGCCGCTCGACGCGGGCCTGCGGACGGCGCCGCTCGCGCTGACCATCGTCGTCCTCAATCTGACGGGCGTCGGCGCCCGGCTGCTGCCGAAGCTCGGTACGCCGCGGACCATCGCGCTGGGCATGGCCCTGGTCGCCGCCGGGCTCGCCGCCATCGCCGTCCTGGGCGGGGCGCACGGGTACGGCGGCATGCTGCTCGGGCTCGTGGTCATGGGCGCGGGTGTCGCGCTGGCCATGCCCGCGATGGGCAACGCCATCATGAGCGCGATACCGCCGGAGAAGGCGGGCGTGGGCGCGGGGATCAACGGCACGCTCGGGGAGTTCGGCAACGGGCTCGGCGTCGCCGTCCTTGGCGCCGTCCTCAACGCGCGGTTCACGGCGGCGGTCGCCGGGGCGGGGGTGGCGGCCGTCTCGCTCCCCGCGGCGCTCGCCGCGGCCGACGGGCCGGCCGACCGGGCGCGGGTCGCGGACGCGTTCGCCGCCGGTCTGGAGACCAGCCAGCTGGTCGGCGCGGTCGCGGTGCTGGCCGGCGGCCTGCTGGCGGCGGTGCTGCTGCACCGCGCCGAGCGGGGCGGTGCGGAGCGGGGAAGCGCCCAGCCGGGCCCGGCCAGACCGGACGGGGCCGAACCGGACGCCGCCGAGCGCGATCGGGCGTAGCGGGGCGGCATAGCCGGGCCTGGCACAGCAGGCGGCGGGCATAGCATCAGGGCCAGGATTCGAGGAGGACAGCCCATGGTGTCGGCAGCCGACCGCGCGAAGCACCCGGCCCGTGCGAGCGTCTGGCTGGAGGGCGGCAGAGCCGCGCGATCGGCGGGCCGCAAGGCCGAACGCCAGGCCGAGCGCACGGCGGAGCGCACGGCCGAACGCGGGGCGGAGCGCACCGCCGACCAGCCCTCCGGTCTCGACCGGGACCGCATCACCGCCGCGGCGGTCCGGCTGCTGGACGCCGAAGGGCTGGAGAAGTTCTCCATGCGGCGGCTCGCCGCGGAGCTCGACGTCACGGCGATGTCGGTCTACTGGTACGTCGACACCAAGGACGACCTGCTGGAGCTCGCCATCGACGCGGTCTTCGGCGAGCTCGACCTGCCCGACGCCACGACCGGCGACCCGGACTGGCGGATCGAGCTCCGCGCGCTGGCCGTCGGCTACCGCGCCCTGCTGGTCCGCCACCCCTGGGTGGCGCCGCTGGTCGGCCGGTTCCTCAACATCGGCCCCAACTCGCTGGCGTTCGCGCTCTGCGTCCAGCGGGTCATCGGCAACACCGGTCTGCCGACGTACGCCCAGACGGGCGCGACCCAGGCGGTCTTCCAGTTCGTGTACGGATTCGGCACGATCGAGGGCCAGTTCATGCAGCGGTGCGCGAGCGCGGGCATGAGCCAGGACGCGTACTACCGCGAGGCGCTGGCCGCGATCCATGAACGGCCCGGCTTCGAGGAGGACTTCCGCCGGGCCACCGAGCTGATGGAGGCCCGCGGCGGCGACACCGTCGACGAGATGCGCGAGCGCGACTTCGACTTCGCGCTCAAGCTCCTGATCGCCGGCATCGAGGCGATGACGCCCTGACGCGCCGCCGTGCGACGGTCAGGGTGCGCGGCGCTCGGCGTCGCGCACCACGGCGACGCGCATCGACTCCATCAGCTCCTCACGAGCCGACCGGAAGGCGCGGCGTGCCTGCGCGCACGCGGGATCGTCGCGCCGTGCGCCTGCCACCACCACATCCCGGTACACGGCGAGTTTCTCGGCGGCGTCCCTGGCCTTCGCCACGACGGGAGCCGGAGCCAGGAGTTCTCACTGGTACTGCTTGACGTGCACTCCGTGATCGAGCAGCGCGGTGGCCACCGCCTTCCGATCCCCCTCCGTGACGCCCGGGTCTCGGCTCGCGTGGCTGATCAGGTCCCGGGCATGCGTCAGTGCCTCCAGGAACTGGGCGTAGGTGGAGTGGAGCGTCTCCCTGTCCCGCTCCCCGGCATCCCGTCTCCATCGGAAGCGGTCGGCGAGCAAGGTGCTGCCGACACCGATACCTGCCCCAACCGCCGTGCTGACCAGTGCTGTCCAGTCCATGGCCCGCAGCGTACGGAGCCGTCCGGCAGGCGGCCAGAGCGCCGACGTGGGCCTTACGGCAGCCGCTCGCCGCGTACGGCCTGGATGTCAAGCTCCACCCGTACCGTCGTGCCGATCGCCGCGATGCCCGCCTGCACCACCTGGTTGTAGTTCATCGCGAAGTCCTCGCGCCGCAGCTCCGCCGTCGCGTGGAACGCCGCGCGCGTGCCGCCCCACGGGTCCGGGCCCGTGCCCAGGTACGTCAGGGACAGGTCCACCTCGCGCGCGATGCCGCGCAGGGTGAGGGAGCCGTGGACCGTCCAGCGGTCCGGGCCCGCCGGGGTCAGGCCGTGGCTGCGGTAGGTGATCTCCGGGTACGTCTCCACGTCCAGGAAGTCCGGCGACTTCAGGTGCTTGTCGCGCAGGCCGTTGCCCGTGTCGATGGAGGCCGCCGCGATCACCGCGTCCACGCGCGAGGCCGCGAGGTCCGGCGCGATCTCGATGCGGCCGCCGAAGTCGGTGAAGCGGCCGTGCACGCTGGAGATGCCCAGGTGCTGCGCCACCGCGCCGACCGACGAGTGCGCCGGGTCCAGGGTCCAGGCGCCGGGCGGCGGCAGCTCGACGCCGCCCGCGCGGGCCAGGACCACCGTGCCGAGCTCCGCCCGGCCGTGCCCGGTGACCAGCGCGGTGCGCGCGGCCGGGGCGTACCCGAGCGCCGTGACGACCACGGTGTACGGGCCCGGCGCGAGCGGCGCCTCCGCGACGACGGCTCCGTCCGGGTCGGCGTCGGCCCGCGCCACCTGGGCGCCCGTCATGTCGGTCACGGTCACCACCGCGTGCTGGACCGGCCAGCCGTCGCGGGTGCGTACGTGTGCGTGCAGTGCCATGCGGGTTCTCTCCTCGTACGAAAGAAAGCAGGGGCGGCAGGCCGTCCCCTGCCTGCCGCCCCCTCATCGGGTGTCTCCGCTCGATCCACCCGAGCTGTGGGTCACTCGCCGGGGTGGGCGAGTTCTATGTCGTGGCCGTCGAGGCCGTGTCCGGTCACGGTGAGCGCGCCGGCCACCGGCGGGTAGCCGGTCGCGATGAGCGTGTACTCGCCCGCGTTCAGGTCGGCGAAGCCGTACGCGCCGTCCTCGCCGGTCGTCACCGTGGCGACGACGTTGCCGGCCGCGTCGACGAGCGTCACGCGTGCGTCGGCCAGCGGGCGGTGGTCCGCCCCGGCCCGTACGGTGCCCTGGAGCCGGGCTCCGGCCTCCAGCAGCGCCTCGACCCGGGTCACGCCCTGGCCGCCGATCTCGGCCGGCAGGGCGAGCGGCCGGTAGCCGTCGGCGTTCACCGCGACGGTCACGGCGCCGGGCACCAGCTCGCCGAAGGCGAAGGTGCCGTCCTGCGCCGACGTACCGGAGGCGAGGACGTCGCCGCGTACGTCGGTGACGATGACCATCGCGCCCTCGACGGGCTCCCCGCCCTCGGCGGCCCGGACCGCGCCGGCGAGGCCGCTCGTACCGGAGAGCAGGACGTCGTGGCCCAGCGGCTCCGCGCCGACGACGACCGTGGACGCCTGCGGCTGGTAGCCGTCGGCGGAGGCGATCAGGACGTACGAGCCGGAGCCGGGGGCTTCGAGCGCGTACGTGCCGTCGGCGTGGGCGACCGAGCGGCCCAGCTGCCGGCCCCCGAGGGAGATGAGGGTGACGGCGGCGCGGGCGACGGCCGTGCCGTCGGCGGTGCGGACGGTGCCGGTGACGGGGGTTCCGCCCGCGGGGGCGACCAGGGCCGTCTCGGGGGCCGCGGAGGCCTCGGACGCTTCGGCGGCGGGAGCCGCCGCCGGCTCGGGCGTCGGCGTCGCGTGGCTCTTCAGGGCGACCTCCTTGATGAACAGGGTGACGAGGAACGCGATGAGCGCGAAGGGCGCCGCGTAGAGGAAGACGTCGGCGACGCCGTGCCCGTACGCGCTCTCCATGACGGTGCGGATGGGGGCGGGCAGCGCGTCCAGGTCGGGGATGCCGCCGCCGCCCGTGCCGCCGTGGCCGAGGGCCGCGCCCTGGGGGCCGAGGTCGGCGAGGCCGTCCTTGACGTAGTGGGTGACCCGGTTGGCCATGACCGCGCCCAGCGCGGAGACGCCGACGGCGCCGCCGAGCGAACGGAAGAAGGTGACCACGGAGGACGCCGAGCCGAGGTCGGCGGGGGCGACCTGGTTCTGGGTGCACAGGACGAGGTTCTGCATCATCATGCCGAGGCCGAGGCCCAGGACGGCCATGAAGACCCCGATGTGCCAGTACTCGGTGTCGTACCGGATGGAGCCCAGCAGGCCGAGGCCCGCCGTCACCAGCACACCGCCGGCGACCAGCCACGCCTTCCAGCGGCCGGTGCGCGTGATGATCCAGCCGGAGACGGTCGACGACACGAACAGGCCGGCGATCATCGGGATGGTCATGACGCCGGACATCGTCGGCGACTTGTCGCGCGCCAGCTGGAAGTACTGGCTGAAGAAGACCGTGCCCGCGAACATCGCGACGCCGACGAAGAGCGAGGCGAGCGAGGCGAGGGCGATGGTGCGGTTGCGGAACAGCCGCAGCGGGATGATCGGTTCGCTCGCGCGGGACTCGACGAAGAGGAAGACCGCGCCGAGCACGACCGAGCCGGCGACCATGGTGTACGTCTGCCACGACAGCCAGTCGTACTTGTCACCGGCGAAGGTGACCCAGACCAGCAGCAGCGAGACCGCGGCGCTGATGAAGAGGGCACCCGCCCAGTCGACCTTGACCTGCCGCTTCACCACGGGCAGCTTCAGCGTCTTCTGCAGCACGATGAGCGCGATGACGGCGAAGGGCACGCCGACGTAGAAGCACCAGCGCCAGCCGAGCCAGTCGGTGTCGGTGATCACGCCGCCGAGCAGCGGGCCGCCGACGGTCGCGACGGCGAAGGTGGCGCCGAGGTAGCCGCTGTAACGGCCGCGCTCCCGCGGGGAGATCATCGCGGCCATGATGATCTGGGCGAGGGCGGTCAGACCGCCGACGCCGATGCCCTGGACGACGCGGCAGGCGATGAGCATGCCGGTGTTCTGGGACAGACCGGCGACGACCGAGCCCGCCACGTAGATGACGAGGGCGAGCTGCACCAGCAGCTTCTTGGAGAAGAGGTCGGAGAGCTTGCCCCACAGCGGGGTGGTGGCGGTCATCGACAGCAGGGCGGCCGTGACGACCCAGGTGTACGCGCTCTGGCCGCCGCCGAGGTCGGAGATGATCTCCGGCAGGGCGTTGGAGACGATCGTCGAGGACAGGATGGCGACGAACATGCCGAGCAGCAGCCCGGACAGCGCCTCCATGATCTGCCGGTGCGTCATGGGCGTGCCGTCGCCGCCACCGTCTCGGGTCTTGGCGTGGTGGCCGCCCCGCACACCGGATGGTGTGGTCGTAGCCATGAACTTCCTTACGCTTGTGTACGTGTGGCGTGGGGCCGGCAGTCTCCGAAGGAGCTCCGGAGGCGGGCCAGCATCGCGTTCAGCTGTCCGACCTCGTCGTCGGACCAGTCCTGCAGGTGGTGGGCGAACAGGTCCGCCGACCGCCGCCCGAGGTCGTCGAGCAGCTCCTTGCCCGGGCCCGTCAGCCGCAGGATGCGGGAGCGCCGGTCGCCCGGGTCGGGCAGCCGCTCGATCCAGCCGCGGTCGGCGACGTGGGCCACATGGCGGCTGGTCACCGACATGTCGACGGCGAGCAGCTCGGCCAGGCGGCTCATCCGCATCTCTCCGTAGCGGTCGAGCAGCGCCAGGACGGCGGCGGAGCCGGCGGGGCACTCGGCGGGCAGGAGCCGCGAGAGTCCGCGCTTGACGGCGCCGATGGCGCTCAGCTGCCGGGCCAGTTCCTCGTACTGACTCCGCTCGGCCATGGGCAGGCACCCCCGAACATCTTGTTGCTTAGGGCAACCATAGAAGATGTTGGTTGCTACAGGCAAACTAAAAAGGGGCGAAGGTGCCTAAAGTCCTGGCAAAGGAGGGCCGCGACGGGCGGGCGGTGGGCGGACTTCGAGCGGAGTTCGGGTGGAGGGCGGACGGAGGTTGGGGCGCGGCTCGCCGGTTCGCTAGGGTCCTGCCCCATGGCACACAACCCCCACGCCCCGCAGGGCTCCGACGGCAACTACGACCCCGCGGGCAGCACCCAGATGTTCCGCGCCTTCGTCGACGAGGGCACGCCGCAGCGGCAGCAGCCGGCGGCGACGACCTCGTCCGGCCCCCGGGCCGGCCTGATCGCCGGCGTCGTGGCGGTCGTGGTGATCGTCGCGGCGGTGGCCTGGCTGGCGCTGGCCTGATCCCCGTACACGCGCGCATGACGAAGGGGGCTCACCGGTGCGGTCCGCACCGATGAGCCCCCTTCGACGTCGGGAGGGGCGGCGCCTCAGTCGGAGATGAGCCCCTCGCGCAGCTGCGCCAGCGTCCGCGTCAGCAGCCGCGAGACGTGCATCTGCGAGATGCCGACCTCCTCGCCGATCTGCGACTGGGTCATGTTGGCGAAGAAGCGCAGCATGATGATCTGCCGCTCGCGGGGCGGGAGTTTGGCGAGGAGGGGCTTGAGCGACTCGCGGTACTCGACGCCCTCCAGGGCGCTGTCCTCGTACCCGAGGCGGTCCGCGAGCGAGCCCTCGCCGCCGTCGTCCTCCGGGGACGGGGAGTCCAGTGAGGAGGCCGTGTAGGCGTTGCCGACCGCGAGACCGTCGACCACGTCGTCCTCGGAGACGCCGAGCACGGCGGCCAGTTCGGGGACGGTCGGCGAGCGGTCGAGCTTCTGCGCCAGCTCGTCGCTCGCCTTTGTGAGCGCCAGGCGCAGCTCCTGGAGGCGGCGCGGCACGCGCACGGACCACGAGGTGTCGCGGAAGAAGCGCTTGATCTCACCGACGACGGTCGGCATCGCGAAGGTCGGGAATTCCACGCCGCGTTCGCAGTCGAACCGGTCGATCGCCTTGATCAGGCCGATCGTGCCGACCTGGACGATGTCCTCCATGGGCTCGTTGCGGGACCGGAAGCGGGCGGCGGCGTACCGCACGAGCGGCAGGTTCAGCTCGATGAGCGTGTCCCGGACGTACGTGCGCTCGGGGCTGTCCTGGCCGAGGACGGCGAGCCGCTGGAACAGGGAGCGGGACAGCGTGCGGGTGTCGATGGCCTCCGGCGCGCTCACGGCGTGCGGGACGACGGCGACCTCGGCGACCTCGCCGGCCGGCTGCGGGGCGTCGATGGCCGCCATGGCCTCCATGGTGTCCGGGACCTCGGTGATCCCGACCTGTGCCGGCACCGGCACCGACGCGAGCCCGGGCGCGGACATGAGCTCCGGCACGGGCGTGAGCGTGAGCACCTTCGAGCTGCCCTGTTCTGCGGACATGCCACCCCCTTGAGGTCGCGGACGGTCGCGTGGGCCGCGACCATCGGAGGAACGCAGCCTCCACCTGAATACCGGAGCCGAGACTGCGGCAAACGCGGTTCCAGCAGAATGTCACATGTCGGCAACACGCTGTAGTGACTTGTCGACACTATGGGGGCAAATCTGCGCAGGAAACAGGGGGTGTGCGGCTTTTTCACCGCCTGAAGTGGGGCTGAAAGGGTCTACCCGTTTCAGCTATGCCTCGATCCTGTTTGCGGATCTCAATCGGGCGAAGCTCCGTGCGAGGAGCCTTGACACGTGCATCTGAGAGACCCCCAGCTCCTGGCTGATCTGGGACTGCGTCAGATTGCTGTAGTAGCGGAGCATCAGGATCCGCTGCTCGCGCTCGGGCAGCTGTACGAGGAGGTGGCGTACGAGATCGCGGTGCTCGACGCCCGCCAGCGCGGGGTCCTCGTACCCGAGCCGGTCCAGCAGCCCCGGCAGCCCGTCGCCCTCCTGGGCGGCCTCCAGCGAGGTGGCGTGGTACGAGCGCCCGGCCTCGATGCAGGAGAGGACCTCCTCCTCGGAGATCTTCAGCCGCTCGGCGATCTCGGCGGTCGTCGGGGAGCGCCCGTGAGCGGTCGTCAGGTCCTCGGTCGCGCCGTTCACCTGCACCCACAGCTCGTGCAGCCGGCGCGGCACGTGGACGGTGCGTACGTTGTCGCGGAAGTACCGCTTGATCTCGCCGACGACGGTCGGCATCGCGAACGTCGGGAACTGCACGCCCCGGTCCGGGTCGAAGCGGTCGATCGCGTTGATCAGCCCGATCGTGCCGACCTGGACGACGTCCTCCATCGGCTCGTTGCGGGACCGGAAGCGGGCGGCGGCGTACCGCACCAGGGGGAGGTTCGCCTCGATGAGCGCCCCGCGCACCCGGTTGTGCTCCGGTGTGCCCGGCTCCAGCTCCTTCAGCTGGGCGAAGAGCACCTGGGTGAGTGCGCGGGTGTCGGCGGCCCGCCCCGACGGGCGGGGGCGGGGCTCGGACTCGCTCGACTCGTTCTGGGGCGGCACCTGGTGAGGCGTCGTACTGGCCGGCACGTTCACGCCACCCCTTTGCGATCAAGTACGGTCAACCGATCCGTCAAAAGCGGTCATAGCATCACAAGACATGTCCACTGTGTGCAAGCACCTGATAACCCCGTGTTGTGGGGGGCGGCGTGGGGGCATACGGCAAGCCCCGCACCGGAAGTGACCGGTGCGGGGCTCGGAAAGCGCGGTGCCGCGAAGGCGCGGGGCTGCGGCGGACTCAGAACTCGTAGTCGGCGATCACCCAGGTGGCGAACTCACGCCACTGGCCGGCGGCCGCCTGGTGAGCCGGGTGCTCGATGTACCGCTTCAGCGCGTCCGTGTCCTCGACCGCCGAGTTGATGGCGTAGTCGTACGCGATCGGCCGGTCGGTGATGTTCCAGGCGCACTCCCAGACCTTCAGCTCGGGGATGAGTCCGCCGAGCTCCTCGAACGCCTTCACGCCCTCGACCACACGCGGTTCGTCGCGCTGCACGCCGTCGTTGAGCTTGAACAGGACCAGGTGGCGGATCACAGCGGACTCCTACTTGATGAGCTCGGTCATGAAGTCGCCGACACCCTGGGCGGCGCTCGAAATGCCTTCGAACCCTACCTTCACGAGTTCGCCGGAGCGCTCGGGAGAGTTGATGATCGAGTACAGGACGAAGACGACGAGGATGTAGAGCGTAACCTTCTTCGCTTGCGCCATCGGCCCGGTGTCCCCCGTCTTCCCCTGTGATCGTCCCGGTGGTCGGGTGAGTCTAACCGAGCGCATGAGGAAGGGCCCCGGCGCGTCCTGCGCACGGGGCCCTTCACAAGAGAGCGGTAGCGGAGGGATTTGAACCCTCGGTGACTTGCGCCACACTCGCTTTCGAGGCGAGCTCCTTCGGCCGCTCGGACACGCTACCGAGAGAGAGCTTAGCCCAAGGGTGCCGGTTCGCTGAAATCGATAGCCGGGACCGTCGTCGGCGGCGCGTTGGTGGTGCGTCGGCGGTCGCGCCACGATCCCGTCGACGGCTGCGCCGACGACTCCTCAGCGGTCGCGGAAGAAGCGCGTCAGCAGCGCCGCGCACTCGTCCGCCAGCACCCCGTGGACCACTTCGGGCCGGTGGTTGAGCCGTCGGTCGCGTACGAGGTCCCAGAGCGAGCCGACCGCGCCGGCCTTCTCGTCCAGCGCCCCGAACACCACCCGCTCCACGCGCGACTGCACCAGCGCGCCGGCGCACATCACGCAGGGCTCCAGCGTGACGACGAGCGTGCACCCGGGCAGCCGCCACTCCCCGAGCCGCTCGGCCGCCCGGCGGAGCGCCACGACCTCGGCGTGCGCCGTCGGATCGCCGGTCAGCTCACGCTCGTTGTGGCCGGCGGCGAGCTCCGTGCCGTCCGGGGACAGCACGACCGCGCCGACCGGTACATCGCCGGCCAGCGCGGCGCGCTCGGCCTCCTCCAGCGCCCGGCGCATGGCGCTCCGCCACGGCTCCCGTACGGGATCCGGATCGGGGCCGTGGTCGGGGCCGTGGTCGGAGCCGTGGTCGGGAACGGTCGTCATGGTCGTCGCGGGGTGGTGCGGGGGCCGCACTAGCGGACCGCCTCCAGGACCTCCGCGGCGCCGAGCGCGTCCGCGATGTCGGACAGCGCGTCGGTGCCGAGCTTCAGCAGCTCCTTCTCGGACATGCCCAGATCGTCCAGGATCAGCAGGTCGCCGAGCGGCTCGGCCGGCACGGTCTCGCCCGCGGGCTCCGTTTCCTCCTCGTCCTCGTCCTCGTCCGGTTCGCCGTCCTCGGTGCCGTCGAGGTCCAGCGCGTCCAGGTCGGGGGTGTCGTCGTCCAGTTCGTCGCCGAGCAGTTCCTTGGTGAGGATCTCCCCGTACGAGGAACGGGCGGCGGCCGCGCCGTCCGAGACGAAGATGCGAGGGTCGTCCTCACCCTCCACGCGGACGATGCCGAACCATGCGTCCTCCTGCTCGATGAAGACGAGCACTGTGTCGTCGTCCACCGAGGCCTCGCGGGCAAGCTCGGTCAGATCCGACAAGGTCTCCACATCGTCGAGCTCTGTGTCGCTCGCTTCCCACCCGTCTTCGGTGCGCGCGAGCAGTGCGGCGAAGTACACCGTGACTCTCCCACTGATCAGAGGTGTGACGATCGGGCGGCACGCTCCTGAATGCCCCGCCCACTCGGCATCGTGGCAGATACGAGGGCTTCAGGAGAGGTGTTCCGCTCTTGCGTCGTGCACCAGTCTGAGCCCGATCGCCGGTCCGTGTCACCAGGCATCACCAGCGGAAGGTCCGCATCCGCATCGCCTGACGCATCCTGGCGGCCCTCGCGCGGCGCGGCTGCACGCGGTCGCGCAGGGCTTTGGCCTCGTTCAGTTCGCGGAGGAACTGGGCGCGGCGACGGCGTCGCTCGGCGTCGGTCTCGTCCCTCTTCCCGCGCGCGTCGTCGCCGTCGTCCGGGGCGTCGGGCTGTTCCGGTCCTTCCGGCTCTACCGGGTCCGGCATCGCGACCACCACCCCCAGGTGTCTGACGTCCTGACCTCCCCACCTTCCCTCCACGGACGGGGTTGATGCCAGTGCGGGCTACTGTGGAGTCCATGCGGATCCACGTCGTCGACCACCCGCTGGTGGCGCACAAACTCACCACGCTGCGCGACAAGCGCACCGACTCCCCGACCTTCCGGCGGCTCGCCGACGAGCTGGTCACCCTGCTCGCGTACGAGGCCACCCGGGACGTGCGCACGGAGCAGGTCGACATCGAGACCCCCGTGACCCGGACGACCGGCGTGAAGCTGTCGAGCCCGAAGCCGCTGGTCGTGCCGATCCTCCGGGCCGGTCTGGGCATGCTCGACGGCATGGTGCGGCTGCTGCCCACCGCCGAGGTCGGCTTCCTCGGCATGATCCGCAACGAGGAGACGCTGGAGGCGTCGACGTACGCGACCCGGATGCCGGAGGACCTCTCCGGCCGCCAGGTGTACGTCCTCGACCCGATGCTGGCCACCGGCGGCACGCTGGTCGCCGCGATCCAGGAGCTGATCAAGCGCGGCGCCGACGATGTGACGGCGGTCGTCCTGCTGGCGGCGCCGGAGGGCGTCGAGGTGATGGAGCGCGAGCTGGCGGGCACGCCGGTCACCGTCGTCACCGCCTCGGTCGACGAGCGGCTCAACGAGCACGGCTACATCGTGCCGGGCCTCGGCGACGCCGGTGACCGGATGTACGGCACCGCCGACTGACCTTCGCGGCCCGGGGCTCGTCCCTCCGGCTCGTCCCGGCTCGTCCCTCCGGCTCGTCCCGGCTCGCGCGGTGGCGCGACGCGTGCCGGGCAGCCGGACCCGGTCCTACGCCGGGCAGCCGGAGGGGGCCGGGGCGGGGCGGGACAGGGCGGTGAGCGCGGCGGTGGCGTCCTGCGGGGGCGTCAGCGCCGTGAACGCCGTACCGATGATCAGGTCGACATCCGCCGTCTGGCGGGCGTCCGTCCTCAGCACCGCGCCCTTCAGCTGCGTACCGAGGACCGGGAAGGCGCCCTTGGTGGCGTCCGCGGCACCCAACAGGAGGCCCGCGCCCGGCACCTTCTTGTCGTACGCCGTCGGCGCGTTGCCCACCTTGCCGATGGCGAAGCCCCGCTTCTTGAGCTCGTCGGCGGTCGTCTTGGCCAGGCCCGCGCGCGGGGTCGCGTTGTAGACGTTCACCGTGATCTGGGCCGGCTGGAGCGGCACCCGCACCACCGCGGCGGGGCTCTTGTCCGGCTTGCAGGCGGCGCCGGCCGCCGTGGTGCGTTTCCTGCCGTCGGCGCCGGGGCCACCGCCACCGAAGACCTCGATGAGCTGGAGCGTTCCCCAGCCGGCCAGGCCGAGGGTGACCACCGCGGCGACCGCCGCGAGCACGATCCGGCTGCGGCGACGGGGGCGGCGCATGCGCGGGTAGGCGTTACCCGTGATGCGGTACTTTCCGCCCATACCCGGGGGAGTGAGCATGCTCATGGGCGCAGCGTAATGCGACCCGGTGACTATGCCTACTAAACGATCAACCGATGCGGCCGGATGGGTGGGAATACCCCCGAAAGACTGAGGGCCCAGGGGGGCGGAAGGCTCAGTCGAGCTCCAGCACGCGCGCGTGCAGGACCTGACGCTGCTGGAGGGCCGCGCGTACGGCGCGGTGCAGTCCGTCCTCGAGGTAGAGGTCGCCCTGCCACTTCACGACGTGCGCGAAGAGGTCGCCGTAGAACGTCGAGTCCTCGGCGAGGAGCGTCTCCAGATCCAGCTGGCCCTTGGTGGTCACCAGCTGGTCGAGGCGGACCGGGCGCGGCGCGACGTCCGCCCACGCGCGGGTGGATTCCCGGCCGTGGTCGGGGTACGGCCGCCCGTTGCCGATGCGCTTGAAGATCACACGGAAAGCCTACCGGGCGAGCGGTGCCGGGCGCAGCCACGTGGGGCCGATGTGGTGCCGAAAAACGCGACCCGGCACGAGCCGAGCCCCCGCGCGGACGCGGGGGCTCGGTGCGGTGCCTCGGCCGGAGGGTTACTCCGTCACCTCGTGGTCGTGGTCCTCGTGCAGGCCGCCGCCGCTGCCCGCGTCACCGTCGGTCGGGACGAACTCGACCGGCTTGCGCAGCGAGCTGAGGTCGTGGGCGTACGTACCCACGCTGTGGGCGATGACGTCGATGTTGGCGTCGAACGCCGTCATGTTGACGTTGTCGATGTCGTCGCACGCGGCGTGGTAGCAGGCGTCGTACGCGACCCCCGCCGTGCCGCCGAACTTCTCCGCCTGCTTGGCCGTCTTGGTGCCCTCGGCGCCCGTGAACGTACCGCCGGAGGGGATGCCGACCGCGATGAACGGGCCGTAGTCGGAGCGGCCGGTGAAGTCGGTGCCCTCGTGGGGGCGGCCCTGCTTGTCCATGAACTCGTTGATGTCGCGCTCGATCTGCGCGGAACCGGTCGGGCCGGCGGGCGCGCCGACGCCGTCGGAGTTGTCGCCGTCGTACACGAACAGGCCGTAGTTCGGCGAGGCGATCATGTCGAAGTTCAGATAGAGCTTGATCTCCTTGCGGTCGAGCTCGCTGAGCTGCTCGACGTAGTGCTCGGAGCCGAGCAGGCCGTTCTCCTCCGCCGACCACCAGGCGAAGCGCACCTTGTTGGTGGTGCGGTCCTTCTCCTTGGACTTGGCGAACTTCAGGGCGACGTCGAGCAGACCGGCGGAGCCGGAGCCGTTGTCGTTGATGCCGGGGCCGGCGGTCACCGAGTCGAGGTGGGCGCCGAGCATCACGGTGTTGGCGGCGTTGCCGCGCTGCGTCTCGGCGATGACGTTGTTGGTGGAGCGCGTCTCGCGGAGCTGGCGGATCTCGAAGTTCACCTCCACCGGCCCGGCGGCGGCGTCGGCGGCGAGCTTCTCGCCGTCCGCCTTGGTGACGCCGCCGGTCGGGATCTTGCCGACGGCCGGGTCGCCCAGGGTGCCGGACATGGCGCCCTCGGTGTTGTTGTAGATGATCGCGCCGACCGCGCCCGCCGCGGCGGCCTGGGTCTGCTTGTCGGCGAAGGTGCAGCCGCCGCGCTTGATCAGGGCGATCTTGCCGGTGAAGGTGCCGGTCGCGTAGTCGGTGGGCTCACAGCCGGGCGTCGTGTCGCTCGCCGGGGCCGGGACGGCGGCCACGGCCGCCTTGATGCCGCCGACGGGCGTCGAGGCGGTGTACGTCATCGCCTTGATGTCGACGGTGCGGGGCGAGGGCGAGACGACCGCGAGCTTCTCGGCCTGCGTCTCGGTGTAGACGAAGTCGAACTTCTGGTACTCGACCTGGTATCCGGCCTTCTTCAGCTGCTGGTACACGTACGCCGCGGAGGCGTCATGCCCGAGCGAGCCGGCGGCGCGGTGGCCCCCGGCCGAGTCGGCTATGCGCTGGAACATCTGCAGGTGCTTGTAGGCGTCCTTGGCGGACGCCTCCCTGACCAGCTTCTTGGACAGCTTGGCGGCGTCCTTGGCGGCGGCGGCGTCGGGCGTGGGGCGGCCGGCGGAAGCGGGGGAGGCGGAGGCCAGCAGGAGCGGGGTCGCGAGTGCGGCTGCGGCCAGGGTGGCCACGGCTCTGCGAGGGGTTGCGTTCACAGAGGTCCTTCCCGGTACGAACGAGGTGGAAGGGAAGCTAGCGATCTCCGCCCCATCTGTGAACAGATGTGCCGCAACTCACTGGCTATTCCGTACGATTCGCTGCGGAACATGTCACTCCGCCTCCGAAGTTCCGGTCGTCTTGGCGGTCTTGGCGGTCTTGGCGGTCTTGGCGGTCTTGGCGGTCTTGGCGGTCGCGGTCTTGGCGGTCTTGGCCGCGCGCTTGACCTCCTGCTTGTACGCGCGCACCTTGGCGAGCGACTCCGGCCCGGTGATGTCGGCCGCCGAACGGTACGAGCCCTCCTCGCCGTAAGCCCCCGCCGCCTCCCGCCACCCCTCAGGCCGTACGCCGTACTGCTTGCCGAGCAGGGCCAGGAAGATCTGCGCCTTCTGCTTGCCGAAACCGGGCAGTGCGAGGAGCCGGTCGAGCAGTTCCCGGCCGGTGGCGGCGTCCGACCAGACGGCGCTCGCGTCACCGTCGTACTCGTCCACCAGGTACTGGCACAGCTGCTGCACGCGCTTGGCCATCGAGCCGGGGTAGCGGTGCACGGCCGGCTTGGCGGACAGCAGCGCGACGAACTCCTCCGGGTCGTACGCGGCGATCTCGTGCGCGTCGAGGTCCTCGGCGCCCAGCCGTCGGGCGATCGTGTACGGGCCGGAGAACGCCCACTCCATGGGCACTTGCTGGTCGAGCAGCATCCCGACGAGCGCGGCGAGGGGGCTGCGGGCCAGCAGTTCGTCGGCCTCCGGCTGCTGGGCCAGGCGGATGGTGATCGTCATGGCCCGATGATCCCGCCCGGGCGTGGCGGCCGCACGGCGGGTGTGGCTTACGGCGTACGGAGTACGGCGTACGGGCGGGGGCAGGCGCCGTCAGGTGCCGTAGTACGCCAGGAACATGTCGACGCCGCTCGTGAGGAGCCGTTCCGTCAGGTCGTCGTCGAGGTCGGCGCCGTACTGGCCGAACACCATGTGCGGGAAGACCAGCAGCGCGTACAGCTGGACCACCGCCGCCTCCAGGTCCGGGACGGCGAGCCGGCCCCGGTCGGCCAGCGTGCGCAGCGCGTCGGCGACGGCGGGGTGGTGGCCGGCCGGGCCGCGGGTGCGCCAGGCCTCGCCGAGCTGCGGGAAGCGGTGGAGCTCGGTGGCGACGAGGGTGCGCAGGGCGGCGACGTCCTGGTTGGCGCGGACGGCGTGGACCCAGGCGCGCGCGGCGTCGAGGAAGGCGGTGCGCAGGTCGCCGGCGTCCTCGGTGTCGGCCAGCCGGGCGAGGGCGGCGGAGGAGTCGTCGTCGAGGGTCTCGTCCAGCGCGCCCGCGATGACGGCGGTGAAGAGCGCTTCCTTGCTGCCGAAGTGGTTGTAGACGGTCACCTTGGACACGCCCGCCTCGGCGGCGATGGCGTCCATGCCGACGCCGAAGCCCTCGCGCAGGAAGAGCACGCGGGCGGCCTCGACGATGGCCTGCCGCTTGCGGGCGGCGCGCGGGCCGGTGGGGGGCTGCTTGGCGTCGGCTGGCATGCGGTGAGGCTAGCACCGGGAAGTGTACGGACGAGTTCAACTGAACTGTTGAGTTCATATGAACCGAACCGTACAGTTCACTTCATGACGCATACCTCTTCTCCTTCGCACGCCGACCCGCCGTCGGACCGGGCCGCCCACGAGGCGTCGCGGCACGGGGCCGCGCACGAGGCGCCGGGCGGGGCACCGGACGGGGCCGCGCACGGGGCGTCGCACGAGGTGCCGCACCCGCGCCGCTGGGCCGCCCTGGCGCTGATCTGCCTGGCGCAGTTCATGCTGATCCTCGACGTCACCGTCGTGAACGTCGCGCTGCCCGACATGGCCGCCGATCTGCGCCTGGAGCGGACGACCCTGACCTGGGTCGTCACCGCGTACACGCTGTGCTTCGGCGGCCTCATGCTGCTCGGCGGCCGGCTCGCCGACGCCCTCGGCGCCCGCCGCACGCTCCTCGCCGGGCTGGCGCTCTTCACCGCCGCGTCCCTGGCCACCGGGCTCGCGGAGAGCGCCGTGGCGCTGATCGGCGGGCGCGTCGCGCAGGGCGTCGGCGCGGCCGTGCTCTCGCCCGCCGCGCTGGCCCTCGTGACCACCACCTTCCACGGCGCCGAGCGGAACAAGGCGCTCGGCGTGTGGGCGGCGATCGGCGGCACCGGGTCCGCCGCCGGGGTGCTGCTCGGCGGCGCCCTGACGGACGGGCCGGGCTGGCCGTGGGTCTTCTACGTCAACGTCCCGGTGGGCCTGGCCCTGCTGGTGGCGCTGCCCGCCGTCGTACCGCCGCGCCCGCCCCGCCCGTCCCGGCCGGCCTGGTCGTCTCGGTCCGCGCGGATGGACCTGCCGGGCGCGCTGCTCGTCACCGCCGGTACCGGCGCCCTGATCTACGGCCTGGTCGAGGCCGGCGACTCCGGCTGGGGCGCGGCCGCCACGCTGGTGCCGCTGCTCGGGTCGGTCGCGTTGTACGGGGCGTTCGCCGCTGTCGAGCGGGCGAGCCGGGCGCCGCTGATGGACCTGCGGATGTTCGCGCGGCGGCCGGTGGTCGCGGGGGCGTTCCTGATGCTGGTCGCGACCGCCCTGCTGATCGGTTTCTTCTTCCTCGGCTCGGTCTACCTCCAGCACGTGCGGGGGTTCAGCGCCCTGCGCACCGGGCTCGTCTTCCTGCCGGTCGCCCTCGCCACCGGACTGGGCGCGCACCTCGGGTCGCGGCTGGTGGGGCGGCTCGGCAGCAGGCCGACGGCCGTCGCGGGGCTGCTGATCGCCGCCGCCGGGTGCGTACCGCCGACCTGGCTCGGTGACCGTCCGAGCGTGTACGCGGGGCTGCTGCCGGGGCTGGTCGTCGCGTCGTTCGGCATCGGGGCCGTCTTCGTCACCGCCACGGCCACGGCGCTCGCGCTGACGGGCCACCACGAGGCCGGGCTGGCGTCGGGCGTCGTCAACACCTTCCACGAGGTGGGCGGTTCGGTCGGGGTCGCGGTGCTGTCGACCGTCGCCGCGGCGGGCATCGAGGGCGGCACGGCGGGTGGCTTCGCCACCGCGTTCGCCGTCTGCGCGGCGGTGGGCGCGGCGAGCGCGGTCGTCGCCCTCGTGCTCGTACCCCGGGCGAAGCCGCGGATGACGGGCGTGCACGCGCACTGACGGCCGGGAAGGAGGGGGTTCAGATGTCGCGGCCGCTCTCCAGGATGGGCCGGATGACGACCGGATAGTCGGGCGAGCCCTCGGGCACGGGGCACTGGGCGATGCGCGCGGCGATCTCGGTGACGCGGTCGAGGCTGTCGCAGTCGAGCACCCAGTAGCCGGCGATCAGCGTCTCGGTCCGGTCGTACGGAGCGTCACTGACCACCGGCCGCCCGTCCTCGCCCGCCGTGACGAAGCGGGTGCGGGCGGGCTCGGCCAGGCCCTGCCCGTCCAGCATCTCGCCCGAGCGGACGAGGGCCTCGTTGAGCTTCTCCATGAAGGCGAACATCGTCTGGACGTCGTCCTCGGTCCACGCGGGATACCGCTCGGAGGCATCGCCGTTCATCGCCTCGTAGTCCGCCTGCGAGCCCTGCACCATGACCAGGTACTTCATGCCGTCGCTCCTCGGATGCGGTGCCGCCCCCTCAGGGCCACTCTCACAGGGGATCCCGGCTCCGGCCAGCCCGCTTGGTGACATGAGTCACAGAGAAATCACGGAAACGTGGGCAACTGCCCCCGTTGCCCTTCTATGTCTGTCGCCGGGGCCGTGTCCGGCCGGAAATCCCCAGGGAATTGAGCTGTCCGCCCCTTTATCGCGGTCATACGATCACCCCATCGTCGGCCGCGCTGCGTGAGCTCCACCCCGCCGTGGCCGCTCCCACTCTTTCGGACCCAGAAAAGGGCTCTAGTGAAGATCCGACGCATTCTCGCAACGGCTGTCGCCGCTGCCGTGACGACGCCCGTCGTGATGCTGTCCGTCACCCCCGCGTACGCCGACAGCAAGCCGACGGCGTCGCAGTCCAAGCCTGCCAAGGCCTCCATCGCGGAGCTGGAGAAGGCCGCCGCCGAGGCGCAGAAGGCGTACGACGCCGCCGTCGCCGCGGAGAAGGCCGCCTACGCCGCCGTGGAGGCGGCGCTGTCGGACACCGCTCCGCACGCCGTCGCCGCCCAGGCCGCCGCGAAGGAGGCGGAGGCCGCCGCCGCCGCGAAGACCGCCGCCGACCAGGCCCTCGCCGACGCCAAGGCCAAGCAGCAGGCGCTGCCCGCCGAGGCCACGGACGAGGAGAAGGCGGCCGCCCAGAAGGCCGTCGACGACGCGGAGACCGCGGCCAAGGCGGCCGCGGAGGCCAAGACCGCCGCCGACGCCAAGGCCGAGGCTGCCGACGAGGCGGCGGACGACGCCCGGGTCGCTGCGGTCCGCGTCTACGGCCAGGCCCAGAAGGCCACCGCCGACGCCCTGAAGGCGAAGGAGGCCGCCGACAAGGCGCTCGCCGACGCCAAGGCGGAGGAGGGCGACGAAGGCGACGAGGGCGACGAGGGCGACGAGGATGACGACGACTCGGGGTACTGCGTCCCCGAGCCGGAGCTCACCACCGTGGTGACCGGCCTGCCGTCCAAGGTCGTCGCCGGTACGACGGTGAACTTCACCCTGCGTGTCACCAACGGCACCGACAAGACGATGGACGAGGTGTACCCGCTCGTCGGCGTCCACGCCATGGACACGTCCGGTGAGGAGTCGATCGACGACCTGCTGCGCCTGCAGTGGTCCTCGACCGCCTCCCCCACGTGGCACACCGTCGACGGCTTCGGCGACATCGACGCCATCAGCCCGCTGAAGGCCGGCACCCACGCCGACATCAAGCTGCGCCTGACCGTCGACTCCAAGGCCCCGGCAGGCGAGGGCATCGCCCTGGCCGCCGGTGACTACTACAACGACGACGACACCTGCGGCGGCACCCCGGAGCTCGAGGAGTACCCCTTCACGATCGCGGCCGCGGGCACCAAGCCGGGCAAGGTCGACGACGCCAAGCCCAGCGGGACCACCCCGCGCACTCCGGCCGCGACGCCGCAGGGCGTGACGTCCACCCAGCCGGTGTCCACCACCACGGGCAGCCTCGCCAAGACGGGCTCCTCCTCGGCCATGCCGCAGATCGCCCTCGCGGGCGGCGTCGCGGTGGCCCTGGGCGCCGGCGCGATGATCGTCGTCCGCCGCCGCAAGGCCGACGCGAACGGCTGAGCCGTCCGCGCCACCAGCTGAACCCCCGGTGGGGGGCCGGACCTCTCCGGCCCCCCACCGGTGTTTTAACCGCCGGTCTTTTGCCGCCGGGCACACGCCAGAGGGCCGGACCGCAGGAGCGGTCCGGCCCTCTGTGCCGGTGCGGGAAGCCGAACGGTTATGCGATGTTGTTGAACTTGGAGCCCTCGCCCGCGTACAGCGACGTCGCCTGACGGCTGAAGACCGCGGTGGTGGAGCCCGTCGAGCGGTAGACGTACGTGCCGCCCGCCCCGTACGCGATCAGGTCCGGGCGCCCGTCGCTGTCGACGTCACCGGCGCCGACGAGCTGGGTGAAGGCACCCCAGCCGCTGCCGACGCGCACGCGGGTGGAGAAGCCGCCGCTGCCGTTGCCCTGGTACAGCCAGAGGACTCCGGCGGTGTCGCGGGCGACCAGGTCACCGGCGGCCGTACCGGCGATGTTCCCGACGGCGGTGAGCTGGTTGTAGACGCCCCAGCCGCCGCCGACGCGCACGCGGGCGGCGAAGGGGGCGGTGGCGGAGCCCGTGCCCTTGTAGAACCACAGCACGCCGGCGGTGTCCGTGGCGAGGAGGTCGGCGCGGCCGTCGCCGTTCAGGTCCGAGCCGCCGGTGAGCTTGTTGTAGATGCCCCAGCCGCCGCCGACGCGGGCGCGGCTTGTGAAGGTGCCGTCGCCCTTGCCGAGGTAGTGCCAGAGCACACCCGAGCCGTCGAGGGCGACCAGGTCGCCGACCTCGTTCCCGGCGATGTTGCCGACGGCCTCGATCTGCTTGTACGTCTGCCAGCCCGCGCCGATCCGCGTGCGCTGGGCGGGCTTGACCTGGCCGTTGACCGGCCGGTCCAGCAGGTCGTCGCGCCACAGCACGCCGGCGGAGTCCCGGGCGAGGACGTCGGTGGAGCCGTTGTTGGTGTAGTCGTGGGGGTTGGCCGTCCGGGCGACCGCCATGAGGAAGCCCTCGTAGGCGGACTCCCCGACGCCGTCGAGCGGCGTCGCCTCGGCCTCCACCGCGTACGTGCCGTTGGGCGCGTCCACTCCGCCGATGATGCCGTCCCAGGTGTAGCTGAAGAGGGTGCCGGTGGCCGGGGCGTTCACACGCTGCCGGAACTCCTTGCCCGTGACGGTGTGCGTGAGCGTGACGTCCAGGTAGGCGTCGCGGCGCGACAGCGTCCAGCCCAGCGTCACCTTCCCGCCGGTCTTGTCGAGGTACGCCACCTCGGGGATGTGGATCTGCTCGATCTTCACACCGGCGGCGACGGGGGTGCCGGTCGCCGCCACCTTGGTGACCGTCGGGGCGCCGTCCGTTCCGGCCGCGATCCGGAACAGCCCTTCGCCGTCGGCGGCTCGCGCGCCGTGCACCACGGCGGTGCCGTCGCCGGCGGCCATCGACGAGGAGCCGGAGTCCAGGAGGTCGCGGGTCTCGCCGGTGCTCAGGGAGACGGCCTTGACCGGCGTCGTGGGGTTGCCGTAGACCAGCCAGTCGCCCACGAGCGAGGTGTACCACTCGGCGGTGTGGGCGCCCAGGACGGTCCGCTTCACCTCGCCCGACGCGCGGTCGACGGACCGGATGAGCCCGCCGGTGCCGGCCTCGTACTCGTACCAGCTCACGTGCGAAGCGGAGAACTCCAGGCCGCCGTAGCCGATCCCGGACTCCGCGGCCGCGTAGGTCGCGGTCACCGTCCCGGCGGCCACGTCGACCATGGCCCGTCCGCCGGTCCGCGCGTCCGCCGGACCGGTCTCGTACCCGACCAGGACGGAACCGTCCCGGACCCTCGAACCGAAGAAGTCGGTGGCGTCCGCGGGCAGCCCGGCCACCTTGCGGGTGGTCGTCGAGGCGCCGTCCTTGGTCACGACGTGCAGCTCCGCCGTGCCGTCGTCCTTCGTCAGCTGCGCGAGGACGCTCGTCGGGCTCAGCACGGCCACGTAGTTGCCGTTCAGCGCGCCGAGGTCGATGCCGACGCCCGGGGCGGAGGGGGTGGCCATGTCGCGCAGGGTGAGCGTACGCATCCGGGCGGACCAGTTGGCGTCACCGAGGACGACCACGTCGTCGGCGCCGATGGTCCAACCGCCGCCCTCGGGCTCCTGCAGCGGGGTCGGGGCACCGCCGTCGAACGGCGTCCAGAGCAGCTCACGGTCGCCGTCCTGCGCGAACGAGTAGGTGAGGAAACCGGAGGTGCCCACACCTCCGAGGTCGGTGCCCTCCGGGTAGACGGGAAGGGCGTCGGCCGCCTCGGCCGACCCGGAGCCGGAGAAGGCGCCGGGGACGGAGCCCGGAGCGGCGGCGAAGGCGACCGGGGCGGTGGCCAGCGTGCCGGCGCCGAGGGCCGTGACGGCGAGGACGGCCGTGACGGCCGCGGCGAGACGGGCGCCGGTGGAGCGGACCTGCAAGGTGAACCCCCATGAGAAGGCGGAAACGGGACTGCCGTGCATGATCAGACTCAGGAGGGGGTCGAGTGGTTGTACGAGAACCGAGGCGGAAACCGAGACCGGGACGCACAACGTCGAAGGGCCCCGCAGCAAGCTGCGGGGCCCTTCGACAACGTGCCCGGTGAGGCACTGGCGGAGGATACGAGATTCGAACTCGTGAGGGGTTGCCCCCAACACGCTTTCCAAGCGTGCGCCCTAGGCCTCTAGGCGAATCCTCCGCCGCAAACAATACAAGACGTTGAGGAGTGCTCGCGAACCCGATCCCGGAACCCCCGCGCGCCCCGCCCGGAGGCACCCCCGGGGTGGCCCGCAGGCCCGTGGGATCGGGTAGGCTGGGCGCAGCCCCTCACGTGGCGCTATCTGACTGAACTCCCCCAGGGCCGGAAGGCAGCAAGGGTAGGTCGGCTCTGGCGGGTGCGTGGGGGGCGCTTGCGTGTGCGGGTCCCGGGCTTGTCGCGGGCTTCGCGGGGCGGGCCGGTTGTCGGTGGGGCCCGATATCGTCGTAAGGGTGTCGTCCCTTGCGCTGTACCGCCGCTATCGTCCCGAGACCTTCGCCGAGGTCATCGGGCAGGAGCATGTCACCGACCCGCTGCAGCAGGCCCTGCGGAACAACCGGGTCAACCACGCGTACCTGTTCAGCGGGCCGCGGGGATGTGGCAAGACGACCAGTGCGCGCATCCTCGCCCGCTGCCTGAACTGCGAGCAGGGGCCCACGCCCACGCCTTGCGGGGAGTGCCAGTCCTGCCGGGACCTCGCGCGGAACGGGCCGGGGTCGATCGACGTCATCGAGATCGACGCCGCCTCGCACGGTGGCGTGGACGACGCCCGTGACCTGCGGGAAAAGGCCTTCTTCGGGCCGGCGAGCAGCCGGTACAAGATCTACATCATCGACGAGGCCCACATGGTCACCCCGGCGGGCTTCAACGCCCTGCTGAAGGTGGTCGAGGAGCCTCCGGAGCACCTCAAGTTCATCTTCGCGACGACCGAGCCCGAGAAGGTCATCGGGACGATCCGTTCGCGGACGCACCACTATCCGTTCCGGCTCGTACCGCCCGGGACCCTGCGGGACTATCTCGCCGAGGTGTGCGGCAAGGAGCAGATCCCCGTCGACGACGGCGTCCTGCCGCTGGTCGTGCGGGCGGGGGCCGGGTCCGTACGTGACTCGATGTCCGTGATGGACCAGCTGCTGGCCGGCGCCACGGAGGAGGGTGTGACCTATGCCATGGCGACCGCCCTCCTCGGTTACACCGACGCCTCGCTCCTCGACGCGGTCGTGGACGCCTTCGCGTCCGGTGACGGCGCCGCGGCGTTCGAGGTCGTGGACCGGGTCATCGAGGGCGGCAACGACCCGCGGCGGTTCGTCGCCGATCTGCTGGAGCGGCTGCGCGACCTGGTGATCCTGGCCGCCGTGCCGGACGCCGCGGAGAAGGGGCTCATCGACGGGCCGGCCGATGTGGTCGAGCGCATGCAGGCGCAGGCCTCCGTGTTCGGGGCCGCCGAGCTCAGCCGCGCGGCGGACATCGTCAACACCGGGCTCACCGAGATGCGCGGCGCCACCTCGCCGCGGCTGCAGCTGGAGCTGATCTGCGCGCGCGTGCTGCTGCCGGCCGCGTTCAGCGACGAGCGCTCGATGATGGCCCGGCTCGACCGGCTCGAGCGGGGCTCCGTCGTGCCCCCCACCGCCTTCCAGCCGAGCGGGCCCGGGCCCGCCATGGGGTACGTGCCCGGCCCCGAGGCCCATGTCCAGGCCGCCCCGGTGGTCCCGGCCGCTCCGGTCGCCCCGGTGCCCCCGGGCGGCGGGCCCGCCGCCGCCCGTGCGGCGGTGCGCGGCGACGCGCCCGCCGCTCCTCCCGCCCCTGTGGCGGCGGAGGCCGCCCCCGCCCCCGCGCCCACGCCTACCCCCGCGCCCGCCCCCGCCCCGCAGCCCCCCGCCGAGGCCCGTCCCGGTGCCTGGCCCTCCGCCGCGGCCCCCGGCTCCCGGGAGTCCGGCGCGCGGCCCGGCGCCTGGCCGACCGCCTCCGCGCCCGGTTCGCAGGGCGAGGCCCGGCGCCCCGGCGGCTGGCCCACGGCTCAGACGGCCCCGCCGCAGTCCGAGGCCGCCGCCCCGGCGGCTCCGGCCCCCGCGCCCGCCCCGGCCCCCGCACCCGCGGCCGCGCCCGGAGGCTCGGCCCAGGGCGCCGCCCAGGTGCGGAACATGTGGCCCGACATCCTGGAGGCGGTCAAGAACCGCCGCCGCTTCACCTGGATCCTCCTGAGCCAGAACGCCCAGGTCGCCGGGTTCGACGGCACCACCCTCCAGCTCGGCTTCCTCAACGCCGGCGCCCGGGACAACTTCGCGAGCAGCGGCAGCGAGGACGTGCTCAAGCAGGCGCTCGCCGAGCAGTTCCACGTCCAGTGGAAGATCGAGGCGATCATCGACCCGTCGGGCGGCGCCACGCCCCCGCCGGCGTACGGCGGCGGCAGCGGCACGGGCGGTGGCGGCGTAGGCGGTGGCGGCGGCTACGGCAGCCGCCCGCCCCAGGCGCCAGGCCCCGCCGCGCCCGCCCCGCAGGCGCCCTCCCCCCGCCCCGTACAGCAGTCGTCGCAGGGGCCGGCCGCCTCGGCTTCCCGGTCGCAGACGCCCTCGGCCCAGCCCCAGCGGGCCGCCGAGTCCCCATCCGCGCCGCGGCAGGTCGCGCCCGAGGATGACATGCCGGAGGACGACGATCCCGACCTCGTCGACTCGGCCCTCTCCGGCCACGAGCTGATCGTCCGCGAGCTCGGCGCCACCGTGGTGGAGGAATATACGAACGAGTAGGAGGGGTGGCCTCGGCATCCCGCACAAGGGGCACCCGCCCCCGCGGGCTACCCTGGCTGGCGTGAAGGTCCTCGTCATCGGCGGCGGCGCCCGCGAACACGCCCTGTGCCGCTCCCTCTCGCTCGATCCCGACGTCACCGCTCTGCACTGCGCGCCCGGCAACGCCGGAATCGCGGAGGTCGCCGAGCTCCACCAGGTGGACGCCCTCGACGGCGCCGCCGTGGCCCGCCTCGCCACCGGCCTGGAGGCCGACCTGGTCGTCGTCGGCCCGGAGGCGCCGCTCGTCGCCGGTGTCGCCGACGCCGTACGGGCGGCCGGCATCCCCTGCTTCGGCCCCTCCAAGGAGGCCGCCCAGCTGGAGGGCTCCAAGGCGTTCGCCAAGGACGTGATGGCCGCCGCCGGTGTGCCCACGGCCCGTTCGTACGTCTGCACCACGCCCGACGAGATCGACGCGGCGCTCGACGCCTTCGGCGCTCCGTACGTCGTCAAGGACGACGGTCTCGCGGCCGGCAAGGGCGTCGTCGTCACGAGCGACATCGAGCAGGCCCGCGCGCACGCGCTCTCCTGCGACCGCGTCGTCATCGAGGAGTACCTCGACGGCCCCGAGGTCTCCCTCTTCGCGATCACCGACGGCCGCACCGTCCTGCCGCTCACCCCCGCGCAGGACTTCAAGCGAGCCCTCGACGGCGACGAGGGCCCGAACACCGGCGGCATGGGCGCGTACTCGCCGCTGCCCTGGGCCGACCCCAAGCTGGTCGACGACGTCATGGCGACCGTCCTCCAGCCCACCGTCGACGAGCTGCGCCGCCGCGGCACGCCCTTCGCCGGGCTGCTGTACGCGGGCCTCGCCATGACCTCGCGCGGCGTCCGCGTCATCGAGTTCAACGCCCGCTTCGGCGACCCCGAGACGCAGGTCGTGCTGGCCCGCCTCAAGACGCCGCTGGCGGGCGTCCTGCTGAACGCCGCCCAGGGCACCCTCGACGCCGAGCCGCCGCTGAACTGGCGCGACGACGCCGCCGTCACCGTGGTCGTCGCCGCGCACAACTACCCCGGCACGCCGCGTACCGGCGACGTGATCGAGGGCCTGGACGAGGTCGCGGCCGAGGACGCGCCGCACGCGTACGTCCTGCACGCCGGGACCAAGCGGGACGGGGACGCCGTCGTGAGCGCCGGTGGGCGCGTGCTGTCGGTCACCGCGACCGGCAAGGACCTGGCGCAGGCGCGCGAGCGGGCGTACGCGGCGGTCGGGCGCATCCGTCTGGAGGGCGCGCAGCACCGCACGGACATCGCACGCAAGGCCGCCGAACACCCGGCCGGGGAGTAACCGCGCAGTGAACCCCGGGACGGCCCGCGCCGTCCACACCTTTGCCCAAAGCCATTCCATCGAGTGACGGCTGGGCCATCCGGATGACGCCTGCCGACACCCCAACTAGGGTGCCGCGCAGGCGTTCCGGCACTTGGCCCACCGGCATTGCGATGTCAGTGGCGGGTGCCACAGTGGGGGAGTGAGCAACGCCACCGCAGGGCAGTCCGCCGCAGGGCAGGAGGGGGTGACGTACGGCCATGTCCATGTCCGATGCCGGAATGGGTGAGGAGCGGGGTGCGCGGGCCGCACGCGCCCGTGCCCTCGCCGTGCTGCGCCTCCGCGGCCGCGCCGTGGCCGTCGCGCTGCTGCCCGCGGCCCTCGCGGTCGTCCTGTGGGCCGGGAGCGCCACCGGACACCTGACCGCCGACGGCTGGGACGCGGTGCGCTGGGTGGTGACGGCCGTCGCCGTGATCGTGCTGCTCGCGGCCGTGGCCGTCGGCGCCGTGATCACCCGGGCCCGGCCCGCGCTGAGTCCGACGGTGGAGATCGCGGAGGAGTCGGCACCCGATCTGTACCGGCTCGTCGAGGACCTGGCCGGGCGGCTGGAGGTGCCCGTGCCCTCCGCGATAGCGCTGACCCCCGACTGCGACAGCTGGCTCGAGGACCGTACGCACCGGGCGCACGGCATACCCGGCGCCCACCGTCAGGGCACGGCGCCCGTCCTCGTCATCGGCTCGCCCTTCCTGTGGTGGATGCGCGTGGCCGAGCTGCGGGCGGTGCTGGCGCCGGTCGTGGCCGGTACGGGGCCGTCGGCGCACCCCGACATAGCCGCGGCGCGCCGTTTCGTGCGCGGCCTGGACGCGGCCGTCGCGGTCGCGGGCCGGCCGGGGCTCGATCCGGTACGGAGGGCGGGGGCGCGGTTCGTCGGGGCGGCCGCCCGGCTGCTGCTGCGGGGGTGCCAGGCGCACGTCGCGGAGATGGAGCGGGGTGTCGCGTCCGCCGCGTCCGAGCGTGCACAGGCGGTGGACTACGGTCTGCGGATCGTCGCCCAGGAGCAGGTCGGGCTCGCCTACGCGGGCTGGGACCGGCTGCTGACGCGGGTCGCGCTGCCCGCGTGGCGCATGGGCCGCTGGCCGTGCCGGCTGGACGCGGGCGTGGTCTCCGCGCTCACCGAGCTGTCGCGGCGCGACCGGCTCGCCGAGGGGTTCGCCTCCCGGCTGGGCGAGCGGCCCGCGTGCGACCTGCTGGAGGAGCCGGGGCTCGTCGACGAGGCCGCCTCGCTGCTCGCCGCCCGCCTCTTCCACGGCGGTCCCGCGATGGCGGGCCCCGACTGGGCCCCGGTGGACTGGCAGCAGTACCCGGACGAGGTCGTCGACCGCAAGTGGCGCACCGAGGCGGCCCGCCTGCACCGCGCCCTGGACGGCCTGGGCGTCCGCCGCGGGGCCACCGAGCCCTCGCTGGAGCGCGTCCTCGACCACCTCACGGCCCCGCAGACCGCCGACCCCCTGGCGGAGGCCATCACCGCGGCCCTCGCCGCCGAGGAGGCCGCCCCCCGGTCACCCGAGCCCGCGACTGGGCCCGCGCCCGCGCCTGCCACTGCGGCCGCGTGGCCGGATACCGCCGGTGCCGCCGGTGCCGCCGGCGTGAATCCACCGGCCGCTTCTTCGGTGGCCGGTCCCGAGGGCCCCGCCCCCGAGGCCGTTGCTGCCTGGCCGGATCCCGTCGGCGCCGCAGGTACTGCCGGTGCCACAGGTGCCGCCGGGTCGCCCGGTGTCGCGGCGGACGCCGACCCCGAGGCTCCGACCCCGCGCGGTCCCGAGGCACCGGACGCGCCCGCGCCCGCGGCCTCCCTCGCGCCCCCTCCGGGATCCGCACCGCCCGCCTCCGCCTCGGCCTCCCCCTCCGCCTCCGCCGAGCTCGTGCTCGGCTGGCCGACGGCCGGCGGCGAACAGCTGCCGCTGTTCCCGCTCCAGCCGCCCCGCAGCGGGCGGGAGTTGCTCGTCGATCACGTCACGGCCATGGTCTGCTGCGCCGCCGTCGACACGGCGGGTGCCGCGCCCGGTCTCGACTGGCTGGACGGGCCCGCCCTGCTCGTCGACGGCAAGCGGCGCGCCGACCTCGCCGGGCCGGTCCTCACGCTCGTGGAGGACGCCGACCCCGAGCCCCTGCGCGCCTGGCTCGCCGCCGTGGGCGTACGTCCCGAGAAGCCCGTCCGCCTCGCCTGACGGCACCCACCCCGCTCACACGCCCCCATAGCAGCGCCCGGATCACCCCCGTAAGACCGGAATGCCGTGCTCCGTTCCCGCCAATTAACGACGAACGGTGACGGACTGCGTGCGTTATGTGATGTGCTGGGGACCGGCACTGACAGCCACCGCACGAGCGGTGCACGAATCGATCATCGGACCGCGGGGGACTCAAGGGAGGGGCGCACCATGGGGGCGGAACAGATCCGGCGGTGGGAATCGGGAGCGGCCGCCCACGCCGTGACCGATCCGTTCGGTCAGGGCCCGCTGCCCTGGCTCCGCGGCAGCGAGCAGTACATCGGAGACACCGGCCAGGTCGTCCCCTGGTACGCCGACCCCGCCCTCGCGCGCGGCGGCCACGGCGGACCGCGCTCCGCCGACGACGTACACCGCCAGATCAAGGGCTTCGCCTCCACCGGCGCGGTCGCGCCCGGCGAGGCGATCGACTTCCACATCACCGTGGACCCGCCCCAGCCGTTCTCGGTCGACATCTATCGCATCGGTCACTACGCCGGGGACGGCGCCTCGAAGATCGCCACCAGTCCGCGCCTGCCCGGCATCGTCCAGCCCGACCCGCTCACCGCCGACCGCACGGTCTCCTGCCACCACTGGTGGCTCTCCTGGCGCCTCCAGGTGCCGTCGTACTGGTCGATCGGCGCGTACGTCGCCGTCCTGACCACCGTCGACGGCCGCTACCGCTCCCACATCCCCTTCACGGTCCGCGACCAGCACCCCGCCGACCTGCTCCTGCTCCTCCCCGACATCACCTGGCAGGCGTACAACCTCTACCCCGAGGACGGCCGCACGGGCGCCAGCCTCTACCACGCCTGGGACGAGGACGGCCGCCTGCTCGGCGAGGAGGACGCGGCGACGACCGTCTCCTTCGACCGCCCGTACGCCGGGGCCGGCCTCCCGCTCCACGTCGGCCACGCCTACGACTTCATCCGCTGGGCCGAACGGTACGGCTACGACCTCGCCTACGCCGACGCCCGCGACCTGCACGCCGGCCGCGTCGACCCGACCCGCTACCGGGGCCTGGTCTTCCCGGGCCACGACGAGTACTGGTCGGTCCCCATGCGCCGTACCGTCGAGTCCGCGCGCGACCACGGCACCTCGCTCGTCTTCCTCTCCGCCAACACCATGTACTGGCAGGTCGAGCTCGGCCCGTCGCCCTCCGGCGTCCCCGACCGCCTCCTCACCTGCCGAAAACGCCGCGGCCCGGGCAAACCGGCCCTCTGGCGCGAGGTGGACCGTCCCGAGCAGCAGCTCCTCGGCATCCAGTACGCGGGCCACGTGCCCGAGCCCCACCCCATGGTCGTGCGCAACGCCGACCACTGGCTCTGGGAGGCCACCGGCGCGGGCGAGGGCGACGAGTTGCCGGGCCTCGTCGCCGGCGAGGCCGACCGGTACTTCCCGCGCACCGCCCTCCCCGAGCACCAGCGCCGCATCCTGCTCGCCCACTCCCCGTACCGGGACCGCGGGGGCTCCCTGCGCCACCAGGAGACCTCCCTCTACCGCGCCCCTTCCGGCGCCCTCGTCTTCGCCTCGGGCACCTTCGCCTGGTCACCGGCCCTGGACCGCCCGGGTCATGTCGACCTCCGCATCCAGCGCGCCACGGCCAACCTCCTGGACCGGATCTGCAAACGGGACTAAACAGCCCCCTGAAAGCCCCCTGAAAGCCCCTTGAACCCCCTGGCCGAGGCCGGCGCCTCCGCATGCGGGACAATCGGAGCGTTGGGACAGAACCACGGGGAGGAACCGTGTCCGGATTCGTCGAAAAGCCCGAACCAGTAGAGGTCCCGGGCCTGGTACATCTGCACACCGGCAAGGTGCGCGACCTGTACCAGAACGAGGCGGGCGACCTCGTCATGGTCGCCAGCGACCGCATCTCCGCGTACGACTGGGTGCTCCCCACCGAGATCCCGGACAAGGGCCGCGTCCTCACCCAGCTGTCGCTGTGGTGGTTCGACCAGCTCGCCGACCTGATCCCGAACCACGTGCTGTCGACCGAGCTCCCGCCCGGCGCCCCCGCCGACTGGGCCGGCCGCACCCTCGTCTGCACGTCCCTGCGCATGATCCCCGTCGAGTGCGTGGCCCGCGGCTACCTCACCGGCTCGGGCCTCACCGAGTACGTCGAGAGCCGCACGGTCTGCGGCCTCGCGCTCCCCGAGGGCCTCACCGACGGCTCCGAACTCCCCGCGCCGATCTTCACGCCCGCCACCAAGGCGGCCGTCGGCGACCACGACGAGAACGTGTCGTACGAGGAGGTCGCCCGCCAGGTCGGCGCGGAGACCGCCGCCCAGCTGCGCCAGACGACGCTCGCCGTCTACTCCCGCGCCCGCGACATCGCCCGCGACCGGGGCATCATCCTCGCCGACACCAAGTTCGAGTTCGGCCACGACGGGAACGGCGGCCTGGTCCTCGCCGACGAGGTCCTGACCCCGGACTCCTCCCGCTTCTGGCCCGCCGACTCCTGGGAGCCGGGTCACGCCCAGCCCTCGTACGACAAGCAGTACGTACGGGACTGGCTGACCTCTCCGGCCTCCGGCTGGGACCGCACGAGCGAGCGCCCGCCCCCCGCCCTCCCGGGAGAGGTCGTGGCGGCGACGCGCGGCAAGTACATCGAGGCGTACGAGCGGCTGACCGGCACCACCTGGGCGTGAGTACGCGAAAGCCCCCGGCCGACCGGCCGGGGGCTTTCACTGTGGAGCGGACGACGAGGCTCGAACTCGCGACCTCAACCTTGGCAAGGTTGCGCTCTACCAACTGAGCTACGTCCGCATGCGCTGTCGCGCGGAACCACTATACCCAACCTCGCTCGCGTGCGAGACGCACCGCCGTATGACGGTTCTCGGCCCCCAGCTTCGAGGCGGCGGAGGAGAGGTAGTTCCGTACGGTCCCCGGTGACAGCGACGCCCGCTCCGCGATCTCCGCGACCGGCGCCCCGTCCGCCGCGAGCTCCAGCACCTCGGCCTCGCGCGCGGTCAGCGGCGAGTCCCCGGCGGAGATCGCGTCGGCCGCCAACTCCGGGTCCACGTACCGGTTCCCGGCGTGGACGGTACGGATGATCTCGGCGAGCCGCTGGGCGCTGACGGTCTTCGGCACGAAGCCGCGCACCCCCGCCGCGAGCGCCCGCTTCAGGTGCCCCGGGCGGCCGTGACTCGTGACGATCATGGTCCGGCAGGCCGGGAGCCCGGTGCGCAGCGATGTGGCGACCTTCACACCGTCGGCGCCCGGCATCTGGAGGTCCAGCACCGCCACGTCGGGCCGGTGGGCCAGCGCCATGGCGAGCGCCTCGGGGCCGGACGCCGCCTCGGCGACCACCACGAGATCGTCCTCCAGGCCGAGCAGCGCGGCCAGCGCGCCGCGTATCAGGTGCTCGTCATCGGCGAGCAGCACGCGCACGGGCGCCCCTGTCGGTTCCCCGGTCACTGTGCGGGCACCTCCTTCGGGGTTCCCTCCGTGGTCTCCTCCGTGGTCTCCTCCGGGGTTTCTTCCGCGGTCTCCTTCGAGGTCTCCTTCGGAGGGCCCGCGACCGCCGGCACCCGGGCCGTCACCCGGAACCGGCCGCCCCGCACCCAGCCGGCGTCCAGCGTGCCGTCCAGCGCGGTGAGCCGCTCCCGGAGGCCCGCCAGCCCGGATCCGGTCCCCACGGCGTCGGCACCCGGCCCCGCACCCGGCCCCGCCCCCGCTCCGTCGTTCTCGACCACCAGCACCGCGTAGTCCTCCTCCGCGCCCACCACCACCGTGCAGTGCCGCGCGTCCCCGTGCCGCAGCACGTTCGTCGTGGCCCCCCGTACGACCCACGCCAGCGCCGACTGCGCCCGCGCCGGGAGCGCCGTGTCCGCCGCCTCCACCCTGACCCCACAGGTGATCCCGGCCGCCGCCAAGACGCTGCGCGCGCCGTCCAGTTCGGTGTGCAGGTCCGCCTCCCGGTAGCCGCGCACCACGTCCCGTACCTCTCGCTGCGAGTCCTGCGCGATGCGCTGGACCTCCGCCATCTGCTCCACCGCCTGCTCGGTCACGCCGCGCCGCGCCAACTGCACGGCCAGCTCGCTCTTGAGCGCGATCACCGCGAGGTTGCGGCCCATCACGTCGTGCAGGTCGCGCCCGAACCGCAGCCGCTCCTCCGCCACCGCCAGCCGGGCCTGGAGCTCGCGCGCCGCGTCCAGCTCCCACACCGCGCGCAGCAGCCACCCCGAGAAGCCGCTGGTGAAGGCCAGCAGCAGCCCGGCGATCGCGCTCCCCACCGAGAAGCCGACGACTTCCGCGAGCGGCATCCCGAGCGCGTACGCGACCAGCCCGGTGCCCATCGAAGCCGCCAGGACCAGGTACAGCATGTGCCGCACCCTCGTCAGGCCCAGCACCAGCCCGCCGATGCCGAAGCCCAGCACCCCCGCCACCAGGTATCCGGCGGCCTCCGTGTCCTCCAGGACGCCGAACCGCCGCAGGGCCAGCGCGCCCACCGCGAGCAGGCACGAGAGGACGCCGTGCGCCGTCATCAGCCGGTCCGGGCGCGCCCGCCGCCCCACGGTCCAGTCGAGGGCCCGGGAGGCGAGCACACCGCCCAGGACGGAGTGCCCGATCACCAGCAGGAACAGCCAGCCGCCCAACGGGTTCGGCGTCCCGCTGAGCATCCCCAGCCCGACGGAGAGGACCTCGATCAGGGCGAAGGTGTGGTACGACCAGCGGGTGTAGAGCTCGACCTTCTCCGGATTGCTGCGCCGGCTCCACCACCCCGTCAGCTTCATGCGTCCCCCCAGCGAGCTCTCAGCGAGCCGTCAGCGCCGCGGCTCCCAGCGGAACCACCGCCGCACAGCAAACACCGAGACGGCGATCCAGACCAGCGCCGCGGCGGCCGCACCGGCCAGCTCGCCCGCGTCACCGCCGCCCAGCCATCCGGCACGTACGAGCGTCATCACGCCGGTCAGCGGCAGCAGTTCGCACACCGAGGCCACGTTCTCCGGGAACACCTCCAGCGGCAGGAAGAGCCCGGACCCGATCGACGACACCACGAACAGCGGCATCGTCGTGATCTGCGCGCTCTCCACGGTCCTGGTGAACCCGGCCGTCGCCGCCGCGAGCCCCGCCAGCAGCACCACCCCCAACAGCGTTCCCAGCACCAGGAGATCGGGCCGCTGCGGAGCCCGCACGTCGAGGAACGCCGCCCCGGCCGCCACCATCAGCGCGCACTGCGCCACCGCGAGCACCGCCGCCGGCAGCGCGGTCCCGGCGAGGATCTCCCGGTCCGACGCCTCGCCCGTACGCAGCCGCTTGAGCACCAGCTCCTCGCGCCGCGCCACGTACGCCGAGACGAGGTTGAGATACACGACGAGCAGCAGCGCCATCACGATGACGCCGCTCAGCGAGGCTTCGAGCGCGCTCATGCCGGTCTTCTCCAGGCCGACCTGGTCGAGCGAGCCGCGCATGAAGCCGACCATGAGCAGCGGCATGCCGAGGGCGACGAAGAGGGCGTACCGGTTGCGTACGAGCAGCGTCAGCTCGGCCCGCCCCAGGGCCCCCATGCGGTCGGTCATCGAGGTCATGTCACGCACCCACCTTCTCCATTGAGGCGTCCCGCCCGGAGCCCTGCGAAGCGTTACGCGAGGCGATCTCGAGGAAGGCCTCCTCCAGCGAGGCCGACCGGGCGTCCAGCCCTTCCAGCCGTACGTCGTTCTCCCGCGCCCACAGCAGCAGTTCGCCGAGCGCGTCCTGCAGCGCGTGCGTCCGGATCTCGACCCGCCGTCCCTCGGCGGCCGCGAGGAGGGACAGCGGCAGCCGCCCGGCGGGCACGCCGTCGGGCAGGACGAAGCGGATGCGGGCCGGCCGGGAGGCGGTGACCTCCGCCGGGGTGCCGGACGTCACGATCCGCCCCTCGTGCAGGATCGCGAGCCGGTCCGCCAGCGTCTCGGCCTCCTCCAGGTAGTGCGTGGTCAGCAGCACGGTGGTGCCGTCCTCGCGCAGCGCCCGCACCAACTCCCAGGTTGCGCGCCGCCCTTCGGCGTCCAGCCCGGTCGTCGGCTCGTCGAGGAACAGGACCTCGGGCCGCCCGAGCAGCGCCAGCGCCAGGTCGAGCCGCCGCCGCTCACCGCCCGACAGCTGCTTGACGCGTACGCGGGAGCGGGCGGACATGCCCACCATCTCCAGCGCTTCCGCTGCCGGCCGGGCCCCACTGGTGCACCCCGACCACATCCGTATGGTCTCGGCGACCGTCAGGTCGGAGGGGAAGCCGCCTTCCTGGAGCATCATGCCGATCCGCGGGCGTACGGCGGGCCGTTCGCGGTACGGGTCGTGGCCGAGGACCCGCACGCGGCCGCCGCTCGGGGCCGCGAGGCCCTCCAGCAGCTCGACGGTGGAGGTCTTGCCGGCGCCGTTCGTGCCGAGCAGGGCGAAGATCTCGCCGCGTGTCACGGAGAAGGTGATCCCCTTCACAGCCTCGAAGCCGCCGGCGTACCGGCGTTGGAGGTCCTCCGCCTCAATCACGTGGGTGGTCATGCCTCAAGGCTGTCGCCGCACGACGCGTGGCGGCAGGCCGCGCTGTCACCGGTCCCCGATGACAAATGTCATCGGGCCGGCCCTTGGGCCAATACACGCCGAAGGCCCCGGTCGTGATGACCGGGGCCTTCGTACTCTGAGCGGACGACGAGATTCGAACTCGCGACCCTCACCTTGGCAAGGTGATGCTCTACCAACTGAGCCACGTCCGCAGTGCTCCCGACCGGCTTTCACCGGGCGGTGCGAACACCACTGTACCTGATCCACCGGAGTGGTTGGTACGTGATGGAGAGCGGGTGACAGGAATCGCACACTGCGCCTTCCCCCTGGAAGGGGGATGTTCTACTACTGAACTACACCCGCACGCTCCGTGAGGTGGGGCCTTTTTCCGGCCTCGCCCCTCGGCGTGATCCAGACTCTAGCGGATCACCCGGGGTGTCGCGCAAGTCGAAGATCGTCGGGCGGTCTCAGCTCGCCTCGCGGAAGGCCTCGTACACCCGCTTGGGGATGCGGCCCCGGGCCGGCACGTCCATCTTGTGGGCCTGCGCCCAGGCGCGTACCGCCGCCGGGTCGGGCTCGAGGGAGGTGTGCGTGTACGAGGTCGAGCGCGCGGTCCGCGCCTTGCCCGCGCCCGAGCCCCCGCCCGCACCGGCCCCGCCTCCGCCGGAGCGCTTGCGGCCGGCCGCCACGTACGGGGCGAGTGCCTTGCGCAGTTTCTTTGCGTTGGCTGCATTGAGGTCGATCTCGTACGTCTTACCGTCGAGGCCGAACATGACCGTTTCCGCCGCTTCGCCTCCGTCGATGTCGTCGAAGAGCGTGACCACTACGCGTTGAGCCACGGATATCGGTCCTTTCCTGCGGTATCGCCGCCCTGACGTGCGGAGATACCGACTTTACGGCTGTTGAGAGGCAATGCCGCTTTCCTCTGGTTTCCTTTGTACAGCGAAAGTCGTCACATTGTGAAGCCCAGTCAATTGCGTCAGCGTGTTGGCCGCAATGCCGTGGGCGTTTCTTTTCCGGGATTTTTCCGGTGTGATGTGGTGGTGGTGTGGCGGCGCCGCAGGCCGTGATCACGGCGCTTTCCGGAAGCCTGCGGGAGGGGCCACTTGTAGGGTCCTCCAGATGTCTACTCGCGTAGAATTTGGAGACAGGTACGCTGAGGGAACCGCCCACGCAACACACCACCGGGAGTGCCAGTGGCACGCGTCGTAGTCGACGTCATGCTCAAGCCGGAGATCCTCGACCCGCAGGGACAGGCGGTGCAGCGTGCACTGCCCCGCCTCGGATTCGACGGGATCGCCGACGTCCGCCAGGGAAAGCGCTTCGAGCTCGAAGTGGAGGGGCCGGTCGACGACGCCGCCCTCGCCCGCATCCACGAGATGGCCGAAACCTTCCTCGCCAACACCGTCATCGAGGACTTCGTCGTAAAGGTGGAGTCGTGACCTCTCGTATTGGAGTCGTCACGTTCCCCGGCACGCTCGACGACCGGGACGCGCTCCGCGCCGCCCGGCTCGCGGGCGCCGAGCCCGTTTCGCTCTGGCACCGCGACAAGGACCTCAAGCAGGTCGACGCGGTCGTTCTCGCGGGCGGCTTCAGTTACGGCGACTATCTGCGCGCCGGCGCCATCTCGCGGTTCTCGCCGGTGATGGAGACGATCATCGAGCAGGCGAAGGCCGGTATGCCGGTCCTGGGAATCTGCAACGGCTTCCAGATCCTCACCGAGTCGCATCTGCTGCCGGGCGCGATGCTGCGCAACAACCACCTGCACTTCATCTGCCGCGACCAGAAGCTGCGGGTGGAGAACGCCGGGACGGCGTGGACCAGCGACTACACCGAGGGCCAGGAGATCTCCGTACCCCTCAAGAACATCGACGGCCGGTACGTCGCCGACGAGCGCGTGCTGGACGAGCTGGAGGCGGAGGGCCGGGTCGCCTTCCGCTACCTGGACGGCAACCCCAACGGCTCGCTGCGCGACATCGCCGGCATCACCAACGCCGCCGGGAACGTCGTGGGCCTCATGCCGCACCCGGAGCACGCCGTCGAGCCGCTGGTCGGTACGGGCCGGACCGACGGCCTCGGTTTCTTCACCTCGATCCTCAAGAAGTTGGTCAGCGCCTCATGACCCTCGACACCGTCAAGCACGCCGGTGAGACCCCGGACGTCGAGCAGCCGTGGGCCGAGCTCGGCCTGAAGCAGGACGAGTACGAGCGCATCCGCGAGATCCTCGGGCGGCGGCCGACCGGCGCCGAGCTCGCCATGTACTCCGTCATGTGGTCCGAGCACTGCTCGTACAAGAGCAGCAAGGTGCACCTGAAGCAGTTCGGCGAGAAGGCCCCTGAGAACGACGCCCTGCTCGTCGGCATCGGCGAGAACGCCGGCGTCGTGGACGTCGGCCAGGGCTACGCCGTGACCTTCAAGGTCGAGTCGCACAACCACCCCTCGTACATCGAGCCCTACCAGGGCGCGGCCACCGGCGTCGGCGGCATCGTCCGCGACATCCTCGCCATGGGCGCCCGCCCGGTCGCGGTCGTCGACCCGCTGCGGTTCGGCGCGGCCGACCACCCCGACACCAAGCGCGTCCTGCCGGGCGTCGTCGCGGGCATCGGCGGCTACGGCAACTGCCTGGGCCTGCCGAACATCGGCGGCGAGGTCGTCTTCGACTCCTGCTACCAGGGCAACCCGCTGGTCAACGCCGGCTGCATCGGCGTGATGAAGCACGAGGACATCCACCTCGCGAAGGCGTCCGGCCCGGGCAACAAGGTCATCCTGTACGGCGCCCGGACGGGCGGCGACGGCATCGGCGGCGTGTCCGTGCTGGCCTCGGAGACCTTCGACGACACCAAGCCGACGAAGCGGCCGGCGGTGCAGGTCGGCGACCCGTTCCAGGAGAAGCTCCTGATCGAGTGCACCCTTGAGATCTTCAAGGAGAAGCTCGTCGCGGGCATCCAGGACCTCGGTGGCGCGGGTCTGTCCTGCGCGACCAGCGAGCTGGCCTCCGCGGGCACCGGCGGCATGCGCGTCGAGCTGGACACCGTGCCCCTGCGCGACTCCTCGCTCTCCCCCGAGGAGATCCTCATGAGCGAGTCGCAGGAGCGGATGTGCGCGATCGTCGAGCCGCAGCACGTCGACCGGTTCATGGAGATCTGCGAGAAGTGGGACGTCATCGCCACCGTCATCGGTGAGGTGACGGACGGCGAGCGGCTGGAGATCTTCTGGCACGGCGAGCAGATTGTCGACGTGCCGCCGCGCACCGTCGCGCACGAGGGCCCGGTCTACCACCGGCCGTACGCGCGCCCGGAGTGGCAGGACGCGCTCCAGGCCGACGACGCGAACAAGCTGCCCCGGCCGTCCTCCGCCGAGGAGCTGCGCGAGCAGGTCCTCAAGCTGGTCGCGCACCCGAACCAGGCCTCCAAGGCGTGGGTCACCGACCAGTACGACCGCTTCGTGCAGGGCAACACCGTCCTCGCGCAGCCCGAGGACTCCGGCATGATCCGCATCGACGAGGAGACCAACCTCGGCGTCGCGATCGCCACGGACGGCAACGGCCGGTACGCCAAGCTCGACCCGTACACGGGCGCCCAGCTCGCGCTGGCGGAGGCGTACCGGAACGTCGCGGCCTCCGGTGCCAAGCCGCTCGCCATCTCCGACTGCCTGAACTTCGGTTCGCCGGAGGACCCGGGCGTCATGTGGCAGTTCGCCGAGGCCACGCGCGGTCTGGCGGACGGCTGCCTGCAGCTCGGTACGCCGGTGACCGGTGGCAACGTCTCCCTCTACAACCAGACCGGTGACGTGGCCATCCACCCGACCCCCGTGGTCGCGGTGCTCGGCGTGATCGACGACGTCACGCGGCGCACGCCGATCGCCTTCGCGGAGGAGGGCCAGCTCCTCTACCTGCTGGGCGACACGCGTGAGGAGTTCGGCGGCTCGGCGTGGTCCGAGGTCGTGCACGGGCACCTGGGCGGTCTGCCGCCGGCCGTGGACCTGGACCGGGAGAAGCTGCTGGGCGAGATCCTGATCTCGGCCTCCCGCGACGGCATGATCGACGCGGCGCACGACCTCTCCGACGGCGGTCTGATCCAGGCGGTCGTCGAGTCCTGCCTGCGGGGTGGCACCGGGGCGCGGCTGATCGTCCCGGACGGCCTGGACGCGTTCACGTTCCTCTTCAGCGAGTCGGCCGGCCGCGCGGTCGTGGCCGTCCCGCGCAGCGAGGAGCTCCGCTTCACCGACATGTGCGGCGCACGTGGCCTGCCCGCGACCCGCATCGGTGTGGTGGACGGCGACGAGGTCGACGTCCAGGGCGAGTTCAGCATCCCGCTGGGCGAGCTGCGCACGGCGCACGAGGCGACGATCCCGGGCCTGCTGGCCTGACGTTCGTCTGCGACTGGAGCCCCCGCCGGACCCGAGAAGGGTTCGGCGGGGGCTTCGTCGTTCACCCGGGCTCCGTCGTTCACCCGGGCTCCGCGGGCTACTGGGGGCTGCCGCGGGCTTCCGCGGGCCGCCGGTGGCGTTCACTCGCCAACGCGCTTGCACGGGATTACGTAACTACGTAACAATGGACGGCATGGAGCTGGAGGAACGCCTCACCGCGCTCGAACGGCGGCTCGCCGCCCTGGAGCGCATCGACCCGCACATCGACCCGCCGTCGCCACGACCGCCGCACGAGAGCGACTTCTGGGCCCTGGAGGGGCTCAAGGCGCAGCTCGCGGAGGCGGACGCGCCCGATGGCGGGGTGCTGTTCACCGGTGCCATACGGCTGCCGACGGGGGAGCAGTACGAGTGGCAGGACGGCGCCCTGACCGAGCGCCAGATGGAGGAGGACTGGACGGAGGTGGCGGAGTCCTTCGCGGCGCTCGGCCATCCGATACGGCTCCGGCTGCTGCGCGAGATCGTCGGGGGCCGGCGCACCGCCGCCGATCTGGCCCTCCTGGAGGAGGTCGGCACGACCGGCCAGATCTACCACCACCTGCGCCAACTCACCGGCGCCGGCTGGCTGCACACCGCCGGACGCGGCCGTTACGAGGTCCCGGCGGGCCGCGTGGTGCCGCTGCTGGTGGCCCTCGCCGCGGCGCGACCGTAAGCGATCGACCCATCGACCATCGGGGGAACAACCATGTCCGCACCCGCCCGCAGGCGGGGCGTGCTGCTCGCGCGCCTGCTGTGGTTCGTCTTCATCGTCCAGGCCGTCGTCTCGGTCTGGGTGGAGCCTCCGTACGACGCCCGGCTGGGCTGGCTGCCGGCCGTCGCGGCCATCGCCCTCCAGGTGGCGCTGCACCGCGCGGAGAGCCGGCGTATCGCCACCGAGGGCCGGGAGGCGGTCGCCGTCGAGCCACCCGTGACCGGCACCTGGAGCGCACTGAACAGCCCCGCCGACCGGGTGCCCAGCCACGGCACCCACCACCTCGGCCAGTCGCACGCCATCGACATCGTCGCCGAGTCGGAGCAGCGCCCCCGCCCGGGGTTCGCCTGGCTGTGGCCGATAGCCCGGCCCAGCGGTGACTTCCCGGCCTTCGGGGCACCGCTCCTCGCGGTGGCCGACGGGACGGTGGTGTACGCGGAGGACGGCCAGCGCGACCACCTGAGCCGCAACTCCCTGCCCGGGTTCCTCTACTTCATGGTGATCGAGGCCCTGTTCCGCTGGCTGGGCGGACCCCGCCGGATCCTGGGCAACCACCTGGTGCTGGACCTCGGTGACGGTACGTACGCGACCTACGCACACCTCCGCCGCGGCTCGCTCGTGGTCCGCGCGGGCGACCGGGTCACCGCGGGGCAGGTCATCGCCCAGTGCGGGAACTCCGGCAACTCCACCGAACCGCACCTCCACTTCCAGCTCACGGACGGTCCCGTCGCGCACACCGCGCGCGGTGTGCCGTTCACCTGGCGGGGCGTGGGCGTGCCGAAGAACGGCGAGGTCTTCACCGTCACCGCCGACGTCCCGGCCCTGCGGTCACAGCCCTGAACACCCACTCCTGAACACCCACCCCCGGACACACGCCCCCGCACACACGCCCTGAACTAACCTCGGCCCATGCCAACTGCCAAGAAGCGCACCCGTGGTTACGACTCCGCCAAGACCCGCGCGGCCGTACTCGCGCAGTTCGGTCACGTACGGGACGCGGTCCTCACCCTCACGCCCGAGCAGCTCGCCCAGCCGACCCGGCTCGGGGAGTGGACGGTGCGGGAGCTCGCCGCGCACATCAGCATGGGGCTCGGCTCCATCATCCGGGGCGTGGCGGCACCGGAGCCGGCGAGCCGGGACCTGGAGCTGATGGAGTGGGCGCCGGCCACCCGGAAGTACGCCGAGGACGTCGACGCGGCCGCGCGCGAGATCGCCGGCACGGCGGCGGTCGACCCGGCCGGGCTCGCCGCGCTGTACGACGAGGCCGGGCGGCAGTTCGCGGACGCGCTGGCGGCGGCCTCGGACGAGCGGCTGATCGAGACGCGGTTCGGCGGGGTGCGCCTCGGGGACTTCCTGGTGACCCGCACCGTCGAGCTGGTGGTCCACACCGACGACCTCAACGACGCCACCGGACTCACCGTCCCGTTCGACCGCCAGGCCCTGGCCGCCTGCACCCGGCTGCTCGCCGACGCGCTCGCGGTGAAGGCCCCGGGCGGGTCCGTGGAGGTGCGGGTGCCCCCGTACGCGGTGGTGCAGTGCGTCGAGGGCCCCCGGCACACGCGGGGCACCCCGCCGAACGTCGTGGAGACCGACCCGCTGACCTGGATCCGCCTGGCCACGGGCCGTACGAGCTGGCAGGAGGCCCTCTCCGCCGCCCAGGTGCGGGCCAGCGGCGAGCGCGCGGACCTGGCGGCCCTGCTGCCGATCCTCGGCTGACCGGCAGCCGCGGCGGAACCGGTCGGCGGCCTGGACCGTCCCAGAGGCATGCCGACCACGCACAAGCACCACCTCACCGCGACAGCCGCGCTCGTCGCGCTCCTCGCCCTCACCGCCTGCGGCACCGAACCGGGGTCCGGCGCGGGCGACGGCGGCGGCTCCAAGCGTCCGGACGTGCCGGTCACCGGCGTGACCTGGGCCGTCGACAGCGTCACCGTCGACGGCCGCAAGCACACCGCCCCGGCCCGGGCGCAGGTCCAGGTCGACGCCAAGGGCAAGGTCACGGGCAACTACGGCTGCAACCACTTCAACGCCAAGGCCGACATCGACGGCGACCACATCACCATCAGCGATGCGGGCATGACGGAGATGGCCTGCTCCGGCGACGTCCAGCGCTTCGAGGACGCCCTGCGGGCCGCGCTCGACGGCAGGCTCAAGGCCACGCTGGACGGCGGCCGGCTGACCCTCACCACCGCCCAGGGCGACTCCGTCCTGCTGAGCGAGCAGCGCCCGGCGCCGCTCACCGGCACCACCTGGACCGTCGAGTCGCTCACCTCGGACGGGACGGCCACCTCGCTGCCCGCCGGCGCCGAGGGCAAGGCCCGTTTCGTCGTCACCGAGGACGGCGGCAAGAGCACCGGCAAGGTGCGCGGCAAGGAGGGTTCCATCCGGGGCAACCTGGGCTGCAACAGCTTCAGTGCCACCGTCACCACCGAGGGCTCGGCGATCACTTTCGGCCGCGTGACCTCCACCCGCAAGCTGTGCCCCGGACCCGCGATGGACGTCGAGCGCGCCCTGCTCAAGGTGCTGGAGGGGACGGCCACCTACACGATCGACCACCGCACCCTGACCCTCACCGGCCCCGACGGCACCGGCTTCGCCGCCCGGGCGAGCGAGAAGTAGCTCCGGGGCCACTGCGAGGTCCGTCACACCCCCTGCACCGCGCCATCCGGCAAAGCCCGCTGGTCAGCGCGGTGGCCGGTGAAAGCACCGGCTCCGCTTCGGGCCGGCGGCCCCTTCACCAATTCGGACCAGTGGTCGATCTCGCCTACACTCGGAGGCGTGCCACGTGGTGACGGTCGACTCAATCACGATCTGCTTCCCGGCGAAAAAGGCCCCCAGGACGCTTGTGGCGTCTTCGGTGTCTGGGCTCCGGGTGAAGAGGTCGCAAAGCTCACGTACTTCGGGCTCTACGCCCTCCAGCATCGGGGCCAGGAATCCGCGGGAATCGCGGTCAGCAACGGCTCCCAGATCCTCGTCTTCAAGGACATGGGCCTGGTCTCCCAGGTCTTCGACGAGACCTCCCTCGGCTCCCTCCAGGGCCACATCGCGGTCGGACACGCCCGCTACTCGACCACCGGCGCCTCCGTGTGGGAGAACGCGCAGCCGACCTTCCGGGCCACCGCCCACGGCTCCATCGCGCTCGGCCACAACGGCAACCTGGTGAACACGGCGCAGCTCGCCGAGATGGTCGCCGACCTCCCCAAGATGGACGGCCGCGCCACGCAGGTGGCCGCCACCAACGACACCGACCTCGTCACCGCGCTCCTCGCGGGCCAGGTCGACGACGACGGCAAGCCGCTGACCGTCGAGGAAGCCGCCGCCAAGGTACTTCCCCAGGTCCGGGGTGCCTTCTCGCTCGTCTTCATGGACGAGGGCACCCTCTACGCCGCCCGTGACCCGCAGGGCATCCGCCCGCTGGTCCTCGGTCGCCTGGAGCGCGGCTGGGTCGTCGCCTCCGAGTCCGCCGCCCTCGACATCTGCGGCGCCGCGTACGTGCGCGAGGTCGAGCCGGGCGAGATGATCGCCATCGACGAGAACGGCATCCGCACCTCGCGATTCGCAGAAGCGAAGCCCAAGGGCTGTGTCTTCGAGTACGTCTACCTGGCGCGCCCCGACACCGACATCGCCGGGCGGAACGTCTACCTCTCCCGCGTGGAGATGGGCCGGCGCCTCGCCAAGGAAGCCCCGGTCGACGCCGACCTGGTCATAGCGACCCCGGAGTCCGGCACCCCCGCCGCCATCGGGTACGCGGAGGCCAGCGGCATCCCCTTCGGCGCGGGCCTGGTCAAGAACGCGTACGTGGGCCGGACCTTCATCCAGCCCTCCCAGACCATCCGCCAGCTGGGCATCCGCCTGAAGCTGAACCCCCTGAAGGAAGTCATCAAGGGCAAGCGCCTCGTGGTCGTCGACGACTCGATCGTCCGCGGCAACACCCAGCGCGCACTCGTCCGGATGCTCCGCGAGGCGGGCGCCGCCGAGGTCCACATCCGGATCTCGTCGCCGCCGGTGAAGTGGCCCTGCTTCTTCGGCATCGACTTCGCCACCCGCGCGGAGCTGATCGCCAACGGCATGTCGGTCGAGGAGATCGGCACGTCGCTGGGGGCCGACTCCCTCTCGTACATCTCCATCGACGCCATGATCGAGGCCACCACCATCCCGAAGCAGAAGCTCTGCCGCGCCTGCTTCGACGGTGAGTACCCGATGGAGCTGCCCGATCCCGAGCTGCTCGGCAAGCAGCTGCTGGAGACCGAGCTGGCCGCCGGCCCCGCCGCCACGGCCGCGGCCGATGCGCTCCGCCGCCCGTAACAGCACCCCGCAATCCCTGCAGTACGACACGAAAGCTCTCACAGTCATGTCTGAGACTGAGACCACCGGTGCCAGCTACGCAGCCGCGGGCGTCGACATCGAAGCGGGCGACCGCGCCGTCGAGCTGATGAAGGAGTGGGTGAAGAAGACGCAGCGCCCCGAGGTACTCGGCGGCCTCGGCGGCTTCGCCGGCCTCTTCGACGCATCCGCCCTCAAGCGCTACGAGCGTCCGCTCCTCGCCTCCGCCACCGACGGCGTCGGTACCAAGGTCGACATCGCCCGCCAGATGGGCGTGTACGACACGATCGGCCACGACCTGGTCGCGATGGTCATGGACGACATCGTCGTCTGCGGCGCCGAGCCGCTCTTCATGACCGACTACATCTGCGTCGGCAAGGTCCACCCCGAACGGGTCGCCGCCATCGTCAAGGGCATCGCCGAAGGCTGCGTCCTCGCCGGCTGCGCCCTGGTCGGCGGCGAGACCGCCGAGCACCCCGGCCTGCTGGGCCCGGACGACTTCGACGTCGCCGGCGCCGGTACGGGCGTGGTCGAGGCGGACCGGCTGCTCGGCCCCGATCGCATCCGTACGGGTGACGCCGTCATCGCCATGGCGTCCTCCGGCCTTCACTCCAACGGGTACTCGCTCGTACGCCATGTGCTCTTCGACCGCGCGGGCATGAGCCTGGACCAGCGGGTCGAAGAGCTCGGCCGGACGCTCGGCGAGGAGCTGCTGGAGCCCACCAAGATCTACTCGCTGGACTGTCTGGCGCTCACCCGGACGACCGAGGTGCACGCCTTCAGCCACATCACCGGCGGCGGTCTCGCCGCCAACCTGGCCCGGGTGATCCCGGACGCGCTGCACGCCACGGTCGACCGTTCGACCTGGACGCCGGACGCGATCTTCGACCTGGTCGGCAAGGCCGGTCAGGTGGAGCGGCCGGAGCTGGAGAAGACCCTGAACATGGGCGTCGGCATGATGGCCGTCGTCCCCGCCGACTCCGTCGATGTGGCGCTGACCACCCTGGCGGACCGGGGCGTCGACGCCTGGGTCGCCGGCGAGATCACCGAGCGCGGTGACCACACGACCGGTGCCGAGCTGGTCGGGGAGTACGCCACGGCCTAGCGGCCGCCGCCCCGGCGGACGCGAACGGCGGCTCCCGCACCCCGTGCCCGGAGCCGCCGGTCAGCCAAGGCGTCTCAGACGGCGGACAGCACAGAACCCGGTCCGGGGCAGGGCCCCGGACCGGGTGAAGAAGAGTGCAGGCGTCAAGCGCCGCGACGCTGGGACGACGGACCGGACTCTTCGTCCTCGTCCTCGTCGTCGTTGTACAACTCCGCGTAGCGGGCGTACGGGTCGTCTTCCTCGTCGTCGTCCTCGAACGGCTCGCCGTTCGGTGGCTGACTCGAAGATGCGCCCAGCTCGCTGGCCAGGCGTGCGAGGTCCGTCCCACCGCTGTTGTACTTCAGCTGGCGGGCGACCTTCGTCTGCTTGGCCTTGGCCCGGCCGCGCCCCATGGCTCGACCCCCTCGGTGACGGGGCTCGACGGCCCCAGAGTCTTGACACGCGTTCATGATTCGGAACGGGCTCTCCGTGGAGAGACCGGCCCGTAGGGCTTCAACGGTACCTGCTTCCGCCGCCATACGGTACGTCGCCCGCACGAGGCGCCTCGGAGCCGGACCGACGAGGTGCCCTGTCCTCGCTGGTCAGCTGCGATTTTAACCTCTTCCCGGCGGGCGACCCGCCGACCGGCGTGAGTCTTGTCTCTCTCCGGATCTCCGGGGGAGAGGCTCACGCCCCGTCGGCGGGGCATCCCTGTCAACTCACCTGAACGCCCGAAATCCGGGATTACCGGCGTCGAGCCTCGGCCATCCGCTGCTCGGCGATCCGGTCGGCCGCCGCGGCCGGCGGAATCCCGTCTTCCTTCGCACGTGCGAATATTGCCAGCGTGGTGTCGAAGATCTTCGTGGCCTTCGCCTTGCACCGGTCGAAGTCGAAGCCGTGCAGCTCGTCGGCGACCTGGATCACGCCGCCGGCGTTGACGACGTAGTCGGGCGCGTAGAGGATCCCGCGGTCGGCGAGGTCCTTCTCGACACCCGGGTGCGCCAGCTGGTTGTTGGCCGCGCCGCACACCACCTTCGCCGTCAGGACGGGCACGGTGTCGTCGTTGAGCGCACCGCCGAGCGCACAGGGCGCGTAGATGTCCAGGCCCTCGGTACGGATCAGCGCGTCCGTGTCCGCGACCACGGCGACCTGCGGGAACTTGTCGGTCACGCGCCGCAGCGACTCCTCGCGCACGTCCGTGATGACGACCTCGGCGCCGTCCTCCAGCAGGTGCTCGACCAGGTAGTGGCCGACCTTGCCGACGCCCGCGACGCCGACCTTGCGGCCGCGGAGGGTCGGGTCGCCCCACAGGTGCTGGGCGGAGGCGCGCATGCCCTGGAAGACGCCGAAGGCGGTGAGGACGGAGGAGTCCCCGGCGCCGCCGTTCTCGGGGGAGCGGCCGGTGGTCCAGCGGCACTCCCGGGCGACGACGTCCATGTCGGCCACGTAGGTGCCGACGTCGCAGGCGGTGACGTACCGGCCGCCGAGCGAGGCGACGAACCGGCCGTAGGCCAGCAGCAGCTCCTCGGTCTTGATCTTGTCTGGGTCGCCGATGATCACGGCCTTGCCGCCGCCGTGCTCCAGACCGGCCATGGCGTTCTTGTACGACATCCCCCGGGAGAGGTTGAGCGCGTCGGCGACGGCCTCGGCCTCGGAGGCGTACGGGTAGAAACGGGTACCGCCGAGGGCCGGGCCCAGGGCGGTCGAGTGGAGGGCGATGACGGCCTTGAGGCCGGTGGCACGGTCCTGGCAGAGCACGACTTGTTCGTGGCCCCCCTGCTCCGAGTGGAACAGGGTGTGCAGGACGCCGTCGGTCACATCGGTCACGGTGGTGACTCCCAAGTACGAAGCGGCGGAGGAGGCCCCCCGGCGGGTGGGGGAGGGCCTTGACGGCAAGAGAGTAAGTCCTACCTGCGCGTAGAGGGGACCCAGTGCCGAGGATCACCCCCTCCCGGAGTACCGGCGTGGAAGGATCTGCGGCATGCCAGCGGTCACTTCGGTCCTCGTCCCGTACGCCTCCTACCTGCGCGTGTACGAGCCGTTGGCGGCCTTCCCGGAGCCCGAGCGGGGGCATTGGGCCCGCTACGCGCGCCGTGTCGCCGACGGGGCCGCCCCGACGGCGCAGGACGAGCTGCGCCGCTCGCTGGCCGGGCTCGTGGCGACGCCGCCGGTCCCGGTCCCGGTGCACGAGAGCGCCGACGCCTTCGTGCTGGAGGTGGACGGCGTGGTGTGCGTCTGCCCGTGGCGCACGAGGATGCGCGGGTGGCTGGCGCTGGAGGCGCTGCCGGGCCTGCTGCCGGCGGTGGTCCTGGACGCGGCGCTGCCGCCGGTGGTGCGCGGGCAGGCGGAGGCGGACCACGAGCGGTGGCGCGAGGAGAACCCGGACGCGCGCCCGTGGATCCGCACCTCGGTGTGGCAGGTGCCGGTGCGCTGGTTCGCGCTCTTCTCCGACGAGGAGCGGGAGTACGTGGAGGCCGCCGGCCCCGACAAGGCGCCGGTGCTGCGCTACCGGACGCCGATGGTGCAGGCGCGGCGGCGGGTGGCACGGGCGCTGAAGACCCTGCGGGAGTCGACCGACGAGGGCCCGCTGATCGAGGGCCTGGTGGACGTGGGGCGGTGGCTGGAGGAGTTCCACCCGCGTGCGCTGGTGGAGCTCGACTACGGCGGGCTGGTGTACGCCCTCTCCGCCGAGCAGCTCGCCGCGGACCGGTCGGCGGCTGATGTGGCCGAGGGGATCGCGGCGCTGCGGGCCGGGGACGCCGCGGGCGCGGGTGCGGCGTACGAGCGGCTGATGGAGAGGTGGCGGTCCGTGCGGGACCGGCAGTTCGCCAACTGAGATGATCTCGCTCTCGCGGTCCGCGCGGGAGGACCGGGCCCTAGGTCCCGATCCGGGCCTTTGTGTCAAGCGTGACGGACAGCACTAACCGGGCTCTTGCGCCTATCACCCAACCTCATGCCAAAATAGGACAAGGAGTCCGGGAGGGGCTCCTTCCGTCCAAGTGTGGGCGGAAGGCTAAGCATTGCACGCTATGGGGGGTCTGGTGGCTCCTGATCGCTCTGTGACTGATCGTCACTGTGACGTGACTGTCCGCTATGGCATGGTCCATCGGCTTCCGTCGCTGATGAACACCTGAGAGGGCAATTCCGTCGGTTTGGCCGAACGTGGCTGGACAGATGGTGTAGTTGTAGTGCCGAGGACAAGCCGTTCGTCCTATAACCGACTCGGCTCGCGTCCGCCATTTCGGGCAACGCGGGTCAAGGTGCAGAATTTAGAGGAAAGAACCGAGAAGGTTCGGTTCTCCCGAGGAGGCCGCTCATGACCGCTCGCACCCCTGATGCCGAGCCGCTGCTGACCCCCGCTGAGGTTGCCACGATGTTCCGCGTGGACCCGAAGACGGTGACCCGCTGGGCTAAGGCGGGCAAGCTCACGTCCATCCGCACCCTGGGTGGACACCGTCGGTACCGCGAGGCAGAGGTCCGCGCACTGCTGGCGGGCATTCCGCAGCAGCGCAGCGAGGCCTGAACACCCTGAACACCCCGCTGAACCGGGCACATCCGGATCCCCCAACCCGGTCCGCCCACCCATAGCTCCACCGACGGGTGCCCGCCCCAACGGGTCTTCGTCATCGATCGCGCTGGACTCCGCCGGGTCCAGCGCGATCTTTTTGTGCCCGCGGCGAGCGCCTGGCTGCCGGTCTTCGCCCGCGTCCGCCCGCGCGGAGGGGCGGTGGGAACCGGCTCCCGGGCCTCTGTCGGCCGGTGCAATTGCACATATTAAATGGGGCCGTTGTAGGCGGGGCGTAAGTTGAGCAGTTTTCAAAACCGATTTCGTGACTCGCGTCACACAGCGGAGGGCTCCGGGAGGGGGTCTCCGGCGCCTTCGGCGGGGTCGTTTCCGCTGTCGTCCTGGGCCTCCATGGCGAGCCGTTGGAGGTGCCGGCAGACCACGCAGCGGGGTGTGGCGTGGCGATAGCCGGAAGCGGCCGCCAGATGGGCACGGAGCAGCGCGCGGGTCGCGTGCCTGACCGGCCGCTCCGACCGTACGGACGCGTCCGGCCGGGCCGCTGGGACCGGCTGGGCCGCTGCGACCGGCCGGACCGGTGTGCTGGGCATCCGCGTCACCTCCGCCGAAGGGCCCCGTACCCCTTGTTGCTTGGGTACCCCTGGCGGATGCCGACGTCAATACGACGAAAAGGCCCGGATCCTGAGATCCGGGCCTTTTCGTCACTGCTTACTGCGGTCCTGACGGGATTTGAACCCGCGGCCTCCACCTTGACAGGGTGGCGAGCACTCCAAACTGCTCCACAGGACCAGGTTTCGCAGCCGGTGAGTTCTGCGTTTGGCTGCGAGAGAGACTGTACAGCAGGTCGGAGGGTCCGGTCGAACTCGCGCCGTGGCGAGCGGCGCGGACTACGGCGCGGCCGCGTCGATCGCCTTCAGGATGCGCTTGTCGGAGACCGGCTGGGCGGTGCCCAGGGCGTGGGCGAAGTAGCTGACCCGCAGCTCCTCGATCATCCAGCGGATGTCCAGGACCTCCTGCGGCACCGGGCGGCCCTTGGGCAGCTGCTCCAGCAGCCACGCGTACTCGTCCTGCATCTCGTGGACCTTCTCCATGCGCGTGGTGTCGCGCTGGACGGACGTCGGCATCTGCTGGAGCCGGCGGTCCACCGCCACCAGGTAGCGCATCAGGTCCGGCAGGCGCCGCAGGCCCGTCTTCGTCACGAAGCCGGCCGGCACGAGGGCCGCCAGCTGCTCCCGTACGTCCTGGACGTTGCGCACCAGGACCAGGCTGTTCGTGGCCTTCAGACGCCGCTCGCAGGACTGCCAGGCGGCCAGGATCTGCTGCACCTGGCCGACCGTGCGGATGGTCAGCTCGACGAGGTCGGCACGGACCTTGTCGTACAGCTTGCGGAAGGACTCCTCGTCCCACGCCGGTCCGCCGTGCTCGGCGATCAGCCGGTCGGCCGCCGCGGTGGCGCAGTCCTCGAAGAGCGCCTGCACCGAGCCGTGCGGATTGCGCGACAGCGCCAGCTTCTGCTGGTTCGTCAGCTTGTCGGCCGCGAACTTCGCCGGGTTCACCGGGATGTTCAGCATGATGAGCCGGCGCGTGCCGCGCCACATCGCCTGCTCCTGCTCGGCCTCCGTGTCGAAGAGCCGTACGGAGACGGTGTCGCCCGCGTCGACGAGGGCCGGGTACGCCTTGACCGGCTGGCCGGCGCGGCGGGTCTCGAAGACCTTCACCAGCGTGCCGATCGTCCAGTCCGTCAGGCCCGTGCGCTCCAGGGACTGCCCGGAGCCCGAGGGGCCTGCCGTGGCGGCCGCGGCGGCCTTGGAGAGGGCCTGGCGGGCCTTCGGGCGCAGCTGGAGCTTCAGGGTCTCCAGGTCCTTGTCCTCGGCGAGCTTGCGGCGCCGCTCGTCGACGATCCGGAAGGTGATCTTCAGGTGGTCCGGTACCCGCGACCAGTCGAAGTCGTCGGCGGCGACCGGGACGCCGACCATCCGCTGGAGCTCACGGGCGAGCGTCACGTCCAGCGGCTCCTGGAGCGGGACCGCCGTGTCCAGGAAGCGCTTCGCGAAGTTCGGCGCGGGCACGTAGTTGCGGCGGATCGGCTTCGGCAGGGAGCGGATCAGCTCCGTGACGACCTCCTCGCGCAGGCCCGGGATCTGCCAGTCGAAGCCGTCGTCCGTCACCTGGTTCAGCACCTGGAGCGGGATGTGCACGGTCACACCGTCCGCGTCCGCGCCCGGCTCGAACTGGTACGTCACGCGGAACTTCAGCGCGCCCTGCCGCCACGAGTCGGGGTAGTCGGCCTTGGTGACCGCGCCCGCCTTCTCGTTGATGAGCATCTCGCGCTCGAAGTCGAGCAGGTCCGGCGCCTCGCGCCGCTTGTGCTTCCACCACGAGTCGAAGTGCGCGCCCGACACCACGTGCTCGGGCACCCGCTGGTCGTAGAAGTCGAAGAGCGTCTCGTCGTCCACGAGGATGTCGCGGCGCCGGGCGCGGTGCTCCAGCTCCTCGACCTCGGTCAGCAGCTTGCGGTTGTCCGCGAAGAACTTGTGGTGGGTGCGCCAGTCGCCCTCCACCAGCGCGTGCCGGATGAACAGCTCACGGCTGGTCTCCGGGTCGATGCGGCCGTAGTTGACCTTCCGCTGGGCCACGATCGGCACGCCGTACAGCGTGACCTTCTCGTACGCCATGACCGCCGCCTGGTCCTTCTCCCAGTGCGGCTCGGAGTACGTGCGCTTGAGCAGGTGCTCCGCCAGCGGCTCGATCCACTCGGGCTCGATCTTCGCGTTGACCCGCGCCCACAGGCGGGAGGTCTCCACCAGCTCGGCGGACATCACGAAGCGCGGCGGCTTCTTGAAGAGCGCCGAGCCGGGGAAGATCGCGAACTTGGCGCTGCGGGCGCCCAGGTACTCGTTCTTCGCGCCTTCCTTGATGTCCTTCATCCCGATGTGGGAGAGCAGGCCGGCGAGCAGCGAGACGTGGACGCGGTCGTCGGGGGCGTCCTCGTCGTTGAGGTGGATGCCCATCTGCTTCGCGACCGTACGCAACTGCGTATAGATGTCCTGCCATTCGCGAATGCGCAGATAGTTCAGGTACTCGGACTTGCACATCCGGCGGAACGCCGACGACGACAGCGCCTTCTGCTGCTCGCGGATGTAGCGCCAGAGGTTGAGGAAGGCGAGGAAGTCGGAGGTCTCGTCCTTGAAGCGGGCGTGCTGCTGGTCGGCCTGCGCCTGCTTCTCCGCCGGCCGCTCGCGCGGGTCCTGGATGGAGAGGGCCGCCGCGATGACCATGACCTCGCGCACGCAGCCGTTCTTGTCCGCCTCCAGGACCATGCGGGCCAGGCGCGGGTCGACGGGCAGCTGGGCCAGCTTGCGGCCCTGCTCCGTGAGGCGCTTCTTCGGGTCCTTCTGCGTCGGGTCGATCGCGCCGAGCTCCTGCAGGAGCTGCACGCCGTCGCGGATGTTGCGGTGGTCCGGCGGGTCGATGAACGGGAACTTCTCGATGTCGCCGAGGCCCGCCGCCGTCATCTGGAGGATGACCGACGCCAGGTTCGTACGGAGGATCTCGGCGTCCGTGAACTCGGGGCGGGCGAGGAAGTCGTCCTCCGAGTACAGCCGGATGCAGATGCCGTCGGACGTACGGCCGCAGCGGCCCTTGCGCTGGTTGGCGCTGGCCTGGCTGACCGGCTCGATCGGCAGGCGCTGCACCTTCGTGCGGTGGCTGTAGCGGGAGATGCGGGCGGTGCCGGGGTCGATGACGTACTTGATGCCGGGGACGGTCAGCGAGGTCTCGGCGACGTTCGTGGCGAGGACGATCCGGCGGCCCGGGTGCGCCTGGAAGACGCGGTGCTGCTCGGCGTGCGAGAGGCGCGCGTAGAGGGGGAGGACCTCGGTGTTGCGCAGCCTCTTCTTCTCCAGCGCGTCCGCCGTGTCGCGGATCTCGCGCTCGCCGGAGAGGAAGACCAGGATGTCGCCCGGGCCCTCCGCCTGGAGCTCGTCGACCGCGTCGCAGATCGCGGTGATCTGGTCGCGGTCGGAGTCCTCGGAGTCCTCTTCGAGGAGGGGGCGGTAGCGGACCTCGACCGGGTACGTACGGCCGGAGACCTCGACGATCGGCGCGTCGCCGAAGTGGCGGGAGAAGCGCTCCGGGTCGATGGTCGCGGAGGTGATCACGACCTTGAGGTCGGGGCGCTTGGGGAGCAGCTGGGCGAGGTACCCGAGCAGGAAGTCGATGTTGAGGCTGCGCTCGTGGGCCTCGTCGATGATGATCGTGTCGTAGGCGCGCAGCTCGCGGTCCGTCTGGATCTCGGCGAGCAGGATGCCGTCCGTCATCAGCTTGACGAAGGTCGCGTCCGGGTTGACCTGGTCGGTGAAGCGGACCTTCCAGCCGACCGCCTCGCCCAGCGGGGTCTTCAGCTCGTCCGCGACGCGCTCGGCGACCGTGCGGGCGGCGATCCTCCTCGGCTGCGTATGGCCGATCATGCCGCGTACGCCGCGCCCCAGCTCCAGGCAGATCTTGGGGATCTGGGTCGTCTTGCCGGAACCCGTCTCACCGGCGACGATCACGACCTGGTGGTCGCGTATCGCCTCCGCGATCTCGTCCTTCTTCTGGCTGACCGGCAGTTGCTCGGGGTACGTGACCTCCGGCCTGCGCGCCGCCCGCTCGGCCGTGCGGGCGGCGGCCTTCGTGGCCTCGGCGGCGATGTCGTCCAGGACGGCCTGACGGGCCTCGGGCTTGCGGATGCGGCGGGTGCCTTCGAGACGGCGGCCGAGCCGGTGCGCGTCGCGCAGCGATACCTCGGCCAGCAGGGTCTGGAGGTCGGCGAGGGAAGTAGACATACCTGCTCCAGGATCTCACTCGCGGCAACGGAGTGGCGAACCGATTTCCCCGTACCATTTCCGGCGAGTCGACGAGCCGTCGACGATCTTGCGTCATGGAGGGGCGGTCCGCATGCGGTGCACCGGCGGCCGGTGGCGGTGGTGCCGTGTGGTGGCCGCCGTACTGGTGCTGGTGGTGGGCGCGCTGCTGGTCCACGGGTCCGGGACCGGTGTCCCGCACGACGTGGTGGCCGCGGCCGGCCAGGGCTCCTCCTGCGATCCGTTCGACGGGGAGGGCGGGCTGGAGCCGGGCGTTCCGCCGCGCGCCCTGACGGTGGACTGTCCGCCGTCCGCTCCGCACACCGACACGCGGGTGCCCCTGTGGCAGGCCGAGCCGGTGGTGCCGGGCGTCCGGCCGGAGCGGGCGCCGCCGTGGTCGTCGGGGCCGTCGCCCGTGGAGCTGTCGATCCTGCGCGTATAGCCGCCGGTGCGTACGTCGTACCGCTGGTCTCCCCTTTCCTCGTGCTCGCCCAGGAGTCGCTCCACCATGTCCGTGTCCAAGAAGTCCACGAACTCCAAGAAGTCCAAGACCGCGCCGTACCTGATCGGCGCGGGGGTCGCCGTCGTCGCCACGCTGGCCGGCCTCGCCTCCTACGCCGCGACCAAGCCCGCCCCGCCCGCGGTCGTCGAGCAGCAGGTCGCCGCCTACCCGGAGCTGGAGAAGTACGCCCGGCGCGACGCCGCCGACCCGCTCGCCGTGGGGCGCGCCGACGCGCCCGTCGTCATGCTCGAGTACGCCGACTTCGCGTGCGGGTACTGCGGGAAGTTCGCCCGCGACATCGAGCCCGCGCTGATCGAGAAGTACGTCGAGGCCGGGGTGCTGCGCATCGAGTGGCGCAACTTCCCGATCTTCGGCGAGGAGTCGGAACGCGCGGCGCGGGCCTCGTGGGCGGCCGGGCGGCAGGGCCGGTTCTGGCAGTTCCACAAGGCCGCGTACGCCGAGGGCGCGAAGGAGCGGGGCTTCGCGAAGGACCGGCTGCTCGCGCTGGCGCGGGAGGCGGGCGTGCCGGACCTGGACCGGTTCGGGCGGGACCTCGACAGCGCGGGGGCGCGGGCCGCCGTGACGGCCGACCAGGAGCAGGGCTGGTCCCTGGGGGCGACCTCGACGCCGTCCTTCCTGGTGAACGGGCGACCGATCGCGGGTGCACAGCCGATGGAGACGTTCGCGAGCGCAATCGAATCCGCGCACGCGTCCGCTCGCCGCGGGGCGGCGAAGTGACGGGTATCGGCTACCTCGCGGCCCTGCTGGGCGGCCTGCTCGCGCTGCTGAGCCCGTGCAGCGCGCTGCTGCTCCCGGCGTTCTTCGCGTACTCGGTCGACAGCCCGGGCCGGCTGCTGGCCCGTACCGGGATCTTCTACGCGGGCCTCGCCACCACCCTCGTCCCGCTGGGCGCCGCCGGCTCCCTCGCGGGCCGGCTCTTCTTCGGCCACCGGGACCTGCTGGTGGCGGTGGGCGGCTGGCTGATCATCGCGCTGGGCGTGGCCCAGGTGGTGGGCCTGGGCTTCGCCTCCCGGCGCCTCGCCGAGGCCGGCGGCCGGATCCGGCCGGTCTCGGCGGTGTCGGTGTACGCGCTGGGCCTGGTGTACGGCCTGGCGGGCTTCTGCGCGGGGCCGATCCTGGGCAGCGTCCTGACGGTCGCGGCGCTCGGCGGCAACCCGGTCTACGGGGGCCTGCTGCTGGCGGTGTACGCGCTCGGGATGGCCGTACCGCTGTTCCTCCTGGCCGTGTTCTGGGAGCGCTGGGACCTGGGGCGCCGCACCTGGCTCCGGGGCCGGGCGCTGCGGGTGGGCCGCTTCACCCTGCACAGCACGTCGGCGCTGTCGGGCCTCTTCTTCGTCGCCCTGGGCGTGCTGTTCCTCGCCTTCGACGGCACGACCGCCCTGCCGGGCCTGCTCTCCGTGGACGACTCGTACGCGCTCGAAACCCGCGTCGCCGCGCTGGGCCGCGCGGTACCGGACTGGGCGCTGCTGCTGGGCGCGGTGGCGGTGGCGGCGGTGGTCCTGGGGGCGCGGGGGTGGCGCCACCGGCGGGGGGCGTGAGGTCCGGCCCGGGCTGCCCCCGCCGTCCGGGGTCCGGGGTCCGGGGCGTCAGCCTTCGGATCCCGGAAGGGCGGGGCGGGGGAGAGCGGCGCGACCGGCTAGCCGAACAGGAGCTCCGCCAGCTCCTCCAGCCAGTACCGCACCCGGTGCCGCCGGTTGCAGAACCGCTTCGGACGTCCCCACCGCCGCTCGTCGAGCGGCCGGTGGCACTGCTTGCACTGCTTCACCCGCGTCTGCCCTTCCCCCATGGGCTCCCCCATGGCCGCGACAATAGCCCGACACGAGAACACCCCCTCCAGAGGATCCCGGAGGGGGTGTGTGCCCTGATAGGGCTGCGGTGGCTGGGGCCGGGGTCGAACCGGCGACCTTCCGCTTTTCAGGCGGACGCTCGTACCAACTGAGCTACCCAGCCACGCGGCTCTTGCGAGCCGCAGCGGTCCTGACGGGATTTGAACCCGCGGCCTCCACCTTGACAGGGTGGCGAGCACTCCAAACTGCTCCACAGGACCAAGCACTGTGCGAGAACCAGTCTCGCACACGGTAATGCGTGCCCCCAACGGGATTCGAACCCGTGCTACCGCCTTGAAAGGGCGGCGTCCTGGGCCACTAGACGATGAGGGCTGATGGCCCGCCTGGGCGCTTCGTCAGCGCGTCGGGGACGTGAGAAGCATATGGGATGCGGGGACGGTTCGCCAAAACGCTTTATCGGGAGGCGGACGGCGAGGGGCTGGTGGCCGCGGTGGAGGGCCGGCTGGGGGACGGGCCGGACGGGCTGGGGGACGGGCCGGGGGAGGGGGCGCCGGGGCGGTTCTCGTCCGGCAGGTGGCGGCTGACCTCGGCTGTCGTCAGGCCCAGGCCGCCCAGGGTGATCTCGTCCCAGGCCTGGAGGTGGCGGGTGTCCCGGTCGAGGTAGAGCACGGAGGCGTGGACCTTCTCGGGCTCGTCCCGCTCCAGGGCGCGCAGGCCGCCGCCGCCCGTGGAGCCCTCGATCTTGAGGCGGGTGCCGTCCGGGAGGACCTTGGTCACGCGGCGGTGGACGTGGCCCGCCAGGACGAGGGGGACCTCGCCGTCGGTCTCCTGCGCGGCCACGGGGTTGTGGGCGACCGCGATGTCGACGGGCGTGCCCGCGAGCCGCTGCTGCCGCAGCGCGTCCGCCAGCCGTTCCCCCGCCGCGCGCTCGGCGTCGTCGCCCGCCGGGGCGACGGAGCGGTCGGGCGTGAACTGGGGGTCTCCCGTGCCGGCCACCCGCAGGCCCGCGACCGTGACGGCGCGCCCCTGGTCGAGGACGTGGACGTTGTCGAGGTTCTCCAGGTAGCGCTGGGTGGCCGCGGAGTCGTGGTTGCCGCGTACCCAGACGTACGGCGCGCCGAGGTCGCTGATGGGGTCGAGGAAGCCGTTCTCGGCGGCGGTGCCGTGGTCCATGGTGTCACCGGAGTCGATGATCACGTCGATCTTGTACTGCTCGACGAGCGAGCGGATGATCTCCCACGCCGCCGGGTTGAGGTGGATGTCCGAGACGTGCAGCACCCGCATGGTCGCCGGGTCGGGCTGGTACGTCGGGAGCGTGGAGGTCGCCTCGTACAGCTTGGTCACGTTGGTGACGAGCCGCGCCAACTCCTTCTGGTAGACGTCGAATTCGCTGACGATCGAGCGGGCGTTGCCGACCACGGAGGGCGCGGAGGAGAGGAGTCCGGAGAACTTGGGCTCGAGGACGGACTTCGGGTTCCAGGTGGCGAAGGCGGAGGTGCCCGAGGCGGCGAGCAGGGCCAGCGCCAGGCCGCCGGCGGCGAGCGCGCGGCGCGGGCGGCGGTAGACGGCGAGGCCGAGGGCGGTGGCGCCGGTGACGACGGCGACGCACGAGCGCAGCGCCAGCTCGCGGGTGCCGTCCGCGACGTCCCGGGTGATCTCGTCCTGGAGCCCGGAGAGCCGTTCGGGGTGCTTGACCAGGGCCTGGGCGCGTACGGGGTCGAGCTGCTCGACGTCCACGTCGAGGCGGATGGGCGCGTGGTGCGAGTCCAGCGTGAGCGCGCCGAGCGGCGAGACGTTGATCTTCGTGCCGCCGGAGAGGGACGGGCGCAGGGTCATGCTCGTGTCCATCGGCCCGACCGGCGTACGGACGCTGCCGACGGCCAGGAGGCCCAGCCAGGCGCCGAACAGGACGACGGTGATCAGGCCGAGGGCGCGTGCGTACGGGTGCGGGGCGTGGACCAGGGCGGGCGTGGGGCCGGTGTGGCGCGAGCGGTAGTGGCGGCGGAGGCGGTCGTACGCGGTGCGGAGAACGGCTGGGGCGACCATGGCCGCCGTATGCCCGGGCGCGCGGGCCGCTATGCGCGCGGGCGGCGGTGCCCGTACGTCCGGGTCATCCGGGACAATGGCCGGGTGCTGGAGATGACGCGCGAGGAGTTCGAGGAACTGGTCGCCGAGGCGCTGGACAGGATCCCGCCGGAGCTGACGCGGCTGATGGACAACGTCGCGGTGTTCGTGGAGGACGAGCCGTCCCCGGACGACCCCGATCTGCTGGGGCTGTACGAGGGGACGCCGCTGACCGACCGGGGCGAGTGGTACGCGGGCGTGCTGCCGGACCGGATCACGATCTACCGGGGGCCGACGCTGCGGATGTGTGACTCGCGCGAGGACGTGGTCGCGGAGACCGAGGTCACGGTGGTGCACGAGATCGCCCATCACTTCGGGATCGACGACGAGCGGCTGCACGAGCTGGGCTACGGCTGACGGGCGGCGGCCCGTACGGGCGGCGCCGGTGGCCACGGCTGGCCACGGCCCCCGCTTTCGGGCGTGTCCTTGACGGGCGTGGGGAGTTGGGCAGGGAAACCCTGACCCGTGCCTGTGGAGGTGCCCGCGTGCGCCAGTTGCCCGCCCCCGTCCGATGGGCCGTGACCGCACTGGCGGTCGCGGCGTCCGCAGGCTCGCTCAGCGGTTGCATGAGCGTGTCCGACGAGAGCGCCAAGCCCGTGCCGTCCGGTTCGGCCGGCCCTTCCGGCGCGGCGGCGGCCGACGTGGACGGTGGCGCCGCCGGGCCGGGAGTCCGGCCGGGGGCGCGCGCCGAGGGCCTCGGTGTGGACCGGAGGCCCGGCGCGGCGGAGGAGGCCGGCGAGGCCGGCGCCTCCGCGGAGCCGAGCGCCTCGGCGGCGCCGTCGGCCAAGCCGTCCGCGGGCGGCCCCGGCGACGGCGGCCGGCCGGGACGGCCGCAGGACCCCACGCCCCCGGCCGGCGGTCCCGGTGGCGGCCAGGGCGGCGGGCCGGGGGACTCCGGCGGGACCGGCGGCGGGGAGGCCTCGCCCAGCCAGGCGCCGACACCGCCCGCGCCCACCCCGGCGGACCCCACGCCCACCCCGGCCGACCCGCCCACGGACCCCGGCCCGGGCCCGAAGCCGTCCGACTCGCCGTCCGCGTCGCCGGCCGCGGACACGACCCGGACGCAGGCGCTGCGGGGGCCGGACTGGTCGGCCGAGCCGCACGCATCGCCGCAGGTCGCGCCCGCCTGAGAGGGGCCGGTTTGCGTCAGAGGGGGGTAGGTGCGTATGGTGGTAGATCGTTTGATCCCATTTCCCATTTGCCCGGCGCCGACAGAAGCGCGCCGCGTGTGGCGCGTACTCCCAGCCGTGGCTGACCGCATCGAGGCGGTCGAATTGCGAAACACGGAGTTGACGGGCGCGTGCCGAGACTCCGGAAGGTTTCGCATTTCGCATGTCCATTTTCAGTTCTGACCACGCTGTCCTGCCCGAGGCCGACGAGGCGCTCGTCGAGGCCGTAGAGGCCGTCGAGACCGAGGCCCTCGCGGACGTCGTCGCCGACGACGAGCCGACCATCACCTTCGCGGACCTCGGTCTGCCCGAGGGCGTCGTCCGCAAGCTCGCGCAGAACGGCGTGACCACCCCCTTCCCGATCCAGGCCGCGACCATCCCGGACGCCCTGGCCGGCAAGGACATCCTCGGCCGCGGCCGCACCGGCTCCGGCAAGACCCTCTCCTTCGGTCTGCCGCTGCTCGCCACCCTGGCCGGCGGTCACACCGACAAGAAGAAGCCCCGCGGCGTCATCCTCACGCCCACCCGTGAGCTCGCGATGCAGGTCGCGGACGCCCTCCAGCCGTACGGCGACGTGCTCGGCCTCAAGATGAAGGTCGTCTGCGGCGGTACGTCCATGGGCAACCAGATCTACGCGCTGGAGCGCGGTGTCGACATCCTCGTCGCCACCCCGGGCCGCCTGCGCGACGTCATCAACCGCGGCGCCTGCTCCCTGGAGGCCGTCCAGGTCGCCGTCCTCGACGAGGCCGACCAGATGGCGGACCTGGGCTTCCTGCCCGAGGTCACCGAGCTGCTCGACCAGGTGCCGGCCGGCGGCCAGCGCCTGCTCTTCTCCGCGACGATGGAGAACGAGATCGCCACGCTGGTCAAGCGCTACCTGACCGACCCGGTGGTCCACGAGGTCGACAGCGCCCAGGGCAACGTCACGACCATGACGCACCACGTCCTCGTCGTGAAGCCGAAGGACAAGGCGCCGGTCACCGCCGCGATCGCCGCGCGCAAGGGCCGCACCATCATCTTCGTCCGCACCCAGCTGGGCGCCGACCGCATCGCGGAGCAGCTGCGCGAGGCCGGCGTGAAGGCCGACGCGCTCCACGGCGGCATGACGCAGGGCGCCCGTACGCGCACCCTGGCCGACTTCAAGGACGGTTACGTCAACGCGCTCGTCGCCACCGACGTCGCCGCGCGCGGCATCCACGTCGACGGCATCGACCTGGTCCTGAACGTGGACCCGGCCGGTGACCACAAGGACTACCTGCACCGCTCGGGTCGTACGGCCCGTGCGGGCAAGTCCGGTGTGGTCGTCTCGCTGGCCCTGCCGCACCAGCGGCGCCAGATCTTCCGCCTGATGGAGGACGCGGGCGTCGACGCCTCGCGCCACATCGTCGGCGGCGCCGGCGCCTTCGACCCGGAGGTCGCCGAGATCACCGGCGCCCGGTCCCTGACCGAGGTGCAGGCCGACTCCGCGAACAACGCCGCCAAGCAGGCCGAGCGCGAGGTCGCCGAGCTCACCAAGCAGCTGGAGCGCGTGCAGCGCCGTGCCGCCGAGCTCCGCGAGGAGGCCGACCGCCTGGTGGCCCGCGCCGCCCGCGAGCGCGGCGAGGACCCCGAGGCCGCCGTCGCCGAGGTGACGGAGGCCGCGGAGGCCGAGCTCGCCGAGGTGGCCGCCGCCCTCTCCGTACCGGAGCAGCCGCGCGACGAGCGCCGCGACCGCGACGACCGTCGTGACGACCGCCGCGAGGGTGGCTTCCAGCGCCGCGACGAGCGGGGCAACTTCCAGCGCCGCGACCGTGACGACCGCGGTGACCGTGGTGACCGTGGTGGGTTCAACCGCGACCGCGACGACCGTGGTGGCCGTTCCTTCGAGCGCCGCGACAACGACCGTCCGTCCGGTGGCTTCCGTCGGGACAACGACCGTCCGTCGGGTGGCTTCCGCCGCGACCGTGACGACCGTCCGTCGGGCGGTTTCCGTCGCGACAACGACCGTCCCTCCAGCGGTGGCTTCCGTCGCGACAACGACCGTCCCTCCGGCGGCTTCCGCCGGGACCGTGACGACCGTGGTGGGTTCAACCGCGACCGTGACGACCGTGGTGGCCGTTCCTTCGAGCGCCGCGACAACGACCGTCCGTCGGGTGGCTTCCGCCGCGACAACGACCGTCCCTCCAGCGGTGGCTTCCGCCGCGACGACCGCCCCTCCGGCGGCCACCGTGGCAGCGACCGCCCGTTCAACCGCGACCGTCGCGACGACCGTCCGTCCAGCGGTGGTTTCCGCCGGGACAACGACCGTCCGTCCAGCGGTGGCTTCCGCCGCGACGACAAGCCGCGCTGGAAGCGCAACGGCTGATCCGTACGCCTGGATCCGTACGCCTGACGCGTACGCCTGATCCACGCGCCTGAGACGGGCCCGTACAGCACTTCGGTGCCGTACGGGCCCGTTCCGCATCGCGGGGGAGGGCCGATACTCGATCGGCTCCCCGACGCGGGGGGACTATGCTCGGCATGACGCTCCGCGCCCGGGCTATGCTGCGGGTTACGGGCCGTTAGCTCAATTGGCAGAGCAGCGGACTTTTAATCCGTTGGTTGTGGGTTCGAGTCCCACACGGCCTACCGAAGGTAGGACAGGAGGAACCTCCTGACCTGCGATGGAGCGCCCCGACCGGTTTCGACCGGGCGGGGCGCTTCGTCGTTCGGGGGCGTGTGCGTGAGCGCCACTGATACCGAACGCTGCGCTCACGAGGCGGTTACGTTTCCGCGTAACGGAGGAACTGGATGCCCAGGCCGACCAACATGACGGCTTCCAGGACGGAGGCCGTGGTCAACAGAGGGCTGTCCCCACCCGAGCACCAGAAGGTGATGAGCGCGGAGAAGGGGGTGAGGAAGAAGGCCGTCAGATCGACGATCGTCTGGGTGACCTTGCGAGAGACCCGCTTCGCGTCGTTGCGGTGGAAGGTCTCCCAGCCGAAGAGCGGGGACCCTGCGTCCACTCTTGTTGCCAGTTGACCGGCAAGTTCGGTGCGGACGTACCGTCCGATGGCTGAGATCTTCTCGTCGTTGACGAGGTAGGTCCACCCAAGCACGATGCAGACGACCGGTAGAGCCAGCAGCAGCTGTGGGCGCTTGGTCTGTAGAGCGACAGCAGTCAGAGCAGTCACGGCCGCCAGCGTGACGTACAGCAAGTTGTCGCGGAATCCGATGCGCGCTCGCTGCTCATCCTTGATCTGGGTGTACTCAGCGAGGAGCACGGCGCTCTCGCTCGTTTCGCCGTTACCAGCCATGGGTTCCCCCTCATGTACCGACGCGATGCCGTTCACCCGTTCAGAGTCGCCGACAGGGCCTACGGTATGAATCTGGAGAGCGGACTTCGCTGCGAGGCTGCACCGTGAAGCGATGCTGGGCAAGGGGGCCGAGTTGAACGAGACATCGGACAAGGTCGTTGTGCTGACGGCGCTGCCGTTGGAGTACCAGGCCGTGCGTAGCCTCCTTGAGGACCCGAGGCGTGTTGATCACGCTGGAACTATCTTCGAGCAAGGGCGCCTTGCTGGTACCTCGCACACGGTCTATTTGACGTCTACCGGTCCCGGCAACGATTCGGCCGCATCGCTTACGGAGCGAGCCGCCAGTTTCGTCCAACCGCGAGCTGTTTTCTTCACGGGAATTGCTGGAGGGCTTAAATCGGACATCTCTCCAGGGGATGTCGTAGTCGCGACTGAAGTGCACGCATATCACGGAGGGAAGCAGGATCTGGATGGGTTCAAGGTCCGCTCTCGCAGTTGGGAATCCTCCTACCAGTTGCAGCAGGTGGCCCAGTACGTTGCGAATGTCGGCGCATGGAGAAATAAACTTCCCGAGAAAACGCGCGCTTCGGTCAAGGTGCATTTCAGGCCGATTGTGGCGGGTGACATCGTGCTGAATGCTCCTCAGGAGTCCTCTCTGCGAACGTTCTTGGACCACCATTACAATGGTGCCGTCGCTGTGGAAATGGAAGGCGCCGGGTTCGCGAGCGCGGCCCATAAAGCTCAAGCCGTGCCCCATCTGATGATCCGGGGAATCAGCGATCGAGCGGATGGAACGAAGCAGGACACTGATGGTCAAGGGCTACAGGAAGCGGCTGCCAGTCATGCTGCGCTCTTCCTGGCAGAAGTGATTGCTCAGCTCACCCCACCACCGGTTCCTGCTGGCGGCTCAGACTTCAGCGCCTCACAACGATCCGGCGACGAACTGGTCTGGCAGGCCCTTGAGCGGCCAGCTGCGGTGTCCTGGCACAAAGATCTGGTCCCAACGAGTGCGCACGCCAGCAGTGCTTCGTTGCTTGAACTCCACCTCGTGCCTGTTCCCGCAACCGGCAGAGTGCCTGCAGTGAGAATGCAACAGCTGACTGCCGAGTTGGTTGATCTAGGGCGGGCGGAAGGGTTCTTCACGAGTCTTGAGCATGTAGACGCTTATGACTCGACCGAGGTAGCTTTGGTAGCCGTAAATGATCGGCATGATCGTTCGTCTGGAATCGCAATTACAAGATCAGGTCAGCGAAGTGCCTGGGAGGCTCTCCCGCATCCGGGTCTTTCCTATGTGCTGGACGAGGACCGCACGCGCGATAGGATCGAAATCCTGCTGAAAATTTTGGATTCTATTGCTAGTCCCGCTGCTTCGCATTACGCCCCTGCTGTGGCTATCGAGAATACCTCGATGGTCACCGTGGAGCGCCTTAGTGAAGTTAACCCACATTCCGCCAGAATCCGACCAACCGATGCGCCCATCGAAGTCGAACCCGAAGAGGTTATCGGTGTTGAAATGATTTCCAGGCGTGGTCGGGAATTGGCTGAAGAACTTACTGCTCGATTGATTTACTCTTTCCGAAACCCGCGTCGTCGCTGGTAGAGAGGGCCGCCTGTCATGGGGCCGGAGACGAATCGGACTGTGACGTCATAGGGCGGCTGCGCTGCACCAGAGCGGCTGCCTTCTCCGCGATCTCACGGTCTACCTCGGGAAGCAGGCTCGTGTACGTGTCCGAGGTCAGGGTGATCATGGAGTGGCGGAGAGTCTCCTTGATGGTGTGGATGTCGTGGTGAGCGTCGCCGCCACATGGCGGAGGTCCCGCAGGGTGATGGGCGGGAGGTCGGTGGTGGCGAGGAGGCGGCGGAAGGTCTCCAAGACCGTTTCCGCGTGGAGCCAGGAGTCATCCTCCTTGGTGAAGATCTTCCCGGTCTCCTGCGAGGCAGCACCCGCCTTCTTCCGCTCTCGTGCCTGGCGCTTCCTGTGCGCGCGTAGGACGGCCACCACTTGATCCCCCGGTCGCGGAGATCCTCGGGGTTCCTGTGACGTTCTTCGAGTCGGGGCTGCACGGCCGGGTCGCGGTCGGCGAGGGCGATCACGTCGCCCAGGAGCAGCTCACACCGGCCGGTGGCGAAGACGTCCTCGCAGGCGAGGAGCTGCCTGTCCGGCAACGCGATCTGCCCGTGGAGGGCCGGGACCGCAATACGGGAGGCGAGCCGTGCCCATCCCTTCGCCTCGGCCTCGGCCTGCTCGCGGGTCGCCACCGGCTTGTGGAAGGCGCCTGCCGGTGCCGCGGTTCGCCGGGTGCTCGCGCTCACCGTGTCTCCCCGGGGAGGGTGTCCAGCCACGCCTGGAGAACGAGGCGGGCGAGCGCTTCGGCGGCGGGGCGCTCGGTCGCCCGATGGCTGGAGGGCCGCTTCACGGAGGCCATCGGCCGCGACCTGTTCGCCGCCACTTCCCAGCTCGTCCACCTCGCCGGCTGGATGGCCCAGGACGAAGGCGACACTCCCGAACTGCGCGGACTCGCCCAGCGCTACTACGCCCACGCCTTCCGTCTGGCCGCCGAGGCCGGCGACCCGGAGCTGTCCGCGACGGCTCTCCGCGGCCTCGCCGTGCAGTGCGTCGACCTCGGCTACCGGGCCGAAGCCGTCCAGCTCGGCGAAGCCTGCGTGGACTACGGCCGCCACCTCGACAACCCGCGCGCCGTCGCCTACTACGAAGCCACCCTCGCCAACGCCGCCGCCCAGGACGACGACCGCCGCATGGCCACCAAGCACCTCGCCATGTCCGAGACCGCCATCGGAAAGCCGGCCGCCACGCCCGGCGACTCGTGGGCCGCCCACTACTCCCCTGGCCGCTGGGCCCACGAAACCGGCATGATCGTCGCCCGCCTTGGCGACCTCGACGCCGCCGAGGAACACCTCCACCTCGCCCTCGACATCCACGGCCTAGACCGCCGCCACCCGCGCCATCGTCCTCGCCGATCTCGGTGGCGTCCGCCTCCGCCAAGGCGACGCAGATGGAGCCCTGGCCACCTGGCGCGACTTCCTCGACTGCGCGGACGGCATCCGCTCGGTCAAGGTCCAGGCCGCACTCCAGGACATGCGGGTCCGTCTTCGGCGGTACAGCGGAGTGGCGGAGGCGCAAGAGCTGTGCGAGAGGGCCGCCCGAATCACGGGCTAGTAATGTCCCCGATTGGGAATCTTGGTTAGGGTGGAGATTCCCGCCGATCCCTTATTTCTGTGATATGTGCCTCATCGGCGATTGCCACCCAGCCTGCTGGCCACGGGGCGGCGATCCCAGGAGTATCCTCAGCAGCCAGTTCCACCCAGTTATCGGGCCAGTATCGATCGGCATGGCCAAATGCTTCGCAATCGTAGACCTCTGGAGGTGAGGTGAATTGCGACCACCGGAAGTCAGTGGCCGCCCGGAAGGAGTCGAGCCAAAACGTCGCACGCTCAGCCCGGGCATGCCTAAATGTGACGGGTCCGTGGAACACGGCGTGCGTGAACCAGGCGTGTTCCACTACCATCGTGTGGTCGAAATAAGCGTCTTCGCTAAACTGTGATCGCGAAAACTCTGCATTAAAGCCGAAGTAGCTTCCTTGGAAGTAGGCGTAGCCGTGGAAGGCCACCCACCGGAACCAGCTGACTCCCTCGAAGCGCGCGCGCTGGAACGAGGCCTCGTATCCAAGGAATGCGGCTCCGACGAATCTTGCCTCCCCGATGAAACGTGCATCATCAAAATGAGCCTCCCCCTCGAATTGTGCTTCGTCGAAGTCGGCGCGGAGGAACTCGCAGCCGTTAAAGCAAACATCGCGGAGGAACGCCCGCTTTAGGTCGACCTCCATGCCTGGCCAGAAGGAAGTGTTCGTGGCGGTCGCGCCTTTACCGCGTTCGGGCCGCAGACGGGCAGCCAGCACCATCTGGGCCGTGCGTCTGACCTGGCCCTCGCCAGCGTCGCTGGTGTCTGGAGGGATACGGAGGTAGTCACACAACTCGTCGACGATGCGCTGCCGCTTCTCGCGGTACTGGTCCCCTAGGTCTCCCAGCGTGCGCAGAGCGGCCATGCGTACGTGGGGCGATCGGTCGGCCAGATGATCAACTGCCTTCTGATGCAGTACCTCGAAGGACACCAGAGGGGGATCGTGCTCCTGGCTGGGGCCCGCAGCCGGCGCGGCGGGACTGGTTAGCTCAGGGCCAGGTATGCGCAGACTCAACTTCTGGTGTAGGCGCTCTAGTTGACTGTGCTCCTTACGCCACCAGTCGAGTGACACCGGAATCGAGCTCGACCTACTGTGCCCTTCCATGTGATGCGTGCAGGCCGTGACCCACTGCCTGACGACGTAGAAGTCCTGCGGCCTAGCGTGGCCTCCGTTCTCGGTCTTCGAAACGGTGGCAGGGGAGACCCCGATGGCTGCGGCGAGCTCGCGCACGGTCAGTCTGGCCTCTACGCGCAGTTGGCCGAGCAAGCCCCCGAATCGCCGGACGGCCTTCTGCCAGTCCGTAGCCACCTCGTTCACCCCAGCATCCTCTCAGGATCTCAGCCTCGACCCGTCGATCACCAGGAAACCCCAAGTTGCCCTGTTCGGGGCGCGTTCGCGGCCTGTCTGCGATCAGCACTGTTCAGGGCCTGCGGCGACCAATCTCGACCCAACGACAGCAGTGATGACGAGGAGAGGACCATGAGCAAGGATGGCCGGGTGGTGCTGGTCCAGATACGCGGAGCGGCTGAGGGGACGACGGTAGTAGTCGTACTGGAGGGACAGGCCGGTGCAACGGCCACACCGGTACCCAAGCTGCGCCACAGTTGGCGGCTGAATGCACTTCCGCTAGCGGATGTGTTGGTCCGGGCGCTCAGTGGTTCCGCCGCCCTGGCACTCATGCATGAGGCTCAGCAGTTCCGCTGGTCTGAGGTTCTGGACTGGTTGATTTCCTGACCTCTGGCGGCTGCTGGCCCTCCTGTCCCTATAGGGGAGGGTCAGCGACCTGTGGCAGTTCTGCTCGCGCTAAGTGCCAGGCCGCTGTGCGGTGACACGTTGGCAGCGCCAGATGAGTTCCAGCTGACGCAGGTAACCACGGGGAATGAGGGGAGCAACAGCGCTGGTCAAACGGCGGGCCGCAGCGACGTCCGTCCGTGCGTGAGCGATGCGTAAGCGGACGTTCCGACACAGCCTGGTCTTGGCCGGATCACTCAGCACCGCTCACCCCGTCCGACCAGGCATCCCTGGACGGAGCAACACTGCTCGCCATCATCCGGTCGGACCCGGCCAGGACTTTTAATCCGTTGGTTGTGGGTTCGAGTCCCACACGGCCTACCGTCGATGTACCGCCGAAAATGCCCTGACCTGCGAGGAAGCGGGACAGGGCGGCGGAACGCCCCATCTGCGGCCCCTGGATCCCGATCCGGTGGCCGCAGGTGGGGCGTGTGCGTTTCTCAGCCGGCGGCCGGGTCGGGCCGGACGATCTCCCGTTTGAGGATCTTGCCGGTGGGGCCCTTCGGCAGGAAGTCGGCGATCCACACGATGCGCGGGTACTTGAAGGGTGCGACGCGCTCACGGACGAAGCCGAGCAGTTCGTCGGGTGTGGCGGACGCTCCGTCACGCAGCACCACGGCGGCGGCGACCTCCTGGCCGTGGACGGGGTGCGGGACGCCGAGGACCGCCGCCTCCGCGACCGCTGGATGGGCGTAGAGCACCTCCTCCACCTCGCGCGGATAGACGTTGTACCCGCCGCGGATGACCAGGTCCTTGATGCGGTCCACGATCCGGAAGTCCCCGCGGGCGTCCCGGGTGCCGAGGTCACCGGTGTGCAGCCAGCCGTTCCGTACCGTCTCCGCGGTCTCCTGCGGACGGCGCCAGTAGCCCCGCATGACGTTGTGCCCGCGGATGACGATCTCGCCCACCTCGCCGTCGGGCAGCTCCTTGCCCTCGCGGTCGACGACGCGCATCTCGACGCCGTCGACGGGGATGCCGACCGTGCCGGCGACGCGCTCACGGTCGAGGCGGTTCACGCAGGCGAGCGGCGACGACTCCGAGAGCCCGTACCCCTCCAGTACGGCGCAGCCGAACACCTTCTCGAACCCGTGCAGCACCTCCACGGGCAGCGGGGAGCCGCCGCACAGGCCGACGCGCAGGGTGGAGAGGTCGTACGGGCCCGACTCGGGACTCTCCGCCAGCCGCAGCATCAGCGTGTACATCGTGGGGACTCCCAGGAGGACGGTCACCCGGTCCCGTTGGATCACGGAGAAGGCGGCTGCCGGTGTGAAGCGGGCCAGCAGGGTGAGGCAGGCGCCCACCGACACCGCGCAGTTCAGGCCCATGACCTGTCCGAAGGAGTGGAAGAGCGGCAGCCCGCCGAAGATGACGTCGGCGGGACCGAGGCGCAGTACGCGCGCGCCCTCGTCGATGTTGCGGCGCAGGTTGTGGTGGGTGAGTTCGGCGCCCTTGGGCTTGCCGGTGGTTCCGGAGGTGTACAGGACGACGGCGGAGTCCGCGGGTGAGCGCGGCTCGTCGTGGGCCGACGGGAGGTGGGTGCGCAGCGTGGCGAGGAACGCCTCCGGTTCGACCACGATGCGCGGGGGGCCGGCCCGGCGGGCGCCTTCAGCCGCCTCGTGCCCGTCCTGGTGCCAGGCGAAGAGGAGGGCCGCTCCCGCGTCGTTCAGGCAGTGCTCGATCTCCCCGGCCTTCAACAGCGGGTTCATGGGCACGACGATCGCTCCGGCGCGGAGGATGCCGTAGTACAGCACCGCGAAGAGGGGGGTGTTGGGGAGCAGGAGGGCGACGCGGTCGCCCGGTGCCGTGCCCAGGGCGCGGAGCAGGGCGGCGGCACGGGAGCTGAGGTCGTCCAGCTCGGCGAACGTCAGCTCGTCGCCGTCGAACCGCAGGGCCGGGCGGTCGGGGTACGCGGCGGCCGCGCGGGCCAGGAGGGCGGGGACGGTTCCGGGGTCGGGGGCAGGCTCGGGCTGCATCGGGTCATCCTCCAGTGCGGCGGTTCCAGTGCGGCGGTTCCAGTGCGGCGGTTCCAGTGCGGCGGTTCTCGTGCGGCCGTTCTCGTACGGCGGTTTCAGCGCGGCGGTTCTCGTGCGGCGTTCCCGTACGGCGTTCCCGTACGGCGGGTCGAGGGCGAGCGGGCGACGGCGGCTCAGGGCGATCGCGGCCGTCGGCAGGGCGTCACGGTGGCAGCGCTCGCCCGGGCGGGCCGCCCGGCATCAGGCCGCCCGGTCGGAGGCGAGGACGACTCGCTCCGCCCAGGCCCCGATGCGTTCGACGAGGCCGCCGTGGTGCCGTATCCAGCGGAAGTGGTCCAGCGGGCGGCCGCCCGCGTCGGCGCACGCGTAGTGGAGGCGTTCGACCCGGGCGGCGGGCATCTTGGCGCACAGGTGGTCCACGGCCGTCGGCGGCGCCATGGTGTCGTTCTCGACGTCGACGGCGAGGACGGGCAGCGTCACCGCCCGCAGGGCCCGCTCGTAGTCCACCCGCGCCCCGGGGACGGTGTAGCGGCCGGTGCGCATCTGGCGGGCCCAGTCCCGCATGAGCCGCGCCGTTTCCCGGCCGCCGAATCCGAACCGCTCCCCCGGCCAGTACCCGAGCATCCCGGCCCCCAGGGCGCTGAGCTGACTGCGTACCAGCCACCGCGCGCCGTCGCGCCCCAGTGTCCGGTACCAGGCGGAGCCGCTGGCGACGAGCACGACGCCGTCGAGCCGCGCGGGTTGGAACAGCCCGCAGTGCACCAGCCCCAGCTGTCCGCCCAGGCTGTGCCCGAGCAGCAGCCGCGGTGCCGTGGGGTACGCGGCGTCGACGACGTCGAGCACGGCCCCGATGTCGTGCTCGACGATGTCGCGGTAGCCGAACCGGACGCCGCGCGCGGGCACGGGCACGCTCTCGCCCTGCCCGCGCAGGTCCGTCGTCACCACCGTCATGCCGCGCCGGTGCAGCGCCCGCACGAGCGGGAGGTAGTTCCGCGCGGGCGTCCCCATCGCGGGCAGCAGGACGACGACGGGCGCATCGGCGTCGTCGTCCCGCGCCCGTACGCGTACGGTGAGCCGCGCGCCGTCGGGGGCCGTGATCTCGCCCAGCAGCGGCAGGCGGGGCTGCTTGGCGCTCATCCCAGCCGCCAGCCGAGCACACCGGCACCCCAGGTGATCCCCGCGCCGAAGGCCGCTACGCCCAGCACCCCGGACGGCCCGAGCCGGCCGGCCTCCTGGGCGTGGGTCAGGGCGATGGGGATGGACGCCGACGAGGTGTTGGCCACCCGGTCGACGTTGAGGAACAGCTTCTCGGGTGGCACCCCGATCTCCTTGCCGACGGCCCTCACGATGCGGGCGTTGGCCTGGTGGGCGACGAAGAGGTCGACGTCGTCGCAGGTCAGGTGGCGTCGCTCCAGTACCCGTCGGGCCGCGTCGCTCATCTTCTCCACGGCGTGGACGAAGATCTCGGGGCCGTTCATGCGGAGTTTGCGGTCATGGCGGTCGGCGAAGAGCAGGGGGATCTGCTTGCCGTCGGAGGCGAGGTGGAAGGCGGGCGCGACGGGGGCGTCCGGGAGGTCGGTGAGGACGACGGCACCGGCGCCGTCGCCGAGCAGGACGGCCGTCGACCGGTCCTGGGCGTCGGTGATGCGGGTCAGCGCCTCCGCCCCGCAGACGAGGACGGCCTCCGCCCGCCCGGACTCGATCAGCGCCGTCCCGTGGTCCAGCGCGTAGACGAATCCGGCGCAGGCCGCGTGCAGGTCGAAGGCGGCGGCCTGCGGTGTGCCGAGCCGTGCGGCCACCTCCACCGCCAGTCCGGGCGTCGTCCGGTCGGGGGTGGTCGTCGCGACGACGACGTGGCTGAGGTCGGCGGCGTCCCGTCCGGCCTGCCGCAGCGCTGCCCGGGCGGCGGTGACGGCGAGGTCGGCGAGCCGGCCGTCCTCGGGCAGGAAGCGGCGTTCCCTGATCCCCGTCCGCTTGACGATCCATTCGTCCGACGAACCGATCGCCTCGAAGTGGCTGTTCGGCACGGTGCGTTCGGGCAGCGCCGCCCCGATACCGGTGATCGCCGCTGTCATCGTGCGGTCTCCTTCCCGGAGGTCCGGCCGCCGCCCACGCCCATGCGGACGGCGTGCATTCCGCCGTCGGCGTGCACGATCTCGCCGGTGACGGCGGCGGCGAGATCGGAGAGCAGGAAGAGGACGGGCCCGGTGAGGCGCTGGACGTCCGCGCGGTCCCAGCCGAGCGGCGCCTCCTGCTCCCACCGGTCGGCGATGGCGTCGAAGGTGCTGATGGCCGACCCCGCCACCGTCTCCACGGGTCCGGCGGCGACGAGGTTGACGCGGATGCCGCTGTCACCGAGGTAGAGGGCGAGGTAGCGGCAGACGGCGCCGAGGGCGGCCTTGCTGACGCCCATCCAGTCGTAGCCGGGCCAGGCGCCGGTGGAGTCGAAGTCCAGCCCGACGACGCTGCCGCGCTTCCTGGCCAGCAGGGGGGCGAGTGCGGCGGTGAGCCCGTGCAGGGAGACGGCCGCCGTGTGGAGGGCGTGCGTGGCGCTCTCCACGGGGGTGGTGAGGAAGTTGCCGCTCAGCGCGGACTGCGGGGCGGCGGCGATCGCGTGCAGGACGCCGTCGACCGCACCCCATCGGACCTCCAGCTCCTTGGCCAGCCGGGTGAGGTCGTCCGGCCGGGTGACGTCCAGCTCCAGGACGTCCACGGGGTGAGGCAGCCTGGCCGCCGCGGCCTCGGTGATCCGCCGCGTCCGGCCGAACCCGGTCAGCAGGACCTCCGCGCCCGCCTCCTGGAGGGCCTTGGCGGTGTGCCAGGCGATGGAGTCGTCGTTGAGGACCCCGGTCACGAGATAGCGGCGTCCTGCGAAGCCGAGCATCACGCTGTGGCCTTTCGTCGGTCAGGGGGTGGAGAGGACGAGCGCCGCGTTGTGGCCGCCGAAACCGAACGACGTGGACAGGCCCACCCGCGGCCGGTCGCCGCCGGGCAGCTCGCGTGCCGTCCGGATCAGGTCGAGCCCGCCGAGCCGCTCGTCCGGCTGCCGGAGGCCGGCGGTCGGGGGTGCGACGGCGTGGCGCAGCGCCTGCAGGGTGACGATGGCCTCCACCGCTCCGGCCGCGCCGAAGAGGTGCCCGATGCCGCCTTTGCTGGACGACACCGGGATGCCGGCCAGGGTGTCGTCGCCGAGGGCGAGGCGCAGGGCGTCGCACTCCAGCCGGTCGTTGAGCAGGGTGCCGGTGCCGTGGGCGTTGACGTAGTCCAGCTCCCCGGGGGCCGTCCCGGCGTGGCGCAGCGCCTGGGAGACGGCCTCGGCGGCGGGGCGGCCGCCGGGCTCGGGGGCGGTGAGGTGGTGGGCGTCGGAGGTGGCGCCGTAGCCCCGTACGACGCCGAGGACCTCGGCCCCGCGCCGGGCGGCTCCGGCGGCCGTCTCCAGGACGAGGACGCCGGCGCCCTCCCCGATGACGAAGCCGTCGCGCTCCGCGTCGAACGGCCGGCAGCGGCCGGTGGGCGAGAGCGCCCCGGCGTTGCGGAAGGCGGCGCTGACGAGCTCCGACGTCGACGCTTCGGCGCCGCCCACCACCACGGCGTCCGCCGCGCCGGCCGCCAGCAGCCGCAGCCCCGTACCGATGGCCTGCGCGCCGCTGCTGCACGCGGACGCCACGCACAGCGACTCGCCCCGGAAGCCGTACCGCATCGACAGGTGCGCGGCGGCGGCGTTGGCCATCATCTGCGGCACCATGAGCGCCGAGACGTACTCGGCGCCCTGCTCGGCGAGGACCGGGCCCTGCGCCTCGAAGCTGGCCGTTCCGCCGAGGCCGCAGCCGATGACGCAGGCGACGCGCCCGGCGTCGTACGGCGCGGCCCCGGGTGTCCAGCCGGCGCGCGTCAGCGCCTCCTCCGCCGCCACCAGCGTGAACTGCGTGAACCGGTCGGTGCGGCGCACGAGGTGACGGGAGAGGTGGTCGGCGGCGCGGAAACCGTCACAGGTACCGAGCCCCTCGTGCAGCCCGCTCTCCCCGGCGACGGCCCGCTCGTGCAGCACGTCGGCGCCGACACCGAGCGGGGTGACCGCGCCGAAGCCGGTCACCACCGCCCCCGTCACGGCGTCACTCAAGTCCGGCCTTCGCGTAGCAGAGCTCGAGTATCTGGCCGACGGTGTCGAGCCCGTCGAAGTCCTTCGGTTTCACCGGGACCTGCAGGTCCTTCTTGATGGCCTGCGCCAGTTCGACCATGTCGAGCGAGTCGATCTCCAGGTCGTCGAGCGCGGCGTCGGGGCGGATGTCCCCGTCGTCGACACCGAGTTCCACCAGCGCCTCGTGGATGAACTTCTCGATCGCGGCGTGGTCAAGCATGGGTGATGTGCCCTCCTCGTGCGGGACGTCGTGCGGGACGTCGTGGGGGTTGCGTGCCGTCGGCTTCGCGGGCTACGCCGCGACCTTGGTGGCGTGGAGCGGGGACCAGTGCCACTGCCGCCAGTAGCTCTCCGCGATGTCCAGCCACTCCTCCAGCCGCTCCGCGCTGTCCAGGAACCGGCTGGCGCTGACCACCAGCCAGCTGTAAACGGCCTGGCTGTCCCGGCAGCCGCCGCAGTCGCCGGAGGTGCAGCAGAACTGGAGGGTCTCGTAGTCGGCGCCCCAGGCCGCGAAGCCGGGGATCACCGGGTTGCCGTTGGCGACGCGCTCCTCGTGGTCCGGGTGGTCCACGCTCAGGCTCGGGCAGACGTCGTAGCCGAACCGGGCGCCCCAGTGGGAGGTGCCGGTGATGAGGGTGCGGATGAAGTACGGGTGGCTCACCACCGTCTCCGGGTACAGCTCCTTGACCCGCAGCGCCTCTTCCAGCACCCGGCGCTCGTTCTCGATCTGGATCGGGTGGTCGGAGCCGTGCTCGCTGTAGAAGTTGAAGGTGACGATGTTGCCGTTGTCCGCGATCTTCCGGACCGTCGGCTCCAGATAGCGCAGGCCGGCCTCGGAGAGCGCGAAGATGAACAGCACCCGGGGGTCGTCGCGGTAGTGGGAGAGCGCCGTGTCGAACAGGCCGGTGAACTTCGACCCGTTGACGCGGATGGCACGCAGGTCGTCGTCCAGCGGCCCGCCGCCGAAGATGCTGACGGCCACGGCGATGTGCTCGAAGCCCTGCATGGGCATCGGGCGCAGCCCGTTGGTGGAGATGGTGATGTACGGCAGCTCCTCGACGAACGCCTCGACCCGGCGCAGGACCAGCGTGGGTTCCCCGCCGATCAGTGTCGCCTGGTTGACGCCGTCGTCGCGCAGCCTCCTCGCGAACGCCTTGATCTTGTCGACGTCGGACAGTTCCTTGACCGCCGTGTCGAAGCCGCCCTCGAAGTACCAGCAGCCCTTGCAGCGGATGTTGCACGTGTTGGTCAGGTGCACCTCGCACGAGCGGACGGTACGTCCGAGTCGGCGCAGACGGTGCAGCCGGTCGGCCAGGTCGGGCCGCTCCGCCAGCAGAGCGGCGGTCCGCTCCTTGGCCTCCCTGCGGGTAAGGGGGCGCTGGCCTATGGTGACCGGTGTCGCCATGGGGATGTGCTCCTCGTTCTCGGGATCTCAGAGACGTGCTGTCGTTGCCACTCCCCTCACGGGACGCTCGGGGAGCGTCCCGCCTACTCCGGAACCTTCAGCCCCAGGTTCTTGATGCGGGGCGTCACCTTCTCCCGCCAGATGTCCCGCGCCTGACCGTTCGTCGTCTGCCGCAGTCCGAAGCGGACCGCCATGCGGGAGCGCTCGGACCGCGAGCTGCCGAAGATCCGCTCGAACCCGGGCCACAGCCGGTCCAGCGCCTGCTGCAGCTCCTCACGCCCCTCGTCCGTCTGCGCCAGATTGCGGCAGACCCGCGCCCCGTGCGCGATGTGGACCTTCTCGTCGAGGATGATGGTGCGGACGGCCTCGGCCCACGGCTTGTAGCTGCTCTGCGCGAACTCGGAGATCATCACCATCGCCGTCTCCTCACCGATGTAGGAGAAGATGCCGCGCTCGGCCCAGGTGGTGCACTGGTGGAACTCGTGGCCGGCGAAGAGCTTCCGCTCGGCGAGCGTCTGCTTCTCCATGGAGGACGTGTCGATGCCGATGTCGGCGAGGATGCGCTTGCCGATCTTGTAGTGGTCGTACTCCTCGACCGCGCGTTCCGCGCAGACCTGCCGCTCCTCGGCGTTGGGCGCCAGTGGCAGGAAGACCTGTATGTAGTCGTCGGCGCCCGAGAGTTCCCCCTCGGTGTTGACGATCATTCCCCGGATCGCGATCTCCCGGTAGTCCTCGGGCATCGCGAGGAATTCGTCGGGAGTGCGGACTACGACGACCTCATCGCTCGGGATGGTGAATGACATGTGCGTTTCTACACCTCACTGGCCCCCACCGGGTCCGGGCATGCCGGATCACCGAAACTCGGTCGGGGAAATCGGGGATGGGGATTGTGTACGCGCCCGAACGGAACTCCGGTTCCGCTTCACCTGTCCGCGCCGCCGGTCGGCACCGCTGCCTTCAGCAGAGCGGGCCGACGATAACCACACCCCAAACGGCTGTTCAATGGAAACCTTTCGGCCACGGCAGCCGACACGCCACCGAGAGGTGTCGGGATTCCCTCCCCCTCCCGCCTCCCCGGCAGGGGGTGGGGCGACCTCCGCCACCCTGGAGCGCCCTCCCGTCGCAGCGCCTCCCATCTGCGCCGACTCCTCACCGAGCGCCACCGGTGGAGTGTGCTCGAATCCGCCGTCGTAAATCGGCCAAGGACTCCCCGCAAATATTCCTTCCCTATGCACCGAAGTCTCAAATGCTGAGCCGAAGCGCGTCCGGCAGGCAGGCACAACTCCCCGCGAATCAGGGCCTCCTGACCAATCCGCAGCCTGGACAGCCCCCCTGATTTCTTTATGCTTGGGGCATGCAGCCTTCTGTCCCCCCGCCCGCAGTCGCCTCCCGCCTGGCCAGCGTCGTTTCCTCGCCGGTACGGGACATCCTGTTGCTCACCGCACGCCCCGAAGTGATCTCTTTCGCGGGGGGACTTCCGGCTCCGGAACTGTTCGACGTCGACGGCCTGAAGGCGGCATTCGACCGCGTCATGGCCGAAGGGGCCCGCCGGGCCCTCCAGTACTCCACCACCGAGGGCGACGCCGACCTGCGCGAGGCCGTCGCGCGGCGGCTCACGGCGCGTGCGCTGCCGACCGGCGCCGACGACCTGGTGATCACCACGGGGTCGCAGCAGGCCCTCACCCTCATCACCACGACCACCCTGGAGGCCGGCGACGTCGTCCTGGTCGAGGACCCCTGCTACCTGGCCGCCCTCCAGACCTTCGGCTTCGCCGGCGCCCGCGTCGTCCCCGTCCCCACCGACGACGACGGCATCATCCCCGAGGCCCTGGACGAGATCGCCGCCCGCGAACCCGCCAAGCTGCTCTACCTCGTCCCCACCTTCCAGAACCCGACCGGCCGCACCCTCCCGGCCGCGAGGCGGACCGCCGTCGCCGAGACGGCCGCCCGGCACGGCTTCTGGATCGTGGAGGACGACCCCTACGGCGAACTCCGCTACGACGGCGAGCAGGTGCCCTGGATCGCCACGTCGCCCGCCGCGTCCGACCGCACCATCCTGCTGGGCTCCTTCTCCAAGATCATGGCCCCCGGCATGCGCCTCGGTTATCTGCGCGCCCCCGCGGCCATCCGCCGGTCCTGCGTCATCGCGAAGCAGGCCGCCGACCTCCACACCTCCACGGTCGACCAGGCCGTGGCCGCCCGCTATCTGCGCGACAGCGACCTGGACGCCCACATCCGGACCATCCGCGACGCCTACCGGGAACGCCGCGACGCCCTCCTCGACGGCCTGCCCGCCGCCCTGCCCGCCGGCAGCCACTGGAACCAGCCCGCCGGCGGCATGTTCGTCTGGGCCCGCCTGCCCGAGGGATCCGACGCCACCCAGCTCCTCCAGGTCGCCATCGGGCATGAGGTCGCCTACGTGCCCGGCGCCCCGTTCTTCGCCGGTGAGCCCGACCCGGCCGCCCTGCGCCTCTCCTTCACCACCCACTCCCCCGAGGAGATCACCGAGGGCCTGCGCCGTCTGGCCAAGGCGTTCGCGTAATCCGTACCCCCGAGCCGCGTCATCCACGTGCCCCAGAAGGGATTCCCATGCCCACCGAGTCGGCCACCCTGGTTGACGACGCCCCGATGACCCCCGCCGCGCTCAACGACATGATCGCGCGGGACTTCCAGGACTACGCCGCCTGCGAGGTCACCGAGGCCACCGGAACCCGCCTCACCATGGAGGCCGACGGCACCCGTCTCCGCACCCGCCCCGGCGGCACCATCTCCGGTCCCGAGCAGGCCGCCCTCGTGGACCTGGCCGCCTTCCTGCTCATCAACGCGCGCCTGGGCCGCCCGACCCCCATGGCCCTGACCAGCTCCCTCCAGATCAGCTACCTCAGCCGCCCCCGCCCGGGCCTGCTCCGCACCCGCGCGGAGATGGCCAAGTTCGGCAACCGCCTCTGCGTCGTCCTCGCCGAACTCCGCGACAGCGCCGGCACCCTGGCCGCCACCGCGACGGTCACCTACTCCGTGCCCCGGTAGCCCTCGGGCGGGCGCCGGGTGGCCCGATCCGGGCCGCCCGGCGGCAGCGCCCGGCACAGTGCCTCCAGGGCGGCGCCGTAGGCGTGGTCCGGCGGGGTGGCGTAACCGACGACCAGGCCGTCCGGGTGCGGCCCGGTGGCCGCCGGGTGGCGGAAGGCGGCGAGGCCGTCGAGGGCGATGCCCTGCCAGGTGGCCGCCTTCACCGTGGAGGCCTCCGTGCCCGGCGGGAGGCGCAGGACGGCGTGGAGGCCGGCCGCGACGCCGGTGGGCGTGATGTGCGGGGCGCGGTCGGCGAGGGCGGCGACCAGCCGGTCGCGGCGGCGCCGGTAGCGCTGGCGCATGTGGCGGACGTGGCGGTCGTACGCGCCCGAGGCGATGAGGTCCGCGAGGGCGAGCTGGTCCAAGGCGCTCGCCCACGCCTCCCGCTCGCCCTTGGCGGTGAGGACCGGCTCGACGAGGTGCTCGGGCAGGACCATCCAGCCGAGCCGTACGGCGGGCGACAGGCTCTTGCTGACCGAGCCGAGGTAGAGCACGCGGGCCGGGTCGAGACCCTGGACGGCGCCGACCGGTTCGCGGTCGTAGCGGAACTCGCCGTCGTAGTCGTCCTCCAGGACGAGGCCGCCGTGCGCGCGTGCCCAGTCGACCGCTGCGGCGCGGCGGGCGGGGTGGAGCGGGCCGCCGGTGGGGAACTGGTGCGCGGGGGTGAGCAGGACCGCCCGTACGCCGCGCGTGAGGGAGGCCAGTTCCCCGGTACGCGCACCGTCCTCGTCGAGCCCGAGCGGAACCGTGCGGACGCCCGCGGCCTGGAGGAGCGAGCGGTGGAAGCCCAGCCCGTACGACTCGACCGCGAGCGGCCCGCGCAGGACGCCGCCGCCGAACAGCAGCCGCAGCGCGTGCGCGAAGCCGGAGCAGACGACGATGCGCTCGGGGGCGGTGTACACGCCGCGGGCGCGTGCCAGGTAGGCGGCGAGCGCGGTGCGCAGTTCGACCCGGCCCTGGGGATCGCCGGGCCCGAAGGCTTCGTTCGGGGCGGCGTTCAGCGCGCGGCGGGCCGAGGTGAGCCAGGCGGCGCGGGGGAAGGAGGCGGCGTCGGGGGTGCCCTGGCGCAGGTTGTGGCGGGGCGTAGGGGTGGCGGCGGGGAGCGCCGGGGACTTCTTCGGGACGCGGGGCGGCCTCGCGGGCGCGGCGCGTTCGGCGACCCGGGTGCCCGAGCCCTGGCGGGCGGTGAGCCAGCCCTCGGCGACGAGTTCGGCGTACGCGTCGGCGACCGTGTTGCGGGCCAGGCCCAGGTCGGCGGCGAGCGAGCGGTACGGCGGCAGGCGCGTGCCGGGGGCGAGCCGGCCGTCGCGTACGGCGTCGCGCAGGGCGGTGGTGAGCGCGGCGCGGCGGCTGCCCGTGGGGGACAGCTCCAGGTGGAGGTCGGCACCGATGCGTTCGGCTGCTTCGGACCAGGGACGGCCTGGTGGATTGACCCGAGATTCCGGCATGGAAGTGCACCCTACTGGGGGTCTTTCCGGCCCGTAGATTCATGGTCATGACGAAGACGAACACGCACACGGACCCCGTTTCCCGGATCAACTTCGCGAAGGCCGCCCCCCAGGCGTTCAAGGCCCTGATCGGCTTCGACGCCGCCGCCCGCGAGGGCCTGGACCCCGCCCTCGTCGAGCTCGTACAGATCCGCTCCTCCCAGCTCAACGGCTGCGCGTACTGCCTGCACATGCACACCACCGACGCCCGCAAGGCGGGCGAGAGCGAGGAGCGGCTGCACATGGTCGCCGTCTGGCGGGACGCGGCGCACTTCTTCACCGAGCGGGAGCGGGCCGCCCTCGCCCTGACCGAGGCCGTCACGCTGGTCGCGGCCGGGGGTGTGCCGGACGAGGTGTACGCGCGCGCCGCCGCCCACTTCGAGGAGGGCGAGCTCGGGCGGCTGCTCGCGCTGATCTTCACCATCAACACCTGGAACCGCATCGCGATCAGCACCGCGAAGGTGCCGGGTGCGTGAGGGCGCCGGCTGCGTCGCCCGCGGGTTCGGCTGCGGCCGTCGCGGGAGGCCGGTCGCGTGAGGCCGGCTGCGTAAATGGAGATGATCTTGCTCCGCATGGCGTAAGGTGGTGTTCACCGACGCGGGGTGGAGCAGCTCGGTAGCTCGCTGGGCTCATAACCCAGAGGTCGCAGGTTCAAATCCTGTCCCCGCTACTGATGGCGAAGGCCCGGTGCCGCAAGGCACCGGGCCTTCGTCGTATGCGCATGTCGTACGCCCCGGTCGCCCGGTCGGCCGATGGCGGGGCGTCGTGCGGCGCGGCTCCGGACGGCGTGCGCGCGGCCCGCCTACCGTCCGTAACCGTGGGTGACAACGGCGACAGGACCTGGAGTCGGAGCGCGCGACGCGCGAAGGTGCGCCGCTTCCTCCGGGTGGTGCCCGTCCTGATGATCGTCGGCGGGGTGGTGTTCGACCTGCTGACGCCGCCCCGGTTCACGGCCGTGCCGCTGTTCACCGCCGCCCCGCTCGTCGCCGCGCCGTTCTTCACCGCGCGGATCACGCTGGTGGCCGGGGCCGCCGCCCTTCTGGCGCTGGCCGGACTGCGCCTCCACAGCGGCACCCTGGACGAGGCGCCGTCCGTCACCGAGCTCGTCACCCTGGCCACGGTCTCGGCGTTCGCGCTGATGATCAACCGGGTCGTGCGGCGCAGCGGCGAGCGGCTCGCCTCCGCCCGCGGCATCGCCGAGTCGGCCCAGCGCGCCGTGCTGCCGACGCCGGCCGAGCGGATCGGCGGCCTGCGGGTGGCGGCGCGGTACGAGGCGGCGCAGGCGGACGCGTTCATCGGGGGCGACCTCTACGCCGTGCAGGACACGCCCTACGGGGTGCGGCTGGTGGTCGGGGACGTACGGGGGAAGGGGATGGGCGCGGTCGAGGCGGTGGCGGTCGTGCTCGGGGCGTTCCGGGAGGCGGCCGAGCAGGAGAGCTCGCTGGAGGGGGTGTCGCAGCGGCTGGAGCGGGCGCTGGCGCGGGAGGGGACCCGGCGTGACGGGCTCGACGCCTTCGAGGGCTTCACCACCGCCGTCCTGGCCGAGGTGGCGCGCGGTGACGCGGTGGTGCGGCTGGTCAACCGCGGCCACCCGGAGCCGCTGATGCTGTACGCCGACGGGGGCCTGGAGCGGCTGGCGCCGACCGAGCCCGCGCTGCCGCTCGGGATGGTGGACCTGGGGCCGTGGCCGGACCGCGCGGACGAGGTGCCGTTCCCGCCCGGGGCGACGCTGCTCTTCTACACGGACGGGCTCTCCGAGGCGCGGGACGCGGGCGGGGCCTTCTACGAACCGGCGGAGTGGCTGGCGGGGCGGAACTTCGCGGGGCCGGGGGAGCTGCTGGACGCCCTGGTCGAGGACGTACGGCGGCATACGGGGGGCGGGGGGACGACCGACGACCTCGCGCTGCTCGCGGTGACCAAGCCCCAGGGGCAGCGGGCCAGGGCGGTCCCGCACGGAGGGTGATCGGCGTGGAGCGCTCCGCATAACAGTTGACGAACCGTCAGGAAGTGTGGTGAGGCCCACGGGGTGTGAGGGGCAGTCAACTTGACTGCTCTTGCCCGTTTGTGGGGCGGTATGCCAGGGGCTAAGTAGTTAATGATCAGTAGGAACAGCTTGGAAACACGGCCCCGCGTCTATTAACGTTCGATAACGCAGCGCGGTCGTCCCAGCCGACGCAAGAGCGACGGCACCGTGCGCGCGCGCCGAATTCCGCAAGGGAACCGGGGAACCACCACCTTGGGGTGAATCGGGCCGCATCGCGGCCTGAAGGAGACCTTCCTGCTCCGAACCCGTCAGCTAACCCGGTAGGCGAGAAGGAAGGAAAGGAGTGCGCCCCCGTGGCGTCCAACAGGCCTGCCCCCGAAGCGCCGTCTGCTCCATCGGCCTCCCCGGCCCCTCATTTCGTCGATGCCTTCGGTCCGGGCCCCAGTTCCGGTTCCCCCGCTGAGAGTCAGGGGCAGTGGGAGGAGTGGAACCCCACCGAGGACACCGTCCGCCCCGTCCGCGGCCGCCATCGCGTGGTCAAGCAGCGCGGCGGGCTGGCCCGTAGCTCCACCGTCCTGGGCGTGGGCGTCATCGCGGCCGTCGGCGCGGGCGGAATGGCCACCGCGCAGGACAAGCCGCCGGTCTCCATATCGCTGCCCGACCTGCCCGGTGCGATAGCCGACAGCCTCCCGGACGCCGAGTCCATGCCGGGCATCGGCTCCCTGCTCTCCGACGACGGCGCCGATGGCGGTGCGGACGGGTCCGACGGAGCCGGCGCCTCCGCCGACGCCCAGCCGGCCGCCGCGCCGCTGACTGCCGGGTCCTCCGCCGCCGGAGGGTCCGCCGGGGGCCGCGCCGAGAGCGGTGCGAGCGCGGGCGAGGCCCTGCGGGCCCGCATCCTCCAGCAGGCCGAGCAGCAGCAGGCGTCCGCGGACGCGGCGGCGAAGCTCGCGGCCGAGAAGGAGGCCGCCGAGCAGGCGGCCACCGCGGCCAAGGCCCAGCAGACCGCCGCCGAGAAGGAGGCCGCCGCCGAGGCGAAGGCCAAGGCGGAGGCGGCGGCGAAGGCCGAGGCCGCCGAGGCCGCCGCGGCGGCCAAGGCGGAGGCCGAGCGCCTGGCCAAGCTCGCCGGCAGCTACGCGCTGCCGACCTCCTCGTACACGATCACCTCCACCTACGGCCAGGCCGGCAACATGTGGTCCTCCGGCTACCACACCGGCCTCGACCTCGCGGCTCCCACGGGCACCCCGGCCAAGGCCGTGCACGGCGGCACCATCAAGTCGGCCGGCTGGTCCGGCTCGTACGGCTACCGGATCGTCCTGGAGCTGGAGGACGGCACCGAGGTCTGGTACTGCCACCTCTCCTCGATGACGGTCGGCGCCGGGCAGAAGGTCGGCACGGGCGAGACCATCGGGCGCGTCGGCGCGACCGGCAACGTGACCGGACCGCACCTGCACCTGGAGGTCCACACGGCGGGCGGCGCCGGCGTGGACCCGCTGGCCTGGCTGCGCGGCAAGGGCCTGTCGGTCTGAGGCCCGGCCCGCCCGCCTGAGGCCCGACACTCCGCGGCCCGCGCCCCCTGAAGGCCCGGCCTCCTGAGGCCCGGCAGTCCGCGGCCCGGCCTCCTGAGGCCCGGCCGCCCCGGCACTCCGGTGGCCCTGGCGTTCCACCCCCCGACGCCAGGGCCGCCGGTCCACTCGTGCTGTGAATCCGCCCGCCATCGGAAATACGGCACGGCAGACGGGGTGTTGAGGTACCGCATGACCTCACTTCCCCTTCGCAAGCTGGGTACGTCCGACCTCCACGTCTTCCCCCTCGGCCTCGGCGGCAACGTCTTCGGCTGGACCGCCGACGCCGCGCAGTCCTTCGCCGTCCTCGACGCCTACACGGCGGCCGGCGGCAACTTCGTCGACACCGCCGACACCTACTCCTCGTGGGCCCCCGGCCACCAGGGCGGCGAGTCCGAGACGGTCATCGGTGACTGGATGGCCGCCCGGGGCAACAGGTCGGACGTCATCGTCGCCACGAAGGTCGGCGGCCACCCCCAGTACAAGGGGATCGGCGCCGCCAACATCAAGGCCGCGGCCGAGCAGTCACTGCGCCGCCTGAGGACCGACTACATCGACCTGTACTACACCCACTTCGACGACCCGGCCGTCCCGGTCGAGGAGTTCATCCCGGCGCTGGACCAGCTGGTGAAGGAGGGCAAGGTGCGGGCCGTCGCCGCCTCCAACATCTCCGCCGAGCGGCTCCAGGAGGCGCTGGACTTCTCCGCGCGCGAGGGCCTCGCCTCGTACGTCGCGCTTCAGCCGCACTACAGCCTTGTCTCGCGCGACACCTACGAGGGCGCCCTGCGCGACACCGCCGAGCGGGCGGGGCTGTCGGCTGTGCCGTACTGGGCGCTGGCCTCCGGGTTCCTCACCGGCAAGTACCGGCCGGGCGCGCAGGTCGACAGCGCCCGGGCCGAGGGGGCCGCCAAGCACCTCGGGACCGAGCGGGGCCGCAAGGTCCTCGCCGCGCTCGACACCGTCGCCGAGGCGCGGGGCGCCGAGGTCTCGAGCGTCGCGCTGGCGTGGCTGGCCGCGCAGCCGACCGTCGCCGCGCCGCTCGCCTCCGCCCGCGCGGTCGAGCAGCTGCCCCCGCTGCTCGCGTCCGCGGACCTGGAGCTCACGGCGGACGAGGTCGCCACGCTGACGGCCGCGTCCGAGGCGTCGGCGTAGGGCGTAGGGCTCCTGACGGCCGGGGCCGGTTCCGAGGCGTGCGTCAGGCCCGGTACGGGTTGTAGCCGTCGTAGTCCCGGTGCGGAGGCGGCGCCCACACCCGGCCCGTCGCGCGCGCCGCGTACGTCAGGGCCGGGCTCGCCACCGCCTTGCGCTGCCACAGGTGGTGCAGCAGCTCCTGCTCCCGCGCCACGAAGTCCGGGTCCGCCGCACCCCTGCGGGCCCGGTGGCGCAGGAACGCCAGCGTCGTCGCGAACGCCTCGTACTCGCCGACCGCCCGTGCCGCCGCCGGGCCGAAGGAGCGGGCCGCGTACCCGCGGGCCAGGCCGCGCGCCCGCATCGAGGCCAGCGCCAGCGGCTCGGTGGGCGAGAGCCAGCCGGCCGCCGCGTACGCGGGCAGCTCGCCGGATATGGTGCGCAGCTCGCGCTGGCGGGTCCAGATCACCAGCCAGGTCATCAGCCCGAAGGCGGGCAGCATGAACGCCCCGTAGACCGCGTAGAACCCCCAGGGGCCGAAGAACGACACCGAGCCGTTCCACATCGCGTGCATGCCCATCGCCAGCAGGAGCCCGAGCAGGGGCAGCGCGATGCGGCGTACGCGCTTGCGGCGCGCGCTGACGGCGGCGATGCCGAAGCCCAGGCCGGTGAAGACCGTGAACAGCGGGTGCGCGAAGGGCGACATCACGACCCGTACGAAGAAGGTCGCGGCCGTGACCGAGGCGAAGCCGGTCGCCCCGAGCTGCTGGTCCTCCCCGAAGGCGTTCCCCAGGTACAGGATGTTCTCGGTGAAGGCGAAGCCGGTCGCCGTGAAACCCGCCGTCACGACGCCGTCGACGACGCCCGTGAACTCCCGTCTGCGGAAGAGGAAGAGCAGCAGCACGGCGACGGCCTTCGCGGTCTCCTCCACCACGGGCGCTATGACCGTCGCGCCGATCGTGTCCGCGGCCGTCGGATCGGCGGTGGCGGTGGCTATCCAGCGGTGCGCGAAGGTGTTCGCGATGATCGCGACGAGCGCGGCGGCGAAGGCGCCCCAGGAGAAGACGAAGATCATGTTCCGCCAGGGGGCCGGTTCCACCCGGTCCAGCCACCGGAACGCCGCCAGGAGCAGCGGCACGGGGAGCAGGGCGAGCCCGAGCCCCACCAGGAAGCCCTCCGTGCCGGTCTGCTCCCGCACCAGCGCCAGGATCACCAGCCCGCACAGCGCGAGCACGGTGAACACCGAGCCGAGCCGCACCACCCGGCTGCGCCACAGGCGCCGCGGTTTGTAGCGCCAGCGGGCGCGCTCGGGCACGGCCTCGAACGATGGCTCGGGGTCGTACGCCGGAACAGCCGGCTGGGCCGGCTGCCCCGGGTGCGCCGCGTGTGCCGGTTGCGCTGCCTGCGCTGCGGGTTGCGGGAACGAGTGGGTCACACAACGACCCTAACGACGACCACTGACAGCCCGCGACGCTTTGGTTACGGCTGTGAGTCCGCGCGCTCGGCCCGCCGCCGGAACAGCAGGTCGTGCACCACGTGCCCCTTGTCCAGTCCCTGCCCCTCGAACCGGGTCAGCGGCCGGAAGGCGGGCCGGGGCGCGTAGCCCCCGTCGGCCTGGGTGTTCTCGAAGTCCGGGTGGGCGCTCAGCACGTCCAGCATCTGCTCGGCGTACGGCTCCCAGTCGGTCGCGCAGTGCAGGACGGCCCCGGGCTTCATGCGGGACGCGGCGAGCGTCAGGAACTCGGGCTGGATCAGCCGCCGCTTGTGGTGCCGCTTCTTGGGCCAGGGGTCCGGGAAGTACACGCGCACGCCGTCGAGGGCGTCGGGCGCCAGCATCTCGCGCAGCAGGATGATCGCGTCGCCGTTGGCCACGCGTACGTTGGTGAGGCCGGCCCGGTCCGCGAGGGCGAGCAGGTTGCCCTGGCCGGGGGTGTGCACGTCGACCGCGAGGATGCCGGTCGTCGGGTCGTCGGCGGCCATCCGCGCGGTGGCCTCGCCCATCCCGAAGCCGATCTCCAGCACGACCGGCAGCCCGTCGAACAGCTCGTCCAGGTCGAGCACCCGACGGCCGTCGATGTCCAGCCCCCACCGGCCCCACAGCCGGCGCAGGGCGTCGGCCTGCCCGGGCGTGACGCGGCTGCGCCGGGGCTGGAAGCTGCGGATCCGCCGCTCGAAGTGCGACCCGGCGGGATCGGGCGCGGGACCCTCGGGGAAGCGGGGTTCACCCTTGGGCCGGAGGGGCGCGGCGGTTTCACGGATCTCAGACACAATGCCCCGATTCTACGGCCCCGACCCACCGGGGCGGCAGGGCCGAAGGGCCCCGGGGCGGCCCCGCGGCCGCTCTGCGGACGGGCTACCCCAGCTGCGCCAGTGCGCGCCGCGCCACCTCCCGGCCGATCGGGAGGGACGCCGTGGCCGCCGGCGACGGGGCGTTCAGCACGTGGACCGTGCGGGGCGCCTCGTGGATCAGGAAGTCGTCGACGAGGGTGCCGTCGCGCAGGACCGCCTGCGCCCGGACGCCCGCCGGGGTGCGGCGCAGGTCACCAGGGCCGATCGCGGGCAGCAGGCGCCGCACCGCCTCCGTGAAGGCGCGCTTCGACGCGGACCGGCGCAGCTCGCCGGCGCCGTACCGCCAGTGGCGGCGGGCGATGTGCCAGGAGCCGGGCCACGTCAGCGTCCCGGCCAGGTCGCGCGGGCGGACGGTGGTCCAGCCGTACCCCTCGCGGGCCAGCGCCGGCACGGCGTTCGGCCCGACGTGGACGCCGCCGTCGATGCCCCGGGTCAGATGCACCCCGAGGAACGGGAAGGCGGGGTCGGGCACCGGGTACACCAGGCCGCGCACCAGCTCCGGTCGGACCAGTTCGTAGTACTCGCCGCGGAACGGGACGATCCGCACGCCCGGCTCGTCGCCCGCCAGTCGCGCGACCCGGTCGCAGTGCAGGCCCGCGCAGTTGACCAGGGCCCGCGCGCGGACGACGTCCCCGGCGGCCGTACGGACGGCGACGCCCCAGGGGCGCCGGTCGACGGCGGTGACCTCCGCGCCGTACCGGACGTCCGCGCCGGAGGACTCCGCCAGCTGGGCCGCCACCGCGCCGTAGTCGCACACGCCCGTCGTGCCGACGTGGATGGCGGCGAGGCCCCGCACCTGGGGCTCGTACTCGCTGATCTGCGCCGGGCCCAGCTCCCGGACCGGGATGCCGTTCTCCCGGCCCCGCTGGACCAGCGCGTGCAGCCGGGGCAGCTCGTCGCGCTCGGTGGCGACGATCAGCTTGCCCGTGACCTCGTACGGCAGGCCGTACTCGGCGCAGAACTTCACCATCTCGGCCGCGCCGCGCACGGCGTACCGCGCCTTGAGGGAGCCGGGGCGGTAGTAGATGCCGCTGTGGATCACGCCGCTGTTGCGCCCGGTCTGGTGGCGGGCGGGGCCGGGCTCCTTCTCCAGCACCACCACGCGCGTCCCGGGCGCGGCGCGCGTGAGGGCGTACGCCGTCGACAAGCCGACGATCCCGCCGCCGATCACGAGCACGTCGCAGTCGAACCGGACGAACCGGTCGAACCTGTCGACCTGGGTCGAACCCTCACTGCCGTACGCGGACACCGTGCCACCTCCCACCCCAGATAGTGCACTGGCCCACTGACAATGGCGCTAAACCCGGTGGGACGCGGGTCACGCCCGGGTCTTACGCCCGGGCCTCGCGCCCGGGCCTCACGCCGGTGTCATCAGCAGCGGCCGCGCCCGCTCCCGCAGCTCCACCACCCGCGGCTCGTCGCCGTACGGCTCCAGCCGGTGCAGCAGGTCCCGTACGTACTCGGTCGTACGGGCCGACGATATGCGCCCGGCCACCTCCACCGCGCGCGTGCCCGCCGCGCACGCCGCGTCCAGGTTCCCCGACTCCAGCTCGGCGACCGCGCTCACCACCAGCCGCAGGCCGTGCGAGCGGACGAACTCCTCCGTGGGCCGGGACAGGGCCTGCTCGGTGAACCGGCGCACCTGCCGCGGCGCCTTCAGATCGCGGTAGCACTCGGCGGCGTCCGCGCAGAACCGGTCGTACGAGTAGAAGCCCAGCCACGTGGGGTCCGCGTCGCCCTCCCGCGACCGCTCCAGCCACCCCTCCGCCGCCTTGAGCGCGGCCCCGGCCGCCACCGCGTCGCCCGCCTTCGCGTGCGCCCGCGCCTCCACCAGCCGGAAGAACGACATGGTCCGGGCCGTCGCCAGCCCCCGGTTGCGCTCCAGCGCCGCCTGCGCGAGGTCCACGCCCTCGTCGGCGAAGCCCCGGTAGGTGGCCTGCAGCGACATCGACGCCAGCACGTACCCGCCGAGCGGCACGTCCGCCGCCGCCCGCGCGAGCCGCAGCGCCTGGATGTAGTACCGCTGGGCCGCCTCCTGCTGGCCCGTGTCGAACGCCATCCAGCCCGCCAGCCGGGTCAGCTCGGCGGTCGCCCCGAACAGCGCCCGGCCCACCTCGTCCGAGTACGAAGCGAGCAGCAGCGGCGCCGCGTCCACCCGCAGGCACTCCGGCACCATCGACGAACGCCAGTCCCCGCCGCCGTACTTGGAGTCCCAGCGGCGTGCGTCCTCGGCCGCCTCGCGGAGCTTGGCCACGTCGCTGTGGCCCACGCGCACGAGCCCCGTCCCGTCCGGCCCGTCCCCCGGCGGCACCGACCGCTCCACCGACGAGTCGGCGGGGGTGATCAGCCAGCGGGACGCGGGCGTCGCGTACGCGCTCACCGCGAAGGAACCGGCCAGCGACTGCCAGATCCCGCCGCCGCCCGCCCGCCGCCCGGCCAGATCCAGCCGGTACAGCTCGGTCGCCGACTTGACCGCCTCGCCGACGTCGCGCGGGAAGGCGAGACCGACCTCCGGCGCCGGGTCGGCGTCCGCCAGACCGATCTCGTGCAGCGGCACCGGACGGCCGAGCTTCTGCCCGATCGCGGCCGCGATGAGGTGGGGCGCGGCGCCCTGCGGCACCATGCCCTTCGACACCCACCTGGCCACCGACGTCTTGTCGTAGCGCAGGGTCAGACCGCGCTGCGCCCCGAGGTCGTTGACCCGCCGGGCCAGGCCGGCGTTGCTGATTCCCGCGAGGGCGAGAACGGTGCCGAGCTTCTCGTTCGGCCCGCGTTGCTCCCTGGACATGCGCCACCCCTCGACACCCAGACGGCCGCCGCACGCCAGGCATAGGCGCGCGGCATTCGTAAACCCAGCGTAGTTCGGCGGATCCCGACCGTTAAGAGGCAGTGTTCCGTATGGCGAGATTGTTGTGCGTACGGGCGGATGGTGAGGAGCGTGCGGTGTTCCGGACGCGCGCCCGCCACCCCTGCTCCGTGCTCCGGCCGTGTGGCCGTGCGCCCGGCCGTGCGCTCTGGCCCTGGTCGGAGGGGGAGCGCTTCCATGGAGCCTGCGTGGGTCGGCCCGCTGCGTACTGGAACCAGTGGGCTGGGGGACACCGCCGCCTCATTCCCCGCGGGTGGCGGACCGGTCCGGGAGGCGAAGGGCGCCTCCCGGACCGTCGATCCGTCCGGAGCCGTGCGTACGGAACCGTACGTAGGGAGCCATGCGTACGAACCTCCGTACGGATCCGATGCCGTGCGTACGGATCCGGTCCGAAGCCGGTACCGGATCTGTACGGATGCGGGGCAGATTGGCTGGATGATGCCCATCGCCGAACCGGTCGAACCATCCCCCTTCCGACTCCGAACCCTTTCCGAAGCGTCGTCGTCACCAACGTCATATCGCCCATGCCAGGGGCGTGTTCCCTTTTCCCGGGGGCGCGCCCGGGAGCCCTCTTGCGCGCCGTTGTCGTGGCAGCATGTCCTCATCGAAGGCTGATGTTGTCCACAGGCGGTGGAGGCGGCGATGCGGTGGCTGGTGGGGTGGAGCAGTATCGCCGCGAGCTTCGGTACGGCGGGGGCGGTAGGGGCGGACGACGACGGACGCACCGTGCACCCGGTCGGCGCCCAACTGCTGTGGGGCGACCCGGATCCGCTGTGGGCGGTGGGCGACTGGCGCCCGGACGAAGTGCGGGTCATCTCCGTCGACGCGTGCACGCGCCTTGCCGTACTGGGCTGTTGTGCCGCCAGCGACGAGCAGCTGAGGGTCGGGCTGTTCGCGGCGCGCGGCGGCGCCATGCGCCACCTCACGGCGTGGCCGGGAAGCTACACCGCCGTCGTCCAGACCGGGCGGCGCATCATCGTCGCGGGGGACCTGGCCGGGGCGCGCCCGGTGTTCCACACGCCGTGGGCCAACGGCACGGCGTACGCGACCGCCGCCCTGCCGCTCGCCGACCTCATCGAGGCACAGCTGGACATCGGCCACCTGGCGGCGCTCCTCGCCTGCCCCGAGACCCCCGAGGCCCTGCGCGACTCCACGCCGTACGCCGGGGTGAAGCGGGTCCCGCCGGGCCACGCGCTCGTGCTGCGCGAGGGCTCGCGCGAGATCACCGGCTACGAACCGGTCGCCTCGCTCGCCGTCGAGGGGCCCCGCATCGACCCGGACCGGGCCGTCGAAGGCGTACGGGAAGCGCTGGTCGAGGCGGTACGCGCCCGGCTCACCGCGCCCCGGCACGCCCCGGAGACACCGCCGCCCGACCCCGGGCCCGTGCCCGGGATGGGGCCCGCCGAACGGCGCGCCGCGCGCGGGGCGCCCGCCCCCGGCATCGGTGCCGACCTGTCGGGCGGCAGCGCGTCCAGCACGCTGGCGCTGCTCGCGGCGGGGCTGCCCGGCGCGCCCGGCACGGTCCTCGGGCACGGTACGGGTGCCGGGGAGCGGCTGCTCGCCGTCACCTTCAACGACCTGGCCACGGGCGGCCACGACGACGAACGGGAACGGGCCCGCCTCATCGCCGAGAACCCCCGCCTCCACCACGTGGTGGTCGCGGCGGGCGAAGAGGCCCTTCCCTTCCTGGAGTTGGAGGGCCCCCTGACCGACGAACCGGGCCCCTCCCTGGTGACCGCCGCACGCCACCGGCGGCGCCTCGCGGCGGGCAGCGCCGACCACTTCACCGGGCACGGCGCCCGCCAGGTCCTGGACGCCCACCCCGCGCGCCTCGCCGACCTGCTGCTGGACCGCAGACGCCGGCACCTGCTGCGTCCGGTCACCGCGCTCGCCAAGGCCGCCGGGCCCTCGGCGGGCTCCCTTCTGGTGCCGCTGACCGTGTACCGGGCGGCGCGCAAGCTGGCCCGTACGCCGTACCGCGCGGGTCTGGAGTCCGCCGCCGACGGGCTGCTCGCGGCGAACCGGACCGTGCCGGCCGCGGCCGGGCCCCTGGACGCCTCCCTCTCCGCACTGGCCTGGTCCCGGCCGGGGCCCGCCGCGCGCTGGCTCACCGGCGAGGCGCTCGCTGAAGTATCGGTTCGCCTGGGGCAGGCGGCGACCCGCCCCACATCCGTCCAGCGGCCGGGCGAGGCACGCGCGCGGGCGGCCCTGGCGCGGCACGCGGCGGACCACCGCATCCTGGAGCAGGCCGCCGAGATCCGCAGCCAGCGGCTGCACGCCCCCTTCCTCGACAACCAGGTCGTACGCGCCTGCCGCGACCTCCCGGAGTCGCTCCGCGTCCAGCCCGGCGCCCGGGCCGCGGTCCTGCGGGCCGTACTCGCGGGCGCCGGCATCCGCGACCTCCCGCCCGGCTGGGGCGCGCCCTCCCACGCGCCGTCGGCCGCCGCCACGCGCGCGGGGCTGCGCCTCGCCCTGCCGGAGCTGATGGACCTCTTCGAGGCGCCGCTCCTCGCGGACGCGGGCCTGATCGAGGCCCGGGTCGTCCGCAGGGCGCTGCGCGCCGCCTCCGAGGGCGAACCGCTGCCCCTGGACGGCCTCGCCGACCTGGTCTCCACGGAGCTGTGGCTGCGCCGCCTCATCGCCCGGCGCGGGACCTGCTGGACCGGTACGGCGGCGCCCCGGCAGCGCGCGGTCGCCGCGGGGGTGCCGCCGCGGCCGACGCTGCGGTCCTGACGGGGCTGCGGTCCTGACCCGCCCCCCGGCGCCGGCCGTCAGCGGCAGCTGATCCGGGACTCGGCCCAGTCGACCGGGGCCACCGCGGCGAGGGGCGTGCCGGGGTGCGGCTCGACGACGAGCCTGATCGTGCGGTGCCCGGCGATCGTCACGCGCGCGGGCACCGCCGCGTCGCCGCCGCGCACCACCGGTGACCGCCACAGCCGCACGCCGCCGTCCCCGTACACCGAGAACCGCGCCGCGCCCAGGCCCAGCGCCATGTCGTCGACGCCGACGAAGGCGTCGTACGTCGAGCAGCGGCGGTTGAGGTCGATGGTGACGGACGACCGCGCGTGCACGGTCACGCCGTGGCCGTACCGCTTGCCGCCGATCGACATCCCCCAGCGCTGCCACAGCCAGCTGGACTCGTGCAGCCGCACCTCGGGGCGGGTGTGGTCGCCGAAGAGGCCGTAATGCAGCGCGTTGACCCGGTACACGGCGGGCGCGGGCGGCGGAGTGGGCGGCGGAGCCGGTTTCGGCGTCGGCGCCGGCTTCGGGGCCGGTCGCGGGGGCGGGGGTGTGGGCTTCGCCGGACCGGGTGTCGGCGTCGGCGTCGGCGTACGGACCGGATCCGGGCGTGGCGAGGGGCTCGGGGCCGGCGGGGGCGCGGGTGTCGGGGTGGGGGACGGCTTCGACGGGCTGGGCCGGGGCGCCGGCTCCTCGCGCGGGGCGACCGGTTCCGCCTTCGGCGGCCTGGCCTGCGGTTCCGGCGCGGGCTTCGGGTCGCCCGTCAGCGCCCAGACCAGCCCGGCGGTCGCCGCTGCGGCCACCGCGGCCGCGATGCCGACCTTCACCGGTGCGCCCAGTCCCTCGGCAGCGGCCCCGCCCGCGGCTCCACCGGCCCCTGCCCCGGCCCCGGTACCCGCTCCGGTGGCCGCCGCCGCGGCGCCGGTCGCGCCCGCCGCCCCCGCCGCACCGCCGGCCGCCACCACACCGGCCGCTTTGAGGGAGGCCCCGGCCGCGAACCAGCCGATGACGGCGACCGGCAGCAGCGCGGGGATCCCGGCGTTGACCTGCTCCAGCTCGCCCACCGCCACGCGGCACTTCGCGCACTCCTCCAGGTGTCTGCGCAACCCCCGCTCGGCGCGCATCCGCAGCCCGCCCCGGGCGTACGCGCCCAGCCGGTCGGCGTACCGGGCGCAGTCACCGCCGGAGGTGAGCGCCCGGCTCACGTGCGCCTGGAGGTAGGCCTGCTTGAGCCCTTCGCGGGCGCGGCTGGCCAGCACCGCCGTGGCGTTGGGGGTCAGTCCGAAGAGGGGTGCCACCTCGCTCGGTGACTCCTCCTCGACCGTCGTGTGCCACAGGACCGCCTGCCACCGCTCGGGCAGCGAACGGAACGCCCGCATGGCGAGCGAGCGTTCCGCCTCCTGCATCGCCCGCACCTCGGCACCGAGCTCGAGGGTGTCCTCCTCGGACACCTCCGTCGTACGCGCCGCCTGGGCGGCGAACACCGCGAAGTCCTCGACGAGCTGCTCCCGCTTGGCGGTTTTCGCCCAGGCCGCCGCGACCCGCCGCACGGTCGTCAGCAGATACGCCCGTACGGCGTGCTCCGGCCCCGCGCCACCGCGCACGGCCTGCAGCGTCCGCGCGAACACCTCGGCGGTGAGGTCGTCGGCCGTGTGCCCGTCCCGGCAGCAGCCACGGGCGTACCGCCGTACCGCCTCGGCGTGGCGACGGAACAGCTCCTCGTACGCGCCGTCGTCGCCGGAGCGCATGCGCCGCACCAGCTCGGCGTCCGACGGGGGCAGCTCGATCGGCGGTGGCAGCACGGACCCCGGTGCCTCCGGGGCCGCCGAGGCACCGGAGGCCCGGGCGGATCCGCCCGCGCGCTGCGCGGGCACACTCGCACCGGTGTCCGCATCGGCCACCCCGCCGCTCGGCGGCTCGTCTCGACCCTCACCGCTCATGGCGGAAGCCCCCGTACCACTGCTCGGACCGAACCTCCGGGCAAGCGTGCCACAGGGCCCGGCCCCGGCCGGGGCCGTTGGCCCGTTGACCACTCATCCGGGGAACCGGCCCGAATCGGCGCACGAGACCTCACCCGTTCGGGTGCGGAGTGCTGCGGAGCCGGTGCGGAGCCGGTGCGGACCGATGCGGAGCCGGTGCGGCGCGGGCGTCGCCTGTCCGCCGTTACGCGGGCCGGGAGCGGAGCCCCTCCAGCAGGATGTCGAGGAGCCGTGCCGACGCCGCGCTCTGCTGGGCGGCGTCCGGCAGCGAGGGCGCCGCCGTCGCGATGACCAGCAGGACGTCGGCCACCGTCACGTCACCGCGCAGCTCGCCCGCCTCCCGCGCCCGCTCGACGAGCCGGCCCACGACCTCCAGCAGCTCCGCCGCGCCCGGGTCGTCCAGCTCCGCCGCCAGCACGGCACGCTGGTGCGGAACCCGCGAGTCGCCGAACCCACCGAGCTCACCCAGCTCGCCGAGGCCGTCCGGACCACCGAGCACGTCGGCCTCCGGCGCGTCGTCCACGCCCACCCGCAGTACGTGCGGCGGCAGCAGCCGCCCGGCGCCCGAGGCCACCGACGTACGCAGGAAGCGGGAGAGCGCCGACCAGGGGTCCTCCTCCTGGCCCAGCGCCGCGCGCGCCTGCTCGGTCAGCCGGGAGGTCTCCTCCTCGGCTATGCGGCGCACCAGCACGTCCTTGCTGGGGAAGCGCCGGTAGACCGTGCCGACGCCGACCCTGGCCCGGCGCGCCACGTCCTCCATCGGCGCCCCGTACCCGAGCTCGCCGAAGACCTCGCGGGCCGCCCGCAGCACGTGCTCCAGATTGCGCTGCGCGTCCACGCGCAGCGGCGCCGTACGCCCGGTCCCGCCGGACAGGGAACCCCCGCCGGTCAGCGAACCGCCGCCCGGCAGGGCGCTCCCGCCGGTCATCGAGTGCCCGTCGGCCATCGCCCGTACGGTCCCGTCCGCCGCCGACGACGCGACGACGGCCTGCAAATGCGAATCCTGAACATGCATGTGTTCCCCCGGTTATGACGTCTCCCCCCGGAGACTCCCCGCCCTGACGATCGGGGACCGCATCCATCGCTCAGGTCACGCGCGACGACCCGGACACCCCGACGACATACGAACATAGTTGAGTCGGGGTCAATTCAGAAGGGGCAGTTCCGTCCGGTGCGCCCCCCGATCGGAGCAAGGACCGGAACACTCCCGATTCCGGCCCCCCACCCCACCCCGCTCGCACCCTCGCCCCCTCCCCTGACCTGCGCACCTTCCAGCCCGGCCGCCGCCCCGGCCCCGCCGCGGCGCCCCGCGCCCGCCTCGCTCTCCGGTCATACAAGTTGTCGGGCCTGTGGACAAACCCCGGAGCCCGTTGCGTCATGGGATGGTGACCGAACCTGTGCGCATTCTCGTTGTCGGCGGTGGCTACGTCGGGATGTACACCGCGCTGCACCTCCAGCGGCACCTCAAGGACCGGCTGAGAGGCGGCACGGCCCGCATCACCGTGGTCACGCCCGACCCGTACATGACGTACCAGCCCTTCCTCCCCGAGGCGGCGGCCGGCAACATCTCGCCCCGCCACGTCGTCGTCCCGCTGCGCCGCGTCCTGAACCACTGCGGGATCCTCATCGGCGAGGTCACGGCCGTCGACCACGCCAAGCGCACCGCCACCGTCACCACCCTCGCCACCGAGGAGGAGGGCGCGGGCCCCGTCCAGCTGTCCTACGACGAGCTGGTCATCGCGCCCGGCTCCATCTCGCGCGCCCTCCCGGTCCCGGGCCTCGCCGACTACGGCATCGGTTTCAAGACCGTCGAAGAGGCCATCGGCCTGCGCAACCACGTCATCGAGCAGATGGACATCGCCTCCTCCACCCGCGACCCCGCCATCCGCGACGCCGCCCTCACCTTCGTCTTCGTCGGCGGCGGCTACGCCGGCGTGGAGGCCCTCGGCGAGCTGGAGGACATGGCCCGCTACACCGCGCGGTACTACCACAACATCAAGCCGGCGGACCTGAAGTGGGTCCTCGTCGAGGCGACCGACCGCATCCTCCCGGAGGTCGGCGCGGACATGGGCCGCTACACGGTGCGCGAGCTGCGCGCCCGCAACATCGACGTACGGCTCGAGACCCGCCTCGAATCGTGCGAGGGCCGCGTCGCCGTCCTCAGCGACGGCACCCGTCTCCCCACCCGTACGGTCGTGTGGACGGCGGGCGTCAAACCCGCACCCGTCCTCGCCGCCACGGACCTGCCCCGCAACGAACGCGGCCGTCTCGCGTGTACGCCGTTCCTCACCGTCAAGGGCGTCGAACACGCCTGGGCGGCGGGGGACGCGGCAGCCGTCCCGGACGTCACGGCCGAGGAGGAGGGCCGGGAGTGCGCCCCCAACGCCCAGCACGCCGTACGCCAGGCCAAGGTCCTCGCCGAGAACTTGGTCGCCTCCCTCCAGGGCCGGCCGCTCAAGCAGTACGCCCACAAGTACGCCGGCTCCGTCGCCTCGCTCGGCCTTCACAAGGGCGTCGCGCACGTCTACGGCCGCAAACTCAAGGGCTACCCCGCCTGGTTCATGCACCGCGCGTACCACCTCAGCCGGGTGCCGACGTTCAACCGCAAGGCGCGCGTGCTGGCCGAGTGGACGCTGGCCGGGCTGTTCAAGCGGGAGATCGTGTCCCTCGGGTCGCTGGAGCATCCGCGTGCCGAGTTCGAACTCGCCGCCGGGCCGCCGCCGCCCGACCCCAAGGAGGTCGCCGAGGGCGGAACCGCGGACGGCGCACCGAAGTCCGACTGACGTAGTACGGCACGCGCACCGCACCGCACGCGCACCGCAGGCACCACACGCACCGCACGTACTGGCCGACGCAACGGCCGACGCCATTGTCAGTGCGCTCGGTCACACTGGACGTGTGACCATAGGTGGGCTCACACCTGCACAGAGTGACCCAGCGACTCAGCACGGCACCGACACCACGAGGCATACAGATCCGTGAACTTCACCCGTTGGAGCGCCCGGCTCCCCGGTACGCAACGCCGCGCCGCCGCGCGCGGCTCCGACCCTGGGGTCGCGCCGGCGCAGCGCGGGGACGGCTCGGTCCCCGCCGCGCGCGGTGAGTCGGGCACGGGTGAGCCCGGCCGCCGACCGGAGCTCCTGCCCGACGGCGTTCCCGCGCTGGAGGACTTCTCCGTCACCGAGATCCTCAGCAGCCTCCCCGGCCTGGTCGCCGTCGCGTACGGCCCCGAGCACCGCATCGCGTACGTCAACGACGCCTACGCCACCGCCTTCGGCCACCGCGCCCCCGGCACCACCGTCGCGGCCGACTGCCCGGAGCTGGCCGAGCTGGGCCTGCTCCCGCTCATGGACCAGGTGCTGCGCAGCGGGAAGCCCCGCACGGTCAAGTCCCGCCGCACGCACGGCGGCTCGTACACGGTCACCTGCCTCCCCGTCGACACGCCCGGCCACGAGGGCGGCGGCGTCCTCGTCCACGCCGCGGACGTCACCGACCACGCCGACGCCGCGGCCCGGCTCCGCGCCAGCGAGCGCCGCCACCGCGAGACCGCCGTCACCCTCCAGCGCTCCCTCCTCCCGCAGGAGCTGGAGCAGCCCGACGACCTGCGCGTCGCCGCCACGTACCAGCCGGGAGGCACGGACGCGGCGGTCGGCGGCGACTGGTACGACGTGATCACCCTGGGCGCGGGCCGCACGGCCCTGGTCATCGGCGACGTCATGGGCCGGGGGGTGCGCGCGGCGGCCGTCATGGGCCAGCTGCGCACCGCCGTCCGCGCGTACGCCCGTCTCGACCTGCCGCCCCACGAGGTGCTCCAGCTCCTCGACGGCCTGGCCTCGGAGATCGACGCCAGCCAGATCGCCACCTGCGTCTACGCCGTCCACGACCCCAACGAGGGCCGGCTCGTCTACGCCTCCGCCGGGCACCTCCCGATCCTGGTCAGGGACGAGGACGGCACCGTCCGCCGCGCCGACGAGCCGACCGGCCCGCCGCTCGGCACCGGTGGCTGGCTGCACACCTCCGGCACCATCGCCCTGCCGCCCGGCTCCACCGCCGTCCTCTACACCGACGGCCTGGTCGAGCGGCGCCGCGAGGACATCGACGAGGGCGTCGCCGCCCTGGAGCGCGCCCTCGCCGGCGCCACCGGCACCCCCCAGGTGGTCTGCGACCGCCTGCTGCGCGCCCTCGGCGTCACCGCGGAGCACGACGACGACGTCGCCGTCCTGGTCCTCCAGCACCCGACGCGCACGGGCCCGGACGCGGAGCTGTTCCACAACGCCGCGCTCGATCTGCTCGGCGGCGTGGAAGCGGCGCCCCGCGCGCGTGCCTTCGCCTCCGGGGTGCTCTCCAGCTGGCGCTTCCCGGTCGAACTGCGCGACCTGGGGGTGCTCGCCACCAGCGAGCTGGTCGCGAACTCCCTCCAGCACGGCACCCCGCCGATGCGCCTCAGGCTCCGGCGCACCGACCGCCGCCTGATCATCGAGGTGACGGACGGCGACGACCACCTGCCGCGCCGCCGCCGCGCCGAAACGGAGGACGAGGCGGGTCGCGGCATCTCGATCATCGCCACGATCGCCTCGTCCTGGGGCAGCCGCCGCACGCCGGGAGGCGGCAAGGCGGTCTGGTGCGAGTTCGCGCTCCCGGGTTAGACGGCGGCCTCCACCGCCTGCTCGGGCTGGTGCCGGGCGACCACCCGGGACTTCGCCACGAGGTACGGGTGGTCCTGCGCCGGGGTGAGCTTCTTGCCCAGCCGCAGGGCCAGCACGGTGATGCCCAGCGAGAAGAGCACGAAGGTCACGATGTACGGCCCGTGCAGCGCGGCCCCCATGGGCCCGCCCACGGCCGGCCCGATCGCCAGCGCGAGCTGCTTGACCAGCGCGAAGGCCGAGTTGTACTGCCCGACCATCGACTCCGGCGCCAGGTCGGCCACCAGCGGCGCCACGGTCGGCGACAGCATCGCCTCGCCGAGACCGAAGAGGCCGTACGTGGTGATGAACGCGGCCGTCGCCATCGTCTGGCTGCCGTGCCCGAGCCCGGCGTACCCCGCGAAGAGCCACGCCACGGTCCAGATCAGCCCGACCGCCGCGATCATCCGGCTCCGGCGGCGCCGCTCCACGAAGCGCAGCACCAGGAACTGGGCGACCACGATGACCGCCGTGTTCGCGGCCAGGGCCATGCCGAGCGCCGACGGCTCGATCCCGGCGGCCTCCGTGCCGTACGCCGCGAGGCCCGACTCGAACTGCCCGTAACAGGCGAAGAACAGCACGAACCCCAGCACGCACAGCTGCACCATGGCCCGGTGCCCGAGCAGCGCCCGTACACCGCCGCCCTCGGTCTGCGGCCGCGCGTCCGCGATCGACGGCGTACGCGGCATCCGTACCGTCGCGGCGATCACGGCCAGTACGAGGAACATCGCCGCCTCGATCGAGAACAGCAGCAGGAAGCTGTCCGGACGGCTCTCGTCGACGAGCTGCCCGCCGATCAGGCCGCCGATGCCGAGCCCGAGGTTCTGCAGGAAGAACTGCAGGGCGAAGGCGCGCGTGCGCGTCGCCGTGGAGGAGCACCACACGATCATCGTGGCGAGGGCCGGCTGCATCACGGCCGTACCGGCGCCCAGGAGGGCCGCGGCCAGGACGACGGTGGGCACGCTGCCGGCCAGCCCCATGCCCAGCGCCCCGACGGCGGCCAGCAGCGCGGCGCCGACCAGCACGGGAAGCGGCCCGCGACGGTCGATGGCCCGCCCGGTGAAGGGCAGCACGACGAGTGCGGCCATGGCGAAGACGGCCAGCACGACACCCGCCGTACCGGCGCCCAGGTTCCGCACCTGAGCCACATACACATAGAGATACGGAACGGTGAACCCGAGCCCGAACGCGCTCAGCACGTTCCCCGCCTGGATTCGGCGCATCGCAGCGCCCATCGCCTTGGACACACTCACCTACTTCGGTTCGCGAGGTCTTACCTCGGAAGACTTCAACACTAAAGTTCGATCCTTAACTCTACACATGGAAGGACTTCAACGCCAAGCCGTGCCATGGGATACTCCGGGCATGTCCGCAACGCAGGAGCCGACCCTCGACGAACAGATCGCCGCCTACCAGCGCGAATTCCGCGACCTCGACCCCCAGGTCGAGAAGGTGGTCTCGGCGCTGGGCCGGCTGAACCGCCGCATGAACGTGGCGTACGGCCGCCAGGTCGCCGAGCTCGGCATCAGCAACGCCGAGTGGGAGGTCCTCAAGCACCTCGTCCTCTCCGGCGCCCCGTACCGCCTGGGCCCCGGCGACCTCGCCAAGCGGCTCGGCCTCACGCCGGCCGCCATGACGCACCGCATCGACCGCATGGCGGCCGACGGTCTGGTCACCCGCGACCGGGACGAGAACAACCGGGTGCGCGTCATCGTCGAGCTGACGGACGAGGGCCGCGCCAAGTGGCTGGAGGCGATGCGCATGGCGACCGCCTTCGAGGAGGACCTCCTCCAGGACCTGTCGAGCGAGGAGCGCGGCGTGCTCGGGGAGCTCCTGATCCGCCTGCTGCGAAGGGTCGAGCACGCCCAGCCGGACGCGGGCGGGCGGCTGAGCGACCTCGACTAGGGGTCACTTGACACGCCCCTTGCCGATGCGTAAGGTTCTTCGAGTTGTCACGGAGCCGGAACGGTTCTGCGACAGCCGATCCCGCCGCGAACGCGGCAACAAACCCAGCACGATCTCCCGAACGGGACGCATTTTCGGCATGCCCGAAATGCATTTCGAAAGGCTCGATTATGAGCCGCCCGGGAAATCCGCTAGAGTTTGAAACGTCGGAACGGCCCAACGGGTCGGGAAGACAAGCCCGCTGACTGGGAATCAGGCCCGAAAGGATCTGATAGAGTCGGAACCGCCGGAAAGGGAAA